>CANLMN010000236.1 GCA_947492105.1 uncultured Aquimarina sp. | reverse complement strand
AAATAAACAATGACGAATCCAAGGAGGTAATTCTCCAAGATTCTGATCAATTTTTAATTGATAAAGAGGATGTTCAACCCGATGACATGGGCAGGTAAACTAAAAGGAATAGGAATTATGTTAGGTGCATTACTAGCATGTATTGTACCCTTTATACATGTGATGTTGCCAAAGGTTCCTCATCTAGTGGCAGAAATACA
>CANLMN010000235.1 GCA_947492105.1 uncultured Aquimarina sp. | reverse complement strand
ACAAAGGAGCAACCGATTGTTGTGGTTTGGATAATTTGGAAATCCAGTAATACAATTTACCTTCTTTCAATCCATGCGCTGCAGCAAATTCCTTTTGACTCTGACCAGATTCCTGATACAACTTTACCAATTTACGCATATGGGATGCATTGTTCTTTTTTGTCATAACACTATATTGTTTGAAACAAAGGTAGGTCAGC
>CANLMN010000234.1 GCA_947492105.1 uncultured Aquimarina sp. | reverse complement strand
GAGGATAACACCAACACAGTACCTGCAATAACAGACTACGCAAATGCTGGAGTAACTGGTGTAGATGCAGCTAATCTTGCTGAGGTCAATGCGGCTATAGATGCTCTTATGGCAACGGATGTAGACACTACTGCCAAAATTCAGGAAATTGTAGATACCATAAATGCTGGAAACATCATCGAACAATATGCCGAGGATAACAC
>CANLMN010000233.1 GCA_947492105.1 uncultured Aquimarina sp. | reverse complement strand
CTCGGTTTGATTTCTAAAGTAGAAAACGCGTAGACAATATCCAGAAGTTCTTCTGATTTTTCTCGAGCATCATTGAGCAAATTCAAATCTGTAGGATAGGCTATGTCTTGTGGGCAGGCTGTAGCGTCTACAAGAAGTGAACCCTTGTGGGTAGAACCACTTTGGTCATCTGATGAGTCATTGCTGTCTTGTTCTTTATCAGC
>CANLMN010000232.1 GCA_947492105.1 uncultured Aquimarina sp. | reverse complement strand
CTCGGTTTGATTTCTAAAGTAGAAAACGCGTAGACAATATCCAGAAGTTCTTCTGATTTTTCTCGAGCATCATTGAGTAAATTCAAATCTGTAGGATAGGCTATGTCTTGTGGGCAGGCTGTAGCATCTACAAGAAGTGAACCCTTGTGGGTAGAACCACTTTGGTCATCTGATGAGTCATTGCTGTCTTGTTCTTTATCAGC
>CANLMN010000231.1 GCA_947492105.1 uncultured Aquimarina sp. | reverse complement strand
CAAAATTCAGGAAATTGTAGATACCATAAATGCTGGAAACATCATCGAACAATATGCCGAGGATAACACCAACACGGCACCAGCAATAACAGACTACGCAAATGCTGGAGTAACTGGTGTAGATGCAGCTAATCTTGCTGAGATCAATACGGCTATAGATGCTCTTGTTGCAACGGATGTAGATACTACTGCCAAAATTCAGGA
>CANLMN010000230.1 GCA_947492105.1 uncultured Aquimarina sp. | reverse complement strand
ACGGAATAAATAATTACTTTTTCTTCTGTAAATTCATAAATGATTAAAAAAGGGAATTTTTTTATAAAAGCTTCTCGGTAAGGAGGGCGTTTCATAGCGTAATGTTCTGGGTAATTGAGTACCCTGTCAATATATATTTCTACACTCTTTAAAAATCGTTCACCTAAACCTTCTTGTTGTTTTTCGTAAAATAAATAAGCTTCTA
>CANLMN010000229.1 GCA_947492105.1 uncultured Aquimarina sp. | reverse complement strand
CTCCAGTTGATACGAGTAATACAGCAGGAGATAACTTACCAGATTACTTGGATCTAGATAGTGATGATGATGGGGTTTTGGATAGTCTAGAAGCAGGCTTCACTAATGACGGTACTATCACCGATAGTGATAATGATGGTCTATTAGATACTTTTGAAGGAGCTGATAATGTTGATGGATATGACGTAAATGATGAGTTAGACAA
>CANLMN010000228.1 GCA_947492105.1 uncultured Aquimarina sp. | reverse complement strand
CCGGGCACCAGTATCAATTCCAAAGCAATCGTTGTTGCTAATAACTCTACACTAGAATTACATGGAAGCAAGAAAAAATCATGGACACGATTAAATAAAAATGCAGCAGCAAATCAAAACAAAATTACCGTTGAAGAAAATACCAATGGATGGGAAGTTGGAGATGAAATACTCATCGTATCATCAAGAACCAACTGGAATGAAGC
>CANLMN010000227.1 GCA_947492105.1 uncultured Aquimarina sp. | reverse complement strand
AAATCAGGGGTATAACATGTTGTTTTTTCCTTATGGCTTACATATTTTTCCCAAAAAGGATAAAATGTTATGATAATGCCAATTAAAATGTAATTGGTATTACTAGACAACGATCTACAATTAAAAATATACCATGTGCACAAAAAAAAGAAAGCCTTTGACACGGAGGGTGCAAAGGCTTTCAAAACAAATCAAATAATAACTAA
>CANLMN010000226.1 GCA_947492105.1 uncultured Aquimarina sp. | reverse complement strand
GGAGTATCATCATTATCCGTGTCTGCTGCACCATTGTCTAGATCATTATTGACATCAAAGCCTACTGTGGTATCAAAACCATTAAGTAAACCATCATTATCATCATCATCTGTAGGATTTGCAACTGCAGGATCAATGGTAACACCACTCTCATTGGTATCACTAACCCCATCATCATCACTATCTAGATCCAAGTAATCTGGTAA
>CANLMN010000225.1 GCA_947492105.1 uncultured Aquimarina sp. | reverse complement strand
TATTTATTCAAAAGTAGCTTTTTCTTTATTCAATTGAAAAAAATAGTCTGTATAAATCCGTCGCAACAACAACCCAGCTGCTTGCAGAAAAAGCAATCATTCTCTGTGTTGTTGCTGCTTGCTTTCCCTCGCTATTGTACATAATACGAGTTGATACCCGCTCTTCCCTTTGGTCAGGGGCTATAACAAGTATTATGTAACAATAC
>CANLMN010000224.1 GCA_947492105.1 uncultured Aquimarina sp. | reverse complement strand
TATTAATTGTGTGTTTTACTAAGTTTCTCCCAGTTTTTGTCTGCTACGCTTTTTAATTTATCGTGATTGTTTTCTGCCAACCATAATTGCTTGGCGTCTAGCTCTACATTGTTCAAATACAAATAGTACTTCCCATCCTCTACAATAAATTTATTTGGATCTACTCTAAACTTTGCACCGGCATAAATTCCAAAGGCACAAAATCCACC
>CANLMN010000223.1 GCA_947492105.1 uncultured Aquimarina sp. | reverse complement strand
GCCTTGTCTATTTTGCACTCGCCGTGAGGGCATCTTCAGTCGCCAGATGGCTAGGATCATTTTTGAAGATAAAGCCCCAATCCTACTGCCAATACCAGCTTTAGCTTCAAAAATAATCAGTTTACTCAATCCTGAAAAATACTTCAAAAAGTAAAGTAGTTGCACTGGCAAATGCGGTAGAGCTGCTTTTCTTTTTTGAAGTACTAGCCCT
>CANLMN010000222.1 GCA_947492105.1 uncultured Aquimarina sp. | reverse complement strand
ACTATATCTAAAAACACGAACTTCTTCCTTATGAGACAATACGTGTTGTTTGTTTAATTGGAGGGTGATCTTACACGGGGGTGTATATATTGTTATTGCTTATTCAAATTTAGTACAAAAGGATGCGGCTTTGTAAATCATTCGTTTAGTGCAATGTTGGTGTCGCTTAATAGCATTTTTGTGTCGATAAGTGGTTTTGTGAGCTCTCTAGA
>CANLMN010000221.1 GCA_947492105.1 uncultured Aquimarina sp. | reverse complement strand
CCCATCATCATCACTATCTAGATCCAAGTAATCTGGTAAGTTATCTCCTGCTGTATTACTCGTATCTACTGGAGTAACACCACTATTAGTTGCGATATCTGTATCATAAGCGTCATCAATACCATCACCATCCGTATCATTACCAATTGGCGCTATATAATCCGCAGTGGTCTGACCCTCTACATTATCTGGGATACCATCATCATCACTATC
>CANLMN010000220.1 GCA_947492105.1 uncultured Aquimarina sp. | reverse complement strand
AGATTAAATCTAAATAAAGATAACTTTGAAGAGGTGAATCTATATTTCCAAGACGAGGCTCGATTTGGATTGATGAACCATTTGGGAAAGTATTTAACGGCATCGGGGGTAAAGCCAATAGTCACCTACCAACACGTTTTTAAGACCACCTATTTATACGGCAGCTATTCTCCAATCAACGGTGACTCTTTTGTTTGGGAGATAAACGGTGTG
>CANLMN010000219.1 GCA_947492105.1 uncultured Aquimarina sp. | reverse complement strand
GTAAACTTCTTTTTTGTAGCTACCTTGGACCTACTTTCTTTGATAAGCCATTGTATGGTACGCACCGTAATGGGTTGTGGAATCCCCTCTTTGGTCACTTGACTATTAAACAAATAATGTATCGGATGTTCTGTTTCTAAATACGATTTTAGACCTCTAATTAAATGGACACTCAAAGGCACATAACGGTCTGTTTTGCCTTTTTGCTTTTTTACAA
>CANLMN010000218.1 GCA_947492105.1 uncultured Aquimarina sp. | reverse complement strand
GCTAAGTATATGCCAGAGTTTGGTGGATTTTGTGCCTTTGGAATTTATGCTGGTGCAAAGTTTAGAGTAGATCCAAATAAATTCATTGTAGAGGATGGGAAGTACTATTTGTATTTGAACAATGTAGAGTTAGACGCTAAGCAATTATGGTTGGCAGAAAACAATCACGATAAATTAAAAAGTGTAGCAGACAAAAACTGGGAGAAACTTAGTAAAAC
>CANLMN010000217.1 GCA_947492105.1 uncultured Aquimarina sp. | reverse complement strand
CGTGCCGAAGTAGGATTATTATCAAAAAGCATCAAAATACAAGGAGATGCTAGCTCCAAAAACAATCAATTTGGTGGCCATATCATGATCCACTCAGGAGGAAAAGCACATGTAGAGAATATTGAATTATACCAAATGGGGCAAAAAGCCATCGTTGGAAGATACCCCTTTCATTGGCATTTATTACAAGAAAAAGGCGCAGGTCAATATCTAAAAAA
>CANLMN010000216.1 GCA_947492105.1 uncultured Aquimarina sp. | reverse complement strand
TATTATTTGATTTGTTTTGAAAGCCTTTGCACCCTCCGTGTCAAAGGCTTTCTTTTTTTGTGCACATGGTATATTTTAATTGTAGATCGCTGTCTAGTAATGCCAATTACATTTTAATTGGCATTATCATAACATTTTATCCTTTTGGGAAAAATATGTAAGCCATAAGGAAAAAACAACATGTTATACCCCTGATTTATAACCCATCTTTGTACTGTC
>CANLMN010000215.1 GCA_947492105.1 uncultured Aquimarina sp. | reverse complement strand
TTGGGAGAACATATGCAGGAACAGGTCCAAGAAAAGAAAGTGAGTAATGACAAGAAAATGATCGCTGTGATACACCGCATTCTAGAGACACAACTATCGTCTGATAATGATCTGAGTCTGGTCTAGCCTTGCGTTTTTATCCGAATGATGCGCTCTACGATATCCTCAAACTTCTTTGTTCCCAGAAATTTGACACTACCGCTATTTTGTAGAAGACAA
>CANLMN010000214.1 GCA_947492105.1 uncultured Aquimarina sp. | reverse complement strand
ACCATTTCTGGTTACCTATATAATAGTATTGTCAAGAGATTGGAAATACTCGATTTTGCGGTTTTGTTATTTCCTTACAAGGGAGCGTTACTGTCTGTTGTTACAGGATTATTATTTTATGCTATCTGATTATGAATGATTTGTAAAAAAGTTTAAAAATAATGCAAAAAAGTTATTGTTAGGTTAAATAAGGTCTGTACATTTGCAGCCCGCTAGGGATT
>CANLMN010000213.1 GCA_947492105.1 uncultured Aquimarina sp. | reverse complement strand
ATTCGGCTAACTCTCATTGCCAGACCAAGACGACTTATAATCTTATGGAGTCATAAAAGTTTAAAAAATCTAATAATGATTTCTTATTTACTTTATAACAAGGAGTTAGGATTTGTGTTGGCTTTGATAGGGAGTCTGTTTTTTGATATTTAAGATGATTTTAACATATCGAAAACCTTGTAGGTTAATATAGCATATAAATAGGTAAATCCTGTAGCGAGT
>CANLMN010000212.1 GCA_947492105.1 uncultured Aquimarina sp. | reverse complement strand
CATTGGTCTGAATAAATGCATCTGGATGGGTGATCGAATTATCTACATGAGACTCCGCAGCAAAATGAATAACTCCTGTAATATCATATTTCTTGAATACTGAAACTATAAGATCCCTATCACAGATATCTCCCTGTACAAATTCGTAATTCGAATGACCTGCAACCTCAGAAATATTAGCCAAATCACCGGCATAAGTCAACTTATCTATATTTATAATTCG
>CANLMN010000211.1 GCA_947492105.1 uncultured Aquimarina sp. | reverse complement strand
TCACTATCTAAATCCAAGTAATCTGGTAAGTTATCTCCTGCTGCATTACTCGTATCAACTGGAGTAATACCACTATTAGTTGCGATATCTGTATCATAAGCATCATCAATACCATCGCCATCCGTATCATTACCAATCGGTGCTATATAATCTGCAGTGGTCTGACCTTCTACATTATCTGGGATACCATCATCATCACTATCAATATCCAAGAAGTTTGGAC
>CANLMN010000210.1 GCA_947492105.1 uncultured Aquimarina sp. | reverse complement strand
GATGGTTTCTTGCGGAGTTTCTACTACAGCTTCTACAGTATCCTCTCCAAATAAGGACAATTGATCTATGATAGCTTCAGTGACAAAATTCTCTGATTTGAACCCATTAATGAGCTTATAGAGTTGCTGTAACTGATGTTCTAGAGAGGCTATTCTAGTCGCAGAATCTTTCGCCATTTTATGGAGATCACGATTCTCGACAAGTAGCTCTTGGTAAGTCATTG
>CANLMN010000209.1 GCA_947492105.1 uncultured Aquimarina sp. | reverse complement strand
ATCGCAAGCAATAGTGGTATTACTCCAGTAGATACGAGTAATGCAGCAGGAGATAACTTACCAGATTACTTGGATTTGGATAGTGATGATGATGGGGTTAGTGATACCAATGAGAGTGGAGTTACTATTGATCCAGCAGTTGCAAACCCTACGGATGATGATGACAATGATGGTTTACTCAATGGTTTTGATACCACAGTAGGTTTTGATGTCAATAATGATCT
>CANLMN010000208.1 GCA_947492105.1 uncultured Aquimarina sp. | reverse complement strand
CACCCGTAGCTACTCTTGTGCTTAACAACAAAAGGAACGCTTAGCTGAATAATCATTAAGCACAACCGCTACTACATTGGCTACGCCGCTTGATCGTTACAGTCGTAAAAAAGAGTTTGTATTTTTCATTTGAGAAATAAGAAAAACCCTTTTTACTCACATGCCCACGCCCTTCGGGACATCTATGGTCATGGCTTACACTCACTCTTCGCGTCGGCTTCGCC
>CANLMN010000207.1 GCA_947492105.1 uncultured Aquimarina sp. | reverse complement strand
ATTGATACCATCACCATCGGTGTCCGCCTCATTTATTGTTGTACTTAAATCATCTACTAGAGGCGCTATATATCCAACAGTAGGTTGTCCTTCTACATTATCTGGGATACCATCATCATCACTATCAAGATCCAAAAAGTTAGGGTTGCCTATGCCATCTGTATTAGGTGCCGGTGGAATCGCTCCTCCATCTGTTCCTCCCTCGGCTGCATCAGGAATACCGTT
>CANLMN010000206.1 GCA_947492105.1 uncultured Aquimarina sp. | reverse complement strand
AAACATAGCTCTTTTGGTGGAAGTAGATTTGGAATTGATCCTCCAGGAAACGGATTTAGAATAACTTTTGGACTTCAGATCTTGGTTGGCTATAAAATTAGATTGAGAGGAAATGCTAATATTGGTTATGGAAATCGATGGGGTAATTTTGGGGCAACATCATCACTTCACTTCGCCGCATATAATGGTGGAGTTGGTACTGGTGTTCATAAAAGTAATTTAGTAGT
>CANLMN010000205.1 GCA_947492105.1 uncultured Aquimarina sp. | reverse complement strand
CACCTTGCTTCTTTAAAAAAAGAGGACGACATTTATATATCACAACGAAGAGGTGCCGCTTCTTCGAGCACCATACGCTTTGAGACAATCATTATCGATTTACCCAAAATACCAGATGCAGAATACCAAGCATTGGTAGACTTCTATAACGCTACAAATGGAGATAATTGGATCAATAAATGGCCTGTAGAAACCAATACCATCAATCAAGGAATCTGGCACGGTATA
>CANLMN010000204.1 GCA_947492105.1 uncultured Aquimarina sp. | reverse complement strand
TTTTAGGGCAGCTTATTTTTTTTATAGCATGTTTAAGAGAGATCGTTTTATTGGTTTAATACTAAATGTATTCAAAACCAATCTCTTGTAATTTCAAATAAAAAAAGTACAATTCATAGTCCTTTTTTTGTAGCAAAACACCTTCTATTCTGTCCCATCTTTGCAGTATCATAATCACAAGAAATAAAAAATAAAAAAGAACATTTTAAAAAATAACAAACATGAAAAAT
>CANLMN010000203.1 GCA_947492105.1 uncultured Aquimarina sp. | reverse complement strand
GTTTTTAGATATAGTTTTATTTCGTTTTTAGACCCCAAACAAACCTCTTGTCAGCAAATCAAGAGGTTTGTTGTTTTTTGACGTTTACACAAAAAATATAACAGGAATCAGCACTACATAAAATTCCGAAATTTGAAGCACCATCCACAAAGCATTGCTCTAGAGAGCTCACAAAACCACTTATCGACACAAAAATGCTATTAAGCGACACCAACATTGCACTAAACGAATG
>CANLMN010000202.1 GCA_947492105.1 uncultured Aquimarina sp. | reverse complement strand
ACCAATGCTCCTGTGAACACAGATACTACGGGTAGTCCAAACTTCTTGGATATCGATAGTGATGATGATGGTATTCCAGACAACGTAGAGGGTCAGACCACTGCGGATTATGTCGCACCAATTGGTAATGATACAGATGGCGATGGTATTGATGATGCTTATGATACAGATATCGCAAGCAATAGTGGTATTACTCCAGTAGATACGAGTAATACAGCAGGAGATAACTTACC
>CANLMN010000201.1 GCA_947492105.1 uncultured Aquimarina sp. | reverse complement strand
GGTAAGTTATCTCCTGCTGTATTACTCGTATCTACTGGAGTAATACCACTATTGCTTGCGATATCTGTATCGTAAGCATCATCAATACCATCACCATCCGTATCATTACCAATCGGTGCTATATAATCTGCAGTGGTCTGACTCTCTACATTATCGGGAATACCATCATCATCACTATCGATATCCAAGAAGTTTGGACTACCCGTAGTATCTGTGTTCACAGGAGCATTGGT
>CANLMN010000200.1 GCA_947492105.1 uncultured Aquimarina sp. | reverse complement strand
ATTCAGGAAATTGTAGA
The DNA here is from genome assembly GCA_947492105.1 of uncultured Aquimarina sp. Taxonomy (GTDB): domain Bacteria; phylum Bacteroidota; class Bacteroidia; order Flavobacteriales; family Flavobacteriaceae; genus Aquimarina. The sequence goes on along the minus strand of CANLMN010000200.1, from coordinate 217 downwards.
TACCATAAATGCTGGAAACATCATCGAACAATATGCCGAGGATAACACCAACACGGTACCAGCAATAACAGACTATGCAAATGCTGGAGTAACTGGTGTAGATGCAGCTAATCTGGCTGAGATCAATGCGGCTATAGATACTCTTGTTGCTACGGATGTAGATACTACTGCCAAAATTCAGGAAATTGTAGATACCATAAATGCTGGAAACATCATC
>CANLMN010000199.1 GCA_947492105.1 uncultured Aquimarina sp. | reverse complement strand
TCATCATCCAAATCTGCAACATCTGCAACACCATCATTATCACTGTCCATAATCTCACGGAAATCTACTTCTGCTGTGGCCATGTTGTCATCGTTGTCCGTGTCTGCTGCGCCATTGTCTAGATCATTGTTGACATCAAAGCCTGCTGTGGTATCAAAACCATTGAGTAAACCATCATTGTCATCATCATCCGTAGGATTTGCAACTGCAGGATCAATGGTAACACCACTCTCATT
>CANLMN010000198.1 GCA_947492105.1 uncultured Aquimarina sp. | reverse complement strand
CCTTATTACATTTGTAGTAAGGGTTTTTTTGTGCCTTATATTCGGCTAACTCTCATTGCCAGACCAAGACGACTTATTAATCTTATGGAGTCATAAAAGTTTAAAAAATCTAATAATAATTTCTTATTTACTTTATAACAATGAGTTAGGATTTGTGTAGGCTTCGATAGGGAGTCTGTTTTCTAATATTTAAGATGATTTTAACATATCGAAAACCTTGTAGGTTAATATAGCATA
>CANLMN010000197.1 GCA_947492105.1 uncultured Aquimarina sp. | reverse complement strand
AATATTGATAATAGTAACATTGCCTTGCAAGGATATAGTCCAGTATCGTATTTGGATCTCGGACTGGCACAGGTTGGCAATAAAAACTTTAAATCTGAGTATAACAAAGTGAACTACTATTTTACTTCTGCTGAGCAAAAGGCCACTTTTGATAAGAACCCAGCTAAGTATATGCCAGAGTTTGGTGGATTTTGTGCCTTTGGAATTTATGCTGGTGCAAAGTTTAGAGTAGATCCAAA
>CANLMN010000196.1 GCA_947492105.1 uncultured Aquimarina sp. | reverse complement strand
TTCTGTTTCCAACTGCTACTCAAAAAGCCGTAATGTCGTATTCTAGTAAATCCTTTGGGTAAAATATGGTTTTGAAACCGCCTGATAAACTCTTTTACCGTTAAGGTCTGAGTCGTTTTTTCACCTTGCTTACGATAGTTTTTTAAGCTAAAAGTAACGGTTCTAGCATCCTTGTCAATCGCTAATATCCTATAATTACTAATGGCAATTTTATGGGTATATCGCCCTAGATATTCTATAAT
>CANLMN010000195.1 GCA_947492105.1 uncultured Aquimarina sp. | reverse complement strand
ATTGTCTCATAAGGAAGAAGTTCGTGTTTTTAGATATAGTTTTTATTTCGTTTTTAGACCCCAAACAAACCTCTTGTCAGCAAATCAAGAGGTTTGTTGTTTTTTGACGTTTAAACAGAAAATGTAACAGGAATCAGCATCCGAAAATTGAAGCACCATCCACAAAACACTGCTCTAGAGAGCTCACAAAACCACTTATCGACACAAAAATGCTATTAAGCGACACCAACATTGCACTAAACGA
>CANLMN010000194.1 GCA_947492105.1 uncultured Aquimarina sp. | reverse complement strand
AATGATGGTATTTTGGATACAGTAGAGTTGGGATGTGGGGCTGGCTTGTCTAGTACTACCAGCCAAACAAATACAGCCAATGCACAACGTGTAGAGGGGCAGTTTGTAAGTGGTGGCGGTGTTGCTGATTACACAGTTGATTTTACGGATGTAAATGTTGCCTTTGGCGGCACAAGTGTTATTGTAGGAGGAGGGGTTCATTATTTATTGAATGATAACGATGCAGATGGTGATTTTAGTGAAGA
>CANLMN010000193.1 GCA_947492105.1 uncultured Aquimarina sp. | reverse complement strand
CTAGACAATGGCGCAGCAGACACGGACAACGATGACAACATGGCCACGGCAGAAGTAGATTTCCGTGAGATTATGGACAGTGATAATGATGGTGTTGCAGATGTTGCAGATTTGGATGATGACAATGATGGTATTCCAGATGCAGAAGAAACACCAGGCTTACCACTAGCTAGCGCAGATGATGATAATGATGGTGTTCCAAACTATGCGGATACAGACAATGGAGTAGATGCCAACGCAGATGGAGT
>CANLMN010000192.1 GCA_947492105.1 uncultured Aquimarina sp. | reverse complement strand
GATACCCGCTCTTCCCTTTGGTCAGGGGCTATAACAAGTATTATGTAACAATACTACCAGCTTCGCCCCATGCTGCCTTTGCGTTTTTTCAGCTAGTTTGTGTGACGTTCAATCGCCATTAGGGCTAGTACTTCAAAAAAGAAAAGCAGCTCCACCGCATTTTCCAATGCATTACTTTACTTTTTGAAGTATTTTTCAGGATTGAGTAAGCCGATTATTTTTGAAGCTAAAGCGGGTATTGGCAGTAGG
>CANLMN010000191.1 GCA_947492105.1 uncultured Aquimarina sp. | reverse complement strand
TGATATCCAAAAATGCCTTTTTTCCCATAATGCAATATACGTAATATATACGGCATTACAAAGATAAATTGGTATAACTTAGCCAAATTAGTTAAAGAAATACACAGCAGCTAACTAAAAAATATATGGAGTGCCAATAGGCCAACGCTATATGCGGTGTTGTCTAGATCTGTTTAAGTAGGGTCTGCTGAAAAACTGTATACTTGTTGTTTTCCAGTTGATTATTGTTATATTTAATCAACCAAGTGCA
>CANLMN010000190.1 GCA_947492105.1 uncultured Aquimarina sp. | reverse complement strand
ATATCATAAGCGTTTTCTGCAAAAATAGCTTTGGCAAAATCGTACCAACTACACGATCCTTCATTACTGTAATGATATAACCCATAAGCTCTACTTTCTGTACCAATGATTTGCAATAATACTCTAGCCAAATCTCCTGCGTAGGTAGGTGTGCCGATTTGATCGGATACAATACCTAATTCTGATCGCTCACTCCCTAATCGCATCATTGTTTTGAGAAAATTGTTGCCAAACTCTGAATATAACCAAG
>CANLMN010000189.1 GCA_947492105.1 uncultured Aquimarina sp. | reverse complement strand
GTGATTTTGAGATCTAATACTTCACTTCTGCGTAATCCAGAAGAATATAGCAGGCTAATAAGGCATTTGTGTTTTAGAATTTTGGTAAGATCAATCATTCTTAGAATATCTACTTTAGCTAATATACTTGGTAGTTTCTGTTCTTTTCTAGGTCTTTCGATACTATAAAAACGATTTGGCATTCCCATTACTACTTCATAATAGAATTTAATGCTATTAATGGCTTGATTGATATAACTGTTAGATCTGTTTTG
>CANLMN010000188.1 GCA_947492105.1 uncultured Aquimarina sp. | reverse complement strand
CAAAACAGATCTAACAGTTATATCAATCAAGCCATTAATAGCATTAAATTCTATTATGAAGTAGTAATGGGAATGCCTAATCGTTTTTATAGTATCGAAAGACCTAGAAAAGAACAGAAACTACCAAGTATATTAGCTAAAGTAGCTATTCTAAGAATGATTGATCTTACCAAAAACCTAAAACACAAATGCCTTATTAGCCTGCTATATTCTTCTGGATTACGCAGAAGTGAAGTATTAGATCTCAAAATCAC
>CANLMN010000187.1 GCA_947492105.1 uncultured Aquimarina sp. | reverse complement strand
TCTGCTCCATCAAACAAACCATCTCTGTTCGTATCATTTGTAGGGCTAGTAAATACAAATCTCGCGTTGGCAACCCCACTAGTAGTACCACCACTATTGACCAAATCACCGGTTACTAAACCACTAATTCCTAACACTCCACCCTCTTCTGCATCCGGACATCCATCACCATCACTGTCCAAATCCAAGTGCGGTGCAATACCATCACCATCAATATCTGCATCCTCACATAATTCTACTACCAAAGAATAGCC
>CANLMN010000186.1 GCA_947492105.1 uncultured Aquimarina sp. | reverse complement strand
GTCATCAATATGATAGAGCTCACTTGTAGCGCCTGTCTCATATACTTGTCTCCAATAGACCGTAGACTCAGCATGATAACAAATGAAAAGTAGAACATCGTAATCGGTTGACCAATCGCATACCAAAAACTCCTTGCTGTATTGAAACCTCTAACTTTTACCTTTTCCTTGGCTATTGCTAGTTGTTTTTCTAATTCTGGATTGGGCGTCTCACTGACTGCTATTTCTTTCTGTATTTCTGCCACTAGATGAGGA
>CANLMN010000185.1 GCA_947492105.1 uncultured Aquimarina sp. | reverse complement strand
GTCATCAATATGATAGAGCTCACTTGTAGCGCCTGTCTCATATACTTGTCTCCAATAGACCGTAGACTCAGCATGATGACAAATGCAAAGTAGAACATCGTAATCGGTTGACCAATCGCGTACCAAAAACTCTTTGCGCTATGATAGCCTCAAACTTTTACCTTTTCCTTGGCTATTACTAGTTGTTTTTCTAATTCTGGATTGGGCGTCTCACTGACTGCTATTTCTTTCTGTATTTCTGCCACTAGATGAGGA
>CANLMN010000184.1 GCA_947492105.1 uncultured Aquimarina sp. | reverse complement strand
GTCGCTTAATAGCATTTTTGTGTCGATAAGTGGTTTTGTGAGCTCTCTAGAACAGTGTTTTGTGGATGGTGCTTCAAATTTCGGAATTTTATGTAGTGCTGATTCCTGTTATATTTTCTGTGTGAATGTCAAAAAACAACAAACCTCTTGATTTGCTGACAAGAGGTTTGTTTGGGGTCTAAAAACGAAATAAGACTATATCTAAAAACACGAACTTCTTCCTTATGAGACAATACGTGTTGTTTGTTTAATTGGA
>CANLMN010000183.1 GCA_947492105.1 uncultured Aquimarina sp. | reverse complement strand
GCTTATTTTTTTTATAGCATGTTTAAGAGAGATCGTTTTATTGGTTTAATACTAAATGTATTCAAAAACAATTTCTTGAGATTTTAAATAAAAAAGTACAATTCATAGTCCTTTTTTTGTAGCAAACTACCTTCTATTCTACCCCATCTTTGCAGTATCATAATCACAAGAAATAAAAAATATAAAAGAACATTTTAAAAAATAACAAACATGAAAAATTTAGTAAAAACAACAGTTTTAGGATTAGCATTATTAATG
>CANLMN010000182.1 GCA_947492105.1 uncultured Aquimarina sp. | reverse complement strand
GGTGGATTTTGTGCCTTTGGAATTTATGCCGGTGCAAAGTTTAGAGTAGATCCAAATAAATTTATTGTAGAGGATGGTAAGTACTATTTGTATTTGAACAATGTAGAGCTAGACGCCAAGCAATTATGGTTGGCAGAAGACAACCACGATAAATTAAAAAGCGTAGCAGACAAAAACTGGGAGAAACTTAGTAAAACACATAACTAATAAATAATCGAAGAAAAAAAACAAAAAAAATAGAAATCATGAAATTTATAA
>CANLMN010000181.1 GCA_947492105.1 uncultured Aquimarina sp. | reverse complement strand
ACAGCAGCAGAGACTTCAGCAACCGAAGCGGAAACACATGCAACAGCAGCAGAGACTTCGGCAACAGAAGCAGAAACCTCAGCAACAGCAGCAGAGACTTCAGCGACCGAAGCGGAAACGCATGCTACAGCAGCAGAAACTTCGGCGACCGAAGCAGAGACTTCAGCAACAGCAGCAGAGACTTCGGCAACAGAAGCGGAAACTTCAGCTACAGCAGCAGAGACTTCGGCAACAGAAGCGGAAACTTCAGCTACAGCAGCAGA
>CANLMN010000180.1 GCA_947492105.1 uncultured Aquimarina sp. | reverse complement strand
CCGTTGATTGGAGAATAGCTGCCGTATAAATAGGTGGTCTTAAAAATGTGTTGGTAGGTGACTATTGGCTTTACCCCCGATGCTGTTAAATACTTCCCCAAATGATTCATTAATCCAAATCGAGCCTCGTCTTGGAAATATAGATTCACCTCTTCAAAGTTATCTTTATTTAGATTTAATCTAATGTTGTTTAAGGTATTAGGGAGTTTTTAAAAAAGCCTTTTCAGCTTGATCATCTTTCTTGTAATGCGATTTTCTAGGAG
>CANLMN010000179.1 GCA_947492105.1 uncultured Aquimarina sp. | reverse complement strand
TGCAATGTTGGTGTCGCTTAATAGCATTTTTGTGTCGATAAGTGGTTTTGTGAGCTCTCTAGAGCAGTGCTTTGTGGATAGTGCTTCAATTTTCGGAATTTTATGTAGTGTTGATTCCTGTTATATTTTCTGTGTAAACGTCAAAAAACAACAAACCTCTTGATTTGCTGACAAGAGGTTTGTTTGGGGGCTAAAAACGAAATAAAACTATATCTAAAAACACGAACTTCTTCCTTATGAGACAATACGTGTTGTTTGTTTAATTGG
>CANLMN010000178.1 GCA_947492105.1 uncultured Aquimarina sp. | reverse complement strand
CAAAAAAGAAAAGCAGCTCCACCGCATTTGCCAGTGCAACTACTTTACTTTTTGAAGTATTTTTCAGGATTGAGTAAACCGATTATTTTTGAAGCTAAAGTGGGTATTGGCAGTAGGAGTGGGGCTTTATCTTCAAAAATGATCCTAGCCATCTGGCGACTGAAGATGCCCTCACGGCGAGTGTAAAATAGACAGGGCGAAGCCGACGCGAAGAGTGAGTGTAAGCCATGACCATAGATGTCCCGAAGGGCGTGGGCATGTGAGTAAAAAGG
>CANLMN010000177.1 GCA_947492105.1 uncultured Aquimarina sp. | reverse complement strand
TTAATAAACACCCCCAAATTTCCCGATGTTTGGCACTCAACACTATCCAAAATACCATCATTATCGTCATCCAAATCCGCAGTATCACCAACACCATCACCATCACCATCCACATCATTAAAAACTGCATCACAGGCATCTGGGGTTCCATCACTATCGCTATCCGGTCCCGAAACTTTGGTATTAGCTACAGCAGAAGGTGCATAAGATGCTGCAACTACCTTCCCATCCGCATCAATCGTACCAGCTACGATACTGTAGGGTTCTGAATCTCCAGCTA
>CANLMN010000176.1 GCA_947492105.1 uncultured Aquimarina sp. | reverse complement strand
ATAAACGCTATAAATTATGTATCAAAAAAAAAAGTAAGACGATTTTAGAAACGGCATTAGAAGCTGTTCCAGCATTCGATGTATTAGTGGACAAACTGACCAAGAGTTTTTCTATAAATGGTAAATCAAAAAGTACGCTTACCAATTACTTACGATGTTTATCCCATTTGGCTCTTCATTATAAAGTGAGTCCTGAGGTTCTGGAGATAGCCGCTATAAACGATTATTTATTCCACTGTCAACACTTACACAAAACGCCATCAGAAAGTTTTTTTAAGCACAC
>CANLMN010000175.1 GCA_947492105.1 uncultured Aquimarina sp. | reverse complement strand
GATGATTTTTTTGGGGTTAAAAATAGCGTCCTGCTATTGGAGTAGCAGTGTTTTTGGTGTTAAAAACTATATTCTTAAGGATTTATAGTGGTTAAACTCCTAATATTATGCCATTTATTGTTAATTATTTCAGTTGAGTCCATAGCAATCCTGTATGGGCATAATGCCATAGTCTTACTGTTTGTATTTGAGTGTTTTATGTACTGCTATTGTTTTATAATCTTTTGGAGGACCGCGAGTATCAAAGATTAATAATGTTCGTACTACTCCCGTTTTGCAATGCCTA
>CANLMN010000174.1 GCA_947492105.1 uncultured Aquimarina sp. | reverse complement strand
CCTTCATTATAGGCTTCCCAGCTCATATCGTCCAAAAATGAGAAGCCATCCACCAAGGCTACATTGATCTTAGCGCCAAACTCTACTTTTGCATTTGTTTTTCCTCTGACTATAGGGCGAACATGTGGCTGGTGAATACTTACAATGCGATGATCGACACTTTTTGTTTTAGTGTCATACAGCAACTTTTGTTGTGTGTAGAGATGTTGAATAACAAACCAATACTTGTATTGTTGTTTGTTGAATGGAATCTGGCTGAGCGTATCTAAAATACGTTCGATAGAAC
>CANLMN010000173.1 GCA_947492105.1 uncultured Aquimarina sp. | reverse complement strand
TGGTTGGAGAAAAAACAATCTCTAACTATATCCATAACACCACACAGGTACCTGTAGATTTTCCTGCAGCACCAGCACTATAGAACCAAAAAAACAGCAGCATATAGAAGTTAAATAAATTTTTAAGAATTTAGTTATTATTTGATTTGTTTTGAAAGCCTTTGCACCCTCCGTAGCAAAGGCTTTCTTTTTTTTGTGCACATGGTATATTTTTAATTGGTATTATCATAACATTTTATCCTTTTGGGAAAAATATGCAAGCCATAAGGAAAAAACAACATGTTATA
>CANLMN010000172.1 GCA_947492105.1 uncultured Aquimarina sp. | reverse complement strand
ACAAATAAACGTCCAAAAGCATTGAGTTTACTCAAAATGTCTTTTGGACGTTTTGTTTGTTCAAAGCGGAGCTTTGAGGGATGCGCGCAGCGAATCCTATTCGTGATTAATAGTTCTCATAGCTTTATTTTTATTTTACCTTGATTTGTGTTTTTGTTGCAATGGTCATGTTGTGAGAGAGGTAGTGGTTTGAACTGTTTTAGCCACCTCTTATACCAATTTATCTTTGTAATGCCGTATATATTACGTATATTGCATTATGGGAAAAAAGGCATTTTTGGATATCA
>CANLMN010000171.1 GCA_947492105.1 uncultured Aquimarina sp. | reverse complement strand
AATAAAATATCTAAAAATTAACAATACAGAAATTATTAATCGTCTCAAAATATAATTCTAGTCTTAATTCTAATAAACTAACTATTGTAATCAATAATCAATTTATTTTCTTTTGGTATCATATTGCTAATGCAATAATAATACGCGCTGTCAATCAATATATCAATGAACATTATTCTGAACTCGCATTCAAAAAATGAATCTTATTTTTACATAAGATTTTGTTGAAATAATTGGAGTTGAACCAATCGTTGATCTTCTACAATAAAAATCAACACTTCCCGTTTT
>CANLMN010000170.1 GCA_947492105.1 uncultured Aquimarina sp. | reverse complement strand
AATCCAAGTAATCTGGTAAGTTATCTCCTGCTGCATTACTCGTATCTACTGGAGTAATACCACTATTGCTTGCGATAAAGTCAGCGTCATAAGCATCATCAATACCATCACCATCCGCATCATTACCAATTGGCGCTACATAATCCGCAGTGGTCTGACTCTCTACGTTGTCTGGAATACCATCATCATCACTATCGATATCCAAGAAGTTTGGACTACCTGTAGTATCTGTGTTCACAGGAGTATTGGTTAAACTCGCTGTTGGCGTATCATCTGTCTCTACTGGATCTGCTAATCC
>CANLMN010000169.1 GCA_947492105.1 uncultured Aquimarina sp. | reverse complement strand
GCACTCGCTAAATTAGCCAAAAACGCAACAGAAAACCGAGGTGCAACAGATGATGCAATCGTAGCCAATTTCTTTGAGGCAGGATGGACCAAAGAGAATTTGATTGATGCCATCGTTTTGGTTGGAGAAAAAACAATCTCTAACTATATCCATAACACCACACAGGTACCTGTAGATTTTCCTGCAGCACCAGCATTATAGAACCCCAAAAAACAACAGCATATAGAAGTTAGATAAATTTTTAAGAATTTAGTTATTATTTGATTTGTTTTGAAAGCCTTTGCACCCTCCGTGTCAAAGGCTTTCTTTTTTT
>CANLMN010000168.1 GCA_947492105.1 uncultured Aquimarina sp. | reverse complement strand
GTGGTTTTAGTGGCAGAAGAGAAAACGCTGCATCGCCGCTGTAGGCATTGCAAAACGGGAGTAGTACGAACATTATTGACCTTTGATACTCGCGGTCCTCCAAAAGATTATAAAACAAAAGCAGTACATAAAATACTCAAATACAAACAGTAAGCCTATGGCATTATGCCCATACAGGATCGCTATGGACTCAACTGAAATGATTAGCAATAAATGGTATAATATTAGGAGTTTAACTACTATAAATCCCTAAGAATATAGTTTTTAACACCAAAAACACTGCTACTCCAATAGCAGGACGCTATTTTTAACCCC
>CANLMN010000167.1 GCA_947492105.1 uncultured Aquimarina sp. | reverse complement strand
AATTTTTAAGAATTTAGTTATTATTTGATTTGTTTTGAAAGCCTTTGCACCCTCCGTGTCAAAGGCTTTCTTTTTTTTGTGCACATGGTACATTTTTAATTGTAGATCGTTGTCTAGTAATACCATTTACATTTTAATTGGTATTATCATAACATTTTATCCTTTTGGGAAAAATATGCAAGCCATAAGGAAAAAACAACATGTTATACCCCTGATTTATAACCCATCTTTGTACTGTCGAAAGAAAACAACAACAAAGTGTTTCTAAGGACATCCGAATAGAAATAACGTATAACATTATAAAAATATAAATCATG
>CANLMN010000166.1 GCA_947492105.1 uncultured Aquimarina sp. | reverse complement strand
GGTGGGTCGGTTCCACCATCTTAATTACAGTTCACAACGAATATGTTGCCGTTCGTTGCTTGCTCGGCACACTATGATTAGTACGGGGTTTAAAATTACTGAATTTCCGATTAAGCACTTAGCCAAAACTTTTTATTTTGTTTTAATTTTTTCATTTTAAAGCCAAATCAAAAGATTTGGCGAACTTTATAAAATACACTAAACTTTGGATTAAACACCAAAACTCGTATTAATTATAGCCATTGTTGAACTAATCCTCGTCCCTCGGAAGCTTTTAGTTACTGTTTAAAAATAGCTTAATTTTAGGGATATACTCATA
>CANLMN010000165.1 GCA_947492105.1 uncultured Aquimarina sp. | reverse complement strand
AATTTCCCGTAGTAATTGATCCACCCTCTAATCATTGGATTAAGAATTTTGGCAATTCCTACAATACTGTTTGCAGTCATCCTATGCACTTTGAGTTCTCCTAGCGTATTGGCAATCCGTTTTCTTGAACTTATACTAATGCTACAATCGAATCCTAGAAATAAACCATTACGCTTTTTAGATTTGGAAGTCCTAGGTTGAAAAGAATAGCCCAGAAAATCAAACTTTACGTTGTGGTACTTAAATTTTCTTCGATAGTCCTTACAATACACTATTTTGGTCTTCTGTGGATGTAACTCCAGACCAATTTGATGCATTCTGT
>CANLMN010000164.1 GCA_947492105.1 uncultured Aquimarina sp. | reverse complement strand
TCTGCTGCTGTTGCATGTGTTTCCGCTTCTGTTGCTGAAGTCTCTGCTGCTGTTGCATGCGTTTCCGCTTCGGTTGCCGAAGTCTCTGCCGCTGTTGCATGTGTTTCCGCTTCGGTCGCCGATGTCTCTGCTTTGTCTGCTGATACTACGGCATCCATTGCTTCATTCTCTGCTTCAGTTGCATATGTTTCCGCTTCGGTTGCCGATGTCTCAGCCGCTGTTGCATGTGTTTCCGCTTCTGTTGCCGAAGTCTCTGCTGCTGTTGCATGTGTTTCTGCTTCGGTTGCCGAAGTCTCTGCTGCTGTTGCATGTGTTTCCGCTTC
>CANLMN010000163.1 GCA_947492105.1 uncultured Aquimarina sp. | reverse complement strand
ACCGAACTGTTGGGAGATGATATAGTTCCATCTCCTGCGATTGCTGTAACATCTACTTCTAGTGATCCATCTGTTGCTTGTGTTAATCCAGTTCCTGCGACATCAGGATTTATTTTGTCTTTGTCAATGGCATCGTCAACAACTTTTGCAGTACTTACAGCATTATCTGCAATATCTGCTGTTGCAATAGTTCCATCAAGAATGTTCTCTGTCTGCACAGCATCATCTGTTATTTTGGTGTTGTCGATGGCATCTGCAGCTATTTTTGCTGTTGTTACTCCAAGATCTTTTATTTGTACCCCGTTTGTTGGATCTACCTCTAG
>CANLMN010000162.1 GCA_947492105.1 uncultured Aquimarina sp. | reverse complement strand
ATTTTGGAGATGCTATTTTGGGGGTTAAAAATAGTGTTCTGCTTCTAGAAACTTAATTATTTCCCAGTACCCATTAACTCCCCACCCCAAACGCCTCAAAAATCATTCGTACTTCATAGGGATATAGCAGTTGTCTTTTGCCTGTTTGGAGACCTTTGGTTTTTTGTATTTCTAGTCGTAGGGTTTCACGGCTACTATACAATGATGCAAAACCCGTCAATTAGTAGATGCTATTAGGCTGCATATTGGCATTGTTTTGACCCCTATAAAACAAGAGTAATCTTTTAAATTTCGATTATTAATTAAGCAGTTAATTTTTTCATTATA
>CANLMN010000161.1 GCA_947492105.1 uncultured Aquimarina sp. | reverse complement strand
CCGTTTGCGCCGATGGTACTGCGCTCGTGGGAGAGTAGGTCACCGCCTTTTTTGAAACCCTTATTACATTTGTAGTAGGGGTTTTTTTGTGCCTTATATTCGGCTAACTCTCATTGCCAGACCAAGACGACTTAATCTTATGGAGTCATAAAGGCTTAAAAAAATCTAATGAAAACTTCTTGTTTACTTTATAACAAGGAGTTAGGATTGGTATTGGCTTCGATAGGGAGTCTATTTTCTAATATTTAAGATGATTTTAACATATCGAAAACCTTGTAGGTTAATATAGCATACAAATAGGTAAATCCTGTAGCGAGTCAGTGAGTGATC
>CANLMN010000160.1 GCA_947492105.1 uncultured Aquimarina sp. | reverse complement strand
AATCTAAATAAAGATAACTTTGAAGAGGTGAATCTATATTTCCAAGACGAGGCTCGATTTGGATTGATGAATCATTTAGGGAAGTATTTAACAGCATCAGGGGTAAAGCCAATAGTCACCTATCAACACATTTTTAAGACCACTTATTTATACGGTAGCTATTCTCCAATCAACGGTGACTCTTTTGTTTGGGAGATAAACGGTGTAAGTACCGAAATCTTTGAAGCCTACTTGAAAGAGTTTTCCGCATATAAACCAAAGGAGTTTAAGATAGTAGTCATAGACAATGCTGGGTTCCATTCCACAAAAAACATAGATATACCCGAAAACATACATTTACT
>CANLMN010000159.1 GCA_947492105.1 uncultured Aquimarina sp. | reverse complement strand
ACTAAAAAAACATTTTTATAGCGAATTAAAAAGAAGTTAAAACCATCTGAAGATCTTAATGGTAAAAGAGGTTTACTACTAGAAATGTTTTTTTTGTAATGAATCATAGATTGAGTATTTGTTTGTGTGTGCGCGAATATAACATTAAGACGATGGTAATACTAAATATTAACAAATGTTTAATGTTTATTTTGTGAATAATTAGGGTCTGCTGAAAAACTGTATACTTGTTGTTTTCCAGTTGATTATTGTTATATTTAATCAGCCAAGTGCAAGGAATATATGACAGACCCTTCAGAAAACCGTGCATCTCGTCCAAAATATGTAAGTCAACACCAGTTG
>CANLMN010000158.1 GCA_947492105.1 uncultured Aquimarina sp. | reverse complement strand
GTTGCCGAAGTCTCTGCTGCTGTTGCATGTGTTTCCGCTTCGGTTGCTGAAGTCTCTGCTGCTGTAGCTGATGTTTCCGCTTCTGTTGCTGAAGTTTCTGCTGCTGTTGCATGCGTTTCCGCTTCTGTTGCCGAAGTCTCTGCTGCTGTTGCTGATGTTTCCGCTTCTGTTGCCGAAGTCTCTGCTGCTGTTGCATGCGTTTCCGCTTCGGTTGCCGATGTCTCTGCTGCAGTTGCTGAAGTTTCTGCTGCTGTTGCATGTGTTTCCGCTTCTGTTGCTGAAGTCTCTGCTGCTGTTGCATGTGTTTCCGCTTCTGTTGCTGAAGTCTCTGCTGCTGTTGCATGCGTTTCCGCTTC
>CANLMN010000157.1 GCA_947492105.1 uncultured Aquimarina sp. | reverse complement strand
ATATGAGTTATTGTAAACTATCAGGAAACATCCCCGATTCTTGGGCAAAACTCACAAAACTCAAAACACTCATCCTGAATAATAATACACTAGAAGGACCCATTTTTGAAGGAATTGGAGAACTCAAACTATTAGAGACTATTAATATTTTCAGTAATCAATTCACAACCATCCCCCAAACCATTGGTAATCTAGACAATCTAAAAACATTTAGTGTCTACAATAATAAAATAAGTGGCAGTTTGCCAAAAGCTTTTGAAGATCTCACGGCACTCAAGACACTGTCTATATACAACAATGAGTTGACAGATATCGATGCTTTACTACCATCAACGGTATCCCTAAACATCTCCAATCAAAAAAT
>CANLMN010000156.1 GCA_947492105.1 uncultured Aquimarina sp. | reverse complement strand
ATTCAGAGGTGTTTTTGTCTCTAAATTACGGCAGGGTATACCTGGATTGCCAAAAGAGTTGTATGATCACTTATTTGCCAAAAAGTGGGTGGTATACGCAAAACCTCCTTTTGGAGAGCCCGAGCATATTATAGAATATCTAGGGCGATATACCCATAAAATTGCCATTAGTAATTATAGGATATTAGCGATTGATAAGGATGCTAGAACCGTTACTTTTAGCTTAAAAAACTATCGTAACCAAGGCAAAAAAACCACTCAAACCTTAACGGTAAAAGAGTTTATCAGGCGTTTTCAAAACCATATTTTACCCAAAGGATTTACTAGAATACGACATTACGGCTTTTTGAGTAGCAGTTGGAAACAGAA
>CANLMN010000155.1 GCA_947492105.1 uncultured Aquimarina sp. | reverse complement strand
TATTTTGGAGAAAAGATATTTGATAGACTAGTAATAGCGAGTATTACAGCTAATGGACATTAAACGGATATACAATTTAGAAGTTATCAAAAGCTCGTCTACAAAATTGAACATGAAAGTTTTGAATCCATAAAATTAGTCAGGCTACAGTCATTTCTATCCAAAAACAATTATTCTGCATCCAAGGAAATCAAAAAATTCTATAAACTTTTGGATTTTGCTCAACAAAGAGGTGTTAATAAGCTAAAAATGCCAATAAAGGGAAATCCTTTTTACGGATTATTAAACTTTTTTGGCTAAGTTCTAAAATAAATATGTATTATCTTAGTATTCTTAAACATTCGTTATGATACCAGAAGATTTCAGAGAT
>CANLMN010000154.1 GCA_947492105.1 uncultured Aquimarina sp. | reverse complement strand
CGATCGTTAATAGTGACAATGGAGAAGTGCTTCAGCTTATAGAAAATGGTGCTACGATAGCCGTTGATGAACTAGATTCTTATACGATACTTGCTAATGTGAATACAACCTCTTTTAAAAGTGTGATATTCGATTTGGATCAACAAGCCTCTTTTAGAATAGATAATAGAGCTCCATTTTCATTGGCAGGAGAACTAGATGATACTTTGAGACCTTTGAATATACTTGCACTAGGAGATCACACCTTGACAGCAACACCTTTTTCTGAGCTCAATGGAAAAGGAGAAAAAGGAGAAGCATTATCTGTCAATTTTACACTAATTGATAGTAGCTTGCCGGTTATTACAGAATTTAATCTTGTCAATACTAGTACCAAAGAACG
>CANLMN010000153.1 GCA_947492105.1 uncultured Aquimarina sp. | reverse complement strand
TGCATTTGTGGAATAACAAAAAATAGCTTGTGTAGTGAGGGACGAACTCCTTTGGTAGCTAATGGGTGCTGTGACTGCAAGGAACAAACCCATGATTATAATCTTGGAGGCGATAGCCGACTCACTTGGTTATTTTACTATTGATTTTTGCTTTCAGGATTTTTCCACGTATTAAAAACGGAATAAATAATTACTTTTTCTTCTGTAAATTCATAAATGATTAAAAAAGGGAATTTTTTTATAAAAGCTTCTCGATAAGGAGGGCGTTTCATAGCGTAATGTTCTGGGTAATCGAGTACTCTGTTAATATATATTTCTACACTCTTTAAAAATCGTTCACCTAAACCTTCTTGTTGTTTTTCGTAAAATAAATAAGCTTCTA
>CANLMN010000152.1 GCA_947492105.1 uncultured Aquimarina sp. | reverse complement strand
AAGAAATAATTCCTTTAGACAAACAAAAACGCAACTTTCAATTATTGTAATTTTCAATTCACCTTGAAGAATAATTACGATAACTGAAGGTTGCTTTGCTTTATCTACTTAGCCAAAGTACTTTCAATAGAAAAGCTAAACAAAATCAATACACTATACTCCTGGACAAATTCGATTGGACCACATCAAACTCCTAATCAACCCCTTAAAATTCTTTCACAAAAAAAACTCCAAATAGCACCTAAAACGAGTCTAGGACTCAAACTAGGACGACCTGTTAATTTCTCAGGAAAATGCTTTCTGTAAATGAATGCCAACTCATCCCATGGAAGCAACTTTGCCAGTCGTACCCAACGGTTATTAGGGTTCAAACTTTTCTCAAAAGGA
>CANLMN010000151.1 GCA_947492105.1 uncultured Aquimarina sp. | reverse complement strand
AAAACTCCTGTAGGGAATAACATCCAAGGACTCAAAAAATGGTCTGCAACATCAAGCTGGAACACCAACAAAAAGCCTGCAAAAGGAGATGATGTACTCATACCAGCAAATTCTGTCATTGTGATTGATCAGAATATTGATGTAAAATCTATTGTCGTAGAAGGAAAATTAATCATCGATTTATCTAAGAACATCACTATCAACACAGAATATCTATTAACCAAAGGAGCTGGCGCTTATTTTGAGTGGGGAACGGAAAAAACACCATATCTCAAAAAAGGAGTGATCACACTAAAAGGGAATAACAAAAAAACCAAAATACCGGGCACCAGTATCAATTCCAAAGCAATCGTTGTTGCTAATAACTCTACACTAGAATTACATGGAAGCAAGAAAAA
>CANLMN010000150.1 GCA_947492105.1 uncultured Aquimarina sp. | reverse complement strand
AGATGCAGCAATACTAGCAGAAGTGTTAGAAGACTCTAATGCCACAGGAGGTGCAAATAATGCAAATGCAACACCTGTAACCGTAGCACAATTAGCAGCTTTGACAGGGATTATGAATGTAGACAATGCTCTAGAGAGTCAATACCAAGCTGCAATTAATGCAGAAACAACTTTTAGTGATCCCACAACCCTAGCGGAGGTGCAAACTGTTATTGATACTGTCAATGCCACAGCTGCAGCAGATGCAGCAATACTGGCAGAAGTGTTAGAAGACTCTAATGCCACGGGAGGGGCAAATAATGCAAATGCAACACCTGTAACCGTAGCACAATTAGCAGCTTTGACAGGGATTATGAATGTAGACAATGCTCTAGAGAGTCAATACCAAGCTGCAATTAATGCAG
>CANLMN010000149.1 GCA_947492105.1 uncultured Aquimarina sp. | reverse complement strand
TATCTTCCGATTCTAAATAATCCGGAATACCATCGCCATCACTATCCTGTGCATCATTAGTAAGAGGATTACCATCAGGATCTGGATTCTCATCAATAGTATTCAATCCATCATTATCATCATCGATATCCCGATAATCAACTTCATCAGCACCATCAGTATTTTCTGTGTCAGCACTACCCCCTTGTAATTCATCATTGACATCAAAGCCGTCTGTACTATCAGCACCCTCAAAGGCATCATCTAATCCATCATTGTCTGTATCGCTATTAGAAAACACCACATCTGATTGACCATCCTTGTTTGTATCAAATGCTTCTACAACATCCAAAACCCCATCATCATCACTATCTAGATCCAAGTAATCTGGTAAGTTATCTCCTGCTGTATTACTCGTATCTACTGG
>CANLMN010000148.1 GCA_947492105.1 uncultured Aquimarina sp. | reverse complement strand
AATCGCTTTTCTTGGTAGTCGATTCGCTAGATTATCTCGTCGGCCGAAGCGTCTGAGTACTATCGAGGCATTACTGCACTCTTCAACGTGCTATTCCGTCAGCACGCACTAACTATTCGCCTACGTCACTTTTAGTATGAGCAGGTACAGGAATATTAACCTGTTGTCCATCCACTACCCCTTTCGGGTTCGCGTTAGGTCCCGACTAACCCTCAGCTGATTAGCATAGCTGAGGAAACCTTAGTCTTTCGGTGTGCGGGTTTCTCGCCCGCATTATCGTTACTTATGCCTACATTTTCTTTTGTAATTGCTCCAGAAAAACTCGCGTATTTCCTTCAACGCCATTACAATGCTCCCCTACCACTCTATATCGAAATATAAAATCCATAGCTTCGGTAATATGTTT
>CANLMN010000147.1 GCA_947492105.1 uncultured Aquimarina sp. | reverse complement strand
TTATAATGAAAAAATTAACTGCTTAATTAATAATCGAAATTTAAAAGATTACTCTTGTTTTATAGGGGTCAAAACACTTGGTTTTCTCTATTTCTGGTCGTAGGGTGTCACGGCTACTATACAATGACGCAAAACCCTTCAATTAGTAGATCTCCATTGAGACACTTGTTGTGCCTGTAGTCGTTTATAAGTGTTTACAAACATTTACAAATGATTTTGGCTAATCTATAATTATGGGTGTATCCAGAGTCTGATAGTTCATCTCATAGATATGATCTGGTAGGCTAGGGCTAATAAAATGATTAAATGGTGTTTAAAACAACAGGACAAGGCTTTGTTTTTGATTGAAATCTGTTAGATTTGTGAATTATATAATGGAAATATGGTTACCATGGTAACTATATTCCTA
>CANLMN010000146.1 GCA_947492105.1 uncultured Aquimarina sp. | reverse complement strand
CAAAAAGCCATCGTTGGAAGATACCCCTTTCATTGGCATTTATTACAAGAAAAAGGCGCAGGTCAATATCTAAAAAACTCTAGCATCCATACCTCTTACAACAGAGCGATTACCATACATGGTACAGAATCTACCTTGGTAGAGGGCAATTTTGCCTACGATCATATAGGTCATGGTATTTTCTTGGAAGATGGCAGTGAACGATTCAACATCATTAAAAGCAATGTCGTAGCCCTTTCCAGAAGACCAAAAAAAGGAGATGAAATAACACCCTCGGATAACCAATTCAACGAGATACAAAACAGAACTCCTTCGCAATTTTGGATCACCAACCCCAATAATACATTTGAGAATAATGTCGCAGCAGGCACAGAAGGTACGGGTTTTTGGTTCGCAATGCCACAAAAACC
>CANLMN010000145.1 GCA_947492105.1 uncultured Aquimarina sp. | reverse complement strand
TATCTGATTATGAATGATTTGCAAAAAAGTTTAAAAATAATGCAAAAAAGTTATTGTTAGGTTAAATAAGGTCTGTACATTTGCAGCCCGCTAGGGATTACGGCAAGTGATTTTTAGGGATTAAGTTCATTGAAGAGGCGTATTTTTTTAGAGATTTATTAGTGTTGTTTTTAAAGGCTAAGAGTTCAAAAAAAATATTTCAAAAAGTTTTGTAAGTTTAAAAAAAGCTTTTATATTTGCACCCGCTTAGGGAAACAATATTACGAGTTGCAAAGAGTAATTGTTTCAAGGGTTAAGCAAGAAGGTTCATTTTTACACGATACATATTACAGGAAAACGGGAAGTGTTGATTTTTATTGTAGAAGATCAACGATTGGTTCAACTCCAATTATTTCAACAAAATCTTATGT
>CANLMN010000144.1 GCA_947492105.1 uncultured Aquimarina sp. | reverse complement strand
CAACCCATTACGGTGCGTACCATACAATGGCTTATCAAAGAAAGTAGGTCCAAGGTAGCTACAAAAAAGAAGTTTACCGCTCATACGCTACGACATACCTATGCCACACATTTATTAGAATCAGGCCTGAATATTATGAGTTTAAAAGAACTTCTAGGTCATGCCCACATAGAAACCACCATTATGTATCTGCATGTAGCCAATACAGGCAGTTCTATAAAATTTAGTCCTTTAGACACTTTATTTCGCCAATAATGGCTCCTAAACATACTGTGGCAACGCTCTTGAATCTAGAGGTTGATCATCTTGAATCTTTAGCCAATACAAGTTGGCATTTAAGAACATTACATGCCATTAGAAAATGCCGTACCCAAGCCCTTGGCGGACATTTAGATTGGTGTACAACTTGTGGCAA
>CANLMN010000143.1 GCA_947492105.1 uncultured Aquimarina sp. | reverse complement strand
CCAGTGTAACAATTTGACCTTGTTTCTGACCTTATTAATGAAAATATACACGGTGCCATTGTCAGGATTCTGATCCAGATCATTGATAACAAGACCACGCAGACTGTCAAAACTCTTACGCATATCGGTAGGATAATTGTACAGTTGAAAACGATGGGAAGTTCCTAGTGCAAACATCTATAACGGAATTTCGATTTCAACACCGCTTTTCAAGCGGATCATAATACTTCCAGCTCCTTGCTCTGGTGTAACTTCTATAGCAACAAAATCTTTTTTTGAAATTGTTGAGGGAGAAACCGACTCTGATGACTTTGATAATTTAGAAACCCAATAATATAATTTCCCTTCTTTCAATCCATGCCTAGCTGCAAATTCCTTCTGACTCTGACCAGAATCATTAAACTTCTTTACTAACCTACG
>CANLMN010000142.1 GCA_947492105.1 uncultured Aquimarina sp. | reverse complement strand
GTTTATGAGTATATCCCTAAAATTAAGCTATTTTTAAACAGTAACTAAAAGCTTCCGAGGGACGAGGATTAGTTCAATAATGGCTATAATTAATACGGGTTTTGGTGTTTAATCGAAAATTAAGTGCTTTTAACCAAGTCCGCCAAATCTTTTGATTTGGCTTTAAGAACAAAAAAGACAAAACAAAATAAAAAGTTTTGGCTAAGTGCTTAATCTAAAGTTCACTACTTTTAGTTCCCGTATTAACCATAGCCGAGACGTTACAAAACATAAAAACTCACTAAAAACCTAAAAGTATGGTGTCAAGTTCTCTATTTAATCTGCAATCTGTTGATAGCGAACTTAGATCAGCTATGAATCTTGCTTTGTTCGATTTTGGAAAACCTCATAGTAGTGTAGATTTCTGGGCAATGACAAGCTTACA
>CANLMN010000141.1 GCA_947492105.1 uncultured Aquimarina sp. | reverse complement strand
ACACCACGACTCCCAGCATACGCAGGATTCACACTGATCGTATTATACATATACTGGGTATACTGTGCGTCTTGCTGTGCATACAGTACAATATTCAGCAAACTTATACTGCTGATTAAAAAGAAACTATAAAATGTTCTCATAAGCTATAGGTTTAATTCTAACATTAAAAAAATGTGCGAATTGGTAAATTAGTATTTATCGATTGATGTATAGATACCCTGCTCTATTTTTGGTAGTTCCTGATTTGGTATATTCTAAAACATAGTAGTAGGTTCCTACTGGTAATAATTCACTATCAGAAACTGTAGTCCGCCCTTTAGAAATACCTCTAAAGTAATTTTCATTAATACCATACCCTTCTGTTTCGTACACTAGTACTCCCCAACGGTTGTATATCTTGATACTGTTGTCTGGGAATTTATC
>CANLMN010000140.1 GCA_947492105.1 uncultured Aquimarina sp. | reverse complement strand
CCCAATAATACATTTGAGAATAATGTCGCAGCAGGCACAGAAGGTACGGGTTTTTGGTTCGCAATGCCACAAAAACCAATGCAACTATCAAAAGATATCCCTAGATTCAAAAACCTAAAACCACATACAGAAAAGCTAGGAAAGTTTAGTGGTAATATATCTCACAGTTGCAAAAGTGGTTTTGATATATTTGATCAACTAGATGCTAATCACAAAATTGTCAGAAATAAGGGTTGGTTGAGAACAGACAAACGCTATATTGATAAGCATACTTTTTATGCAAATGATCTAGCTAACTATGGTGGAATCGGAGAGCAAAGAAAATTCACAGAAGGAGTCATTTTTAGAGACAATGTATATGCAGATAACAAAACATCACTAATGTTTGCTAGCTACCCAACCATAGAAAATTCCGTATTTATCGCC
>CANLMN010000139.1 GCA_947492105.1 uncultured Aquimarina sp. | reverse complement strand
TTTGAGAAAAGTTTGAACCCTAATAACCGTTGGGTACGACTGGCAAAGTTGCTTCCATGGGATGAGTTGGCATCCATTTACAGAAAGCATTTTCCTGAGAAATTAACAGGTCGTCCTAGTTTGAGTCCTAGACTCGTTTTAGGTGCCATTATCATCAAGCATATGTGCAATTTGGATGATCGGGAGACTGTTGATCAGATTTCTGAGAATATCTACATGCAGTATTTCTTGGGGTATTCTTCTTTTAGTGACACGCCACCTTTTGATCCATCTCTTTTTGTAGAATTCCGTAAGCGTTTAGGGTTAACACAGATCAATGCTATCAATGAACGTATTCTAAAGATCAAGCGCAATGCTGATAAAGAACAAGACAGCAATGACTCATCAGATGACCAAAGTGGTTCTACCCACAAGGGTTCACTTCTTGTAGA
>CANLMN010000138.1 GCA_947492105.1 uncultured Aquimarina sp. | reverse complement strand
GTCAGCAGCTTCGGTATTTTCTTCGGTCCATGAGACAAACTTTAGCTTAAATTTGAGGGAATGTCCTTTTAGGTTGTTATAAGCCGCAACAGCATTTTTTAATCCATTTTGTGCGTCTTTGGATAGTTGGACATCATTATCTGGGTCATCGGACTTGTTTATGCCAACAATATTTATAGTGCGATTTTTGGACGCAATAATATTTTTGGTTCTGTAATGTTTTGCGGCCAAACCGTTTTTGCCATTTTGTAATTCATTATATTGTTTTAGAAGCTCTTTTTTTGATATCATGATATCATTAATAAAAATAAGGGGTTCTGAAAAACCGGATGGCAAGGGTAGTGCATCTTCGAATATGCGATCGTTTTTTGTTCCTAATTTTAAAGCCTCAATCATTTCGATGATATTGGGATTGGTACTAGTGGTAGGAGG
>CANLMN010000137.1 GCA_947492105.1 uncultured Aquimarina sp. | reverse complement strand
GAAGAATACGATTCATTGTCTTGTACAAATTGAACTGATAATCCAGTATGCTCTCTAAATCTTTCTTGATTAAAACTCTCAAAGAAATACCCTCTACTATCTTCAAAAACCTGTGGCTCTAGAATAAAACAATCTTTTAATTTAGTTTCTATTGCCCTCATCCCTTACTATTCAATAATTCAAGAAGGTTTTTGCCATATCCACTCTTCAATAATGCTTCTGCGAGTTTTCTAAACTGTTTTTCGTCTATAAAACCCATCTCATAGGCAGCTGCCTCGATAGCACCTATTTTTAAACCTTGGCGCTCTTCTATTACTTCTACAAACTGTGAAGCTTGCATTAATGAGCCAAAAGTACCTGTATCCAACCAAGCGGTTCCTCGATCAAGAATACTAACTTGTAATTTATTCTTTTCTAGATAAACCCTATTGATATCAGT
>CANLMN010000136.1 GCA_947492105.1 uncultured Aquimarina sp. | reverse complement strand
CCATCTCCTGCGATTGCTGTAACGTCTACTTCTAGTGATCCATCCGTTGCCTGTGTTAATCCTGTTCCTGCGACATCTGGATTTATTTTGTCTTTGTCAATGGCATCATTTGCGATATCTACTGTTAGAATAGTTCCATCAAGAATGTTCTCTGTCTGTACGGCATCATCTGCTATTTTTGTGTTGTCAATAGCATCACTCGCAATATCTACTGTTGCTATAGTTCCATCAAGAATGTTCTCTGTCTGTACAGCATCATCTGCTACTTTGGTGTTGTCGATGGCGTCTGCAGCTATTTTTGCTGTTGCTACTCCAAGATCTTTTATTTGCACTCCGTTTGTTGGATCTACCTCTAGGGTAGCATCGTCTACATTGACATCAAAACCTACATTTTCTAGGGTAGCATTAGCAGGTGTTCCTGTTAGTATAACCGAACTGTTGGGAGA
>CANLMN010000135.1 GCA_947492105.1 uncultured Aquimarina sp. | reverse complement strand
CCATTACGAATTTGATAAATTTTAACCAATAGTGCGCCACCTCAGCCAAATTGACTAAGTTGAGCACTAATATGATGCTTGCTATCCAAGATTCACTGGTGTTTGACAATCTAGCTCGTACACGATTTAGACCGTATGCAGTTTTTGCTTGACCAAACTTTCCTTCTATTGGATTACGTTCTCCAGGGCTTACTTGATTTGACAATGCCTTTTTAGGTGGTCTTCCAAGGGGTTTAGCTTTCAGTTTAATTTGTTTTTCTTTTAGATAAGCACGGTTGTGACGGGTACAATATATTTTATCAGCTAACACACTCTGGGGATAATGTCCAAATCGTCTACGGTATTTTTCTACACAATCGATCAATCTTGTTCCTTCATTATAGGCTTCCCAGCTCATATCGTCCAAAAATGAGAAGCCATCCACCAAGGCTACATTGATCTTAGCGCC
>CANLMN010000134.1 GCA_947492105.1 uncultured Aquimarina sp. | reverse complement strand
CTTTTTTTTCTTCGGTGGATATACTTTTTTTATAGCTGTTTTATCTTCCGAGGTGAGTGCTTCTTCTGAAGGGCATGTAATAAATATAGAATTAGATGTAACTTTTTCTGTTCCTTTTATATGGACAGCTCCAATTTCATAGGGTTTTTCGGGCTTAGTGGCGCAGCTTATAGGGTTATCCCAGTCTGTATGTCTGAAACCAATGTTGTGACCTAACTCATGGATAAAAAGAGATGTAAATCCTGCTTTATCGAGATGACTTACTTCGTTAACGAATATTTGGTATCCTACGTAGCCATCTTCAGGGAACTTCGCGAATGCTCGTGCCTTATATTGATCCATTCCACCTCTTTCGGTTCTTGATATGTCGTAAACGACAAGGTCAGCAGCTTCGGTATTTTCTTCGGTCCATGAGACAAACTTTAGCTTAAATTTGAGGGAATGTCCTTTTAGGTTGT
>CANLMN010000133.1 GCA_947492105.1 uncultured Aquimarina sp. | reverse complement strand
ATAATGATGGGATTTATGATGTAGTAGAATCAGGAGGAGCTGATATTGATAACGATGGTAGAGCTGATGACGATGATAATAATGTTGATAACACCGCTAGTAATGGTATTCCTACTAGCGCCGGTTCTGGAAATACACCGATAGAAACAACAACAGGTACACCAGATTACCTTAATCTTGATAGTGATGGTGATGTTTGTAGTGATGCCAATGAAGGGTATGGTGATACGAATGCTGATGGTGGAGACACGGGGACGTATGGGGTGGATCCTGTAGTGGTAGATCCAGTTACAGGAAAAGTTACCAGTGCCAGTTATACACCCTCTGCTGTAGCTAATACCAAAGTTTCGGGACCAGATAGTGATAGTGATGGAACTCCAGATACTTGTGATGCGGTTTTTAATGATGTAGACGGTGATGGTGTTAGTGATCTTGTTGATTTGGATGACGATAATGATGGT
>CANLMN010000132.1 GCA_947492105.1 uncultured Aquimarina sp. | reverse complement strand
ACAATGTATATGCAGATAACAAAACATCACTAATGTTTGCTAGCTACCCAACCATAGAAAATTCCGTATTTATCGCCAATTCTGGAGAGAATATTTTTAAAGGAGAACGAAAACTTAACAGAGGATACGATGGTGCGCTTACACTAAAAAACTGCCATCTTATTGGATGGAATGCTGATAATGCCAACTATGTACAAAATACAGGAGGTGCACAAAAACATGTGAATTATAGAATCTCGGGTATTACGCTAGATCCAGAAACATCTGTCAGAATGAATTTCCCTAGTTACGCTACAACCCCAAAAGGAAACGTTGGATCAAACGCAAAAACGCACCCTCGATTATGGAGTTATGTACATTGGGATATGGATGGCTCTATTAGTGGCAAAGCAAATACCTCTATCATCACCAATCATCCCTTATGCAGAGATGGTTCCGAGGTACGCTATGCCAACTGGACAAA
>CANLMN010000131.1 GCA_947492105.1 uncultured Aquimarina sp. | reverse complement strand
CAAATAAGTGATCATACAACTCTTTTGGCAATCCAGGTATACCCTGCCGTAATTTAGAGACAAAAACACCTCTGAATTTCGTACTCAAGGCTTTTACAGAAAATAGAAAGTCGCCTTTTCCTGTTCCCTTTTTCCAATAACCTGCTTTGCTCACCCCACCTTTGGGAACTATGCAATGCAAATGTGGGTGCAGACTCAAATTCTGTCCCCAAGTATGCAATACCGCAATCATACCCATTTTAGCACCCAAATGCTTCGGGTTATTGCCAAAAGAAGAGAGGGTTTCCCAAACTGCATCAAACAAGATGCTGTAGACCACTTTTGGATATTTTAATGCTATAGGGTTGAGATGATGGGGCAAGGTAAAGACCACATGAAAATAGGGAACTTGTAATAATTCTTTCCTTCGTGCCTGTAACCATTGCTGCTGTTTATGACCTTGACAGGTCGGGCAATGTCTGTTT
>CANLMN010000130.1 GCA_947492105.1 uncultured Aquimarina sp. | reverse complement strand
TACAGACCTTATTTAACCTAACAATAACTTTTTTGCATTATTTTTAAACTTTTTTGCAAATCATTCATAATCAGATAACATAAAATAATAATTCCGTAACAACAGACAGTAACGCTCCCGCATAAGGAAATAACAAAACCGCAAAACCGAGTGTTTCCAATCTCTTGACAGTACTATTATATAGGTAACCAGAAATGGTTTCATTGAATTATCAAACCTATTCAATGAATTAGAAAATCTACTCACAGACTGAAACTGCTCTAAAACCTGTCATTTAATTTTTGAGTTTCATCGTAGCGATGCTCTATCAAAACTAAGAACACATTATTCTCAATCCCTATACCGAAGCTCTAATACCATTTATCCTTTGAATTTACTGGGATAAAAATTTCTTTTTTCGCCTCAGCTTCAGCATAAAAATAAACCATAACTACGGCTATGCTTGATGTTGCTGCTGAAGCTGAA
>CANLMN010000129.1 GCA_947492105.1 uncultured Aquimarina sp. | reverse complement strand
CAGTCACAGCACCCATTAGCTACCAAAGGAGTTCGTCCCTCACTACACAAGCTATTTTTTGTTATTCCACAAATGCAGAAAAAGGCACTTGTTCCATACCACTTCGACTTCCTCACCTTCGGTCGTCAGTCTCCACTACAAACAAATAGCCTTGTTGCGCTTCACTCCTCACCCGTAGCTACTCTTGTGCTTAACAACAAAAGGAACGCTTAGCTGAATAATCATTAAGCACAACCGCTACTACATAGGCTACGCCGCTTGATCGTTACAGTCGTAAAAATGGGTTTATATTTTTCATTTGAGAAATAAGAAAAACCCTTTTTACTCACATGCCCACGCCCTTCGGGACATCTGTGGTCATGGCTTACACTCACTCTTCGCGTCGGCTTCGCCTTGTCTATTTTGCACTCGCCGTGAGGGCATCTTCAGTCGCCAGATGGCTAGGATCATTTTTGAAGATAAAGCCC
>CANLMN010000128.1 GCA_947492105.1 uncultured Aquimarina sp. | reverse complement strand
TTCTCAGCATTTTTGAGTAACGTAACTCCTTGGTCATTCTTAAGTACTGGAGTAATTTGGATTTCAGTAGCGCTTTCTACCTCTACAAAATACATCCCATTATCCTGTCCTCCTAGGCTAAAAGTCTTTTCAAAATTTGACATTTCCTTGAAGGTCTTTTTGTATAAAGAAACACCACTAAAATCTTTGATAGTTAAATACTCTCCAACACTTACATTTTTGAGAGAGATATTAAGCTTCCCTGAGGATTGATCTACATGTACTTCAACCTTCTTGGCTGCTCGGGCACAGGTGAATCCTAAAATTGCTACAACTACTGCGGTGATTCTTAAAAAATTTTTCATAATTAAAGTAATTTGGTGATGATAACTATTATGATTTGCTGGTACAAAGATACTACCAGATCACTCACTGACTCGCTACAGGATTTACCTATTTATATGCTATATTAACCTACAAGGTTTTCGATATGTTAAAAT
>CANLMN010000127.1 GCA_947492105.1 uncultured Aquimarina sp. | reverse complement strand
AAAGAAAACAACAACAAAGTGTTTCTAAGGACATCCGAATAGAAATAACGTATAACATTATAAAAATATAAATCATGAGTACCTTTAACGTCCCAACAAAATCAGAAGTAAGCGCAGAAAATCAAGCAATTTTCGAAAACCTAGAAAAAGCTGTAGGATTTGTTCCGAATCTATATGCAACATATGCCTATAGTGACAATGCTCTACAAAACTATCTAGCTTTTGCTAACGCAAAAACATCCTTGAAAGCAAAAGAAAAAGAGGTAGTAAATCTTGCCGTTAGTGAAGTAAATGGTTGCAAATACTGCCTAGCTGCCCATACGGCTGTCGCTGGTTCAAACGGATACTCATCAGAACAAATACTAGAATTACGAGCAGGGAGCGCCAGTTTTGACCCAAAGCTTGATGCACTCGCTAAATTAGCCAAAAACGCAACAGAAAACCGAGGTGCAACAGATGATGCAATCGTAGCCAATTTCTTTGA
>CANLMN010000126.1 GCA_947492105.1 uncultured Aquimarina sp. | reverse complement strand
TATATCGAACGACAGAAAAGAGATCGTATGATCCAAGAGGCAGAAGAAGATATTAAAGCTGGTAATACTTATAGTTTAAAAGAAGCTAAACAAATTATCGACAATTGGAAAGTAAAATAAAACTAGTAGAATTCACTAAACGAGCTACTACAGATTTAATTAAGTTTAAAGAATTTTACTACGAATTTTATGGGGCTCAAAAAACACAAGAGATTATAAACGCTATTTTTGAACGTCTAGAAAAACTTGAAAGCGCAAATGTAGATTTAACAAAAATGGGATCGATAGATGATGAGTTTAAACATCTAAAGCAAGAATATAGAAAATTAATCGAACATCATTGTAAAATTACTTACCGAGAAGGGAAGAATAAAATTTATATTATTAGAGTTTTTGATACGAGACAGAACCCTAATAAAAATAAATAATTGACAAACTTAAAAATAGGACTGCGTAAAACAACCAAGTGAGTCGGCTATCGCCTCCAAGATTATAA
>CANLMN010000125.1 GCA_947492105.1 uncultured Aquimarina sp. | reverse complement strand
ATCAATGGACAGAAAATGATAGGTCTACAATTCTATCCAGACAAAGTTATACAGGCATTGATCAAAGAACTCCCTAATCCCAAATGGAGCACGGAGTTCAGCATGGTTTATATTCTTAATACCAAAGAAAATCTGGATATTATTTTTAAGAAATTTCGATGCGTGGCTTGGATTAATGGGAACTCTTTCTTTAAGGAAAAAGTAATCCGAGATAATGAAGTGGTTGACATCAACACCTATCGCAATAGACCCAAGACTACTTCTTTTAGACATGCCCCAGAAGCCTATTTGATGAAACTAGAGCTAAAACGCTATGCTTTGAATACTTGTAAGACCTATATAGCGCAATTCGAAAAATTCATCAATCATTATCCAGACCATGCATTGGTTGAATTGTCCGAACAAGAAATAAGAACCTATATTCAGTTACTAATCCAGCAAAACAGATCTAACAGTTATATCAATCAAGCCATTAATAGCATTAAATTCTATTATGAAGTAGTAATGGGAATGCC
>CANLMN010000124.1 GCA_947492105.1 uncultured Aquimarina sp. | reverse complement strand
AATCATTATAGAATGAAATAGCATTTATCTTTTTCTATATATTAATTATTTCTATTTGGAGCAGAAGTTGATATATTTACAGATACTCCATTATTTGTAAACACTGGAGTTACTTGACTTGTTCCACCTTCAGAAAATGAACCAGACACTTCGAAAGAAGAGTTATTATCATCGCTACCGCTAGCTTCAAAAGTTTCGTTCGTCGGTGCTGCTGCACTAGTACTAGTTGAGTTACTGCTAGCATTATCAGTTTCAACGGTTCTGCTACTAAATGAAGTTCTGCTAGAACGACTAATTCTAGTAACTTCTCTTACTACTTCGTTATTATCTGCAGATGCATCCTCTCCTAACAATGAAGTGAATATTGACAATATATTACCTGGTAGGTTAGATAAATCAGGAAAAGAAGGTGCAGTAGGCTCTGGTGCTGTTGGAGCTTCTGGTGTTGTAGGTGCTTCTTTTGCATTACAAGAAACTGAAATATTAGAACCAGCACTAGAGGTTTTAATTGTAAAATT
>CANLMN010000123.1 GCA_947492105.1 uncultured Aquimarina sp. | reverse complement strand
GATAATGATGCACAGACAATTTTGTTAAACTGGGTTCCTGCTGTAGTTGCTACAGTGGTCGATCCAGATAATCAATTAGATGTTGCTGATGGATCAGAGATTACATCAGGAACAACGATTAATCAGATAGCTGATCAATATGATGGAGCTGCTACCTGGCGTATCGATTTTAATGTAAATCTACTCACGAGTTTTACTATTATAGCCTCCCATGATCATGCTACGGCCAATGCTATTGGTACGGAATCTTATGGATTTAACGCTAGTGTTTGTGAACTTATCAATACCGATAGTGCATCAGGCGATACAGTTCCTGATTACTTGGATTTGGATAGTGATGGAGATGGGTGTAGTGATGCCAATGAGGCAAATGCTACATCTGATACAAGTGCAAATTATACCTTTAGTAATACCCTGGCAAATGGAGAGGATACCAATGCAAATGGATTAGCAGATATTGTAGAAGATAGCGCTAATGAGGGTGAGGTAAGTTATACTCCAACCTATAATTTGGTGACCGATGC
>CANLMN010000122.1 GCA_947492105.1 uncultured Aquimarina sp. | reverse complement strand
GTACAAACTGGCAAAACTATGTCCTATGATTTGAATCTATACTACCATTCTGAAAGGCTTTAGTGAATCTTAATCAATTACAACTCCTACACTAATGCCAAAATACAGAGTTTTCTGCTCCCATCTAAAGTCAAAAATCAAAACAGTTTTATGCAAAAAAAAGAGGTGGCCTTTTCAGACAACCTCTTTTTATAAATCACGACAGCAAGTATATTACGATATTTTACGCTTTTCTTGGCAGCCTGTTATTGTTTGATTAGCCGTGTACTGGTATGTTGTCCATCAGAATGTATCACAGCAACATGGTAATATCCAGATGCCAAGTTAGCGGCGTTTATGATAAGCTTTTTGTCACTTATTCGTGTAATCTTTTGTGCAATATCAATTTGTTGTCCAACTATATTTGAGAGACGCACTTGTTGGATATTCGCATTGGCATATTTTGATTCAATAGTTACAAAATCACTCACAGGATTAGGGGTCATAAGGACTAAATTATCGATGCCATTTTTTGAACTTTGTTTGGAGCCAAC
>CANLMN010000121.1 GCA_947492105.1 uncultured Aquimarina sp. | reverse complement strand
CCGGGCACCAGTATCAATTCCAAAGCAATCGTTGTTGCTAATAACTCTACACTAGAATTACATGGAAGCAAGAAAAAGTCATGGACACGATTAAATAAAAATGCAGCAGCAAATCAAAACAAAATTACTGTTGAAGAAAATACCAATGGATGGGAAGTTGGAGATGAAATACTCATCGTATCATCAAGAACCAACTGGAATGAAGCTGAAAAAAGAACTATCAAAGCTGTTAGTAATGACAAAAAAACCTTTACACTCAACAGCAACCTAAAGTTTCCTCACATTGGCAACAAAAAAACATACACAAGATCCAAAGATGGCAAAAAATGGAATGCAGAATTACGTGCCGAAGTAGGATTATTATCAAAAAGCATCAAAATACAAGGAGATGCTAGCTCCAAAAACAATCAATTTGGTGGTCATATCATGATCCACTCAGGAGGAAAAGCATATGTAGAGAATATTGAATTATACCAAATGGGACAAAAAGCCATCGTTGGAAGATACCCCTTTCATTGGCATTTATTACAAGAAAAAGGCGCAGGTCAATATCTAAAAAA
>CANLMN010000120.1 GCA_947492105.1 uncultured Aquimarina sp. | reverse complement strand
ACAAACCATGTTCCTGTGCCATTAAGCTCATCTGCTAGTTGTACTAGATTATCACCAGATGTAATAGTAGCTCCATCAAGAATATTCAATTGATTGTCTGGATCTCGAACTACTCCTAATACCGCAGGAGACCAACTTACAGTAATTGTCTGGGAATTATTATCATATTGTGCATCATTGACTGCTAATAAATCTGGACCCCAACGCACTACATTCACAAAACTATTCGCGCCTGGGGTTACAGTTATTGTACTAGAAAAACTCTGAGAAGCGTCATTCCATCCATAAGAAACTCCAGATCCATCAAACTGATCTGCTACTGCTAAAGCTGCACTCGCATCCGACAAATCAATCACATAACCAGCACTTGCTCCTGCATCTGTAAAAGCCCCACTAAGTTCTTGAGAACCGATTGTAGTAACTGGAGCATTATTGACTGCCGTAGTTTGAAAATCACAGCCTAATTCTACTACATCAGGAATACCATCATTATCATCATCAATATCTATCAAATCAGCAACACCATCATTATCTGTATCAATAATGGTACAACTATCCTGGC
>CANLMN010000119.1 GCA_947492105.1 uncultured Aquimarina sp. | reverse complement strand
GATAATGATGGTATTTTGGATAGTGTTGAGTGCCAAACATCGGGAAATTTGGGGGTGTTTATTAACAATATAGGTTCATTTCAAGATAATAGAGTCGTATTCCCTGCTCCTCCTGCTGGTAATACTATTACTAATCCCCAAAATTATATAAGTGGTAGTGGTATGTCTTTTCAAGAGGGGACTACGGTATATCAGGGTACCACCGCTGTTACGGGCACAAACCCGTCATTTATAACGCTATCAGGATTAGATTCTAGCACCTTAGCTGATGCTTTAACAAATGAGGATTATTTGGAGTTTACTTTTGACGCTACAGAGTTTTCTGAAGTAATAAAATTTGCTTTAAAAGTATATAATGTAACTACATTAACTGGGCAAACAGCTGGAGATGATACTCCTATTAATAATTTAGTAGGTACGCAAGTTGCTTGGTTTGTAGATGTTGATGGTACAGGATTTGGTACAACACCTTATGCGTTACAAACTTTAACAAATGCAGGAGATGATAATACAGATGGTTTTGGAACCCCTGATTCGGCAGCATCCGTTAATAATGCTGATAATCTAAGTGG
>CANLMN010000118.1 GCA_947492105.1 uncultured Aquimarina sp. | reverse complement strand
TTATGAGTATATCCCTAAAATTAAGCTATTTTTAAACAGTAACTAAAAGCTTCCGAGGGACGAGGATTAGTTCAACACCGTATAAAATTAATTGCTGGTTTTAGCCAATTTATGAAAGTTCTCGCGGACTTTCTATCTGTGTTTTATTTGCTAACTTTAGTGCTTAAAACACGCAACTAATCTTATACAACAACGTTGTGGTACATTTAAAAATAACACTAAAAAAAACGCAACCATTTTATAAAATATTTATCTATATAAAAACATATAGATATAATGAAAAAAATAATTTTAGTATTAATAGGAATAACGATTATTAGTTGTTCGGATGATGACAATAATTTAAATTCTAATAATTGTGACTTAGAAACTTTAATAAGTGCCGAGTTATATGAAAGTTCACCTTCTGACCAATTAACAATACACAATATAGAAATAGACGGAAGTTGTTTAAAAATTGACTTCAGTTCAGGTGGATGTGATGGTGACAGTTGGGAATTAAAATTAATGGCTAAGTTCTAAAATAAATATGTATTATCTTAGTATTCTTAAACATTCGTTATGATACCAGAAGATTTCAGAGAT
>CANLMN010000117.1 GCA_947492105.1 uncultured Aquimarina sp. | reverse complement strand
TATAGAAAGTTTCTAGTATTGTTTTAGTCTTAATAGCTGTCGATTAATTAAATTTTTTGAGAATAGAGAGATAGAGGATATTAATTATCTAAGATCTTTTATTTGTGATCTGTTTTCAAACAATGCAGTCTCATAGCTCAGCTGGTTAGAGCGCTACACTGATAATGTAGAGGTCGGCAGTTCGAGTCTGCCTGAGACTACAAACAAGAGATATTGATATTATTTAAGTATAGTATTAATAACGTTCATAAGCATTTATTGAAAGGAAATTTTAGAAGTTGTGCTACTGTCAACTATAAACTGGCAAGGTTCAGCTTATATTTTACGGGGGATTAGCTCAGCTGGCTAGAGCGCCTGCCTTGCACGCAGGAGGTCATCGGTTCGACTCCGATATTCTCCACAAAGCATACTATAGGATTGTAAATACGATTTTATATATATGCGAGTTGCTTTATAGATAGACAGTAATGTTTATTATAAAGAACTTTAAAGTTCATTGACATATTGATAAGAATACGAGCATTACATGTTCTCACAGGAGACATGTAATGATAATAGAAAATAATAATTAAATAGTATTAATTCTTTGATGTTTAACAATTAGTTGTTTTACAGATGATATTAATATTTTATATAAAGAGCAAGTTATA
>CANLMN010000116.1 GCA_947492105.1 uncultured Aquimarina sp. | reverse complement strand
CCATCATTGTCCGTATCATCATTGGTAGGATCTCCATCTGGAGTCACTACATCTTCATTTACCGTCGGCACACCATCATTATCATCATCTATATCTCGATAATCAACTTCATCTTCTCCATCAGAATTTTGAGTATCCTCGGAACCGTTATCCAACGCATCATTTGCATCAAATCCATCATCTGGGGTAGCTCCTTCGTACACATTTAGCAACCCATCATTATCCGTATCTGCTGTAGAATTTGTCAATTCAAAACCAGCCTCATCAGTATCTAGAACATTATCATTATCACTATCTAAATCCAAGTGATCTGGTTGATCTAATCCATCCGTGTTCTCTGGAGTAATACCTGCATCTCCCGATCCTTCATAAGCATCATCCAATCCATCGCCATCACTATCCATACCTGTAGGGGCAACATATCCTATTGTAGGCTGCGATTCCAAATTATCTGGAATACCATCGTTATCAGCATCAATGTCTTGGAAATCTGGTCGACCATCACCATCACTATCCGTTGGATTGGTAAACGGATCATTATCACCATCCAAATTCTCGTCTTCTAATACATCCAAAATACCATCATTATCATCATCTATATCAACAGTATCCGTAATACCATCGCCATCCAAATCATCAGCATCCAAATAATCTGGAACTCCATCCAAATCCGTATCTATAGCATCTTCTGGAACACCATTACCATTTGGATCTGGCATTTC
>CANLMN010000115.1 GCA_947492105.1 uncultured Aquimarina sp. | reverse complement strand
CCCCCTTATGCAAGTGGCGGATCAGTCAACTGGACATATAGCGTTTGCCTATCGGCACGCCATATGCCTAGTTATTGGCATTAGTTTTTATTCATTCTCAACCCAATTCTCCCATTTGTAAAATTCAACTTCTCCATTGTTTGTTTTTTCAATGAATTTTTCAAACTGTTCAATTTCATTCTGAGTTATTGGATTATTTTCTAAATCGTTTGGATTGCTTCTTTTTTTAGATAATTCAAATAGTATATTAATCGTTTCAATATATTTCTCTAAAGAGATAGAAATTAAATCAGGTTCCCAACTTCCTTGTCCGTGTATAGCAGTGAAAACTTTTCCTGTTTTCAAATCGATAAAATGAGGTTCACCTAAATCATCTGTACTTATTACAATCCAGTTTTTATTCCAATCTCCATCTTTTTCTCCTGTAAGTGATTTTCCTTTTGGGTTAATACTGTATCCAAGTTGAAATTCAGAGAGTGTTTCATTTGTAGCAAAATTCAATTCGTTATAACCTAAAGATAGATTTTCAGATTTTAAACTATCAATTTTTATTTTTAATTCTTCTATTTTCATTACTGTTTTTCGTAATTAATGCCAACGTAGGAATATAGTTACCATGGTAACTATATTTCCATTATGTGAGTAGCTTAGTTTAGCCCCTAATAAGTTCGGAGTGATCTTTTAAATTTCAAAATCAATATATTTGAGATATGAAATACAAGAA
>CANLMN010000114.1 GCA_947492105.1 uncultured Aquimarina sp. | reverse complement strand
TTCCGCCAGGAGCACTGCTGAGTAGCTACGTTTGGAAGGGATAAGCGCTGAAAGCATATAAGCGCGAAACCCACCACAAGATGAGATTTCTTTAAAGGGTCGTGGGAGACTACCACGTTGATAGGCTATAGGTGTAAAGGCAGTAATGTCATAGCCAAGTAGTACTAATAACCCATAGGCTTATGCTAGTCCCTCGCAGTTTTTACTGCGAGGGGAGTAATTGCTTAGAACACTCTTGATATATTAATTATTACCATACTATTTAGCTCAACTTTTTATCAATATGTTACGATATTTGTTTGCTTACGCAAGCTGTTACAGACTCGTATTTATAGTAGTTTGTTAACATAACCCTAAGGTGGTTATTGCGACGGGGCTCACCTCTTACCATTCCGAACAGAGTAGTTAAGCCCGTTTGCGCCGATGGTACTGCGCTCGTGGGAGAGTAGGTCACCGCCTTTTTTGAAACCCTTATTACATTTGTAGTAAGGGTTTTTTTGTGCCTTATATTCGGCTAACTCTCATTGCCAGACCAAGACGACTTATAATCTTATGGAGTCATAAAAGTTTAAAAAATCTAATAATAATTTCTTATTTACTTTATAACAAGGAGTTAGGATTTGTATTAGCTTCGATAGGGAGTCTGTTTTCTAATATTTAAGATGATTTTAACATATCGAAAACCTTGTAGGTTAATATAGCATATAAATAGGTAAATCCTGTAGCGAGT
>CANLMN010000113.1 GCA_947492105.1 uncultured Aquimarina sp. | reverse complement strand
TCAGAAATAACCGCATACGTGGAGCCATACCTGCATCTTTTGGAAATTTGAAATTTCTAAAAAAATTAGACCTGTATAACTCTCATGACTTGAGTACGACGGATTTGAATAACCTGAGCGATCTAGAAAGCCTAGAAGATCTAAATATGAGTTATTGTAAACTATCAGGAAACATCCCCGATTCTTGGGCAAAACTCACAAAACTCAAAACACTCATCCTGGATAATAATACACTAGAAGGACCCATTTTTGAAGGAATTGGAGAACTCAAACTATTAGAAACTATTAATATTTTCAATAATCAATTCACAACCATCCCCCAAACCATTGGTAATCTAGACAATCTAAAAACATTTAGTATCTACAATAATAAAATAAGTGGCAGTTTGCCAAAAGCTTTTGAAGATCTCACGGCACTCAAGACACTATCCATATACAACAATGAGTTGACAGATATCGATGCTTTACTACCATCAACGGTATCCCTAAACATCTCCAATCAAAAAATTTATCGCGAAGAATTAAACTACACAGGACAGGATGTAGTCATACCACAGCTACCTAGAATTATGCGATATGATCGCCAAAAAAACGACTTCTCTTATATCCCAGAAGTACAATTATACCTAAGAAATAGGAATATTGCTACCCTAACAATGAATCCCGATGGGAGCCTAACCATCCCCAAACTACACCTTGCTTCTTTAAAAAAAGAGGACGACATTTATATATCACAACGAAGAGGTGCCGCTTCTTCGAGCACCATACG
>CANLMN010000112.1 GCA_947492105.1 uncultured Aquimarina sp. | reverse complement strand
TTCCAGAATGACTTCCTTTTACAAAACTAGTAGTTGTATAGCTTCTTGATCCACAAGGAGTTTTTACGGTACATGTCTTTGATTGTGCTGATGCTGCTGATGTGATTGCTAAAGCTGCAACTAATGTCAATAGATTTTTCATTTTATTCTTTTTAAAAATTCGTATTTTCCTATTCTTATTTATAGGACGTTAGGATCATATTTTGTTTTTCTGTAGCTATAAATAGTACTACATATATTAAACGCTTAGCAATCTAAATACCCTACCACTAATTTCTAAAATTCGATACCTTTCTTTATCAAAACAATCATAAATTACTGAAATAAAACATGTTACTTTCCTAAAAAAATTATTCTTTTAGTTCTTTTTTCTGAGATATAGAACCGCTGTTTTTTTTTTGCTGACACTCTACAAACACCGACTAAATCAACTCAAGATTTACTGCACTAAAAGCAGTCTTTTGCTCTACCAATCATGGCATAAACATCCTTGCCATACTTGCTCGTTTTACTCAAAAAAACAGTCCCTAAGATCTCAATTATTTACACCTCGAATTCAATAACTAATTGCATAAAATCATCCAAAAAATTGTAGTGATGATCATTTATAAATGTAGAATCCAAAAAGAATAAATAGAGAGAAAATAAAAAAGAGACTGTCTGAAAATAAAATTTTCAAACAGTCCCTTTTTAAAAAACTCATCTAAATTTTGTTATTTAGACTATCTCGATAAAATTAATCATTATAGAATGAAATAGCATTTATCTTTTTCTATATATTAATTATTTCTATTTGGAGCAGAAGTTGATATATT
>CANLMN010000111.1 GCA_947492105.1 uncultured Aquimarina sp. | reverse complement strand
CGCTATTTTTAACCCCAAAAAAATCATCTCCAAAATCGTTTTCCCCCTTATCGAAGTGGCGGATCAGTCAACTGGACATATAGCGTTGGCCTATCGGCACGCCATATGCCTAGTTATTACCCACAGTTTTATTTCAGTTCATAATTATAATCAGATTCGCTATTCCAAAAATCGGTTATTTTCTTTTCCCCATTTGAGTAATTCAATTCAGCGTTTTTGTTTTTCTTTAGGAATTCAGATAGTTGTTTATCAGATTTCATTTTTTCCTCAATCGCTGGAATTTGAAGAGCAATTTGTACGTCAGTTAAACCTCTGCTTTTTAAATCTGTTTTAATTGACTCAATATCTATGTTTACGTAATTTTCCATACTTGAAATTATTCCATTTAGCAGATTATTGTCCATAACCATAAAATCAAATTTAACAGGCGTTTTGTCCATTGGTATTCTTTCGTCAAAGTAGTGTTTTAATTCCGTGTTTTGAATCATTTCCTCTTTTGTCAAGTTTACAATTCCATTTGAGTTGGTAGGAATAAAACTGTAAGTATAGTAACTTAAAGAGTCAATATAAATATTCAGATGACAGAGGACGTTTTCCATTTTCAGATTGTCGCCATCTTCATCTTTTAATTGAACACTAATTTTATTTGGTAAAATCGGATGCTTTTTATTCTGTAATTCGTCTGCGTATTCAGCAAATTTTTCTGGACTATCAATTTCCATAGCGTTTTTGTTCTTCTCTTTGCAAGAGAAAATTGTCATTATGATTAGTATGCAGATTGTTTTTTTCAAATTGTGGGTAACGTTTCGGCGTCGAGTAAGTAAGGGGAGTTTCACCCCAAACTTCTCACAGAACCGTACGTGATAGTCTCCCATCATACGGCTC
>CANLMN010000110.1 GCA_947492105.1 uncultured Aquimarina sp. | reverse complement strand
ACCTAATTCTGATCGCTCACTCCCTAATCGCATCATTGTTTTGAGAAAATTGTTGCCAAACTCTGAATATAACCAAGAGGTACGGATAATAAAATACCTTTCTAAACAATCTAATATCGCTAATTCACCATCTAATTTTGTTTGCCCGTAAACACTCATCGGGTTGGCAATATCCTTTTCTGTATAAGGCACACTGTGATTCCCATCAAAAACAAAATCTGTAGATATATGAAGTAGGATTACTTCATGCTTTTTACAAGATTTTGCCAAATTCGCTACTCCAATAGCATTTATTTTGGTAGCTAACTCCAATTCAGTCTCTGCTTTATCTACTGCAGTATAAGCAGCACAATTTATACAATACTGAAAATCAGAATCCTCAAAAAAAGCAGCCACAGCAACTGCATCCGTGATATCCAATGCATCAACATCAACATAGATCATCTCAATTGATCCTATTTGACTTTGTACTTTTAGTGCCTGAGCTAGTTGTCCGTTACCTCCTGTAACTAATACCTTCATAAACGTGCATTCTTAAAAGTG
Source organism: uncultured Aquimarina sp. (assembly GCA_947492105.1). Taxonomy (GTDB): domain Bacteria; phylum Bacteroidota; class Bacteroidia; order Flavobacteriales; family Flavobacteriaceae; genus Aquimarina. The sequence continues at coordinate 374 of CANLMN010000110.1, read as the reverse complement.
GGTAGTAATTGATCTTTTTCTGAAATTAAAACTTCTGAGCCAGTACGTAGTAAAGAGGAAATCTGCCAATCTATATCAAGAGTAGGATCGTTATAAATAATACCACCCTCTGAAGCTTTGTTATAGAAATTATCACATTTGTAACTAAATCGTGCCATATTGCTTAACACCACAAAACCGTGCGCAAAACCTCTTGGAACAAAAAATTGCTTCTTGTTTTCTCCTGATAACAGTACGGATTCATACTTCCCGAATGTAGGAGAGTCCTTTCTAATATCTACAGCGACATCCAAAACACTGCCTTCGATAACCCGAACTAATTTGGCCTGAGCATGCACCCCTAACTGGTAATGCAAACCTCTAAGCACCCCCTT
>CANLMN010000109.1 GCA_947492105.1 uncultured Aquimarina sp. | reverse complement strand
TTTTTACTCACATGCCCACGCCCTTCGGGACATCTGTGGTCATGGCTTACACTCACTCTTCGCGTCGGCTTCGCCTTTATAAGTACTCACTTCGTTCAAACACAGCCGCAGGCACTTTTATATTAAAAACTATCGCCCTTCGGTTGATGCATTTTTAAAAGCTAAAGATTGTATTTACGCAGCTGCAGCCGCATAAATCTTCACCTTTTAAAAACGTTATTATTGAAAATGAATAGAGTATCCTTTTTTTACGTAAGTTTAGATTAATAAAAATTTAAGCTAAGTCTATGAAGTATATTACATTCCTACTATTTTTTTTTCCGCAGTTATTTTTTTCTCAATCCATTGATGAACTTACTGAAATGAGAAAGGGAATAGAAAAAAATAAAGATAAGCTTAGATCAGAAATGTCTAAAATGACAGCAAAAATAGACTCTATTGACAGGCTAATATTTTTAATAAAATTAAGAAATAGATCAGTAGAATCTATTGTAAAAAAGGAAGATTATATAACTGATTACCCAAGTCGATATACTAAAAAAATAGAGCATGTAAAGTCGGGAGAAACTATACATATAATTGAATATTTTGCAAAAGGTAGATGCTATAAAGTATTATATAAAAATGAAATTGGATATATACCTATAAAAAGTATCAAATCAAGTAGTGCTTTAAGTCGAGTTAGAAAATTAGCCACGCACTCCAATGAGTCCAGTTACAAAAGCTCAAATTACATATCAAGATCATATATTAGAGGGTCAAGAGGTGGTTGTTATTATATTAACTCAAATGGTAATAAAACATATGTATCAAGAGGTTTATGCAACTAAAAATACTTCAAAAAGTAAAGTAGTTGCACTGGCAAATGCGGTAGAGCTGCTTTTCTTTTTTGAAGTACTAGCCCTAATGGCGAATGAACGTCACACAAACTAGCT
>CANLMN010000108.1 GCA_947492105.1 uncultured Aquimarina sp. | reverse complement strand
TTGGATTTGGATAGTGATAATGATGGGATCTATGATCTTGTAGAAAGCGGCGATCCTCTAGCAACCGATCCAGATGGCGATGGTATTATAGGCAATACCGATCCAGTTACAGGGAACACCGATGTTGCAGTTGGAGCAAATGGATTAGCAGATCCGGTAGAGACAGATGATACGCCAACGGCGAGTTTAACCAATGCTCCTGTGAACACAGATACTACAGGCAGTCCAAACTTCTTGGATATTGATAGTGATGATGATGGTATCCCAGATAATGTAGAAGGTCAGACCACTGCAGATTATGTCGCACCAATTGGTAATGATACAGATGGTGATGGTATTGATGATGCTTATGATGCTGACTTTATCGCAAGCAATAGTGGTATTACTCCAGTTGATACGAGTAATGCAGCAGGAGATAACTTGCCAGATTACTTGGATCTAGATAGTGATGATGATGGGGTTTTGGATAGTCTAGAAGCAGGCTTCACTAATGATGGTACTATCACCGATACGGATAATGATGGTCTATTAGATACTTTTGAAGGAGCTGATAATGTTGATGGATATGATGTAAATGATGATCTAGACAATGGCGCAGAAGATACAGATAACGATGACAACATGGCCACGGCAGAAGTAGATTTCCGTGAGATTATGGACAGTGATAATGATGGTGTTGCAGATATAGCAGATTTGGATGATGATAATGATGGTATTCCAGATGCAGAAGAAACGCCGGGCTTACCACTAGCTAGCGCAGATGATGACAATGATGGTGTTCCAAACTATGCGGATACAGACAATGGAGTAGATGCCAACGCAGATGGAGTAGTAGATGCTTATGATCCAGATGGCGATGGTGTTCCAAGTCACTTGGATTTGGATAGTGATAATGATGGGATCTATGATCTTGTAGAAAGCGGCGATCCTCTAGCAACCGATCCAGATGG
>CANLMN010000107.1 GCA_947492105.1 uncultured Aquimarina sp. | reverse complement strand
TGGCTAAGTTCTAAAATAAATATGTATTATCTTAGTATTCTTAAACATTCGTTATGATACCAGAAGATTTCAGAGATTTTTTTGTCAGTTCAACTGTAGCAGTTCAGCAAGAAATAGTTTCTTCCTTACTTTTACTATCCACCCAAGAAGGCGATTTGATTGATAAGAATGATCAAAAAGCAGTTAGTTGCCCCCATTGTGTTAGTAATAAAATACGTGCTAATGGTAGATTAAAAGGAGTCCAGCGGTATGTTTGTAATGATTGTAAGAAGAATTTTAGTGAGACTACAGGCAAATTCTGGTTTAGTTTGAAGAAAAAGGAGAAAGTTAATCAGTATTTGTATTGTTTGTTATCTGGTTTTAGTATTCGTAAGAGTGCTAAAGAAACGGGGGTCTCTATTCAGACCTCTTTTGATTGGCGTCACAAATTACTTACTTCTTTTGGAAGTGTTTCGGTAAAAGAGTTTCAAGGAATTGTAGAGAGTGATGATCTGTTTTTTTCTTATTCTGAGAAAGGGCATCGTAATTTGGATCGCCCAGCAAAAAAGCGAGGAGAAAAAGCCAGTAAAGCAGGTATTAGCAATGAAAAAGTTGCTGTAATTGCTACCTGTGATCGATCAGGTAATAAAGATTTTAAGGTAGCTACTAAAGGACGTATTTCTAAAAAAGATCTAGATAGTATATTGAAAGGAAGGCTTGATAAAGCCGAGGTATTATGTAGCGATAGTCATAGAAGTTATACGGCATTCACAAAGGATAACCAGATCGTACATAAAAAGTTTAACGCGTCTAAAGGACAGCGTACAGTAGACAAGGTCTATCATGTCCAAAATGTAAACAATATGGATATGAGGCTCAGAAAATTCATGGAACCTTTCAATGGAGTAGCTACCAAATATCTTCAAAATTATCTTAATTGGTTCTTGGTACTAGAAAAAATCAAAAATTCCACCAATAGAATGGCTAAAGTAG
>CANLMN010000106.1 GCA_947492105.1 uncultured Aquimarina sp. | reverse complement strand
ATGTATATCCGTAAAGTGTCCTAATTTTGTATATTTGTTTGAATTCTAAAAAGTTATTGATGGATATATTTTCTTTTGGTGTTCATTTCACTGATGAACAGAGTTGTCGTTTGCATTATAAGGCGCAAAGAGACAAGGAAGGAGTGATTTGTAATCGTTGCGGAGGTACTGACCATTACTGGTTACAAAACAAATGGAGTTATCAGTGTAAATCCTGTAATTCTAGGACATCTCTTCGTAGCGGTACTATTATGGAGAGTTCAAAGTTATCATTTATGACGTGGTACAAAACTATATTTTTGATGAGTACTACCAAAAAAGGTTTTTCTAGTAAGGAAATTCAACGCCAACTAGGTTTAAAGCGCTATGAGCCAGTCTGGGCTATGGTTCATAAGTTGCGCAAAGCAATGGGAGAACGAGATGATCGCTACACTTTAGAAGGAATGATCGAGATGGATGAAGGCTATTTTACTATTGAAGCCTCAGAACAAGAACATAATACCCAGAAAAAAGGGAGAGGCAGCAAAACTAAGTCCAATGTCATGATAATGGCAGAAAGCACAGTTCTTGAAAATATTGAAACAGGAGAAACAGAGCGGCAATGCCGCTATTTCAAGGCTAAAGTGTTAGAAGATCATAAGGCGGAGGGGATGGATGAAGTTTTTGAAAAAGCAATAGATGACGAGCAAACCATTGTTTTTACTGACAAGAGCACTTCTTATGTCAACATCGCTGATTATGTAGAAATACATATGAGTGAAAAATCAAGTAAAACTACTACAAAAGAAACATTGAAATGGGTGCATATAGCCATAAGCAACGCAAAACGTAATTTTGTAGGTACATATCATAAAATCAAGAAAAAGTATCTGCAATTATATCTCAACGAATTTGTATACAAGCTTAATAGAAGATATTTTGGAGAAAAGATATTTGATAGACTAGTAATAGCGAGTATTACAGCTAATGGACATTAAACGGATATACAA
>CANLMN010000105.1 GCA_947492105.1 uncultured Aquimarina sp. | reverse complement strand
TGTTTTGACCCCTATAAAACAAGAGTAATCTTTTAAATTTCGATTATTAATTAAGCAGTTAATTTTTTCATTATAATTAGATGTTTATCTGCATTCCATTTTTCCATTGGAGTTATGCGTCCCAATAGTCCATGAAGTCTTCTATTATTATAAAATTTTACGTATCGCTTTAGTATCTGTTGTACTTCACAAAAGTATTGATAATCGAACCTTTTAAAGACTTCTTTTTTTAATATTCCGTGATAAGCTTCGATATGTGCATTCTCTTCTGGTGTCGCAATATGTGTAAACTCTTGTTGGACTCCGATTAAACCTAAATATTCACGTACTTTTTTTGCTATAAATTGACTGCCATTATCACTTCTAATGACAACATTATTAGGGTAGTCATAATCTTCAAATAACTCCGATAGTAGGGCTATTACATTGTTTTGTTTAATGTTAAATGAAAAATAATCTTTTAATATTCTACGTGTGTGAACGTCAATTACAGAGAGTAAATAAGCATTTTTACCTACACTAGGTATCCAAACCATTTTTATATCCATCTCTAAACATTCTAGTGGTCTAGAGGTATGAACCTTTCTGAATTTTACAAATTTACGCCCAGATCCACTTCTATCTATCCTGTTGTCAAGTTTTAATAGACCTGCTTCTTTCATAATTCTATAGAGCTTTTTATGATTGATAGTGTAACCGTCTCTAGTCAAATAACTAGTCATTAACCGGTATCCGCAATCTATAAATTCATGCTCAAGGATCTCTTTTATAGAAGCTATCACTATATCCTGTGAGACCAAGCCTTTTCTATTGTGTAAAGTCTGTTTTGTGGGCTTGTTTCCCTTTTTGCCATTACTAGGAACTCTGTAATAACTACTCGATACAATACCTACCATTTTTATAATCTTAGCTTTACTACACTTATGTTTTTTATAAGTGGCATCTACTAAATCTTTCTTGGATCTGATGTCCCAAACTTTTTTTTTAAAAGCTCTCGCTGTACCTCAAGCTCTATTTCCCT
>CANLMN010000104.1 GCA_947492105.1 uncultured Aquimarina sp. | reverse complement strand
ATCTGTGTTCACAGGAGCATTGGTTAAACTCGCTGTTGGCGTATCATCTGTCTCTACCGGATCTGCTAATCCATTTGTTCCAACAGCAACATCGGTGTTCCCTGTAACTGGATCGGTATTGCCTATAATACCATCTCCATCTGGATCGGTTGCTAGAGGATCGCCGCTTTCTACAAGATCATAGATCCCATCATTATCACTATCCAAATCTTGAAAATTAGGAATACCATCACCATCAAAGTCATTTTCGCCTAAAACACCTTCCGTATATGGGTTATTATCCCCATCAATATTTGGATCTTCGTCAGTATCAGGAATACCATCATTATCATCATCTAAATCAACCGTATCTGGAATACCGTCATTATCTAAATCATCTGCATCTCTATAATCTACATCTCCACCACTAGCAGCATCTACATCCAAATCAGGAGTATCTAAAGAACCATTGGCAAGATTATCGTTTGTATCTGGACTGCCTCCAGTATCATTACTATTATCAAAGCTATCTAAAAGACCATCTCCGTCGATATCTGTAATCAAACCATTTCCTAGATCTTGACCTGCTTCGACAACATCTTCTATCCCATCATTATCACTATCTGTATCTCTGTAATCTGGAAGATCCATACCATCCGTGTTTTCAGGTACAATAGCAGATGCTGCCGGTGCAAACGTTGCAGTCGTACACTCATCCGTATTATCTCCAGAAGCATTTGTATCTAACAAACTACATACAGGATCATACACATCATCAACTCCATCACCATCAAGATCTGTGAATGTTATTGACGGCGCAATGTACCCTACTGTTGGTTGACTCTCTACATTATCGGGGATACCATCATCATCACTATCGATATCCAAATAATCAGGAGATCCTACTATAGTTTCTGTCGGCGTATTTCCAGAACCGGCACTAGTAGGAATACCTGTACTAGCCGTATTATCCGCATTGTTGTCATCATCATCAGCTCTACCATCGTTATCAATATCCGTTCCTCCTGACTCTACTACATCATAAATCCCATCATTATCACTGTC
>CANLMN010000103.1 GCA_947492105.1 uncultured Aquimarina sp. | reverse complement strand
AGCAGGCGTTAAACCACCTAAAGGTGCTGTTGTAAAGAGCAATGGTATTGAGCGTTTAGGAAACGATTATGACACGAGCATGATCAGGTATTGATAAAAGAGATGAACACAAGTGAACCCCTTTTGAGGTGTCGAGAAGTAGGTACACCCTGTCAAAAGCTACGAAGTATGATACGGAGTTAAGGAGTATAGCAATGACCTATTTATTGGCTATACGGCAGGCGTCATTCAGGGGGCATGACTTTTATCTAGGCTTATTTACGGAACTCGGGAACCTGACTATAAATGTAAAGGGAAATACACAATAGGCTCAACCTAGAGGTAGAATACCAATGTTATTTTCAGGGACGGACTAACCCGTAGTAGTGATGAAGTTTCTGTAATGGAAATGGAGCAAAGGGGTTAGGTTATACAGTTGCATTACATTTAACAACTCACTATTGAGGATGACTTTATGGAATGAAACAAAATCAATACCTATAAGCAAAGCCATGATTTGGCTAGCTTATAAACGCGTGCGCGCCAACAAAGGGAGTGCAGGGATAGACTTGGTCAGTATGGAAGAATTTGATACTAATCTGTCTAAGAATCTGTATAAACTTTGGAATCGTATGGCATCAGGGAGCTATTTTCCTGCTCCGGTCAAAGAGGTGGAAATTCCAAAAAAGGACGGAAAAGTCCGTAAACTAGGAATACCAACCATAAGTGATCGGATAGGACAAATGGTTGTCAAGATGTACTTAGAACCTCGTTTAGAAAAAAAATTCAGTCCAAACTCCTTTGGTTACAGACCCAATAAAAGTGCACATCAAGCACTTGAACAGGTACGGAAAAACTGCTGGAAAACAGACTGGGTAATCGATCTGGACATCAAAGGGTTCTTTGATAACATCGACCACGACAGACTGATGCTTGCTGTAGCGAAACATGTCCCCGAAAAATGGGCTAAAATCTATATAGCACGATGGCTGGCATGTCCAGTAATGACCAAGTCGGGTGAACTAATTACAAAACAAGGAAAAGGAACACCACAAGGTGGCGTAATAAGTCCATTACTGGCAAACCTTTTTCTACATTATGGTTTTGATAAATGGTTAGAAAAGAACGACAAAACAGTAACCTACACACGTTATGCCGACGATGTGAT
>CANLMN010000101.1 GCA_947492105.1 uncultured Aquimarina sp. | reverse complement strand
GTAGCTAAGAATTATTGGATGGATGGTCCAAATGAATATAAATCAAACTATAAAGGATGTAGGTTTCATCATATTTCTACAGATGAGGTTTATGGTACACTTGGTGAGACGGGATTATTCCATGAGACTACACCCTATGCTCCTAATAGTCCTTATAGTGCCTCAAAAGCCTCTTCGGATTTTATAGTTCGTAGTTATTTCCATACGTATGGGATGAATGTAGTAACAACCAATTGTTCGAATAATTATGGTCCAAAGCAGCATGATGAGAAATTGATTCCGGTGATTATTCGCAAAGCGCTATTAGAAGAAGAAATTCCTATTTATGGTGATGGCAACAACATTCGTGATTGGCTTTATGTATTGGATCACTGCAAAGGGATTTCACTTGTTTATAAAAATGGGATTTCTGGAGAAACGTACAATATAGGTGGGCGCAATGAGCGTAACAATAATACTATTGCTGCGAGGATATGTAAGATTTTGGATCAAAAACACCCTAGAGAGCGTGGAGGTTCTTATAAGGATTTAATTACTTATGTAAAGGATCGTCCAGGACACGATATTCGATATGCAATAGATGCTACCAAGATAGAGAATGATTTAGGGTGGCGAGCAGACGAGAATTTTGATTCAGGAATCGAAAAAACCATTGATTGGTATTTAGAGAAATATACAACGACAAACTAACAAGGGTCTATGAAAGGAATTATACTGGCAGGAGGATCAGGTACACGCTTACATCCATTGACATTGGCGGTAAGCAAGCAATTGATGCCCATTTATGACAAGCCAATGATTTATTATCCTTTGTCAACATTGATGTTGGCTGGGATAAATGAGGTTTTGATCATTTCGACACCATTAGATTTACCTCATTTTGAGCGTTTGTTAGGAGATGGCTCTAGGTATGGATGCTCTTTTGAATATGCCATACAAGAAGCTCCAAATGGCCTAGCAGAAGCTTTTATAATTGGAGCGGATTTTATAGGCAATGATAAGGTTGCATTAGTCTTGGGAGATAACATTTTTTATGGAACTGGTTTGTCAGAGTTGTTACAAGCTAATAACGATCCAGATGGTGGGATTATTTATGCCTATCATGTACATGATCCAGAACGTTATGGTGTGGTTGAATTTGATAGAGAAGGGAAAGCAATTTCTATAGAAGAAAAGCCGGAATCGCCAAAATCAAATTATGCTGTTCCTGGAATTTATTTTTATGACAATGATGTTGTTGGAATTGCCAAAAACATCAAGCCAAGTAAAAGAGGAGAACTAGAGAT
>CANLMN010000100.1 GCA_947492105.1 uncultured Aquimarina sp. | reverse complement strand
TTTCCTTCAACGCCATTACAATGCTCCCCTACCACTCTATATCGAAATATAAAATCCATAGCTTCGGTAATATGTTTATGCCCGATTATTATCCATGCCGAACCGCTCGACTAGTGAGCTGTTACGCACTCTTTAAATGAATGGCTGCTTCCAAGCCAACATCCTAGCTGTCTAAGCAGTTCAACCGCGTTTATTCAACTTAACATATATTTAGGGACCTTAGCTGATGGTCTGGGTTCTTTCCCTCTCGGACATGGACCTTAGCACCCATGCCCTCACTGCATACAAACATTTTATAGCATTCGGAGTTTGTCAGGAATTGGTAGGCGGTGAAGCCCCCGCATCCAATCAGTAGCTCTACCTCTATAAAACTATGTATACGCTGCACCTAAATGCATTTCGGGGAGTACGAGCTATTTCCGAGTTTGATTGGCCTTTCACCCCTACCCTCAGGTCATCCCAAGACTTTTCAACGTCAACGGGTTCGGTCCTCCACTTTGGGTTAACAAAGCTTCAACCTGCCCAAGGGTAGATCACACGGTTTCGCGTCTACCACACCTAACTAAACGCCCTATTCAGACTCGCTTTCGCTACGGCTACGATGCTGAACATCTTAACCTGGCTAGATACGGTAACTCGTAGGCTCATTATGCAAAAGGCACGCCGTCACTGATAAATCAGCTCCGACCGCTTGTAAGCGTATGGTTTCAGGATCTTTTTCACTCCCTTATTCAGGGTTCTTTTCACCTTTCCCTCACGGTACTGGTTCACTATCGGTCTCTCAGGAGTATTTAGCCTTAACGGATGGTCCCGCCAAATTCATACAGGGTTACACGTGCCCCGCACTACTCAGGATACTACTATCTTATTAATCTTTACTTATACCAGGCTATCACTGTCTATGGCCAAGATTTCCAACTTGTTCTAATTCATCTTAATTCGAATATCGTAGTCCTACAACCCCAATAATGCCGTAACAGTATTGGTTTGGGCTAATCCGCGTTCGCTCGCCACTACTAACGGAATCACTTTTGTTTTCTTCTCCTCCGGGTACTTAGATGTTTCAGTTCTCCGGGTTCACTCCTCTTACGAGGTGACATATCTTCAATATGCCGGGTTGCCCCATTCGGATATCTATGGATCAAAGTGTATGTGCCACTACCCATAGCTTTTCGCAGCTTATCACGTCCTTCATCGTCTCTGAGAGCCTAGGCATTCCCCATACGCCCTTAATTAGCTTATGCTTATTGCTTATAACTTGCTCTTTATATAAAATATTAATATCATCTGTAAAACAACTAATTGTTAAACATCAAAGAATTAATACTA
>CANLMN010000099.1 GCA_947492105.1 uncultured Aquimarina sp. | reverse complement strand
AAGCTATCATAGATCAATTGTCCTTATTTGGAGAGGATACTGTAGAAGCTGTAGTAGAAACTCCGCAAGAAACCATCTCCTATACTAGAGACAAGAAAAAGCATCAGGGGCGCAATGCGCTTCCGGAACATCTTCCGGTCAGAGAAGTGATCATCGAACCTGAGGAGGATACTACAGGTCTGAAGAAAATTGGAGAAGAGATTAGCGAAACCTTAGAATACACTCCAGCAAGTCTTATCAAAAGAAGAACGATCCGTCCTAAATATGCTAAGCCAGAAGGTGAAGGAGTACTCATAGCAGACTTACCCAGCCGTCCAATTGACAAAGCAATTGTTGAAGCCTGCCTACTGGCACACATTCTAGTGAGCAAATATGTGGACCATCTTCCGTTTTATCGTCAAATCCAGATGTTCAAACGTGATTTTGGATGGGAACCAGCACAAAGCACCATGAGTGATTGGATGGCTAGCTGTTGTCAATTACTAGAACCACTCTACAATACCTTAAAACAGAAAATACTAGATTCCAACTACATTCAAGCTGATGAATCACCGATTAAAGTGCAGGATTCAGATAAAGCTAACAGTACACATCAAGGATATCAATGGGTCTATAACGATCCCTTGCAAAAGCTGGTGCTTTTTAATTACCGTAAAGGACGTGGACAAAACGGTCCTAAAGAATTGCTTGCAGATTATAGTGGTTATCTGCAATGCGATGGCTATCCAGTGTATGATAAAATCGGAACTAATCCCAACATTACTCTTGCCGGATGCTTAGTACATGCCAGGCGCAAATTTCATGAGTCACTCCAAAGCGATAAAAAACGAGCACAAACTGTATTGGCACTCTTTAGAAAAATGTATCTGGAAGAGCGAGCCATTAAAGAAGATGTGCAAAATGATTTTATAAAAAGAAAAGCGTTACGTGATAAGAAAATCAAACCACTATTGGCACAAATCAAAACGTGGATCCAAACCGAACAGTTTAATGTACTTCCTAAAAGCCCTATCGGAAAGGCAATGACTTATTTTGTCAATCAATATCCTAAATTGGAAGCCATTTTTGAAGACGGATGTATCGAGTTAGATAATAATCTAATCGAAAATGCCATCCGCCCCATGGCTATCGGCAGAAAGAACTATCTGTTTTGCGGATCTCACAAAGCAGCACAGAATGCAGCCATGCTATATTCTTTCTTTGGGAGTTGCAAAATGCAAAATATTAATCCCAGAGAATGGCTGGCTGACACGTTACAAAAAATCTCAGACCACAGCATACAAAAACTAGAAGAACTCCTGCCTGGATATCAAAAAAACCTTAGCATGTAGTTGCTCGGATGCTTAC
>CANLMN010000098.1 GCA_947492105.1 uncultured Aquimarina sp. | reverse complement strand
TCTCCCAACAGTTCGGTTATACTAACAGGAACACCTACTAATGCTGCTCTAGAAAATGTAGGTTTTGATGTCAATGTAGATGATGCTACCCTAGAGGTGGATCCAACAAACGGAGTGCAAATAAAAGATCTTGGAGTAACATCAGCAAAAATAGCTGCAGATGCCATTGACAACACCAAAGTAGCAGATGATGCTGTACAGACGGAAAACATTCTTGATGGAACTATTGTAACAGCAGATATTGCAAATGATGCCATCGACAACACCAAAGTAGCAGATAATGCCGTACAGACAGAGAACATTCTAGATGGAACTATTCTAACGGCGGATATCTCAGATGATGCTATTGACAAAGACAAAATAAATCCAGATGTTGCAGGAACAGGATTAACACAGGCAACAGATGGATCACTAGAAGTAGACGTTACAGCAATCGCAGGAGATGGAACTATATCATCTCCCAACAGTTCGGTTATACTAACAGGAACACCTGCTAATGCTGCCCTAGAAAATGTAGGTTTTGATGTCAATGTGGATGATGCTACCCTAGAGGTAGATCCAACAAACGGGGTACAAATAAAAGATCTTGGAGTAACAACAGCAAAAATAGCCACAGATGCCATCGACAACACCAAAGTAGCAGATGATGCTGTACAGACAGAGAACATTCTTGATGGAACTATTGTAACAGCAGATATTGCAAATGATGCCATCGACAACACCAAAGTAGCAGATAATGCTGTGCAGACAGAGAACATTCTTGATGGAACTATTGCAACAGCAGATATTGCAAGTGATGCTATTGACAAAGACAAAATAAATCCAGATGTCGCAGGAACAGGATTAACACAGGCAACAGATGGATCACTAGAAGTAGATGTTACAGCAATCACAGGAGATGGAACTATATCATCTCCCAACAGTTCAGTACTACTAACAGGAACGCCTACTAATGCTGCTCTAGAAAATGTAGGTTTTGATGTCAATGTGGATGATGCTACCCTAGAGGTAGATCCAACAAACGGGGTACAAATAAAAGATCTTGGAGTAACAACAGCAAAAATAGCTGCAGATGCTATTGACAACACCAAAGTAGCAGATGATGCTGTACAGACGGAAAACATTCTTGATGGAACTATTGCAACAGCAGATATTGCAAGTGATGCTATTGACAACACTAAAATAGCAGATGATGCTGTACAGACGGAAAACATTCTTGATGGAACTATTGCAACAGCAGATATTGCAGATAATGCTGTAAGTACTGCCAAAGTAGTTGACGATGCCATTGACAAAGACAAAATAAATCCTGATGTCGCAGGAACGGGATTAACACAAGCAACAGATGGATC
>CANLMN010000097.1 GCA_947492105.1 uncultured Aquimarina sp. | reverse complement strand
CTGTCAGGAACTCCGTCATTATCGTTGTCCATAATATCTCGATAATCTACGTCACCACCGCTTAGAACATCTCCATCACTATCAGGAAGATCCGTTTCTGGAGATTCGATCTCGTCATTAACATCGAATCCATCTGCAACATCAAGCCCTTCAAAAGTATCCAAAAGACCATCGTTATCACTATCTGTTGTTGTACCATCATTGGTAAGACCTGATTCCAAAACATCATCAACTCCATCATTATCACTATCTGTATCCAAATAGTCTGGAGAACCTCCCGTTGCATCATCAGTATCTACTGGAGTAATACCAGAGGCATTAACAAAATCTGTATCATACGCATCATTGATACCATCACCATCGGTGTCCGCCTCATTTATTGTTGTACTTAAATCATCTACTAGAGGCGCTATATATCCAATAGTAGGTTGTCCTTCTACATTATCTGGGATACCATCATCATCACTATCAAGATCCAAAAAGTTAGGATTACCTATGCCATCTGTATTAGGTGCCGGTGGAATCGCTCCTCCATCCGTTCCTCCCTCAGCTGCATCAGGAATACCGTTTGCTCCTACAGAACCATTTATTGTACCTCCATTATTACTTGCTAGAATAGCATCAGGATTACCACTCTCTATAATGTCATAGATACCATCGTTATCACTATCCAAATCAAAATTATTCGGAACACCATCACCATCCGTATCAATATCGGTAAGTAGTTCTACTGTATCAGGAATACCGTCATTATCATCATCAAGATCCACATTGTCCGGAACTCCGTCATTATCGTTGTCCATAATATCTCGATAATCTACGTCACCACCGCTTAGAACATCTCCATCACTATCAGGAAGATCCGTTTCTGGAGATTCGATCTCGTCATTAACATCGAATCCATCTGCAACATCTAGCCCTTCAAAAGTATCCAAAAGACCATCGTTATCACTATCTGTTGTTGTACCATCATTGGTAAGGCCTGATTCCAAAACATCATCAACTCCATCATTATCACTATCTGTATCCAAATAGTCTGGAGAACCTCCCGCTGCATCATCAGTATCTACTGGAGTAATACCAGAGGCATTAACAAAATCTGTATCATACGCATCATTGATACCATCACCATCGGTGTCCGCCTCATTTATTGTTGTACTTAAATCATCTACTAGAGGCGCTATATATCCAATAGTAGGTTGTCCTTCTACATTATCAGGAATACCATCATCATCACTATCAAGATCCAAAAAGTTAGGATTACCTATGCCATCTGTATTAGGTGCCGGTGGAATCGCTCCTCCATCTGTTCCTCCCTCGGCTGCATCAGGAATACCGTTTGCTCCTACAGAACCGTTTATCGTAC
>CANLMN010000096.1 GCA_947492105.1 uncultured Aquimarina sp. | reverse complement strand
CGGCACGAGCGAGACGCTCGCGCTAGCCCTTAGTTTAGCATAGTTATTCACATAGATATTATTTAACAAAGTTAATAATGATGTAAATGATTGATTTTCTTTTGTTTTTGCTTCTTTTTATTTTCTTTGTTTATAAACTCAATAATTGTGGATAACAACCCAACCGATAAGGGTGAATTAGTCGCGCCGCAAAGTTTTTAGACTTATCCCCCGATTAAATCCCTTATCGGTTATTTCTGAATCGGTATCAAATGGAAATTCAGGTTCTCAGGCCTATTATTAGGGTTTCGATCATAATTCAGATTCTTTGGGTTGAATATCTCTAAAATTTTATATTATGAAGAAACAAAATTATTATCACTTTATCGGTATTGACATTTCTAAATTAACATTTGATGTAGCTGTTATTAGCAATTCTGAAAAACCAAAATCCTATATATTTGATAACACAACAAAAGGAATCAAAGCATTTCTAAGGCTACTTAAAAATCAAAAAATAGAACTAACAGACACCTTTATCTGTATGGAACATACAGGTGTTTATGGTAAACTTATTATTGCTAAATTGATAGAAGAACAAGCTCTTATTTGTGTAGAAATGTCTTTAAGGATTATGAGAAGTATGGGGTTGCAACGTGGTAAAAATGATAAAATAGACGCTGTTAGAATTGCTCAATATGCAACTAAAAATTATAACGAATTAGAAATATACCAACCTATACCAGAAATTCTAGAAAAAATAAAAACATTGATCTCTATTAGAGAGCGCTTAGTAAAAAGTAAGACTGACTTATCTAAATACCCTAAAGAATTAGAGCACTTTGCTCCTAAACTTGCTAAAATAGCTAATAAGAACATCAAAAAATCCCTAAAAACTTTTACTGATGAAATCAAAAGGATAGAACAAGAGATACACCAACTTATTTTATCGGATGATAAGCTAAACAAAACCATCAGCTTAGCAACCTCTGTAACAGGTATTGGTTTATTTACTGCATTACACTTGACTATACATACTAACTTTTTTACACGATATGATACTCCTAAACAATTAGCTTGTTATTGTGGTGTTGTACCTTTTGAGTATTCTTCTGGTACCAGTATTAAAAAAAGGTCTAAAGTACATCACATGGCCAATAAAACCTTAAAAAAACATCTACATTTAGGAGCATTAGCAGCAATGACTTATGATCCAGAATTAAAAGCTTATTATAATAGAAAAGTAGAAGAAGGAAAATCTAAAATGTTAGTGATTAATAATATTAGAAACAAACTTATACACAGAGTATGTGCAGTAATAAAAAGGCAGCAACCTTATATTAAAGTTGCTGCCTGATATTTTAACATTTACACCTTGGTTTTACCATGGAAATCGG
>CANLMN010000095.1 GCA_947492105.1 uncultured Aquimarina sp. | reverse complement strand
GCAGAAACACATGCAACAACGGCTGAGACTTCAGCAACAGAAGCAGAAACACACGCAACAACGGCTGAGACATCAGCTACAGCTGCAGAGACTTCAGCAACAGAAGCGGAAACACATGCAACAACGGCTGAGACATCAGCTACAGCAGCAGAGACTTCAGCTACAGAAGCAGAAACACACGCAACAACGGCTGAGACATCAGCTACAGCAGCAGAAACACACGCAACAACGGCTGAGACATCGGCAACAGAAGCAGAAACTTCAGCTACAGCAGCAGAGACTTCAGCAACAGAAGCGGAAACGCATGCAACAGCAGCAGAGACTTCGGCAACCGAAGCGGAAACACATGCTACAGCAGCAGAGACTTCGGCGATCGAAGCAGAAACATCAGCTACAGCAGCAGAAACTTCGGCGACCGAAGCAGAAACATCAGCTACAGCAGCAGAGACTTCAGCAACCGAAGCGGAAACACATGCAACAGCAGCAGAGACTTCGGCAACAGAAGCGGAAACACATGCAACAGCAGCAGAGACTTCGGCAACCGAAGCGGAAACTTCAGCTACAGCAGCAGAGACTTCGGCGACCGAAGCAGAAACTTCAGCAACCGAAGCGGAAACTTCAGCTACAGCAGCAGAGACTTCAGCAACCGAAGCGGAAACGCATGCAACAGCAGCAGAGACTTCAGCAACAGAAGCGGAAACACATGCAACAGCAGCAGAGACTTCGGCAACAGAAGCTGAAACATATGCAACTGAAGCAGAGAATGAAGCAATGGATGCCGTAGTATCAGCAGACAAAGCAGAGACTTCGGCGACCGAAGCAGAAACATCAGCTACAGCAGCAGAAACTTCGGCAACCGAAGCGGAAACGCATGCTACAGCAGCAGAGACTTCGGCGACCGAAGCGGAAACGCATGCAACAGCAGCAGAGACCTCAGCAACCGAAGCGGAAACGCATGCAACAGCAGCAGAAACTTCAGCAACCGAAGCAGAAACATCAGCTACAGCAGCAGAGACTTCGGCAACCGAAGCGGAAACTTCAGCTACAGCTGCAGAGACTTCGGCAACCGAAGCGGAAACACATGCAACAGCAGCAGAGACTTCAGCAACCGAAGCAGAAACATCAGCTACAGCAGCAGAGACTTCGGCAACCGAAGCGGAAACGCATGCTACAGCAGCAGAGACTTCGGCAACCGAAGCGGAAACACATGCAACAGCAGCAGAGACTTCGGCGACCGAAGCAGAAACATCAGCTACAGCAGCAGAGACTTCGGCGACCGAAGCAGAAACATCAGCTACAGCAGCAGAAACTTCGGCGACCGAAGCAGAAACGCATGCTACAGCAGCAGAGACTTCAGCAACCGAAGCGGAAACATCAGCTACAGCAGCAGAGACTTCGGCAACCGAAGCGGAAACTTCAGCTACAGCAGCAGAGACTTCAGCAACCGAAGCGGAAACACATGCAACAGCAGCAGAGACTTCGGCAAC
>CANLMN010000094.1 GCA_947492105.1 uncultured Aquimarina sp. | reverse complement strand
ATTACAGACAAACAAGAATCTATTAACGGAACAGACCCCATTGGATTAGGCAAAATCAAAACAAATCCCGTAATCACCTGGAAACAAAATACAACTCCAGAACCTACTACAAACAAAGCGCCTTTGGTATCTTTTAAAACACCATCAGCCAACCTATCTGTAAAAGAAGGTTATAAATTAAATATAAAAATAACTGCTAGTGATACTGATGGTTCTATTAAAAAAGTAGATCTATTCATCAACGATGTTTTAGTACGGCAAGAAAAGACTGCTCCATACGAATGGGGACATACTGCCTCTCCAGATCCAGATGAGCTCAATGGACGCAAAGCAGGTACCTATAGCATCAAAGCTGTTGCAACTGATAATAAAGGAAAAACTTCTGCAAAAGCAATTACCTTGACCGTTACAAGGTCTAACATCTCACGTACACCTAACAATTGTACATTTAATGCCCCAATGGCCCAAGGTTTGGCTGCATTGAACAAAGTAACCTATAGCGAAGTACATGTGATTGGAAAAGGAGGACCTAAGTTAAATAATTTCAAAAAATTTAGCATTAATTGGGTTCCTAGCAATAATGGGTTATATCAATTTGCCATCAATACCACCAACGGCACCCCTGATTACTATGTAGATTTCAAAAACTCCATGACTTTTCAATTAAAGAATACAAAACCAGAAGTAACCTTAGACAATACTAGATTTACGGGGCTTGATGGTTCGTATTGGGTTGTACATAATCCTAATGGACTCTTCCTTGTATCCAAAACCGAAGAATTCACCATACAATTTACAAATAATACAAATCCTGCTCAATGCACAGGAAATAAAACCAAAATTAATGCTCTAAGCAACTCAACGCTTATATATCCCAACCCAATGATCGGTAAAACCATCAATATCCATAGAGGTACAGCAATTGATGCCGAGATTAGTGTCTATACTATTGATGGAAAGAGTGTATACAAGACAAAGACTAATAAGCGTAAGACACAAATTAACAATTTGAATTTGAATTCTGGCTTATACATCTTTACAATTACATCATTCAATGGAACTCAAGTATATCCTATAATAATTAATAACACCACTAAAAAGTAGTAGAAATTGTTTTCTGCAATACGCCTGTTAGGTTTTGAATTTGTCGTAAAAACCCAAATCCTAACAGGCATAAAAATAGTATGCATCATATTTTTCTCTATTATTTAAAAAAAACAATCCTTCTTAATCTTCTCGCAATAATAAAATAAGTAAATCTCAGATTCGTTATAAAATTTATAAACTATTAGGCTACTTTTATAAAATATATTTCAAAAAAGTAGTCCAAAAAAAAAAATCTTACAAACCTCCTTTAGAATAAACCCCTATGAAACACTCTACTAGTAGAACTTGGCAATTTCCAGAACGCTCTGTTAACGCATCAAAAAAACTAACACTATTAGCCTTATTACTAGTTATTGGTATCAGTATGAAGACTCGTATACAAAACTATTTTTCTAATAACAATGCGCCCAAAATAACTGCCTTGGCAAATTGCGCAGCACCTGTGAATATCCTGGCATCTATTCAATCCAAAGCACATACGGGGAGTGCTGTCAAAACTCCTGTAGGGAATAACATCCAAGGACTCAAAAAATGGTCTGCAACATCAAGCTGGAACACCAACAAAAAGCC
>CANLMN010000093.1 GCA_947492105.1 uncultured Aquimarina sp. | reverse complement strand
GTAAGCCTCCGAGCAACTACATGTTAAGACTTTCTTGATATCCGGGCAGTAATTCTTGGAGTTTTAGTATGCTATGGTCAGGTATTCGTTCAAGTGTGTTAGCTAGCCATTCTCTGGGGTTGATGTTTTGCATTTTGCAGCTTCCGAAGAAAGAATATAGCATTGCAGCATTTTGCGCTGCATGGTGTGATCCGCAGAATAGATAATTCTTTCTGCCGATGGCCATAGGTCTTATGGCATTTTCGATAAGATTGTTGTCTAGTTCAATACGTCCATCCTCAAAGATAGCTTCCAGTTTAGGGTATTGATTGATGTAATAGGTCATGGCCTTACCAATAGGGCTTTGGGGCAATACATTAAATTGTTCATCCTCGATCCACATTTTGATTTGTTCCAATAGTGGTTTGATCTTTTGATTCCTTAAAGCTTTTCTTTTAGAAAAATTGTTTGGAGTCTCTTCTTTGATAGCTCTTTCTTCCAGATACATTTTCCTAAAAAGCTCCAAAGCTATTTGCGCTCGTTTTTTATCACTATCTAGTGCATCATGGAATTTACGTCTGGCATGTACTAAGCATCCTGCAAGGGTAATATTTGGGTCAGCCCCTATTTTGTCATAAACCGTATAGCCATCGCATTGCAGATATCCATGATAATCAGCTAGCAATTCTTTGGGTCCGTTTTGTCCACGTCCTTTTCGATAATTAAAGAATACAAGTTTTTGAACGGGATCGTGATAGACCCATTGATACCCTTGATGTGTACTTCCTTTTTTGTCTGAATCTAATACTTTGATCGGACTTTCATCAGCTTGAATATAGTTGGAGTCGAGTATTTTTTGCTTTAAGGTATTATATAGTGGTTCTAGTAATTTGCAGCAACTGTTCATCCAATCACTCATTGTGCTCTGAGCGGGTTCCCACCCAAAATCTCGTTTGAACATCCGGATTTGACGATAAAATGGTAGATGGTCAATGTATTTACTGACCAAAATATGTGCTAACAGGCAAGATTCAACAATAGCCTTGTCTATTGGGCGGCTAGGCAAATCTGCTATAAGTACTCCTTCACCTTGCGCCTTGGCATATTTAGGACGGATCGTTCTTCTTTTTACAAGACTAGCAGGAGTGTATTCTAGTGTTTCGCTGATCTCTTCTCCGATTTTCTTTAGTCCCGTAGTGTCCTCTTCGGGTTCGATGATAACCTCTCTTACTGGAAGGTGCTCTGGCAGCGCATTGCGTCCTTGATGTTTTTTCTTGTCCCTGGTATAGGTAATGATTTCTTGCGGAGTTTCTTCTGCAGTCTCAGGGGTGTCTTCCCCAAAAAGTGACAACTGATCTATTACTGCTTGAGTAACAAAACTCTCAGATTTAAAACCATTAATAAGTTTGTAGACTCCAGCTAATTGTTCTTCTAAAGAAGTAATTCTCTTCTTTTGGTCTACATTCTCGACAAGTAGCTCTTGGTAGGTCATCGCAAGGCAAAAATAAAAAGCACCTTGCAAAAATGCAATCTAAAATCACTTTTTTTCGTAACGCTTCTTACGAGTGATGTTGGTTATAGCGATGCCATCGATCAGTAGGATCAGTTGCGCATAACTCAAACGTAGACTTCCTACTTCCTCGTCGTATTCTGGCAATTCAAAAGTGCCGGATTCTAGCCTTTTGTAATACAGCATAAATCCACCCGA
>CANLMN010000091.1 GCA_947492105.1 uncultured Aquimarina sp. | reverse complement strand
AAATAATCTGGAACTCCATCCAAATCCGTATCTATAGCATCTTCTGGAACACCATTACCATTTGGATCTGGCATTTCAGAAATCGTAGGAATACCATCATTATCATCATCCGTATCCAAGTAATCAGGAACTCCATCATTATCACTATTCTGATCTGTTGGATCATTGTCTCCATCATAATTCTCCTCGGCAGTCAACAACCCATCATTATCGTCATCCGTATCACGATAATCGACTTCATCAACACCATCTGTATTCTGTGTATCATTTGAGCCATTCTCTAACTCATCATTCACATCAAAACCATCATTGATATCTGCCCCTTCATAATCATCTAATAAACCATCACCATCGGCATCACCGATATCATTGGCTGGCATAAAGCCTGCCTCAATAGTATCTGGAACATTGTCATTATCACTATCCTGATCCAAATAATCTGGAACATCTAATCCATCCGTATTCTCTGGAGTAATACCAGTATCTCCCGATCCTTCATAAGCATCATCCAATCCATCGCCATCACTATCCATACCTGTAGGTGCAACATAACTTGTCGTAGATTGACTCTCTACATTATCCGCAATACCATCATTATCGGCATCAATATCCATGAAGTTTGGAATACCATCTCCATCACTATCCAATGCATCGTCTGTAACTCCATCACCATTTGGATCACTAGCCTCTGTAATATCCAAAATACCGTCATTATCATCATCCAAATCTGCACTATCGGGAATACCATCTCCGTCACTATCTTCCGATTCTAAATAATCCGGAATACCATCGCCATCACTATCCTGTGCATCCGATGGGTCTGCATCTCCATTTGGATCACTGTTCTCATCAATCGTATCCAAACCATCATCATCATCATCACTATCCAAATAATCTGGAATACCATCATCATCCGTGTCCTGATCTCTAGGATCACCATTGCTATCGTAATCTTCTAATACAGTATCTAGACCATCACCGTCATCATCACTATCCAAATAATCTGGAATACCATCTCCATCGCTATCTTGAGTTAATCCTGTACTAGGATCACCATCGCCATCTGGATTTGGATTCTCCGATAACGTAACAACTCCATCGCCATCATCATCACTATCCAAATAATCTGGAATACCATCGCCATCACTATCTTGAGTTAATCCTGTACTAGGATCACCATCGCCATCTGGGTTTGGATTCTCTAATAACGTAACAACTCCATCGCCATCATCATCACTATCCAAATAATCTGGAATACCATCATCATCACTATCCTGATCCGTAGGATCACTATCGCCATCATAATCTTCTAAAACAGTCAACACACCATCATTATCATCATCTATATCTCGATAATCAACTTCATCAACACCATCAGAATTCTGAGTGTCTTCTGAGCCATTTTCTAACTCATCATTCACATCAAAACCATCGTTAGGATCTGTTCCCTCAAAGATGTCTAATAAACCATCATCATCTGTATCAGTAGTAGCTGTACCTATAACGAATCCTGCCTCTACAGTATCCTCAATATTATCATTATCAGAATCAGTATCGATATAATCAGGAGTATCCGCATTATCGGTATTCTCTGGTAGGATACCAACATTTCCAATTCCCTCATAGGCATCATCCAATCCATCTGCATCACTATCCATACCTGTAGGTGCAATATAACTTGTCGTAGATTGACTCTCTACATTATCCGGAATACCATCATTATCACTATCGATATCCAAGAAGTTTGGAATACCATCACCATCTGCATCATTCTCTCCAAAAGTACCTTCTGTATAAGGATTATTATCACCATCCAAATTAGGATCTTCGACACTATCCAAAATACCATCATTATCATCATCCAAATCTGCACTATCTGGAATACCATCTCCATCTGTATCTTCCGATTCTAAATAATCCGGAATACCATCGCCATCACTATCCTGTGCATCATTAGTAAGAGGATTACCATCA
>CANLMN010000090.1 GCA_947492105.1 uncultured Aquimarina sp. | reverse complement strand
CGTAGGATTTGCAACTGCTGGATCAATAGTAACTCCACTCTCATTGGTATCACTAACCCCATCATCATCACTATCTAAATCCAAGTAATCTGGCAAGTTATCTCCTGCTGCATTATTCGTATCAACTGGAGTAATACCACTATTGCTTGCGATAAAGTCAGCATCATAAGCATCATCAATACCATCACCATCTGTATCATTACCAATTGGTGCGACATAATCCGCAGTGGTCTGACCCTCTACATTATCTGGGATACCATCATCATCACTATCAATATCCAAGAAGTTTGGACTACCCGTAGTATCTGTGTTCACAGGAGCATTGGTTAAACTCGCTGTTGGCGTATCATCCGTCTCTACTGGATCTGCTAATCCATTTGCTCCAACAGCAACATCGGTGTTGCCTGTAACTGGATCCGTATTGCCTATAATACCATCGCCATCTGGATCGGTTGCTAGAGGATCGCCGCTTTCTACAAGATCATAGATCCCATCATTATCACTATCCAAATCCAAGTGACTTGGAACACCATCGCCATCTGGATCATAAGCATCTACTACTCCATCTGCGTTGGCATCTACTCCATTGTCCGTATCCGCATAGTTTGGAACACCATCATTGTCATCATCTGCGCTAGCTAGTGGTAAGCCTGGTGTTTCTTCTGCATCTGGAATACCATCATTATCATCATCCAAATCTGCAATATCTGCAACACCATCATTATCACTGTCCATAATCTCACGGAAATCTACTTCTGCTGTTGTTGGAGTATCATCGTTATCCGTGTCTGCTGCGCCATTGTCTAGATCATTGTTGACATCAAAGCCTACTGTGGTATCAAAACCATTGAGTAAACCATCATTGTCATCATCATCCGTAGGATTTGCAACTGCTGGATCAATGGTAACACCACTCTCATTGGTATCACTAACCCCATCATCATCACTATCTAAATCCAAGTAATCTGGTAAGTTATCTCCTGCTGTATTACTCGTATCTACTGGAGTAATACCACTATTGCTTGCGATATCAGCATCATAAGCGTCATCAATACCATCGCCATCCGCATCATTGTTCGCCGGCGCTACATAATCCGCAGTGGTCTGACTCTCTACATTATCGGGGATACCATCATCATCACTATCAATATCCAAGAAGTTTGGACTACCCGTAGTATCTGTGTTCACAGGAGCATTGGTTAAACTCGCTGTTGGCGTATCATCTGTCTCTACCGGATCTGCTAATCCATTTGCTCCAACAGCAACATCGGTGTTCCCTGTAACTGGATCGGTATTGCCTATAATACCATCGCCATCTGGATCGGTTGCTAGAGGATCGCCGCTTTCTACAAGATCATAGATCCCATCATTATCACTATCCAAATCCAAGTGACTTGGAACACCATCGCCATCTGGATCATAAGCATCTACTACTCCATCTGCGTTGGCATCTACTCCATTGTCTGTATCCGCATAGTTTGGAACACCATCATTATCATCATCTGCGCTGGCTAGTGGTAAGCCCGGTGTTTCTTCTGCATCTGGAATACCATCATTATCATCATCCAAATCTGCAATATCTGCAACACCATCATTATCACTGTCCATAATCTCACGGAAATCTACTTCTGCTGTTGTTGGAGTATCATCATTATCCGTGTCTGCTGCACCATTGTCTAACTCATCATTTACGTCATATCCATCAACATTATCAGCTCCTTCAAAAGTATCTAATAGACCATCATTATCACTATCGGTGATAGTACCGTCATTAGTGAAGCCTGCTTCTAGACTATCCAAAACCCCATCATCATCACTATCTAAATCCAAGTAATCTGGCAAGTTATCTCCTGCTGCATTACTCGTATCAACCGGAGTAATACCACTATTAGTTGCGATATCTGTATCGTAAGCGTCATCAATACCATCACCATCTGTATCATTACCAATTGGCGCTACATAATCCGCAGTGGTCTGACCCTCTACATTATCGGGGATACCATCATCATCACTAT
>CANLMN010000089.1 GCA_947492105.1 uncultured Aquimarina sp. | reverse complement strand
CACGATAAATTAAAAAGCGTAGCAGACAAAAACTGGGAGAAACTTAGTAAAACACACAATTAATACGTTGAGCATCATTTAGACAAAAAAGTACAAGCACTATTGCTGGTGCTTTTTTGTTTGAAATCATTGATAAGAGCAACAATTTTACCATCAATTAGCTTACAAAAAAATAAGCTGCCTTTTAGGGCAGCTTATTTTTTTTATAACATGTTTAAGAGAGATCGTTTTATTGGTTTAATACTAAATGTATTCAAAAACAATCCCTTGAGATTTTAAATAAAAAAGTACAATTCATAGTCCTTTTTTTGTAGCAAAACACCTTCTATTCTACCCCATCTTTGCAGTATCATAATCACAAGAAATAAAAGAACATTTTAAAAAATAACAAACATGAAAAATTTAGTAAAAACAACAGTTTTAGGATTAGCATTATTAATGAGCACAATGATCTTTGCTCAGGACAACAAAGCAAATAATATTGATAATAGTAACATTGCCTTGCAAGGATATAGTCCAGTATCGTATTTGGATCTCGGACTGGCACAGGTTGGTAACAAAAGTTTTAAATCTGAGTATAACAAAGTGAACTATTATTTTACTTCTGCTGAGCAAAAGGCCACTTTTGATAAGAACCCGGCTAAATATATGCCAGAGTTTGGTGGTTTTTGTGCCTTTGGAATTTATGCTGGTGCAAAGTTTAGAGTGGATCCAAATAAATTTATTGTAGAGGATGGGAAGTACTATTTGTATTTGAACAATGTAGAGCTAGACGCCAAACAATTATGGTTGGCAGAAAACAATCACGATAAATTAAAAAGTGTAGCAGACAAAAACTGGGAGAAACTTAGTAAAACACATAATTAATACGTTGAGCATCATTTTTTTGAAATTATTAATGAGAATAGAACCAAAACAAACCTAAAACCCGTACAAAATGTGTAAATCTAATTCGTGTTATATGAATGAAGCTGTAACACTTGCCCACCAATGTTTAGAAGATAAATTAAGATCACCTTTTGGATGTGTTATTGTTCATAAAAATGAAATAGTAGGTGTCGGTAAAGAGGCCATTAAAGTTAAAAATGACCCTACAGCCCATGCAGAAATTGAAGCAATACGCAATGCGTCTAAAAAATTAAAAACTATTGATTTAAGTGACTGTATACTTTTTACCAGTAGTGAGCCCTGTTCGATGTGCTTGTCAGCAATACATTGGTCTCAAATAAAAGCAGTCTACTATGCTTGCTCACGAAAAGATGTATTTAGTTTTGGATTACCAGATGCATTTGAATTAGTTGAAAAAAGAAAAAATCTCAACAAAGACGCTCTAAAAAAGTTTGAAATGATTCAAATTAAAAATGAGAAAGCGATAGAAGTATTTAGAGAATGGAGATCAAGACAAAAAACAGGTCAGAAACATTTGGTTAAGTGTAATTAGTCTACTGAATATTAATTTTTAACTAGATTTCGTCTAAAAATAATTATTCTTATTCACTACCAATACACCAAAAATAAACTACAAAAAAAGTACAATTCATAGTCCTTTTTTTGTAGCAAACTACCTTCTATTCTGTCCCATCTTTGCAGTATCATAATTACAAGAAATAAAAAAATATAAAAGAACATTTTAAAAAATAACAAACATGAAAAATTTAGTTAAAACAACAGTTTTAGGATTAGCATTATTAATGAGCACAATGATCTTTGCTCAAGACAACAAAGCAAATAATATTGATAATAGTAACATTGCCTTGCAAGGATATAGTCCAGTATCGTATTTGGATCTCGGACTGGCACAGGTTGGTAACAAAAGTTTTAAATCTGAATATAACAAAGTGAATTACTATTTTACTTCTGCTGAGCAAAAGGCCACTTTTGATAAGAACCCAGCTAAATATATGCCAGAGTTTGGTGGTTTTTGTGCCTTTGGAATTTATGCTGGTGCAAAGTTTAGAGTAGATCCAAACAAATTCATTGTAGAGGATGGGAAGTATTATTTGTATTTGAACAATGTAGAGCTAGACGCTAAGCAATTATGGTTGGCAGAAAACAATCAAAATAAATTAAAAAGCGTAGCAGACAAAAACTGGAAGAAACTTAGTAAAACACACAATTAATAAATAATCGAATAATCGAATAAAAAAATAGAAATCATGAAATTTATAACCAAAAGAATACACGCCTTTTTAGATTACCCCGTTGCTATTGCATTAAT
>CANLMN010000088.1 GCA_947492105.1 uncultured Aquimarina sp. | reverse complement strand
TACAGAATTTTAAAACC
Source organism: uncultured Aquimarina sp. (assembly GCA_947492105.1). GTDB lineage: Bacteria > Bacteroidota > Bacteroidia > Flavobacteriales > Flavobacteriaceae > Aquimarina. The sequence goes on along the minus strand of CANLMN010000088.1, from coordinate 2,256 downwards.
AAACAAGCGTTCTCATAAAAAAATCCACAGCAATTATTAACTGTGGATTTTTGTTATTTTATATATTAAGAGTATTTTTACTTCACTTTTTCAAATTCTACAGCCCCATTTGGCAAATAAGGTAATTTACCCTCGAAATAAAACTTACCATCCAAGGATTTGTAAAACTTTAAAAAATTATATGCTCGATCTTCATCATAATTGAATCCTGAAATATTCTTATGATGAAACAAGCCTAAAGTATCACCAACTTTTACCGCTTTTAATTGATCTGTATAACCATATTGGTCTCCATTTACTTCTAATCGTATTATATTATTTCTACTATCTAAAATAAATTCTTTTCCTGTTTGATTAGATTTGAAATAATAAAGACCTTTAGATTTTTCGTCAACCTCTAATTTTGATTCTTCAATATTATAAATATTAGTATAATATGGCTCTTTCTTTTTAGTTTTTTTACAAATATCAATATAAGGCTTAGCATTAAATGTTTGCTCCTTAAAAATCGTCCATTTAACTAAATTTTGATCGTAATCAAGAATTTCTACTTTAAATGTATTTCCATAATTACAATTATCTTCAATTGTAATTTCTAAGGTTTTTGAATCTAATTGTTTTACATTTTTAATTTCACATTTTGAAGGTTCAACTCCATTATATTCATTGAAATAATCGTCTTTAATTGTAATGCTTCTAGCATATTCATGGCAAGGAGCTTCATCGGTTAAATCAATCCATTTTTTTAGATAGATAAAATTTTTAAAATCTTCTATACTAGAAAAACTTTTTTCCTGAGTGGTAATGCTATCACTTTTATTTTCTAAAACTAGATTGGTGTTAACTTTATCTTTCGATTCTGAAATGTTTGCTTTTTGTTTCTTAAGGCAAGATGTTAGAACAACACTCAAGCCTAGTATTAGGTATATTTTTTTTTTCATTTAATTTTTTCTTACCTGACTTACTGTGTATTTTTTTTCTTTATTACTAGCCGGTGTGCCTTTCAGTGAAAAATCATCTCCTAAAAATAATTTATTACTAGAATGCTGCCCGTAATGTGCCCAACTAGTACCTACTTCATAAAACCTGTAAAAAACCTTGTCATTTTCACAGCCTCTACCAACTATTATAACATAATGATCTGTGGTGTGATCATTTATGAGTTTTCCATTATGTCTGTAATTAAGAGTATGATCTAAACCAACTAAAACGGGATTTCCTTTTTTTAGTTCTGTATCAATATATTCTACACCTGCTTTTGCATCGGTTGTAACAGCAATTGAAGTATGTTCATCATTTTCTTTTGCTGTCGTAATCATTCCTTTTTGATAACCAGAAGTTTTACTTAATCCAGCGCTTATCAATAGCTTTTGAGATGTTCTCCAACACCCATCAGTAGCCATAACACCATTTTTACGCTCACTTTTATTAAACTGTGTAATCCAAGTAATTTTACCTGTAAGATCTACACAACCTTTGTTACAAGAACAACTACTATTACAAGTACAATTACTCTCTGTATTGGTTTCAGGAACTCCTTTATCATACCACTCTTGTATAGCTTCTGCTATTTCCCAAACATATGTTTTACCTCCTGTTTTTCCATGACGTTCATAAATTACCCCTTTGCTATTTTTCTTATATTCATCTTCTTCTCTAAAGAATGTTGGATTTGAATGGTAAGCTTTTTTCTTATCTCCTACAGAGTCATCATCAAAAACTATATAATTTGAATTACCTCCTTGACCAACTGCTTTTGGCCATAATATAGCTAAATAAAAATCAGCTAAAGTATTTAGTTTTCCTTTCTGTTTAGTTAAATAATATTCTACATAACATAACTGTTCCTCTGCGGACATTGCTTTTAAATTAGCTTTTTTAATCTTAGCCTTATGTAGAAAGTAATTCTTATTCATTTCGTCAATAGCTGAATTCCCTATCTGAATTAAACCTACATAACCAATACCGTCTTTATCTTTTCCTAAACCATTATCAATTGCAGGGTTAAATGTACCGCCTGTTTCAAGAGCCATTGCAGCCATTAAATGATTTGGATCACATTCAAGGCGTTTAGAGATTTGAACCACACGTTTTCTGAACTCGCAAGACACTTTTTTACCCCAAACTAGCTCTGGGCACTCTCCATTTCCACCACTTCCATATATAAGTCTCATTTGTTTGATAAAAGATAGATCCTGTACCTTTTTGGTATATAAGTTTGTGTTTTGGTTCAGGAGTATAAAGTTTACAATCAAG
>CANLMN010000087.1 GCA_947492105.1 uncultured Aquimarina sp. | reverse complement strand
CCATAGCATACTAAAACTCCAAGAATTACTGCCCGGATATCAAGAAAGTCTTAACATGTAGTTGCTCGGAGGCTTACATTTATACTTTGAATTTACTGAGATAAAATTTTCTTTTTTCGCCTCAGCTTCAGTCTAAAAATAAACCATAACTATGGCTATGCTTGATGTTTCTGCTCAAGCTTAAACAAAAAAATCTTAGTTTTTCTTTTCGGTATATTCAAATAACAAAGAGTATTATTATATGTGGGAGTAGTAGGTATGGGATGTAGCAAGAAAGCATGTCGATAGAAGAAAATTGAGTCAAGATGCAACAGGATATACCTAATTTGATAGTACGGATGCAATTGCAAATGATCTTTATAACTTGGGTAGTATTTGGTATAGGTAGAAAATAAAAAAGACACTCAATTTAATGAATGTCTTTTTTCTAAAATTATTTTTGTAGGATCTTATAGACCGTCTAGAATCTTTAAAACTTCAGCAGCTTCAATTTTGCGATCTTCTTTGAGACCAGCTTTAAGTTTATTGAGTACAACTTCATATTTTTCAATTACTTTCTCAATAAGCATTTTTTCAACTAATGGTATTTGCTTGCCATCAGGTTTGATCAAAGTATATTTGTAGAATTCTACTGGCATTTCCGGATCTAGCTCTTTTTTGAAAGTCACAGAACCAGAACTTTTTCTCAAAGAAATAGTGTTTTCTACAGAAGTTAATTGATCATCACTTAATGTTTCTTGTACAACAACTCTATCAGTTTGATTACCGACATTTTCTGCAGTTTTGAAAACAGCATCGTACTTTTCACTTATAGGTCCCCAATTTAACTGTGCAAATGTCATTTGGGATCCTAGTAGTACTACAAATAGGAGCATTAATTTTTTCATGATGGTTAAGTTTTTTTAGTCACCAAAAACTTCGTGTTTGGCTTCACGTTAATATATAGGGTAGGCACTCTATGTTTGTTTAAATAAGCGCATCCTCAGTAGAAACTTCAAAATAAGAGATTTATTTTTGATAAACTAAAAATAATTTAATGATTCTTTAATAAAATAGTTTTTTCATCGTAAAAAGGGCTTTTTTATGAATTTAATAGCTTCTTTCTCAATAAAATACTCAAAAATCAAGATATTCCGTCGTTCCGCAACTAGGAAACCAATTTCTATGCCAAAAAAATAAGTCTTTCGTCAAATGTAAGTAAAAAGTGGGTATATCTGGAACAATGGTGTTGGGGAATCTACATGCTTATTGGATATCTAAAGAAATTTTTAGATTTTAATAATTTGATTATTAGTATTTTATGTTTTAGTGTGGTTTTCGGAATGATTTTTCCATAAAGCTTAGAGAGATTAATTAATAGTCAAGGTTTAATTTATAAAATATTGAATAATGAAAGATTTAAGATTAATAGTTGCAGCAGCAGCTTTCGTATTCGCTATAGGGTCAGTTAATGCACAAGAAGAGATAGCAAGTATAGAAGAAGGAACTATTACAGAAAATGTTGTAGCGGTTCAGGGATATAAGGTTATCGAAGTTAGTGCTTTGCCGGAAGAAGTTATGGCTGCATTGTCAAAAGATTTTGAAGGAGCAACGATTATAGAAGCTTTTAAGGATGACAATGATCATTTCAAACTTATTATTAGCATAGGAGATGAGTCCAAAGCTGTATACGCGAATGCCGCCGGAGAGTGGATCGAATCTAATGAGTAAATTGTATAGAGTTGTTGTTAATGTTTGTCAATTAGTAATAGAAGACCGTTCTCTCATAGAACGGTCTTTTTTTTGGGGTAGATTCTGATATTGCAGTGTAGATCACTTTGTATACTGTGGGTATAGGTTTGGCTAAGTTTTGATAAATCTTGGTAAAACAATCTTTTAATAAGTGAGGTGTTCTAAAGCACTTTTGTTTACTGATGGTAATTTTCTTTTATTTTTTTTGAGAATCTTAATATTTTGTTGTGAATTAAAATGATAGATTTTTGGTTATTTTGATGGTAGTATCTTTAAATGAATTTTAGGAATTGATCTACTCTAACTCCAGATAATTTATATAGATAAAGGAATGAAAATTTTCTAAGATCAAAGTAAAGTTGAATTGTATAAGTTGCAGTTTTTCAGTACATAAAACCCTCAAAAGTATTGAGTTTTCTACGTAGCAGATTTCATTTTGTTATGGCTATTTTTATATCAATTAATTCTAGCATCTTTTCTAAAAGCATTAGTCGCTTATGTAAAACATTACTTCCTTAGATTAAAATATATTTTTTGGTGTTTAGCGCTAAGCGACGAAGTAAGTGTGCATTTTTTTTGAAGTTGTTATGATTGCCAATTTTACTAAATAGTAACTTTATCATAATAGTTTATGAAGATAAATACACGATTCTCGATTCAACTATTACAAAACTCAGCTACGTTTCGGAATATATTATTCGTTTTGGTAACAGCATCGTATTTTGTTTTTCAAGGTTCTTTAAAAGATCAAAAACAAATAATTCAAAATAATAAAGAAGTAGCGCTTGAAGCTACGATGAGTATTCCAAAAGTATTTGAGGGGCTTCATGATATTGATGATATATCAAAAAGTACTATAAGTGATGAGCTGTGGAACCGGAAGAACGATCTATACTCTTCTGCTCCAAAATTGGCATCTTTATACAGAAAGGCTTCATCTATAGATTTTAATGAAGTTATAGCGGAAAGGAGTAATGAAGCTTCAACTTTTAGCGGACCATTAGCACAAGACACGTATAAGTATAGTTTTTCAAATAGTTTTATGGCAGCTTTTGGTCAAGACAATGATGGTGTTGATGATGCTGCGGATTTGGATGATGATAATGATGGTATTTTGGATAGTGTTGAGTGCCAAACATCGGGAAATTTGGGGGTGTTTATTAACAATATAGGTTC
>CANLMN010000086.1 GCA_947492105.1 uncultured Aquimarina sp. | reverse complement strand
CTGGCAAATGCGGTAGAGCTGCTTTTCTTTTTTGAAGTACTAGCCCTAATGGCGAATGAACGTCACACAAACTAGCTAAAAAAAGCGCAAAGGCAGCATGGGGCGAAGCTGGTAGTATTGCTACATAATACTTGTTATAGCCCCTGACCAAAGGGAAGAGCGGGTATCAACTCGTATTATGTACAATAGCGGGGAAAAGCAAGCAGCAACAACACAGAGAATGATTGCTTTTTCTGCAAGCAGCTGGGTTGTTGTTGCGACGGATTTATACAGACTATTTTTTTCAATTGAATAAAGAAAAAGCTACTTTTGAATAAATAAACACCACAAAACACTTGATTGTAAACTTCATACTCCTGAACCAAAACACAAACTTATATACCAAAAAGGTACAGGATCTATCTTTTATCAGACAAATGAGGCTTATATATGGGGAGCAAAGTGGGAATTGTTTATGTTCTCGTAGTCTTGAAGAAGAGGAAGTAAAATTAATGGTGAAAAGAATTTCTGGTAAAGATTCACTTTGGAATGGAATTGCAGAATCTTGTGATATTACAGATAAAAGTTTTGCCTCTTTCACTAGTGAACTTAATAAGATGTTTACGAAATATGGATTTAAAACTTGTATTGATAAAATATCATTTTTAGCACAAGCAGCACACGAAACAGGAGGTTTTCAGCAAAATAAAGAAGAGAAAAGTTCCCATGCATCTAGTACTAGCACCTATAAAGGTCGTGGTTTAATACAAATTACAGGAGATTTAAAAGATGGTGAATATAATGAAGCTGGTCTTTACAAAAAATATGCTGATTCTGTAAATGATCAATCCATTATTAGTAATCCAGATTTAGTTTCTGAAAACTTACATTATACGATTGATTCTAGTGGGTGGTACTTTGCAAGGATAAAAAAAGTACCTAAATGGAGTGGTACTTGGAGTAGTTATGATAATATTAGAAAGAAAAAAGTTGCTTATTTTAATGAGGGTTTAGGGAAAACTTTACTAGAACTAGGTCCACTTATTAATCAAGATAGTAAATATTTTTGGTTACAATCAAAAATAATAAACGGGTATTCCAAGAAACATTATTTAGAAAAAAATCCTAATGGTTGGGATGATAGAAAGGAAAAATTTAGCTTAATTATAGGTTTGTTTAAAACAAATACAGAATGTATAAACAACCCTAACAAGTTAGACTTTACAGATAAAGCTCCTTGGATGAAAATTGCTATAGAAGAAGCTTATAATGCAGCCTTTATTAAGGAAAAGAAAAGACCTGTAGCAGCTATGGTAAAGAAATATCATAATTACAATAATTATTTCGATGACCCAAACACTCCTAATTACATAGAGGATAAAGAAGATGCATGGTGTGCTTCTTTTGCAAATTGGGTATTAGCACAAGCTAATCAAAAGCATATTAAGTCACCAGCTTCACAAGGTGTTTTGACTGCTGAAGGCACAAACTTTATAAGGGTAACAGAGCCCTCTTTTGGAGCTATTGTACTTATGACTAACTATAGAAAAGATACTGGTGCATCGATCGGGAAAGGACACATGACTTTTCTATATGGTAAAGAATCTAATGGTAATTTGGTTTGTTTAGGCGGAAATCAAGGCGATAGAATTAAATTTTCACCTTATAAACAAACAGGAGTTAGTAGTTCTAGGAAAGTGAAAATAAATGGAGTAAAAGTAACTATTGAACAGAAGTTTAATGGTTTTTTCCTTCCTTTAAACTATACTCCCTCCCAAATAGATAAAGAAATAGAAATCATTAATATAGATAATATGAATAGTAGCTTATCAGGATCTACATTAACTAATACAAGTGATAGCAATGAAAGTACACTATAAAGCTTTAGCATTAACGGTTATATTGTTTATTAGCTGTAAAAACAAACCAAACCAAAACCTAAAAAAAGAAGTTATTTTTTCATCAAAACAAGTTGAAACGCCTATAATAGCTAGTAAGAATTTATCGTTTGATAATTTTATTAATGATTTAAAAAACTCAATCAAAGCTAATAATGATGACAATATTAAATCTTGCTTTTATTTTCCTTTGTCTTATATAGAAGAAATTTCAGACGGATTAGATTCAGGCGATAAAGTAAAAAAATATAATAATTATTTAGAATTCAGAAATGACATATCTGTTTTTAAAAATTCTATTGAAATACTAAAAGTTGCAACTTCAAAAACCAAAATTAATGACTCTACTTATGAATTTACTTTAAATGATGGAAGTGATCGTATGTATTTAGATTTTAAAATTATCAAAAAGGATAATGAATTGAAAATAATTGAAATTTATGACCCTGAAAATTCTTTGTAATTCAATAACCATCAAAGCAAAAATTCTTTATTTATTTTTTGCTTTGATTTCTTCATGTAAGGATAATGTATCTAAAGATTCAAACATCTCACATAAAGATAAAAACACAAAAAATATCGATAGCTTTTTTAATGAAATAAAAGAAGTTATCATTGAGTATGATAAAACAAAAATGCTCAAAAACTTTAATTTCCCTTTAATATATTCAGAAAACCCTAAAGATCCAAAAAGTACATCTTACATTTTTTTTAAAGATTTAGATACAAATCGAAATTTTGGAAAGTATATGCTTCCTTATTTAAAACAGATAAATGGAGCGGATAAGCGATACGATCTAAATGACTCTATAACCGTTTACTATAATGATAAAGGTAAGGATCTATTTTTACAAGACGATTGTTTAATAAATTTTTATGTTTTAAAAAAGCATGAAAAATTTAAATTAATTAAATTTGAGTCTATTTGCGAATAATCAAACCTACACCACAAACAATCAAAATCTTAATACTCTCAATATAAAAAATAACAAAAATCCACAGTTAATAATTGCTGTGGATTTTTTTATGAGAACGCTTGTTTGGTTTTAAAATTCTGTA
>CANLMN010000085.1 GCA_947492105.1 uncultured Aquimarina sp. | reverse complement strand
GTGGTATCAAAACCATTGAGTAAACCATCATTGTCATCATCATCCGTAGGATTTGCAACTGCTGGATCAATAGTAACACCACTCTCATTGGTATCACTAACCCCATCATCATCACTATCTAGATCCAAGTAATCTGGCAAGTTATCTCCTGCTGTATTACTCGTATCTACTGGAATAATACCACTATTGCTTGCGACATCAGCATCATAAGCGTCATCAATACCATCACCATCCGCATCATTACCAATTGGCGCTACATAATCCGCAGTAGTCTGACCCTCTACATTATCTGGGATACCATCATCATCACTATCAATATCCAAATAATCAGGAGATCCTACTATAGTTTCTGTCGGCGTATTTCCGGAACCGGCACTAGTAGGAATACCTGTACTAGCTGTATTATCTGCATTGTCATCATCGTCATCAGCTCTACCATCGTTATCAATATCCGTTCCTCCTGACTCTACTACATCATAAATCCCATCATTATCACTGTCCAAATCAAATTTGTCTGCAACCCCATCCTTATCAAAATCAGCTAAACAATAATTCAACTCATAAATTCCAAGGGTTACAGTTCCTGAACCAGTTACAGGCCTATCCTTGGCACTAGTTATCACAAGTCGATCGATAGGCTCTTCTAAGGCAAACATAAATTCATTTACGGTAAAATCACCACTACCACTACCTCGACCTGATAATTGATTGAATGAAGTAAAAATAATATTTGGGTTACTAAAGTTAGAAAAGTTAACAGTACTAATTGGTACGGAAACTCCATTTCTAAAAGCTTCAAAACGAACAGAATCATTATTATCTAACCCACCTAATTTAAAAGTAAGATTGGACACTAATTCATTAAATGTTAATGCATAAGTAACAAAATCATTTGTAGCAAACTGGGTATTATTTGGTTGAAAATATAAATGACTTTCTGCAACTCCATCTAAATTACTTCTCAATCTCACACCATTCACCCAAGTAGCAGCTCCTGTCAATGCATACGTAAAATCAAAATCAGCTGTCTTATAAGGTGCTAGATTATCTATAGAAGGTGTTCCTGACACATCTACATCTTCGGTATAGTTTGGAGCATTGATAACTCTATTAGAAACTGGACAATCTCGCTCAACACTATCCAAAATACCATCATTATCGTCATCCAAATCAACAAGATCACTAACACCATCACCGTCTACATCATTAAAAACCGCATCACAAGCATCTGGAGTTCCATCACTATCACTATCTGGTCCCGAAACTTTGGTATTAGCTACAGTAGAAGGTGCATAAGATGCCGCAACTACTTTCCCATCTGTATCAATTGTACCAGCTATTACACTATAGGGCTCTGAATCTCCAGCTACATTATAAATACCACCGTCACCACCATCTGCATTTATATCGGCATATCCCTCATTAGCATCACTACAAACATCGCCATCACTATCAAGGTTAAGATAATCCGGTATACCTGTTGTTGTTTCTATCGGTGTATTTCCAGAACCGGCACTAGTAGGAATACCTGTACTAGCTGTATTATCCGCATTGTCATCATCGTCATCAGCTCTACCATCGTTATCAATATCAGCTCCTCCTGATTCTACTACATCATAAATCCCATCATTATCACTGTCCAAATCCAAACTATTCAAGACTCCATCATTATCAAAATCTGAACTACACTTACTCAATCTTATACCAACTCCAAACCCAGGAGGATCACTATTTACACCACTAAGCAGCGTAAACCTAGGAATAATTTCGATACGAGCCACTGTACCAGGTACAAGTATCTGCACCTGACCTTCTACATCATTAGGACCGACACTTCCGCCCTGAAAGGCATTAAAGGTATTTGGAGTAGGATTCTGGATGTTATCACCTATGGCAATAACTTCATAAGGAAGCAACGTATTTGTACTATCAAATATATTCACCTCAAAAGACTCCCCTCCTGTAAAATTGGAGTTAGAAATATAGTCCATATCATCCATTTTCAAGAAAACATCAGACTGTGGTGGAGTAATATCTAATCTAAAAATATTAGGATTTGTATCATTTTGTGTATAATTAGCATAATTATTAGTCGTTCCGAACCTATTCCCTGGTGTCAATCTTTCGACAAGTAATGTTCCTGGGTTATTTTCGATTATAGTTGGTGTAATATCCACGCCTTGTGCAGAAGGGAAAGTTTGACCACTTATCGTATCATCATTACTTGTTAATCCGAAGTCAAAAATCTGACATCCATTATCTTCTTCATCCAAAATACCATCATTATCATCATCAAAATCTGCAAAATCCCCAACACCATCACCATCCACATCATTAAAAACTGCATCACAGGCATCTGGGGTTCCATCACTATCGCTATCCGGTCCCAAAATTTTTGTATTGGCCACAGCAGAGGGTGTATAAGATGCTGCAACTACCTTCCCATCCGCATCAATCGTACCAGCTACGATACTGTAGGGTTCTGAATCTCCAGCTACATTATAGATACCCCCATCGCCACCATCTGCATTTATATCGGCATATCCCTCATTAGCATCACTACACGTATCGCCATCACTATTAAGATTAAGATAATCCGGTATACCTGTTGTTGTTTCTATCGGCGTATTTCCAGAACCGGCACTAGTAGGAATACCATTACTTCCTGTATTGTCTACATTATCATCATCGTCATCGGCTCTACCATCGTTATCAATATCCGTTCCTCCTGACTCTACTACATCATAAATCCCATCATTATCACTGTCCAAATCTAGAAAATTAGGAACAAGATCACCATCGGTATCACAAGAAGCCACTGTAACAATTTCTACATCATCAATATGACCATCCGTAAATGGAGCATTATAAAAATACCCCCGTACCTTGACCGTTGCTCCACTTGCTGCAAACGCGCCACTTAGATTATCAGCATTATTAACGGATGCTGCCGAATCAGGGGTTCCAAAACCATCTGTATTATCATCTCCTGC
>CANLMN010000084.1 GCA_947492105.1 uncultured Aquimarina sp. | reverse complement strand
TAGCTTTTGCTTCTAATACTACTTGGACAGAATTTAAAAACATAGCGGTAAATCATATGCTTTTTGGAACTTAGCCAAATTAATTGATAAAGGAGATATTGCAGAATCTCTGCCTGCTCAAAGAACCTTAAGACTATCATTAAAGAATGAGGAACTTTGCGAAAAATTAATTTTTAGAGAATTAAATTTTGACATTTCAAATTTACAAATTGATGGAAATGAGGTTTTGTTAAACATTATGGGATTTGATGATAAAGTTTTATATGAATATTAAAAACGCCACCACAATAACTAGGCATATGGCGTGCCGATAGGCCAACGCTATATGTCCAGTGTGTGCCCAGCATGGGCATCTTTTGTTTACCGAAAGTAAATAATTAATCTAGAGGGTGCAAGTCCCTTATGGACAAGGGTAGTGTCTCGAACCATTAGTAAGTCGCAAGCTGGCTTATCGTGAGGTATGCAGTGAAGGAAGCGAGACTACAAAATTCGGTACTGACGAACAGTATAATTCCCCCGGAAATTCGGACAGTAATTTAAGTTCAAAAAATGATTAAATTTACTGTATTATGAAAAGAAGAAAGTTTACTGCAAAATTCAAGACCAAAATTGTTTTAGAAGTACTCAAAGAGCGAGAGACGACCAATGAGTTGTCTCAACGCTATGATGTAGCTCCTCAATAGATCACCTCGTGGAAACGTGAGTTTTTAGCCAATGCTGAAGGCGTTTTTACCAAAGCTGTTAAATCCCAAAAGAGTGAAGCTGAAGAGAAGGAAGAACGTTTACTTAAAACCATTGGTACGCTAAAGGTAGAAAATGATTTTTTAAAGAACGCCTTGTCATGAAAGAGACTCCACAACAGCGAAAGCGGCACATTGACAAGGCACATAACTTGAGTATAGTTCATCAATGCAAACTATTAGAAATTCATCGTAGTGGTTTGTATTATAAGCCTGTAGGTGAAACCGACCTCAATTTAGAACTGATGCGTCTTATCGATGAGAAACACATGCTTTATCCTTGGCTGGGAGTTCCCAGAATGACTACTTGGCTTAATATGGATAAAGGGTATCGGATCAATAAAAAGCGTATTGAGCGGTTATATAAACTCATGGGAATTAGTGCCATTGGTCCTAAACCCAATACCTCAAAACGTGGTAAAGGCGAGCTACATAAGATTTTTACCTACCTGCTCAAAGACCTCAAAATAGTACGATCTAATCAGGTCTGGAGTATGGATATCACCTATATTCCAGTCAAAGGAGGATATCTTTATTTGGTCGCCATCATTGATCTGTACAGCCGTTTTGTAGTAGGATGGTCACTCTTTGACACGATGACCTCAGAGTGGTGTAAACAAACGCTGGATACTGCTATTGAAACCTATGGAACTCCAGAAATCCTAAACACCGATCAAGGGAGCCAGTTTACTAGTCTAGTTTTCAACAATTACGTTACCAAAGAAAAAGAAATCCGACTCCGTATGGATGGCAAAGGAAGAGCTATTGACAATATTTTTATAGAACGTCTTTGGAGAAGTCTCAAATATGAACACGTATATTTGTTCCCTGCCGAAGATGGATTAAAAGCTTATCAAGGCATCAAAGCTTGGTTTGAGTATTATAACAAAGAACGTAGACATCAAAATCTGGATAATGAACATCCAATAGCTGTATATCAACAAAACCTAAAACCAGCAGCATGATGAAAATGAATAGAAAAGAAGGGTTGTCAACAAAAGGAGGAAGTTGTCAGTCTCCCCCTAGAACCCCCTCTTTCAACATCATTAACATCTTGTTTTTATAAAAAACTGTCCTAACATTGGGGGGAATTATAGAATTTCTAAAGAAATATCAAGAAGAATTTTATACTGAATTTGAAATAGTTGATGAAGATGCTAATACTTCTCCATTTTCTGTCGATCAACAATTATTCTTAGACCAATACTTAGCATACTTAGAAACAAAATTAATCTCACAGGCTGATGACAATGTTGAGGTTGCTGAAATTATTACTGATGTCAAACTTCTAAGAGAAGATTTAGGCAAGGCAACTAAGAAAAATATTAGTAAAAGGTTTGGTGTGATTTTTTGCAAAACTTCGAAAATCAAGTATTAAATTATTAGAAGAGCTTTATGGTGCAGCAAAAAAGGAATTATTCAAACGTCTAATTAATGGTGGGTTAGATGAAATTTCAGGACTGCTATAACCTATTGTCTTTAACGGCTTCTTTTCCTTGTAGGATATTGCTTCTGTTTAAACTCAGAGATTTCATCTCGTAACTTCTTATTAGCATTCGGAATCAATTCATTTTGGACTTTCATAATGCTCAAAAGGTCATTCATTGCATTCAAGTTCTCTAATTGAGTAAAAACAATCTTTTCTAAATCTGCTTTTGTATACTTCATCATGATAAAAACAATTTTTAATTTCCGTTATCTTTAATATATTATTGAATCTTTAAACAATTCAATAGTTATGTAATACGATTCAAATATAGTTTAAAAAGTTAATATTCAAAAACATTTTAATAAACTATTTTTACATTAAATGCTATTTACATAGTCTAAAACGATTCAAATGACCAGTAAAAAGAATTATAATAGAATACGGGTAGTTTTGGCTGAACAAGACAGAACAAACAAGTGGTTAGCTGAAAAAGTTGGTAAGAATAGGACGACCGTTTCAAGATGGTGTACAAATGATATGCAGCCATCTATTGAGACATTGGCAGAAGTTGCTGAAATTCTTGATGTTGATATTAGAGAATTACTATTGCCAACTAAAAAGTAAATCTCTCACAGCTGTGAGAGATTTGAAATTTACCAATTTCTATCACAAATGTGCGAGAATTAGAAATATCTAAATGAATGATTTAACTACATATAATAATTTTTTCAAAGAGATTGTAAACACAATCAATTCTACGAAATATGAAGCATACAAAGCTTTAAACAAACATCATATTGGTCAAAATTTTGAAATTGGTAAACTGATTGTTCAAAATCAAGAAAAGAATAATTGGGGAAAATCTATTGTAGACACCTTATCCAAAGACATTAATAAAATCATTGATGGTGCAAAAGGCTACTCTCCTCAAAATTTGTGGAGAATGAGGCAATTCTACTTGGAATACAAAGACAGTGCAGATTTATTGGAATTAGCATTAACTATTCCTTGGGGACAAAACCTATTAATACTGCATCAAGTAAAAGATAGGGAAGAAAGAGCGTATTACTTAAATGCTACAAATAAATTGGGTTGGAGTAGAGCTGTTTTACTCAACCAAATAAAGGCAAACGCTTATCAACATCATTTAAAAGACCCTAAACAAAGTAATTTTGAAAAAGCGTTGCCAGTTCATTTATCCGAACAGGCAAACGAAGCAATGAAAAGCGAGTACAATCTTGACTTTCTAGGAATTACTAAGCCTATATTGGAAAAAGAATTAGAAAATAGATTGGTAGAAAACATTCGTGATTTACTTCTTGAACTCGGTTATGGATTTAGCTTTATTGGCAATCAATATCGACTAAAACTAAATCAAAAGGAATATTTCATTGACCTTTTGTTCTATCACAGAATATTGAAATGTTTAGTAGCAATCGAATTAAAAACTGTTGAATTTGAACCTGAATTTGCAGGTAAAATGAATTTCTATCTTGAACTATTAGACGAGCAAGAAAAACAACCAGACGATAATCCATCTATTGGAATTATTCTTTGCCCAATAAAAGATAACCTTGAAGTTGAATATACATTGAGAACAAATAATAAACCGATTGGAGTTTCTTCATATAAGCTGACTCAAGAATTACCTAATAATCTCAAAGGAAAGGTTCCTACATCAGAGGAATTAAAACGAATGCTAACAATGGCTATAAATAATAGCGAGGATAGTGATAAATCAAAGGACAATGATTAATCGAAAGTTTAGTTATAACCTGAAAGGAAATCACTTTGAAATCCGCTACGCTTCTTAGTGTGCCGAGCAAGCAACGAACGGCAACATATTCGTTGTGAACTGTAATTAAGATGGTGGAACCGACCCACCAAC
>CANLMN010000083.1 GCA_947492105.1 uncultured Aquimarina sp. | reverse complement strand
AAAATAACAAAAATCCACAGTTAATAATTGCTGTGGATTTTTTTATGAGAACGCTTGTTTGGTTTTAAAATTCTGTATATATGTATCAATAAGATTAAATAAAATTCCTTGTGTATCTTCATCCATATTCTGAATATCTTGAATACGTTTAACTGTTTTCTTATCAAAAGAAGCATTCTGCCCCTCTCCTACCAAATAATCTAAACTAACATCAAAAGCATCAGCAATTTTTTTAGCAACCTCAATAGAAGGAATAGCATCTCCACGCTCATATTTACCAACCATCACTTGAGAAATATCAATTTGCTTGGCTAAATCTGATTGTGATAAATTCTTAGCTTTTCTTAGTGCGGTTATAATTTTATCTGTTTTCATAATTACAGGATACTAATAATAACAATAGTTATTGTTTTCTGTAAAATTATAGAATTAAAAGGAATAAATAAACTCTATAATTTTGAACAATATATAATTATAGTATATATTTGTATCTAATAGTTATATTTTAAACTTTTCAACAAAATCCACTCATGGCAAAAACACAAAGAAAACGCACCATACAAGAACATCATAGCACCGCTAGATGGAAAAACAAAATCTATCCAAGTCTAAAACTCTCTGGTAAATGGTTAGAGGATTGCGGATTCAATCCACAGGACAAAGTACAGATTACCGTATCCAAAGAAGTACTACTGATAGAACTTATAAAAGAGTAATCTATGGAAATCGCAGAGATCAAATCTCAATTATCCATACAAATGGTCGTACAACACTATGGCTTAGAAATCAAAAATAAGCATGTACACTGTCCATTCCATGAAGATAAAACACCAAGTATGCGTGTTTATAATGACACCAATACCCTGTTTTGTTTTAGCGGTAATTGTGATCATGGTAACAAAGTAATTGATGTGATTGATTTTATTATGCTCAAAGAATCTCTAGGCGGACAACCCATAAACAAACACCAAGCGATTCTAAAAGCTAAATCTTTACTTGGATACAGTAAGAATAAAAGTGTTGCTGATCAGTTTTATATACTACAAGCTCAACTCCCTAGAAGCAAAAAAGCTCTTGAATATTTAAAAGCAAGAGGATTAACATCTATAACAGAATTAGGCAGTAACCACCGTAATGGAGGTAATCAAGTTCCCTACCAACTCCCCTATCTCAAAAACTGTATTGTATTCCCACTAAAAAACTGCCACGGTCAGATCGTATCTTTATATGGCAGAAGCTTCACCAGTACCAAAAAAGGGTGTCATTATTATTTAACAGATCGCAAAGGTCTATCTCCTAGTTACCCAAAAACAACTACAGAACATCTAATCCTCACCGAGAGCATCATTGATGCCCTCACTCTGCAAGCACACGGGGTATTACCTCCAAATACATCCGTGTTAGCTTGTTTTGGAACTAATGGATTTACCAAAGAACACACCGAGGCAATACATAAAATCAAAAACCTCAAAAAGATAAGTCTCTTTTTTGATGGTGATAAAGCAGGTCGCACAGCAACAGCAAAGCTGCAAACACAATTACAGCACCAATACCCAAAATTATCCATTGGTATCATTGACACCCCTGCAGATGAAGACATCAATAGTCTGTGGGTTAATAATGAGAGTAGTGAATTGTTCCAAACCTTATTAAATGAAGCTAAAACAGCTTCTTCTTTCTCTATTGAAGAGAAAATAACGGTGGCACCACCACAGACAGAAATAGAGTCAATACCTAAACCAAAAGAACCACAAGACAAACCCCTACTCGATCTCAAGGTAAAGGGAAGCGTAAAAAACACAGGAGATAGTCTAAAAGTAACCCTACAGACCCAGCACATACAAAACAAGCAACTTGTCATTCAAAAACTAGATTTATACGATTATGGAAATCTAGAAAAACATGCAAAACAAGCTGCTAAGGCATTAGATATAGAGAGTCCTATTATAATACAACAGTGGCAAGCCTATGCACTAGAACTAGAAAAAAAAGACCTTACCACTACCAAAGAAAAAACATCCTTTATCAATCAAGCTACAAAAAATCAATGTGTAGATTTTTTGAAAAACGATCACTTACTACAGCGTATCAACGATGCCATTGCAAAAACAGGCGTTGTAGGAGAAATAGATAACCGCTTATTACTCTTTCTAATCGCTACCAGTTACCACAGTAAAAGCCCACTGCATGGACTCATACAAGGATCTTCTGGAAGTGGAAAAACCAAACTACTACAAAGCATTTACAAGCTATTACCTCCCGAAAATTGCAAAACATTTACCAGAGTTACAGAAAGTAGTTTTTATAATTATGGAGAACATGCCCTAACACACAAAACACTCTGTTTTGAAGATATAGACGGACTCAAAGAAGAAGCCCTCTTTGCACTCAGGGAATTACAATCCAACGCAAAACTCTCCAGTTCCACTTCACAGAAACAAGAAAGCGGTAAAATAGTTAGTGGAGAGAATACCGTTTATGGCCCAATAGCAAGTCTATCCTGTACCACAAAAGCAGATTTGTATGAGGATAATATCAGTCGCTGTTTTGTCATCGCAGTAGACGAATCTACTACGCAAACAAATCATATAATCAACTATCAAAACAAGCTCTCTGCAGGAGAAATAAACACTACAGAGATACAAAAAACACAACTTTTTATACAAAACTGCATCCGTGTATTACAACCCTTAAGCATCGTAAATCCCTATGCAAAACACATACAACTACCACAAAATATCCATAAACTAAGGCGTCTGCATGGCATGTATCAAAATCTAATTGCCCAGGTAACTTGGTGGCATCAATACCAAAGAAAAAAAGATACACAAGGAAGGCTCATTGCACAAAAACAAGACCTACAAATTGCTTGTGAGGTACTACTAGAAACCATTATTCTCAAAGTAGACGAACTACACGGAAGCCTGCGCCAGTTTTATGAAAAACTAAAAGAAGCTATAAAAATTAAAGGAGAAGATTATCTATTTAATCGCTTTGAGGTAAAAATAATCACAGGATTAGGTAAATCACAAATTAACAATTACTTAAAACAACTTGTTGAATTAGAATACTTACAACAATTTGGCTATGCTAACAGAGGCTTTACATACAAAATTGTCTTTTGGGATAATCATATAGCTCTGAGGACTAAGATTAAAAAAGACTTGCAATCTCAAATAGACCTAATATCCTAGCAGCTATAATAGACTGGTCACCAAACTGGATAACAGCTATCTATATATCAATAACTTACATTGGATGCCGATTCTTTACTGGTCGCCAAAAACGTCTAAAACACTGAAAAACAATAAAAAAAGCTAGTGACCGATAAAAATCAAAAAAAGAACAAGCACACAGTTTTATTTCTTCTCATTTTGAACCTAAAATTATGAAATCAATCCCAAAACGTCATGTAAAAGTATCCCTATCACAACAGTTTAATTATCATATAGAAGCCTTTAATCATCTCATAAAAATGCTTTATCCTAAAAGAGAAAGTATTAATAAATACGAATTTCTAATTACCAAAAACAACACTTTTAATACCTCTCAACAACAAATAATAGCAAAAACAGCACATAGTTCATGTATGGTAAGCGAGTTTTATAGAGATCAAGATCAAATGGGACGATTATACATTACTCGTGAAGATATTTGTAATGCCATCCATTTATTACAAAATGAGTTAAACCTAACAAACCAAGCGGTATTACTTCCTCCTGTTTTACAATGGTACAAAATGCAATTACACTATCATTTTCCCAATGAACCCTTTACCGTAAAACAAGTACAAAACAGACTAGGTAAAAGCAAAACTAGAGTTTACGGAGTGCTTAGAGAATTAGAATTTAGAAAAATGATCCATTTAGTAAAAACGAAAGGACAAGCACATGTATTTGAATTAATTCAATCTATAAAATAAAAAAATTATCTTTGTAATAGATGTAAATTAATAATTATGGGAGCTTTAGAATTAAGAAATTTAATATCAGAATATGTAAGTACTGCAGATGAACGTTTATTAAAAATGGTAAAAGCTGTTATGGAAAGTTATAGAGATGAAGAATTTACATTGTCTGAATCTGATTATAAAATATTAGACCAGCGCAGAGAACGCCATTTAAAACAAGAAAGTACATCTTTTTCTTGGCAAGAGGTAAAACAAAATGCAAGAAACGCTAATTCTTAATGAAATACGAATTAGAGATTAAGGAGGAAGCCAATCAGGAAGTTATAGAAGCTTATTTATTTTACGAAAAACAACAAGAAGGTTTAGGTGAACGATTTTTAAAGAGTGTAGAAATATATATT
>CANLMN010000082.1 GCA_947492105.1 uncultured Aquimarina sp. | reverse complement strand
ATATATTCAAGTCTTATTAGGTCACAATTCAAGTAAAACAACTGAAATTTATACTCATGTTGCAATAAAAAAAATTAAAAACATAAAAGATTTACTAATTTAGCTACTCACATAATGGAAATATAGTTACCATGATAACTATATTCCTACCTACGTTGTAAGCAATTTGAGAAAAACCCATCCGAATTCAATTCCATACTCAAAACTTGATGCATTAAATATACCTAGTAATAGGTATTGATATCTAAAATACTAATAATTAAATTTATAGAAAATTGGAATAATATTAAAACTTAAAAAATTATGTCTTGTAAAAGTCCTTCATTAGAAAGAGTAACTCAAAAATCTGAGAAAGCTAAAAAACAAATTGAGCAATTAAATAAACAATTGTCAGATTTGGAAAATTCTGCTAAAGAAAAGTTTGAAAAAAAAAATTAAAGAACACTCCAAATAGGCTAAAGTAAATGATTTTAGACAGTTAATATTTAATTCAGCTATAAAAACGGAATATTCTCACGAATTTAGTTTAGATAAAATAGCTCCTGTAATTTCAGCTGCTTTAGAAGCTGTATCACAATCCTTAACAGGTGGAGTAATGCAAGTTTTAACTTCACCCAAAGCTGTAAGCAGTTATTCGGATTTAGTGCTATCAATATCTGAAGCTGCAAAGTCTACTTCGTCTGCATCTAATAGTTTGAGTTTTAGTGCTAATAGAATTGCTCCTGGTGTATTTGCATTTTTGTCAGCTAATTCTATTTCAATAAAAGACAAAGATACATTTGGGGAAGAAGCTGTAACAGCTACTTCAATTTTTTATAGTTTAAATAATAGTATAGAAGACCTTAAACAATCCACAAGTTTTGAACTAGCATATTTAAATGCTGAATTGTTATTGAAATTTAAAAATATACAAATAGGGAATACTGACGATTTAGCTAAAGGATTAATTACTATTGCTGTTTGGAATGAAAAATATTTAATGATTGAGGAAATTATGAAGAATATTCGTGAAAGATTGGATAATTCCACGTTCAAAGATATAATAGCAAGATCTAAAGACAAAGATGTAGATGTAGATTCTACACTTTTCAATACAAATAAAAGTAGACTTATACTTGAGCAGTCAGTTCTACAATTTGAAAATCGAGGTTCGTTATACAGAGGTCCTTTAGAAAATGCAAAAACGATGTTAAGTAATCCGCTTTTTTAAAACTATTCAGAAATTCAAAACAAATAATTAAAAAAACAATTATGATTATCACTTTTAACGACAAACAACAGAAAGTAGAAGAAGCAACAGAAATGGCTAATTCTATTTTAAAAAACTCTCTTTTTTATTCTAAAATCCGTGAAAAAGATAATTTTGACTTAAGTACAGCTTCACCACAAATTATAGCAGATTTAATAGAACAGTCTGATTTAGAATTTAAAATTGATCTTTTCTACCCTTCTGGTTGGAGAGCTATAAAGTACAGAAAAACTTTTGCTTATACAGATAGTCGATTTCCAAATACTTTATTTTTGAATTTAAAAAAGTTAAACAGAAATTCAATAAGTATTGCGGCTACAATAATTCACGAGAGTATACACGCTCTAGACCACGATGCCATTGATTACACTTTCGGACACGGAAATAATAGCTCAAAAGGAAAATCTAATACAGCACCATATTGGATTGGAAATCTGGCTAATAAGATTTTGAAGGGAGATTTTGATTCTAAATTATTGGTTTTTGACCAAGAAGAAGATGACGACAATGATTATCTCACATAAAAAACTGCTTACAATAACTAGGCATATGGCGTGCCGATAGTTTACTTACGAAAGTCCTCACGGACTTTCTAGCTGTGATTTATTTGCTAACTTTAGTGCTTAAACACGCAACGAAATCATACACATCAACGTTGTGCGTCAGCTAAGAAAATATGAATACAAGCCTACTTAAATCTAAAAGAATTGTATCTCCCAAAGAGACCAGAAGTGAAAATATAAGTAACGGAAATGATGCGGAGGTTTATAGTGCTTCAATGTTATTAAAAGCTGTTGGTGCAGAAGTTTCTTGGGGAAGTAGAAATGAAGATGGAAGAAAAATTGATTTAATATGTTCTTATGACCATCCTTGGATAGAAAAAGAAAGAATTATTTTTTTAGTACAA
The DNA here is from genome assembly GCA_947492105.1 of uncultured Aquimarina sp. Taxonomy (GTDB): domain Bacteria; phylum Bacteroidota; class Bacteroidia; order Flavobacteriales; family Flavobacteriaceae; genus Aquimarina. The sequence continues at coordinate 2,213 of CANLMN010000082.1, read as the reverse complement.
GTTAAATCTGGCCCAACATATGGAATAAAATTGGCTAGCGGATATAAACTATTAGCTGCTGCTAAAAAAGCAGCAATTAGAACTTCTCACCCAATTTGTATCATTTGGGTTGACAGAGCAACTAACAGTTCTTTTTGGGCATATGTACATCCATTATCAACAATTGTAAATCAAACTTATGGTAATAACCATAGAGTTGAACCGTCAATGAGATTTGATATAGCGAGATGTCAGGCAAAAAACATTCCTTTAAAACAAGGAGGAAAAGGAATAATAATTAGTGAACTTATTGGTGGTTTAAGTGATAAAAGACTAATTGCACTCAATAAATATAAAGAACTAAAAACTAACCCTCCAATTAACCCGAATCTTGGATTAATTGAAATTACTAGAATAGGTTGGAGGCATATGTTTAGAAAAACTAGGTCTGCTAATTTTAAAGACAAAAGTCTTAATCTCATTCCTTATTTAGGTAAAATACTTGAAGATAAGCCTTCTGATATATATATTACGAATTCTAATTTTTCAGAACAAAATGGTTTTACATATAGAAATACAGAATATGTTCTAAAATTCAATGATGTAAAATTATATAACAAAACCAATAATACATCTGAAAAAACTACAGTTGTTAGCCGCGTTATTGAGGAAATTAGATGGATAACGAATTGGGAAAATGATTCTATGCTAAGTCAGAATATTGACCGAAGAGTTGTTTTATTAAGTGCTTATTATAAATAAGACAGAGAGTACCAGTCTTTGCAACTAAGATTTGTCATTTATACTTAAAAATAAGTAATTCTGACATTTGCGTCAAATAGCGGACTGGTTAGTTACTCTCAATCTTAAACAAAAATAAGAAAAAAGCCGAACGCACAACACTATATATAGCAAATTGGGCAATTAGTGTTTAATTGAAAGGTCAGTATCTATTTGCAAAGTCGCCAAATCTTTTGATTTGGTTTAAAAAGAAAAATTAAAACAAAATACAAAAGATTTGGCTTGTGGCTAATCCGAAAATAATCGCTTGTTTTCTGCCCCACTTGCCATATAATTTAACGTTAGCCTACATTTTAGGAACTAAGCGCAATGAGTGAAATGTGAGAAATCATTATCAGAAGCATATGCAACTTTATAAGTTTCTTTAATTATCTGATTTTTTATAGATTTAATAGATTTTGTTACAAAAGCAAAAACGAGTAATAATAGTAAAATTGGAATAAGAATATAAGACCAACCTCCTGAATTAATAATAAAAGCTACTGTTGCTATATCAATTAATTCTTTGTTGATTTTATTTACTCTGTCGTCTTTACATTCTTCAAGAGCTTTTCTTCGATTCTCAACTTTTCTTTGAAATGACTTATTGCCTTCGTATTCCTTGAAAGCATCTATCCTTGTTGATATGTTAAAAAACGGTAATCTATTAATTACTGTATTTGCTGTGTCTTCTAATAAATAAAAAACTTTATCAGAAACATTTGAAGACTCTTCACTTTTAATGTTTCTTATTTCGTCTCGTAATTCAAACAATTTATAACGTAATTCTAACCTAAAAGAAGGTAGAAGTATTGATTCATAAATAAAGTGAAATAATCCTAAAACTAATAATATTATAAATATTGTAGCCATAATTTTAATTACTTGAGCGTAACTTTTTACTTGTTGCCTTTTGTTGCAATTGTTTTTTCTCTTCAGAAACTCTTCTTATTTCTTTTGAGTGTATTCTTCTTAATCTTTTTGTTCCAAAAAACCAACCAAATGTACTAAATATACCTAAAGTCCAACCAATATAGTGAATATTTCCCAATTTAAGAATTATATCGTCTAATAAAGACTTGGTATCATCTGGTGTTAACTTGAGAATCATAATTAAAAAAGCTAGTCCAATAACACCGATAACAAACTGTCCTTTATTCATTGATGCGATTAAAACATTTTGCATCATTCCCCAAAAGTTTGGTTTATTATAGTCGTTCCTTTTCTTACTTTTATTAGCAGCCATTTATGATTACCTGATTTTCATCTGACAAAAGTAACATTTTAAACTGAAAAATAATAACGTAGGCTAATAACTAGGCATATGGCGTGCCGATAGGCAAACGCTATATGTCCAGTTGACTGATCCGCCACTTTGATAAGGGGGAAAACGATTTTGGAGATGATTTTTTTGGGGTTAAAAATAGCGTCCTGCTATTGGAGTAGCAGTGTTT
>CANLMN010000081.1 GCA_947492105.1 uncultured Aquimarina sp. | reverse complement strand
AGTGATAATGATGGTGTTGCAGATATTGCAGATTTGGATGATGATAATGATGGTATTCCAGATGCAGAAGAAACGCCAGGCTTACCACTAGCCAGCGCAGATGATGATAATGATGGTGTTCCAAACTATGCGGATACGGATAATGGAGTAGATGCCAACGCAGATGGAGTAGTAGATGCTTATGATCCAGATGGTGATGGTGTTCCAAGTCACTTGGATTTGGATAGTGATAATGATGGGATCTATGACCTTGTAGAAAGCGGCGATCCTCTAGCAACCGATCCAGATGGCGATGGTATTATAGGCAATACCGATCCAGTTACAGGGAACACCGATGTTGCAGTTGGAGCAAATGGATTAGCAGATTCAGTAGAGACAGATGATACGCCAACAGCGAGTTTAACCAATGCTCCTGTGAACACAGATACTACAGGCAGTCCAAACTTCTTGGATATTGATAGTGATGATGATGGTATTCCAGACAACGTAGAAGGTCAGACGACTGCGGATTATGTCGCACCAATTGGTAATGATGCGGATGGTGATGGTATTGATGACGCTTATGATACAGATATCGCAAGCAATAGTGGTATTACTCCAGTAGATACGAGTAATACAGCAGGAGATAACTTACCAGATTACTTGGATTTGGATAGTGATGATGACGGAGTTAGTGATACCAATGAGAGTGGAGTTACTATTGATCCAGCAGTTGCAAATCCTACGGATGATGATGACAATGATGGTTTACTCAATGGTTTTGATACCACAGTAGGCTTTGATGTCAACAATGATCTAGACAATGGTGCAGAAGACACGGATAACGATGATACTCCAACAACAGCAGAAGTTGACTTTAGAGAGATTATGGACAGTGATAATGATGGTGTTGCAGATATTGCAGATTTGGATGATGATAATGATGGTATTCCAGATGCAGAAGAAACGCCAGGCTTACCACTAGCCAGCGCAGATGATGATAATGATGGTGTTCCAAACTATGCGGATACGGATAATGGAGTAGATGTCAACGCAGATGGAGTAGTAGATGCTTATGATCCAGATGGCGATGGTGTTTCAAGTCACTTGGATTTGGATAGTGATAATGATGGGATCTATGATCTTGTAGAAAGCGGCGATCCTCTAGCAACCGATCCAGATGGCGATGGTATTATAGGCAATACCGATCCAGTTACAGGGAACACCGATGTTGCAGTTGGAGCAAATGGATTAGCAGATCCAGTAGAGACAGATGATACGCCAACAGCGAGTTTAACCAATGCTCCTGTGAACACAGATACTACAGGCAGTCCAAACTTCTTGGATCTAGATAGTGATGATGATGGTATCCCAGATAATGTAGAGGGTCAGACCACTGCGGATTATGTCGCACCAATTGGTAATGATACAGATGGTGATGGTATTGATGACGCTTATGATGCTGACTTTATCGCAAGCAATAGTGGTATTACTCCAGTAGATACGAGTAATACAGCAGGAGATAACTTACCAGATTACTTGGATTTAGATAGTGATGATGATGGGGTTTTGGATAGTCTAGAAGCAGGTTTCACTAATGACGGTACTATCACCGATACGGATAATGATGGTCTATTAGATACTTTTGAAGGAGCTGATAATGTTGATGGATATGACGTAAATGATGAGTTAGACAATGGCGCAGCAGACACGGATAATGATGATACTCCAACAACAGCAGAAGTAGATTTCCGTGAGATTATGGACAGTGATAATGATGGTGTTGCAGATGTTGCAGATTTGGATGATGATAATGATGGTATTCCAGATGCAGAAGAAACGCCGGGCTTACCACTAGCTAGCGCAGATGATGACAATGATGGTGTTCCAAACTATGCGGATACGGACAATGGAGTAGATGCTAATGGAGATGGAGTAGTAGATGCTTATGATCCAGATGGCGATGGTGTTCCAAGTCACTTGGATTTGGATAGTGATAATGATGGGATCTATGATCTTGTAGAAAGCGGCGATCCTCTAGCAACCGATCCAGATGGCGATGGTATTATAGGCAATACAGATCCAGTTACAGGCAACACCGATGTTGCAGTTGGAACAAATGGATTAGCAGATCCAGTAGAGACAGATGATACGCCAACAGCGAGTTTAACCAATGCTCCTGTGAACACAGATACTACAGGCAGTCCAAACTTCTTGGATATTGATAGTGATGATGATGGTATCCCCGATAATGTAGAGGGTCAGACCACTGCGGATTATGTAGCACCAATTGGTAATGATACGGATGGTGATGGTATTGATGATGCTTATGATGCTGACTTTATCGCAAGCAATAGTGGTATTACTCCAGTAGATACGAGTAATACAGCAGGAGATAACTTGCCAGATTACTTGGATCTTGATAGTGATGATGATGGGGTTAGTGATACCAATGAGAGTGGAGTTACTATTGATCCAGCAGTTGCAAATCCTACGGATGATGATGACAATGATGGTTTACTTAATGGTTTTGATACCACAGTAGGTTTTGATGTCAACAATGATCTAGACAATGGCGCAGCAGACACGGACAACGATGACAACATGGCCACGGCAGAAGTAGATTTCCGTGAGATTATGGATAGTGATAATGATGGTGTTGCAGATGTTGCAGATTTGGATGATGATAATGATGGTATTCCAGATGCAGAAGAAATACCAGGCTTACCACTAGCTAGCGCAGATGATGATAATGATGGTGTTCCAAACTATGCGGATACGGATAATGGAGTAGATGCCAACGCAGATGGAGTAGTAGATGCTTATGATCCAGATGGCGATGGTGTTCCAAGTCACTTGGATTTGGATAGTGATAATGATGGGATCTATGATCTTGTAGAAAGCGGCGATCCTCTAGCAACCGATCCAGATGGCGATGGTATTATAGGCAATACCGATCCAGTTACAGGCAACACCGATGTTGCTGTTGGAGCAAATGGATTAGCAGATCCAGTAGAGACAGATGATACGCCAACAGCGAGTTTAACGAATACTCCTGTGAACACAGATACTACGGGTAGTCCAAACTTCTTGGATATCGATAGTGATGATGATGGTATCCCCGATAATGTAGAGGGTCAGACCACTGCGGATTATGTAGCGCCAATTGGTAATGATACGGATGGTGATGGTATTGATGACGCTTACGATACAGATATCGCAAGCAATAGTGGTATTACTCCAGTAGATACGAGTAATACAGCAGGAGATAACTTACCAGATTACTTGGATCTAGATAGTGATGATGATGGGGTTAGTGATACCAATGAGAGTGGAGTTACTATTGATCCAGCAGTTGCAAATCCTACGGATGATGATGATAATGATGGTTTACTCAATGGCTTTGATACCACAGTAGGTTTTGATGTCAATAATGATCTAGACAATGGTGCAGCAGACACGGATAACGATGATACTCCAACAACAGCAGAAGTTGATTTCCGTGAGATTATGGATAGTGATAATGATGGTGTTGCAGATGTTGCAGATTTGGATGATGATAATGATGGTATTCCAGATGCAGAAGAAACGCCGGGCTTACCACTAGCCAGCGCAGATGATGACAATGATGGTGTTCCAAACTATGCGGATACAGACAATGGAGTAGATGCCAACGCAGATGGAGTAGTAGATGCTTATGATCCAGATGGCGATGGTGTTCCAAGTCACTTGGATTTGGATAGTGATAATGATGGGATCTATGATCTTGTAGAAAGTGGTGATCCTCTAGCAACCGATCCAGATGGCGATGGTATTATAGGCAATACCGATCCAGTTACAGGCAACACCGATGTTGCTGTTGGAGCAAATGGATTAGCAGATCCAGTAGAGACAGATGATACGCCAACAGCGAGTTTAACCAATGCTCCTGTGAACACAGATACTACGGGTAGTCCAAACTTCTTGGATATCGATAGTGATGATGATGGTATCCCAGATAATGTAGAGGGTCAGACCACTGCGGATTATATAGCACCAATTGGTAATGATACAGATGGCGATGGTATTGATGATGCTTATGATGCTGACTTTATCGCAAGCAATAGTGGTATTACTCCAGTTGATACGAGTAATACAGCAGGAGATAACTTACCAGATTACTTGGATCTTGATAGTGATGATGATGGGGTTAGTGATACCAATGAGAGTGGTGTTACTATTGATCCTGCAGTTGCAAATCCTACGGATGATGATGACAATGATGGTTTACTCAATGGCTTTGATACCACAGTAGGCTTTGATGTCAACAATGACCTAGACAATGGCGCAGAAGACACGGACAACGATGACAACATGGCCACAGCAGAAGTAGATTTCCGTGAGATTATGGATAGTGATAATGATGGTGTTGCAGATATTGCAGATTTGGATGATGACAATGATGGTATTCCAGATGCAGAAGAAACGCCGGGCTTACCACTAGCTAGCGCAGATGATGACAATGATGGTGTTCCAAACTATGCGGATACGGATAATGGAGTAGATGCCAACGCAGATGGAGTAGTAGATACTTATGATCCAGATGGCGATGGTGTTCCAAGTCACTTGGATTTGGATAGTGATAATGATGGGATCTATGATCTTGTAGAAAGCGGCGATCCTCTAGCAACCGATCCAGATGG
>CANLMN010000080.1 GCA_947492105.1 uncultured Aquimarina sp. | reverse complement strand
TAAAGAATGGCTAAGTAATATGGTAAATCAAATGGATAAACAAACAATAAAATCAATCACAGGAAATCATCATTATACCAAATCATTTTATGCGGCATTTAATACATAAATTGGTATTAGTAGTTTACAGGAAAATGGCACCAATTTGAGACAGATACAAATTCTATTAGGACACAATAGCTCGAAAACTACAGAAATACACACACATGTAGCTATTAGTAGTTTTGAATCTGTAAAAATCCTTTAGATTTGTGAAACACATACATGAGATATATAGGACACAGTGTCCCTTATATATTTGTTAGACACGATTTAAAAAAATGAAGTACTCATATTTAACACTAATCTTTTTAATTATTATTTCTGGATGTAAACCTTCGAAAAAATTATTAGAAAAGAAAGATGACAAACAAGATTTAATAAATTTTTTATTCCAAGATTATATAGGAGAAAAACCGAGTACAAGTTTTATTGTTATAAAGGATGGCAAAATAGAAAAATGTCAAAGTTTTGGATATGCAAATTTAGAAAACAAAATACTTGCTAATTGCCAAACCAATTACAGAATCGCCTCTGTAACAAAACAGTTTACTGCAATGGGAATTTTGATTTTAATAAATCAAGGGAAATTAAATTACGATTCTAAACTGACAGAAATAATCCCAGAATTTCCAGATTATGGAAAAGAAATCACAATTAAAAATCTAATGACACATAGGTCTGGTTTACAGTCTTATAATAGATTATATCCAAAAGATTGGGAAAAACAGCTTGTTGATAAAGACGTGCTTAATCTTTTAATGAAACAAGATAGTCTGTTGTTTCCTGCAAATTCTAAATTTAGATACAGTAATTCAGGATACGCTGTTTTATCTATGATTATAGAAAGGGTTTCTGGAAAAACCTATAAAAAATTTATGGATGATGAGATTTTCAAAAAGCTAGGAATGGCCAACAGCACTGTGTACTTAAGTGATATAAAAATCGAAGATCGTGCTTATGGTTATAATTTGATAAAAAATAAATTTGAAAAGAAAGATCAAACTAAATTTACTGCAATTCAAGGAGATGGAGGAATTTATTCTTCTGTAAGTGATTATGCTAAATGGGATAAGGCTTTGTATGATGAAACTCTTGTTAGTAAAAATTTACTCGATGATGCGTTTTCTAATTGGGACGAAAATGGAAAAACCGATGGAAATGGTTATGGATTTGGTTGGTTTATTGACAAAAAAAATGATAAAAAATATTTACTTCACAATGGAAGCACAAGAGGTTTTCTAACTACAACATTAAGAATTCCCTCTGAAAAAATTACAATAGCAATTTTTTCAAATTATGGAAATTTAGGAGGCCTAAAAAGAAAGGCTTTATTTTTAGCTAGTCTCTTTTCTAATTACAGAGCACCTATGCCTGCTGAATTGGCACTAAAAAAGGATATTGAGGATAACGGAATAGAAAATTTTGCAACCAAATTTAATCAACTAAAATCTAACAATAGTAAATACGATATTGTGAATAAGGAGTTAGTTTATTTAGGCTTTGGTTTTTTTAAAAATGAACCAGAAAAATCAAAAGAAGTGTTTGAACTAATCACATCTGAATATCCAAACTATTTTGGAGGTTACTATGGATTAGGACAATACTATGCCTATAAAACTAAAAATAATAATAAGTTGGCTATAGAAAATTATAAAAAAGTAGTTGAACTAAATCCATCGAATGAACAACGACTTGTTAATCGTTCGAAAAAAATGATTAAAAAATTAAGTGAATGAAAACTGTGCCTAATTAAGAAGTATATGGAGTGCCAATAGGCCAACGCTATATGCGGTGTTGTCTAGATCTGTTTAAGTAAAAAATAATTTTCAAACCGTATTTACAAACTTAAAACAGCATGAGATTTTGATAGTATTTGGAAGATATCATGTTTCAAAAAGTTCGAACTCTGTCCCTTTGAGGTCACAAAGGAGATAAATATTAGATTTATCTCCTTTTTTTTTGGATCATCAGATACTTGACAAGTCGCTAATTCTACACCTATATTGTAAGACCGTTGCAAGGCAATTCTATTGCATTTTAATTTTCAATTTTTTGTTAATTGCTTAAATTAGGTTTATGAAACTACAATCATCTCCGACTTTGACTGGTAACATTGCGATGTTTGCACAAGAAAAATAAAGCAACAGTTTTTTACTTAAATCAACACTTTGTTAGATAGGGATTGTATTAGTAATTTGATAAATACTCATTATAGAAGAGGTAAAAGTGCTACTAGCACTCCTAGCTGAAATGGTCTGGTCCTTTAGAGTAGCTTATTTGTTTTTTCTTAATCTTATAATGATTTGAGTGTCACATATAGAGTAGTGGTGTTGGGATAAGCCGTTTTCAACGTTAATACAGTAATACCCCCAAAAAGGTAATCCATCTCTAGGTAATTTAGGGTCGAAGAGTCTAATCCTTTTTCAGGATTCTGCAAATAGTATTCAAAAACAATCCTTTGAGATTTCAAATAAAAAAGTACAATTCATAGTCCTTTTTTTGTAGCAAACTACCTTCTATTCTGTCCCATCTTTGCAGTATCATAATAACAAAAAAACAAAAAGATGACTATCAAAGAACAAGTACAAAACATAGATGCAGTAGTTTCAAAAGGTGCTATTGTAGAGGCCGTAAAAGAATTCTTTGCAGACAATGCAAACACCTCTGATTACGGAAATGGAGGCACCACAGGCAAAGCAGAAATGATTACTAAAATGGAAGGCTTTGCTGGCGCTATTGCCAAAGTAAATGGAATTACACACCATCATACTCTAGTAGATGGAAATGTATCAGCATCAGAATTCACATTTGATTTTGATATGAAAGATGGTAGTAAAATTTACTGGCACGAGATCATTCGCAGAATTTGGAATGACGAAGGTAAAGTCATTCAAGAAACCTACTTCAACGCAGAATAATCACAAGAAATAAAAAATAAAAAAGAACATTTTAAAAAATAACAAACATGAAAAATTTAGTAAAAACAACAGTTTTAGGATTAGCATTATTAATGAGCACAATGATCTTTGCTCAAGACAACAAAGCAAATAATATTGATAATAGTAACATTGCCTTGCAAGGGTATAGTCCAGTATCGTATTTGGATCTTGGACTGGCACAGGTTGGTAACAAAAGCTTTAAATCTGAGTATAACAAAGTGAATTACTATTTTACTTCTGCTGAGCAAAAGGCCACTTTTGATAAGAATCCTGCTAAATATATGCCAGAGTTTGGTGGATTTTGTGCCTTTGGAATTTATGCAGGTGCAAAGTTTAGAGTAGATCCAAACAAATTTATTGTAGAAGATGGGAAGTACTATTTGTATTTGAACAATGTAGAGCTAGACGCCAAGCAATTATGGTTGGCAGAAGACAATCACGATAAATTAAAAAGTGTAGCAGACAAAAATTGGAAGAAACTTAGTAAAACACATAACTAATAAATAATCGAAGAAAAAAAACAAAAAAAATAGAAATCATGAAATTTATAACCAAAAGAATACACGCCTTTTTAGATTACCCCGTTGCTATTGCATTAATAATACTTCCTTTTCTACTGGGGTTAGGAGATTCTAATCCTTTAGCCTTGCAACTATCTGTTGCCACAGGAATAGCAGCCCTAATTTTGACCATACTCACAAATCATCACTTGGGACTAATCAAAGTTGTTTCTTATAAAATGCATTTAATGGTAGATTTTTTAGTTGCAATTGTATTTGTCATTGCACCTTTCATCTTTTCATTTGAAGGTATGGATGCTTATTTTTATTGGATCAATGGTATTGCGGTTTTAGCTGTGGTAAGTTTACACAAACCAGAGGTTGCAGTATAGGTGTTTTTCAAAAATACTATTTGCTAGAAATAGCAACAATTTTACCATCAATTAGTTTACAAAAAAAATAGATTTTACAGCTGTCTTTTAGGGCAGCTTGTTTTTTTTATAGCATGTTTAAGAGGGATCGTTTTATTGGTTTAACACTAAATGTATTCAAAAACAATTTCTTGAGATTTTAAATAAAAAAGTACAATTCATAGTCCTTTTTTTGTAGCAAAATACTTTCTATTCTGTCCCATCTTTGCAGTATCATAATCACAAGAAATAAAAAAATAAAAAAGAACATTTTAAAAAATAACAAACATGAAAAATTTAGTAAAAACAACAGTTTTAGGATTAGCATTATTAATGAGCACAATGATCTTTGCTCAGGACAACAAAGCAAATAATATTGATAATAGTAACATTGCCTTGCAAGGATATAGTCCAGTATCGTATTTGGATCTTGGACTGGCACAGGTTGGTAACAAAAACTTTAAATCTGAATATAACAAAGTGAATTACTATTTTACTTCTGCTGAGCAAAAGGCCACTTTTGATAAGAACCCTGCTAAATATATGCCAGAGTTTGGTGGATTTTGTGCCTTTGGAATTTATGCCGGTGCAAAGTTTAGAGTAGATCCAAACAAATTCATTGTAGAGGATGGTAAGTACTATTTGTATTTGAACAATGTAGAGCTAGACGCCAAGCAATTATGGTTGGCAGAAAACAACCACGATAAATTAAAAAGCGTAGCAGACAAAAACTGGGAGAAACTTAGTAAAACACACAATTAATACATTGAGCATCATTTAGACAAAAAAAGCACAAGCACTATTGCTTGTGCTTTTTTGTTTGGAGTCATTGATAAGAGCAACAATTTTACCATCAATTAGTTTACAAAAAAATAGATTTTACAGCTGCCTTTTAGGGCAGCTTATTTTTTTTATAGCATGTTTAA
>CANLMN010000079.1 GCA_947492105.1 uncultured Aquimarina sp. | reverse complement strand
TTACGCCAAATCATAGCTTAGGAGTTTAGGATTTCAAATTCTGTATCGATGTTCGTTGACTCAGAAGCGCCATTTAATACTTTCTGGGAATTGATGCCAAACTGAATTCCGGTCACGCCATATCGGTTTTTGGTTGTCACGGCATAATTGTTTTTAAAAGTGTCATCTGCTTTGACCACCTCGATGTTGATCCCTGCATCGTATAGCGGAGCTGTGCCTCCACGAATCGTTTTTTGTGTAGTACGCTGAAAGATGACAATAAAGATGGTATTAGGGAACTGCTTACGGAGTGAATCAAAATCCAAAGACGATACGCCCACTTTGTTCCAACTATCGATAATAACCACATCAAATTGCTTTGCAGCGTTACGGATGCTATCCATGCCTTCTGGAAGGGTGTCTGCAATAAAGACCTGAGATTGATTTTGAGGAAAGAGATAGTCAGCTTTCATTCTACGGATCAAATCCGAGTTACGACCAATTTCCAGAGAGAAAATGGCAATGCGATGACCTAACAGAGCAAAGGTATTTGCAAGCTGATAGGTAAAACGTGTCTTTCCACTTCCCTGATCGCCTTCTATGGTGATGGCGAGTTCAAAACGTTCTAAGTCTCCAAGAAACTCACCAAAGTCATCTTGTAACCGAAAGCTGTTAGGATTGACTTGTTGACTGATACTATCCATGGATTCAAATAGTCCAGAAGGCTTTTTGAGAACAAGACTAGTAACTACCGAATCAGCTACAATAGGATCAGTAAAAGCACCGAGTTCTTGAACAGACGGAGTAGATAGGGAACGTAAGGTTTGCAACCAAGCATCATTGATGACAATAGTAATCTGTTCTTTTTCTGAAAGGCTATTGTACTGCTTAATGAGTTTTTGCTGTATCTCGGCAATATGACTAGCTACGGAAGAAGTTTTTGTAATCAGTTTAAGAGAAATAGCATCCTGTAGCCCCAATAAATACTTCCCAATCTTAAATTTGGTCTGTGAAGTATTGTGCATTGCTACAAAGCGGCTCACAAAACCCAAGTCAGGGCTGTTTGTGGGCTTTGATTTGTGTTTAACTGACAAATGCTCGTTAAGCCTTTTTAAGTACAAATCAATAGCCTCTTTGACTGTTGGTTCCTTTTGGTAGTAGGGTTTTGCTTCTATAAAAAAGCTGTGTCCTTCATGTAATAAAGGCGGAAGGGATTTGAGATCAATAGCCTTGATCTTTGCATCGTAATTGTGATATGATAGCTGTTCCATATCACAAGAGTATGGAGGATTGATTTGTTAGTTTCGGGTTGATACCGATTTATGCGCTTTTATTAAAATAAATGAGCTGTATTTTTTCGTCATTCAAAAGTTTAGCTTATTACATTTTATGAAATGAAAAACACTTTAAAATATGAGGAAAAACCGTAATAGGTCTATTGCTTTTTTTACTAGATTTAAAAGAATTACCGGAAATAAAAGTTCAAATAAACGATAATTGAATATAGCACGTATTATACAGAGAAAATTTTGAATTTATTTAATAAATTATTTCTGAATCCAGGCAATGCAAAAACTAGATTTATTCAATCCGAGAAACAATTCACTGTTACATATGAAGGCTCTCATTACGATGGTGTTCCTGATAGTGTAAAAGAACACTGGCAAAAGATTTGGCAAGAGTTAAATAAGAAAGATGCTCTAGAAATGTCAAATTACACTCATAGTTCTAATGACATCTATGCATAATAAAACATTAGCAACCTGAGTTCGATTAATCTCTACAAGATAAATTGCATTGATTACCAGATATTTAAAACAAAAAAAAGGGTGTGTTAATCATTATAAATTTTCAATATTTCAGGAATTTTAATTTAAAAACCGCTAAAATACGTTGATTTTTAAAACACTAAAAAATAACAAATTGAATTTCAGTTGATTATTAATCGAACTCAGGTTAGTAAAATATCTGGAATTTATTAAGGCAGAATACTCCAGATTAACTTCAAAAGTTCAATAAAACGATAAAATTATGGACGAAGAAAAAAAATATTCAAAAGAAGAATTAATAATTCTTAATACTCCCTGTACACCCGGAGATACGAAATGTATGATAGGTAATATACATGTATGTGGCTCTGACGGAAAATGGGTTTGGAACGGTAAACATTGTTAAGATTTTAAACTGATGTAAAAATTCAATAAACCTATATTTAACTGTAATCTAAAAAAATGAAATCTGAAGTAGCTGTAATAGTAAAATATAAAGGAAGCGGCTTTGGTTCTGCTCCAGAACTTAAAAAGGAATATTTAGATAATTTAAAATCTAATTTAAAAGAAAATTACATTACTAATTCCCAAGACACAGGTGGTCCACAATCTGGAGGGGTAGTAGATACGATTATTGAAATTTTTATTAATCAATATTTTCAAGAATTGACGGGAATAATTAAAGAAGGTTTAATATTTGACCTGATATTTAATGGTAAGAAAAGCATTGTTCTTAAACCACTTGTAAAAGCATTCCAAAAGATAGAATCTAAAACTGATTGTTGGGATTATATTCTAGTTAGATTTTACTTTGATGATACAGTTATCGTTATTAATGGTTCTGGTAAACTCTTTACATCTGTTGTTGGTAATGTATTCCCTGAATTAATAAAGCATATTGGAAATTTAAGTAAAACCGAATCTGGTATACCTAGCAGAATATGTATGCCGATTCAGAAAACAGATTGGAGTGAAGATGGATCAGATAAATGGATTTCCCCAGCTGGTGATGGTCAAGAATACTCTTCTGAAGAATGTTTGATATTTTGGGGTTTGGAATTTGGCTCTCGATATGACAGAAAAATTTATGATGTTAAAAATCAAGAAATATTGGACATTGAATGGAATTAAGAATCAAATAAAATCAAGAAATTTGAGAATAGTTTTTTTAATCATAAATGTGGATACACTGGACTAAGCTGACCCCCTCAAAAGCATTGATTTTTGCGATGGCTTACAACTGTCATTCTGTCTGATTTTGAGCCCTCTACACTAAAAAGGATAGCCAATTCTGTCGATTTAGATCGATAGGTTTACGTTCAGGAATCGCTTTTTTGCGAAGGTGTTGTTGTTAATTCAGGATCAAGTTGCCCCCTGTGCTGGGTTTGCTTTATTGTTCTTCTGGACTAAGCCGACCCCCTTGGTTATTAGATTTTGGTTTTCCTTGATGGTTCTAATTCACCATCAAGAGATACTTCATGGCAGGAAAACCCAAACGTATGAGTCTTATAAAACAATTTTGGTCTTGAATTTTGCAGTAAACTTTCTTCGTTTCATAATACAGTAAATTTAATCATTTTTTGAACTTAAATTACTGTCCGAATTTCGGGGGGAATTATAAAAACTCCAGAAGAGTTTCATGGAAATATTTATGATGTCTATAGTGGAAGTATAATACCTAGAGCGAGAAGATTAATGGAAAGCCGAAATGGAGTTGGTAATGTTACCACACATGAAATTATTGGTCTTATGCGTATTTTTGAACCAATTTGTCGTTAATTTAAAAAATATATAAGAATGAAATACACACTAAAATTAATTTTTTGCTTTTTTATTTTTTCGAATACTAAAGCTCAAAATATTGAAAACCTATTAGAGAATTTTACTAATATGGATGCAGTAGCCTACTCAGAAAGTTTTAAAATTCAGAATGATGATAAAGCAGAACGCTACAGTATTACTCGAACACTTCATAATCGTATAAAATTAAAAAATGTGGATACTAACTGGTCGGTTAGTATAAAAACTTTAATAGAAGACGACCC
This sequence comes from uncultured Aquimarina sp., assembly GCA_947492105.1. Taxonomy (GTDB): domain Bacteria; phylum Bacteroidota; class Bacteroidia; order Flavobacteriales; family Flavobacteriaceae; genus Aquimarina. The sequence continues at coordinate 1,180 of CANLMN010000079.1, read as the reverse complement.
TAAACTTTTGGAGCCTTTTTTAAATTCAACTACGCACGATTTTGCAGCCTTTATTTTGATTTTGGACTTTTTTGATATTGAATTAAATTCGGAAAATGAGCAAATAGTTATTAACTCTATTTATGGGCATGTTTTAAATGATGAGGCGTTAGATATATTGGCTCCAAATAGTACTGAAGAAGAAAAAGAATTAGTCTCAAATGAAACGTTTTATTTTTATTGGAATGAAATACGAGATGAAAGCATTACTAGGATAAAATCAATAGTTGGTATTAATTAATTTCCCCTGCTAGCGCGAGTGTCTCCCAGAAGTACAACAACATTTTCAGGCCCACTTCAGAATGCATTTAATAATGGTACAATTATTCATAGAACGATTCCTGGAATGTAAAATTTGATGAAATGACAGAAGCAGAAAAAAATTTTATTAGACTAGTTAGAAAAGTTCCTAAAACTAAAAAAGAGATTTCAGAAATGGACGTTTGGCTCGAAAAATTTGAGCAAGAACTTAGAGATGAGTTAGCACCTCTAAACAATGAATTAAAACGATTAGGAGTTGGCAATGATGTTTGGGATTTAGTAAATACTACAGAAACATACAAAGAAGCAGTGCCCTATTTGATTGCACATCTAGACGGTGATTATCATAAGAAGAACATCGACGGAATTGTAAGGTCATTAGCGGTCAAGGAGGCTACTGGACTAGCCAATGATGTATTGTTTGCATTGTATGACAAAACACCTAATACCGAATTCAATTTGAAATGGGTCATAGCAAATTCCATCGGTGTGGTAGCAATAACAGCGGATTATGATAGGTTGATAGCAGCTGTCAAGAAAAAGTCTAACGGTAGATCGAGAGAACGCTTTGTAAGAGTTCTGGGTAATTTCAAAAATAAAGAATCAGAGGATTTGTTAATCAAATGTTTAGAAGAAGATGAATTGCGAATAGCTGCTATCTTTTCTCTTGGAAAGAGAAAGTCTAAAAAAGCACTTCCGAAAATTAAATATTATTCAAATAGTGGAAATAGTGATGAGAAAAAGGAAGCTAGAAAGGCTATTAAGAAAATTGAAAAGTAAGTGATTTATACTTAAATAGACCTCCGATTTCCATGGTAAAACCAAGGTGTAAATGTTAAAATATCAGGCAGCAACTTTAATATAAGGTTGCTGCCTTTTT
>CANLMN010000078.1 GCA_947492105.1 uncultured Aquimarina sp. | reverse complement strand
AACCGCAAAATCGAGTATTTCCAATCTCTTGACAATACTATTATATAGGTAACCAGAAATGGTTTGATTGAATTATCTTTAAATTCACATCTATTACCCCTCGATTACACCAACTGACGACTCTACCCTTTTTCAGTACTTATACAGCATAACTCTATTCCGATTTGGCTCAAAAAAATCAACCAATTAAAGATCAGACCACTAAATTCATTTACTAAAAAAAACACTACGGATCAACTATAAACCATAACATTTCACTTAGCCAATTATGTAAGTTATCCTTAAATTCTAAGACAAACACATCATAATAAAGACCAATAACCGCTATTATGGAGTTAACCCTTTCATTTTTTTTGAAGACATCTTCATTCTCAAATTTATCTTGATCTATCCTACACTGTCTATTTAGTGGTAGAAAATTACTGAGATTTTGCTACGCTTTTCCTAATACTAAAAGCCTAAACGAATCCTGACAAGGACATAAAAAATAGTTATTTGAATATGTTAAACATTCAAAAAATATAATTAAAAAAATGAAAACTATTCAGCGTAATGCTGTGTAATTTGTATATTTAGCATCAATTAATGAATCATTTTTAAAACCCTTTAAATATATTTGATAAGACTCTACAATAAAACCAGACATTCTACGTTTATTTTTATACAACTTTTTAATACCTTCCATTAAATTTTGCGCAACAACACCCTTCGACATCAATATCAATTGTATGTTTATACTATATGTTTATATAATGCATCCAAAGCTTTTATACTAACTCAAGATTTGCCCTTTTTTAAGCATAGCAACAATTAAAAACTAGTATCATGAAAACCTATAATTCATTGTTTATGATGAGGATGACACTCTTACTGTTTTTCTTTTCGTTATTTTTTTATTCTTGCCAAGAATTAGAGCTTCTAGAAGAGCCTGATGAAACGGGTACTTTAACCCCTGACTTGACACCAACACTCCTTCCAACCCCTACATCTCCGATCACTGTACCTGGACCTATGAATCCAGTTGATAGCATACCTTATATTCAAATAAATACCAATGAGTATGTTATAGAAATAGATCGTTGGGATATACCAAACGATAGGAGAGAACCTGTAAAAACTACTGATAATATACAGGCAGCTATAGATTGGGCGGTCACAGAAAATTATGGAATTATCAGGCTACCTGCAGGACATTATCTTATTGGAAAATATGGAAATCAAGTATATCAAGCCGGAATTACACTCCCAAGTAATGTCGCTTTTCTACTTGACAAAGATGCCATTTTGGAAATGACATCCAATGATAAGTGGAATTATTGTGTCATCACTGTGACTAAACAAAAAAATGTACTTATTTCTGGGGGCACTATAATTGGAGATAAAGATACTCATACTTATACGCCTAGAGAATCTGATGGCAAAACAAATCATGATGAAGGTCATTGTGTCTGTATTCAGACTTCGAGTGAAAATGTAACCGTCCAAAATATGACACTAAAAAATGCTACTGGAGACGGTGTGTTTCTTATTGCTCAAGGAGCCCATTCGGCCTCAGTAAAAAATATCAATATCACTACCAATAACATTGGACATAACAGACGACAAGGTATCTCTATAGTAGGTGCTCAAAATGTACTCATAGAAAACAATGAAATTCACCATATCAAAGGTATTGCACCACAATATGGAATTGATATTGAAAGTTATCCTTATAAAACAAAAAATGTTATTATTCGTGCTAACTATTTTCACAACAATATAGGGCATATCTTGAATTTTGATGGTGTCGATACTCTAATTGAAAATAACTATATGGAGCAAGGAAATGATCTTGAAAAACACATTGATGCACCTCTTATATCATGGAATAAAGCAAATGTAGTGTTTCGGAATAATATGATCGCCCTGCGCACCCAGTCTCGTGTTAGTAATTGGAACGGCTTTATATTCTATGCTTATGACATACCGAACCCCAACATTAAACTGAATGAAATTTATGATAATGTATTCATAAAATGCGGAATCTTTATGCAAAATCATAAAAACGGAATTATTAGAGATAATAGTTTTGATTTTGGCCATATTGCTATGAAAAACATGGATAACGTAAAAATCTTCAATAATGCTCTTACGCACGACAATGAATGTTGGCCTTTCCGTTTACAAAATGTAACTGGACTCGCTACAGGTAATAAATATAATGGCAAAGATGCAATAGGATTAGATCTTAATGAAAATACTCCTTTTACTGGGGCTTGTCAAGAAAAAGAACAGTAGTAGTCTTAATTTTTTCGAAAACTAAATCATACCATATTGTAAACAACTGCCTCTATACTGCAGTGAGCATCATATATTTTGAGCACTTCGTATAGGCATATAAGTTCGTATAACCGAGTCTTTAAACAACTTACTTTCGCAATGAACCTAATCTGGTACATATTGAAGAAGTAAACTAAAAATATTACTACATGGTATTATTCCATGTAATCTGCTTTGTGCATTAGAAAATCTATTATGACTTGAAATGGTTGCCGAACCTAGCACGTTGTTATGCTTTTCAGTTTTATCATTGCAGTACCATTCCAATACCTTTTATCCTTTGAATTTACTGGGATAAAATTTTCTTCTTTTCACCTCAAGGCCGGCATAAAAACAAACCGTAGCTAAGGTTATGCTTGATTTTTCTGTTGAAGCTGATACAAAGAAATCTTAATTTTTCTTTCCGGAAAATACAAACAACGAATGATATAAAACATAGAAAACACTAAGTTTTAATACATTTTCAACCGTTACTACGAAACTCTATAATGTTTGGAAATAGGTAATTATAGTTTTATAATAATAAACTCACTACGTCTATTAAGTTGGTGTTTTTCTTCAGAACAATTTATATCGTTAATACATTCATTAACTATTGCAGTTTCTCCGTATCCTCGACCACTTAATCTTGATTTATCAATATTGCCTTTGTCTATAATATATTTCATAGTACTATGGGCTCTACGCTCGCTGAGTCTCATATTATAATCATCCCCTGCTCTACTATCAGTATGACTCCGTACATCTATATTTATATTCGAATACTCCTGTAACGCAGCTATTACTTTTTGCAACTCTATCTCTGCATCTGGACGGATAAATGATTTGTCTAGGTCAAAATAAATGGGCTCTAACTGTAGTAGTTTAGCCAGATCATCTCCAACACCTATGTTTGTAATACCGAGATCATTTCCTTTGTTAAGTTGCAGAGGTTTTTTATGCTCTTTCTCAAAAGTATTATCTGTCAATAATTGTACTTCGGTTCTTTTATAATCAGGATGTACCGCCCGAATGATATACTCATTCGTACATTCTACATTAAATTCATATTTTCCATTAGCATCAACTACAACACTCTTAATAACTTTGTTGTTTTTATCTAATAAACTTACCGCAGCTTTTTGAATAATTTGACGTGTCTCTGCATCAGATACCTGCCCCTCTACAGTCTGCTTACATCGAGTAATAAGATCCTCTATCTGCAAAAAACTGTAAATATCATCATCTCCCTTACCTCCAGGACGGTTACTAGCAAAGTAACCAATCTTTGTATTTTCATTTAAAATAAAAGTAAAATCATCGTAAGGACTATTGACTGGTTCGCCAACATTGAGCGGTTTTTCAAAACCATTCATCGTTGGAATTGCAACAAACACATCCAAGCCTCCTAATCCTATATGTCCGTCACTAGCAAAATACATCCGACCGCTATCACTTATATATGGAAAAGTTTCTCTACCTTCTGTATTAATCTTACTTCCAAGGTTTCTAGGGATACCAAAATCATCCCCGTTTATATCCACAACATACAAGTCTGATAGACCTTTACCTCCTGGCATATCACTTGCAAAATATAGTTTTTGTCCATCTGCACTTATTGCTGGATGCGCCACTGAATAGCTATCACTATTAAAAGGTAACTCTTCTGCTTTGCTCCATTTTCCTTTTTCTAATCGAGAGCGGTATATCTTGAGTAAAGTAGTTCCATGTTCATTCTGTTTTAAACGTTGATCTGTATAATTATTCCTAGTAAAATACATTTCCTTTCCGTCATTTGTAAATACCGACGAGGACTCATGAAATTTTGTATTCACCTTTCCCTTAACCTTTTCCAAGCCATTTAAATCACCTCCAACTGTATTATGATTGGCAGTGACGGTATACAAATCTAAAAACGGTTTTTCATTCCATTCATGAATTACTTTGTTTATACTACTATTAGCTCTCGAAGAAGCAAAAACCAACTCATCATTATGAAAACTTGGTGCAAAATCCGAAGAACTCGAGTTCACATTAATATCACTAAGCTGAAATTTTCCGGATTGCATCTCGATAAGAGCCAAGTAATCTCGTTCATTTTTAAAAAGTTCTGCACGCCGTTCTTTAAGACCTGTTCTGGATTCAAAAATCGCCATAATCTCATCTGCTTCTTTATATCGCTCAACACTTTTCAAACTCTGTGAATAGCGAAACAAATATTCTACATCCATCTCTGAAGGGTATTTTCTATATAAGCGCTCATAACACTCACTAGCAGTTGGCAAGTCTGCATTAAAATAGTAAGAATCACCTAATTTTTTATATAAATCTGCAGATTCATAACCTTTTTGAATAACTTTTAGATAAATACGTTGAGCATCTATAAACTCAAAGTTATCAAAATGAGTCCCTGCAATGGACAATTGACGTTCCTGAGCCACAACAAAACAACCTACTAACATTACTATTAGAAACGATGTACAATTCTTTATTAGCATAATTTTAATGTTTTTAATATCTATATTCTCTATCTCAAAAAACCTAACTGTCTAGAAAAATCTTGGTGTTAGTAAACGGTTATATTTCTTGAATAGCTCAAAACGAAGTACGATTTCATAACTCCCATCATTATATAAAGTGTTTCCTAATTCTGTAGTCTCTCTATCATACGCAAATCCTATTAGTAACTGATCTGAAACTTGGAATCCAACCATACCACTGAAGGCAGCACTCCATCGATATGCAGCTCCCAATGTAAG
>CANLMN010000077.1 GCA_947492105.1 uncultured Aquimarina sp. | reverse complement strand
AAAAGTTACCAAAGCCAACTCAAATATCAATTTCTAACCAGAAATGCTGCCTGAGTTTTTCAGCAGACCCTAAATAAGCTACAGACTTCAATCTGGTGAACCGCCGTATACGAGACTCGTACGTACGGTGGTGTGAGAGGCGCACTGGCGATGATTTGATCGTCAGCCGTCTACTCGATTACAAAACGTTATTTCATTACTTTCTTTATTTCTTTTTTGGGCAAACACATTGTATTGGAGATATATCTATTCGATACATTCATATAAGCAACAGATGTAGCAACACAACTAAGACAATTAATATCATTCTTATTTATAGTTTGTTTAACCCTTTCGGTTACTTTTTTATTATTACCAATATCACTATAGAATCTAGCTTTAATTTTATAGAAGTGTTTTTTTGAAGTTTTATTTATTAATTTCGATTCATCCCAAATTGATTGCAAATAATAACCTTTATAATCTGAGAAATAATTCTTGTTAATAATATCGTCTATTAAAAAACACTTTACAGTCAAACCCGAGTGTTCTTTTTGTAAATTTTCAATAAGTTCTACATCTGATGAGAAATAAATAAAAAAGGAATTTTCATATTTGTTGTTTTTTTCAATTTTAATAAACTCAATATTTGCAATCGGAATATCATGATTACAAGAAAAAAATAACAGAGAGATTAAAGCGATCAGTATGTTTTTCATTTTTCGGCTTATTTTGATAAAAAAAGTTTTATTTGATGCAATAACATATCGGATGCAGAAATATTAGTATTCTTTAGACTTTTAGTAAACATAAAACCAGCACTTCCGTGATTGCAACTACATTCGTCATTGATTTGCATTCCCGTTTTAGGTCTCCACTGTTCTCCAAAATCAGCTATAAAATCATCAAATCTATAATCTTCAGGAAATGTACTTATGTGTATCCAATAATTAGTTTTGGGTTTTGGTGTGCTCCAATAAATATCTGAAATGTAGGTTACCGTTGAACCGACACCAACTGGGTCAAGTGTTATTAGTAAATCTACATTATACCCTTTATCAGTTAAGATTTGAGATAAATGAGCGCCATTCCAGCCACCAAGACTATGTCCAATAATATAAATTGCTGTATTTTCCTTATTTGGGATATTAGCAATAATTTTATTTTGGATGTCTTCATCTCCCCGTGCTTCATTGTAACCTAAATAATAGCTCTTATAAGATTTTATATTTTCGGAATCAATTATGTCAGTAAATTTGTCTTTTACTTGTTCTTTTACAATTTCAGTAGCAGGGTTACCATAGTATGGCTCTTTATCACTAGCACCACCAATAAAAAATGCTATGGCCTTTTTTGAAGCTACTTTGGATTCAATACTTACAGGTTTTATTTGCTTGGAAACATAAGCGTAAATTCTAACTTTTTCGCATTCTTTGGGAGTGTATTTAAAGCACACTACACCTTTATCATCCAAATACGGATTTTCTCCTTTTTTGTATTCTAGATCAGTTATTTCTCCGTCATCTAATTGTTCCGCCCACCAAATATGTTTTATTGGCGTGAACGTAAATTCTTTGAACTTAGTTGCTTTGAAAATGTATGTTTTACCAACTTCAAGTTCCTCAACGAGATTATCGTTTTCATCAAATGGACCTTCAATTTTTTCTACTAACGGTTTTGCGAATTTTATAGAAGCACCTCGCTTAACTTGCTCACTCATTTTTACATTTGGATTGTGAGGTCTAATTTTGATAGTTAAGGTACTATATTCCTCTTTAACTCTTGGCGGGTCTTTTTCTCTAAAATTTTAATTGAATTGTCTGCCATTTATTGTATTTTATTGAGCATTAATATTTTGTAATAATGGAATATACCCAATTGGGTATATTTCTCTTATGTCACTTACAAATCTAACGGATTTTTGATGGATTTCAAGTTGCTGGTTACTAATTGCGTATAGATTTCTGTGGTTTTACTAGAACTGTGTCCTAGTAGTATCTGTATTACTCTATAATCTTCTGAAAGTGGCAGTGGACAAATCTGGAGCCTGAAATACGTAAAATGATCATTAGAAAAAAATAAACACCATCGCATTTGGTGTTTAACTAATACAAATCCCTAAAAACAATGAATAACAATATCACAAACACTATTACTCCAATAGCAGAACACTATTTTTAACCCCCAAAATAGCATCTCCAAAATCGTTTTCCCTCTTATCGAAGTGGCGGATCAGTCAACAGGCATATAGCGTTTGCCTACGGTACGCCATATGCCTAGTTATTGTGCATAGTTTATTTCTCTTAATTGTCTTTCTTTCTTTTGATTATTGTTAAATCAGCTTTACTGAACGACCAAATCAAATAGAAAATAAAAATTAAAAGAATAATTCCAAAAATTGGAGCTCCTTCAAGAATCAGTATAAATCCTAGAATTAAAAAAATAATAGCTAATAAGTAGAAGGTTATTCTCATCATTACATTTTTAAAACCCCATTCAGATTTGCTCCAAAACTTTTTTTCTTCTTGCCTTTTTCTATTGATTAATTCACTTTGAGTATTTTGTCCTTGAATAATTTTGTAGGCAACAAATAAAAAAGTTTTGATGTTTCTCTTTGATTTGGATCTACCTATAAATGAGAATCCTTTTCTGTGTGGCTCAAATACTGAGTTTATTAAGATATAATTGGAATACCTTTTAATTTCAATTCTTTCTCCGCCTCCATCAAACATATCTTCAGGTAATCTACAGCCAATAAAGTGATTAGAACTATTTCTTTCAGTACTCCAATCAAGTTCATTACTTGTAATATGTAAAGCTTTTGCGAAATTATCTGAAGTTAATTTGAGATTATATTTTTCGAAGAATAATAATTTCCTTTCTTTTATGAAAATAAATATTAACAATCCAAGAAGTAGTATTGGAATTAATATCTTTTCAAAACTTAAATATTTAGTATAATTATCAAAATCATTGATTATATGTGCAATAGAAAAATAAAAAAATAATAACGAAATCATTGTTCCCTTAAAATGGAAAACCATATCAATTTTATTTAATGATATTCTTTTATTTGTAATCATAGATAATTATGCACAACAATGTTGTAATAGCAATTGCTATTACATTCCATGTATTTACTACAAATCTAACAGATTCTAATCAAAATCAAAGCCTTATCCTGTTGTTTTAAACACCATTTAAACATTTTATTAACCCTAGCCAGATCATATCTATGAGATGAATTATCAGGCTCTGGATACACCCATAATTATGGGTTACCCAAAATCATTTGTAAATATTTGTAAACACTTATAAACGACTACAAATACAAGAAGTACCTCAATGGAGATCTACTAATTGATAGGTTTTACATCATTGTATAGTAGCCGTGACACCCTACGACCAGAAACACAAAAAACCAAAGGCCTCCAAACAGGCAAAAGACAACTGCTATATCCCTATGAAGTACGAATGGTTTTTGAGGCGTTTGGGGTGGGAGATTAATGGGTACTGGGAAATAATTAAGTTTCTAGAAGCAGAACACTATTTTTAACCCCCAAAATAGCATCTCCAAAATCGTTTTCCCCCTTATGCAAGTGGCGGATCAGTCAACTGGACCTATAGCGTTTGCCTATCGGCACGCCATATGCCTAGTTATTACCAGCTGGCTTTCATATTTCAACTCTCCCAATCTATTTTATCAGGTATCATTCTCGAAGTTACAAACTCATTATAATCTTTAAAATATTCCATTTTAGGATATCCTTCTTGTTCCTTTTTTCCAGTCCAAGTTAAGTGTACTAAAACAAACTTATCATCTCTGTTAGAGTTCTGAATTTCAAATAAAACATCATCGTTTCTCTGGTCGTGGCAAAATGCAGAAAATTCTGTTCCTGTCTGTGTATGTTCCTTTGTTGTTCTCTTAAAAATATTAAATAGAGTTTTTTTATTATTTCCGAATTCTTTAACTAATTCATCTTCAAAAGCTATTTTTTGTTTTATGTTAATTACACTCCAAGGTTCTTCAACAAAAACCGTAGTGGATTCAGTTAAGAAATTATCTTCTATAATTTGACAATCAATTCCGGCTATATCAATTCTTATTGTTTCATTTTGTAAATCTTCAACATCGTCAAAGGTGTAACCTCCTTGTGGAAATAAGAATATTCCATTTTCCAGTTTTACATTAAATCTTAATGAATACCATTTTTCATAATCAGGTTTGTTTGATTTCCAAAATTTCCAAACGTGCTTTTGTATTTTTTCAAAATACAATTCATTAGGTTCAAAATTTCCATAAACAGCTCCCATAGATTTATCTCCGATAATTAATTCGGCTGTTCCTATTAAAAACTCGCGTGAATATATTTTGGCAGTCACTTTTTGTTGTGTTTTGCTTGCTGGTAACGTAGGAATATAGTTACCATGGTAACCATATTTCCATTATATAATTCACAAATCTAACAGATTTCAATCAAAAACAAAGTCTTGTATGTTGTTTAAATGTTATTTAATCAGATTTTTATAGATATATAGAGCATGTCGTGAGATGAACTATCAGGCTCTGGATACACCCATAATTATGGATTACCCAAAATCATTTGTAAATGTTTGTAAACACTTATAAACGACTACAGATACAACAAGTACCTCAATGGAGATCTACTAATTGATGGGTTTTGCATCATTGTATAATAGCCATGAAATCCTACGACTAGAAATACAGAAAACCAAAGACCTCCAAACAGCTCCAAAACAGCTGCTATATCCCTATGAAGTACGGATGATTTTTGAGGCGTTTGGAGTGGGGAATTAATGGGTACTGGGAAATAATTAAGTTTCTAGAAGCAGAACACTATTTTTAACCCCCAAAATAGCATCTCCAAAATCGTTTTCCCCCTTATCGAAGTGGCGGAGCAGTCAACTTGACCTATAGCGTTTGCCTATCGGCACGCCATATGCCTAGTTGTTAGCGTACGTTGGTTATTAAATAGAAATCACCTTCCATATTATAGTAGGCAGTAAGACCATATTTTTCTGTCCAAATAATTTTAATTATAGATGATGGTTCATTGTTAGGATTTGAATCAATAAACTCCCAATATTCTCTTAAATTTAAATCATTTAACAAATCAGATTCTTTTTTTTCGGGTAGTTCGTTTACAAAAATAGAAAAATCTCTATACCGTATTGATAAAGATTCAGAGTTTTCATCGGCAGATATTGTAATTAATTCTTGATTGATTATTTCATTTTCATTGGATTCTGTTGAAAAAATAAAACCTTCTGTCCATTTGTTGAAAGGTAAGTGCTCACAGCTTACGGTTACATTTTTAAATGCCTGTACGCTAAAAGAATCGTTTTGTTCTATTGTTTTTTTAGAAGATATTCTTAGAGTATCAAGGTCTTCTAATTGATTTTTAAAATAGATTAAATCATTTTCTTGATAAGGAATTACGGTTTTTTTTAAATCGTCGGAAAAATCAAATGGTAATTCATCATCAGTGAAGCAACTTACTATTGTTAAACTAGTAATAAGTAAAAGTATGTGTTTTTTCATTTTATTATTCATGATAGATTCTATGTTCTTAAATGTACGCTAACGTAGGAATATAGTTACCATGGTAACCATATTTCCATTATATAATTCACAAATCTAACAGATTTCAATCAAAA
>CANLMN010000076.1 GCA_947492105.1 uncultured Aquimarina sp. | reverse complement strand
CCGAATAATTTTGATTTGGATAGTGATAACGATGGTATCTATGACATTATAGAGAGTGGTAATCCTGATGCTATTCTTGCAAGTAATAATGGAGGTACGATAAACGGTTCTGTAGGAGCAAACGGTATTCCTGATGCAGCCGAGGGAGGAACAGATGGAGGAGCGATTCCATCAGCACCTAATACAGATGGCACAGGCAACCCTAACTTTTTGGATCTTGATAGTGATGATGATGGTATCCCAGATAATGTAGAAGGACAGCCTACTATTGGGTATATAGTTCCTTTTGCAGATGATTCGAGTACAACAATAAATGAGGCGGACACCGACGGTGATGGTATCAATGATGCGTATGATATAGATTTCGGAAATCTAGGTATTACACCTGTAGATACGAGTGATTTTAATGCAGATGGATTGCCAGATTATTTGGATCAAGATTCAGATGATGATGGTATTGATGATGTCTTAGAAGCAGGACAAGATTTGGGGAATGGTTTGACTACGGATACTGATAATGACGGTTTATTAGATCGTTTTGATGATGTTGTTGGATTTGATGTGAATGATAATCTTGATGCAGGAGCAGAAGATACAAATGATGACGACCCAAGTACTCCGGAGGTTAACTTTAGAGAGATTATGGATTATGATTTGGACGGTATAGCGGATGTTATTGATTTAGATGATGATAATGATGGTATTCCGGATGTGGACGAAAATACATCAGGAATAAACCCAAGCGGAGATATCGATGGCGATGGTATTCTTAATTATTTAGATGCGTCTAATGATGGAGGTCCAATTATATTCCCTGTTTGTACGGATACTGATAATGATGGTATTTGCGATGAGAATGGTATTTCAATAATATTTGATACAGATGGCGATGGTGTGCCAAATCATTTTGATTTAGATGCCGATAATGATGGGATTTATGATGTTATAGAAACAGGGAATGGTAACGGAGATGTAGATCGTGATGGTATCATTGATACGATAGATTCTGCAACAGGAAGTCCTGTTGGAGTGACATATGTAGAAATCAATACTGACGGTACTGGTGGACCTAACTTCTTAGATATTGATAGTGACGACGACAGTATTCCAGATAATGTAGAAGGACAACTTACTTTGGGTTATGTAAAGCCTATCAATAATGATAGTGATAATGATGGTATTGATGATGCGTATGATTCAGACTTTAGCATGACTAATTCAGGTATTTTTCCAATTAATACCGATGCAATGTTTGCAGAGAGTGATAATTTACCAGATTATATTGATAGTGATAGTGATGGGGACTCTGTTGATGATGTAATTGAAGCTGCAATAGGAGTTTTTACAGGAGTGGATTCGGATAATGATGGGTTAGATGATGGTTTTGAACCAATAAATGCTACAGACGGATTTGATGTTAATGATGCATTAGACGATGGGGCTTTAGATCTTCCGGATACCGATTCTGATGCTCTAGCTGGTGGCGATGTAGATTTTAGAGACGCAGATGATGCCGATAATGATGGTATTCCTGATAGTGTTGATCTTGATGATGATAACGATGGAATTGTAGATGTGGAAGAACAAAATGGTGATCCCACATTGGATACCGATAATGACGGTTTGATTGATAGTCTAGATTTAGATGCTGACGGAGATGGTGTGAATGATGTGGTAGAGGCAGGGCATGATCAATTGGATGCTGATAATGATGGTACATTAGATGGTCCTGTTGGAGTAGATGGTATACCGGATGTAGTACAAGATGATGCGGATAACGGCTTGATTAATTATACTGTTTTGGATACTGATAGTGATGGTGTGGATGATTTTCAGGATACAGACGATGATGGAGATAATGTGGCAACCATAGATGAAAACCCGAACCCTGACGAAGATGGTAACCCTGCTACAGGTGACACCTTAGATACGGATAATGATGGTACTCCGGATTACTTAGATACCGATGATGACAATGATAGTATACTAACTATTTTTGAAGATGAAGATAGAACGGGTACTGGAAATCCAATGACGTACGATTCTGATGAGGACGGTATTCCAAATTATTTAGATGATGATGATGACAATGATACACTACCAACGATTACAGAAACTCCAGATCCTAATGACGATGGTAATCCTGATGATGCAGCTGATGTGGATAGTGATGGCACCCCAGATTATTTAGAACCAAATGGCGAAGATCCAAACGAGCAGGATGGTATTTCTATCTTTAATGCCTTGTCACCTGATGGCGATGGTAATAATGATGTATTTGTGATTAAGGGGCTTGATAAAACCTCGGCAAATAATGTCAAGGTCTTTAACCGTTGGGGAGTCAAAGTGTATGAAGGCGACAATTATGGGAAGAAATCTAGAAGTGAAAAATTCAGCGGGCGCTCAGATGGTAGAGGAACTGTTTCTGGAACGGATCAACTACCAGTGGGTACGTACTATTATGTCTTAGAGTATACTTTAAAGAGTTCAGGAGAAACCAAACATAGAGCTGGATATATTTACATCAACAGGTAATCAAAAAACAAAAAAATATTTTGATAGCAAGCCCTTGTTGTCAAAACAAAACATATAAGCTTATGAGAAAATCATTAGTATTAGTATTGATCAGTATTACATGTCTGATCCATGAAAACCTTTTTGCACAACAAGACGCTCAGTATACGCAGTATATGTACAACACAATTAGTGTAAACCCTGCCTATGCTGGTAGCAGAGGTGTTATGAGTATTGCTGGACTCTATCGTCAACAATGGGTAGGTATAGAAGGGGCACCAAGAACGCAGACATTTTCTGCACATACGCCGATTGGAGAATCGCAGAAGGTAGGTCTGGGATTGTCCATTGTTAACGACGAAATTGGACCAACTCAGGAGACGTATTTTGATATTGATTTCTCTTACACTATCAAGACATCAGAAATAGGGAATTTAGCTTTTGGTTTAAAGGCAGGAGGACATTTGTTAGATGTCAATTTTGATAGGCTTAGTAAATTTGATATATCAGATCCTAGATTCGAAAGAAATATAGATAATAAATTTAGTCCAAACGTTGGAATAGGAATGTACTTTTATACGCAGAAATTTTATATCGGTCTTAGTGTTCCAAATTTATTAGAGACGGACCATTTTGATAATGATAATCTTAATACAAGCCAAGGCGCAAGTGTTATTGCAGAAGAGCGTGCAAATTATTATTTCATATCGGGATATACTTTTGATTTGAGCGAATATCTAAAGTTTAAGCCTGCAGTGCTAACTAAGCTTGTTTTTGGAGCTCCATTACAAGTAGATGCATCTGCTAATTTCTTATTATACGAAAAAGTTACTTTGGGAGTAGGCTATCGTTGGAGTGCAGCGTTTAGTGGCCTAGTAGGTTTTCAGGTTTCAGACTCTTTGATGATTGGTTTTGCATATGACCGAGAGACATCAACCTTAGGGAATACATCTTTTGATGATGGGAGTTATGAGATATTAGTGCGTTTTGAGCTCTTCAAAAAATACAATCGTTTGTTAACACCAAGATTTTTCTAAAATACAATTTAATACAATCAAATAATGGCAATGAAAAATAGTACCCTCGCAATTTTCACTTTCATGCTACTAGTAATTACATTCAGCAGTAGTGGACAGGAAAAAAGATTAAATTCTGCAGACGAGAGTTTTGACAGATATGCTTATATAGATGCGCAAAAGATTTATTTAAAAGTAGCACAGGAGGGGTATCAATCCGCAGATCTTTTTAAAAAACTTGGGGATTCTTATTATTTTAATGGAGATCTAAAAAGTGCGGCAACTTGGTACGAAGAGCTGTATAAGAATTTTGAACAAGATATGTCATCCGAGTATTTTTTTCGATACGCACAGAGTTTAAAGTCAACAGGGGCGTATGAAAAAGCAGATAGAACAATGGAGGTCTTTAATGAAAAAGTTCAAAGCAAAGAACGACGTGCAGAACTGTTTACTAAAGAACGGAATTATCTGGACATGATAGAGATGCAATCTGGTAGATTTTTATTGAGTGATGTAGGAGTCAATTCTAGCTTTTCCGAATTTGCACCAAGTTTCCATGATGGGAGCATTGTGTTTTCATCATCGAGAAGTAAGCCAATAAAAAAAGTAATTCATGAGTGGAATGAACGTCCTTTTTTGGATTTGTTTACCGCTATGCCGGATAACAAAAAACTTATAGAAGTTGCCAAAATTTCAGGAAAGGTTAATACCAAATTTCATGAATCTTCCACAGCTTTTACAAGTGATGGAAAAACGATGTATTTTACGAGAAATAATTATTCAGATGGACGCCTAAAGAAGGATGAAAACGGAACAACCTTACTGAAACTTTTTCGTGCCAAAATGGTTAACAATAAATGGGATGATATTGAGGAATTACCTTTTAATAGTGATGAGTATTCTGTAGCGCATCCTGCATTGAGTGCAGATGGGAGTAAATTGTTTTTTGCAAGTGATATGCCAGGAGGCAAAGGACTTTCTGATTTGTATGTAGTTGATGTCAAGGAGGACGGGAGTTTTGGAACACCGCAGAATATGGGGGGTGTTATTAATACCGAAGGAAGAGAGACATTTCCATATGTGAGTAACATAGGGCGACTATATTTTGCTAGTGATGGTCATTTGGGCTTAGGTGGTTTGGATGTGTTTGTTTCTGTGCCTGGGGATAATGGTTTTGCAAAACCTGTCAACGTAGGAGAACCAGTGAATAGTAAAAGTGATGATTTTACATTTATATTAAACGAAGAAACAAAAATTGGCTATTTTGCTAGTAATAGACCTGGTGGAATGGGAGATGACGATATCTATAGTTTTGTGCAAATAGAAGAATTGATCACTACATGTAAACAGACTGTGGTAGGTGTTATTACAGATTCAAAATCGACTGAACTGTTAGCTAATACTAAAGTGACACTGTTTGATGAAAAGATGAAAGAGCTTACGGAGGTAGTTACAGATGATTCGGGACGTTATCAGTTTACTGTTGATTGTGATAAAACGTATGTGATTAGAGGAGCTAAAGATGGTTATAAATCAACGGAAATAGAAGTTGTAACAGATTATCAATTCGAATACGAAAACGAGGTTCCACTACAGTTGTCTTCAGGAAGTGATTTACTGAAGCGAATTGGAGTAATGGTAGGTGATGACTTGGCAAAGTTGTTAAAATTGCAACCTATTTACTTTGATTTGGACAAAGCTGTAATAAGACCAGACGCCGAAATAGAATTACAAAAGGTGATTTCTGCTATGAAACAGTATCCAGAACTTCAGGTAGACATTCGGTCACATACAGATAGTCGTGCTAGTGATTCCTATAATATGCGCTTGAGTGAGCGTAGAGCCAAAAGTACAATCAAATATATTGTCGACAAAGGAGGTGTGGATAAGGAGAGAATTACTGGACGGGGTTATGGAGAGTCTAACTTGATGAATGATTGTAGTAATGGTGCTAGCTGTACCGAAGCGCAACATGAGCTAAATAGACGTAGTGAATTTATTATTATAGTCAAATAAGAATTGACACCTTGGGATTTTGGTATCTCTTATTTGTGAAAGGGAAAGAAAAAAGGAAGTTCATCTAGTGTAATGATTTTAATTTCTTGAAAAAATACCAGTAGATAACTCCTCTTTCTTCAAAAGAGATGAGTTTTGAAATTGAACAAAAAACTAGCAGGTATATACTCTTGCTAGTTTTTTTGTTTATACAGTTTAGGTAAATAAATTCGTTTTAACGGCACTGTTATTTTTTTTATGTAAAAACACCGTGATTCTATAGTATAGTCTGAGCTATGAAGTATATGAACAAGGTATTTAGATGGAAAAAGAACAAGTGGATATGCGACAATATGTATCTAATTTGCTAGTGTCAGCCTGTAATTAAGTAAGCCTCCGAGCAACTACATGTTAAGACTTTCTTGATATCCGGGCAGTAATTCTTGGAGTTTTAGTATGCTAT
>CANLMN010000075.1 GCA_947492105.1 uncultured Aquimarina sp. | reverse complement strand
TTTCTTGTATTTCATATCTCAAATATATTGATTTTGAAATTTAAAAGATCACTCCGAACTTATTAGGGGCTAAACTATAAATGGTGTTTAAAACAACAGGATAAGGCTTTGATTTTGATTAGAACCTGTTAGATTTGTGAATTATATAATGGAAATATACCCAATTGGGTATATACAATTGTTGCCAACAATATGAGAAAAACTTTGAGACATACATTAACATTAGGGTTTTTATTAATCGGAATAGCTGTTTTTGGACAAGAATTTGAATTTAAGATTCCCAATAAACTCTTCCTCGATAGAATTTAAGGATTTTAGGATTTCAGAACCGTTAACCGATTCTACATTTTTGTCATTTAGGCACACATTTAACCATTGGAGTTTCGCATAATAATGGATTAATAAGTGAATAAAAAGAGGATAAGTCACTGCAAAACTCCTCAAAGCGGTGCCTTGATTGGTTCTCGGGACTTACACCCGTATCTCCTCTCTGCTACTCGAAAAGTCAGTGCATTTTAGTATTTTTCGGCTAAATAGTTTCTGTGGTGGGTTTTACACGCTCCTACTCATACATGGGACGTTACCTGTAAGCACAAAACAAACTATTAATAAGATTAAATTAAGTTCTATAGACATTTTTTAACGAATTTTTAAAATTACTTAAAATCAATAATTAAAAGACCGTTGCACGGTATTGTTTACTTCTGTTTGATTTCGTATCTTTCATTTATGGAATTAGTAACTCACCCCACCTTTGCTGACAGCATCTGTGATCTTCGTTCACGCAAGATCAAGCGTACATTTTTCACACAGATCAACACTCTTTTGGATTGGCAACCTGTTATAAAAGTTTTAAAAAAGTACTATACTAAAGGTCAAAGTGCTACAGGTAAACCAAGTTATAGCGGATTACTTCTTTTTAAAATGAGTTTACTACAAACTTGGTATGGATTAAGTGATTATGAAGTTGAAGACCGGGTTAATGACAGTATTTCATTTAGCTACTTTTGTGGCTTGCATATCGACCAAGTGGCTCCAGATCATAGTACCTTATCCCGTTTTAGAACTATCCTAACAAAAGCCAAAGCTTATGAGTCGCTATTTAAAGAGATTAACCGGCAATTGGAAGCCCATCAAATCATAGTAAAAACGGGAGCTATAATAGATGCAAGTGTTATAGACACCCCTCTAAAGCCCAAAGGCAAAACTAATCACAAAGTTACTGAGGATAGAAAAGACGAACAGGAAGTTCCAGTTGCTAAGGACTATGCAGACAGTGTGGATAAAGAAGCTTCATGGTTAAAAAAAGGTGGAAAATACAGATTTGGTTACAAAAAGCATCACGTTACCGATAACGAAGGCTTGGTTTTAGGAGTACTAACTACAAAGGCTAGTACTAATGAAATAGCCAATTTAGAAGAGGTGTTGG
Source organism: uncultured Aquimarina sp. (assembly GCA_947492105.1). GTDB lineage: Bacteria > Bacteroidota > Bacteroidia > Flavobacteriales > Flavobacteriaceae > Aquimarina. The sequence continues at coordinate 4,610 of CANLMN010000075.1, read as the reverse complement.
ATACAGCAGATTTACCTGAAAATATTACTCTAAAAGCAGACAAAGGATATCAATCAAAGAAAAATGCAGTACTTCTTAAGAAACGAAAACTAAAAAATCATATTCTAAAAAAGGCATATAAAAACAAACCTTTGACACATTGGGAAAAGAAGTTTAACAAACTTATAGGCAAGACAAGATTTAAAGTAGAGCGTACTTTTGGAGGTATAAAACGATGGTTCAATGGTGGAACAGCAAGATATCGAGGCATTAAAAAAATGCATACTCAAAACCTAATGGAAGCGATGTGTTACAATCTGTACAGGAGTCCAGGGATAATTGCGTCCAATCGTGAAAATTAAGGAGAAATGAGCCTTAAAAGCAGGTGTGTAGGCTCTAAAACCAAAAGAAAATTCAAAAATCAACTGAATTTTGGACTAAAAAAATAAAAATCAAGAACGCTTCTAATTTATGGGACAGTTTTGCAACGGTCTTAATTAATCTTATTTTTGTTAAAAATTTTAAGAAAAATATTTTTTAATGAAATTCAACTATTTAAAACTTCTATTATTTTTCAAATTCATATTATTTGTAAGCTGCGAATATGAATTTTCAGAAGACTATTATAATGAAATTCAAATAGCAGAACCGTCATTTAGTTTAAGCCTTACTAATTTTACAGATGGAGAAATCATTCGAAATACCAAAAATATTGAGTATTCTTATAATGCTACAAATCAAAACGAACTTTATGAAATACTATTTTATTTAGATGATGTACTAATTGAAAGCTCATCAAATTCAAGTGGCTCTATTTTATTAGACATAGAAAATTTACCAGACAACGAGTATAATTTAAGAATTGAATATTACTTTAAAACTAGCTCAGGTAGTTTAGCTGAGTTAAGTGGATTAGAATATTTTTATGAAATTGAAAATTTTTCTTTTAATGTGGACAAAACAGCCTTAGCACTTGAAATAGAGAGAATTGAACACAAAGATGGAACTATTTTCATACACTTCGAAGATTATCCCTTAGTTGAGGAAATTGAACAGAGCTTAAACTCAAGCCTTCTGATTTACAATGACTCAAATAACCTTGTTGGTGAATTAATATTGACTAAAGAAACCATACAAAATGGTGTGCTAAATGATAATATTTCTTTGGATACAAATCTGAAATATAAAACTAAAGTTGAAAATTCATTTGGTGTTGTTGTTGAATCAAAGATAAAAGAGATTATTATCCCAAATACTTTTAACATTACAGTTACTTCAACTGAAAACGGAGGTTTTAACTTTAAATGGACAGACCATCCTTTGCGAAGTAATATTAAAAGTGCTCTAATGGTTTATGATAAATATGGTTTCAGAAAAAATATTGGTCTTAATTTTGATAATAATGAATTAATTTATAACCCAACCTTTGATAATTTTGTTTTTGGAAGAAATTATGAATATCGCCTAGAATTAACAGCAAACAACAATAGTCTATCTGTTTATCAAACTCCAAGAATGAATATCGAAGGAGAATTTTTTAGAGGAGAAAAGTTTGATGTTAATAATTATAAAAAATTTCTATACAATGAATTGAATGATAAACTTTTTGCCTTAAGTATTGATGAAAATGGCTCAGTTTATATTGATGAATTAAATTCTAATTCATTATTACTTGTTAAAAGAAATTTTATAACAAATTCTAATAACTCAATTGGTGATTTTCATTTCAATAGCGCTAAAAATTTTATAGTTGATTTAAATTCGAAATCTATAGAAATTAATAAAGAAACATTCACAATCATTAATGAATATAATATCTCAGAATTTGATAATTCTGCACTAACACCCAATACAATTGTAAGATATAGAGAAAACACCTTTGTTATTGATAGTATTGAAACTTCTGTTATGGTTACCATTTTCGACATACCCACTAAAACATTGATTCTTCAAAAACAAAAAGCTTACAGTTACGCTTTTAATATATCTGATAGTGGAAATTATTTTAATATCGAGAATAAGATTTATAGAAAAGATAATACCATTTTATCTGAGGTTTACTCTGATGAATTTAATAGAGAGCTGTATACTGATTTTGATATTGAAACTAATAAAGTCTATTTAGCTGCAGGATACGTTAGAGAAGTTAACTTATTTAATTCCTCGTTAAATCAAATATCAAATTTATCAAATATGGACAGAGTTGACTTTTTAAAATCTCAAAATAAAATTCTATCAATGCATTCTGGAAACTATTTAGTTTTTTATGATTTAAATACCAATCAAGAAAACAGAAAAACTATAGAAATACAAGATAATGATTATTTCTATTTAGCTGAGAAAGACTTTCTAATTTCGACATTAGGGTATGTAATAAAAAACTATCAGTAAACTATGAAAATAAAAATATCATTGGTATTATTCTTTATATCCTTCGGAATATTATCACAAAATGGAAAACCTTTTTTTGAAATTAATTATAATACTTTTTCTCATTCATCCCTTTCTAATTTTCAGCAAGAATTTAAAAATGACAATCCAGAAATACCAACAAAAATTACTGATGATTTTCCTTCAAATTTAGGTTTTACAATGGGTTACGAATTCACAAACATTAACGTCGCACCTTTTATTAGTTATAACTCAACTGGTGGTAAACTATCTTACTCTGATTTTTCTGGAACTTTAAGAGTTGAACAGAGTCTAAATGCTCTAACTATTGGTGGTATATATTATTTTAAAATTAATTCAATTAAAAATTTGGGACTTGGTTTAAAAGCTTTTAGCATGATATCAAACTTAAATTTAAGTAGTTATTATAAGATCTCTGATGAAATAACTGAGGAAAATATTGAATTTAAATCGATAGATATTGGAATAGGAATACAAATGAATTATGAATTTCCAATAACTTTTTTTAATCTAAGAACCAATATAGGCTATGACCTTGTTATTCCAGGTCAATTAAAATTTAAAGAAAACTCTGATTTTCATTTAATTAATAATTCAGATAAAGACGTTAAAGCTGGATGGTCAGGATTGAGAATTGGAATTGGAATATCTATACCAATCAAATAAAAGTAAATATTAGTATTGTATGAACCTTTCTAAAAAAAGCCAACAGGTAACAAAGTTTATAAGTAATAAGGGTTTAGGTTTAAACTGAAAGTTAACGCGTATTTATAAAGTCCGCTAAATTTGCAATTTGACGATTAAATAAAAAAGATAATAGTAAAACTGCAAATTTAGCTAAGTTCTAAACTCGAAAATTATCGTATTTTTATCCCCTTACTACTCATACACTGGATTAAACAAATAAACTCAGTTTCGGAATTAGAAAAAGAATTGAGAAAACAAATAAGAAAGATTCAGTCAGGTATTCTTAAATTGATTGAGAAGGAACTTAAGCTTGTGACGAAAAATCATTATAGGAATACTTGGTTAGCATTAGGGATGGCTGCATTTGGAATCCCTCTTGGAGTTGCTTTTGGGACTAGCCTAGGGAATATAGCCTTTATAGGAATAGGATTACCTAATGGATTACCTAATGGATTGGCCGTCGGTATCGCAGTCGGTACAGGGATGGATAAGAAAGCATTTGAAGAAGGAAAACAGATGGATTTAGAAATAAAACACTAAGTACAATAAAACCTATATGCAATACCCTACGGGATACTGCGCATAGCCAAACCGTTAGCCACAATAAGACCTAGATGACCGGGATTTACATACTAATAGCTCTGACTTTATATATTTCACTTTTTTTCTACCAGAAAAAATCAAAAAAAAAGTTTAATAGGTGGAGAAAAGGAAATAATTCTGAATTTGTTAAAGATGTTCGTAAAAATTGGAAAGAAGTAAGAATTAAGACTGAGGACTGTACGGTAATAAATTTTGATACTAAAGTCAATAAAAATTCGGCAACCTATTCAATGACTAACGAAAAAGAATCTTTTTATGATTGGATGAATAGAGACTCAAAAAGAATTGATTTAGTTGATATATCGAGAAGTAAAATATTATGTCAGCAGAAAATAGATGGACAAATTACCAATGAATTTTCTACTAAAGTTGATATGGATATTACTATAGTAGAATTTAAATTAAGAATGAGAGACTATGTGAGTGTATATTTTCCAGATGATTTCGATAACGAAAATTATTTTATCGATTTAGAATTTCTAAATGAGGAAATTGACAAAACTAAATTTAAATAAGAATAATTACTGTGGCTAATAACTAGGCATATGGCGTGCCGTAGGCAAACGCTATATGACTAGTTATTAGCCACTTCGATAAGAGGGAAAACGATTTTGGAGATGATTTTTTTTGGGGTTTAAAATAGCGTCCTGCTATTGGAGTAGCAGTGTTTTTGGTGTTAAAAACTATATTCTCAGGGATTTTTAGTGGTTAAACTACTGATATTATGACATTTATTTCTAATTATTTCCATTAGCAATAGGAGCTGTTTTTGGTCTTTTGGGAGGTCCTTGGTAGTTTAGCCCCTAATAAGTTCGGAGTGATCTTTTAAATTTCAAAATCAATATATTTGAGGTATCCATCCGAGCAATTACATCTTTCCTAGAGTTATCAGCTGACCTACCTTTGTTTCAAACAATATAGTGTTATGA
>CANLMN010000074.1 GCA_947492105.1 uncultured Aquimarina sp. | reverse complement strand
AAGTTACCAAAGCCAACTCAAATATCAATTTCTAACCAGAAATGCTGCCTGAGTTTTTCAGCAGACCCTATTTAGAGGCTCTTTCTTACTATTTTTTCACTATTAAATTAAACCGTAGCCACAGCTATGCGTGAACTATATAATTTAAACTAGCGTAGAATAGTTTAATTATTTTGGAGTACAAGTACGTTTTAACGGGTACCATACCAATTGAGGTATATAATTTCGTACTCATGACACTGTTATTTTTTTATGTAAAAATACTGTGATGCTAGTGCATAGCCTTAGTTACAGTTTATTTTTATGCTGAAGCTGAGGTGAAAAAAGAAAATTTGACCCCAGTAAATTCAAAGGATAAATGGTGTTAGATAGCTAATACGGTATAAGATGATCAGAGCGATAAAAAGAAATGATATTGATATTCATATAAAATTACGTCCAAATCAAAATTGATGTTAGACATTACTGGTACTATGCTTTTCTTGTTCGTAGGGGAGTGTTTTGCGTATTTGTGATGCGAAATTATAGTAAAATTAACCAAATTTAATACTAACGAAACCCTTATCGGTTAATATAGCATAGAAATAGGTCAATTTTGGAGTAAAACTACTGATAATCAGGTTGTATCTTTGTATCATCAAATCGGGGTAATTATTTCCTTGAAAATTATAAACAAAAAAGGGTTTAGGTATGAAAAATTTTTTAAAAACCATCGTAGTAGCTTTAGCATTGTTAGGACTAACATCTGCAAGAGCGGCAAAAAAAGTTGAAGTAACTGTAGATCAAAATCTGCACATTGTTCACGTGGCATTAAAAAGTGTAAGTGTAGGTGAGAGTTTGGTGATTAAAGACTTTAAAGGATTCTCATTGTACAAAAAGACTTTTAGAGAAATGTCAAATTTCCAAAAGAGTTTCAGTCTAAAAGGAAAAGATCATGGGATGTATTTTGTAGAAGTAGAAAATGATACACAGATACAAATTACTCCAGTACTAAAAAATGATCTCGGAGTAACATTAATAGAAAGAGCAGCAAAATTTATGTTCAAACCACAGTATTCGCAAGTGGATAATGTATTCAAATTCTCTCTGATTAACAGTAATGAAGATGATATAAAAATTGCTATTTATACAGAATCAGGAATTCTAATTACATCAGAAGAAATGGTACATGATGTTATTATCAAAAGAAACTATAATACAAAAGAGTTAGAAAAAGGCGTATACACCTTACTTATTACACAAGGGAAAAAAACCTTTTCTAAGAATTTTGATGTAAACTAAATATTCTAAAAAAATAGTTTTTTTATCCCTCCTAAGAATATAGATTAAAACTGCTTCCTCCAAAGCAGTTTTTTTTATGCGTAAAATTATACCATTTGTTGCTTGAATTTACCGGAAAGAAAAATTAAGGTTTTTTTAGTGATAATTGGTAGGAAGAGCAGCGAATTATGACAATTAATAACGCTGTTATTTTTTTATGTAAAAAGCCCTGATTATGTTACATGTCCCGAGCTAAGGAATATATGAATAAGGCATTGATATAGCAAAAAATAAGTCGTTACGCGACGGTGTATGCCTATTGCCTGGCATTATTTTTTTTGAAAACTATAAGATCAAGTAATATCGTTGGTTAACGTATGATGTTGTAGGAGTCTCATACCAGTTAAAATGTAATTGTAGGCTAAAATAATTGAACTATTTTTCGCTAGTTTTAGCTATAAAATTCAAGTATAGCCTTAGCTACGATTTAATTTTTTAGCAAAAAAATAGTAGAAAAAGAACCGAATTAGTAGCCTGTAATTATTTTTTAAATAGCATCACTATATTATATCCTTTGTAATCAGTAAACTAAGGGGTTGTAGCTAACTTTTTATTTATATCACAGAGAAAACTAGTGCATAGTTTTAATTACGTTTTTTTTGGTTTTAAAAAGAGAAAGGAAAGGATAAAGGGTGCGTGGTATAGTTTTTTTACACAATAAATGGGGTATGTTGATTTTGAAGCCAAAAATCATGAAAGAATAAATGAGCAAACAATTACAGTATTAAATAGAATTAGACAGAGCTCATAGAAGAATTCCAAGAGGATAATTCATCCGCAATAACACTACAAACCCATGAAAAAAATAAGGGTATTTATGAACTATCTGAATTGTTTATACTATTTCGTGTGATTTACGACATTATGAGTATTTGTATATTAAATGCGAGTGTTGATTTTGAGGGATATAAACTTAGTATTAACCAACTTTAAGAATAAAAAAAACCTTTTAGGTTAATATAGTATACAAATAGGTGAATTTTGGTGTAAAGTAGTGGAGAATCAGAGTATATATTTGCATCCTGAAACTGAGGTATGAATAACTTTAAATCGCAAACAAAAGCAATAAATTTCGAAATGAAAAATTTTTTAAAAGTCGCAATATTAACAATTCTAATGTTAGGGTTGACCACTGCAAAAGCAGCAAAGAAAGTTGAAGTAACGGTAGACCAAACATTAAATTTAATTCACATTTCATTAGAGAGTGTGAGTATTGGTGAGCGTTTGGTAATCAGAGATTTTGAAGGGTTTGCATTATTTAAAAAGACCTTTAGAGAAATTGCAGATTTCAAGAAGAGTTTTAGTCTAAAAGGAAAAGATGATGGGATGTATTTTGTCGAAGTAGAAAACGATATTCAGATCCAAATTACCCCTGTACTGAAGAACGATCTAGGAGTTACATTGATCAAGAAGGCAGTAAAATTTATGACAAAACCTGTCTACGAAAAAAAAGGAGATGTATTCAGTGTTACTGTTGATAATACCAAGAAATATGATGTGACAATCAGTATTTATTCTGATAGTGGTATCAAAATTTCTTCAGAAGAAAATATTCAAGACGCAGCTATTCATAGAAGTTATAACACCAATGATTTACCAAAAGGGATCTATACCTTATCGGTTACTCAAGGTCAGGATACCTTCTCTGAAAGTTTTGATGTAAACTAACCCAAATCCCGTAATAGATTATATAGTATCTCTTAAGACGATTATATAAAAACTGCTCATAGCCCCCGAGCAGTTTTTTTTATGCTCAAAATTTTGAACGATGGTAATTGCTGACTGATACCAAATTAGCTATATAATGTGGCATATCGCCTTGTTCTTTTTCTATTTTATGCCTTGTTCATATATTCCATAGCTAAGGCTATGCAATAGCATCACGGTGTTTTTACATGAAAAAATAACAGTGTCATTAATACGAATTTATATAGCCAAATTGTAGGAGAAGTGTGTATGTGAATTTGATCATCTCCATGTTTTACTGTAGCCAAGTGGTTTGTTTATCTCGATTTTCTATAAAAATGCTATTTTTTGCTTCATTCTAGTCTTTCTATTCGCTTATAGCACCACTATGACATGCAAAAATACGTCCATCAATCAAAAAAAAGTTACCATCATTAGCAGTTATTCGTGACAGAAAGACGAAAGACACTCAATAAAGTCCTAAACTATAGAGATAATAACACGACTTATTCATAAAACTTGGACATTTAAAAGTGTTACGTGGCTTTCATTAAGGGGGTGGTGGTGCTACATCGGTAAATACTTAATATTAACGATGTTGTAAGTGTGCTATACCTGTATACTTGTGTTGTATGATTTTTCTTACAGCTATAACTTTGTCATATTCTTCTATATGTTAATGTTTTAGGTTTTGTTTCTTACGTTTTTAGTAAGTGGTATATGGTATGACCATCAGATAAAAATAGCTCAAAAAAAATAATAACTAGTATGTCGGATTTATTTGTTTGTGCAACAGTTTTTTATAATTCGTTTTGTCACGATGTATAAAGTATTTAGACAGTCTTTTTGTAACAAGGGGTAGGGGATAAAGAGACATAAGCGTTCTATTAATAAGAAATGGTTTCATTAGCTGGACGTCTGCAAAACTTACCGTTTGGTGGTGTAGAGAAAGTCTCTAGAGGGGATATCGTAGCGTAGGAAAATACATTGATTTAATTATTATGAATAGATATATACGCAATTTGATAGTACCCATGATCCTAGGATTATTTCTCATAGCTTGTCAGAAAGAAGTAGTAGATGAGGTTCAACGAAACCAAAGGATACCAGATCAATTAACAGAAGAAGCTATAGCTGATCTATTGAGTAAAGGAGTCATTATGGACACAGATGAGGATGGAAATACTATTTATATTACTCCATTAGAAGTGGGGACTCCAGAGTTTATAAAAAAACAAAAAGCGCAGTTAGTAAAAGAGTTTGGAATATCGGGAGTAAGAAGTGATAAAAATGACCCGCTAGAAGAATGGTTTGCATTAATGTTTAGGTTGGGTGGAGAAACCGAAGAATTTCATTTTGATATCCCGAGTGATTTGTTAAAAACGAGAACACACACTGATCGGGATACCGATGTAAGTACCTCTTTTTGGTTTACCAAAAACACGCTTCCAAGAGAAGTTATTCTTAGTTTCTTGAAATGGGGATACGATAGGATGACAGATAATGATATTAGACAATGGAGATTTATCCCCTATCAATTAATAGGAAACGACACAACTTTAGGTGGTGGCTGGGATAGAAGTAATTTGGGCAAAGAAATGACTAATGCGCAATATCTGAATTTGAACATAGAACGTTTAGGTGACGAGGATGGCAAAAATAAATACTATCTGCTAGAAGCATTCCCTTCGGACAAAAAAAACAGGAGAGCTTCAAAGCATTTTGGCACGTATTAGACTTTGTGGATATGATCAAGAAGCATTGTCAAATCTCATAGGAGAATATTTCAATTGTATCCATCTGGGGTCAAAAATGCAAGGCTTAAAAAAAAAATACCATTAAGTATTTGTTTCTTTTTAGTTTTTTATATCTTGTGAGAGAACACATAAAACTATAAAAATGAAAAGATTAACACAAAGATTATGGGTATTAGTAGTATTGGTGGGATTTTTGACATCTTGCGAAAAAGAATCTTCCGAATCAGCAGGATTACAAGAAAACACTTTTGAATCATCTTTATTAGAAACTTTTAAAAATGATTATGGAATTAGCGATGAGAATACTATTAATCTCTACGGGGATATTTACAAAATAGGAGATATTAGAGATAATTCTGTAGTGCAGATGCTTATACACGAGTATGAAAATGCTCCGTACAAAGTAACATTAGAGAATTCCGATACGCATCTATTGAAAACAAAAGAAGAGGTACTAGCTATTTATGACGTCAAAATAGAAGAAGCACCCAAAGTAGAAAAAGGAGCCAAAGCAAATTTTCTTAGAAGCTACACTGTTGGCTTTTCACGATTAGGAAAGAAAGGCACATGGAGTTTCAAACATAAAGCACCACGATGTGTTCATGCTACTTATTTGTTTCTCCGTAGTATACAAACTCAAAATCAAGGTGGGAAAACATGGGGTAGATTAAGTTATGAAACTATTAGATCTGGTAGAGGAACAAATACTGCATGTGGAGGCAATTTGGCAGAAGTTTTCCTTTATAATATTTCTGTAGAAACATTGACAATTTGTAGCTCAAGATGTTTTTCTTAATTAAAAGAGGGAATTAGGGAAAACACTACTAATATTAGAATCTGCTGAAAAACTAACTCTTAGGTTTTAGTATTTTGTTATTTGGAGTATTGTTTTCATAATTCATTATAAAAAACATTTCAAAATGCAAACGTATTGTTGGCTTCGGTTAAATAAGTTTGCATTTTGATCATTATATTTCGGAGCAGAGTTGAGTATTGAAGCTTTCAAAACTCTTTTTCCAACCACTTTACTTTCCGACCCAGGCATAAGCGCACTGATGACTTCCAAATTATCAAATCATAATTCATGAATACTTGTATTTTACCTAGCATTCGCAGGGTCGTTTTCGAACGATGGTGAGCTCATCTTATTGTGAATTGCTTTTCCGACCCAAGGGTAAGCGCACTGATGACTTCCAAATTATCAAATCATAGTTTAGGGATACTTGTATTTTACCTAGCATTCGCAGGGTCGTTGTCGAACGACGGCGAGCTTATCTTGTTGTGAATTGCTTTCCG
>CANLMN010000073.1 GCA_947492105.1 uncultured Aquimarina sp. | reverse complement strand
TTGCACTTGGTTGATTAAATATAACAATAATCAACTGGAAAACAACAAGTATACAGTTTTTCAGCAGACCCTAATTAGACAAGAGCAATATAAGAGTAGCTGAGTATTTAACACTCCTACGATCTAAAGAAATACTGTAAAATAAATTGCATAGAGCTATTGAAATTGCTAAAAATAAATCAGGAACTAATGAACAGAGAAATCAGTCTGATTAGAAACCTATTTAATTGTAGAGAAGATGTTTTTGCAATACATTGGCAAAAGGGTAATAAAAGTGGATATATGCCTGCTTATCATTATGATCCATATAGATATCGACTTCATAAAATAAACGGAGGTACTTTTAAGACTTTCAATGAAAAAAACTACCTCACGCTTACAGACCAACAAATTACTAAACACTTAAATGGAGAACAACTAATTGGCATATACCCTTTACTCAAAGACAATACTTCTTGGTTCATTGTTGCTGATTTCGACAAACAAAATTGGAAAGAAGAAAGTCAAACATTTATTGATATATGTTTAGATAAAGGTATCTCGGCATATCTTGAAAGATCAAAGTCAGGCAATGGTGCTCATGTTTGGATATTCTTTGATCAAGCTTACCCAGCAATAAAGAGTAGAAAGATTTTTATTTCAATACTTGAAGAAGGTAATATCTTTTCCGTATTTGACAAAAGTTCAAGTTTTGACCGCTTATTTCCGAATCAAAATTTTCTCTCTGGAAAAGGCTTAGGAAATCTAATTGCATTGCCTTTCTATAAACCTGCATTAGAACAAGGAAACAGTTGTTTTGTAAATGAAGATTTAAAGCCACATGAAAGTCAATGGGATTTTTTGTCTTCTATTAAGAAAGCAACAACCACTCATCTTGATAAAATATTTGAATCTTTAGCGATAGATAATTTAGCTTCATCAGTCACAGAAAAGCTCAATTCGAATAAACTGCATATAACCCTTAATAGTTCTGTGATAATCAATCGATCGGGAATAACACCTGAGCTGATCAATTTTCTTAAAGAGGAATTAAATTTTGCAAACCCTGAGTACTTTATTAAAAAGAAAACGAGTAAATCTACGTGGGATACAAAACGATATTTTAGGTTTATTGAAGAAACAGAAAATGAAATTATTATTCCTAGAGGTTTTGTAGGAAGGTTAATTCAATATTGCAAACAAGGAAAAATTGATTTTGAATTCCTAGATAAAAGAGTGAAATTTCCTTTAACTAAATTTTCTACAAATATAATATTAAGACCGCATCAAAATATAGCAATAGAAGCTACCGTCAAAAAAGATTTTGGTGTAATTACAGCGCCTCCAGGTTCAGGTAAAACAGCAATTGGATTAAAAATCATTGCTGAAAAGCAACAACCAGCTTTAATTATTGTCCATCGTAAACAGCTCTTAGAACAATGGATCGAACGAATTCAAGCATTTTTTGGGATTCCAAAAAATGAAATTGGAAAGATTGGACAAGGCAAAGCGAAAGTTGGGAAGACTATCACAGTAGCAATGATTCAGAGTTTAGGTAAACAACTTGAAAAACAAGAAATAGAAGGTCTTGCTAAACGATTTGGAATAATCATTATTGATGAATGCCACCATGTACCAGCAGAAACATTTAGAAAAACAATTTCAAGACTATCAACTTATTATCAATATGGGTTAACAGCAACACCTTTTCGAAAAGGAAGCGATGGAAAACAAATATTTATTCATCTAGGTAGAATTATAGCTGATATTAAACCTGAAGAAATTGAAAACTATAAAAGAGCAAGAATTAACATACGAGAAACAAGCTTAGACATCCCTTTCAATTCTAAAATGGATACATTTGAAACGTTATCAAAGGTACTTGTTCATGATTCTACTAGAAATAAACTTATCCTAAGTGATGTACGTAACGAATTAAATAGAAGAAAAAAGGTTGTTATAATTACCGAACGAAAAGAGCACATTGATACATTGTATCAATTACTAAAACAATCCTTTGAAACCATCACATTAAGTGGAGAAGACTCTGAAAGTAATAGAAAAGCGAAATGGAAGGTTCTTAATGAAGGAAATTATCAAGCTCTAATAACTACAGGTCAATTTTTTGGAGAAGGAACTGATTTACCAAATGCTTCTTGTGTGTTTTTAGTATACCCATTCTCTTTCAAAGGGAAACTTGTTCAGTATATAGGCCGTGTTCAACGATCGGAAATAACTCCTGTTGTCTATGATTATCGAGATCAAAAAATTGATTATTTAAACAAGCTTTTTCTAAAAAGAAACACTTATTATCGACACTTTGATAGACAAGCATCTTTATTTGAAGAATCGGAGAACATAGAAGAAATATCTAAAAATGTTATCTCAGTTAAAGAGACAATAAAAACACCGATTGATAGACTTGACTTTCGATATGGAGCTATTGCTTTTAAGTATAAAACATCAAAAATTCCAATAGAACTTGAATTCGAAATAGAAAATGATGAAATTCGACCTGAGTTTGATGTCTTAAAACCCTATTTCTCAAAATTTTTAAAGTCAAAAAATGTAGAAGCTAATATTTTTGCAGAAATCTTGAATGGAAAAGTAATTTCTCAAATAGCTGATTCCAAAGATTTGGAAATGATTAATAGAGAAATCATTGAAGGTGTAAAATTTCGCTTTACAGAAAAGAGTATTCTCCATAAAAAACATTCAATAGAAACAGATAAAAACTTACTTGATTTAGAGTGCCTACAAGAAATAAATGGTTCTTTTTTATACAAATCAGAAGAAGAGTTACTAAATTCTGTCTTGCAAAATGAGGAAGTTAAACATTTTCGACAATTACGGTATTTAGCAACAAAACATGATAGTACAGTGTTAAAATTACGTTTTGTTTTGAGTCCATTTTCCTTCGTATTTCTATTAACAGGGAAAGATCAGTATCATATTATTCTTGAGACATTGGACACAGAAGAGGCAACATATATTTGGCACATTGATAAAAATAAAAATGTGCTTTCAGAAAAACTAAGAGCAATTGATCATGATTTAAATATGATTAGGAATAATGGTCGCCAAAGTTTTCTTGAAAGTAAACCTAAAAACTTTAGTCGCCTAATTCATGATTATTCAGACAGAAGAAAAGGGTTTATACTTTGGAAGGATCTGTTGGAAGAAAGGTTAGTGTGAACTTAAATAATGAACTCTTGATGCTAAAAAATATTATTAATTCACTGCTCTCATAAAATTCAATATAATACCAAAATCATCAAGTAAAAAGTTCGATACTTCTTCCATTGGGCTCACAACTTTAACTAAATTGCTTTAAACGAGATGTTTGAAGCGATTTTTTTATTTTACCTTGAATTATGTTTTTTGTTGTAGCGAGCATGTTATGAGTCGATTGATGGTTTGAAATTTTCATCTATTTACTATTTACAATTGATTGTTATTTTTCATGCAAACGTTTTTAGGTCATAGCTTTAGTAAACACATAAAATTACATGTATATAATTGTAAATTAGATGCTTTTGCAAAATCTTTTAATTCATTAAGTCTTATCCCAAATTAGCTATATAATGTGGCATATCGCTTTGTTCTTTTTCCATAGCGAAGGCTATGCAATAAAATCACGGTGTTTTTACATAAAAAAATAACAGTGTCATTAATATGAATTCCTATTATATACCTAAATTGTATTATAGCATCGCAGGAGTAGTCTTTTTTCCTAAAAATCTAACCCCTAAAACAATAAGAACAGTAATTAAAATCAAAAAGTAGACAGTAGTACCCATGCTCTTAAGAAGACTAAAACTACCAGTTATTGCAACAGCTCTACTTGATATTTCTGGATAAGTGGTTAGTATTGAAATAATCCCAAAATTCTCTGCATAGTCCATTAACCCTATTATAATAGGTAAAATGCAGAAATACACAAACGGCCTTTTTAACTTATCCATTTTCTTTAAGAAGTAAGCCAAAATTAAGCTATAGGTAATTGCAAAAAGACCAGGATATATCATATCAAAAGGAATTTGTTTTTGTAGATATGCTTCTCTTCCTTCTTGACCCAAAGCCCCAAACAGAGTATTCACATATTCCAAATCATATCCAGTGGGCATCATATCTAATAACCGCATTCCACTGCCATAGGACATTACCTTTGGTATGGTCATCAAAACCATTATAAGATAATTACAAGTTGTTGTGATAAAGAGCAATAAGACTTTAGTACCCTGAAGATTTTTTCTAATGGTTTTTTCGAACCTTTGCATAACATTGATTTTAGATTACAAAGGAACTGCCTAAATTTCGGTGCTACATTAACAAATGATAAAAAGTAAATCAACCCTGTTTTCGCAATCTACTAAGAGAGACATTGGTAATACCCAAATAAGAAGCTATCATTGGGTGAGGTACAATGTTTTCAAGCATTGAAAAATCTTTTCGAAATTGTTCAAGACGTTGTTTCGCTGTCCAAGAGGCCATTCTTATTTCTTTCTGAACTTTATTTAGAAGTTCTTGTCTCAGTACCGTATTCCCAAATTCTCTGATTTCTAGATTCTCTATCATTAGACTTTCAAATTGTTCAGCATTCATTTTGGCAAAAGTACAATCGGTCAATGCTTCGCAGTACAAAAGTGATTTTCCATTTTCAGTACGGGTTACATAAGGTGGAATAATAGTATTCTCTTCAAAAAAAAACAGTGTTATTTCTTCTCCTTCAGTGTTTAACAAAAAGGTTCGTGCAGTACCTTTCAAAAGAATATATTCCGCGTTGTCGCTCTGATTGGGCTTCAGTAAAATTGTTCCTTTTTTTAAATTATGTTCCTCACATAAAGCCCCAAAGGCAACACCTGATTTTTGGGTCAAGTGACTATTATATTTGTTGATGGTTTTCTGTAATCGTTGTACGTCCATAGCGCTTAAAGTAACCTCTTTTTTTTCGAAACTAATCAAATCGTGCTTATTCAAAATATTAATTCTTTCTATTCTTTTTCAAATATGAATTAGGCGTAGTACCTTCTATTTTTTTGAAAAACGTATTGAAGACAGTTTTAGAATTAAAACCACTATCGTACGCCACCGCCATAATCGTTAAACCTTTATTTTCCGCTAATAAGATTATACTACCTAGTAAATTTGGTGCTATTTATTAAGCCACGTTATTATATTTATTCATTCTTATTTTTAGTTCCATTTCTATAGGAGTTAAGTACCCCAAAGTGGAATGTAATCTTTCGTAATCTAGCACGCAATTTCAGGTGATCCCAATCTCATTCCTAATAAAAGAAAATTTTATCTAGAAATAGCATCTGCTGAAAAACTTTTTGACCCTCTAAAATAGAGGAATTCTTCTTCAAAAAAACACTACAATTCCCGGGTAGAATCAGTGACGATTCTTTCTGCTAGAATCAAGTTCGTTTAGAATCTCTATAACAACCTAAAATGCCTGTTGTTATCTTCAAAATATGTATTTTTTAGCTTTCTCAAAATCACATCAAATACAAAAAATAATAAACATACGTAAATATTTTACACTTTTTTTGATAAAAAAATTTAATAATAAAACACTAATTATCAAATAATTAATAAAAAAATTAAATAATTCACAATATTCCCCTTTTAGGGTGACATGCTTTAGAGTTGTTTCTATTAATGATCAACAAAGTCAAATTAATACAAATTACACAACTCTTTATTTAATATTCTGTAAAATTCTAATTTATGTCATCCGAAAACACAACTATTAACACCACGATTCTGGATCAGGCCATGGTCATGCTTGAAGAAATCCAACAAGAAAAGTATAAAGCTCAGGAATTGCTCCAAACAATTCAAGAGTTCGTACAAGAAGTAGAAACCAAAGCTAATGAAGCAGAGACGCATGCAACAACAGCGGAAACACGTGCTAATGAAATCGAAGCATTTGTAACAACAGCAGAAAATCATGCAACTGAAGCGGAAACATCAGCTACAGCAGCAGAGACATCGGCAACAGAAGCAGAAACACATGCAACAACGGCTGAGACTTCAGCAACAGAAGCAGAAACACATGCAACAACGGCTGAGACATCAGCTACAGCAGCAGAGACTTCAGCAACAGAAGCAGAAACACATGCAACAACGGCTGAGACTTCAGCAACAGAAGCAGAAACACACGCAACAACGGCTGAGACATCAGCAACAGAAGCAGAAACACATGCAACAACGGCTGAGGCATCAGCTACAGCAGCAGAAACACATGCAACAACGGCTGAGACTTCAGCAACAGAAGCAGAAACACACGCAACAACGGCTGAGACATCAG
>CANLMN010000072.1 GCA_947492105.1 uncultured Aquimarina sp. | reverse complement strand
TTGATTAAGATTCACTAAAGCCTTTCAGAATGGTAGTATAGATTCAAATCATAGGACATAGTTTTGCCAGTTTGTACAACAAAATTCCTGCCCAACTACTGTTGTCAAGGGCAAAACACATCTGTTTTATTTGTCTGAATCAAAAAAGCAAAAACCTACATTAGATTCGTAGTACTTTGGGTTAAAACAATACTTGGGTACTATCATTCCGGCAAAAAAATGTTCAGAATAGCTCGTCTAACTCTTATAAAACTCCGTAAATACTTTTATTATATACGTATGGTCCTGTACACCACACATCTCTCTAATACTATGCATAGATAGCATAGGGTTGCCTACATCTATAGTGGGTATTCCTATTTTGGCGGCAGTCATCGGACCAATAGTAGAGCCACAGCCTATATCATTGCGGCTACAGAAATCCTGAAAAGGAATATCTGCTTTTTTGCACCACTGTTTGAACTTCGCTATGGAAAAAGCATCGGTAGCATAGCGCATATTAGCATTACTTTTGATTACTGGCCCTGCTCCGATATATGGCTTGTGATTCTTGTCATGCTTCTCTGTATAATTAGGATGTACTGCATGAGCCATATCTGCTGAGATAAAGAAGGAACGAGCAATTGCCTGATAAAAGTTTTCTTCGTTAGTAGAAATAAATGAATGAACCCGCTTCAAGGTAGCTTCTAGAAAGTTAGAATTAGCTCCATTCTGTGATTCTGAGCCTATCTCTTCATGCTGAAAATAAACAGCCATTTGTACTTTGTTTTCTTTGTCCTCCGATAATCTTAAAGCTTCAAAAGATGCATGAACACTCGCAAGGTTATCTAATCTTGGAGCAAAAATAAACTCGTCATCTATACCTCCTAAACTTGATTTTTCTGCATCAAACAAAAACAAATCCCAACTTAGTATCGTTCCAGAGAGTCCCGTTTCTTGCTTTATCCAATCTTCAAAACGTATATCCCTATGGAGTCCAATGATAGGAAACATATGTTCTTGTGGATTGGGTTTAAAACCTTGTTTATTTACCTCTCTATCCAAATGTATAGCTAAGCGAGGGATACGTAATCGCTTTTTTATTTTAACTAGTTGTTGTTCTAATTCGCCATTTTTATTTTCAATAATTAATCGGCCTCCAAAATAGAGATCTTTATCGAACCAACTATTCAATAACACCCCACCATATACTTCGACATTTAATAGTTGATAACCTTCTTTTGTAGAAATGGGATTATTTTTTATCTTCAGACAAGGGGAATCAGTATGTGCTCCAATGATATTGTATGCATAATCATTAGTCCATTTTTTTGGTATTTTGAATAAGACAATAGATCCTTCTGCCCTTGTAACAAAGTACTTCCCTCCTTTTTCTAAGGACCAAGGCACTTCTTCCTTTAATTCTTGATAGTTTTGGGCAACTAATTCCTTCTTTAAATTTTCTACAGCATGAAATGCAGTGGAGCTTGCATCGATAAATTGTAAGAGATTTTGGGAATAGGACATCAATATAGTTTTTTTGCTAAATATAGCTAATACCAGTTAAAATGCAATTGTAAACCAAAAACAGTTGAATTATTTTTGGCTAGTTAAAACTATAAATTTTGACCATAACTAAGGCTATGCAATAGAATCACAGTGTCATGAATACAAATTTATTTACCTAAATTGCTCATATCGATGCGATATATTATTTTAAAATACACCAATAGTATCATCAATATTGCACAAAAAAAAGCAACCTCTTGGAGATATACCAAAAGGTTGCTACAATTTTTAATAATGATATTTTTTGAGTCTCGATAAAAAACTACTACTACTTTTTCAATACTCGAATTACTTTTTGAATACCAGTATTCCAATCTATTTTGACAAAATACATTCCACTACTTAGTCCTACAGGTTGCATTATAGCTCTAGGCTGTCCATCATGTTTCTGTATATAAACTGTATTTCCATAAATATCTAGTAGACTAAATTGTGTTACATTTTCTATATTCTTGAAAGAAATATCAAAACGCTTGTTAAATGGATTAGGATATAACTTTAAGTTATCTGCTACATCAAAGTTAGTAATCCCTAATGTATTTGGCGTAAATGACATTTGATCTAGATTTACTGGAGTTTCTGTAAAATATACACGTAGTATATGTTCACCAGAATTCAACTGAACTTGACTTGGAGGAGAAGTTTTGTAATCTCCAAAACCTGTTGTTTTTGGAAAAGTCACAGTAGTACTTCCTTGAATGATATTTGCACCATCTATTGTCATTTGTGCCATTGCATCTGATGTCGAAGCCGTGGTAAAAACAACGTTGTATACGCCTGATTTTTCTACATCAATAGTATACTCCAACCATTCATCTTTTTCAACAAAATTGACAATTTCACCATTAGTAGTATCAACGTCTCCCAAGCCATTTCCTCCACCCTCTTGTCCTGGAGTTTTGTCAAAATAGGATACATTTTGCCCGCCAATATCAAAATGGACAAATTTTATGTTTGAAGTTCCAGAAGAAGCAATTGGAATTGGTGATCCATTGTATGGACCTTGCTCTAAAGGAGGAATTGGCGTCCCCAATATACCATGAAGTACTCCTTGATATGCGCGTTTTTGAGCATAGGATCTATCAAATAACAAGGCATTATCACAATTTCCAAAAAATTCAGGTATCCATGAGTGTTTATCTGTAAAACCCCAAAAAACAATCCCTGTACTAAACTGATTATTCATTACTACTTCAAGCGTATCATAATAATTCTGAGCTTGTGTTTCTAGAGCAGTATCTGATTGACTACAAATTCTAAAATCCAATTCTGTGATATTACAAATCATGCCAGGTTTCATATTTCCTATAGCATCAATCGTACTTTTGATTCTATTTGCATTAAAAGTAGTATTACTTATAAAATGCCCCTGTAACCCAACACCATCAATTGGTATATTTCTGTTTATCATTCCTTGGATCATATTACGCATAAAAGCATTTTTACTACGTTCACCTCTATTAAAAAATTCTATGCTATAATCATTATAGAATAATTTTGGTGCAGGATCTACAGACTTGGCAACAGTAAAACAATGATCTATAAAAGACTGCATACCTTCTCCTCCATTTACAGTGGCTACGTTTTTGAACCAAACATCTTTTGTTCCATTAGATACTGGGTAGGTCGTTCTATATTCTGCATCTCCATCGGTAATTATTTCATTAATAACATCCCATTCATCAAACTTACCTCCTGAGTAATTTTTACAATATGTCAGAATAGCAGTTATATAATTTGTTGCAAACTGTTTTATTTGCGCATCATTCCAATTATAAGCAATATTCTCAAACCAAGGTGGCACTCCATTATGCCAAATAAGAACGTGACCTCTGACCACGGTATTATTAGCAGTTCCGTAATCCATTAATTTATTCAGCTCTTGCGTATTAATATCATCGATACTCACGTTAAGCAAATCATTTTGAGCACTATTTTTTAACAAGAACCCTGATTTATGATTATTTTCGGCCACAACAGCATTGAACTCTCTTTTTACCGTAGTATCATAATCTGTTTCGTTTCCTGATCCATTAAAATAGTTGATATTAAATATTGTCCCTATATATTTACCTTTACTTTGCGCTGCATCTTTTAGTGTCTGCGCATTAACCAATAAAGGAGAGATCATAAGTAGGCTACACCAAAGTGAAACACTGCTAAATATTCGAGTTAGGTTGGTTTTGTTCATAAATTTTAACTTTATTTTAAGTGTAATATACGGATTTACTTAAGTACAAAACAAGTATATAAAATAAGGCGCCTGATTTTACAACTTGTAAAATCAGGCGCCTATGCAATCAACACTTAAAAATCAGCATTATACTCAAAACATATTGAGTAATCAATGCGATTACTATTTATGAGATCTTACTAAGTTCTTCCACAAACAATGGTCTTTCAACCATCATTTCATTAACTTTAGTTTTGATATCATACAACTTTGTTTCATTTTCTATGTTCTCAATTACTTCGTCGATTAATCCTACGATTCCTAACATATCTTGTTCAGATAATCCCCTTGTAGTTGCCGCAGCTACTCCAATTCTGATACCCGATGTTACAAATGGTGACTGATCGTCAAATGGAACCATGTTTTTATTGACCGTTATATCTGCCTTTCCTAATGCCTCTTCTACTTGTTTTCCAGTAACACCTTTGTTTCGAAGATCTATAAGCATCATGTGATTATCTGTACCATCAGAAATCACTTTATATCCTTTTTCGACAAAGGCATCAGCCATAACACTGGCATTTTTCTTTACCTGAACCATATATTCTAGGAAATTATCGGTCAGTGCTTCTCCAAACGCTATCGCCTTTGCTGCGATGATATGCTCTAGAGGTCCCCCTTGATTCCCTGGAAAAACAGCACTATCTAATAAAGAAGACATTTTACGTAATTTCCCATTTTTGAGGATAATTCCAAACGGGTTTTCAAAATCCTTACCCATCAGGATCAAACCACCTCTAGGACCTCTCAATGTTTTATGAGTCGTAGTTGTCACTATATGACAATGAGGAATTGGATCTGCAATTAATCCTTTGGCAATTAACCCTGCAGGATGTGCCATATCCGCTAGTAGAATAGCTCCTACACTATCTGCAATCTCACGAAAACGTTTATAGTCTATTTCTCTAGAATAAGCAGAAGCTCCGGCAATAATCAACTTTGGCTGTTCTACATTTGCTATCTCTTGAATTTTGTCATAATCCAATCTTCCTGTAGCTTGTTCTACTCCATAAAAAGAAGGCTTATACAATCTTCCAGAAAAATTCACGGAAGAACCATGTGTCAAGTGCCCCCCATGAGAAAGATCAAATCCTAAAATTTTATCTCCAGGCTTGATACATGCATGAAAAACTGCAGTATTCGCCTGAGATCCTGAATGTGGTTGCACATTCGCAT
Source organism: uncultured Aquimarina sp. (assembly GCA_947492105.1). Classification (GTDB taxonomy): domain Bacteria; phylum Bacteroidota; class Bacteroidia; order Flavobacteriales; family Flavobacteriaceae; genus Aquimarina. Next base: position 1,849 of record CANLMN010000072.1, on the reverse strand, counting down.
ATTCAGCACCAAATAATTCTTTTGCTCTATCAATAGCAATTTGCTCTACTTGATCCACTACCGTACAACCCCCATAATAACGTTTCCCGGGATATCCCTCTGCGTATTTATTGGTCAGAACGGATCCTGCGGCTTCCATCACTTGATTACTTACAAAATTTTCTGAAGCAATAAGCTCTATACCATTAAGTTGTCTTTCTTTTTCTTTCTGAATTAACTCAAAAATTTGTTCGTCGCGTTGCATCGGCTTTAGAATTTGTTAAATAAAATGCAAAAGTAATAAAATACTCCCATTAAATTATGTAGATATTATATATTTAAGTAATGAATTACTAACATATTATTAATAATACCCTAAAATAATTTTATGCCCAAAATAGCGAATGACCCTAGTAGAAAAACATGGATCACAACAACTTCGGATACGGATTTCCCTATACAAAATATCCCCTTTGGAGTTTTTTTGACTCCAGATGATATAATTACCATAGGTACGCGTATTGGTGATACAGTAATTGATTTGGGGGCTTTACATCAATTAGGCTATTTCAAGAACATTCCACTTACTGATGATATTTTCCTACAAGACACACTCAATGATTTTATCTCTGATGGTCAAAAAACGTGGCGATTAGTTAGAAATCGCATCGCTTTACTTTTTGCCAAAGAGAATCCTGAGTTACAAGAACAAAAAGAACATTGTCAGGTAGTCTTATTTGCTATTGATGAAGTTGAGATGCAATTACCTATACAAGTTGGTGATTTTACAGATTTTTATAGCAGTAAAGAACATGCAACCAATGTAGGCAGTATGTTCCGTGACCCTGAGAATGCATTATTACCTAATTGGACACACTTACCTGTAGCCTATCATGGTCGCAGTAGTTCTATTATTTCTTCAGGTACCGCTATACATCGACCAATGGGGCAAATAATGCCAAAAAACAGTACAACTCCTATTTTTGGCGCATCCAAATATGTAGATTTTGAATTAGAAATGGGGTTTATTACCACAGATGCTAATATTCTAGGAGAATCTATCTCTATCAACGAAGCTGAAGAATCCATTTTTGGAATGGTATTACTGAATGATTGGAGTGCTCGTGATATTCAAAAATGGGAGTATATCCCACTGGGGCCCTTTTTGTCCAAGAATTTTGCTACTTCCATTTCTCCATGGATCATTACCTTAGATGCCTTACAACCATTTAAATGCCAAGGACCAGATCCTATACATGAACCATTGCCCTATCTACAATTTAGTGGAAAAAAAAGCTACGATATCCAATTAGAAGTAGCCATCCAACCACCGTCACAACAAGAAACCCTTGTTTCTAAATCCAATTTCAAGTATTTGTATTGGAATATGAGTCAACAACTAGCGCACCATACTGTAAATGGTTGTCCTGTTAATTCTGGGGATTTGATGGGTAGTGGAACGATATCCGGACCAACACCAGACAGCTATGGCTCTATGTTAGAGCTCACTTGGAAAGGAGAAAACCCACTTTCATTAGCTGATGGGAGTACCAGAAGGTTTATTGAAGATCATGATACAGTAATTATGCGTGGTTTCTGTCAAAATTCTGAGACACGTATCGGTTTTGGAGAAGTCAAAACAGAATTACTTCCGGTTTTTGAGAAAAAAAATATAAAACAAGAGTTATAGATTTTTTTAAAACTCATAGCCTAGCGATAGTGCTATAAACACAAAAAAACACTTTAAATTGATTAAAGTGTTTTTTTGTGTTTATATATGACCCTTTAAAAAATAATTAGGGTCTGCTGAAAAACTGTATACTTGTTGTTTTCCAGTTGATTATTGTTATATTTAATCAACCAAGTGCAA
>CANLMN010000071.1 GCA_947492105.1 uncultured Aquimarina sp. | reverse complement strand
ACACAGTACCTGCAATAACAGACTACGCAAATGCTGGAGTAACTGGTGTAGATGCGGCTAATCTTGCTGAGGTCAATGCGGCTATAGATGCTCTTGTTGCAACGGATGTAGATACTACTGCCAAAATTCAGGAAATTGTAGATACCATAAATGCTGGAAACATCATCGAACAATATGCCGAGGATAACACCAACACAGTACCTGCAATAACAGACTATGCAAATGCTGGAGTAACTGGTGTAGATGCGGCTAATCTTGCTGAGGTCAATGCGGCTATAGATGCTCTTATGGCAACGGATGTAGATACTACTGCCAAAATTCAGGAAATCGTGGATACCATAAATGCTGGAAACATCATCGAAGACTATGCCGAGGATAACACCAACACAGTACCAGCAATAACAGACTACGCAAATGCCGGAGTAACTGGTGTAGATGCGGCTAATCTGGCTGAGGTCAATGCGGCTATAGATGCTCTTGTTGCTACGGATGTAGATACTACTGCCAAAATTCAGGAAATCGTGGATGAATTAAATACTGTAGCTATTGTAGTCAATTCTTCTGCATCAAATACCTTGACACAACAAAAATTAACAGCTGCAGGGATTACGAATACCGGTTTAACGCAGAACGAAATTGAAAAAATAGAAATGGGTATTAATTTTGCCGTCCCTGCACCAAGTACTACTGCAGAATTACAAACGATAGTAGATAACTCATTGAGAACTTTGGGCTCTCATAACTTCAGTCCAAAAAACTTCGTAGTGTTCCCCAACCCTTCTTCTGGTGTTGTTACTATAAACACAGAGGTAAGAAGCATCACGTTATATAGCTTAACTGGTCAAAAAGTATTAGAAACTACGACCAACATTTTTAATATTGAGGCGCTCGAAACAGGTATATACTTCGTTTATATAGAAACTGCAGAAGGAATAACTAAGAGACGTCTTACTAAAAAATAGTTCTTTTTAAAACTATTAGTTTAAGAGCAAATGCCTTCTGTTTTGTACTACCAAAAAACAGAGGGCATTTGCCTTTATAATTCTAATTTTTATTTTGATTCAAAAAGGTGTCATCATTATTAGCCAATTCCGACTGCTCCCATTAAGACTAAATTAGCTATATAATGTCGCATATTGACTTGTTCTTTTTACATCTAAATACCTTACTCATTTATTCCATAGCTAAGGCTGTCCAATAGCATCATGGTGTTTTTACATAAAAAAATGACAGTGTCAGTAATACGAATTTAGATGCCTTAGGTTCGTATAATTTCAAACCATGTATAGAATATCATTCAAAAAACAATCACAGACGACTAATTTGTTTTTTCTACTATTTATTCATTAGAAAATTAAATTATAGTCATTGACTATACTTGAATTTTAAAGCCTAAACTACCGCAGAATATTTCAAGTATTTTTTAAGCCTACAAGTACATTTTACGTGTTATGATAAGGCTATCTGTACACTATAATAAAATTAAATTATTGGGATCCAAAACTTGAAATTTCACTTAATTTTAGTCATCCAAGAGCATCGTTCTTCCAACACATAACACTGACGCACAGCAATTTTTGCTTGATTTTGTTTGTATTTAAATTAAAAAAAGTATTTTTGCGCCACCAACTTAAATAATCATTGTTTTTAGAATAACTAGTAGTTTTTGATATACGCTAAGCATTCTCAATCAATACACGTATAAAGCGTTTTGTTTTATAGACAAACGGTATTTTTTACGCCTATTTTGTATAAAAAAGGATGTATGAATGAGTATATCCTACTTTTTCTAAGGAATGTTATTTTGTTGGTTATAAAACACAAATAATCAAACATTAATATTAAATCTTATGAAACGTGCACAAACTTTATTAATATGGATACTGCTATTTGCCACAGGAGCCATAAATGCCCAAAAATTCTATACACAAAATGGAACAGATCCTTCTTTTCAATCTTTACTTAGCAAAGGCACTATAAAAACGGGACGTAACACTATTCCTAATGTTCCTGCATCTACAATTAATGTTAATAACAAAATTGTAGAAGTTGGTCCATATGCTCAGTTATCGATTCCGAAAGAAATTAACATCCACACCCTTACAAGCAGTGTTATTGCGCGTAATAACTTTTCAAAAATGAAAAGATGGTATCAAGAAGATGGAAACACACAAGTATTTAGACTTTTCAAAGGAGAACATAATGTCCGTAACTCTAGAAAAGGAGCTGCTAGAATAGAAGCTTTTAGTAAGACTAAATGGAAAAAAGGCGCATGGCACGAATGGGTTGGTACTTATACTGTTGTAAAACCTATTAAATGTGCTATTTTTCAAGCAAAAAACAATAAAAATGACTGGAGTTTTCAACTAAATCTAACTACCTCAGGAGATATTGGATTGAATCACAGAACAGGGCAATCTGATAAAATTATTGCCAAAAATATGACTGGTAAAAACTTTCATATTCGAGTAAGAGATAATGGATATAATTATGAAGTATTTCTAAATGGCAAAAAAGTCGGAGCTGGTACGTACTCAAGACCAGCAGGAGAGACTAGTTTCCGTTGGGGAATGTATACAGGTAAAACACCAAGTGTTACCAATGATGCTTTATTATTTGTAACAGGAGCAACTATAGATGGCAAAAATATAAAAAACCCTACTCCCCCAACTCCAACCCCAACCCCAACCCCAACTCCAACTCCAACTCCAACGAACAATACTAAGCCTGTGGTTAATTTTGCCAAAGGGAATCAAACTCTGGTCTTGGGATATAAAAGATTTTCTGTAGAAGCTAATGCTTCAGATGCTGATGGTAGTATTCAAAAAGTTGAATTATTTGTTGATAATAAATTGATCCGAGTAGAAAAAGTAGCGCCTTATGAGTGGGGTAAAAAGAATTATGCAACAGAATTAGAAGGTTTGAGTATTGGAAAGCATGTATTCAAAGTAATCGCTACAGATACTAAAGGAGCTATCGCATCTGATTCTTTTGAATTAACAATAACCAAAAAGAAAAACAATACTCCCGTTAGCTCAAAACTTAGTGTCAATTTTGTCAATACCAAAAAGACGATCAATAAAGGATATAAAAGATTTTCTATAAAAGCTAATGCAACAACTCAAAAAGGAAGCACTATCTCTAGAATTAAATTATACATTAACAACAAATTAATAAGAGCAGAAAGAAATGCTCCATATCAATGGGGCCAAGGTAAATTTGCAAAAGAATTGCTAGGTCTAAATGTAGGAAAGCATACATTCAAAGTAGAAGCTATAGATAACAAAGGGCGTAAAGCAACTGATACTTTTGTATTGAGTGTAGAAAAGAAGGGAGCAAAAGCAGCTGTAGATTTGAATAAAGAGATCATATTGTATCCAAATCCTGCAACAAAAACCCTAAATATTAATGGGATAGATCAAACAAATACGCTTGTCACAATAAGTAATTTACAAGGAAAAATCGTCCTTAGTACTGTTCTTAATAAAAACCAAAAATTACTAAATATTGATTTCCTCAATGATGGAATGTATTTTATTACGCTTGCAGAAAATGATGGATTCACTATAACTAAAACATTCATAAAGCGATAGACCAGCATTAACGCTATAAATTAAAATATCATAAAGGGTTGACTTTAACAAAAAGTCAACCCTTTTTTACGTCAACATCTAACCCTATTACTCATTTCGACTACTACCATTTATCCTTTGAATTTACTGGGACAAAATTTTCTTTTTTCGCCTCAGCTTCGGTATAAAAATAAACTGTAACTAGGGCTATGCTTGATGTTTCTGCTGAAGCTAAAACAAAAAAATCGTAATCTTTCTTTCCGATAAATTCAAATAACAAATGGATAAACAAGCAAATAAATCAGTCGTTTACGGATGTTATTTCTATCAACACCACTACCAACCCAACAGTTTCATCTAATTCAAATACGATTAATTTATTGAAATTCACATCCGTTCTTAGGCAAACAAACTCTTTTTCTTTATCGTAAATCTGAACTCTTCCAATTTTTGAGTTAATTTGATGCTCATTGTCCTTTAGTTCAATTTGAGGGGATTCTATTTTTACCAACTTCCATTTATCTTGGATAGTAATCCTTGCATTAGTTAAAATTCTTTTATTGTTGACTATTGTATCTGTCTCAAATTTCACCAATACACTTTTGTCTTTCAGAGGATTTATTATTTTTTTACTTTTATTACTCTTTGTAGATTTTTTTTGAAATAAATCATAAAGCTTGATGGTGTAATCAATTAATGCTGCATCTCCATGTTTTCCATGGCCAGGCACTACAATCTTTGCAGTACCATAATGTTCTTTGATTCTACCAGCAGTTTTGGACCATTCTTGTAGATTGGCGTCTCCGATATTACCAACCCAACCGTTGAGGTTTCTAATTTCATTTCCTCCAAAGAGTATTTTCTCTGAAGGAATCCAAACAACCATTCCATCTGATGTATGTGCTTCTCCTAAATAATGACAGATCACTTTTTTATTCCCAACTTTTATTCTTTTTTTTGTGCTAAATGTAAAGTCTGTTAATGGCAATCCCTTTTCTTGAGCAATATTTTTTGTCATCATAGTCGAATAGGTTTTAATCTTGTTTTCTTTTACAATATCTAAACCTTCCATAGCATCAGGATGCCATCTATCTATTACATAAGCAACAATTTTGGCTTTATTTTCGACCCAATTTATTAAGTTTTGAGTTTCTGTATCAGAATTAGGAGTTGATACGACTATAGCTTCATTATTATTGAAATAAACAATACCGTTATTGTTCTTTTGGGTATGAATAAAAACGTTATCCGATACTTTGGTGAGTACTAAATTCTCAGAAATTTTGATGTTTTGACCAAACAACGGTAATTGTAAAACCATAAAAACGAGAAGTACCAAATTCTTTTTTTTCATATTGTATTCGCTTAATTTGGATTTTGATAATCACCAACAACGATATAAGACTATCGTTATCATTTTATTTGTATCACGACAAAGCTTTATGAAAAATAACAAAAAGTTACATTATTTTAAAAACAAATAAAACAGCTATAAAGCTATTATTTAAAACATTAAAAAACAAACCGCTACCCATTACAACAGACTAAAAACATTTTGTTTCCAAGCCTAAACAATGATTTCCCCATCATTTCTGTATTTCCTCAAAACTATATGGATTCAGACTACTCCCTCTTTTCGTTGACTTTATCTTATTCTCAATTCTAGTTCGAGCTTATTCAGTCGTTACATAGTGTGTTAGTATTAAAAGGATAATTACAGGCTCATACCATTTAAAAAACAATTAAAGGTTAGCAACACCACATTAGCTATATAATGTCGCATATCGCCATGTTCTTTTTCCATCTAAATGTCTTGTTCATATATTCCATAGCTAAGGCTATGCAATAGCATCAGGGTGTTTTTACATAAAAAAATAACAGTGTCATTAATACGAATTGATATACCTAAATTGATAATTCAGTTCTTTTTCTACTATTTTTTCGCTAAAAAATTAAATCGTAGCTAAGGCTATGCTTGAATTCTATAGCTCAAACTAGTGAAAAGTAGTTTAAGTTATTTTAGCCGACAATTACATTTTAACTGGTATAAAATTAGAACGTACAAACCCCAAAAAATGACCTATCTAAAATATCCTCTAAAAAAATAAGCTGCCTTTTAGGGCAGCTTATTTTTTTGTAAACTAATTGATGGTAAAATTGTTACTCTTATCAATGACTTCAAAAAAAAAGCACAAGCAATAGTGCTTGTGCTTTTTTGTCTAAGTGATGCTCAACGTATTAATTGTGTGTTTTACTAAGTTTCTCCCAGTTTTTGTCTGCTACGCTTTTTAATTTATCGTGATTGTTTTCTGCTAACCATAATTGCTTAGCGTCTAGCTCTACATTGTTCAAATACAAATAGTACTTCCCATCTTCTACAATAAATTTGTTTGGATCTACTCTAAACTTTGCACCTGCATAAATTCCAAAGGCACAAAATCCACCAAACTCTGGCATATATTTAGCAGGATTCTTATCAAAAGTGGCCTTTTGCTCAGCAGAGGTAAAATAGTAGTTCACTTTGTTATACTCAGATTTAAAGTTTTTGTTACCAACCTGTGCCAGTCCGAGATCCAAATATGATACTGGACTATATCCTTGCAAGGCAATGTTACTATTATCAATATTATTTGCTTTGTTGTCCTGAGCAAAGATCATTGTGCTCATTAATAATGCTAATCCTAAAACTGTTGTTTTTACTAAATTTTTCATGCTTGTTTTTTTTAAAAGTTTTTAAGTGTTTTTATGTTTTTTGTTATTATTATACTGCAAAGATGCAACAAAACAGAAAGTATTTTGCTACAAAAAAGGACTAAAAATTGTGCTTTTTTTATTTGAAATTACAAGAGATTGGTTTTGAATACTATTTACAGAATCCTGAAAAAAGGATTAGACTCTTCAACCCCAAATTACCTAGAGATGGATTGCCCTTTTGGGGCTATTATTGTACTATCATTAAAAATAGTTAAGAAAATTAAACACTCTATTTTGCGATTAAAATCACCACTAAACTGTGTTTAGAATCTTCATTAAAATAAGTGTTGCTGTTATTTTATTCCAATACCATTACTCCCTACGCGACACTCAAATCATAAAAATTAGAGCCAAAACAAAAATCATTCTTACATTTTGTTTAAACCAATAAAACGATCTCTCTTAAATATGCTATAAAAAAAATAAGCTGCCCTAAAAGGCAGCTGTAAAATCTATTTTTTTTGTAAACTAATTGATGGTAAAATTGTTGCTCTGATCAATGATTTCAAAAAAAAAGCACAAGCAATAGTACTTGTGCTTTTTTGCCTAAATGATGCTCAACGTATTAATTATGTGTTTTACTAAGTTTCTTCCAATTTTTGTCTGCTACGCTTTTTAATTTATTGTGATTGTTTTCTGCTAACCATAATTGCTTAGCGTCTAGCTCTACATTGTTCAAATACAAATAGTACTTCCCATCTTCTACAATAAATTTGTTTGGATCTACTCTAAA
>CANLMN010000070.1 GCA_947492105.1 uncultured Aquimarina sp. | reverse complement strand
AAACATAAACTTATATACCAAAAAGGTACAGGATCTATCTTTTATAAGACAAATGAGACTTATATATGGAAGTGGTGGAAATTCGGATAATAATTCTGAGGCAAAAATCAGAGCTTTCTTAAGATTGATAAAAGAATTTGAAGGTGTGCCAGGGGAAGAAGGTTACACTACATTATTTGGGAAAAAGGATTTTTTCTCTGATATGTCTGCACATCCAGAAAAACCTATTTATTGGTATACGAAAGCCGATGGAACAAAAGTGCATAGTACGGCAGCAGGTTCATATCAAATAATGAAAGAAACTTGGTGGGACTATAATGGTTGGGTCGTAAAGGATCATAAAAAGACAGAGAAAAGAAATGAAAATAGAAACTTCGTTAAAAAGTATGGTATTAAAGATTTCTCTCCTAAATCTCAAGATGAATTTTGTATTGCATTATTAATACATGGATATAAAGCAAAAAATCAACTAAACTATTTGTTGAATGGTTTTGTAACCAGGGCAATAGAAGAATGTACATCACATACTTGGGCTAGTTTCACACCTGGTAGATATGAAAATCAAGGACCGACGAAAGGACTAATAAAGAAGTCAGAAATAAAAGATGCTATACATAACGCTAGAGTAAAGCAATGGGAAGCTTATGATAAATATCTTGCGGAAGAGCTAGCAGGACAATCTGATTTACATTTGGAATCTGGGTTTTTGAAAAAGTTTGGAATTAAAGAGCCTGAACCACAAGAATTGATAGAAAATAAAAAGGCTGGACTTGATTTAAATAAAGCAATTGAAAGATTAAATAGAAGGGCTGGTGATATGGTTACGTCTGTAGGTAAATGTGCTAAATATGTAAGATGGGCGCTAGAAGCTGGAGGGATGAAGACGGATGGAAGACCTCGATCGGCAAAAGACTATGGTCCATTTTTACTTAAGAAAGGGTTTAAAGAAGTTCCTGATGGGGATTACCAAAAAGGAGATATATCGGTAATTGATAGTTTTAAAAACAATCCTGATGGTCATACTGCTATGTATAATGGTGAAAATTGGGTGTCAGATTTTGTTCAAAAAACTCTTTACCCAGGACGATCTTACAGAGACGCAGAACCAAATTATAAAATATACAGATGGAAATAAATAAACTATTTAAAATACTAATCGTTACATTTTTTCTTCTTTCGTGTAAGGAAAATCCTAAAAAGGATAATATTACTACAGATTCTTCTATAATGAAAACTGTTATAGAAGAATCAACTACAAAAAGCACCTCATATAATCTTGTAAAAGACTTTTATACAGCTTATTTAACATATTTAAACGAAAATTCTGAAGATTTTGAGATTGATAATTATTTATCAGATAAATTAATTGAAAAAATAAATAATGCAGACTATAATGTAATTATTACTGGTCAAGATCATGGAAAATTTGATTTAAATACGTTAAAGGTTACAAAAACTTCAAAAAGTGAAATTTTTAAAGTAGAGTTTGTAGATTTAGGATACGATGTAATAGTATATCCAAAAGTTGAGTTAATTAATAATGGATACAAAATTATAGATATTACACGAAGTCTTGATCAAATAGAAGAACCTATTTTATCTAAAGAAATAAAAACAGATAAATTTACTTATTACGCTTTTGATTACATAATAAACCCTGGAGATCATATTAATGAGACAAGTTATATAATAGAATATTTAGAAGAAGAATATATTGTTTTTTCAATGATGGGCTATGAAGGAAATTTTGATTATAAATGTAGACAGGTAAGAACAAAAGAAGGTGTCTCACTTTATTATGTAGAAGCTGAGAATGACGGAGAAGAATATACAGGAAATAAAAATAAACCTATAGTGAAAATATATAAAAGAGATAATAATTTCTATGCTAAAAGCTTACTTATAGAAAACGGTAAAGAAGTGAAACTAAAAGAAGTAGAAAGCCGATATTGACCCCCCGTTGGTTATAGTTTCTAACTAGTGGCGTGCATGAGTAACCAAAACATATATGATCCACAGCAGTTTTTGTTGTGGATTTTTGTTGTTTTTAAGAGAAAGCTTGTTTAGCTTTTACATTTTGTAATATATTATCTACTAGATATAGTAAATGGGATCGATCTTCATTAGGTAATTGTTGTATCTGTAGTATTTTATCAAGAATACTACTATCTAGTTTTTGATCTGTATTACCTACCAAAAAATCCAAAGAAACCTCTAATACTTCTGCTATTTTACGTGCGATCTCTACCGATGGGGTTCGTTCTTCTCTTTCATATTTCCCTATAATTGCACCAGAGGTACTAATTAACTGTCCTAGTTTTTCTCTAGTCATTTTCTTTTCTGTCCTAATCTCATACAATCTTTTAGAAAAACTCATACACAATAGTTTAATATCAACCTTAAAGTTTACTGAAATACAAATATATTCAAACTATTAAGCAAAAACAATCACTAAAGTTTGGGTAAAAATTAAACTATTAACTATATTTGTTACCAATAGTTTAGAAATAACTTTTTCAACAAAATCCACTCATGGCAAAAAAACACAGAAAACGCACCATACAAGAACATCATAGCACCGCTAGATGGAAAAACAAAATCTATCCAAGTCTAAAACTCTCTGGTAAATGGTTAGAGGATTGCGGATTCAATCCGCAGGACAAAGTACAGATTACCGTATCCAAAGAAGTATTACTGATAGAACTTATAAAAGAATAATCTATGGAAATCGCAGAGATCAAATCTCAATTATCCATACAAATGGTCGTACAACACTATGGCTTAGAAATCAAAAATAAGCATGTACACTGTCCATTCCACAAGGATAAAACACCAAGTATGCGTGTTTATAATGACACCAATACCCTGTTTTGTTTTAGCGGTAATTGTGATCATGGTAACAAAGTAATTGATGTGATTGATTTTATTATGCTCAAAGAATCTCTAGGCGGACAACCCATAAACAAACACCAAGCGATTCTAAAAGCTAAATCTTTACTTGGATACAGTGAGAATAAAAGTATCGCTGATCAGTTTTATATACTACAAGCTCAACTCTCTAGAAGCAAAAAAGCTCTTGAATATCTAAAAGCAAGAGGATTAGCATCTATAACAGAATTAGGCAGTAACCACCGTAATGGAGGTAATCAAGTTCCCTACCAACTCCCCTATCTCAAAAACTGTATTGTATTCCCACTAAAAAACTGCCACGGTCAGATCGTATCCTTATATGGTAGAAGCTTCACCAGTACCAAAAAAGGGTGTCATTATTATTTAACAGATCGCAAAGGTTTATCTCCTAGTTACCCCAAAACAACTACAGAACATCTAATCCTCACCGAGAGCATCATTGATGCCCTCACTCTGCAAGCACACGGGGTATTACCTCCAAATACATCCGTGTTAGCTTGTTTTGGAACTAATGGATTTACAAAAGAACACACCGAGGCAATACATAAAATCAAAAACCTCAAAAAGATAAGTCTCTTTTTTGATGGTGATAAAGCAGGTCGCACGGCAACAGCAAAGCTGCAAACACAATTACAGCACCAATACCCAAAATTATCCATTGGTATCATTGACACCCCTGCAGATGAAGACATCAATAGTCTGTGGGTTAATAATGAGAGTAGTGAATTGTTCCAAACCTTATTAAATGAAGCTAAAACAGCTCCTTCTTTCTCTATTGAAGAGAAAATAACGGTGGCACCACCACAGACAGAAATAGAGTCAATACCTAAACCAAAAGAACCACAAGACAAACCCCTACTCGATCTCAAGGTAAAAGGAAGTGTAAAAAACACAGGAGATAGTCTAAAAGTAACCCTACAGACCCAGCACATACAAAACAAGCAACTTGTCATTCAAAAACTAGATTTATACGATTATGGAAATCTAGAAAAACATGCAAAACAAGCTGCTAAGGCATTAGATATAGAGAGTCCTATTATAATACAACAGTGGCAAGCCTATGCACTAGAACTAGAAAAAAAAGACCTTACCACTACCAAAGAAAAAACATCCTTTATCAATCAAGCTACAAAAAATCAATGTGTAGATTTTTTGAAAAACGATCACTTACTACAGCGTATCAACGATGCCATTGCAAAAACGGGCGTTGTAGGAGAAACCGATAACCGCTTATTACTCTTTCTAATCGCTACCAGTTACCACAGTAAAAGCCCACTGCATGGACTCATACAAGGATCTTCAGGAAGTGGAAAAACCAAACTACTACAAAGCATTTACAAACTATTACCTCCCGAGAATTGCAAAACATTTACCAGAGTTACAGAAAGTAGTTTTTATAATTATGGAGAACATGCTCTAACACACAAAACACTCTGTTTTGAAGATATAGACGGACTCAAAGAAGAAGCCCTCTTTGCACTCAGAGAATTACAATCCAACGCAAAACTCTCCAGTTCTACTTCACAGAAACAAGAAAGCGGTAAAATAGTTAGTGGAGAGAATACCGTTTATGGCCCAATAGCAAGTTTATCCTGTACCACAAAAGCAGATTTGTATGAGGATAATATCAGTCGCTGTTTTGTCATCGCAGTAGACGAATCTACAACACAAACAAATCATATAATCAACTATCAAAACAAGCTCTCTGCAGGAGAAATAAACACTACAGAGATACAAAAAACACAACTTTTTATACAAAACTGCATCCGTGTATTACAACCCTTAAGCATCGTAAATCCCTATGCAAAACACATACAACTACCACAAAACATCCATAAACTAAGGCGTCTGCATGGCATGTATCAAAACCTAATTGCCCAGGTAACTTGGTGGCATCAATACCAAAGAAAAAAAGATACACAAGGAAGACTCATTGCACAAAAACAAGACCTACAAATTGCTTGTGAGGTACTACTAGAAACCATTATTCTCAAAGTAGACGAACTACACGGAAGCCTGCGCCAGTTTTATGAAAAACTAAAAGAAGCTATAAAAATTAAAGGAGAAGACTATCTATTTAATCGCTTTGAGGTAAAATCTTTTACAGGAGTGAGTAAAACCCAATCCCATCGCTTTATAAAGCAACTTATCGAATTAGAATACTTACAACAATTTGGCTATGCAAATCGAGGATTTACATACAAAATCGTCTATTGGGACAATCACAAAGCATTGCGCACAAAGATTAAAAATAATCTACAAAATCAAATAGACAAATTATAAGGGAACGCCAAATGGAACACCAGATTACTTAAAAGCAAGTAATTACACTTGGTGTTCCAAAGACTTGGAACGCCACAAAACACTACAAAGTCAATAAAAACAATAGGTAAGAACATTTTTTAGACCCGTGTTCCAATATTCCAAAAAAGATACAAGCGAATACTTTTTTACAAATATTAAAAACCTTGCCTAATTATGAATTATATAGAAAACTATCAGAGATATTTAGCAGCTATAGGCTATCAACAAACTACAATAACACACAAAACAAAACACCTAAGCACCTACTTGAATTATGCCAAAAACAAGCAACTAAACATCCTAGAAGTAACCAACAATCACATTAAATCATACCATCAATATCTAGCAGAAAACAAAGCACATAACCGAGTAATTACTAGAACACAATACATGGTTACATTGCGTCAATTTTATCACTGGATGATGGAGTTAGGATATTTAGAATACCACCCCTTTGGTAGGATTAAACTAGCAAAAGATCCCATCAAAAAACAACGAACACCTATACCGGAAGCTAAAGTTAAATGCCTTTATAAAGCAACAGAAACCCCAGATGAAAAACTACTTTTAATCCTAGGCTATGGATGTGGAATGAGATCCAAGGAAATATTACAACTTCAAGTTCGGGATATCAAATACGATAAAGCAGTACTAATTATAAGACATAGCAAGTATAACAAAAGAAGAGTAATTCCATTACAACCAATAAGCTTACAGTATTTAAGACACTACATAATAGAAAAAAACATCGCACAGAACAGTCATTTAATTACCGTAAGCTATACAACTTTACTGAATTATTTTAAAAATATACAAAAACGATTAGATTGGTTACCCCCATATTACAGCTTACATCACTTACGACATAGCATCGCATCACACTTAGTAGATAGAGGTCTTAATTTACAATTGGTACAACACTTTTTAGGACACAGTAGCCTACAAACTACACAGATTTATGTAACCCCAATAAAAGATATTCAGTTATGGAAAACTACCTAACACAATGGGAAACCATTCACAAAAAACATGTATGCAAAACTTATAAATATGCCATTGATCTATTCTTAAAAACAACTGCTTTTGATCCTCTAAAGCCCACATACCAATCCATTATAAACTACATAACTATTAGGCGTGAGTTAGGAGATTCTATATACTTACTTTTGAATATGGTAAGCAGTATTAAGTTCTATTACAAATGTCTTTTAGAGTTAGGGATAATTGCACACCACCCCTGCCCCAAACTAGTATTAAAAGACCATATAGATCGAAGCATTGCTTTTGATACCCTATACACTAAAGAAGAATTAGAAGCCTTTGTAAAACGTAGTAAAAACACTCTTTTTTCATTAAGAAATAAAGTAATTAGACAACTACTCGTATATCAAGCATTAACTCCTGAAGAAATTACTAATCTAAAAATAACCGATATAGATTTAGAAAAAGCTACTATTTTATTATCAAATAGAAAACTATCCCTAAAACCAATACAAATGATTGACTTATACCGTTACATCAATGAAAATAGACCCAAACTTATAACACAAAATAGTGGATCAGTTTTACTACTCTCTAGAACAGGTAGATCATTAATCAAAGAACATATTAATACCATAACAAATAAAGGCTATGACAAAAAAGTTAAACCTAGAGTAATACGAAAAAGTGTCATCTATCAATTATTACAGCAAGGAGAAAACTTGAGAAGCGTACAACTTTTTGCAGGACATCAGAGTATTTTAAGTACAGAACGTTACCAAAATAGCCACATAGAACAACTTAGAGGACAATTACAATTACATCACCCACTTAATGATCTAAAATAAAAAAATTATCTTTGTAATGGATATAAACTAATAATTATGGGAGCTTTAGAAATACGACAAGAATTGCACAAGTTTATAGATATTGGTGATACGAAATTTTTAGCTGTTTTATACAAAACAGCTAATGAGTATATCGAACGACAGAAAAGAGATCGTATGATCCAAGAGGCAGAAGAAGATATTAAAGCTGGTAATACTTATAGTTT
>CANLMN010000069.1 GCA_947492105.1 uncultured Aquimarina sp. | reverse complement strand
TAATAACCCAGTTCTTTTTCTACTATTTTTTCGCTATAAAATTAAATCGTAGCTAAGGCTATGCTTGAATTTTATAGTTCAAACTAGCGAAAAATAGTTCAATTATTTTAGCCGACAATTACATTTTAACTGGTATTTAGTGCAAACAAGTTTTTGTGGTACAGACCAGTCTGATTGGTTTACAAAACGTCACTCTGAGCTGTTTTTCATAGCGCAGCAGCCTGTTAGAATCCCTATAACTTCTTCCAAAACAATACTTATATCCTCAAGAGTTACTACAAACAAATTGTTTCCCTACAATTTTTATCAAAAACTACTATAAACTAGGTTTTTGTTATCGGCAATTCTCTGCATAAAAAGCGGTTTCATCTTTAACCCACTCACCATTCCGAGTTTTTTCCTCTGCATCCATAACGTTATCTACTGCTATGCAAGTAGCGTTTTTATTTAAACTTAAACTTAGACTAGTAATTTTTGTATTATTACCATTCTTAAGATTTAACCTCACCAACTCTTGACCTGATATACTAACATCTTCGAGATTTACAGATTTGCTTAAATCAAAAAATTGTGCAGTTGAACTAATAATAAAAACTTCTTTCAAATTAGGGTTGTCAAAAATTATGGATGGGTATTTATTTGAATCAATTTCCAAATTTAATAAACTAATATTATTACTCAAATCTAAAGGTTCTGTCAAATTAATAGCTCCAAGATCAAAATCAATTTCCTCTAACAATAGATTTTTTGATAAATCAATAGATTTGACTCCTCCTTGTTTCATGAACAACTTTTTTAATTTAGGTACATCTTCAAATTTAAAGTTTTCTGGACCTGCTTGAAAAAAAGATAAGCTTTCTAACCTTTTGAATAATTTAAAATCCACCTGACCTAACCCCTCCCCACTTCTACTAATTTTAAGACTAACTATATTCTTAAAATACTTTATAAATGATAAGTTTGTAGAACCCAATTCAGATATACTTAATTCTGTTACTGAATCTACATCATCTCGCAGCATCATGCCATCTTCTAAGCCCAATGTATCATACCCTTTAGTTATCATACTACTCTCAAATCTACCTACTGGTATAGGAATCATATCTGCTCTAGTAATATCTATTCTAATAGTAGCTGTAGCATCATTCCCTACTGTACCATCATTGACCGTATATGTAATCTGATCGACCGCTCCTAGACCCAAAACGGGCGTAAAGGTAATTGTTCCATCACCATTATCCACCACAGTACCATTGAGTGCCGTTGCTGATACTATGGTGATAGGATCATTCTCTTCATCTGTTACATTGTCTAGTACATTGATTGACTTTTCTTCAATATCCGTCATCGTTTCTTGAGAATCTACCGCTACAGGTGCCTGGTTGATATCCTCTACTGTTAGTATTACTGTTGCCGTAGCATCATTACCTGCTATACCATCGTTAATAGTATAATCAAATTGATCTTCTCCAAAGAAACCGGTATTAGGTGTATAGGTAATTGTTCCATTGGTATTAACAACCAAAATTCCATTAGCAGGAGTGGTTGTATTACTGATTATTAATGGTTTATTTTCTGGGTCATTGTCATTCTCCAAAACAGCAATAGTTACAGGCGCATTTTCCTCTGTAGTAGCAGTGTCATCTACCGCAGTAGGTGCTTCATTCGTAATCGTTACCGTCAAGATCACTGCTGCAGAAGAGATTACACCATTCTCATCACTTATCGTATAACTAAAAGAATCTTTTCCTACAAAATCAGTATTTGGCGTATACCGAATACTACCGTCTGCTGCAATAGTTACTGCACCATTCGCCGGTTGGGTCACACTTGTGATCGTTGCTGTTGTATCTGTAGGGATCTGATCATTATCCAAAACTAAGATGGTAGTATCGGCTGCATTTTCTATCGTAAAAGCATCATCAATAGCCATAAAATCCGATTGCATATCTTCTTCGACAAAAATACGAATGGTATTGATATCCGTGTTTGTATTAACAACTCCCAAATCATCCGTTACTTGCAGTGTCACTATATACTCCCCTACTGTATCAAAGGTATGTGTTACTGTAGCATCCGTTGCGATAGGACTCCCATCTCCAAAATCCCACTGATAGGCCGAAATTGATCCATCATCTGTCGATCCACTACCATCGAATGTTACGGCAAAAGGGGCTTCTCCTTTATTGACCCCATCATTTGGAATGACCGCTACCGCTATGGGAGCCAAGTTTGCTGCTGTTTCTAAAATAGCGATATTCAGTAAAGCGGTTTTTTGTATCGCATCATAATAACTCAGACCAAAATTCAATCGTGCTGTACCAATTGCATCGGGTATAAAACGAATCGTAGTTTGCCCCTCTTGGATAGCTAAACTGCTTCCGATCTCTAGAGCTTTGTTCGTTGCATCAATAAATCTTCCTGATCCTTCTGCTAGATTAATACTATAAGTAAACTCCGTCGCAAAATCTGCTGTTGTATTCACTAAATTAAGAACAATAGGAATCGTATCATGTGCTTTGGCCTCAGTAACTGCTGTTGTTGCTGTCCAAGTTACGTCTACAGGCTTGATATCATATACGAGTTTATAGACTTGTTGTTTTTCAAAATTATCTCGTGTGTAGAGTTTTATGCTATGTTTCCCGGGTTTGGTCCCTATATAATTCCAATTTACCGTATACTCAGAAGTTGCATCCAATTGCATCTCTGTCATATCAGGTACACGCTCCTTGGCTGTATTCACAAAATAACCTTCACCACTCAGTACCTCGTACTGTAGATAATACTCAAATCCAGGGTAATCTAGCACTTCTGGCATCAATTTGATTTCTGTAGCCAATGCTTCTTGAGTAAATCCTCCCTCTGTGTATTGAGTCTCCACATCATACTCAACATTAGTGATCAGATTAATCTCCTTATTACAAGCCCATAATAAGAAAAAAACAGTCATTGCAGACAGTGCAAAACGGAATGTCTTTGTCATCATAAAATAATTGATTTTATTGGGGGTACTCGCAATACGTTAAGGGTAGTGCAAATATAATAGGTTTTTGATTTCTAATGGTTAAAAAAAAAACATTTACTCAAAACAAAATTCTACGTTTAGAGCCATCTCAGTCTATTTCATTTGCAAAAAACA
The DNA here is from genome assembly GCA_947492105.1 of uncultured Aquimarina sp. Taxonomy (GTDB): domain Bacteria; phylum Bacteroidota; class Bacteroidia; order Flavobacteriales; family Flavobacteriaceae; genus Aquimarina. The sequence continues at coordinate 4,515 of CANLMN010000069.1, read as the reverse complement.
TTATTACAAGCTACTTTTCACGACATGGCAGTCTACACACTACAACTTGAGCTTCTCCTCTGCCTCAAGAGCTACTACAAACAGATTGTTTCCCTACAATTTTTATCAAAAACTACTATAAATTAGGTTTTTGTTATCGGCAATTCTCTGCATAGAAACCGGTTTCGTCTTTAACCCACTCACCATTCCGAGTCTTTTCCTCTGCATCCATAATGTTATCTACTGCTATGCAAGTAGCGTTTTTATTTAAAGTTAAACTTAGACTAGTAATTTTTGTATTATTACCATTCTTAAGATTTAATCTCACCAACTCTTGACCTGTTATCTTAACATCTTCGAGATTTATTGATTTACTCAAATCAAGGGATTGCGCCGCAAAACTATTAATGAGAACTTTCTTTAAGTTGGGGTTATTAAAAATAATAGCAGGATATGTATTTGAATAAATTATTAAACCCTCTAATTTAATATTATTACTCAAATCTAAAGGCCCTGTCAAATTAATTGCTCCAATGTCAAAATCAATTTCCTCTAACAATAAATTTGTTGATAAATCGATTTCCTCTACAGCTGTTTGTTTAAGGCTGATTTTCTTTAGATTCACAGCTCCTGTGAGATCTAATTTAGGGATATCTGTTTGAAATCCATCTATAAGCTCCAACTTACTTAGATTAGTAAAATCCAGATCATCCACTCTCGCTGATCGACTAAACCGAAGCTCTTTCAAATTCACAAAGTACCTCAAAAAACCAAAATCACCTCCAGCGCTTGAACCAAAAACCGTTATCTTTTCTGCATCAGACCGTAACATCATACCATCTTCGATCCCAAGCGTATCATCTCCTTCAGCGATTAACTCTCTTTCTATCCCAATATTTGAAATCGGAATCATATCTGCTCTAGTAATATCTATTCTAATAGTAGCTGTAGCATCATTCCCTACTGTACCATCATTGACCGTATATGTAATCTGATCGACCGCTCCTAGACCAAAAACGGGCGTAAAGGTAATTGTTCCATCACCATTATCCACTACAGTACCATTGAGTGCCGTTGCTGACACTATGGTGATAAGATCATTCTCTTCATCTGTTACATTGTCTAGTACATTGATTGACTTTTCTTCAATATCCGTCATCGTTTCTTGAGAATCTACCGCTACAGGTGCCTGGTTGATATCCTCTACTGTTAGTATTACTGTTGCCGTAGCATCATTACCTGCTATGCCATCGTTAATAGTATAATCAAATTGATCTTCTCCAAAGAAACCGGTATTAGGTGTATAGGTAATTGTTCCATTGGTATTAACAACCAAAATTCCATTAGCAGGAGTGGTTGTATTACTGATTATTAATGGTTTATTTTCTGGGTCATTGTCATTCTCCAAAACAGCAATAGTTACAGGCGCATTTTCCTCCGTAGTAGCAGTGTCATCTACCGCAGTAGGTGCTTCATTCGTAATCGTTACCGTCAAGATTACTGCTGCAGAAGAGGTTACACCATTCTCATCACTTATCGTATAACTAAAAGAATCTTTTCCTACAAAATCAGTATTTGGCGTATACCGAATACTACCGTCTGCTGCAATAGTTACTGCACCATTTGCCGGTTGGGTCACACTTGTGATCGTTGCTGTTGTACCTGTAGGGATCTGATCATTATCCAAAACTAAGATGGTAGTATCGGCTGCATTTTCTATCGTAAAAGCATCATCAATAGCCATAAAATCCGATTGCATATCTTCTTCGACAAAAATACGAATGGTATTGGTATCCGTGTTTGTATTAACAACTCCCAAATCATCCGTTACTTGCAGTGTCACTATATACTCCCCTACTGTATCAAAGGTATGTGTTACTGTAGCATCCGTTGCGATAGGACTCCCATCTCCAAAATCCCACTGATAGGCCGAAATTGATCCATCATCTGTCGATCCACTACCATCGAATGTTACGGCAAAAGGGGCTTCTCCTTTATTGACCCCATCATTTGGAATGACCGCTACCGCTATGGGAGCCAAGTTTGCTGCTGTTTCTAAAATAGCGATATTCAGTAAAGCGGTTTTTTGTATCCCATCATAATACCTCAGACCAAAATTCAATCGTGCTGTACCAATTGCATCGGGTATAAAACGAATCGTAGTTTGCCCCTCTTGGATAGCTAAACTGCTTCCGATCTCTAAAGCTTTGTTCGTTGCATCAATAAATCTTCCTGATCCTTCTGCTAGATTGATACTATAAGTAAACTCCGTCGCAAAATCTGCTGTTGTATTCACTAAATTAAGAACAATAGGAATCGTATCATGTGCTTTGGCCTCAGTAACTGCTGTTGTTGCTGTCCAAGTTACGTCTACAGGCTTGATATCATATACGAGTTTATAGACTTGTTGTTTTTCAAAATTATCTCGTGTGTAGAGTTTTATGCTATGTTTCCCGGGTTTGGTCCCTATATAATTCCAATTTACCGTATACTCAGAAGTTGCATCCAATTGCATCTCTGTCATATCAGGTACACGCTCCTTGGCTGTATTGACAAAATAACCTTCACCACTCAGTACCTCGTACTGTAGATAATACTCAAATCCAGGGTAATCTAGCACTTCTGGCATCAATTTGATTTCTGTAGCCAATGCTTCTTGAGTAAATCCTCCCTCTGTGTATTGAGTCTCCACATCATACTCAACATTAGTGATCAGATTAATCTCCTTATTACAAGCCCATAATAAGAAAAAAACAGTCATTGCAGACAGTGCAAAACGGAATGTCTTTGTCATCATAAAATAATTGATTTTGTTGGGGGTACTCGCAATACGTTAAGGGTAGTGCAAATATAATAGGTTTTTGATTTCTAATGGTTAAAGATTTTAGTAAATAGTTCTCATAAATCTAAGTTTTCTTCAACACAGCTGTATGATCAAAAAACTTTTGCACCCTTAAGCGTCTGCATCAAAACTCCTTTTTCGAATTTCTTTATCGTCCAATCTTTCTCCTCTCCATTTATAACTCTAGTTATCCATTCTCCATGTTTCTCTCCATGTTTATAGTACCCTATTTCTTCATGTATCCCATCGGTAGCATAGTACCTACCATGTTTTTCATCATTTTTGTAAAAAGTTGTTTGCTCTGTATTTTCATTTATTCTAAAAAAAGATGCCCCATGTTTCTTCCCTTTCTTATATGTAATTTTCTTATAGTTATCATCATCTTCATAATACCTCCACGTTTTATGTTTTTTTCCTTTTTTATAGAAACCAGTTATATTGAATGCCCCTTCAGAGGAATAGAACGCACCTTCTTTTATTCCATTCTTGTACGAAACTTTTTCATAAAATCCAGCTTCATTATGGTATTCCCACTGGGCATTCTTTTTCCCACTTTTATAAAAACCAGACTCTTCGAGCCCCTTATAGTAGCCGTGTAACACTCCTTTTTTATAATTTTTCTCTGTAAAAAACCTTTTGCCATACAGTTCTACAAAAGACAAAAACAAACCATGTTTTCTTCCTCTATTAAAAGCTTTTAGCTCCATCAAATCTCCTGTTGCACCATCTACTACACAAAATTTGGAATTTTCATATTTCTCTGGCAAATGATTCCAATCAATAGCATCTAATACCGTAACCTGAACTACTTGTGCTTGAATTTTTGTTAAGAATAGGCACAAAAACAAGAACCTTTTCGTCATCCTATATGCCCCAGATCTTCTTGCTTTTCTACTTTTTGATATTTCTTTTAGTCTTCTCAATTTTTTAAATATAATAATACGTTTTTATAAAGGTGTGCTCCGAATCTAGAGCGTGTAAAATCCCGTGTACGTAAGTCTTTCTTTCAAAAAAGACATCAGGTATCACAAATACCACAATTTCTTGTACAAATCCTGTTTTGGTGTGACTGGTTGTTACCTCATACGCTATATTGGTCATACTATAATATTGCCTTAATAAGATAATGTGAATTTATTCATGATTCTTGTTTATGTTCTTGATATTCTTTTTCAAGACTCCAGTACCGCTTCTGAATTGAATCCCATCAATTTTATACTCAATGAATGCTGGTCTATTACTTCCTAGCGAAACATCAGCGTATCTTTGTATAATTTCGGTAATGAAATGCCTTCTTTCTGCAATTAAAATATGTATTGTATCTTTTTTACAAATTGTATCAACAACTGATTGAAACTGTATCTGTCCAGAAGTAGTGTGTTCCTCTTTTTTATCAAACAAAATTTCTCCTTTCAAAGAATTTTCTCCTCTTTTAAAAAAGATTTTTGCTGACTCTATTTCCTTGAACGTATAGTCATCAAAAACAATTTCTTCCGTAAAATGATACAATGCTAAACACTTTTTCTTTTTTCCCTCTTCATTACAACTAACTAGCAGAAATATAAAAAGTAAAAAGTAAAAATTATTTTTTGTATTTGATATACCCATAAAAATTAGTTGTATATCCGTTTAATGTCCATTAGCTGTAATACTCGCTATTACTAGTCTATCAAATATCTTTTCTCCAAAATATC
>CANLMN010000068.1 GCA_947492105.1 uncultured Aquimarina sp. | reverse complement strand
TAAAATATATTGTACCCGTCACAACCGTGCTTATCTAAAAGAAAAACAAATTAAACTGAAAGCTAAACCCCTTGGAACCGCCCTGCTGACAGAAGCCCTAGACAGAGTTTAAATTACACTTCCATCAATTTACTCAACTAATTGAAGGTGAATATTTCATCCTTCAAAAATAAGCGCTTGAAAGAATCTTGAAGATCCAGTACCAACAGCATCAACACACATTCCACCTAATGGCTCCCACCCTTTATCAATTAAAGATTGAACTTCTTTTTCTAGATTTGTTTTATTTTTTTCTTCAACTGTAATATATTTCATTGTTTTTTGTTTATTAAGTTTTGTAAGTGACCGTTTATTCAATAATACTAAAATTTTGCTAATTTTTAATACTTTTTTAATCAACATTTTTTTTTACTATTTTTTCTCTAAAAAATTAATCCATAACCAAGACTATACTTGAATTTTATAGCTCAAACCAGCGAAAAATAGATCTAATTACTTTGGTCTACAATTACATTTTAACGGGTAAAAAAAACTCCGATACGGTAGGTAACGTATCGAAGTCATTTTTAAAATAACACTATATTTTACAATATAACTTTGAGATAACACTTAGAATTCGTCTCCATTACATTTACAGTAAATAATAACAAACTTCAAAGTTAGATTAGTGTTATTTCTATTTAGTTTTTGATAAATTTAAGTTGCTTCATTGTTGATTCAAAATCCAACGTTTTTACAAAATACATCCCCCTTGGAAGATCACGAATATCCATTTCTTGCTGCTTTACTTCATTTTTAATCTCCATAACTCGAACAACTTTTCCGAGTGTATTATGCACAGTAATTTTCTGTACTTTTTCTAATCCCTGAATTGTTATGATGTTATTAGCAGGACTCGGATACACTACAAACGAAGTATTATCTTCTATAGCATCGTTATCAACTATAGCTTTTCTTGAATTACAATTTCTCAAAATCTCTGCAGGTCCTTGACCAGAAGGTTTTCTGAATTTTTTTGACAAAATAAATTTATCCATTTCGAATCCATCTTCTCGTAGAGAAAAAGAAACCGTATGAACGCCTGCCGAAGGAACGTTCAAAAATATTCTACGTTCCTCTCCACAATGATTTGCATCTGTACGTTGTCTACTTTCCCAAGTCCATTTTTGTTTACCTGTACACCATTGCATTTTCTTTCCAGAGTTTGGCCATTTTCCATTCAAGCCCACGTGCACACCATTATCCTCAGAACCTGTAGAATACGCTCTTACAAAAACAAAATACTTACCAGCAGAAGGAAATTGAACTCTGTAGTTCACAATTGTTAGCTCTCCAGGTTTATCAGAGAAATTTTCACCGCGAATGATTCTATCACTATGAGTAACCCTTGTATCAGGCAAAATCTCTAAATAACCACCATCACTAGCACTACTATGGTGGCTTCCATCTTTGTCTGGTTTAGGTCCTGATGTATTATTTTTATCAAACACATGCCACTTACGCTTCTTTGATTTTGATTGACTTAAAAAATGTTCTGCTTCTACTGCAATAACGCCATTTTTTGCTACAGCAACGCAGCTCATTGCAGCTTTGCTCTGAATTTTCATTTCCCCTCCTTCTATTGATTGTGCGCTTACCGAAAAAGTAAAAGGCAGCACTAACATAGTAGTTAATAGTTTGTTTGTGATCATAATTATTTGTGTTTAAATTGGTTATATTTATGGTGGACGAAAGTAATATTAAATTTCAATCTTTTCAAAAAAATTTTTTTTTTGAAGTACTTGTAGTACTGAAAAAATAATTCTATGAATATTAATTAAAACAAAAAATAACGTTTAAAACATGTTAATTTCAATCAATTATTTAACAAAAAAGGACTTATTCTAAGATGAGCAACGACGTTTTTAAAATCAACGAAGTTTGAAAATTTTGATTCATCATGAAAATCTTAGCTATGGAATATAGGAGCAAGTCGATATGCGTCATTATATAGCTAATTTGGTGGTATTATTGTTCTTATATAATTGGATAGAATCAAAAAAACTCAACTGATTTACTCCATTTTATGATATAAAAAAACTCCGACACTTTGTCCCGGAGTTTTTTTTTTAAAAGATGACATATTTCTATGTCTTACTAATTCATTTATTTTTTTATAAACTTAAGTTGTTGTGATGTTGCCTCAAAATCTAACGCTTTAACAAAATACATCCCCGATGGTAAATCATTAATAGCTATTTCTTGCTGATTACCTTTATTTTTGTTTCCAATTGTTTTCACAATTTTACCGAGCATATTATAAATTGCTATTTGCTGTACCTTTTCTATTCCAGTAATAGTGATATAATCTTGTGCTGGATTAGGGTATAATTCGAGTTGCACACGTTCACCATTACTACTTTTGTTCGCTCTGGTAGTATATGTTACTACTAATTGAGGTTTTTTAACCGATTTATGTTCTTTGGATGCAAAGGCAAAATCATTACCTGACTTGGCATTCACGATCAAACTAATGTGGTTTCCTGAAATCACAGAGGTTTTCAAAGCAATAGTTTGGGTTTTATTAATACTAAACACCCCTTTAGAACTACCCATCAATTCTGAATTTTTCGGTTTATTTTTATTCGAAAGATTAGTCTCTCTCCACTTCGTTGTATTCCCTTTGTGAATAGTAACTTCTCCATTACCAGGGTCGGATGCAATTGTAAATTTCAAGTCTGCTTTCGTTATAGCACCCTTGATACTAGACAAATCAAAAAGTAAATATCCCGTTCTCTTATTCTTTTCTACTCGAACAATACTACTGTTATACCGTTTTGAGCCTTGGAGATATGCATCATGTATTGGAGAAAGTATTACCGTCTTTGTTTGACTTCCCGTTGGAGTTGGAGTTGGAGTTGGAGTTGGAGTCGGTGTTGGAGTTGGAGTCGGTGTTGGTGTTGGTGTCGGAGTTGGAGTCGATTCACAATTCTCTAATATTTCAGCTTGTCCCTCTCCAGAAGGTTTTTTATACTCTTTTGACAAAATAAATTTATCCATTTCAAAGCCATCTTCCCTTAAAGAAAAAGAAACTGTATGAACTCCAGCCGAAGGAACATTCAAAAATATTTTACGCTCTTCTCCACAATGGTTTGCGTTTGTACGCTGTTTACTTTCCCAAGTCCATTTTTGTTTACCTGTACACCATTGCATTTTCTTTCCAGAATCTGGCCACTTTCCATTCAAACCAACATGAACTCCATTGTCTTCAGCACCTGTAGAATAAACTCTTGCCCAAACAAAATATTTACCAGCGGAAGGAAATTTGACTTTATAATTAACAATGGTTAAAACACCTGGATCATTAGAGAAATTTTCTCCTGCAATAAGTTTATCACTGTGTGTAACCCTCGTATCAGGTAAGATTTCTAAGTATCCACCACCACTAGCACTAGCATGATGACTTGCATCCTTGTCTGGCTTAGGTCCTGATGTATTGTTTTTGTCCATCACGTACCACTTTCTTTTCTCTGTCTTTGATTGACTAGCAAAATGCTCTGCTTCTACAGCTATAACACCATTTTTTGCAATTGCCACACAGTTTTGAGTTGTTGTTGGTGGTGTTGGCTGCAAGGTGGTTGGATTTACTGTTGTAATTATTGGAGTTGTAGGAACACTTATAACATCTCCTTTTTTGGTGATTAATGCAACCCAATCTTTGTTATCTGGGGCTACTAAATTATTACTCATTGTTTTTGGAGAAGAAAGAGCACCACCAGATCTTGGATTATACCATTGTACCTTATAGGAATTATTAGCTCCTGATAAGTTAATTTTTGTACTTCCCCCTTTAGGGCGATATATTACGTATACTGCTCCTTCTTTAGCAAAAACACGATCCTTTTTATCAGTAGTTACTCCATCAGAAGACACCATTGAAGTCATACTTTTTTGCAAATAATTGCTAAAAAAGGCTATAGCATTACTTACATCCTTATATTTTTTTTCGCGTGATCTATGATTCTCGGCATTTAAGTCTGTCTCACCTGTTTTATAACCATAATAATATTCTACTCCCATACCTCCTGCCATCAAAGTAGCCCATAAAACTTGCTCTCTAACTACAGTAATATCCTTTGGGTCAGCATCAATTCCTATTTGAGCATTACCTGGTTCATCACAAGCGACAACCCATTTCCTATTTGCCTTATTAGATTCACCTACCCATTTTTTAATTACGCTATGAATATCATAATTATTGGTTTGTATAGAAAGTCCAGTAAGTTTAGATTTATTTCCTAATAAAGGAGTATAATACTTTTCTCTTGCATGTGGATAGGTATGCAACACTATGTGATGATTATATGGATCTTTATTTTTTATATAAGATGCCATACTCTTCACCACATTTGTTGGAATTGTAGATTCTTCACTAAGGTTCCAATTCAAAGCTAAATGATGTCCAAAACGAGCAATTAATTCGCGATAATAAACTTTTCGCTCTGTACCATTAGTATCACCATCCATGATATTATCATTTTCGGTTTCTAATGTTTTGAAATGCATAAACATTCCTTTTTTATCTGCGTATTCGAAAATCTTTTCCCATTGAGCCATCTTAGAAATATCAAAACGATCTTTATGAACACCTTTATTCCATTGTTGCTTGTTATTAAGCTTATTGTATGCTTGTTCTGATACTTTTAGTAAATGAGGAAAAACATTTTCATCATCTCCTTGGAGACTGAATGTCAAAAACGAAAAAGCGTTAAGTCCCAAGTCTGATAAATACTTAACCATTCCAAGCATTTCTGTTCCTTTACCTCTTTTCCATGTATAAGAAGAAGCATCTGCAGCGGAATAGTCTCTTTGGTGAGGTTTCCAAGATTTCCTTCTATCTCCTCTATTCGGAGTATTATCAAAGTCCTCATATGCCAAAGCATTTTCAGGAGAATCAGCCCCTCCTTTGATAAACCAAGGTCCATTTGGTTTTTCTGGATTTGTACCTGAATATCTCAAATAGTGCTCTCCTTGATACTGTAATCTCCCTTTATTTTTTGCTCGATGATCCTTGCCAGATTTGTTTGATTCTTTAATAGTAATAGTACCAGAATCTCCATCCATAAATCCAGCACTTTTTCCACCTCCATTGATCGCTACTTTGTTCCCTGTTTTGAAAGAAGCCCTCCACTTCCAATTCCCTGTTTTACCTGGTGCAAAATGAACTTTCCATTTATTTCCAGAACTACAACTAGATTCAGCTGGATTATCACATCCTGCATAATACCCAGGAACTGTGTAACTGGAATTTCCATTTGTGAAAGTAACTTCCAAATTATAATTCAAGAAAGGATTTACTTTTGCTGTCTCGGATGTATTCGGACCATCAAAAGTTAGAGTAACTTTGTGCCAACGTTTTAATTCTCCTGAAACCGATTGAGCGCTTACCGAAAAAGTAAAGATCAACAAAAAAAGTGAAATGATTTTTGTTTTCATAATGCTTTGTAATATATAGTTCATTTTAAAGTTAGTGTGTAACTACAACGTATTTCAGAAAAAAAAATTACTTTCTATACGCTCCATACGACAAAAACACTTTAAGGTTTTCAAAACCTAAATTGTATAGATTACAACAAACCTACTCTATACACCTATATATACTGACTAAAAGACAAAACATCATAATAATGCCATTACGATAACCGTAAATTCCTACAAATATTAATGTTTAAAAAAAACAGTATTTTCCACTACATCTTCAACCTCCTTACCCCTTCATAAACCGCTATACTAACTGCATTGGCAAGATTCAAACTTCTAATTTTATCGCTCAAAATGGGAATTCTATAACAATGTTCCTTATTCTGTTCTAGAATTTCATCTGGTAATCCAGAAGATTCTTTTCCAAAAATCAAAAACATATCTTTTTCATAAGGAATATCCCAAAAATCATTCACTCCATGACTAGAAAAGAAAGCCATTTTTTTTCCTTTATTTTTCTCAAAAAAGTCTTCAATACTATTGTAAATTTTTAAATCCAAAAATTGCCAATAATCTAAACCTGCTCGTTTCACACGTTTATCACTTAACTCAAATCCAAAAGGTTTTACTAAATGCAATGTGGCACCAGATGCTAAACTTAAACGACCTATATTCCCTGTATTATTTGGTATCTCAGGGTTCATCAACACAATATTATATGACATTATAATCTTCCTTTATATTTTTCCTAATACCTTATCCATTACCCAACTTGTGTGCGCTGCTGTCATTCCTGTAGAAGGATGTAATTTTCCTGTCAATAGTTGTTCCTGCATGGCCGCTACATGATGGTGTTGTATATGTCTAGGGTGTGCTACGGATAATTCATGTTTCCCTTCTTCTGTATCAAGTACAATAGGTGCATCTTCTGCAAAAACAGAAAATGTTATCTTACCCTTACTTCCATAAATATGCACTTGCTCCTCACGGCTTGCTGTTCCAAAATTCCAACTCCCAGTACCAGTAATACCGTTTTGATGCAACCAACATGCTGTTATTGCATCTTTTGCTTCATAAAGCCCTTGTTGATTCAAACTTATCCCCTGTATTTCGGAAATATCTCCTAACAAATACACAAAAAGATCCAAACCATGGCTAGCCAAATCATCAAAATATCCTCCCGGAGCAACTTTCACATCTGTTCTCCAATTATAGCTCTTTGACAAATCAACTTCACTTGGTGGGCTACTAAGATTCCAATTGATATGCCGAACCTCACCTATCTCATTATCATCTAACCATTTTTTTAACTGCACAAAACGAGGTAATGTTCTTCGATAATATGCGACAAATAGTGGAATATTTCTTGTTTCAAAAGCTTCGACAATAGCAGTACTTTGGGCATACGAAGGAGCCAAGGGTTTTTCGATACAACAAATCTTTCCAGCCTCGGCAACCTGTAATGCATATTGATGATGAGAATCTGGTGGTGTCGCAATATAAATAGCGTCTATTTCGGGGTGATCAATCAATGCCTTGGCATCATCATAATATTCTTCTACACCATGTCTTGATGCATAATCCTTAGCTTTTGATAGCGTTCTGCGCATTACTGCTTTGAGTTCAAAACCTGGGATTTGTTGATATGGTGGCCCACTTTTGATCTCTGTTACATCACCGCAACCAATAATACCCCATCTAATAGATTTGTTTAAACTCTTCATGTATTAGTAAAATTTTATTTTTTAAATATATCGAATATGATGATTCAAATTATGCGTAGTTGATAGACTTTTTTTTGCAAAATATATTCTAACTAAGCCCTACCATTTAAAAAATAATTATAGGCTAGTAAGTAGCTTCTTTTTCTACTATTTTTTCACTAGAAAATTAAACCGCAGCCACGACCATACTTAAATTTTATAATTCAAACTAGCGAAAAATAGTTCAATTATTTTGGTTGTACAATTACAATTTAACTAATATTATTACAAAAAATATAACCTTACCTCTCCATTCCAACTTTATCTACAATAGACTGCTGATAAATATTCAATCGACAATACTCTATTCAACTATTATTCGCCATTTCAATAGCTTTTGACTATTTATTTCTATAGTTCCATAAGAAAGAATATCGTCTTTTCATTATTTTACCAAAAGTAATAATTATAGCCCTATTATACCAAATTAGTAATATTATGTGGCATATCAACTTGTTCTTTTTTCCATCTAAATGCCTTGTTCATATATTCCAAGGCTATGTAATAGCATCACGGTGTTTTTACATAAAAAATAATAGTGGCATTAACGTGAATTTATATACCTAAATTGATATAATAGCAGTCAGAATTAATAATGGTGCTATAAAAAAAGACGACTCAGGAGATCCTGAGTCGTCTTTTTTTATATTTTGATGTAATCTCTTTTAGG
>CANLMN010000067.1 GCA_947492105.1 uncultured Aquimarina sp. | reverse complement strand
GATGGAGCTACTATTACATCTGGTGATAATCTAGTACAACTAGCAGATGAGCTTAATGGCACAGGAACATGGTTTGTAGAGTTTCCGATCAATGCAAATATGTCTTCCTTTAGTTTGACCACAGCGCATACGGATACAGCAAATTTTGGTCAAGAAGGCTATTCTTTGGTAGTAGAATTATGTGAGGATGCAGATATTGATGGTGATGGTATTGCACCGCACTTGGATTTGGATAGTGATGGTGATGGATGTCCGGATGCAGAAGAGGGTGGAGTGTTAGGAATTAGTGGTTTGGTTGCTGGTGATTTGGTCAATAGTGGTGGTACTACTAGCGGGGTTGCCAACGCGAGATTTGTATTTACTAGCCCTACAAATGATACGAACAGAGATGGTTTGTTTGATGGAGCAGATGGTACAACGGTAGATGGAATGCCAGAGTATACCTCTACCTATAGCCCTATTGCTACAAACGATGTTCTAAATGGATGTTTAGATACGGATAACGATGGTGTTCCCGATCTATCAGATATCGATGATGACAATGATGGTATTCTAGATGCAGTAGAAAGTCCTACTTGTTTCTTGCAAGCAGCAGCCGTAGAATCTGGAGATCGCCAAGCTTTGGTCACAGTCACTTCAGATTTGACTTTGTCTAATTCAACAACCTATTCTTTTAGCAATGCTGTAGATGGCGCTGTAGGTGCTATTCCTGCAGATGAGGTGAATTATACCAATGTGCAGCCAGTTACGGGGCAAACAATCATGCAGTTCTCATTGACCCAGGGTATCGAATTTAGCGAAATTATTTTTCAGTTACGAAACGGAAATAGCTTTTTGTTGAATGGTGTAAGTGCGACGATACAGGGATCTAATAATGGTACAGTTTGGACAGATTTGTCTACCAGTGTAGCCTACGGACAATCGGAGCCTGATCTAGAAGTAAATGTAGTCATTACACAAAATGGCGCTGCTTATAGTTATTATCGATTACGAGGAGATGCAGGAAGTACATGGAGTTCTGGATTAATTAGAGAGGTGCTATTTGTTACGAATAATTACCAAGCTTCTTTGTATCCTTTGGCAGTTTGTTCACAAGATACTGATAGCGATAATGTGTTTAATCATCAGGACTTAGATAGTGATGGTGATGGATGTCCAGATGCCGAGGAGAGTGGTGTGGTGGGTATTACTGGTTTGACTACAGGAGATTTGGTTAATAGTGGAGGTACTACCTCTGGAGTAGATAACGCAAGATTTGTGTTTACAAGTCCTACCAATGACACAAATGGAGATGGATTATTTGATGGAGCAGATGGCGCTACCCAAGACGGGATGCCAGAATATACGTCTACGTATAACACACTTGCTTTGAGTGATGCCTTAGATGCTTGTGCAGATACAGATAATGATGGTGTTGGGGATCTAGCGGATATCGATGATGACAATGATGGTATTTTAGATGCTGTCGAAAGTCCAAATTGTTTCTTGCAAAAAGAAGCTATTGAATCAGGAGATCGATTGAGCACCATTACAGTTACGTCAGAGATAAATTTACTTAATACTTCTTATGCGTATGATAATGCTGTTGATGGAGAAACAGCCAACGTTGCAGCTAATCAAGTTCGTTTTGCAAATGTACAGCCAGTTACTGGTAATGTCATTATGCAGTTTGAATTCCCTGGTGCGATCGAATTAAGTGAAATTACCTTTCAATTACTCAATGGGAATAGCTTTTTGCTCAATGGGGTAAGTGCTACTGTACAAGGGTCTAATGATGGGATTGTTTGGACAGATTTATCTGTTAGTAGTCCTTATGGTCAAGCCGAAGGAGATTTGGAAGTCAATGTAGCAATTACGCAAAATGCAAGTAACTACAGCTATTATCGATTACGCGGAGATGCAGGTAGTACTTGGAGTAATGGTTTTATTAGTGAAGTAGTCTTTACGACCAATAATTTTCAAGCATCGCTATATACCTTAGCTAATTGTACAGATAATGAAGATGGAGATGCTTTGAATAATCATTTAGATCCTGATAGTGATGGTGATGGGTGTAGTGATGCTTTGGAGACGGGTGCTACTACGGATACTACAGTAGATTATGTTTTTACTAATACTTTGACAAATGGTGAAGATGCCAATGGAAATGGCTTGTCAGATAGTATAGAAGATTTACCTGCAAACCCAGGGACTATTAGTTATACGCCTAACAATGTATTCCCGTACTCTTCAAACTTGGCAGCTTGTATTGATACGGATAATGATGATATTAATGATCTAGTGGATGTTGATGATGACAATGATGGTATTCTAGATGCAGTAGAAAGTCCTACTTGTTTCTTGCAAGCAGCAGCCGTAGAATCTGGAGATCGCCAAGCTTTGGTCACAGTCACTTCAGATTTGACTTTGTCTAATTCAACAACCTATTCTTTTAGCAATGCTGTAGATGGCGCTGTAGGTGCTATTCCTGCAGATGAGGTGAATTATACCAATGTGCAGCCAGTTACAGGGCAAACAATCATGCAGTTCTCATTGACTCAGGGTATCGAATTTAGCGAAATTATTTTTCAGTTACGAAACGGAAATAGCTTTTTGTTGAATGGTGTAAGTGCGACGATACAGGGATCTAATAATGGTACAGTTTGGACAGATTTGTCTACCAGTGTAGCCTACGGACAATCGGAGCCTGATCTAGAAGTAAATGTAGTCATTACACAAAATGGCGCTGCTTATAGTTATTATCGATTACGAGGAGATGCAGGAAGTACATGGAGTTCTGGATTAATTAGAGAGGTGCTATTTGTTACGAATAATTACCAAGCTTCTTTGTATCCCTTGGCAGTTTGTTCACAAGATACTGATAGCGATAATGTGTTTAATCATCAGGACTTAGATAGTGATGGTGATGGATGTCCAGATGCCGAGGAGAGTGGTGTGGTGGGTATTACTGGTTTGACTACAGGAGATTTGGTTAATAGTGGAGGTACTACCTCTGGAGTAGATAACGCAAGATTTGTGTTTACAAGTCCTACCAATGACACAAATGGAGATGGATTATTTGATGGAGCAGATGGCGCTACCCAAGACGGGATGCCAGAATATACGTCTACATATAACTTTATAGGTTTGTCGAGTGCTCTTAATGCGTGTTTAGATAGTGATAATGATGATATTAATGATTTGGTAGATATTGATGATGATAATGATGGTGTTGTTGATGCCGAAGAATCGCCAGGATGTTTTTATCTAGAAGAAGAATTTAACCAAGGAGATCGAAGAACCTTTGTTACCGTTACTACAGCATTGGGTATGACGACGACCTATAATGCGCCCGAAGAACTTATAGATAGTGATACAGGTACGGCAGCAGTACAATATGCTGTGCAGTTCACTAACCAAGTATTGAGTAATCAGGAAGTGTATAGGTTCGAATTTTTACAACCTATTGTGATTGATGACATTTTTATAGAATATGCAAATACCAATAGTCACTTTAGTAACGCAGTAATACGTATTGAAGGGAGTAATAATAATATTGCTTGGACTGCTCTTAGCAGCGATGTTACTTATATTACGGCAAGTGATGCAAACCCAATTACAGGAAATTCACGTTCTGATCAATTAGAGATTACACAGAATAGAGGAGAGTATAAATACTATCGATTATTGGGGGTTTCAGGAAATATTTCTGCAAATGGATTATCAACTGAGGTAAATTTTGTCTTTGATAGTTATGTAGCTTCAAAGTTTCCAAAAGCTGTTTGTATAGAGGATGCTGATGGAGATGGTGTTTTTAATCACTTGGATTTGGATAGTGACGGGGACGGTTGTCCGGATGCAGTAGAAACAAATGTAATGCCAACTACGGGAATAGGACAAGGTACTATTCAAAATGGTAGTGGGGGAACCGTAACATCAACAACACCAAATGTAGATAGGGCACAATTTGTATTTGATTCAACGACCAACGGAGGTACAGATGACAGTAATGGTGATGGATTGTTAGATAGTATAGATAGTAATGATGGAGCAACTTTACCTTTGGATGGTACAGTAGAGTATACAAGTGCGTATGCCGAAAATGCGCTAAATCAGTTTATAGATGCTTGTTTGGATACAGATAATGATGATATTGCTGATATATTTGATGTTGATGATGATAATGATGGTATTTTGGATGAAGATGAAGGATATCAATGTCCTAATGCAGATGCTACTTGCGAAGAAATTGATCCAATATATAGAGCTATAGAGTGGATATCTATTGATGCTGGTGCCAACACTGCCGTGGGTACTGTAACCAATCACCGTGGTATTGCAATTACGGTAAACTACGAGGGAGATGTACAAAGTTTAGTATCTAATAACGCATTAGAAGATACAAATCAGCATTGTCCAGTGCCTTCAATTGCTGGGGGTACTAATATGATCAGAACTTTTAGTGGTGTAAATGTGGTGCATCGTTTCGTATTCTCACAACCGGTACTGAATCCAGTTTTTCAAGTATGGTCTTTAGGGGCAGGCAATAATACCAATCCAGCTGCTGCTAGTACAGTGTCTTATAATTTTGTGAATGATGTGTCTATTTTGAAATCTAACGGTTTCTTAGCTCTTACAGGACCAAACAATCGCACATTAGTAGGGGGTGAAGGAGATGGTTCTATAGTCGTTGCAGGTGCTACGACTGTAATCCAATTTGTAGCGAATAAAAGCGAGAATTGGTCTGGATTAACTTTGGATATCGGCGAGGTAGTGGATCCTGCTTCACCTTGTTTTGAAATAGATACTGATAACGATGGTATATCTGATCATTTAGATTTGGATAGTGATGGAGATGGTTGTCCAGATGCGGTGGAGGCAGGTGTGCTGCCAAGAACGGGAATTGGTCAGTCCACAATTCAGAATGGAACCGGAGGAGCAGTAACAACCACGACACCAAATGTGGAGAATGCACAATTTATTTTTGATCAAACTACTAATGGTGGTAATGATGATACCAATAATGACGGGTTATTAGATAGTATTGATAGTAATGGAGGAACAACTTTACCATTAGATGGAGAGACAGAATATTCTAGTTTTTATGATGTTTATGCTTTAAATAATAGTATAGATGCTTGTATTGATAGTGATGAAGATTTGGTGTCTGATGTGTTTGATATAGATGATGACAATGATGGCATATTGGATGTAGATGAAACCATTGCTTGTGTGCAAGAATTATTGGATCCAGATCCATTAAGTACGGATTATATCAATAGTGGCAATTTTGGTGGGCTGAATGCTCCACAATTAACTTCTGGAACAAGTTGGTCGGGTGTTAACGCCACAGATACAGATCAATATGTAGGGATGCTATTCCCAGGAGCTCGAAAAATTACTGGGATTACAACTTTGGGAAGAGGTAACTCAGCGCAATATGTAACCAGTTACCAGCTAGAAGCAACAAAAGATGGAACTACTTGGGTTTCTTTAGGAACGTACACAGGAAATGTAACACAAAATACGGCGGTCTTTAACCCAGTAACTAATATGGATCAAGATTGGACAGGATTACGTATTAATCCGCTGACTTGGACAAGCTTTCCATCTATAAGGTTCCAATTCGAGTTAGAATTACCTTGTTCACAAGATACCGATGGTGATGGTATTGTCAATAGTTTAGATTTAGATAGTGATGGTGATGGATGTCCTGATGCCGAAGAAAGTGGGGTATTAGGAATCACGGGATTAACTTCTGGCGATGTTGTTAATGGAACCGGAGGAACGGGAAATACCACGACGCCCAACGTGGACAATGCACGATTTGTATTTACAAGCCCTACTAACGATACAAATGGAGATGGATTATTTGATGCAGCTGATGGTGCTACCCAAGATGGGATGCCAGAGTATACGTCTACATATACTTCCTTGGCTTTATCTGATGCGTTAAACGCATGTATTGACACTGATAATGATGGTGTAGGGGATTTGGCAGACATTGATGATGATAATGATGGTGTTTTGGATGCGACCGAAAGTCCAAACTGTTTCTTACAAGCATCAGCTATTGAGTCAGGTGACCGTTCAAGTACTGTTTCAGTAACATCGGATATAACACTATTTAATGCAACGTATGCCTATGATAATGCCGTAGATGGCCAATCAACTAATGTTGCAGCAAATCAAGTGCGTTTTGCCAATGTGCAGCCGGTCACGGGGAATGTCATTATGCAGTTCCAATTCCCTGTAGCGATAGAATTAGGTGCGATTACCTTCCAATTGCAGACCACCAATAGTTTCTTGTTGAATGGAGTAAGTGCAACCGTACAGGGTTCTAATACTGGTAGCTCATGGACGGACTTATCTGCAAGTGATGCTTATGGTCAAGCCGAAGCGGACTCAGAAGTGAATGTAGCGATTACTCAAAATGCGGGGAATTACACCTTCTATCGTCTTAGAGGTGATGCAGGAAGTACGTGGAGTAACGGAATTATCAATGAAGTAACTTTTACTACGAATAATTTTCAAGCATCTTTATATACACTTCCTAATTGTACAGATAATATAGATGGTGATGCTTTGGCTAATCATTTGGATCCTGATAGTGATGGAGATGGTTGTAGTGATGCCAAAGAGTCAAGTGCAACAACAGATGGGACTACTGATTTTGCTTTTACCAATACACTAACCAATGGAGAGGATACTAATGGCAATGGATTGGCAGATGTAGTAGAAGATTTACCAACAAATCCAGGGCAATTAAACTATACACAGACATACAATTTAGCTTCAGATAATACATTAGATGCTTGTGTGGATACAGATGGAGATAATGTCGGAGATTTAGTAGATCTGGATGATGATAATGATGGTATTTTGGATGATGATGAACATTGTGCTGTTTTATTAAATGCTGTTACTGCAAGTTCGATTAATGATGTTGCTGCAGATCGTAATGTAGAAGTTTCTTCTATTACAACAGATTTAACAGTAGCATCGGGACAAATTGATAATATATTAGATGATAGTTTTGCAAATCCTGCGGGAATAGTAGTATTTACGGGAGGACAATCTATCGCAAATCAGATGATTTGGGAAATAGATATGAATTTTGATTTTTACTTAAATTCTCTTGTTCATGATATTTCTACAAATGGTACTTTGTCTAGTCCGAATATATTCACAACAGGGTCGGTTGTCAAATTGCAATATTTTAATTCAGGTACAAATGCATGGGAAGATATATCAGGAGAATTGACGATTCCAGCAAATCTAATAAATATTGGAGGAGAAACAATTTCACTTGCCTCAACAGCTACCAGTATATTGGAAGGTGGCAGAATTAGATTATTTGGAGTTTCAGGAACTACCACGAGTGCTTCTGTTAGATTTGAAAATTTAATTTTAGATATCTCTACAGATCCAAAAGACTATATCTGTGATACTGATGGTGATGGGATCATAAATAGTTTAGATTTAGATAGTGATGGTGATGGTTGTCCAGATGCAGTAGAAGCGGACGGCCCGTATGGTGAGGGTGATATGGCAGATGCTACAGGAGTGGGATTATTACAAGGAGGTAATAGTGGAACCGAGTATAATGGAAGTCCATCTGCAGGAGAAATAGTAGCGAATCTAGGTGTGATCTCGGATAATACCGGTCAAGTAACTGATGTTGCTGGTACTACCGTTGCACCAGTAGCGCAATTAGTAGGTGATAGTCAGAATGGTAGTGTGAGTACTGCATGTACGCCACCACCACCGCCTATCGATACTGATAATGACATGGTGAGTGATATCGATGATCTGGATGATGACAATGACGGTATTTTGGATACAGTAGAGAATACGCTGGGAGTAGATCCATCTGCAGATGCTGATGGAGACTTGATTCCAAATTATCAAGATTTTGATGATAATGGTAGTGGTTCATCTCCTGTCTGTGCAGATACAGATGCAGATGGTATTTGTGATATACTAGATCCAGCATTTGATACAGATGGAGATGGTATTCCAAATCATTTTGATGTAGATGCAGATAATGATGGAATACATGATGCTATTGAAGCAGGAGGTGTTGATTTGAACACAGATGGTCGTCATGATGATGATGATGATAATATAGATAATACAGCAACGAACGGTATTCCTTCAGAGGCAAACTTAGGTTCGGGATACACTAACCCGACCGAAACGACAGTTGGTACCCCAGATTACTTGAATTTGGATAGTGATGCAGATGGTTGTTCTGATGCTAACGAAGCGTATAATGATATAAATGCAGATGGGGGAGATAACGGAATTTATGGTGTAGATCCAGTATCGATAGCCATTGATGGTTCGGTTATAGCAGCTACGTACATTGCACCAGCAAATATTGATGGAAATAGTATGTTAGATTATCAACAGACGGGGCCAGATTTAGATGCAGATGGTATTCCTGATGCCTGTGATGATACTGATGACAGACCAGATAGAGATAATGATGGTGTTGTGGATGTAGTAGATTTGGATGACGATAATGATGGTATTTTGGATGAAGAAGATAATGGATGTCAGATTTTTGACTTCGGATTAACAAGTAATGATGATAC
>CANLMN010000066.1 GCA_947492105.1 uncultured Aquimarina sp. | reverse complement strand
TCAGCTTCAGCATAAAAATAAACCATAACTACGGCTATGCTTGATGTTGCTGCTGAAGCTGAAACAAAAAAATCTTAATTTTTCTTTCCGGTAAATTCCAACAACAAATGGTATAACATCAAATTAGCTGTATACTGTCGCATATGGACTTGTTCTTTTTCTATTAAATGCCTTGTTCCTCATATTCCATAGCTAAGGCTATGCAACAGCATTACGGTATTTTTACATAAAAAAAAAAGAAGAATGTCATGAATACGAAGTTATATATCTAAATTGAATATAACACCCCATACTATAATACTCGTATGATTTGCTCGAAACTATTCTACTGCAAAAACTACTATGTTTTACTTGGATAAAAAAGTTTAGATCCATTCCCTTCACAAAAAAATCTTATTAGAAAGAGAAGGTTTACATAAAGAAGTTCCAAACCAATCCGAAACGAATAATAAAATCACGTGTTGGGTGTAAACTTGCTGAAAACTGCGTATTCTGTTGAAACAATTCATTAAAGTTTTCTAATTTGAAAAAAATCCTAGTCTGTCTTACTTTTGCATTAACAAAAAAGTCAACAACTGGAAATCCTCCCAATAATTCGGTGTTCTGTGTATAAAACTCTGCCAACAAAGGATCGTACCCATCTGCTTGGTATTCTGAAAAATACTTAACCATTATACCTGTCTGTAAATATAACGCATTTTTGAACAAGAAATCATTGAAATAGAAGGCATTTCTAGTAACAATTTCCGGTACATGATATATCAAATCACCGTTATCTACTTTTTGATACATAAAAGTGTTATCCAAACCTAATTTCCAAAACTTAATATCTCGATGTGCCGTAATTTTGAACAAACTCAGCTCCTCTATTGCTTGTCTGGGAGTAATCACTGGTCGAAATGAAGAGGTTTCTCCTGCCAGCACCCCCAAATCCTCTGGCTCACTATCAAAGTACGTGAAATTCTTAGTTGTGGTAAGCTGTACAGAAGCATCCAACAATTTATCAGAACTAAGAATAAGTTTTAACTCATTTTGATCGATATTCTTGAATTGCTTATTTTGCCAATTATACTCTTCATATACACTTTGATGTAACAGAAAATTATAGTTTGCAGGGGCAGAACTCATTGTTGCTTGAATCTTTATCGAATTATTAGAGTCGTACTCATATCCGATTCCTCCCTGAACGTATTGACTTGTAAAATCTCCAGAAATAAGAGCTTTGCCACTTGCATAGATTTGAAACTCACCATAAGTATTTGTATACATCCCGAGCAATCCTCTAGTTTTTCCCTTCAGCCTATTCGCGATTCGTGTTCCATCTTCAAAAATGTAAACTGAATTATATCCATAATTATAACTAGTCAGACTACCTCCAACTGCAAAATTTCCTAAATATTTATGCTCAAAATTAAGACTAAACTTATTTGTCAAATCCTCTAAAGCGACATCATCACGTAGATTGGAGGCTATAAGTGATGGACCCAAAAAGACTGTTGGTCTACTTTGCTCAAAAAGATACGATTTATCTGTTAAATCCATTTGATGCCTTACATAAAATGTCGACAATGACGCACTATCCTTCTTTTTAATGTGGTATTGATGATCTAAATAAAAACGCTTTCCTTTGAGTAAATTTTGCGCATCTTCATAATTCACTTCCAACTGATCTCTATCATCACTTTCATTATCTCCTTTATCGAGACCTAGCAGGTAAATTTCTAGCGCATCTGACCTCAGTCCTCCGTTTTCTTCATTAAACAAATTCTGCGCAACAAAATGCATTCTATTGTGATATCTGCTATTTTTGGTGCTATAACTCAAGGTGGTTCGGAAGTTCCCCGAATTTGTCAATAAATGCTTGTACTTACCTAGAGAACGCATTCCTTTGTATGCAAAAGAAAAATTAAATTGAGGACTAATATTAATCGTAAAAAAAGCATCTAATTGCTGTCCTTGCTCCAAAGTGGTCTTAAAATATGCTTCTGTCAACGGTGTAGGCATATGATAATAAGAAATATCCTCTACCTCCATAAAATTAAAATGCCGAGCCCTTGCACCAAATCTAGGCATTAGTCGGAAAGGATTTTCTACTTTTGCTAAACTATTATATGTTTGACCAGTATTAGAAAATTGTAGTAATTCAAAATTATCTCGTCTCAAATAATTGAACCGATACTCTTTTTTCATACTCAAAGTTGTATCGACATAGGTCGTGTCACGTGTGTAAGAAATAATTTTATAATCGGTTATCGGTGGTTTGGCACGTTTTTTCTCTTTTTTTTGAAATTTACGTTCCACCCCACCCGTACTCTTATCCTTTGTGTTTTTTTGTTCAAATTCCGAAATTTGGGCAGTAAGTGACAAGGTAGCTGCTATACATAGAAATAAAAGTAAAAGAAGATTTTTCATATAGTTTAAATAAAACTGGAACAAAAATATGCTTTTTTGTTGAAAGAGAACTGCTCTATAATTATGTTATTAAATTTTGACTAAATTCCATGCGCAAATCATTCCAATTTCGTTGATTTGGTTTGCCTTTTCCCCTTGTTAAACACCTTTTATCGTACACCACTATTATAAGTCTCTTTATTCAATTTTAGTATATTCGCATCATGCTAGAATTAAAATTAAAAACAGAACTCATAGAATGTGGGACGGATGAAGCTGGAAGAGGTTGTTTAGCCGGACCCGTAACCGCTGGCGCAATAATTCTACCTGATAATTTTGAAAACCCAATTCTTAATGACTCAAAAAAGCTAAGCAAGCAACAAAGAACCAAATTACGTCCATTATTAGAGGCAGAGGGATTAGCCTTTGGTATCGCACACGTCTTCATGGAAGAAATTGACAAAATCAATATCCTCAACGCTTCTATTCTTGCCATGCAACACGCAATTGATCAATTACACCTTGTTCCTGAGCACATTTTGGTAGATGGTAATCGTTTTAAACCCTATAAAGACATCCCCCATCAATGCATTATCAAAGGAGACGGAAAATATCTAAACATTGCAGCAGCCTCTATACTAGCAAAAACCTATCGAGATGCCTATATGGAGGAAATTCATGAAGAATTCCCTATGTATAATTGGAAAAAAAATAAGGGGTATCCTACTAAAGAACATCGCGCTGCTATCAGAAAATATGGTATTACCAAATATCATCGCAAAAGTTTTCGACTACTTCCAGAACAACTTCACTTTGAATTTGATCCCAAATAAGTATTTTTGGTGTAGATAAAATGTATTTTTGCACTATTCTTTATAGTTTTTAGTATATCAAGAAGCATAACAGCCACAAAAAACATCCTTAATTAAAAATCTGGAATGAAAAAAATTCTTATTCTTTTTTCCCTTCTTATCCTTAGCTGTACACAAACTTCTAAAAAGGAGGATTCTCTGCTTAATTACATTCCAAAAGAAGCCGCTATTGTTATCAGAATCAATAACTTTGAAAAAGCTTCTAGTGATTTACAAAACAATGATTTCATTAAAAAAAACCGTCATCTACAACTAGTTAAGTATTTCGAAGAACTACCTACCATAGCATTAGAAAATACTGATCAGGAAAGTTTGCTCTGCCTCATTCCTCAAGGAAAAGAAGATTTTGCTTACACCTTAGTTACAAAATATAATTCTCGTCAACTAGAAAGTGATTCCCTGAGTACCCAAACAATCACTAAAGAGACGTATAACCAGCAACCGTATTACAATATACAACAGGGTGCTACTTCATTTTATGCAACAAAAGTTGATAGCGTTCTTATAGCAACCTCCTCTAAACTACTTATAGAAAACACTTTGAGGTTACAAAACACCCCCACCACGGTCAACAAAAATTTGATCAAAGCCTATAATGCTACCAACAACGATCAAGCATTTTCGATCCTACTTAATAGCCAAGAATTACAAAAATTAAGCCATCATCTCACCCCTAATTCTAACACTGACAAGCTACTTACAAATTTTGGTGACTGGGGAGGTGCGGATATCACAGCGGATCAAAATGAGTTATACATTGATGGTGTTGTCACCCTCAAAGATTCTATTCCAAGTGTTTTAGGCATTTTTAGAAATACACTTCCTCAAGAGAACAAAATCACTAAAATATGTCCTGCTTCAGTCGAAAGCATACAATCATACACCTATGACGACTTTGAGGTTCTAAAACAGAATTTAGCACTGTTTCAAGACCGTAATAGCAAGGATATGCCTGCATCTGTCGATGCGCTCCTATTAGCATCTTCAGAGATTAGTGTTATTCAATTAACCAAATCAAAAATATTAATGCTTACACTGATTGATAAGGAAATGAGTACAGAAAACCTTATCAATCAAAAACAGCTTGTCACTACATACCGTGGCGTTCCAATTTATAAATATGAGGACCCTACTATTTTTTCTACCATCCTTACTCCTCTGGTACCTCCATTTGAGGCTAATTATTTTTTTGAGCTTGGAGGTTTTATTGGATTCTCTAAAAATCAAGAAGGGCTACATACTCTAATTGCAAATTACAAAAACGGAAGTATATTATCTAAAACCCCTGCATTTCAAAAATTATCAGAACACTTATCCGACCAAGCGTCTATGCTTTTTATTAAAACCACAAATAGTCTACAACGTCAAATCAAAGAAGGAGTTTCTGCATCCTATCAAAATGAATGGGAAAAACTGAACACCAAAAAACATCCACTTACTGCATTACAATTCATTAATGAAAATAATTTTGCGCACCTACATGCTGTTTTACAAAAAAACACCGAGAAGGCTAGTACCAAAACAGTTTCGCAAATTGCCTCCACGACCTTGGATCATACAATACTATCCAATCCTCATCTTGTCAAAAACCACCGCACCAAAGGTATGGATATTGTGGTTCAGGACAGTAGTCATCAGCTATACCTCATCTCGGCAAAAGGAAATGTATTTTGGAAAAAACAATTGGATGGACCGGTTCTTGGCGAAATCCAACAAGTCGATATTTTCAAGAATGGTCGTTTACAATTAATTTTTAATACCGATAAGAGTATTTATTTAATTGATCGCAATGGTAATAACGTATCTCCTTATCCAAAAAAATTCAATAACCCCATCACGCAACCCTTAGCGGTTTTTGATTACGACAACAACAAGCGCTATCGTATTATGGCAACCCAAGGTAGTCGCATCAATATGTTTGATGCCTTGAATAAGAAAATATCAGGTTTTAATTTCAAGGGAACAAAGACAACGTTAACCCAAACACCCAAACACATAAGATTAGGTTCTAAAGATTATATCCTTTTTACAGAAAAAAGTGGTAAATTAACTATTCTTGATCGTGTTGGTAGACCTCGTGTTAAAACTAGTGAATCCATTTCATTTTCGGATAATGAATGGTATGGATATAAAGGAAACTTCACTTCACTTAGTTCAAATGGTGAACTTGTCACAGTAACTCCCTCAGGAAAAACAACCAAAGTCCCTGGATTTGATAAAAATGCAGGAATAGCGACCACCTCAAAAACACTTGTGACATTATCAGAAAACAAACTAACTATAAAAGGCAATGAGATAACACTTGATTTTGGTCTTTATGAAAAACCAAAAATCTTTTATATCAAAAATAAAATCTATGTAAGTACCACTGATATAGAAGCCAAAAAAGTTTACCTATATGACAGTAATGGTATTTTGCTTCCTGGTTTTCCTGTATACGGTAGTTCTAGTATGAGTCTTGGCAATATGGACAAGGATAGCGCTCTAGAATTCACTGTTAAAGGTGAAAACAATGGCATTTTGATCTATGAGATCAATTAATATCACGCCTACTATTAGAAGATCTTTGAATTGGGTGATAAACAGCATCCCTAGATTGGTGTTGTTTTTTTTAAAATACAAATTATAAATTCACACAAAAACAGGCATTACACCATCTAACAATACAAATACGCTCTAAAATTATTAGATCTGCTTTTTTTTTATATCATTAGTTGTTTGAATTTATCGGAAAGAAAAATTAAGATTTTTTTGTTTCAGCTTCAGTAGAAACATCAAGCATAGCCTTAGCGGTGTTGTTATATTTAAAGTATTGATATTTAGCATTTTACTAAATAAGGAGGAAGTGTTTGATTACATTTATATACAAAACACTACTTCAAAACCTTCCTCTTTATATCCTTATTTTTAAACTTAAATTACTGTCCGAATTTCGAGGTTGTATTGACACTATAATTTTGTATTACAAATTGCAAAAAAAACAGCCACAAAATTAATTGCGGCTGTTTTCCAGTGGATTTTCTTTAAACAAACTATTTCCTTATTGACGAATTAAAGTAAAGTTTTCAGGTATAAATTTATAAACGTCTACACCATCACAGATTTCGGGGTTGACAAATTCTGATTTTCTAATTAAAGTAGAAATCAAATTACCCGTGCTATTATCAATTTCAATATAAATTCTACCGCTTTGAGCGCAATCAGATTCTCTACTTGTATAATTTAGTACATAATAACCCTTCTCATCTATATAATACCCATTTATTACTAGAGGATTTGTGTCTTCCAATCCAGTAGTATCATCAATTATTACATTACCTATTTCAGTCTTATGCTTGATAACTAAGATATCGAATTTGGTTTCTCGTTGTAGAACATTATTGACTTGAGTAATTTCAGTTATAAAGAACGTTACCTTTTTACCATTACTTTCTCCAATCCAAGTACCAACATATTTATCTAAAACATTATTTATGTCTTTTACTTCTGTGATATTTTCTTGAACCAGACCTATATTTACATATTTACTTCCATACTCTTCAACAGAAATAGTTTTTGTCTGGGCATAAGTAAAAAAAGTGCCATTATTATTTCAATATTTTTCATTTTAACAATCTTTATAACTCTTGCTTTCATTAAGTTTCGAAATTAGCTCATTTTTATTTAAAAGGTCAGTTCTAATTTTACGTTTAATCGCAAATGATTCATTCAAAATTCCAAACTTAACAGGTACTTTTGAAATAGAATATATATCTATCACATTGATAATCATTCTTTTCCCAATTAGGAGAAGGTGGAGGGGAATGAGAAATTTCTGATATTATTACTGAATAAATTAAATACCTTTCATGCATATTATTTTAGGATTCACATGAAATGAATCCTAAAATTATCACCAGTGAAATACAGCTGATTTTTGTATGTAAAGCTTTCATTATTGGAAAAGTAAATTATTAATTTCTCTAACTTTTCTAGATAAAATCTACCAATTGTTAAATTCAACATCACTTGAACCTAAACGATTAAACCATGTATCATTAGTACTGAAAAAAGAATTACAGCCACAAATCAATGTGACTGTAAACCTATTAAAATTTTGTAGTAGTATTCATAAAATGTCCTGTAGGCAGCCAAAAAACATTGGTATGACTTAGATACCATGTGTTATCTAAATATTTTATATACAGCATAGGATGTTCTTTTCTGGCCTCGGTTTCGAAACAGCCATATTTATTTGATTCCACTCTCAAAATAAATTTATCATCACCTTGCGGGTAGTCTATCTTAAATAATATAGCACGTCCACGCGCTACCCCATCTTCTTTCACTGATGGTATAGTATTTACATTTTCTTTTTTGTAGACATCACCATTAACATATATCGTAAATTCATCATCAACTTCCGAAAAAAAGTTAAGACGGCATTGCGTTTTATTAATTTTCATTTCATCCAAAGAAAATATTAAATCATTGTCATTAGGAGTCTCTTCCAAATAGTAATGAATTAACTTCGATCCATTGCATTCATTCTCAATTTTTTCCAAAATGGATGTCTGAGCAATTAGTAAGTTACTTAGCATTAAAAGAGCTAAAAACATATTCCATTTTTGTTTAACAATCTTTTCCATCTCTTTGTTGTTGTTTTAACTTATTTTCAATTATTATTTTCTGTTCTGGTAAAATATTTTCACCTAAAGTTGTTTTAAATTCTACTGCAGGGTTTTCTCTAGAATTCATCATATTTAACTTATTTTCTTCCGTGTTTTTTTTAGGAAAATCAATCCAATGATGCTGTAATCCAAGTGCTAGTCCGTTTATTCCTGGTTCTAGTGCCCCTCAATTTATTAGAGATAAAATTACTAATGAAATTAGAGGAGAATTTCAGCGTTATGCTGATATAATTAAAAATACTGATAACCCTATGACACAATTGGAAGTTATTACAAATAATCCAGCGGCAACAGAGTTTTTTGAAAAGCTTTTAAAAGAATTTGATATACCAGCTACAGTAATTGTTAAACCATAAAAGTATTTTGAGATGAATTATATTTTAATGCTTGATCACGAAGAACCGAGACAAATTGAAATTGATTTTGATTTAGTAAAAAGGGTTTTAGAAGAGCAAAAATTACCATTTACATTTAAATCTTATGAAGATGAAGAAAGAGTTCATACTTATGAAATATATTGTGATAATGGTCTTTTCGAAGTATTTATAAGTAAAGACAAAGATTCTGTTACCTTAGATGGGGATTGGGAAAAAACATTGGATTTTGTAATTCTTTTCAGAAAGACAATACCAGAATCTCAAAAGTTATTGTTTTTTGACCAGAGTTATAATAATAATATTGTTTTGACCCCTATAAAACAAGAGTAATCTTTTAAATTTCGATTATTAATTAAGCAGTTAATTTTTTCATTATA
>CANLMN010000065.1 GCA_947492105.1 uncultured Aquimarina sp. | reverse complement strand
TGGAATCACTCAAAGAATGGCTAAGTAATATGGTAAATCAAATGGATAAACAAACAATAAAATCAATCACAGGAAATCATCATTATATTGAAGCATTTTATGCGGCATTTAATACATAAATTGGTATAAAAAAACAGACCACTTCGATACTCAAATATTTAAAAAGCAATTATTTATATTCTTTTTTGATACGATCAAGATTCCGTTTATTGTCTCGATCACGTATCGTATCACGCTTGTCATGTATTTTTTTACCCTTTGCCAAAACAATATCTAGCTTTGCCAGACCACGATCATTAACAAATAATTTTATTGGTATAATGGTAAGTCCGCTATTTTTGACTTCTTTTTCTAATTTTTTAAGTTCTTTTTTATTCAAAAGTAACTTACGTACACTTTTCGGTGCATGGTTAAAATATGTTGCATGAGAATATTCTTGTACAGTCATATTAACCACAAACAGCTCTCCATTATTGAACTCACAAAAACTCTCTGCAATACTAGCTTTACCTTCGCGAATAGCTTTTATTTCTGTTCCTGCCAGTTTTATTCCTGCCATGTATTTATCCAAAAACTCATACTCAAAACGAGCTTTTCGATTTAGAATAACAATAGTATTTTTCTTTTTATTCATGTGTTTGGGTACTTCGACTTTGCTCAGCAACCATCATAATTCGCTTCGCTATCTCAAAAATGCAAATATAAGATCATTTAACAAAGCATCACAGTCATTTTATGTAATAGATTTGTTTTACAAAACTCTGAATCTATCCATGAATGTTTACGCTACGATTAAAAAATTAATATTGCTCATTTTCATTTGGAAAATCAACAGATTTTACATCCTTTACATATTGAGAAATAGCTCCTCCCATTTCTTCATATAAATTCATATAACGACGTAAAAAACGTGGATTAAACTCATGGGTCATCCCCAATAGATCATGAATTACTAGCACTTGTCCATCAACTCCATTACCAGCTCCTATACCTATGACAGGAATAGAAATACTCTTTGCTACTTCTTGAGCTAATTTTGCTGGCACTTTTTCCAAAACAATAGCAAAGCACCCTATTTTTTCCAAAAACTTGGCCTCTTCTCTTAGTTTTATGGCCTCTTCTTCTTCCTTGGCTCGAACTGTATAGGTCCCAAATTTGTAAATAGACTGCGGTGTCAACCCCAAATGTCCCATTACGGGTATACCAGCATTTAGAATCTTTTTGATGGACTCCTTAACTTCTTTTCCTCCTTCTAATTTTACTGCATGTCCTCCAGATTCCTTCATAATTCTAATCGCAGAACGCAATGCTTCTTTGGGATCACTTTGATAGCTACCAAATGGTAAATCTACAACAACTAATGCTCGATCTACAGCTCTTACTACAGATGATGCATGATAAATCATTTGATCCAAAGTAATGGGCAAAGTAGTTTCATGACCGGCCATTACATTCGAAGCAGAATCTCCTACCAAAATAACGTCAACTCCAGCGCTATCCACTATTTTGGCCATAGTATAATCATAGGCAGTTAACATAGAAATCTTTTGATTTTGAGATTTCATCTCTACCAGAGACTTGACCGTAATACGTTTGTAATCTTTTTTTGCTGTAGACATATAAACTATTTAGTTAGATATTTAGTGTAATAGGCAGTAAAAATAGCTAATTCCATATATTACTTGCTCTTTTTTTAGTCAGATTTAGCATTTTTTGAGATCCAGACACGAAAAAAGTACGTTTATAATGAAAAAACTTAAACTTATAATATACCAATCGGTATATTAGCTATATCTTTATACCCAAATATTTTTTTTTGGGAACAAAAGCAATAGATACAAGCGAATTTATCATCAAGACCGTAGCCCCTATTTTTAATAAAAATGGGTATGCAGCCACTAGTATGGCCCATATTACAAAGGCCACTAATCTGACCAAAGGTGCTATTTATGGCAATTTCAAAAATAAAGAAACCCTAGCTGTTCATGCTTTTAACTATACCGTAAAAAATATTTTGGGAACAATTAGAGCCTATCAAGATCACACGGATTCTCCCATTCAAAAACTATTTGCATTAACAGATTTTTATCGTAATTACTATGACTTTACCTACCAGTTTGGAGGTTGTCCTATTCTCAACATTGGCGTAGATGCAAATAATCAAAACACAGAACTCTACGCACGTGTCAAAGAAGTCGTAATCAAAATAGAACAAAGTGTCATTGATTTATTGGAACATGGCAAAGAAATCGGAGAAGTTCATTCTGATATAGATTCAAAATATTATGCAAAACGTCTGTTTGTTTTGGTAGAAGGTGCCGTTTTTATGTCTTTTACCATGAAAGATCAAAGTTATCTGATGGAAACTATGGAAATCGTTGATCAAATGATCAGAAATGAATTACAAAATTCTACCGAGTAAAAAAATTTACACAAAAATATACCAATTGGTATAAAATATTTAATAATACTAAGACCTTTAATTATGAAAGAATTGCCAAAAGTATTAAAAAGCACAACCAAGATTCGTTTTCAAGATTGTGATCCCTTTAACCACCTCAATAATGCCAATTACATTAATTATATGATCAATGCCCGCGAAGACCAAGTTTTGGAACACTATAATTTAGACATTTTCAAAATGGCCCGTACATCTGGAAAAAGTTGGGTGGCCTCCAGGAATCAGATCGCTTACTTAAAACCGGCTTTTCTTATGGAGACAGTACTTATCGAGTCACAGTTAATTAGATATACCGATAGCGAACTGCATGCCGAATTACGAATGTGGGATGCTACAAGGTCACAACTCAAGGCTGTTTTATGGAGTACTTTTGTACATTTTGATCTTTTGAAACAAAAAAGAGCCAATCATAATGAAGAACTCCTTGAGTTATTCTCCAGTATTACAGAAACTGTTCCCGAAACCATTTTTGATCAACGAATCCAAAAAATTACTGAAATACAAACAGTCTAGCAATGTGCGCTATAGTATCATTTGTCTTATGTCCTAGTTAATCTACTAAAAAATGGGGTTTTAGTTAGATTGTTTTAAGCTAAAGGCTAATTCTGTGTTAAAATTTTTATAACTTAGGTCATTAAAAAATAATTCATATTATTTTAAAGAATTCATCTTGACTTTTTCTTATCCCTGAAAAATGGATCAAATTCGCTTATATTTCGTCACTTTTCTTATCCGTAGCATCACTATGAATTTCAAAAAACGTTTTATCTGCTCAAATTTTGTCTCTTTTTCGGTCCAAAACGAAAAGTCAAGATGAGTCCAAAAACCAAATTATACTAGTTAAAATGTAATTATAGGCTAAAAATGATTTAACGTAGTTTTTCATTAGTTTAGACTATCAAGTTTAAGCATTTAACCATAGATTATGACTCAATTTTGTAGTAAAAAATCGTAAATATAGAAGCAAATTAGTCGTCTATATTTGTTTTCCAAATGGTAATAAGATTCTTTTTACTTACAACAAAATGGATCAAAGTGATTTAGGTTCAAGGAGCTTTTTTCTTAAAAAATCTAAACACTTTTGATCACAAATAACCGTTAATACTAGAACTTGGGCAAAATTTGACCCAAAAAGTACTGATACCATATGCTGAAAAAGTTCAAAGAATTCCTTCAAAATAGTACTGTCAAAAAAATACTTTTAATGGGTTTTGGAAGTATTTTTTTACTCTTTTTAATATTTTATTTTTCTATATATTTTGGCGCATGGGGCTCTATGCCAAGTAAAAAGGAGATCAGCGAGATTCAACTACACAAAGCCACAGAAATTCTCTCTAGTGATGGTCGTTTGCTAGGAAAATTTTATGTAGA
The DNA here is from genome assembly GCA_947492105.1 of uncultured Aquimarina sp. GTDB lineage: Bacteria > Bacteroidota > Bacteroidia > Flavobacteriales > Flavobacteriaceae > Aquimarina. The sequence continues at coordinate 4,900 of CANLMN010000065.1, read as the reverse complement.
TGATCGACAACCTATAGCCTATAGCAGTATTCCTAAGCATCTTATCAATGCACTTATCGCTACAGAAGATACTCGGTATTATGAACACCATGGGGTGGACTATCGTAGTTTTTTTCGAGTCTTCTTTAAATCTATCTTACTGGGAGATAAATCTTCTGGAGGAGGTAGTACCATTTCGCAACAACTTGCCAAAAACTTATACCCACGTAAAAATTATGGTAAATTTGGAATTATAGTTCACAAAATCCGAGAATCTATAATCGCCGGACGAATCGAAGAAGTATACAGTAAAGAGGAAGTACTAAGGCAATACTTGAATACCGTCCCTTTTAGCGATAATACTTTTGGTATAGAAAGTGCTTCAAAAAAGTTCTTTAGTAAATCTACCAAGGAACTTACAATCAATGAATCTGCTGTGCTTATTGGAATGCTCAAGGCATCTCACAATTACAACCCTCGACTTTTTCCAAAACGAAGTAAAGAACGTCGTAACACGGTACTAACCCAAATGGCAAAGTATCATTATCTAAATGAAAAAGAACTTACCCAATTACTTTCTGATTCTTTAGTTTTAAAGTATCAAAATTTTGGACATAATCAAGGTTTGGCTCCCTATTTCAGAACGCAAATCCGTAAAGACTTAGATATCTGGTGTTCAAAACATAAAGCACCAGACGGAAAACCTTATAACACGTATACGAGTGGTCTCAAAATACACACTACACTGGATTACGAAATGCAAAAACTCGCGGAGATGGCTACAAGTACGCATCTCCAAAAATTACAAAAAGAATTTGAAAAAGATCATGGCAAAAACGCTCCTTGGTTACATGGCACTAAATTAGTTGCAAAAGCATTAATAAAAACCAAAGCATATCAGAAGCTCAAAAAAAAGGGGTACAAATCACGGCAAATATTAGATTCACTCAGCGTACCTCATGATATAGAATTGTTTGATTGGAGCGGCAAAAAAGTAGTAAAAGTTAGCACTATAGATAGCATCCGTAATTATCTCAAATTTCTGAATGCTGGTATGATTGCTATTGAACCTAAAACTGGAGCAGTACGCTCTTGGGTTGGAGGAATTAATCATGAATATTTTCAATTTGATCATGTTAATCAAAGTAGACGCCAAGTAGGCTCCACCTTCAAACCTATTGTTTATACTGCCGCCTTAGAGAATGGTATACATCCTTGCGCTCATATTCCTGCTAGTAAAGTGACGTACAAAAACATGAAAAACTGGGCTCCTTCAAATTCTAGTAGTATTGATCCAAAACTGCGATATTCACTGAAAGCAGCACTGAGTCAATCTATTAATACAATAGCTGTAAAAGTATTAGAAGACACTGGCATAAAACGCACTACAGAAATGGCACAAAAAATGGGGATTTCCTCCGCTATACCGCAAGTGCCATCAATGGCGTTGGGAACGGCAGAATTGAGTCTCAAAGAACTTGCTCGTGCTTATACCTCATACGTCAACAATGGCAAACCTTCTACTCCGTATTATATTACTCGTATCGAAGATGCCAAAGGTACGCTTCTAGAAGAGTACAAGCCAAAAATTGCCACAGAGAGAGCTTTTTCAGAATCCACTCGACAAACAATGCTCCAATATATGAAAGCAACCATCAATCAGGGTACGGCGACGAGGATTAGAAAAAAATATAAATTAAGAAATGATATTGCTGGCAAAACAGGGACTACCCAAGATAACAAAGACGGGTGGTTTGTGGCTATAATGCCAAAACTTGTTATCGCTACTTGGGTTGGCACCGATGATTATCAAATTGGTTTCCGTAGTACAAAATATGGTCAGGGAGCACATGCAGCATTACCTATTACTGCATTGTTATTACAAGAGATGAACAAAAACTCTTATTTTGATGATATTACAAAAGCAAAATTCGAAAAACCTTCTAAAAATGTACTAGCCAAACTCAATTGTCCAGATACATCACAAGAACATTTTTTGAAACGCCTTTTTATAAATCCAGAAAAGAATAAAGTCAAACAATATAGAAGCCAAAAATCAAGATCCAAAAAAAGAAAACGTCTTTTGAGAAAAAGAAAAAAAAGATCGTAAATTACTTCATTATCTAAATTCTACTTTTATCAAAAAAACAAGGCTTTTTTTAATCAATACAAACCATCAAGGAGCATTAAAAAATATGTGAAGCGTATAGATTATTGTGAATGATCTAAAAAAGATCCATATAATCCATCAAGCCCAATTCATTTCTATCGCTCCACTATTTGATCAAAAAAAAGATTCTTTTTTTATCTTTCTTCGTTTATTTTTTCATAATCATAATCTAAAGCAGGTTTTACTTCAGTGGAGCTATCATACAAGTGAACTTTCTTCACAAAACCAACAAGATCCTGATATTTAACCTTATACCAATCATTCTTTTTTTTCAGTAATTGAACAGTAATTCCTTTTTTCAGTTTACTAATTTTTTTGGAAGTATCCTCCATCCCATCAAACATTACCGCATAATCGGAAACAACTATATATAAAGGTTCTTGATCTAAAGAATTACTAAGCATCTCTGCACTAAGGTTTCTACCATTAGTATTCAGATTAACAGCAACTTCATTAGAAAAACTTTCAAAAATCAAAAAAGAAACTAGTACAATTCCTAAAGCGTGTATTCTTTTCATAAATATCAAAATTTCTTATATTTTCTCTAAAGATAAAAAATAAATATTTGAATTACTAAATGTCCTAATTTCAAATACATTAATAAGCTGTTCGTAACTTCTCTATTGCAATCCTGTAAAATTGCTTAAATTCGCATTATCTCCTATAATTATGAGATCTAAAAACACAAAACATGAGTAAAGAAGTTGTAATAGTTGCTGCGGCAAGAACTCCTATTGGGAGTTTTTTGGGAAGTCTCTCTACAGTATCAGCCACAGAACTCGGAGCCATTGCCATCAAAGGAGCATTAGAAAAAATCAATCTAGATCCTAAATATGTACAAGAAGTATATATGGGTAATGTTGTTCAAGCTGGGAATGGACAAGCCCCTGCAAGACAGGCAGCAATTAAAGCAGGAATTCCTGACAAAGTTCCTTGTACAACTGTCAATAAAGTATGCGCTAGTGGAATGAAAGCTATTAGTCTAGCTGCACAGGCAATCATGTTAGGAGATGCCAAAGTAGTGGTTGCTGGAGGAATGGAAAACATGAGTTTGATCCCTCATTATGTGCATATGCGAAATGGTCATAAATTTGGTTCTCAAACCCTAGTAGATGGTATGCAGCGTGATGGTCTAGTAGATGCCTATGATCAACAAGCCATGGGGACTTGTGCGGATTTATGTGCCCAAGAATACGATTTTAGTCGTGAAGATCAGGATGCCTATGCCATCCAATCTTATGAACGTTCGACAAAAGCTTGGAACGAGGGTAAATTTGAAGATGAAGTAGTACCCGTTCCTGTGCCGCAACGTAGAGGTGAACCAATCATGGTTACAGAAGATGAAGAATATAAAAATGTCAAGATTGAAAAAATTCCAACTTTACGTCCTGCTTTTTCTAAAGATGGAACAGTAACAGCTGCCAATGCCTCTACTATTAATGATGGTGCTGGTGCGGTAATATTAATGAGTGCCAAGAAAGCAAAAAAATTAGGATTAAAACCTCTGGCTCGTATCATGAGCTATGCAGATGCTGCACATGAACCCAAATGGTTTACTACTGCCCCATCAAAAGCATTACCAAAAGCTTTGGCCAAAGCAGGAATACAACAAAGTGAAGTTGATTACTTTGAATTTAATGAAGCTTTTTCTGTCGTAGGATTGGCTAATTTGAAGTTATTAGGTATTAGCCAAGATGATGCTAACGTTAATGGAGGTGCGGTTTCTCTAGGACATCCCCTTGGTTGCTCCGGAGTTCGTATACTTATTTCGTTAATGAGTGTTCTCAAACAAAATGACGCCAAAATTGGTGCCGCTGCTATCTGCAATGGTGGTGGTGGTGCTTCTGCCATGGTAATCGAAAGAATTAAATAGTAAAAGAAAGTAGCGATTTCATGCAATACGGTATTTGTCCTTTGAGTATTATCCCCTTACGTGCTGAACCTAGAGATACAAGTGAACTTGTATCTCAAATATTGTACGGCGAGTTTTTTAAAGTATTAGAACAACGAAAAAAATGGAGTCGAATCAGACTAGCTCATGATAAGTATGAAGGTTGGATCGATAATAAGCAATACTTAGAAATTAGTAAAGAAGAGTATCAAAAATTTGATAAAGAAAATCCACAAATGAATGGAGAATTAGTGGATTTTGTGACAAATCAAGACGGGCAACTACTCCCTGTACCACAAGGTGCAGTTTTGAATGGTTTAGAATTTCTTTCTCACCGTTTTGATGGAATTCGAATTATAAAAAAGTCTAAGAAAAATCAACTTATTAAAACAGCCTTATTATATCTCAATGCTCCTTATCTATGGGGAGGTAGAACACATTTTGGGATTGATTGTAGCGGTTTTACCCAAATCGTCTACAAACTCAATGGCCATAGACTATTAAGAGATGCTTCGCAACAAGCCACACAAGGTGAACCCCTAAGTTTTATTGAAGAAAGTGAACCTGGAGATCTAGCATTTTTTGATAATGACGAAGGTATTATCACACATGTGGGTATCATGATGGCGGATCATCATATCATACATGCACACGGACAAGTACGTATAGATCATATAGATCATACTGGAATCTATAATGCCGAACAGAAAAAACATACTCACAAATTACGAGTAATCAAAAAAATTATAAAGTAAGACCAAAAAATCGCCCTACGCTATAAATTATGTAGGGTCTGCTGAAAAACTGTATACTTGTTGTTTTCCAGTTGATTATTGTTATATTTAATCAACCAAGTGCAA
>CANLMN010000064.1 GCA_947492105.1 uncultured Aquimarina sp. | reverse complement strand
AAAAGAAAAATTACCAAAGGCAACTCAAATATCAATTTCTAACCAGAAATGCTGCCTGAGTTTTTCAGCAGACCCTATGTAGAAGCTAGAATGTATCCAATAGAAGCTCTTGCTGTTTTTAGAAAATTTGTATTTAATAAATGGATACCTGAAAATGCACATAAATATTTCAAAGAACGTGACCCAATAGCTTTAGATTACCTGCCGAAATTACTTGGAAATTAAAAAAGCCGAACGCACAATACCATGTATAATTAATGGCTAGTTCAAGCTTGCTTACGAAAATCGTCGCAGATTTTCTATTCGGGTTTTATTTACTAAATTAGGTACTTAAACACGCCACTAATCATACACATCATCGTTGTACACAAGCTGAAAAAACGAGAACTAAATGAATATTATAATCTCAGAGACTAAAAATATTAATACCGAACAAATAATTGAATTGTATAAAGCGAATGAATGGAGTTCTGCTAAAAAACCGATTGAATTAAAAAATGCATTATTAAATTCTCACACATTAATAACTGCTTGGGTTAATGAAAAATTAGTTGGACTTGGGAACGCAATTTCTGATGGACACCTTGTTGTTTATTATCCGCATTTACTAGTTCACCCTGAATATCAGGGAAAAGGAATTGGAAATATGATTGTAGATAAATTTCAAGAAAAATATAAGGATTTCCATATGCAGATGTTGACTGCTGACGGAAAAGCTATTGATTTCTATAAAAAAGTGGGATTTGAGAAAGCTGGAGAAACTATGCCAATGTGGATTTATAATGGAAACGAACATTAAAATTGACAAAAAGCCTGTGTACAATAACTAGGCATAATTAATATGGGGTTTAATGTTTAATCCAAAATCTAGTGTGTTTTTATAATGTCCGCCAAATCTTTTGGATTTGGTTTTATAAAGAAAAAGATAAAACAAAATAAAAAGTTTTGGCTAAGTGCTTAATCAGGAATTAATCGCTTGTTTATTCCCGCAGTAATCATAGCTGAGACGTATGCTATATATAGGAGTAACTAAAGTCCTAATTTTATCAAGATAAGATTTAGCTACTTTAGCTTTTTTAGGGCTGACATGATAATTTCTATATCTACAAGTTCTACATAAGTCATGTAGGTTTCTGTATAAATTTCCTGCTCCTTGTATTCTTTGTTCTACTAATTTGATTGTAGATTGATGCTTGGAAATTCTTACTCCTTCATCCCTTGTTTTTGAATAATATTGTTCAAAACTAGAATACTCAAAACCTTCGTTATCTCTAAATGGGAAAATTTCCTCTTGAACTAAATGTAGTGCTGAATAAAAAGCAGTAGTAACTACCCAATCTAAAAACTTACCATCTTCCAATAAAAACTCGCAAGCTTCAAAATTATGTTGAGAATGTGTTTTAGGCATTATTAGATTTAGTCATTTTATAATCCATAAAAAAACCATCTGATACTAATAAATTTGTGTTGAAATCACCATCTTCTCTATCAGAGAACATAAACATTACATTATAATATTTATCATCGATAACTTCTTCTTCTATAATTGATGCAAAATCATAACTCACTAAAAAATCTTCAGAAATAAATTCGTCTTCTGGTAAGGTTATTAAAATCACAAAATCATTGAATGATTTAATCCTTAAGTGAGCTGAAATTGGATTTAAATTTCTTTTTTCTAAAAATGACAACATTCTATCAGTAAAAACGGCTGACTTATTAATATTCTCATTTAATTTATCTACAAAAATTTGTTTAGTTTCCTTAACTCCTTCTTTTTTCCCTTTTAAATAAGCATCAATGACATCATCATTGGTAAAAATGGAATTCTTATCAACAGAGACTTCCCAAGTGTGAGAATTCCCTAATTCGTTTGTATTTTGTGTAGTTATTTCCATAAAAATCGCCTGTAAAGGTATAATATTATTGTGAATAACAATGCTATAAATTTAATAGTTTTTCTTCAAATGACAAATTGAAAAGATAAAACATAGCATAACAATATATATAAAAAACAGCTAATACTGTGCCATATTTCAATTAATTGTATTTTTATAACGTAGTAAATACACGAAAAGTATCTGTTTATTCACACGCTACTTTTCATATATTTAACATTAGCAAACATTTGATGAAAAACCTGAACTGCATATTAATATTCTTTCTGATTATAAGTTCTTGTTCTTATTTAGACGAAAAAAAGACTCTGAATGAGTTTTACTCGCAGGATTTTAAAAAATTCCAAATTGATAACAAAATCGGAATTGTTGATTTAGATTCAATAAAGAACTTTTCGGAATTAAGAAAGAAAATGGGAGAACTGACTTGCGAAGGAAAAGTTTCGGGTTTAAGGTTTGAGTTAAACGATACACGCTATCATGTTACAGGATTTTCAGATTGTTCGACTTCTGGAGTATCTGGATGCTACTTCAGGAGAAATTTATTGATAATTAGAAACGACTCATTAATACTTGGACATGGAAAAGAGAAAGAACCAATAAGCTACCTAAAAACAGAGCTGAATAATATAATGGCTGAGCCACATAATTTTAAATATAATGAGAACAAAGTTAAGCCGGCTTTAATTTATTTTTACGTAGAAGACAACTATCAGATTTCCAAAACAAAAACTGTTTTAAAAGAAATAGCTGAACAATTCTCTGAATTAAATTCTAAAAACGATTCGGAATTTTTTGAATATAACATACTTTTTGAGGGTTATGACATTTCAAGTATTCCACCACCACCAATGCCGAATGAGTTTGATATTGATAAATAAAAACTGTGGCTAATAACTAGGCATATGGCGTGCCGATAGGCAAACGCTATATGCCCTGTTGACTGATCCGTCACTTGCATAAGGGGGAAAACGATTTTGGAGATGCTATTTTGAGTGTCAAAAATAGGATTTTGCTATTGGAGTAGTAGTGCAAACAACAGAAAACTTCAAAATTCCTTCCTAATAACTTTAAAAATAGACTGTTTTTATTTGTTAAAAGGCAGTAATTGCTTTAGTTCCAATAATGATTCCGTAATCTCTAAATAAGCCTTCTTTCCCATGATTAAACATACGAAATACATACTGCACGACATAACTATATTGGTATTATTTGATAATGGTGTTTTAGCTTTCAATTACGGGAAGGAATTTCAAAAAGGAGGAGAGATGAAAAGGGTAAAGAATTTCAAAAGTATGGAATAAATGTCTTATATGTTACTAATGACATTGATTCCAATAACTTGCAAATAAATATATAACTGATTGTACTAATTAAATGCGTTCGGGTAATTCTGAAAGTTCAAATAATAACTAAACCATTATAAACTACTTAGACACTACATATGTGATGATAACAGCTAATGGATGAACGAATCATTCTTGTATATCTAGTAAGGCGCAATGCTTGCAAAAAGTAAAAGTTAGCGACTAATGCACAGAAAAATCGAAAAGCGATGTAACATTTTGTTCTGCTACGACACATATATTAAACGTTAATAAATATAAAGCTTTAATAAAAATTAAAAATCAATGAAACTAAAATCATTCACAGTCAAAATGGTATCATTATGTCTATTAATTAATTCTTGTTCTACGGATGAAGAATTAAATGAAGAAGTAAAAATAGAAAAATCTACACATCAACAACATTTAAAAGTAAATTCTCAAAATAACTCACTTTATGAAACTCTTATGCGTTGGGGATATAAAGACTCTCAAATAGAAGACTTAGGTCGGTTTTATAGAGTAGACGGTGACATAATTATGGATAAATCAAAAGACTATTCTATTGACCCTACAAAATCTAGAATAGATGAAAATGTGGTAACGCTTAAAAATATAAAAATTTGGATAAATCCAGCAATGAATACAAATTGGATAAATGCGAGTATTCAAGCAATTAATCGATGGAATTTACAACTTAATGAAATTAATCTAACAAGGATAACAAATAGGAATGATGCAGATATAGAAATATTATACCATACGCAAGAGAGTAACCCAATTTTTTATGAAATTAACGATCGTGGTTTTGCAGCTTTACCACTAGCATCAAATACATTTGGAAGCGTTTTTGATTTCCCAACAAATGATGGAATTCCAGGTAATAAGGTATGGATAAATCAAAATTTTGAATCATCTCGTTTTTGTGGATCTGGAATAACACAAAATATGCAAATTGCTAATGTACAACATGAAATAGGCCATAATTTAGGATTTCATCATTCTAATAGTAATTTTGGAATACACATTGAAGGAACACCAATTAATGATCCTAATTCTGTAATGAATGGAGGTCAGGCATGTACTATTAGTGATTTTAGCCAAGGTGATATCAGCGGTATTCAGTCTATTTATGGCTCCAGTTTTGAATCATCTGTTTGGAAAGATGGGTATGGTTATAATAATACATGGAGAAAAACTAAACATGAAAGAAAAATAGCCGACATAAATGGTGATGGAAAAGCTGATATTGTTGGATTTCATGATGGCCTAGTATACACTGCTCTATCTAATGGAAACGGGTTTGATTCTAGCAAAACTCATTCTATCGGATTCGTTTACAATTCAACATGGAGAGTAGAAAAACATGTCAGAGAACTTGCTGATGTTAACGGTGATGGGAAAGCTGATATTATAGGGTTTCATGATGAACAAGTCTATGTTGCTCTATCAAATGGTGATGGTTTTAATAGTGCTAGTATTTGGAAAGATGGGTATGGTTATAATAATACATGGAGAAAAACTAAACATGAAAGAAAAATGGCCGACATAAATGGTGATGGAAAAGCTGATATTGTTGGATTTCATGATGGTCTAGTATACACTGCTCTATCTAATGGAAACGGGTTTGATTCTAGCAAAACTCATTCTATCGGATTCGTTTACAATTCAACATGGAGAGTAGAAAAACATGTCAGAGAACTTGCTGATGTTAACGGTGATGGGAAAGCTGATATTATAGGGTTTCATGATGGACAAGTCTATGTTGCTCTATCTAATGGTGATGGTTTTAATAGTGCTAGTATTTGGAAAGATGGGTATGGTTATAATAATACATGGAGAAAAACTAAACATGAAAGAAAAATGGCCGACATAAATGGTGATGGAAAAGCTGATATTGTTGGATTTCATGATGGTCTAGTATACACTGCTCTATCTAATGGAAACGGGTTTGATTCTAGCAAAACTCATTCTATCGGATTCGTTTATAATTCAACATGGAGAATAGAAAAACATGTCAGAGAACTTGCTGATGTTAACGGTGATGGGAAAGCTGATATTATAGGGTTTCATGATGAACAAGTCTATGTTGCTCCATCTATGCTTTAAAAATAACATTTGCTAGCAAAATACATAAAAAAATAGCGGTTTAGGCGCTTGCCCGAACCGTTATCTATTTAGAGTCTGCGGATATAGTTTGTATCCTTTTGTTTATGCGGCTTGGTGTTAACTTTATTGTTTTGAATGTATGTTATCTAATACTGTTAAATTGGTTTAAAAACGTTTTTACTGGCTTTATTGCAGATAGGTCCGAGGGCTGATACCACGCAGGTTTTGCAACTCAAAATAGAATGCTAATGTTGCATTGTTCAAAATTAACGGTACCCCGCCATCGATAAACAGCGGTGTAGCCCCAACTACATTATCTGTTCCTTGAAAATTAATTCCATTGCCCTGAAAATAGACTTTTAACCGAATCTGACGATTACTAATCCCTAAATTCCCGAAATTCGTCAACAAAATAAAGCGTTTCCTCTATAAAAAAATGTATTTGATAGATTTTAATAACATATTTTAAGATTAAAGCTCATAATTAAGTTAATTTGATGAAAAAAAACACAATTAATTATGAAAAAAACAATTATAACGTGCATAGCTCTATGTGCAATTTTTTTAGCGTGTAATAATGAGGAAGATGCTACAGCAACCCCAACAGACTTGTTCAGTACAGTAGAATTTGAAAAAATAAGATTAAGAACAGCACAACATTTTGATGATAAATTGAATTCTAAACTAGAAAACGATCCTGAATTTGCTCGAAAATATGCAGAAAACGAAGAATTTGTTAAAGTTTACAGTAAAGTGCAAGAAGAAAAAGAAAAATCAGGCAAACGTAACTTACCAATATATACAATAAAGGTTGTTGTTAATAACATCTATAGATCCCAGCCTTTACCTATGGAACTAATAGAAGGGCAAATAGAGCGTTTAAATCAAGCCTTTAGAGGAAGATTATCAGGACCATCAGGATTACCATCAAACGCAAGACGCTTTAATGCTGGAGATACTAGAATACGTTTCGAGCTAGATAAAGTAAAGTTTAGACGCAACCAAAGACGTTTTAAAAACAATACAGATCTGTATGCCAGATCCACAGGAGGTATAAATCCTACTTTACCAGGCAGAAGAATTAATATTTATGTAGCAGATCTTATAGTTGCTTCTGGTTTTGAGATAGGTTTTGTAGGCGATGCAGGATTCCCAGACGAAGGAGACCCTGAATTTGATCACGTTTTTATTGATGCATTAGCTTTTGGAGTTCGTCCAGGTAGCGGAAAACTTAATGAAGGTAAAACTTTAGCTCACGAAATAGGACATTATTTTAATCTGCTTCACCTACCAGGAAAAACAACAGAAACATGCCGTTTCGACGATGCTGTGGGCGACACACCAAACAGCACTAGGTTTTATTTTGGAGATGTAAGTACAGGAAGAAGTACAACATCTTGTGGATCTCAAGATATGTATTGGAACTTTATGAACAATACAGACGATTCTGAACAATTTATGTTTACTAACGGGCAACGCAATAGAATGCGAGCTACATTAGACCCTAAAAGAGGTTCAAGAAGACGCTTAACAAATGCTAGATAAGTCATTGATTAAATAAATGCTAAGTCAAAAGTCGTTTGCATTTATATATTAATTATAAAAAACCAGAGACAATTAGCGTCTCTGGTTTTTTTTATGTCTTATGCTATCATTTCATAAAAGCCATTTATTCCGCTTTATGTGTTATACCAATTTATCTTTATAATGCCGTATATATTACGTATATTGCATTATGGGAAAAAAGGCATTTTTGGATATCAAGGAATCAATTTTAGAGCTTAAAAAATTACTTTCAAAACAGCACACTCTGAAAAGGGAAAAGCGCTTAAAAAGTTTGCTTTTAATTAAAACGGGAAAGTTTGAAACTCGTCAGCAAGTAGCAGATGGTGTATCGGTTCATATTAGAACCCTAGAGCGCTGGTTGAGGAACTATAAAGAAGGTGGAGTCGATCAGATGCTGAGTGATAAGCCCAAGAACAAAACCTCAAAGATTATCACTGCTGAAATTCACAACGGACTTTCTCAAAGGGTGAATGATTCTCACAATCCTTTTTTGGGGTATTGGGATGCTCAGAACTGGGTCAAGCAACAATATGGTGTAGATGTCAAATATCATCGGATTCGGCAATATCTGATTCAACATTTCAAGACCAAGCTCAAAACTCCTAGAAAATCGCATTACAAGAAAGATGATCAAGCTGAAAAGGCTTTTTTAAAAACTCCCTAATACCTTAAACAATATTAGATTAAATCTAAATAAAGATAACTTTGAAGAGGTGAATCTATATTTCCAAGACGAGGCTCGATTTGGATTGATGAATCATTTGGGGAAGTATTTAACAGCATCGGGGGTAAAGCCAATAGTCACCTACCAACACATTTTTAAGACCACCTATTTATACGGCAGCTATTCTCCAATCAACGGCGACTCTTTTGTTTGGGAGATAAACGGTGTGAGTACCGAAATCTTTGAAGCCTATTTGAAAGAGTTTTCTGCATATAAACCAAAGGAGTTTAAGATAGTAGTTATAGACAATGCTGGGTTCCATTCCACAAAAAACATAGATATACCCGAAAATATATATTTACTCAGAATACCACCATACAATCCAGAACTCAATCCATGCGAACAAATTTGGCAATACATCAAAAATAGGTTCAAAAACAAGCGATTCGAATCTATGGAATCACTTAAAGAATGGCTAAGTAATATGGTAAATCAAATGGATAAACAAACAATAAAATCTATCACAGGAAATCATCATTATACCAAATCATTTTATGCGGCATTTAACAAATAAATTGGTATTATAGGGGTCAAAACATCCTCCTCAGGTTCGATGATCACTTCTCTGACCGGAAGATGTTCTGGAAGCGCATTGCGCCCCTGATGCTTTTTCTTGTCTCTAGTATAGGTGATGGTTTCTTGCGGAGTTTCTACTACAGCTTCTACAGTATCCTCTCCAAATAAGGACAATTGATCTATGATAGCTTTAGTGACAAAACTCTCTGATTTGAACCCATTAATGAGCTTATAGAGTTGCTGTAACTGATGTTCTAGAGGGCTATTCTAGTCGCAGAATCTTTCGCCATTTTATGGAGATCACGATTCTCGACAAGTAGCTCTTGGTAAGTCATTGCAAAGCGAAAGTAAAAACTGCTCAGCAAAAATGCAATACAAATTATACTTTTTTGTAACGCTTGCGACGAGTGATATTGGTAATAGCGATGCCATCGATCAGCAGAATCAGTTGTGCATAGCTCAAACGTAGACTGCCTACTTGGCTATCATATGCTGGCAACTCAAAAGTGCCTGACTCTAGCCTTTTGTAATACAGCATCAATCCGCCCGATTGCCAGTGCAAGAGCTTCACCTTATTCCTGACTTTATTGATAAAGATATACACCGTACCATTGTCTGGATT
>CANLMN010000063.1 GCA_947492105.1 uncultured Aquimarina sp. | reverse complement strand
CATAACACTATATTGTTTGAAACAAAGGTAGGTCAGCTGATAACTCTAGGAAAGATGTAATTGCTCGGATGGATACAGCAGAGTATTTCTGATTTAAAATATAAATCATACTATTAAAATGAAATTTAATCTTGGAGGTGGTTTAAACTTTTCGGAAAAAGATAAAAGGGTCATTTCCAAATGCCGATGCAGGATTTGACTCCAAAGATTTTAGAAAATCATGTATTAGAAAAGATATCAACCCTAATACCAATTTAGGTATAAGATATGCTTCAACAAATACAATGGAAACGTCCGTAGAGATGAATATTCTTACCGAGAACTCTATGATCACAGATATACTGTTGAACGAACCAATGCGTGGATGGATAGCTTCAGATCCATACTTAATCGCTTTGATACAACAACAGAAAGCTAGAAGGCATTCAACTATTTGGATTTTATAATAATAGTACTTAAAAAAGAAACAAAAAAGTTTAAACCATTTTGATATAGCATTGATTCGATACTATTCAATTTAATTTAACCAAACACTAAAAAACACATCATGAACAAAAAAAAATGGAAATTCTTCTCAACTGTAGCTAGGAAATTCAATATAGGAGCCCGTACTTTTTTTGTTTCTATTCGCCAAATTATGGCAAAAATGCATGGTCAATCCTTTTATTGTGTAAACTTGAGTGCTACAGAATCAACGGAAACAATGGGAATAGTCATTAACAGTGATTTAACAGTGTCATGTAACTCTGATGACCATTATGGTAATGGAAAGATTGGTTATCTGAAAAATAATTCTATTCATGAAATTCTTAAAGACACTGTTGCTTCTGATTATAGAAAAAAACTTGCTGCAGGTTATCTCCCAATTCCGGAATGTTCCAATTGTCCCAGTTTAAGAGAAATAAACAAAAAAGAAGCTCAGAATTATGTACAACCAGAAGTAAAAGAGATAGCTAACATCATGTTAGAACAAACTGCTACCTGCAATATTGATTGTCTCTCGTGTAATCGAGATGCCTTATACAAAAACAGAACAAAAAGATTTATCGATATAAAAGATATAGAAAATATCAGTAAGCAGTTTTATCTAAACAAAGTCAAAAACATATATTACCTCAATTTGGGTGAACCCTTTGTCTCCCATAATATTTTAAAAGTAATGAAAGTATTAAGGGAAAATAACCCCGTCATAAACATTGTTACATCTACAAATGGTTTATTTACTGGACAAAGAGTCAAAACTCCAAGCAGCATTACTCTTCAATACAATCTATGTCACCTTGCCTGGTATTAATCAGGCTACAGCAAGTATTTATCAACAAGGACAAGATTTTGCAAAAACCACAGATAACATCCGAAGATTGGTTCAATTAAGGAAAGAATCAAAAATGGATACACCCGTGCTAATTTGGAAATATCTTATTTTTAATTGGAACGATAAGAGTACTTATCTGCAACAAGCTATTGAAATGGCAGAAGAAATTGGATTTGATAAGATAAAATTTGTTGTATGCGTTAGTCCATTTTATGGCATTTCTTTAAAAACGATGGTCAACCCCCCAAAAGTACTTACTACGAATGCCAAACAAGGGTTGAGGAATCATCAAACTGTTATCAAACATAGAGAATATGATATTACTTTTTCCTGATCTAAAAATTGAGTTATACCAATTTAGGTATATAAATTCGTATTAATGCCACTGTTATTTTTTTATGTAAAAACACCGTGATTATAGTGTATAGACTTAGTGGCTGTTGCACAACCTGAAGTTCTTTAGTAATTATGTTTTTTCAATCTTAATAATGTTATTAAATATTTGATTACCAAATATAAACTACACTATAAATTTACAAAAACAGCATGATTTGGTTCAAAAGGCACTTGTGCAACGGTCACCTTAGCTATGGAATATATGAACAAGGCATTTAGATAGAAAAAGAACAAATCGATATGCGACATTATATTCCTAATTTGGTGTTATATAATCCCTTTACAAATTTATATCCTTTTCAATTTTTTATGATTTGACTTATAACTTCATTCACCCTTTTCGAACTAGATTTCCAATTATACTGTTTTAGATAATCGTTATTACACTCCATAGGATTTACTAATGAATACTCGATCTTTTCCTTTATACTTTGTGCAGAATTCGGATCAAAATACACCGCATTATCTCCGCATATTTCTCTAAAAACTGGTATATCTGAAATACAAGCCGGAGTACCCAAACTCATCGCTTCTATGATAGGAATTCCAAATCCTTCATAAAGGCTAGGGTACACAAATAACGCCGCATTACTATAAAGCTCTACCAAAGCCTCATCATCTACATTTTCTTTAAATAGTATAGTATCAGAACTTGCAATGTTTTCTTCCTTAAAATGCTTGTTAAAATTACCTGCTATAACCAATTTTATATCCTTTCGCTTCAGTTGCAAATAGGCCTCTACTAGTTTTTTAAAATTCTTTCTAGGATGGTGAGATGAAACTGTTAGTATATACTTTTCTTTCTTGGTAATTTGAGGGGGCTCTTCCGATATGGGTCTTTGGAAAATTGGTGCTACAGCATTGTAAATAACCGTAATTTTATTTGATTGAATATCTAGCGTTTCTATAAGCTCTTTTTTGGAAGTTTCACTTACCGTAAAAATATGTAAGGACCTCCTTGTAATTTTAGGGATCAAAAAATTATATACTTTTCTGAATTTAAATGAAAACCATTCTGGATGATGCATAAAACTAAGATCATGAATGGTAACAATCTGTTTTTTGACAAAAAGAGGAGCGGTGTTACAAAGAGATATTAATAATCCCTTATTCCTTTCTACAAATAGTTTCAATTCTATCTGTTCCCACAAATGCCCTCTTAATCGGCCAATTTCCAACACCTCCAATTCACGCACTATATCTTTATGCATTACATTTTTCGGAGAAACAAATATCAGATTAGGCCGTAGCTTTTTTAACTCCCTACATAATTCTATAGCGAATCTCTGAACTCCAGAAATAGGTTGCGTTAAAAAACGACAGTTAATGATAATTTTTTGTTCTTTGGCTAGCATCATAAAAGAAATATATAAAGTAAATCATGAAAGAAAATATAAAAACACCTCTTGTCCTGGCAAATAGATTTTCAGTTAAAAAAATAAGTATAAAGAAGAGCAACACTAATATACCAAGAGAATTCTTAGTTGTAAAAAACTTCTTGCCCAAGAAGTATAAAAATATAATAAAAGAAAGAAGCCCAAACACACCTGTTGAAATCAAATATTCTAAATATTGGTTATGTGAATTAAATTTGAACTCTCCCAAAGCATACTCAGTACATTCAAACATTTGACCTTGAATATCCCCTATACCATATCCAATAATTGGATTTTCACTAAATAATTCTATCACACAATTATAAATTACATATCTGGTACTAATGGTGTTTTTTTGATTAAGCAAGGCCGTTGAGGGCGTTCTTAGAGCTTCAAAAACCTCATTGAAGCGATACCCCGGAAAAAAATATTGAACACTAAAAACGGCACCCAAAAATAACAGGAGCATTACTCCTAATACGTTATATTTTTTGTTCATAAAAAGCAGCACCGAAATACATACTAATGTAACTAAAATTGGCATCCGAGCAGATATAAAAAACATAGTAAATATATTTACTATAAATACTGTAAAAAGTAATATACTGTAGAATCGTTTTATTGCTAAATTCTTTATTCCAAAATAAAAAGCCAGTACCGCTGCTAAACCAGAAAACAATCCAAGGTATACTGGATGTATATGCAATATCTCATTTTCTAACAAATATCTTAAATGAATAAAGGTTAAGTTAGTTTTATAATCAACTGGATAAAAAAGATATATAATCAGAAATCCGTATAACGAAAAAATAGTACTACATAGAACATAAAATTGCAAAATTATCTCATGAGATATACGTTTCCAAAAAAAACGTTGGACAAAAAAAGAAAAAGGCATTAGTACTAATGGAAGTCTTTTAAATACCTGATCAAATCCTCTTGCCAAGTTCTCTGTCCAAATTAAAGAGATGATAAGAACTATAATCGGTAAAAAAAATAGAGGAAACTCTCTGGATAATTTTTTAAATTCAAGAACAATTTCTTCCTTTTTTAAAAAAAATAAATACAGTGATATCAAAAAATAGAGACCTATTATTTGACTTAAAAAATTAATGGAAATAAAAGGAGCAACAACCAATAATAAATTGATCAGAGTTAACCAAACATCATTCTTGAACTTTGAGAGTATCATCTTTTAAATTTAATGATAAAACAACCGCCATCAGAACCCAATAGTAATGAAAATTGTATTGTTGATAAAAAATACCTTGAAGTAATATTAATAAAAGTATTGGCATTAAGTCGATCCTTATCTTACGATAGTATATAAACGGAAAAAAAAGAATAAAGTAGTAGAATAAAAAACCTAAGAATCCTGTTTCAAAAAACAAGCTAACATATTCTGAATGAAAATTTGCATATTTCCATTGATTACCAATACCTTTTAATAAATCATATGCAAAATAAGGAGAGGAAGAAAAACCGTTCCCTAAGAAAAAATTATTTACAGACTTAAACGATTCATTTATACCTAATTCTATCAAAGAGTTGTGTATGCTTGATGACCCTTTATCTGTAAACCGAATAACAATCCCAGTGACGATCTTATCCCAGAATCCTAAATAGCGAATAGTTAATATAGAAGATATTATAAACCCTATAAATATTACAATTCCTTTTACAAGTTTTTTTACAGGAAATCTGAGTATATTAAATCTAAAAAGAAACAAACAAATTAACAATGCTGCTATAGCAGATCGAGATATGGTCAAAAAAACAAATAATATTAATAGGTAATCATTTTTACGGCTTTCAAGTTTTATCTTTTTACCCAAAAAAAACAAAAAAGAAAAGTAAAATCCGCAAACATTGGGATCCAAAAACCCACCTTCTAATCGCGGTATAAAGGTTCCCACAGTATGAGGTAGCGGATTCACAAACTTCCAAACATCTGAAGAATTAGAGTAATAATGATATCCGTTTACGAACAATAATACCTGAAAGGATATCCAAATTAGATGAGTCAAAATTGAATATTTAATCCATTTACGCACTATTTCCCTCTTCTTAGAAATTGAAAATTGATCAAATAGAAATAAAAATGCTATCGCCGATAAAATAATCTCAGAAAACAGGAAGAACCTTTTGATTTGAAGTGTTCCGTGATAACTAATAAATATGGTTGCTAAAAAATACAACAGCATTAATAACAATAACCCACTGTACGTAAGTACATTTCTTGAAATATTACCTTTTTTAATGATCCTCAAAAAAAAGGTAATAATAATAACTACCGACATGAATAATGGAGGAGACATAAGAAATGACATATTACGTCCTGCCAAATCAACTCTAAAAAAACTTAGAGAAACTAGAAATAGAAGTAAGATTTGTTCGACTTTAATTCTCATTTCTTATGACTTCTCTTATTAAACTAAAACTTCTTGTAAACTTAAAAAACAAAAATCTTTTAAAAATAGCTAAAAAAACACCTAGGTAAACGGTAAATAAATTCTTTTGGTTATGTTTTTTTGCAAAATTAATTCTATTTATCAGAGAAAACTTATCTGAGATAAAACTTTTTTGATTTGATCCAATGCTTACCCCTCCTTTATGGTACACATGACAGTTGGGAAAATAACCAGTAGGGTGTTTTTTACTTCTACAAACCCAATCTAGTTCTTCAAAATAAAGAAAATACGAGGTATCTAATAGCCCTATCTCCAGCAAAATATCAATTGATAGAAACATCGCTGCGCCTACAGGGTAATCTATTTTCACGGGAGAATCCTGTTTTGCAAACTCACTAAGTGTTATTCCTTCCAGTACTTGTGAGGTTGTGCCAAAAAAATCATTATAGACCCCACCGACTGACTGAACTAATTTAGGGTCACTGTACTCTATAAGTGTACACCCTGCAATACCTATATTTGATCTTTTGTAAGCATTTATAAGCTTTTCAATCGTATCTGAAAGTATAACGGTATCATTATTCAGCAAAAAAACAAAATCTTCTTTTCTGTTTAAACTACATAGCTTTTTCAGAACAATATTATTTGCTGCAGCAAAACCATTGTTTTCTTCTGCTCGAATAAAAGAGACTTTTCTTTTTTCTTTTATATTATTCAGAAAGTACTCTTTTTCAGAAATTGAATTTACATGAATTGGCTTGGGTACTTCGGGAAATACAATCTTAGGAAATAAGGTTTGTTCAACTTTTAGATCACCTCTTGCCCATTTTTCTAAATTATATATAGAAGTCTCATCAGGAGAATTATCTACAACAACAACCTCCAAATCTAGGTATGTAGACTTTAGAACACTTTCTAGACACTCTATCGTATCTTGCCAATTTTTATAATTTACTAAAAGTACTGTAACCTTCAAAATCAAATTCTTTTAAGCATTCCCAGAAAATTTTTGGCCAGTCTCAGCGGGTTCTCTCGCAAAGAAGCTTTAAGTAACATGTTATAATTATAGGCTGGAATTTTCCTTCCTGAGATTTTTAACGCAACCAAACGTGCCAAAAGATTTTGTTTCCTTTGTTTTTGATAAGGTTGCATCTGTGCTATTTCCGTACTAGAAAAATTCTTGTCTAGCATGGTAATATAATTAGCATTTTTTGCTTGTTCTACTAATTTTTCACCTTTTTCATTTCTAATAATTATTAAGCTAATTCCTTTTTTTTCTTCAAAAGAAGGATATCCATTTTCTGACGATTCCCACGCGTCTGCACAGGTAATATCAGCAAATTCTCCAGTTCCATCTGCGCATATTTTGCAACGAAACTGTAAATGTTTATTTAATACTGTCCCCCATGACTCATTGTAGGTCATTTTATGAGTTCTTTGTTGTTTATCTTCTATTTTAAAATGACCTGGCCAGCCTTCTCCTCTGTATCTTAAAGAGGCTACATCCTTCTCTTCTATATCAAACTGTTCGATAATTTTTTTAGTAGCTATTTGACTAGGAACACCTGCGCACATAAAGGACAAAAGATACTTAATCTTAGTATTTGCAGCTTTATCCTTTTTCATATAATTCCTGATCCCCTTAATATCACAGGGTTTACCGATAATTGCTATCGCACTATAATTTTCTACAATTTCGACAATATTTTTTAATGTAGCTGATGGCGCATATCTAGAACCCGCATTATTAAGAACATCTGCACTCGTATGGCTAATTTTATACTCATTACGATATGGATGTTTTTCTGATGCTCCTATATGAACTACACAATCGACTTTTTTTTGATCCAATAAATAAGAGGCCATGGCAGTCAAACCCCCGCCAGAAGATCCCGAATACCTAATGTTTTCATCTGTAGCAAATCCTGAGAGAATAGAAGTATATGGTCCCCATAACCTATCATGCCCTATCGTTTTGTCATGTGATGCTGATATCCCAGGACACACTTCTTCAAACAACCTTTGCTCCTTTTGGTTCAAGTTTTGTTCAAATTTGGGTCTCAAAAACCCTTCGTCATTATAAGAAATTCTAATTTTATCTTTTCCGAATACCGACTCACATAGACCGCATCCAGCACATAAATTATTTTTCAATATTGAAGGGCTCATTATTCAGCTTTTTTATGCAACCTAAGAGGTTTTCGATTATTTTCTTCAAGTAGAACATTATTAATTTCGATTCTGTTTTCTATTGCATTAACAATCTCATTTATTAAGTCATCAATTTCATCCTCTTTTAGGTAATTTACATCCAAAACATACTTTTCTTGCCTGAACATTTTGAATGTTCCTTCAAATTTATAGCTATAAGACAAACCAATAGTAGGAATAGACATGGACAAACCTGCAATACAAGAATGCATTCTAGATCCAATGAAAAATACCGTTTTTGAAATAATAAATTTCAATTCTTGCGCAGAATAATCCTTATCGACATAACTAATCTTATCAGCCAAATGAGGATTATCAGTTACGAATTTTTTAATTCCTACTAAATCATCTTCAATATTTGGATTTGCTGCGCTGTATGTATGAGGAATTAATAAGACTTCGAACCCCCTCTCCAAAATATTCTGTATTAATTTTTTTAATAATAACACATAATTATCATACTTCCCTGCAAGACTTTTATATCTATTCAAATACATCAAACCATTGACATTAATTCCAATGGTATTTGGTTTAACTTCGACATTAACTTTTTCTGGTGTCATGTAAACAGCCATATCTATAGCTAACTCTCTTTCAACACCAATTTTATCTATAAATTCATATGCTTTTTCATCACGCACATAGAGTTTTGTCAATCTTTTAATAATATGTTTGCCTAATTTTTTTCCAAATGTTGTGTCAAATGGTCCAATAGTTTGTGGCAAAAATATAAGTGGTTTTTTCCAACTTAGAACAAGTTTGGAATCAGTAAAATGTCTTATAATCCTTTTTGAACCATATATATCACTAAAACTATCTCCTTCATTTATATCAAATAATAAATCACTTGACTGTATTAATTTTGAAACTTCAAGTTTTGGAGTAATTTTCAATGTTTGATATAGGTAAGCTTCTTTGATTGATTTCACAATATCATACTTAGAAAAATAATACACCTTCACTTTCAGAGGCTTGCCCGATATTTTTACGGTTTTTTCTTTTTTCGCAGGACTGCCTACACATAACAACGAAATTTCTGCATTATCAAAATTATTACTCAATAACGTAATCGCTCCAATTCCTAAGGCGTTGACTCCCTTGTTATCACTTTCTAAGGATGAACCTAGTAATACTAATTTTTTCATTTACGATTTAGTTTTTAAATAAATTTTTGTCTTCAATAATTTCAATTAATAGTCAATTTTAATTAAACAAATATAAGGTTATTCTTTTACCAATTACACCCTAATAATCTATAGAATAAAAGGATTACGGTCAACAATTCTATGCCAATGAAGCGTCTATTTCAAGAAATCTTTTTATGTATCTAAAAGTTGAATACGAATACAAAACAACGTAGGACGTTGCAATGCCATAGACGCCATAAAGATATGTCAATAGTAACCCACACAATATGGAGATAACAATAAATTCTATATGATATTTCGCTTTCTCTTTTTGTAGTTTTAAAATTACCATTACTACTGCGGCAATTGATGCAAACATAAAAATTACATTTCCAAGTAATAAAATTAATAACGGAATATAAGCATTAGCGTATTCTTGTTTTTTGTAAACCAAAAGTAATATTTCTTGACCAAAAACAGCAAACAACAAAAAAAACATCACATTAACAATAATAATTTTTATTCCTGTTTTTTTAAGGGCTTTTTTCAGCTCCTGAAAATTATCTTGGTATTCAAGAAATTTAACATATCCAACCTGAAGTAATGACACGGATACAAGCAACAATATATTGGAAATAGAAAAAGCTATTTGATAATAGGCAAGCTTATCTACTGGTACCAAAAGAGAACCTATGACTGTAGGAGCCATCATATAGATGGGAATAGTGACCATAGAAATTCCATAATATTTTAGATCAGAAAATCTCTTCTTAACAAAAACTACAATATCATTTAAAGAACTAAAAATAAATTTAATATATACAAAATGAAAAAGCATTATCAATATATACAATACATTAACCCCTAGTAAATAGGAATAAATATCCTTATTTAACCAATAGAATAAATAGGAAACAATTGCAGTCAACGTCCCAAGTATAATATTAGATATTGTAATTATTACTATTTTCTTTTTTACTTGATAATACGCCAAGAAAATATTGTAAATATTGGTTTCAAGATATAATTTAACCAAGATAAGAGTTGCGAGTCCTTTGTCAATAGTCGGTAGTATTAAAGTACCTAAAACGAATAAAAAAAAAATAGCTAAGGAGATCTGTAAAAACTTCTTAACATTCTCTTTCAGTTCATTTTCATTTTTAGAATTAACTAATATAAATTCACTGAACCCAAAATTTGTCAAAAGTAGCACTACTCCAATGATGTTTATGTATGCAGAATAGGTTCCAATTATGGAAACAGAAACACTTCTTGCTAATAGCACTACTAGTAAATAGTTTGCTCCTCTTTTTAACAGGTTTGATGCTGTAAACATTTATTTTTAATACGTTTTAGATAAATAATATTCAATCAAATACCTTCGTAAAGGTCCTTAAGAAACAGAAATATTATATTTTTAATGCGTACAGATCTTAGTATCTATTCTTTGCTCTTACGAAGAATTAAAATTTCTAAACTTGAAATAGAGACATAATCTATAAATAACTTCTTTAGATATTTTTATATTTTCTCAAAAACCTATTAAACTTAATAAGACACAAAATAAAGAATGTGACGATTATTGCTACCAATGGCAGTAGGACGGCATATCGATTAATCCAGTTATAATACTTTACTCCGCGTTCTGGAAAATTAGAAATAACATTTACAATATTTTTGTTCTCTATCTTTGCTATGTTTAAAGCTTCAACCTCTCCGCTAATATCTCTGGTTTCTTTAAGCAACTCAAATTCTTTAGTCTTTACTTCCTTGTCAGAAAAAGTGATACTTGTTCCACCTGCACCCGATGTTGGTTTAGATTGATTAATAATAACCTCTCGATAAATTCTTTTTAATGTATCAATATCTTTGAGCTGTGTCTCTAAAATTCTTTTAGATCCGTCAATATTTATATCTGTTGTTTCTTTTTTTAACTTATAATAAGGGTTATTACTTATATATGATATTATAGTATTTTCTAACTGTTTTACTACCTTATCATTTTCCGCATCCACAGTTATAGAATGTGTTTTAGCATCAATAGGGTCAAAATCCTCAATATAACTTTTGAAAGAGATAATATTTCTTGCAGATGAATCTAAAGTACTAATGTAATTATCGTATGTTGATAACATTCTATTTTTTGTAACTAAAGCTTTTACAGAAAATTCTTTTAAAGAAGCAGCGTCTTTTGGAGAGATATCAAAAATTCTAGCTAATTCAATGGTGTCCTCTGCTCTAATTAGTTCATCGTACATTTCGATGTTACTATATAATTGACGTGTGCTACCCAAATTAGGCTCTACAGTCATCGATGATCGATATACCTCTGGCTTATTAATATCCAATGCAAAACCTATAACTAATCCTACTATTCCGGAAATTACAAATTTCAAAAAATGCACTTGTATGAAAATACAAAAGTGAATGATTTTGTTAAAAGCAAATTTCAACAGCCTTATTAAAGAGTTTTTTGCTTTTTTAAAACTATTACTTACTAATATTAACAATTGAGCTAAATCTATTTCTTCTAGAGATTTGTTTTTATCCTCCATAAACCTTTTTTAAAAAATTATGTAAAAATACATTTTATCTTTTCACCTTAACTTTAAAATTACTTTTTTCAACGACTCCTTCCAATCAGGAATGGTAATCCCTAAAGTATTTTTAATTTTTGATTTATCCAATA
>CANLMN010000062.1 GCA_947492105.1 uncultured Aquimarina sp. | reverse complement strand
TGATATCCAAAAATGCCTTTTTTCCCATAATGCAATATACGTAATATATACGGCATTATAAAGGTAAATTGGTATTAGTAGCTTGTAGTTATTTTTTTAAACGGTATTAATCTATAGCACAGAACAAACAACCCCAAGAAAAATGCTTGGGGTTGTTGGACTTCATAAGATGTTGGAAGAGAAAATTCTTATCAATTTTTTTTAAATGCTATAAAGAGAGGCTGACAGAGGAAACATTTTTATTCTATCACAAACTTAATGTCAATTTTTTCTTTTTGATTACTGATTACTAATGTGTAAATCCCAGAGGGTATTTGATCAATAGTAATCTTTTTGGCTGTTTTGTCAATATGTACATCATCTTCTAGGTATACTAGCTGTCCTGTTATACTAAAAATTTCAATTTTGGAAGTATCTAATGGGATACTAGTATGTATAGAAAAACGCCCATTGTTAGGAATTGGTGCTAACGTGACTGGGGATTCTGTATCTCCTGCTTTTATGGGAGTATCCAATGTGATGTCCTCTTGTACGATTACTTTGGTGACTATAGTCTCTTGGCAATCTAAAGGGGTTTGATATCTCAGAATCAATGACTGCTCTCCAATCGTATTCCATTTTACATGGATAGCATTTTCGGTAGATGTTATGATCTCTCCATTACTAATAACCCAGTCATATTTTTTGAGACCAGGAGTAGCGGTATATACCTGTTCTAAGCCAATAACAGGTTCTAGCTCACCCAATACATCAGGAACATATTTGTTGATGACTCCAAGTGTTTTGACCTCTGTAGTTGTACCGTATAGACCGCTTATACGTTTAGCGACTTTTGTCTTGTCTAGGGCTAGAGTGATGTGTCCATCACCTGCAAAAGTGATGTTACTTATTCTATATTTTTTGCTTGTTAGTTTGGTAATAGTCAAACGATCTTTGGGGATTTCCAAACCAGAAGATTTAAGAGTAATGGCATCTGGGGTCAAAGATCTTTCTTCGATTTCTTCTTCAAACAAAATGTCTACATAGTCAAAGTCATAACAACTACTGGTTTGGGATTCTTTGACGGGGGTTATAGTTGTCACAATGTCTGTAAAATCTATATAAGCTGATACGATGAGTGGTGCACTTCTGTTACCATTGGGGTCTATTGCTATAAGTTTAAAACGCTTACCACCAACTTTCCCTGTTAAGGGAACATGGTATGAGCCAGAAGTTGTTCTAAGATGAGTATAAGAAAGGACTTCGCTAGTAGCCAAAAGTTCATAAACTTCAACCGTTAGATCGTCTTCTAGTGTTTCATAAACAAGTTCTACAGCGCTGCCAGAAGTGATATTATCACTTTGTGAGATGCCAATATCTGGTGTGATTTTGATATTCGTTAACCCTTCTAGGTTGGTTTGCATAACCGTCCAAGTAGTACTGGCTTCGCCAATTCCAGAGTTTTCATTTTCATCCAGAAGCGTAGTCTGATCTATCCGAACGGTATAAGTTCCATTGCCTTTGGTATAAGTTCCAAGACCTGAGACCTTGTAATGTAGTTCGTCTATTTTTTGGAGGGTAACAGGGATTACTAGCTGTTGTCCATTTTTGGTAAATGTAAATGCAGATGCCTCTAGAGTATTCGTTATTTCTCTACTAAGTAGTACGTCTAGCTCGGTGATATTCTGAGTGTTCAGACCACCTTGATTATGTGTAATGATAGCACTAACTTCTGGGAGGTTATTATCTACAATCCAATCAAAGGACTGCGGAGCTAATCCCTTGGATCCATCCGCAGCAGTGATTGCGGATACAGCAATTGCTAAGGTGTAACTTCCATTTTCTTGGTTGGTAGCATTTATGCCAGAAATTGTATAATTAAAATCATCAATTCTTGATATTGTTACCGAAGATGGTACACTATTCTCATTAATAGTGATCTTGTCTGTAGTGAATTCTTCTGACCTAATGGCTTTGTTAAAGGTAATTTGGACACTATTAATAGGTTGTTTTTTTACCTGATCAGATTCAAAACGTAGGATGCCGAGTTCGTTCAGGAACTGTAGCCATGTAGCTCTTTTTGCATTAGTTCCATCATTACCAAATAGATCCTTGATGCCAACAGAGGATACGCTTAGTTCATAATATCCAGATGTTTTGGTGAGGTCTTGAAACGCAATAGAATAAGTGGTCGCATCGACTTTTCCTATAAGGAGTGCTGTTTTTGGAAGTGTTACACCTTGGTGGATCAGTTTGATGTTATCTGTGGTAAAAGTGTTTACATCAATCTCTTTATTGAATTGCACCGTTACTTCGGTTACTGGAGTAGCAGTACTTTGATCCTCTGGAGTGCCTTCTATATGTGTTATTAGTACAGTGTTAGTGTCTTTGGCTTCATAAGATAATGTGTAGGTCGATATATCGGTTATCTTGTCCAAGACATGAAGGATATTCTCATACTTTGGATTGAGTCCATCTCTAAGCGTGACATTAGTTTGCCAAAAATTTTCTAGAGGAATGTGTTGCCCATCAGCATTTCGTACAATAGATACTAATCGATAGAATTTGCCTCCTGGATCTTCGAGTTTGCCATAGTTCCAAGCGGTGGTACTTGGGTTTATGGTAATTTCTGTAGTCCGATTCGTTGCAGAAATAACATTTGAATAGGTTACAGACTCTGCTGCTACCACTTCTTCGGAACTGCCATTAGAAAAGAACAGTCGATCTGGCGTGTCTTTGGAGTCCGCAATATCATTGACCAAAAAATCCGATATTTCATCATTTCCCTCTTGATATGCTTTTACACTCTTGACCAATTCATGGATATACGCTCCTTTGATAAGACTCAAATTCGTGTTGCTAAAACTGCTTTTGTGATTAACTTCAATGTCATAACGAACAAAATGTCCAATAAGGGAACTTGTAAAATACCATTGTCCAATGGTGGAGCTTTTTGGAGCAATTGTTCCAAAATCTACCTCTAGTAAACCAAGTTGTTTTGGTTCGTTATTAAAATTACTTCCGATCATTTCAAAATCTATTGCTAGCCCTTTTTCATTATCTACTATTCTTGGTTGCATTGATTCTACTTTTACACTTTTTGCTTCTCCAAAACCATCATTGGTAATCATAAGAGATAGTTCTGCAGGTAATGATGGTTCTAAGATGTTTTCGGTCAATGGGTCATCGGCGATGATATCCCGTTGCAAAAAGTAATCTAGGATGAGATCTGGACTTGGATTTACTTCTAGCGTTACTGGATTCAAAGTGATGTAGACACGTTCTCCTTGTTCTTCGTCAAAATAGGATAAAATTCCACCAAACGAATAGGATTGTGCCACCTGGGGAGCGGCAGCCTTGGTAGGGATAAAAATAGCTGCACCGCTTCCAGCACTATCAGGAGATACAATTCCGGTTCCGCTTAAAAAAGCATCTTTATTAATCTGAAACAAGTTGGATTTGTCTTCGCCAAATTCATCCTTTACAACAAGGTTCAAGTCAATGTCCTTGATACTTTTACTGCTGCTATTATTGATGGTCAATGTCCCCTCAAAAGCCTCGCGTGTCATCGTGAGTCGTTGCGGGAATTCTATAGTTACTGTTGCACATACGCTGGCCGTTTCTTTACTTTTTTCTTCCTGGAATTCTTCTATCGCTCTATAAGTGTTCTCATACATTTCACTTGCAGAAATAAAACCTCTATTGATGGTGTGAGTGTTTAAGGCAATAATTGCAGCTTGATATGCTGCTAATTTGGTTTTGTCAATGATGTTGGGATATTGCGCATTGGGAGTAAGGATGTTTTGATTCCATGCCATTAATGTCGTATTCCATCGGCTCATAAAAGAATCGATATATGCTTCTGATAGTGTCGTAGTCGCTAGATTTTTTTTGATCAAAGTGATCTGATTGGGGTCAAAAGGGGTCTCTGAGTCCAAATTGCCAGCAACTTGCTCAAAAAACAGCACAAACTCATCGCTATCTCTTAGGGCTTCATTATCCAAATAGGCATCGATTTTGGCGATAGTTGCTTCTTGCGCATCGTCTATTTTTTCGAGATCTTCTAGTAAATAATCCCAAGTAGTTATTTGGGTAGTGCTTTTTGATGCAGGTTTATCTCCAGAATCATCATCATCATCGTCGTCATCGTCATCATCTCCAAAGATACATGTAAGAATAGTTTCTATAGTGTCTTTAAAGCATCGAACCTTTCTGGTGGCTTTCTTTTTGCAGTCTTTTATGTTGTCTACCAAATCTTCATTACTTGTGGAGGTACCGACGTCAATTGCACATATTATGGCTTCTCCTCCTGTTGTTATAGGATTACATCGTATCACAGTAGTGAAGAGTTTTCTAAAACAGGGGTCGCAAAAGTCTGGAAAAGTAGTAGGAGTATAAGTTCCGCCTCTAGGAAGTGGATCAGAACCGTTTCCATTCCCTCCAAAGGTAGGGTATCCGGGACCGATATCAATGGTTAGATTAAGTGATGGAGGAGGGCCGCAATCCCGAGTACCTCCCTTAAAAGGAGTTACTGAGAATATTTTTTCGTCTTGATTACATGGGTAATAGGCTTCAAAAGTTACACTTCCATAAGTGCAGGTTCCAGATGCTTTTTGATTGGAACTTTTTGAGGCGCTTTTGGCAGCAAATCTTTCTAATAAAATAGGGACTACAATAGTCGTTTTAGCATGTAGCGTATCCAAAGTTTCAATGAGCGGTTTTGCTGTATAACCTGTTATATCAGATATTCCTATTTTTACACGATTGGCAGCGATTAGACCATGATTGGTAATGGATAAATTCACCATGCGTGATTTCCCTGATTCCAAATCGAGATTTGGATTGTCCAATTCCATGATGACAACAGGCTTGGGTACGTTGGTCTCAAAATCGGCAATCAAAGTGATGTCATACTCATCCGTAACCTCTGTAGGAACAACTTCCCAATTGTATGTGACGGCCTGATATTGCATAAATGCGTTTACTACAGTGGTTTTTCCAGGATCTACTAATATGTTGTTCTGATAAGGATTGTGCTTTGCAGCACTAACGGATACAGTATAGTAGCCTTCGTTAATAACGGGTATCTCAAAAAGGCCGTTCTGATCTGTTATGCCTTCGGCTACAGTGACTCCTGTATAAGGATGTTTTATAACCACTTTGGCTCCAGCAAGATGTGGTGCTGATGCCGTGTTGTAAGTGTATTCGTCAGTAGCATCCACCACAATGGTACCTGTGGCGTCGGAGACTGTTTCTATCCTAAAGGGTATGGTAAGACTATTGGAGTTTTTTCCTTTGAGTACAAATGTTCCTGAGATAGGGATGTTGATTTGTTCTGTTTGGGTAGGAGTGAACTCCAAAACGACTTTGGCTTCGCTTGCAGGTGCTATGGCGTTGATTATTTTTGGAGACTTCAGGTTGAGCCATGCTAGTTGAGGTAACAGTACCTCGACTTCATTAGCAACAACGTCTCCAATATTTTTTATAGTGAATTCATAAAAACGTGTAGTCTCTTTTGCCATTGTGGTATTGATACTAATGGGATCAGCAACCAAATTTGCCTGTTTTGTTTTGCTGTAATAATAGACCAATTGTTTTAGTAATGCCCCTTCATTTGATGTTATAGTAATTGGGATTTCTTGATATTGATTCTCCATACTTGCTTCCGTGGCAAGGATACTGAATCTCAAGGCAGCTTGTTCTCCAGCTCCAAGAGTGATTGGCGTTTGTTCTAGTGCAAAACCAACATCTTCTGGGAGATTGATTGAGATGCCAGATAAGGAGGTAGAGGTGTTGTTTTTTAGTATAAATTCTTTGCCCAAAGCAAAATTAACAAAAGGTTCCCATTTGATATATCTAGGTTGGCCGATTAATTCGAAACCCAAAATATCAAAACGTGCTTGCGCAGTCACTTCGGCTCCCGGATAAGCTGCTTGTACATCATAGGAGCCTGCTTCGTTTTCTAAAGGTTCAAAGCTATAAACAAAAGCTCCTTGGTCATTCGTAGTTGCACTATAGTTTCGAGAAAAATCTGTATTGGTAATCGTAATTTCAACATCAGAATTTGGCACTACCATCCCTGCAGCTGTTGTTGCAGTACCAGAGATTTGTATTTTTTCTCCGGGCTTATAAATTTGTTTATCCAAGTGTACACTTACATTATAGGCAGGTAACAAATCAACAGTCTTATGATAGTGATTATTGGTAAAAGATAACTCGTTGATGTTTCGATCAGGATTTACCACAACAATGAGTTGTAGTGCTCCTGACAGGACAGGGAATTGAATAGTCTCTTTGAAGGTATAGGTGGATCCAGATGGGATATCACTTGGTAGCAGAGATGTTGCAAAGGGTGTTATCCCTGCGATCGAATTGTTAGGAGCCAGATAATAGGATAGTTTTGCCCCGTTTTGGAAATCAGCGTACCCTTGATTGGTGATGAAAGAAGTAAGCTCAACTTGTGTTCCTGCTTCTACTTGGGTTGGTAACGCAATTTGAGTAATGATTGCATCTGGTTGATTTTGATCGGTGATCAAAAGCCACGAGAAACCAGTATTGTACCCTGTAGCCTTTGCCTCAATTCTTATGTTTTGATCTCCCTCTAGTGTGGTGTCAATTTTTGTGTCAAAAGCTACGGTTGTCTCCATTTGATTTGCCGGGATTGTTACCGTGTCAGGCAAGCTAAGAATAGAAGTGAGATTGCTGGATAGGGTAACCGTGACGGCATCTTTTAGGATGTCTGGATTTGTAGTATTACGGCTGATCGTTACGGTATTATTCTTTGCTCCGGCCTTGATGGTAGATGGATTCGCTTTTAGTGTCAATGCCAGCCCATCATTATCTATAATGGTAATTTTTTGACTGTCGATAGCCGTTGGGTCTGTAGCATCGGTGCAGTTACATGCTTCGAATTGTACTTGAGAGAATATAGTAATTGTTTGGTCTCCTTCTACAATTGCATTATCGATAGTTCCAATATTGAATCTTTTTTGGATTTCTCCTTCTTGGAATAAAAGTGTGTTGGGTAAGATAAGTCGATTGGTTAGGTCGGTAGTAAGCGCCATAACAACTTCTTTGTCTGTATGAGTTGTTCTTTTGAGTGTTGCAAAAGTTGCATTGATACCATCTCCTTCAGAAACAGTAGCTGGGTCAAGCGTCAGTTCAAAAGCGGGTATGTTGATACTGGCAAGTTCTAATTCTGTGCTGGCACTAAGGTGATTAGAAGTAGCTGTTGCATATACTGTGCTTTTTGTTCTTTTTTCTATGTGACCAGAGTCCAAGAATGTCCCCTCAAAGGTTACTTCTGTAGCTCCCGCAGGCAAGGTTATTTCTTTTGGGAGTTTTAGCCTTTTAGAGGTGTCAGAGCTTAGATTGATTGTAGTGTTTGCGGTAGTACTATGGTTTGCCCTCACGGTAAAAGACAAGGTGCTTCCTGGAGTGGTTTTATAGGATGATGGGTGGCTTATCGATAACTTTATTTTTTGATTTTCTATCAAAGTAAGCTCTTTTGTTTCGTTTGGATATGTACTTCCTGCGACTGTTAGCGTGATGATTTCATTTCCGCTATATTTTAGGTTTTCTTTTAAGGAGATATACCCGAAATTAGAGGATTGATTTTGATCCAAAACGATAGTTAATGGTAGCTCCAAGTCCGTGTTATTAGCTGATGTAATAGTAAACTCTTCTCGGAGCGAAGTGTCTCCACTTCTGGATATGTTGACACGTATTTCATCACCTGAGTTTTTTATGACCGCTGTTTTGTCAATATCAAAGGTTAGTTTTTTGAGTAGCGTAGCATTCTGGTCAGATAGCGTTGTGTTGTTGATTTTCAGGGCTTCGGTTTCTTTGACACTGGCAGCAGGTACCAAAATAATTTTAATTTTTACAGAATCATCAAATCCTAATGTTTTTGGAATGGTAAGGGTTGTAGTCCTATTGATATGTTGATTTTCTGTAACGTTACCGATATAGGACTCATTACTGATAAGATACTCTTTTTGACTACTGTTGTCGCTTAGGTAGAGCTGTTCTCTCCAACCACCAAGAGCAGTCGATTTCCCGATATTATGAACCTCCCAATCGAGAGCAAATGTCTTGCCGGGAACTATTTCTGAGGCACCTAAGTTAATGTTCTTTATAACCAAGTCTGGATTTTTTCCTTCTAGTATCGTTAGCAAACCGTTTTGATGATTACTGCCGATATCTGTTCCTGTACTAGAACTTAGAATGACCTCGTTGAGCTCTAGTGGATAGGTGGTCCCTACAATATAGGACAGTGGAATCTCTATTGGGATTTCGATGAGATCACCAGCAGTACCAGAAAAATTGGCATTGGTAGCAGAGAAACACACAAATAGATAAGATCCGTTCCCATTGTTTTTGGGATAAATAATGTGATTGCTATTCCTTCCTGCAAACCGGACTTCTTTTTCTTGTAGTTTTAGGCTCGGAGGAACTTTTAGTGTAAACTGAAAACCAGAAACCTCATCGGTGTTCTTGAGTGCAATAGTAATTTTTGCAGTATCTCCAGGACCTGCTCCTATATCTTTTACTAAAAGGCTGTTTTGACTAAAAACGGGACTGATCGAAAATACTAGAAGTAATAATTTGAGAAATTTCATGTTTTTTAGTTTTGCTGCTTATCTGATTGTCATTTTTCCTGTTATCGGAGAGGTAGTTTTATTTGTGCTTAATCGGACTTGGTACAAATAGGTTCCTGCGGAGAGTTTGGCGGATTTTCTGAAGGTGAAACGATTTGTTCCTGCGATTAGAGGAGGCATTTTTTCTTCATATATTTTTCTGCCAGTAGTGTCAAATACAAATAATATGGCTTCTTGGTAGCCTTGCTTTGTGTCAAATTCAATTACCGTTTGGATGTCAAAAGGATTTGGAAAGTTTTTGAGATTAGTATCTTTATTGATGTTCTTGATGCTAATAGTACTTAGTGTTTCTTCCAAAATCTTATAAGGAATGGCGTTGGCTTCTTTGTCAGACAAAGTTGCATTGGTGATACGGGCTGTGGTCGTATCGATATGAGCCAATACTGTTGGCGTAGTTATCCCAGACCCTAGAGAAAAAGCAAGCATACTTACATCATTCGCTCTTTCTATGACCGAGGGGGTAAAACCTAGATCCGAAGTTAGTTCTTCAATTTGATGAGCCATTGCTCCTTCAAGAATAATTTCAAAACTGGTAATTTCATTTCCATTGGGATCTAGTAATAATGTTCCATTGGTGATACTTAGTGCGGCAATTTTTTTGGTAGCACCTCCTTTGCCAGCAAACTTATCAGAGTTGTTTTCTAGATTTTTTTGAGAAACTTTATTATTTGGTGCAGTTTGGATGGCATTAACCTGTGCGATGAGATCTAAGATGTTTACCGCATTGTCTTCGGTTATATCTGCTCCGTAGAAATTAAAATACTTAATATAATCCCCCAAGATATGATTTATCGTCGTTTGTATATCTAGTACATTGAGTGTGTCATCTAGATTTGCATCGCCGTTTTTGAAGTTGAGGTTGTAGCTAATCGTACTATTAATAGCATCTCCAGATTTTTGTCGCAGTATTATTGGCTGCCCTTTTGGGAATTTCCAATTTGTAATCAAATCAATTAATTGGATACCTTCTTTGGGCATATTCAAGGTTTTTGCATAAGCCCCAATAGTCAGGTAATATGTTTGGTTCAGGAAATCATTTTGAGTAGAATCGAATCTGTTTATACTAGAATCAAAAATTCTTGCAACACGTGATAGCTCCAGCGTTCCTACATCATTATTTTGTCTATCGATATGTAGATTAATATCAGAAGGAATGGATGCCGTGATTCCAGTGATTTTGTTTGAAGAAAGATTCAATTCCGTCAGGTACGGGAGTTTTGCAAAAACATCAGGAATGGTTCCTGAGACATTGTTTGCGCTCAAATTGATTCCAACAATATGTCCATCATAGGTGGTGACCCCATGCCACTTGCTGATGTGAATAGTGTTGGATGCAGTGTTCCATTGAGTGGTCCAAGTGGTCCCATTGAGTTGTTCGTAGAAATCTATCAAAGCGAGATATTCCTCTTGTATAACGGGTACTTTAGATCGATCTTCAATTCCTGCAAAAATAAATTCTGAATTCAGAAAACTTCCCTTAGTCTGTCGTACAACAATGGTAGCGTCAAGTGGTATTTCGCTAATTCGTACGTTTTTAAATATAATTTCTCCATGATCATTGGTTGTTGTGGTATCGTGAGTAAGGTTGTTTACTAGTAAGGAAAATTCATTTTTTGCATCAAAATTGTTGTTTTCCAAATCATAGGTCACTATATCGGATAATACTACTTTTAGTTCTTTGTCATTGAGATTTAAAATAATATCATATGCGATGGTTTGATTTCTCAAATCAATGTAGGTTTGAGAAAAATCATAGTACAATTTCTTTTCAATTTTATCAAAAGCGTTACTAGAAATATCCAAATGCTCTAATGCTTCAAAATCGGATAACTGTGCAGGGATTGTTCCTGTAAATAGGTTATCTCCAATAGCAAATTTTTGTAATTTTTTGAGAGCTGCGATCTGCGAAGAAATGCTACCTGATAGTTGATTGGAATTGACATCAAATATTTCTAGATTGGATAGTAGATGTAGATCTTCGGGGATGCTTCCTTCCAAACTATTACTAGCGAGGTTGAGTGTTTTGAGATAAGATAGTTCCGTTATTTCTTCTGGGATTTTTCCAGATAGATTATTGTTAAATAAGTCTAAACCTACGATATGACCGCCTTGAACAGAAACACCATACCAACTAATACGATTTACGTTATTGGTAGAAATATCCCATGTATGCGACCAATTGGCACCGTCTGTTGCTGTATAGATTTTCTTTAAGATTTCAAACTCTTCTTCTGCCAAAGGTGGACCAAAAGAAACGGCATCGTAGTTCAGATTAGAATAACGAGCAATTCCTTTGACCTGAAAGATTCTGACTTTATCCGTTTCCTTTAGATTTAGTAAACTAATGTTCGAGAAAATAAGACGACCATTATTAGAAAAGGCTGTTTTTTGATTCGTACCATTAACATAAAGGCGGAATTCATTTTTTGCCTCAAAATTGAGTAATCCATCGGCTAATTCTAGCGTCATATATCGTGGTAAATCTATCAAAATTTGATCTGCATCTATTTCGATACTTTCAAAATTAACATTCTGATATTCAAAATTAAGACGCTCTGGAGTAAGTGTATCAAAGGAAGTTTCCATATTTTGGATCGCATTGTTATGTAGTTTTAGGGTCTTGAGTTTTGTGAGTTTTGCCCAAGAATCGGGGATGTTTCCTGATAGTTTACAATAACTCATATCTAGATCTTCTAGGCTTTCTAGATCACTCAGGTTATTCAAATCCGTCGTACTCAAGTCATGAGAGTTATAGCCATACAGGTCTAATTTTTTTAGAAATTTCAAATTTCCAAAAGATGCAGGTATGGCTCCACGTATGCGGTTATTTCTGAGATTTATTTCTGTGATATGACCATCTTGGATAGCTATACCGTGCCAGATTCCTTGATTGATGGTATTGGTTTCTACAGGCCATTTATTGATCCAATTATCTCCATTTGTAGCGTTGTATAAATCTACTAATGCTTGGTATTCTGCATCTGGTATTTTGGGTAAATCGATAATGATTGTCTCAAAACGTATGGTGCTCGAAGAAGCGGCACCTCTTCGTTGTGATATATAAATGTCGTCCTCTTTTTTTAAAGAAGCAAGGTG
>CANLMN010000061.1 GCA_947492105.1 uncultured Aquimarina sp. | reverse complement strand
TCATAACACTATATTGTTTGAAACAAAGGTAGGTCAGCTGATAACTCTAGGAAAGATGTAATTGCTCGGATGGATACATTTTGTGTAATGATATATTGTTATTATACCATTCAAAAAATTACTACAGGCTACTAATTAAGGTCTTTTTACTATTATTTTTTTCACTATAAAATTAAACCTTAGCCAAGGCTACACTTCAATTTTATAATTCAAACTAGCGAAAAATAGTTCAAATTATTTTGCCATACAATTACAGTTTAACTGGCGTTATGAGAAAAGTTACGTAGCTTAGAGATTATCAAATCGAGACGTTTTTGGTCATTCCCTTGTATATGAAGATATAAGTGAATTTCTATACAAGGTTTGAAAAATAAAGTTAAAGTGTTTAGTAATAATTAAAACAAGTATTTGAAGAGGCCAATGAATTGATTTATTCATCAGTTTTCTTTTCTCCTTTTTCCTCCTTTTTTTCTAATTGTTTTATTTCTTTATCTAATTTGTCTAACTCTTTTTGCTGCTTGCGTTTTATATCTTTTTCAAGACTTTTTTCTTTTTTTCGTTCTTTTCGCTCTCTATCTTTTTCTTTAATAATGGCCTTAGTGGCATCCTTTTTTTGTCGTTTTTTCTCTTTGATGAGTTTTTTGCTTTCAGAAGCAATTTCTTTTTTCTCTTTATGTATTTTTTTAGCTTCGTCTTTGGCTATTTTGTCTTGTTCTTTTTGTTCTTTTGCAGCTAGTTTATCAGCTTTTTTAGAATTCTTTCCTTTGGCTCCAATCAGAGCGCCTTTGGATCGTTTCCCTTCTTTACGAGATCTAATTTTCTTCGGAGCATAACAGCCTGGAGCTTTTAGTTTTATTTTTATTGTTTTTACTTTTTTCGGAGCATAACAACCTGGAGCTTTTAGTTTAACTTTTTTGTTAACTGAACAAACTTGAGCAATACTCGGGTTTGCAAAGAGCATTCCAAGGATGAAGAATAGACTTAATAAAAATCTTTTCATTGATTTGGGATTTAAGGGAATGTCAAACATACAAAAAATAACGCTAATGGGAGGCTAGTTATTTTGTAAGGTGATAAAAAGAATTATAAAGGAGAATGGTGTTTCTATTCTATTTTATCCATTTTTTTATAAATACCGAATAAAAAATTGGGTGGATTTTCTCTAAGATAAGTATCTTCAAAATCAAATAATTGCTTCAAAATTTCTTGCTTTTCTTGATTTAATTTTACAAAGTGATGCGCAATGTCTTTTAATGCAATCATAAGGATCTCACCTCCATGATTCCCTTCGTAGATAGGTTTGTAATGTTTGTTCAAAGTTGGTAAGATACTAGCAGAATCAACACATTCTGACGGATCCGTAACCAACATTCTCAGCCACCCAGGTCCAGAGATATTTCCTTTTGTACTTTTAGAATTTAATCGAGTTCTATATTTTTTGGGAATTAGGTCAATACAGGTATTAATAGCTTGTATTTGTTTTTTGGGAAACTGAAGTCTGTTAGGGCCAATAAATTCATTCAGCACTAATTTACCATTGGGTTTTAGGGCTTTTTTAACTTTTTCACCCAAATAAACAGAAATATTTTTGAAGTGATGCAAGGACATATTAAAAAATATAACATCATAGGCCTCTCGCTGAAAATCAAAATTATTGGCATCTGCTACCAAGAACTCAATATTTTCTAAGCCTAGTACTTCTGCCTTTTTTTTTGATTCTTTAAATACATGTTCGGTCAAATCAACACATGTAATTTTCTTAAATTGAGGATATCTAGCCATAGAGATTTCATGACTACAATTACCACTTCCTAACGAGAGTACTTTTAATTGATCATTAGGTTTTGTGAAGTTTTCTACAAAGAAGATTTCATATCTTTTTTTTTCATCTCCTGTCAATATTTTATTCCATCTATCTCGTACTAGAGGTATATCCCACCAATTAGAAGCAACTATACCTTGAGCATCCCAAGTACTTTGTACTCTCTTATTCTCATTAAAGTTAAATTTTGATAAAAAGTAATTCCACCCTCTTTGACGGATTTTAAAATAAGTTTCTACAAAATCATCTTTAGTAAGTAATCTTTTCATATAAATAATATTGTATGCTAATTTTTAGAAATACATTATCTCCAAAGAGCAAGCAAATTAATATAATTTTTACTAAACTAAACGAATAATGGTTTATTATTGAAACAATAATTTTATGACTAAATAAATTCCAAGTATACCTGTCTTTGAGTCATATATTTATAGAAAATAATTTGGTGCTTATTTGTTTTATTTTGAACATAAGATGTTTAAGTTTGATACTTTGTTAATTGCAATTTAAGCTATAAATTGCAGTAACGTCTTTTGACCAATTTGTTTTGTTATTCGCAATCTCTATATCTGTAACTTTAATACAGGTTAAACTAGGTGTGTCTTCTACGACTAACTCATCCAAAAGGGATAGGTTTAGTTTGCTTAGATCTAATGTAGTTATATTGTTTTCTCTCAAATCAATATGAATCATTTTGCTATTATTAGAGAAATCTAATTCGGTAAAATTATTTTTGGGAGCGCTTAGATACTGTATCTCTAAATTTTTAGTCAAATCCAAACTTTTTAATCGAGATCCATATAAGTGTAGTCTATTTAATTTTGTATTATTACTCACATCTAATTGAGTTAGATTATTTCCTTCTATCTGAAGACGAAATAATTCCGTGTTTTTTGATAAGTCTATCTCTGTAAGTTTGTTAGCTCCACAACCTAATTGTTCAAGGAATAAGTTATTGGTCAAGTCTAAATTTGTAAATCCAGATCCTGAACAATAAAGTGCTTTTAGGTTTACTAATTCTCTAAAATTCATATTATTAATAGAAGGTAAACGATTTATATTGAGTACTTCTAAACTAGAACTAAATTGACTTAAATTAAGATTAGATATTGTGTTTTTATTAGTTGCATCATTTCTATTTCCTACAGCTAGATGTCTTAGTATGTTTTTATTATTTGTCAAATCAAGAGTTGATAGCTTATTTGCTTGTAAGTCTAATAACTCCAAGAGTGGATTATTGCTGATATCTATCGATGTAAGATTATTTCTGTCCAAATCTAGAGTTTTCAGCAGTGTGTTTTGGGATAAATTTATGGTAGATATGTTGTTGCTGTAGAGTATGATTTCCTCTAGCTGTATATTGTTTGTCAAATCAATGTTAGCAATTTTGTTTTCATCCAGATTTAGGATTTTTAGTTTTACATTATTAGAGATATTGACATTAGTAAGATTGTTTTTATTTGCAGTCAGAGTTTCTAAATTCACAAAACCTTCAATACCTGTCAAATCTGATATGTTTTTGTTAGAAACATCAAGTATTGTTATTTTTTCTGCAATATCCTTGAAAATTTTAGTATCTACAACATCATCATAATCCATGTTGAGATCTATAAGGGCTTGTTCAAAATTAGGGTCAATAATAGTTATAGTTTCTCGTAATTTTACAGAAATAGTTACTAACCCAGAAGTTTCATTTCCGGCTGTATCAGTTATCGTATATTCAAAAACTTCTTTGCCAACAAAATTTTGATTAGGAGTATAGACAATTTGGCCATCTACAATTTGTGCTACACCGTTGGTTGGTACGGAAACTCTTGTTAGGCTCAGTACATCTTGTTCTGGATCTGTATCATTGACCAACGCATCTATAGTGACGGAAACTGTGGCAAAAGTTTCTGCGATATCGTCAATTACTGTAGGTGGATCATTTTTTAGTGCTTCTTTAAAGTTAAAACTAATGCTTGTTGTTTTTTTGAGATCATTACTCGCTTCTAGATCAAATTGGATAGCGTGCTGTCCAATAGTCTTACCAACATAAAACCAGTTTAGTGTTCCTTCTGTAACAGGTAGTGTTTGATTTAACACGAGAGGTTTTTTGTCAGTATCTAGTATTAAGCCAATGTCATCTGCAATGTTGATTATTTGTTCAAATGTTAATAATTGCCCCTCTGATTTATTTTCTAAAACTAAATTAAAAGGAATCGTATCATTGACTATTGCCATAGTTTGAGGGCTTGTAGCTTCCCAAAATAGTTCTACTACTTTTAGGTCATAAGTTAATGACTTAGTTTTTGATCGATTAAAGTTGTCTTTACCATTGACAATAACTTGATGGATTCCTGGTTCTGTTCCTATATAATGCCAAGTAGTTTCAAAGCCTTGATCTTTGTAGACCGAAAAATCTGTGTTTTCCGTTAGTTGTGTACCATCTTCTGTAATGAAATATCCCTTGCCCTCTGCGATAGTATAGTTAACATAATACGAAAAACCAGGATAATCAGTATTCTCTGGTGTTAGTACTATAGAGGTAGAGAGTGTGTCTTTTACAAATCCAGATGTTTCATTGGTTGCATTGAGCTCAAAATCTATATTAGTGATCAGATTTATTTCCTTATTCGTACATCCTATAATTAACAAAAATAGCGTACTGTAGATTATATTATAGAGGTGATTTATTTTCATAAATTTTTTCAATGAGATTTTTTATTTATCGATATGTAGCACCATTTCTACTGCAGAATTGCTGGAACATATACTGATCATTTTTCTTACATATGTTTTTCGAGAAAACTAAAAAATAATCATAAAGTTCATCTCGATTTTTTCTTTTTCCTAAAAAACGGATCAAATTCACCTATATTTTACCTCATTTCCTATGCATAGCGCTGCTCTGAATGTAAAAAAAAACACTTCTTCTGTTCTAATTTCATCTCATTTTCCGTAGAAAACCATAAGTCAAGATGAGTTTATAACGAAGTTTTTTATCCGTCAAAAAAGCACTATTTGGACCTTGTAATTAGAAATGAAAATGCCTACAAATATACAAGTTTTTTTGTTAATCATTTGATTTTGTTGATTGCGTTCGAGCTAAAATGGTTTTTAAGCAAAACCTCCATGAGATCCTTTTTGATGGATCTTGAGGGTGTTTGGATACGCGTTATGAAATGATTTTGAGTACTATGTAGTAAAAGAAAGAGAGAAATAATTTACAAGACGAATAATTAACCGTAGGAATTAACGTTATTCTAAAATAATCACACAAAAAAACTTTTATTTTACACTTATGAAAAAAATTACTACTACCTTTTTATGTGCATTTTTGTACGTTTATTCTTATGGTCAGGACTTTAAGATTATCAAAAAATCAGATAACACAATTACAACTGATGTTCTGGAATCAGGACCTTCTGGATTCCGTATTGGAATAACCTCAAATGGCGGCGGAGTTATTAATGAAGTAAACCTACCAGGAATAGGTGATATCATGAAAAATGCTTCTGATAGATACGGAAGAGCTGGACAGTTAGCGGTACGTGACGGGTCGCATGGTGGACGTTACAATCCAACACAAGCTGGCTT
Organism: uncultured Aquimarina sp.; assembly: GCA_947492105.1. Taxonomy (GTDB): domain Bacteria; phylum Bacteroidota; class Bacteroidia; order Flavobacteriales; family Flavobacteriaceae; genus Aquimarina. Next base: position 7,149 of record CANLMN010000061.1, on the reverse strand, counting down.
CCATGAAGAATTAGGAACCAAATGTAAGGTTAGGGCGACCAAAGGAAAACTTGTTGTAGAACCTCGGGGAGTGTCCTTATGGCATGGGGATGGCAAGTATGATTTTACCCGTTGGGAAAATGTAGGGGCAGATCCCTACAAAAATGATAAAGGAAATAGTGATGTAGATGGGTTGAATGAAGAGCGTCTCAAGGGCAAGCAGGAGGCAGAAGTTTTTAGTGAGTTTGATTACTATGGTGTCTATGAAGATTTTTATGGAAAAAATGGAATTAATACCGCTACTATTAGACATTATTACGAATTGTCATTTATAAGAAAACCAGGACATTGTATTAATCAGTTTCGCAAAGGAACATCTATTTTTAATGAAAAAGCTTTACGTCGTGATATTTCTAAGCTAGCTCCTACAGGTTTGCATAAAGGAACGGATAAGGATATGAATGGTCTATTAGCCGTATGGTCATTGAGAAATGATGTTAATAGATGGGATTTTAAACATCTCTATTATCGAAAAAATAATGGAACGTGGAACAGGATGGATTCTGATAATAATATTCCAACAGATTCTGACAACACTGTTTTTATTTTGGCAGAATCCAAAGATGAAAAAAAAGGTAGAGCACTCTGTTTGTATCGCCCTAATTCAGAGATCAACAATTTTCCTATTGTAGGGATTAATGAAAAAAATGGTCTTATTCAATATAAGGATGATAGAATTGTATTGAACAATGATGGAAATAAAATTAACTACAGCAAGTTTAGAACAAAAGCAATGAGTAAATATGGTTTTGTTAGTAGACTATCTGGAATGATTAATAGAACACGATTGCCAGATAATATATATGAAGCTTACAGAAGTGAATTCTATATTTTGTATGGTACACCAGAAAAAATAATGAAGGAGCTCAAGAAAATAGATGGAATTAAACTGGAGCAAACAATCACATTTGCCAAATTGGATGTTATGAAATTAAATGCGGCAGATTTTTCTCCCAACGTCCGTTCTGATTCTAGGTTACCGATTAAGTTGGTTAGTACGAATACCAAGGTGGCAACTATCAAAAATGGGAAAATTAGTATCAAAGCAGCAGGAAAAACTACTATTGTTGCAAGTCAAGAAGGAAATGACTCTTATAACAAAGCTATGTCAATATCGCAAGAATTAGTCGTTAGAGACAATAGATCGCTTAGTACAACAAATTTTGAATCGAAAGAAAATGATTTTACTTTCTATCCAAACCCTAATGATTCAAGTATACTACATTTAAGCAAACTAACCGATTGGAGTCTTTATTCGATACAAGGGCAGTTTATTAAAGAAGGAAAAGAGCAAAGTATAGATTTACATGATTTTACACCTGGAGTGTACTTACTGAAAACGGACTATGGTATAGGACGATTATTAGTTAAGTAAAAGAATATCAAAACAACATGTTATCTAAATAGTGTTAGAAATTTTTTGGTACTATTTCTAACATTGAACTCATCTTGATTTTTGTTTAAAAGCAAAAATGAGTGAAAATTTGACTGATTGAGGCGTTTTTTGTAAGATATTTAATATCATAGACTACAAAAAGTAACAAAATAGAGACGAATTTTAGCCATTTTTTAGAAAATAGAAAAAATCAAGATGAGTTCTTAATTCTAAAGAAAAACATATGTATACTTTCCAGTATTAATGTAAAATGATATAAATTTTATTTTTATAAGTGTTTTAAGGAAGTTTACGAATTGTTGTGAATTAATACCATTTAGAAAATAATTACAGGCTAATAATTCGGTTCTTTTTCTAGTATTTTTTACTAAAAAATTAAATCGTAGCTAAGGATATACTTGAGTTTTATAGCTCAAACTAGCGAGAAATAGTTCAATTATTTTAGCCTACAATTACATTTTAATTGGTACAAAATTATAATTAAGTGAGCTGCTTTTCTGAATAGAGCAGATATTCTCAAAACCCCTCAAAAACACCTAATCCAAACAAAGCATAATCGTATTTTACGGGGTCAATGGGATCTAGTTTTCTTAATGCAGTATCTAGTTCCAAGACCGCTTTTCCGTCGTTTTGTTTGCGTTTTAATATTTTTAGCGTGCGAGCAACATTCCCAGAATGTACGTCCAATGGACAGGAGAGTTGGGAGGTGTTCAAACTTTTCCATATACCGAGATCTACACCAGCTGTATCTGGACGTACCATCCAGCGCAAAAACATATGCAGGCGTTTGGCTGCTGAATTACGCATCGGATCACTCACGTGCTTGGTGGTTCTGGATGGATGTGGAATAGAAAAAAAATAGGAGCGATATTCATGTAAAGCCTTTTGTAGATCTATATCTTTTGCAAAAGGAATAAATATACTTTCCATATCAGGGTATTGCGTATATAAATGTTTTAATGCAGTCATGAAGTAACTAGCATCAATAGCATTAAAAGTACGATGTACAAAACCCTCCAAACGTTCCAAATCAGTAGGAGTATGGGACAAAATAAAATCATGAGGAGAATTACCCATGATATTCATAAGTTTGTGGGCATTAGTCAAGATACTCTTACGATTACCCCAAGAAATAGTCGCAGTTAAAAAACCTGCTATTTCTATGTCTTGTTTGTGAGTGTATAAATGCGGAATCTGAACGGGATCAGTTTCGATAAATTGCGGATGCTCATACTGCGCCGCTTTTTGATCTAGAAATTCCTTACGTTCTATAGTCGTCATGATTTGTCAAAAAATTATTGTTCAGAAACAATGAGACCGTCTATCATGGTCAATTTGCGATCTGCCATATCTGCGAGTTCCTCGTTATGGGTAACAATGACAAAGGTTTGCCCAAATTCATCTCTTAGCTTAAAAAATAAGTGATGTAAGTTTTCTGCTGATTCACTATCCAAATTGCCAGACGGTTCATCAGCAAAAATGACTTTTGGATTATTAATGAGGGATCTCGCTACAGCAACCCGTTGTTGTTCACCTCCCGAAAGTTCCGAAGGCTTATGATCATAACGATGCGACAACCCCAGGAAATCCAATAATTCTTTAGCCCGCTTTTGCACTTGTTCTTTAGGTGTTTTTTTGATAAAACCAGGGATACACACATTCTCCAAAGCTGTAAATTCAGGTAATAATTGGTGAAATTGGAATATAAATCCCAAAGACTCATTACGGAATTTGGAAAGTTGTCTTTCAGAAAAGACAGTGATGTTTTTGTGATGAATTTCTAGTTTACTTTCATAAGAGGAGTCCAATCTATCTAGAGTGCCCAAAATGTGAAGTAGCGTAGTTTTTCCAGCGCCAGAAGAGCCTACTATAGAGACAATTTCTCCCTGTTTGATGTGCAGGTCAACACCTTTAAGAACATGTAAATTACCATAATTCTTATGAATATTTGTAGCTTTGATCATGAGTATTTAAAAAAGTAGTGTGAAAATACAATTTTTTGCAAAACTCTTAGATGCTTTTATTTTTAAACTCGTACTTTTATTAAAAAAAATGCAAGAAGAAATTATAGAAATCGGTATTTTGGCAGGAGGTTGTTTTTGGTGTACAGAGGCAGTATTTCAACGTTTGCAGGGAGTCGTAAGAGTTGTTTCTGGATTTACTGGAGGAACTATCAAAAATCCTGCATATCGAGAAGTAACGACAGAAAGGACTGGGCACGCAGAAGCTGTCCAAATTCATTTTGATCCTAATATCATTACCTACAGAGAACTATTAGAAGTGTTTTTTGCTACACATGATCCAACGACTCTTAATAGACAAGGAGCAGATCGAGGAACACATTACCGTAGCGCAATTTTTTATACCTCGACAGTGCAACAAGATATTGCAAAAGATCTAATTGCAGAATTGGAAAAAGCTCGTATTTTTGCAGATGCAATAGTGACTCAGGTATCAGAAGCAGGACCTTTTTATAAGGCAGAAGACTATCATCATAATTATTATAATCAAAATAGTGAAGAAAGCTACTGTCAGTTTGTAATTAGTCCCAAGTTGGCCAAGTTGCAACAAACATTCAAAAATAAACTGAAGCACTAGCGAAATTATTGAAGTATCAGTAAAAAACTATAATAAATACGATCTATAACCCCTAAAAGATACGTTTTTTTATCTGTAAAAAGACAAAGTTATGCCATACAAGAAATTTGAAGAATACAATTTACAAGTAACCGATGATATCAAAGATAAGTTTAGAGCTATCATTTCCGATTTAGGAGAAGATACTTCTAGAGAGGGAATTATCAAAACCCCTGAACGTGCAGCCAAAGCAATGCAATTCTTAACTCAAGGATATGAACTAGATGCAGCAGAGATCCTTAAAAGTGCTATGTTCAAAGAAGATTATGATGATATGGTTATTGTAAAAGATATTGAATTATATTCTCTTTGTGAACATCACATGTTACCGTTTTTTGGAAAAGCGCATATTGCGTATATCCCCAATGGTCATATCGTAGGATTAAGTAAATTACCACGAATCGTTGATGTTTTTGCAAGAAGATTACAGGTACAGGAGCGATTGACACATGATATATTAGAGTGTATTAATAATACACTAAAACCAAAAGGTGTGGCTGTAGTTATAGAAGCAAGTCATATGTGTATGATGATGCGTGGGGTACAAAAACAAAACTCAACTACGACTACCTCAGGTTTTCGAGGACAGTTCGAGAAAATAGAAACCCGCAGCGAATTCCTGAAATTGATTAGTTCTAGCTTATCGTAATGATATATACTAACCAGTATATCATTGTAATGAATACAAAAGCAATAGAGCTAACTTATAGAAGGTCTTAAGATTCAGTAATATGGCACACATTTTGACATTGTAATAGTAAAACATGAACAATGACAGATAACAAATACAAAAAATTAGGTTTAAGTTTGGTTTTTGATGCCTTAGGGATGATTTCATATGCATTTCCTGGAGTAGGGGAGATGAGTGATGCGGTATGGGCGCCATTATCTGCATGGCTAATGACGAAACTCTATAAGGGATCTGCTGGTAAAAAAGCAGCAATTCTTAGTTTTGTAGAGGAAGCAATCCCTGGATTGGATATTATTCCGACTTTTACAATTATGTGGATTTATACCTATGTGGTTAATAAAGAAAAGAATGTAGTAGTACAATCAGAGTAGCGATATCGAATAAATACATTAATTCTTATAAGATCATAGCGTATAAAATGTCTTTTACATAATCGTATAAAAATAGGAGGTGTTTGTTGTAGGTGTAAATATTGGGGTTATTTACCTAAAAATCGTCCTAGTCCTATCCTACGTAACATTTTCTTTTCAAAATTCCAAAAGAATTGATATTGTCCAAAGAGCCATCCAAAAGCTACGAGTAATACTTGATAAATAGGAAAAATTAGCAGAATACGAATCGGCCAGTATATATAACCGGGAGTAGTGTCTCCTGATATTCCTAAAAGATTCGTTATAGGTCCTGCTATTTTTGCAGCAGTAGATCCTGTTATAGCAAATACAACAAAGATTACCACTATCTGCCAGTTAGAAGAAACTCCCCAACGTTCTTTTAATTTTTCCATAGGTATTTTTTTGTGCAAATATACAGATTAATCATAAACAGAGCAGTATCAAATGCGAGGAGTAAAAGGACCTAAACGTTGTTTGTATTTTCGTTGAAAATAAATAAAATAATAATACAGCTTGTAATTCACTTCATATCCGTAATCAATACCCGAATCCCAATTAATTTGCATTTCATACAAATTAGGATCAAATACAAGAGGTTGTAGTACACGTTGATTCCAAGTAGTCACCATAATGTCATTCCGGTTTTCTAAGTAACTTTGAGAATAATATCCTCTGGGGTTTGCCATACTTTGTAACCAAAAGTTAAAGCCTGGCTCTATGATGATGATATCATACTCAGATGCTGCATCACCCAAGTGAACAGTATCTTTTCCTTTCTGTTGAAATAAAGCTTCTTCTTGCGATGAAATTGTGATTGTTTTGTTTGTTGAACCACAACTATATATCCCAATAAAGATAAGTGTAAGATAGAGCAGCTTTTTCATATGATTAAAGATACGAATAATTCTACTTTGAGTATTTCAAACTCATGGGAGTGCATGATATACTTATACCTATATTAATATTGTCACCAAAGGATGTCTTACGGCTATTAAAATTTATTATAATTTTTGTAAAGGAGTTGCTGTTTCTTGTACCGATGCTGGTTCCGAACCTCCAGATCCAAAAATTAATTCCGTACTAGAAAAAGTAGTACCAAATGTCTTAGAGGCTAGATGCACTTGAGATATAGCACTCTCTACTTCATGCATTGATAATTCACGCAGTGGATGAATAAATGCAGACCAGACAATACCATTAGCAATAGCATATCGAACGTCTAATGCAGAATGAAAATTGGCGGTCAACGCATCCAGTAGTAATCCTTTGTCCAAAGCAGCTGATGGTGTAATAGGGGCCATAATACGCATTCTATTATTCTTCTCATCTGTAAGACAAAATAGTTGCTGACCTTTGTATTGAAATTGCCAATTTCCTGCAGTTCCTGTAATACTATCTGTTGTTTGGGTAATAATTTTTTGTAAACTCTTATTGGTCATCTGCTGTGCCGAGATAAGATTGCAAAAAGTAAATAGTAGTAATCCTAGGGAGTATCGTTTCATGTTTTGGAAGTTTAACATAGTCATATAGTCGTGAGAGTTTTATTAAACTGACAATGAATTCCAAATAAGATTTATAGCTAAATGTACCATTCAAAAAATAGTTACAGGTCTATCAACTGGTTTTATTTATTAGAAAGCTATTCTCTAGACTCTTACTAGGCTTAAATGTTATAGCGTACACGAGCTAAAAATAGTTTAGTTATTTTAACTAACAAGTACGTTTTTTAAAAATAGTAGTTTTGAACTTATAGAATGCTCTAGAATCGATATTCTTTATTAGGTTTTTCCAAAAACATCAAATATTGTATTCCAGCTATTTCCTTTTGAGTTTCTATATTTTCTGTATTAAACATAAAACAACAAACCTCTTGATTTGCTGACAAGAGGTTTGTTTGGGGTCTAAAAACGAAATAAAACTATATCTAAAAACACGAACTTCTTCCTTATGAGACAATACGTGTTGTTTGTTTAATTGGAGGGTGATCTTACACG
>CANLMN010000060.1 GCA_947492105.1 uncultured Aquimarina sp. | reverse complement strand
TCTTGTATTTCATATCTCAAATATATTGATTTTGAAATTTAAAAGATCACTCCGAACTTATTAGGGGCTAAACTAAATATGGTTTACACCTGAAATTGAATTATCAGAAATAAAAAATATTTTTGGATAAATAAGTTCTAAATAAGAAATGAAACCGAGGCTATTAGCTTCGGTTTTTTATTAAGTCAACTTTTACTGCCATACTTCCTCTAATTTGATTCTCTAATTTAGAGTTCGGAAATTCGAAATTCATTAATTTTGTCGATAGAATTTGAAATATTAGTAAAATATCGCTAGGCACACGAGGCAGCAGGATGTATATGAATCAAAAAGGCAATTCAATTTAAAACACAACATATGAACAATAAAGTTTTAGTATTCATTTTCTTATCTATAATAAATTATTCATTTGGTCAAAAGCTTAGAAAAATAACTAACACTGACAAAAACTACGAAATAAGTATTCCCGAAGATTGGGAAGAAAACATGTCATTTTATTCAAGTTCTTTGAGTTTAATGGCCACGAAAACGGCTACTAGTGAAGACCTCAAGCCTGTAGAAGCTATAGCTATTAAGCATTTAAAGACCGATCAGAAAGATTTTGACACTGCTTATAATGAATATTTAGGGTTGTTAAAAAACTATTATACTACAAACTTTCAAATAGCAAAGACAGAAAATGTAACTTATAATGGAGTTGAATTTAAAAAAATAATCGTTAAGATAACTAGTGAAATTAATGGTAAGAACAGAAAAAATACTATGTTATATAGGTATTCCAATGGTGAATCTATGATGATTACCCTGACTTCAACAAATAAAAATTATGAAAAAAATAAAGAGCTATATCAGAAAATATTGTCAAGCTTAATTACGAGAGAGTAAGAACATGCATAAGGTGTAACAAAATCTAAAAATTGAGACTGAAAGATTATTAGAAATGGATCAACTGTTACTATAATACTAAAATTTTTGAGTGGAATATTATAAATCTTACCCACTAAATAAAGGTCCTAGCAAGACATCATATATCTTTTTAGCAATCGTTCTTTTGCTAATTATTGGGAGCAACCTAATAGGATTAACTTTTTTAGGCTTTATCAAATTATTTAATAAAAGAATTAAATATTGAGTTAAAAACCTCAGAAAAATTAAGCTTTTGGGAAATTATCGAATTAATATTAATGCCATCATGAGCAAACAAATTAAAAATATATTACTAGTTTTTCTGCTTTTTATAGGGGTTTCTGAAACTTTTGCACAAAATGGAGTCGATTCTCAAGGAAAAAAACATGGTCCTTGGAAAGTGACAATTCAAGGGGTGAAGGCTTTTGAAGGAAATTTCAATCATGGTCTGAAAGAAGGATCATTTAAGACTTACTATCCAGGTTCAGGAAAATTACAAAACTCTAATAATTTTAAGAGTGATAAAATGAACGGAATCCAAAAAGCTTTTGCAGAAAATGGAAACCTTTTATGGGAATCTACCTATGCAAATGGAGTGAAAATTGGTAAAGAAATCAAATATCATATTAACGGTAAGAAAAAAGCTGAGCTGAATTATAATAATAGTGGAGAACTTATTGGAAATGCCGTTGTCTATGACGAACAGGGTAATAAGCTCGATCAACAAATTACTGTAGGCTCCTCTAATAAAACAATTTCAAAAAAATAAATTTTATATTTTTTAAGAAAATTTTGAAGAGACAGTCTTATTAAAAGGCTGTCTCTTTTTTTAATACTTGTATTTTGATTCTTAAATTGGAGTTGGTTAGTTTTGCAGAACGGAGGGTACTTGGCTCGGGTATTAAAAAGATTTTTGCTTTTTTAATTTTCTGAAAAGGGAAATGGGATGAAGTTAAGGTGAATTAATAGTGAAGAAATTTCTACTATGTAGTAAAAAGCCTTTTTTCCAAAAAAGGAAAGGAGCGCGGAAGATCAGACCCTCTCTAGATATTTCCGCATTTGTTGCTCCTTTCCACCAATCTAAGCATACGATTGGAGGGGTTCTAAATAAAAAAGAAAGACGAAACTAAGTGATCCAAAAAACACTCATAGGACTATGTGTCCTACCGTTCCGTCTTTCCGGCTAATTACCAACGCTATAACTTTAGGGATTCATTTGGTAGCTGCTAGTGTGGCGTTTTGATTCAATATATTATGTGGAGTGCTTAATTAGAAACAAAGACTTCTAGAATTTTATAAGCACCTGTTTTTCGATCTTTTTTGCAAGGGTGATGCTTCTTTAAAAAAGCGATGAGTTTTTGCTCAAAAGGAGTCCCTGCAAAATCATTGAGCAGGTTCGTTCTAGTCAGTTTTTTTACTCTACCAGTAATTTCATCTGTTAATTTGTAGTACAAACAAGTGCAGGGCATAAGTTTGGCATACCACAGATCTACCCACAGATAGAGTTCTAGGTGGTTGTTCATAGCTACGCTATGGTACTCCTTGCCATTTTGTATGAGCAGTTTTATGTTTTTGTGTTTTGCAGTCTGTTTTGTCTGATCACCGAGTTCTGGAAACCAAACCTCTCTAACCTTGGTGCTATTGATTGGAGTTTCGGTGAGGTTCAGTATCAGGTGAACTTTATGGAGCGTGTTATGTGCCATTGCTACATCAAGACCATCTAGCTGATTGATGATCCCACGTATGCTGTCTTGTTCTGATGTAATAATGTCTTGGTGTTCCATACTATTGATAGTTATAATGGTTGTAGGATTGCTATTTTATAGACAGAGTCTGTTTGCTCCTTGTTCTGATCTATTTTAGACGATTATTTTGTTTATTTGAGTATCGTGAGTATTTCAAATTCTTTGGTGATTAGGTTTCTCTTATAGATCGAGTTGTTTTTTAGAAAATTGACCAAGGGATCCTCAAAACGAGTCATTTTATAATCATTGAGCAAGTTGGTTTTGGTAAATTTTCTTAGGCATTTTGATCCATCTTTTGTCAAGGTATAATACAGGCATTGATTGGTCCATAATTTGGAGTACCATAGACTGGTTCTGTAGTAGATGTATAGCTGACTCGTATATGCGATACATGTATGGTCATGACCGTGTATTTTTGGGGTTTTCATAACATTATGTTTGCGTTCTTCTTCTATTTCTGGGAACCAACTTTCTCTAATTCTATTGATATCTATCGGAGTTTTTGCAAAACTCAGTATCAGATGAATTTTATTAAGAGTGTCATGTGCCAATGCTATTTCTAGACCATCTAATTGATACAATATCTCATAAATGATGTTTTCTTCAGACTTTATAAGATCTTTATTTGCCATAGCTTCATGTATCAAAATAGTTATCTAAAGAATCTTGAATATATTTATCAATTATCTTTATTTCTTCGTTAGCTAAACTTCTATTTCCAGCATAGTATTTGCTTAATGTCCCTCTACTAAAACCTAGCTTCTTTTCAAATTGGAATACCGTTAGAATATCTTTTTGTTGAAGCAGCCAGTTTTCCACACGGTCTCTTTTTAGTTTAATTTTAATCATAGTAGAAACTTGAAATTTTAACCGTAGAGATAATTTTTTACTAGTCTGGTTTGTTGAGGTAAATTAAAAAGGCTAATAAAAAATTATCACTACGATTCAATTATGATCATGACAATTGCTTTGGAATCATTATTTTTTTGTTTCTATAAAAATTTGTAACGTTTTTTATTTTTTTGAGATATATTTACTTAGTTAGATAACAGAATCAAGCATAGTGATAAAATTTTCTTATACCGTACTGTTAACAATTCAAATATAAGATTATTTTCTACTAAATTAAAATTTTTATAAGATTATTTTCCAATGTTTATACATAGGCTAGAAGAATTCATCCATTTCAAAAATTTAAGCCTGTATGCTTTCGAAAACAGTATACAAGCCAGTAGAGGTAGTATCTCAAAGGCAATAAAACATGAGAAAAGTATTGGAACTAATGTCGTAGAAAATATTCTCAAAGAATACCCGGAATTAAATCCCAACTGGTTATTTACAGGAAAGGGAGAAATGATTTTAAAAGAAGTAACGGAAACGGATAACGTGCTAGATGGTGTGGATAAGATTAATGTCATAAAGCATATCAATGACAATTTAGAAGAGTATAAGAAAATACGAAGTTTCCACTTGTTGTTGGAATCTGCCAAAAGTGAAGATGAACTCTCTATTGTAAAAAGTGATATCGAGACATTAAAAAAGAAAATAGAAGAGATTATGAAATCAAAATAACAGGGTCAATATCAGGTTATAACAAGATGGTGTATCATTGTTTTTAGCTGCTCTTTCTCTTCTATCAAATGTTGCAGTACAATCTTATTTTTCAAAATTTCGTTTTCGAGTTCTGATTCCAATTCCTTTTCTAAAGAGTCAAAATCTGGTATGTATATACGGCCTTTGGCCTTTAATCTTTCTAGTATTTTCTTTTTATTTTCAGTTTCCATAATAGTTGAATATTATTTGCTCACTTTCTCGAAAATCTCATACATATTGTCATCGAATTTGCTTTTTTCTTTTATGACAATTTGATTGGACTCATGTTTCTCAAGAGTATTAAAGAAATTCTTCCTTGTGGAAATAACAAGTTTTATCAACTCCTTTATTTTTAAATCATAATTAGATTTTGATATAATGAATAGACAGCAAGTCACAGTAACACTTATTGAAACCAGGATCATAACAATATAATAAGTGCTCTCAGAGAAATCGTTCTTATTGGAATCATAAGGCCAAATTGTCCAAAGAATAAAATATAATGATGTGAACAAAAATATGGATGCAGCAATTAAAGTCCCCAGTATTGCCGTTTGATCAAAAATAAACTGGGAAATAGCAAAAAATAATAAGGAACAAAACAAAATAGCAATGGGCATCCCAATTGCATATGTAAACCTTCTCATATTTGAAAAACCAAAAACTTGATACTTTGTATATAAGAGTTGTTTTTGGGTTCTAAATTCTTCTTCGCTTATTGTTGCATTTTTAAAATTAGTGTTTAAAACTTTTACTTCTTGATTGACTTTTGGAAAGGCAATATGTACAAAAGGTGCTATACTACCAAATACAGCACCAATAATAATTAGAAAAAGTAATATTTTATTTTTAGTAGCTCCCTCGGTCGCCTGGATCTTCGACATCTTCTCTGTCGATTTGCTGGATATTTTTCTTTTCAAACTGATCTGTTTTTTCGTAAGGTTCATCCACAATATTTTCTTTTTCACAACTTGTAAAAAGAATAGTGCTTAAAAATATAAAAAGAACAGATAGAAAAATTTGTTTAGCTTTCATAAAGTATTTTTTTTAAATAGTGTTAAAATAAAAAAGGATTACAAACATAATCTTAATCACTTGATTTGCAGATTAAACATATTATAATGTAACAAGGGCGAATATTATTATTTTAACTATTTTTTTATTGCTTTTGCACTCATTTTAACAAAATAATAAGAGTTTACAAGGCATTATGGAGTGAAAAATTGCACTGTTTTTTGGTTCAAAAAGCGAGTTGACTCCATTAAATATGTAAACTTGATGAAATTACATATAAATTTTTGATTAACAATTAGTTAATTCCGTATTTACAATACGGTTTTCACGTAACCATCTTATTATGTTTTCCTACATAATTTGTTTTTAAATCTCCATCTCATTTCACCTCAAAGGCTTCAAACATCATTCGTACTTCATAGGGATATAGCAATTGTCTTTTGCCTGTTTGGAGGCCTTTGGTTTTCTGTATTTCTAGTCGTAGGGTGTCACAGCTACTATACAATGATGCAAAACCCATCAATTAGTAGATCTCCATTGAGGCACTTGTTGTACCTGTAGTCGTTTATAAGCGTTTACAAACATTTACAAATGATTTTGGGTAATCCATAATTATGGGTGTATCCAGAGCCTGATAATTCATCTCACGACATGCTCTATATATCTATAAAAATCTGATTAAATATCACTTAAACAACATACAAGACTTTGTTTTTGATTGAAATCTGTTAGATTTGTGAATTATATAATGGAAATATAGTTACCATGGTAACTATATTCCTGCGTTACAAAACATTAAACCTCACTAAAACCTAAAAATATGACTTCAAACTCTCTATTTAATTTGCAATCAATTGATAGTGAACTTAGATCAGCTATGAATTTTGCTTTATTCGATTTTGGCAAACCTCATAGTAGTGCAGATTTCTGGGCTATGACTAGCTTACAAAGAAACATTGAGAGTGCTGCTAGAAAGATAGCTAATAAAAATAACTCTTTTGGAAGTGGATTTGGAACTAATCCTCCTGGAAACGGATTTAGAGTAACTTTTGGGCTTCAAATTTTAGTAGGCTACAAAATTAGGTTAAGAGGAAATGCCAATATTGGATACGGAAATCGATGGGGTAATTTTGGAGCAACATCATCCCTTCATTTTGCTGCTTATAATGGAGGTGTTGGAACAGGAGTTCATAAAAAAGATTTAGTAGTCGATTTGACAGCGGCTGTAAATCTAACTGTTGGAGGTGGACAAGGAACACCTTTACAATCTTATTCCTTAAATTATAATTCCCCAATACCAACACTCAACGATTTTCAAAATTCTTTGAGTTATGGACAGTTGCTAACGTGGAACTCTGGAGTCAATGAAAATCAATTTTCTTTAGACAGAATCCAAAGAGAAGGGATGATTGGTTTTCGATTAGGAGATGTCAATGTAAGTACTAATAATGATACTCGAAGATTTTATCTCGGAGGAGGTACAGATATGGCTTGGACAGGAGGAATCTCGGTAGCTACTCCGTTTTTTGAAGTAGGGTTTCAGGATTTTTCAGGGGATTATCAAAAAGATGCTCCTGAAGAAGTTAAAAAAGATAAAATTGGTAAAGAAATACAATCTATAAAAAACGATTTGAGCTTAAACAAATTTGAGAAAAAAGAAAAAATATCTTCTCTTGAAAAAGAATTAAAAGATTTAACATTTTATAAGTATCATAATCAAACTTCATATCAAAAAAATTTAAATAAAGCTTCAACCTATATCCGTGTCAATAATAATGGGTATAATGCCACTATCGATTTAATTGGCGATGCTTGGTTACAAAATGCTATTCATAGAGCAATTAAGGACTTTCGATTTGAGTATAATCATAAAAATATAGAAGTATGGGGTGGAAAAAAGTGGTAGTCTTTTACATTTTTATTTTCTTCTTACTGGGATGTAATAGTTTATTCAAAAATTATTATGTAAATAAGGAAGGAGGGAATAGACCTAAAAAAAATAAGTTTACGCTTACCAATCCTTCATATAATTTGATTAAAGAAGATTTAATTGATACTACTTCTGTTTACATCAACAAATCTAAGATTTATTATGGAGGTAAAGAACATATTGATTTTCATTATTTAAGATTTTTTAAAAATGGTCGTTATATGGAAGACTTAGTATCAAAAAAAGAAGAACTTAATTTATCTAGCTTTAATAATATAAATAGCTCTTTAATGATAGGTTATTTTAATATTCAAACTAATAAATATTTACAACTCGAATACTTCCGTGTAAAATATGGAGAAGGTGGTTTTTATGATAAAAGACAAGGTTATATCAAAAATGATAGTATTTTTCTTTATTATGATGAGTACGACAAAAAAGATTTCCCAACTCCCAATGAAAAAAATTGTAGGATATATATAAGAAAAAAAGTAAAAGGATTAACAGGAAAGCCAGACTGGTAAAGGAAAACGTTTTGTAACAGGCTATATAATTAATAGCTACCCTATCGGGATAGCTACATAATCATATAGCAAGCGTTAGGCTTCATTAAAAAACAACTAATAAAATATGATTGAATGGTTTAATCAATTAGACATAAAAGTACAAGTAGTAATAATTTCAAGTATTACCTCCATTTTTGTCTTTTTGATAGGTTGGTTTTTTAAAATATTTTATGAACGTAATTCTCTAAGATACAAGCTTAGAAAAGAATATGAGTTTGAACAAAAAAAGAAATTAAAAGAAGAAATTGCCAAGCACAAAATGCCTTTACTTAATATAGCTGAAGAGTTCAATCATAGACTTTGGAATTTCAATGAAAATATTGACAAGAATTGGCATCAAATTAATAAACAAGAGTGGGAAGAAAGAACTAAATATTATACCAGAAGTTTTGTTTATCGGTTTCTAGTATTTCTACATTGGGTGTTAAAAACGGAAAAAGATACAGTTTCTATTGACTCAATAATTGCTGATAAAAATGACATTCTATATTTAAAATATATCAAAACATTTAAAGATATTTTTAGTGAACCAAAGTTACTTTCTGAATTAAATTATTTGAACGGAAATAATCAAAATCACTTTTTTAAAAATGACTTGATTGGATATAGTAAATGGGTAATTGAAGGAGATAGAGTTATTGATTTTGATGAATTCAGTGATAAAACCGAAAATGAATTTGATGAGCTAGAAAAAGTCATTAATTATTTCTCAAATATTCAAAACGATAATAACGATAAGAACTTAAATGTTTTAAGAAGCTTTCACCTTTTAATAATAAGCTTTTTAAATAAATACGGTCATACTTATCAGAAAACTGACAATACGAAAATCAAGGAGTTAGCAGACATCTACAAAGGAAAAATTAAGATAAAAAAAGGTTTTGAGAGTTTCATTGAGAAAAGTAAGCTAGAAAGCGAACTGAAAGGAATACTGAAAAAAATAAAATAACGAAAGCCTAATAACTAGGCATATGGCGTGCCGATAGGCAAACGCTATATGCCTGTTGACTGATCCGCCACTTGCATAAGGGGGAAAACGATTTTGGCGATGATTTTTTTGGGGTTAAAAATAGCGTCCTGCTATTGGAGTAGCAGTGTTTTTGGTGTTAAAAACTATATTCTTAGGGATTTATAGTGGTTAAACTCCTAATATTATGCCATTTATTGTTAATTATTTCCATTAGCAATAGGAGCTGTTTTTGGTCTTTTGGGAGGTCTTTGGTTTTTTGTACTTCTGGTCGTAGGGTGTCACAGCTACTATACAATGATGCAAAACCCATCAATTAGTAGATCTCCATTGAGGTACTTGTTGTACTTGTAGTCGTTTATAAGCGTTTACAAACGATTAGAAATGATTTTGGCTAATCTATAATTATTGGTGTATCCAGAGTCTGATAGTTCATCTCACGACATGCTCTATATATCTATAAAAATCTGATTAAATATCACTTAAACAACATACAAGACTTTGTTTTTGATTGAAATCTGTTAGATTTGTGAATTATATAATGGAAATATGGTTACCATGGTAACTATATTCCTACGTTGTACGCAAGCTAAAAAAAAAAGAAAATGGAAGATAATACTACAAAAATTATTTTAGGAATTATTACAATAATTGTAGCTCTTGTTGGTGGAGCTTTATACTCTAAAAAGAGAAGTAATAAAGTCAAACAAACTAAAATAAAAATAAAAGGAAACAAAAATACAATAGTTGGAGGAGATAATAATTCAAACTAAAAATGTTAAATAAAACCAACCAAAGTAATATTGACATAAATGGAAATAATAATAAAATTATAGCTGGAGACGACAAATCCACTACTATTATTAAAACATCCAACAGTAAATTAGCTTCGTTATTCGAAAAACTAAAAGAACAGTTTGAAAATGATGATAAAATTGCTGAAACATCAGATAATCTAAAAAGATACACCAATAGACGTGATACAATTGGATTAGAACAAAAATTGAAAGATGCTGGTAAAAGCTATTTGTATCTTGATTTTGCTTGGTGCAAACAAGAATTTCATAAAAAACTACTTCTTTACCAAAATTATGAACCTGCTCAGGAAATTTTTGCATTCATCCTTGCTATTGTATTAGAAAAATCTAGAAATGTAATAAATCCAATGATTAGAGAAAATAAATCTGAAAGTGACATTCTAGGTAAAATTTCTTCTGAAATTACAAACCCAATTATAAATTTAATAGAGTCAGAAGGCTGTTATGACATAATGGGTCTTTCAAGTACAGAAATTGAAGGTATGTTTCATTATTTAACAGGAAATTGTCATATAAACTGGAAACTATGATAGTATATCAAAAATCATTTGACCTATATCACACTGTGTACAGAATGATAAAACTATTAGCTCATTTTCAAGAAGATGGAGTAATCGAAATTGAAAGACTTAGGATATGGGATTATTACCTACTCTACCCTAATAAAATGCAAGAAATTAAATTAAAGAGAGAAGAAAAAGATATAAAAGCTATAATAAAGCAATTTATTACTAGACCTGAAAACACCTATGAAAAAGTAATAAATGATAGAAAAGTCTTCGAAAAAATCAAACCTTATCAAATGACTGCTATCAAATGTTTAGCTTCATATGGTATTATCAACAAAAATTATTTAACCAACAATAAAATCACATCTATTTCAAAAGAAATTTTTGACAAATATTCAGAAGATTTTAAAACGTTGAGTGTTCAAGAAGAAAACACTATTAAATTACTGACTTCACATTTTTACAAAATGCCATTAGTTGGAGCTAATGGTCTAAAAAGTAAAACTAAACTATTAGAGAGCAAGTATGATGCATAATAATTTATTTTTAAATAAAATGGTAGTCTATACCAATGAAGGTAAAATTGCTTATGATGAAAGTTTTCATAAAGGGATTAACATAATTAGAGGAGATAATAGTAGTGGAAAATCTACAATAACTCACTTTTTATTTTATGTTTTAGGTGGTGCATTCAATGATTGGGTAAAAGAAGCCAAAAAATGTTCTTTAGTTATTGCAGAAGTTGAAATGAATGGAGCAATTATAACTATTAAAAGAAATATTAAAATCAGTCCCAAAACAAAAAAAGCAAATGATAAAGAATCAATGTTTTTTTATTGGGGTAATTTTGAAGAAGCTCAACAGAATAATGAATGGCAAAAATTTAGTTTCAATACATTTGAAAGTACTAAAAGTTATTCAAACGTTATATTTGACAATTTAGATTTACCGATTGTTAAGGGAGAAAATAATATAACTTTTCATCAAATTCTAAGGTTATTATATGTTGACCAAGAATCCCCTACTAGTTCATTATTTTTATATGAACAATTTGACTCAAGTTTAACTAGAGAAACTGTTTCTGATTTATTAATGGGTGTATACAATCAAGATTTATATGACAAAAAACAAAGGAAAGTTAATGCTGACAAGGAACTAGATGAAACTAAAAAGGAAATTAAAATAATTAAGAAATTTATTCCAAATCCGCTTGATTTAATTCCTTCAAACATTATTACTTCAATTCAAAGTAAAGAAAAAGAAATTTCTGAATTAGAAACAAAAATTATTGATTTAAAAGAAAAGTCAAAAAAAGTTAGATATACTAAAAAGACTAAGCTAGATTATGAAACACTAAACATATCTGCTATTGAACAACGCGAAAAAGTAAAACTTTTAGATACAAAAATAAGAACTTACAAATTTGAGGTGAATGACACTATTGAGTTTATTGAGGCTTTAAAAAACAAATTAAAAGCTATAAAAAAATCAATCTTGACAAGAAAATTATTAGGAGATTTCCCTCTTGAAAATTGTCCCGAGTGTTTATCAAAGATAGAGCCAATCGAGGAACCTAACACTTGTAAACTTTGTAAAACAAAAATAGATGATTCTTTCGGAATCACTCAAGCTCGAAAAATTGAACAAGAATTAAGTTTTCAAATTAAAGAATCAAACAGTTTAATCACCTTAAAAAAACGTGAAATAATAGATTTAGAAGCTGAGTTTGAAGTAACAAAATTAAAACATTATCAAATTCAACAGCAAGTAAATCAATCATTAGAAGATGTAAAGTCTGTAAGAGAAGAAAAATATGATAATCTATACGTAGACAAAGGTTTTTTAGAAGGTGAAATTATTCAATTAAGAACTCTCTTAGAAAACGCAGAAATCTTTCAAAGTTTAAGAAAAAAACAATCCGATTTAGAACAAGAAATTGAAGCTTTAAAACACGGTATCTCAGAAATAACTAAAGAACAAATAAGATTAAAGAGGACTACACTAAATTCAATTGAAAAGAAAGGAATACATTTATTAAACAATGATTTAAGACGTCAAAAAGATTTTTATCAAGCAAAAGAATTCCAAATAGATTTTAGAAATAATCTAGCATTTATTTCAGATAAAGAAGCTAAATATTCTGCTAGTTCTAGTTTTTATTTAAAAATTTCAGCTAGATTTTCTTTATTTTTAGCATCATTACTTAATGAGAAAATGCGTTATCCTCGTTTTATCTTTTGTGACAATATGGAGGACAAGGGAATAGAAAAGAAAAGAGCTCAAAATTTTCAACGCATTTTAATCGCTGAAACAGAAAAACACAACTCTGAAGATTATCAAATGATTTATACAACATCTTTTATTCCTGATGAATTCAATAATGATAAATATTGCGTAGGAGAATTTTATACAGAGGCAAATCCTAGTTTAAAACACGTATAACGCCAGCGTACAATAATGTATAAAAAACATAGGGCGGTTAAAGATTAATTTGAAAGTCTGTGCTTCTTTATGAGGTCGCCAAATTTCCAATTTGGCATTTAGAGAAAAATAAAAGTAAAATATGTAAATTTGGCTTAGTTATAAACCGAAATGTAGTGCTTATCCTCTGCCCTACGTTTCTTATACCAACCGTTGTAACCAATTACAAAACAATTGGTTACTCAAGGAATTGAATCTTTAAAAGGTAACCAAAAACCAGCTATCGAATCATTTGTGGTAAAATATAGCCAAAACCTTGAATGTGAAGTTTGCAGTAATGGAAACGTTTCAACACTATTAGAATATTTACACATTGAAGAAAATAATATTTGTCCTATGTGTGAATATGATAAAGAAAAATATATGAGAGATTAAAGATGTAAATTAATTAAAAAATGAAACAGAAAATAATTCCTATAATAACATCTGTTGGAAAGATTTGGGGACGAGATGCGATTTTTCTTGACGAGGTCAAAATAGTTAATGAAATTACATTTGAAATAACAGGTGATTTTAATGGGAACCTTTGTGAAAATTTAGAGGATGACACATCTCAAAAATATCATATCATCTTTAATTCGGTTCATTTGTTTAAAATGACTGAACTTGATTATGACGAAATCGAATATGAATCTTCATTTGATGAAATTACAAATTCAGAACAATTGGCAAAAATGATAAAGATGGATAACGAAATGCACATCGGAAAAATTGACAAAAGTTATAGACATTTTGTTTTTAGAACTTATGATTCCGTTTTTGAGATTATTGGAACTGGATTTGAATTAAATTTGAAGTAAATAACTGGTTACAATAACTAGGCATATGGTGTGCCGATAGGCAAACGCTATAGGTCCAGTTGACTGATCCGCCACTTCGATAAGGGGGAAAACGATTTTGGAGATGA
>CANLMN010000059.1 GCA_947492105.1 uncultured Aquimarina sp. | reverse complement strand
AAAATTACCAAAGGCAACTCAAATATCAATTTCTAACCAGAAATGCTGCCTGAGTTTTTCAGCAGACCCTAATTATTTTTGATAACTGGCTACTACTCATATCACATTCTTGAGCAAGACTATCAATACTCAAAGCTGGATCCAAAAATCTTCTGTTATCTTCGATATAAGCCAACAGATTAGTGTACTTATTATTCAAATTGGAAACTCTCTTACGCTCTACTGAATGCTTTTTTCTAATAATTTTTCGTTCCTTAACTTTTCGGATTGTTATCAACAACTCATACCCTAGCCAATAGATCAGAACCGTAGTCAAAACGCGTAATGGATAATAAAAGATGATGAAACTCTCAAAATTTAAAACAAATTTCATTAATAAAGCTGCGCCCCAAACAATATAAGAAATGCCTGCAAAAATGATAAAATTCTTTATCCACTTCAAGTCGTCGAACAGCTCCATATCACAACTTTTTTTATGGTAATTTTTGATTATAAACAGTGAATACCCGAATAATAACAACGAAGAGACATAACTCACCAACTCTTCAATACCGGTATATTTTTCATAGACCCATTCAAATTCTGTTCTTGATGCTGCCCCTCTAAGCACCGTCAAGTAGTACACTTGTAATATGATACTTAACAAAAAAAAAAGGAATAAAAACCTTTAAAACATTAAAATATTTATCCTTAATATTAAGGTAGTTTAACAAGAATGTATAAAACATCGGTGCTAGCAAAAAATGCCACGGCACCTGAATATAATCCAACAGCGGGAAATCTATCGCTAATAACCAAGATTGTAGATTGTTTAATGCTACGACCAAAATTAAAAAATTCAAGTAGCGAATTCCATAATGGTTATTCGCATAATTTCTATAGAGAAAAGCACTAAAAAAGAATCCATGTAATGCACTAAAAAGCAAAAACAAATCAAAGATGGTAGCGATCACAAGGTGTCTTTTTTTAAAATCCTTTGCAAAGAAAAGAAATCAATGAATCAAATGACCTGTATGTACCCTGAATAATAAACCTCTTTTTAGATTAATGACTACAAGAACGTTAAAACACCTACAAACTTCTTAAGAGAATGCGCCAATTGCCATTACCTCACCATTTGTTTCACCCGACCTTTGATCACTATCCGCTAGATTTTGAAACCAAGAAAACACTATTACTATTCCTAGCATAAAATCCCAGATCTATAATACCACGCAAAAAATAATTAGCTTCTTATTCTACTATTTTTGTATTAAAAAAATAAACCGTAGCCATTGCTATGCCTAAATTTTATAGTGCAAACTAGCAAAAAATAGTTCAAAATGTTTTGGTCTACAATTACATTTTAGCGGGTAGAAACTCCCATTCTAGTTTCTCCAAATTCAAGTAATTTCTAACTCAGACTTCTGTTCACCATACAAAGTACGCAATAAGTGTCGTGAAACTATTAATATTTTACCAATCGTTCGGTAACTACAATATTTTATGTATCTTGTCCTTATGAGACCTCAAAAAATATCGGATACGACCATTTTAATTGGTTTGACACATGTTTTTCGATCTAAAGGATACGAAGGAGCTAGTTTGAAAAATTTGTCAGAAGCCACAGGACTCCAAAAAGCTAGTCTCTATCACAGGTTTCCGAACGGAAAACAAGAAATGGCCACTGCTGTACTACATCATTTGGGCAAATGGGTCGAAGCGCATGTATTCCAAGCGCTACTAGACACTGACCTGACTCCTGAAATCAGACTAAAAAATGGAGTATCCGCCATCAGAGAATTATATAATGGAGGTCATGAGACCTGTATTTTTCGCGCACTATCTATGCAAGGGGGTATCGCCCTGTTTGAAGAACAAATAAGAAATGGAATGACAGAGTGGTTATCCGTTTTCAAAAAAATTGGAGTAGCCTTTGGACTCCATATTCCCCAAGCAGAACAAGCAGCGCTACAGGCACTCATAGAAATCCAAGGCAGTCTAATTGTATCCAAAAGTTTGGGTGACCCTTCCATATTTGAACACGCACTACAACATCTTGAAGACAATTACTTAAAGAAATAAAAATATTCATGCATACATAGTACCCAATATTCGGTAACTATTAATCTTACTTATGAAAAAACATCCACTACCGCCGTTCAACGAAGAAACTGCTAGACAAAAAGTACAAATGGCAGAAAACGCTTGGAATAGTAAAAATCCTGAAACCGTATCCCTTGCCTACACTATTGATACAGAATGGCGTAACAGAAACAGTTTTATCAATGGCCGAGAAGAAGTACAATCTTTTCTCGAAGACAAATGGAAAAATGAGTTAGACTATAAACTCAAAAAAGAGCTTTGGGCATTTAATACTAATCGAATTGCCGTACGATTCGAATACGAATATAGAAACAAAAATGGACAATGGTTTAGAGCCTATGGCAATGAGAATTGGGAGTTTGACGACAACGGACTCATGCAAAAACGTTATGCAAGTATTAATGATCTCGAAATCGAAGAATCTGAACGAAAATTATAAAACTATATTCTAAATAATGAAACCCATGAACAGCGTATTCTATAAAAATCTAGAAGTTCACAATGTAAATATTGCATACCGAGAGTCAGGAGATAACAAAAACCCCACTATTGTACTCTTACATGGGTTTCCATCTTCTTCTCATCAATATAGAAAAGTTTTGGAGCAACTTGCTAATGAATTTCATTTGGTCGCACCAGATTATCCAGGATTTGGGAACAGTGACTTCCCATCAACCAAAGACTATGAATACACTTTTGATACTATTGCAGAAACGATCAATTCTTTCTTAGAATTAAAAGGGATTAAACGTTATGCCCTAATGATCCAAGATTATGGAGCTCCTATTGGTTTCCGTATCGCTACGGCACATCCAAAAAGAGTAACTGCTATAATTAATCAAAATGGAAATGCCTACGAAGAAGGTCTTGGAAATGCTTGGGCAGGTATTAGAGCACTGTGGGCGAATCGAAATGAAAATACAGAAAACGCATTACTACCTGCTTTCTCTCTAGAAGGCCTAAAATGGCAATATACTCATGGAACTAGAAATCAGGAAAGCATCAATCCTGACACTTGGCACTTGGATTACTTAAGACTCTCTAGACCTAATGCACGTACTGTTCATCTCAACTTATTTTATGATTATCAAAATAATCTCAAATTATATCCAAAATGGCAAAAATATTTGAGGGATAATCAACCACCTTTGCTTATTGTTTGGGGAAAAAACGACGAATTTTTTCCCGAAGGCGGTGCAAAAGCCTTTAAAAAAGATGTAAAAAACATAGATTATAACATATATGACACTGGGCACTTTGCCTTGGAGGAAGATGGTAAAAAAATCATTGCAAAAATAAGACGGTTTATGAAAAAAGTCATCGTATAAATTCGTATTAATGACACTGCTCTTTTTTTATAGAAACACACCGTGATGCTACTGCATAGCCTTTGCTATGAAATATAGGAACAGGGCATTTAGATGGAAAAAGAACAAGTCGACATGCGATATTATAAAGCTAATTTGATATTAGTTCTCCAACTGAAGTGATTTTTCGCCATTGCACAAAAAGCAAAACTTGTAATTAAAAAACATGACGACTCCACAAAAAATGGACAATTTAATAGCACTATTCAACTCCATTCTACCAATATCTCAAGAAGAAGAACTTGTGATCAAAAAACATCTGCGATTAGATTCTTTGGTCAAAAAAAATCAGTACCATAAGAAAGGACAAATTTGTCATACACTAGGGTTTGTAGCTGAAGGGGTTTTCAAGGTGTCGGGCTATAAGCCCAATGGAGATGAATACATAAAATATTTTGTCAATGAAGGGCATTTTCTTATCGATTTGGACAGTTTTTTTTATAAAACCCCTTCTGCAGAAAACATAGAAGCTCTTACCAATAGTACTGTCTTTACTATAGCACGTTCCTCTTTTGAAATACTGGAGTATGAAGTCCGTAATTTTTCAAAAATCATAAGCACATTAAAACAAAAAGCATTGCTAGAAAAACTTGCTATAAAAAATGAAATGTTAGTCGACGATGCGTTAATCAAATATCAAAAATTCGTACAAAGATATCCTGCCCTAGCGCAACGAATTTCGCAAAGGCATATCGCATTACATCTTGGCATATCAGAATACACACTAAGTAGAGTTAGAGCAAAAAAATGATTTCTTGCCATATGGCAAACTTTTCTAGTATCGAGCCTTCTACATTTGTTATCGTATCAAACAAAAATGTAGAATACCATGAACAAATTAGAGAACAAAACTGTCTTAATCACCGGAGGATCCAAAGGAATCGGTGCCCAAATTGCTCAAACGATGGCAAAAGAAGGTGCCAAAGTCATCATCAATTATAATACGGACAAAGCAAATGCCGAAAAAATTGTATCGAGAATTAAAGAGTTTGGTGGTAAGGCTATCGCTATACAAGCGGATGTGACAAACAAAGAAGCTGTCAAAAAGCTTTTTACCAAATCCAAAGAAGCTTTTGGACCCCTCACCACTTTGGTCAATAATGCAGGAATTTATAAATTTGAATCGATAGAAAGTATCACAGAAAATGAGTTCCACAATCATTTTAGAACAAATGTTTTGAGCGTTTTTTTAACGATCCAAGAAGCCCTGAAGCATTTTGACAAAAACGGAGGAAATATTATCAATATAAGTTCGATCGCAACAGTAAAAGCAACCCCTATGACCTCACTCTATACTGCTACAAAAAATGCAGTTGATGGAATTACCAATGTATTATCTCAAGAACTCGGAACAAAAAACATCCGAATAAACGCTATTTTACCTGGACCAACGCAGACAGAAGGAAACCAAATGAACGAAGAAATTAAATCATTTGTCATAGCCAATACACCGCTAGCTACAATTGGCAAAACAACAGACGTCGCTCAATTAGCAGTGTTTTTGGCTTCCAATGAATCTTCTTTTATTACTGGTCAAAAGATAGGGGTTTCTGGTGGGTTTGCATAAGCCTTTGTCCCCCCTAAGGCAAGTATCTGGTCGGTGCAAAATTGTTTTTTTGATCACATTTTTGTCGCCATACCATATCACACTGTTTTTCTTATCTTTTTTGCTGAAATGAAAAAAACATAGTTTTATCCCATAAACTACAAAAGGCGTAATTATTGGTTACTAGTTTAAACTACAAAACTCAAGACATAGCACCTAGCTACGTCTTGAGTTTTAGCGTAAAAACATCGCTATCAAATCGCCTAGCGTCAACTATAGCGCACTAAAAACAAGATCGATACTTTCGGCTTGATTATTAGCTATACTTGTAAAAGGTTGCAATACCGTTTTTGTCTTACCGGGATCTAAATTACTAACAGATGCTCCGTTGAGAGTTAATCTTCCTTGTCTATTGCGTCTATCAAAAATTTTCAATGTTACATCAGCAATACGCGTTTTTCCTGCATTCTTTATCTGCATCCAAAATGACGAAGCTCTGTTTTTCGAATTAGAAGGCAAATTCACTTTCAAAGCAGTTTTATCAAAAACAAGACCTGTAAGTCTTTCTGTTTTTGTCCCCTGTCTCCAAAACATAGGTTTACCTCCTGGTACTACACCGTCATATAATCCTACCTTATAAGAAAATTTCACCGTTTTCATTTTTGCCGCTACGGTAATACTTTGATCTGCCTGTTCTAGATTATCTAATGCAATTAATTCATCATGAGATAACATTTTTTGAGAAATATACAGTGTATTAGAGCTTCCTATCAAATTCTGAAACCCTTTGCCATCTAATATCGTTTTTACCTCTCCTAGTGTTGCGCTCGTTAGAGAACCCAGATCATAAGATTTTTCATCGTTCCGAATAGTTTCTACTCCTTCTAGGGCGTAATTATCCGATAACTCCTGTAAGTTTTCTTGTGAAACGCTTGAATCTGATTCTATACTTTCTTTTTGACAAGATGTGTATAAAAATACTATTGCTACTTGTAGTGTAATGAGAACTTTTTTCATTGTTTGTGTTTTTTAATTAAAGATATTGTTTCTTGTGTTTAACGAAAATATTTTTCTTAAAACTAACAAACTCCCAATAATTTGTTAATTATTCCAACTTAAAAGTATATTTATCTAAAAAACATTTTCAAATCTTCTATTTATACCATTTGCTTTTTGAATTTACAGGGATAAATGTATTCCATCAAATATCAAAATAATACCACATCTTATTTATGAACAGACGAGTTGGATTTGCGTTCTGAATCTGATTCTAGAAACTTTTAACAAACTACTCCTAAATAGTTAAAGAAAAATTCCTGTAAGCCCTAAAAAAACAAAAAGAAGCACAAAAAGGGTATAAATTTAATGAAGCAAATTTTTAATCTTCACTTATTTTTAAAATAGTAGAACCTACAAACTACAATATTTCTTTTTTTGAAAATTTCACCAGAGTCGTTTGCATTACAACAAAATCACGAAAAAGCAAGTAGGCAGTACACCTTCAAACTTTGTTAAGAAACACCAACGACCACAATAAGGTTAAGTGACTGAAAATGTGTGGAAAACCCACACCCAATAGCGCATCTTATTTTATATATTTATCAAATAGAAGAACTTATCACCTTAACATATTCTCAACAATGCAAACTACATATCCTTCCAAAAACGCTTACAACAACTTTTCTTTTTGTAATCATACACAAAAGAAACTCCCCATATAATAGCACCTGAATTCTGGATTTCTTTGAATACCATGAAAATTCATTCCTCGAACAGGAATGTAACAAACAGCTAGATACTTTTTTTCAAATTCAAAAAATTGAATAAAACCACTAACCAATATAAACAAACAAGTGTATGGAATTAAAAATAAGCCCTTCTATTGGGGTTGCAAGATTAGGTAATAGCACACAACAATTTTGTCTTTCGCCCGACGCAATTGGCGGACTTCCTTATGAAGCAGATGCTTCTGGGAATAAGCTAGGTCCAGTTCAAAACTTCAAAGATGACCAAAGTCAAGTACGAAGACAAGGACAGGTTTTCAAAATTTTGGACAAAAACAATGAAGAATTGACCTGTGACACTCCTAACATTGCTTCGATGGAATGGACAGTGCATTTGGCCAACAAAAAAGCTGCTTGGTATCAGTATAGCGAATTAGAAGGTAATCTATTGTATGGAACACAAAACAGTTACAAAAACCGTAATGTTCCATTCAGAAATGCTTCTAAAATAACAGAAAGCGAAAGACAAACATTGATTATTGATCCGGGACCAAGAACTGTCTCTGGACCGAATCAAAGTATTGGTTTTGACAAAGAGAGTGTCCCCGATGGGTATCCTGCTCAATACCCGCCAGAAACGGTAACTTCTGGCACCCCTATTACCACATTGGGAGACCTAAAAACTGATGATCAAGGTAGGCTTATCGTTCTAGGTGGTTATGGAAATGCCGGCGGTAACGAGCCACTGACAAGCTACGGAGGTTCAGACACCTGGCATGATGACACTGCTGACGGAGCAGTCTATTGCAAAATCACTTATACTGATGGAAGTGATCCCGATACGCTACAAGCCTGGGTTATTATTGGTTCTCCGGACTTTGCCCCAGAAATTGTCAATATCTCAACACTTAGTGATAGTATGTTTGATGTTGGGGTACGATACTTTGACCTTGTTCCTGATATGTGTCAGGGTGGTGTATTTGACACCTCTTACAATAAGGTAAACTACCAAAGAGATATTTTGCCTATAATCCAACGATTCGCAGGATATCAATGGGTTGCTAACGTACAATCTATGATGGCGTTTACGGCTAATCTCATAGATTTTTCTGATCCTAGCCCAGAAAACAAAGCAAATAGAGAAAACTATTTTTCTTATTTCAGACGTCCTAATGACAAAACGGATACATCTTCGGATCAACCACAGTCTGAGTTATTCAAAGTAGATGGTGCTAATTCTTTCCCAATGATGCCTTTGAATTCGGGGAGTAACTCAGTGAGTAATGAAACTATTGTTAAGTTTTTATCTCTTAATGATACGCAATATTTTATGCTCAAACAATGGGCAAATGGAGATTTTGAAAACAATCCATCCTTTGATCCTTTACCCATAAGCATAGCGGATCAGGCCAGTGTAGGGAATTGTGTGGGATTACCTATGTGTCCGGGTATTGAGGTTACTTGGAGTGTGCAAAATTCGAATATTTATGCTGCTCCCTACGTCATTTCTGATCAAAGAGGTCTTGGAGGGTATCATACTACGGGGCTTACCCCCTCAAGAGATGAGTGTGAGGGCGGCGGTTGCGAGCCTGGTGATTTGACCAAACGAATGGCTTGTCCTTGGCAAGCAGATTTCTTTCAATGCACTGTGCAACCTGTTAATTTTACAAATCCAGATTTTAACAAAGATAAGAGAACCACACAAGAGGCACTTCATACCACAAAAACTTGGCAAAATTCTAATACCGTATATCAGGATGACCAAACTTTTATTACCGAACCTACTAATGAACCACTACCACCTACCTATTATTCGTATTGGTGGCCGCCACAAAGTCCATGGGATGTCCTAACTGGTGAGACTACACTGGAGGGGCAAATGCAATCACATCTCCCTGCGGGACAACAGATGAATTATGCTAGAGGAATTAATAGTTTTGTCCAAATGGTAGAACATTGGTCGGCCATGGCGTTTATTAGAAATACCAATTCGCAAGACAGAGGGTTTCCTTATTTTGCAGAGACAGAACGTACCAATGAATTATTTTCATTTACGGAATACGGTGTAGGACAAGTGAGTGGCAATGGAGATGATAATGAAACTACGATTCCTGTTTTCTATATCGAAGATGATCTAAAGAAAATAGAGAAGAAAAATGAGAGAGCCAAAAAACTAGTTTCTTTCCTTGAAGATCGTTCTTTTAAGAAAATTAGTGTAAGTAGTAATGGTCTTGGAGCACATCGGTCAGGTACAAGAATGAGAAGATAATGTCAAAATCTACACTACAAACAGATGTACTTATTGTTGGTGGAGGTCCTAGTGGGGCCTCTGCCGCTTTGAGTTTACTAAACTACTCAGGGTTAACGGTAACACTAATCGAGCAATCAGATTTTAGTACCACCCGAGTGGGAGAACATGTATCGGCTAGTATTTTTGATTTAATTGATTATTTGAAATTAGATAAAAATGATTTTGAAAAAAATAGTTTCATCTCAGATTATGCCAGTAAAGCCTATTGGGGCAGCGATCAAGTGAGCACGATTAACACGATATTCACGACAGAAGAGGCTACTTTTCAATTGGATCGAGAAAAATTTGATTTCAAACTGATCCAAACTGCGGCCGAGAGAGGCGCAACCATATATCCAAGAACAAAATGTTTGGAATATGAACAATTACTGGACAAAAGCTGGCATGTATCACTGAGTCATCCTATCGAAGGCAAATTCGATATTCACGCCAACTACCTTGTTGATGCCTCTGGCAGATCAGCTAATGTGTGTCGTAAGGTCGGAGGTACTTCACAAAAATATGACTCCCTAATGGGTGTTGGATTATTTTTGGAATTAAATGAAACAACCCAAAAGTTCGAAAAAATCTTAGAATCAGTAGCATTAGGTTGGTGGTATGCTGCCTGTCTGCCTGACAATAAAATGGTCATCACTTTTTTCTCTGATGCCGACATTATCTCTGAGAACAAACTTCATCAAATTAGACATTGGAAACAATTATTACAAAGCAGTAATCGCATCAAAGAGCTATTACAGGAACATACGCCAATCCCAGATAAATTATGGATTAGAAATGCACAAACACAGATAAGTACCACCAATATGCTAGACCGTTTTATTGCCATAGGCGATGCTGCAGCCTCTTTTGACCCTATCTCATCGATGGGTATTGGGTTTTCTATAAGTTCTGCTATTTATGCATCAAAACATATCACACAAGAGCTCAAAGAAGGCGTTTCTACCACGAATGTCTACCAAGAGGATCTTCTGCGTAATTTTGAACAATATCATCAGATAAAAACGAAGTATTACAAAGAAGAAAAAAGATGGCCAACTTCACCATTTTGGTCAAGAAGAAATCAATAATTGCTTTGTTCTCAAAAAAAAACAGTGAACTGAAGTTTATAAACGATAAAACTAAGGTGCTTGATTTTTTAGGCACCTTTTTTATTATTTCTTGTCATTTTTTTATGTAAAAACACCTTGATGCTATGGCATAGCCTTAGCTTTGGAATATATAAACAAGGCATTTAGATGGAAAAAGAACAAGGTGATATGCGACAGTATATAGCTAATTTGGTATACTACCCGTTAAAATATTATTGTAGGCAAAAATAATTGAACTATAAAATTTAAGCATAGTTGTGGCTACGGTTTAATTGAATGGTGCAAAAGTAGTAGAAAAAGACCCTAATTATTAGCCTGTAATTATTTTTTAAGTGGTTTTACACACTTTGTAGAGTAATCCCATTTTTTTATTCAGAACAGCACACCTCTTTTGTGATTTCTTACAACTTTATCCACAAACAAAACACTTATTAACAAATAATTATATCTTACAGTTGATTCTACCAGCATCAAAAAATTTCAAACCACTTCACTAAATATCATCAACTACTATCTGATTATAATTGCAAAATTATGAACTCACTACGCCTGTTTTTTTGATGTTCCTCTTCAGAACATGTACTAGTATTACCACATTGGTTGACTAGACTAGTCTCTCCATAACCTCTACCGCTGATACGCGAAGCGGAAACGCCTCCTTTTTCTATAATATACTTGATGGTGCTTTTGGCACGTCGCTCACTAAGATGCATATTATAGTCATCACTTGACCTACTATCTGTGTGACTGCGTACATCAATTTTAATCGTAGGATATTCTTGAAATGCAGCAATTACTTTTTGTAATTCTATTTCGGCATCTGGGCGAATAAAAGATTTATCCAAATCAAAATAGATCGGCTCTAATTGTAATATCTTGGCTAGGTCATCCCCAACTTTAATACCCGTCTTTGGTTGCAATTCCTGTCCCTTGTTAAGCTGTAGCGGTTTTACATTTTCTTTCTCAAAAGTATTATCTGTAAAAAACTGTATCTCGGTACTCTTATAATCGGGGTGTGCTGCTCGTACGATGTACTCTTCTTTGCATGCGATATTAAATGTATAGTTTCCGGAGTCATCAACCGCTACACTTGTAATCTCTTTACTATTCTTATCCAACAAACTTACCGTAGCATTCTTGATAATAGCACGAGTATTTGCATCGGTAATTTGACCAACAACTGTCTGCTTGCATCTTGTAATGAGTTTTTCAATCTGTATAAAACTATAAATATCATCATCTCCCAAACCACCGGGTCGATTACTCGCAAAATATCCCATTTTGGTGTCTTCTTTGAGAATAAAAGTAAAGTCGTCATCTGGGCTATTTACCGGAGCTCCAATATTAAGCGGTTTTTCAAAACTATTCATTGTTGGGATTGCAACAAACACATCCAAACCTCCTAATCCTATATGTCCGTCACTTGCAAAATACAATCTTCCGCTTTCACTTATAAAAGGAAAAGTCTCTCTACCCTCTGTATTAATCTGATCACCCAAACTCTTTGGTATGCCAAAATCATCTCCTCTAATATCCACAACATACAAGTCTGACAAACCTTTTCCTCCAGGCATATCACTCGCAAAATACAATTTTTTATCATCTGCACTTAGTGCTGGATGCGCCACAGAGTAACTATCGCTATTGAATGGTAATTCTTCTGCTTTGCTCCATTTTCCTTTTTCTAATCGAGAACGATACAACTTCAATAGAGTTGTACCTTCTTCATTTTGTTTTAAATATTTGTTTGTATAATTGTTTCTCGTAAAATACATCGTATTACCATCCTTGGTAAAGACCGAAGATGACTCATGGAACTTGGTATTGACCTTTCCTTTTACTTTTTCTAAACCTTGTAAATCACCACCTACGGTACTACTACTGGCTACTGCTGTATACAAATCAAGAAAGGGCATCTCATTCCACTCATGGATAACTTTGTTTATACTACTATTACCTCTAGATGAAGCAAAAACCAATTCATCTTTATGAAAACTAGGTGCAAAATCAGAAAAACTCGAATTGATACCGACATCCGTTATTTGAAATTTACCTGATTGCATTTCTATTAAATCCAAATAATCCCGCTCTTGATTAAAAAGCTGTGCTCGTCGCTCTCTCAAACCTGTTTTGGTCTCAAAAAGATCCATAATAATATCAGAATCAGAATAATTACCTGCGCTTTTTAAACTTTGCGCATATCGAAATAAGTACTCTGCTTCCATCTCACTGCGGTACTCTTTATACAAAACTCCATACCATCGAGAAGCTGCATTTAACTCTGCATTGAAGTAATAAGAATCTCCTAACTTTTTCAGCAAATCTGCAGAGTGATATCCCTTGTCTGCAACTTTGAGATAAATACGCTGTGCATCAATAAATTCATATTTT
Source organism: uncultured Aquimarina sp. (assembly GCA_947492105.1). Taxonomy (GTDB): domain Bacteria; phylum Bacteroidota; class Bacteroidia; order Flavobacteriales; family Flavobacteriaceae; genus Aquimarina. Next base: position 2,038 of record CANLMN010000059.1, on the reverse strand, counting down.
TTGAAATGATCGTCTGCATAAGCTATCTGGCGCTCTTGACTTACACCAATATAGGATACTACAACTACTAAGAGGAATACTATGTAATTCTTTAATTGCATACTAGTCTATTTTATCTTTTATATTCTTTAATTTTCCCTTTTCAAAACATCTTTTTCTAGAAGAATCTCGGGGTGAGCAAACGATTATATTTCTTGAACAATTCAAAGCGGATCACCACCTCGTAACTCCCATCATTATATAAAGTGTTTCCTAATTCTGTAGTCTCTCTATCATACGCAAAACCTATCAGTAACTGATCTGAAACTTGGAATCCAACCATACCACTGAAGGCAGCACTCCATCGATATGCAGCTCCCAATGTAAGCCGATCATACAACAAGAAATTAGCCGATAGATCAGCCTGTAATGGTGCTCCAAAGACCATCTTGGTTAGCAGGGCTGGCTTGAATTTTAGTTTTTCGCTGATATCAAAAGTATAGCCCGTTATAAAGTAGTAGTTAACTCGTTCTTCGGCAATTACACTTGCTCCTTTACTGGTATCCAAATTATTTTCGTCAAAATGATCCGTTTCCAATAAGTTAGGAATACTGAAACCAAAATAGAATTTCTGAGTATAATAATACGCTCCTAGACCAACATTGGGACTGAATTTATTGTCTATATTATTAGAAAAACGAGGATCCGAAATATCAAATTTTGAAAGTGCATCAAAGTTAACATCCAACAGATGTCCTCCTGCCTTTAGACCAAAAGCCAACTTTCCTTTTTCTGAGGTGTTAATTGTATACGAAAAATCAATGTCTATATAAGTCTCCTGAGTAGGCCCTATCTCATCATTGACTAATGAAACTCCCAAACCGACCTTTTGAGATTGGCCCAACGGGGTATGAAAACCAAGAGTCTGCGATCTTGGAGCTCCCTCTAAGCCTACCCACTGACTACGATGTAGCCCCGTAATACTCATTACACCACGACTCCCAGCATACGCAGGATTCACACTGATCGTATTATACATATACTGGGTATACTGTGCGTCTTGCTGGGAATATGCAATAGTACTAAGCAAACATATACTACTAATTAAAAACAAATTACAAAATGTTCTCATAAGCTATAGGTTTTATCCCGACAACATTTCGTTGTCGGGATAGTAAATTTATTTTTATCGATTGATGTATAGATACCCTGCTCTATTTTTGGTCGTATCTCCTGTTTTGTACTCTAAAACATAATAGTAGGTTCCTACTGGCAATAAATCCTGGTCTTCTACAGTAACTCGTCCATTGGAAATACCTCTAAAGTAATTACCATTGATACCATACCCTTCTGTTTCGTACACTAGTACTCCCCAACGGTTGTATATCTTGATACTGTTGTCTGGGAATTTATCTAACCCTCGGATTACAAAGACATCATTTAAACTATCACCATCAGGAGTCATTCCGTTATAGATTGTTATACCATCCTCTGCTGTAGGGTCAATATTATTAGGCTCTAAATAGTCCGGAATATCATTATCATTGATATCCGAGGCATCATCGGGAGTACCATCACCATTTGGATCTGGATTCTCATCAATAGTATCAACACCATCATTATCATCATCAACATCTAAATAATCTGGAATACCATCATCATCTGTGTCATCTAATGGAATATTATCGCCATTTGGATCTAATTCAAACTCTGTATTTATCCCATCATTATCATCATCAATATCTAAATAATCTGGAGTACCATCATTGTCTGTATCATCATTGGTAGGATCTCCATCTACACTAACAACATCTTCATCGATTGTCAAGACTCCATCGTTATCATCATCCGTATCCAAATAATCAGGAATACCATCATTGTCCGTATCATCATTGGTAGGATCTCCATCCACACTAACAACATCTTCGTCGATTGTCAGAACTCCATCATTATCATCATCCGTATCCAAATAATCAGGGATGCCATCATTGTCCGTATCATCATTGGTAGGATCTCCATCTGGAGTCACTACATCTTCATTTACCGTCGGCACACCATC
>CANLMN010000058.1 GCA_947492105.1 uncultured Aquimarina sp. | reverse complement strand
AATACCAAGCTGCAATTAATGCAGAAACAACTTTTAGTGATCCCACAACCCTAGCGGAGGTGCAAGCTGTTATTGATGAAGTTAATGCAGTAGCAAATGTTGTCAGCGCTGCTTTAATTAATACGCTTACAGAGCAGAAACTAACGGATGCTGGTATAACTCAAACAGGATTGACAGCGCAGCAAATTAATTCCATTACAGCAGAATTAAATTCTATTAATCCAGCTCCTGTAAATACGGAAGAATTACAGAATCTAGTAGATGGTGTGCTAATAACACTAGGATCTCTAAGTAATTATTCAGGCAAACACTTTGTTGTATATCCTAATCCTACCGATGGAGAAATTAATATTCCCATTGAAATAGTAAAAGTAACTGTTTTCAACACCTTATCTCAAAAGTTGATAGAATCAAGAAATACTACGATAAATATTAGTCCTTTAAATAGTGGAATCTATATTCTAGAAATCAAAACTAAATTTGGAGTAGCATATAGGCGTATATTCAAAAATTAATTTTTTTCTAATTCTCTTAACATCATGTACAAAAAAAGGAAGGCGCTGAAAAGGCACCTTCCTTTTTTTATAATTAATAAAAGCACCGGTACATAAAAAAAACATACATCCAAATAGGTATTAAAACTGTTTGAATTACTGCTATACTTTTTTTTCGTAAAGCTCCTATTAATTATATTTTTGAAGCTCTGTTTAACAACCAATAATCAGCTATCACCATTGCCGCCATAGCTTCTACAATAGGAACAGCTCTTGGCACTACACAAGGATCATGTCTCCCCTTACCCTGCATAGTCACAATATTACCTTCTTTATCAATGGTATCTTGATCTTGCATAATTGTTGCTACCGGTTTGAAAGCTACATTAAAATAAATATCCATTCCATTAGAAATACCTCCTTGTATCCCTCCTGACATATTTGTTTTGGTAGAACCATCTCTATTAAAAAGGTCATTATGTTGACTCCCTTTGAGAACTGCTCCGGCAAACCCGCTGCCATATTCAAATCCTTTTACAGCATTGATAGACAACATAGCTTTTCCTAATTCGGCATGCAATCGATCAAACACTGGCTCTCCTAAACCTACAGGAACACCAGAAATGACACAACTAACTACACCTCCAACAGTATCTCCTTCTTTACGGATTTGTTTAATATACTGCTCCATCTCTGCCGATTTTTCTATATCCGGACAACGTACAATAGTACTTTCTGTCAATGTCAAATCCAAATCCGTATGTGCCTTATCCAATCTAATATCTCCGACTGCACTTACATAAGCATTAATTTTGATTCCAGATAATACTTGTTTTGCGATAGCACCAGCCACGACTCTACTAGCTGTTTCGCGTGCTGATGAACGACCTCCACCACGATAATCTCGTACACCATATTTTTGATCATAGGTATAATCTGCGTGAGATGGACGGTAAGCATCTTTAATATGCGAATAATCTTTAGACTTTTGATTCGCATTTTTTATCACAAACCCAATAGGCACTCCAGTTGTTACGCCTTCAAAAATACCTGAATAAAACTCTACGGTATCTGGCTCCTTACGCTGGGTTACAATAGCAGACTGCCCAGGCTTACGTCGATCCATTTCTTTTTGAATCTCCTCCAGATCTAATTCAACACCTGCTGGACACCCATCTATAACACCTCCTATAGCTACACCATGCGATTCTCCAAAAGTTGTCAGTTTAAAAATATTTCCAAAGCTATTCCCTGCCATAATATCATTTTTTTGACAAAAATAATTGTTACTCCTTTAATATGCTAAATAAACCCTAAAAATGGTTTCTAAACACATAAGAATTATTGCTTTTGAACTATTTTTAGAAAAAACCATAACGATACATTATGAATGATTTACTAACTTGGGATGACTTTACTAAAATAAAAATGCATGTAGGAACAATTAAGGAAGCTATTGTTTTTGAAAAAGCCAAAAAACCCGCCTACATCTTATTAGTGGATTTTGGTGATCTTGGTATTCGAAAATCCTCTGCACAAATCACCAAAAGATACACCCCCGAGATGCTTATTGACAAACAAGTCATTGGTGTACTAAACTTTCCTCCCAAACAAATCGCAAACATGAAGAGTGAATGTCTAATTTTGGGTGCTACCAATAATGACGGAGATGTTATTTTATTACAACCTGAACAATTAGCAAAAAATGGCACTCCAATAGCATAATAATCAAACTTTGTTTTATTATTTTTAAAAAAAATAACCATTTATGAAAAAAATCATCACTACATCAGATGCTCCAGCCCCAATTGGTCCATACAATCAAGCCATTTTAAGCGGTAATACACTATATATATCAGGCCAAATCCCTATTGATCCTAAAACGGGTGATCTGGTACAAGGAGACATCCAAAAAGAAGCTACACAATCTATGGAAAACCTTAAGGCAATTCTAACAGAAGCCCAAATGACCTTTGAAAATATTGTAAAAACCACGATTTTTTTGAGTGACATGAATGATTTTACACAAGTAAATGCGATCTATGGCCAATACTTTGATGAAGCTACTGCTCCTGCAAGAGAAACTGTTGCTGTCAAAAGCTTGCCCAAATTTGTTAATGTAGAGATTTCGGCAATTGCTGTAAAATAATATCATTTAGAAAATAACACCGTCCGTAATTGGCTTCTTTTGGGGTTTTATATCAAAAGAAATGTATAGCTATATAATGTCGCATATCACCTTGTTCATATATTGCATAGCTAAGGCTATGCAATAGCATCACGGTGTTTTTACATAAAAAAATAACAGTGTCATGAATACGAATTTACATCCCTAAACTGGTATTACAAAGATCGATCAAATCATATTATTGAATTCTAAACAAGAACGTCGCTATCAAAGATGTTCCATTAACAAAAAAAGACTGCCTATTAGGCAGTCTTTTTTTGTTAATGGAACACTGATTTATTATGCTAAAAAATCTTTTTATCTTTTTAATACCAAATTAGCTACATTCTGTCGCATATTGACTTATTCAATATTCCATAGCTAAGACCATACAATAGTATCACGGTGCTGTTACATAAAAAAATAACAGTGTCATGAATACGAATTTACATACTTAAATTGGTATAAAATCCTTAAGATTTTCTCAATAAAACAGTTTCTAATTATATGATTGGCTTCATTGCAGTCATTGCATCACGCAATTCTTCTCCAATGATTTCTACTGGATGATAACGTAGTGCAGCATTAACCGCAATCAATGTTGCATTACTCACTCCATCACCATTATCTTTTGCATATGGTTTACCGATAACATCAGTATCGATCTTTTTCATGAAATCCGTCAATAACGGCTTACAAGCATGATCAAACAGGTAGCATCCGTATTCTGCAGTATCAGAAATTACGCGGTTCATTTCGAATAATTTCTTACGAGCGATCGTATTTGCTATAAGCGGTGTTTCATGTAATGACTCGTAGTATGCTGATTCTTCAATAATACCAGCTTCAGTCATTGCCTCAAAAGCCAATTCAACCCCTGCACGTACCATTGCAACCATCAATACTCCATTGTCATAAAACTCTTGCTCAGAAATCTCTACATCTCCAGCTGGTGTTTTTTCAAAAGCAGTTTCTCCAGTTTCGGCACGCCATGTCAATAAGTTCTTATCATCATTTGCCCAATCTTCCATCATTGTTTTAGAAAAATGACCAGAGATAATATCATCCATATGTTTGTGAAACAAAGGACGCATAATATCTTTTAATTCTTCTGATAATTCAAATGCCTTTATTTTGGCAGCATTTGACAAACGATCCATCATATTAGTGATACCACCGTACTTCAATCCTTCTGTAATGGTTTCCCATCCATATTGAATCAATTTTGAAGCGTATCCAGCATCAATTCCTTTTTCGACCATTTTGTCAAAACAAAGGATAGATCCCGTTTGCAACAAACCACAAAGAATAGTTTGTTCCCCCATCAAATCCGACTTAACTTCTGCCACAAAAGAAGACTCTAACACTCCTGCTTTGTGTCCTCCAGTTGCAACTGCATATGCTTTAGCTTCTGCCAAACCTCTACCTTCAGGATCATTTTCAGGATGTACTGCGATCAATGTTGGTACTCCAAACCCTCTTTTATATTCTTCTCTTACTTCGGATCCAGGACATTTTGGTGCTACCATAATTACCGTAAGATCTTTACGTATCTGTGTTCCTTCTTCCACGATATTAAAACCGTGCGAATAAGAAAGCGTTGCTCCTTTTTTCATTAAAGGCATCACAGCGGCTACAACAGCAGTATGCTGCTTATCCGGCGTCAAGTTAATTACTAAATCAGCAGTTGGAATCAATGCTTCATAAGTATCTACTGTAAATCCATTTTCAGAAGCATTCAAAAAAGACTGTCTTTTTTCCTTGATTGCTCCTTCTCTTAATGCATAAGAAATATCCAAACCAGAATCTTTCATATTCAATCCTTGATTAAGACCTTGAGCCCCACAACCAACGATTACGATTTTTTTTCCTTCTAATGCTTCAGTCCCTTCAGAGAATTCTGAGGAATCCATAAATCTACATTTACCTAATTGTGCTAATTGCTCTCTTAGTGATAATGTATTAAAATAATTTGCCATTACGCGCTTGTTTTTGTTTTGATCCTTATTTTGCCCTGCAAATATAATGATCCACCTCTTTTTTATTGAGGAATTCTTATTAATTTTTAATTTTTTATCTATGGGGTTTACTTTTTTAATTTTTTCTTTATCATAAAATCAAAAAAGTATCGAGCTATTCGTTTATAGTTATGACTCGGCAACCGCCGCTCGCCATAAGCTATCACTACTATCTCTAACCCAAAACAACCAATCGCAAAAAATGATTGCTTCAAAATTCCGAATTAACACATTAGCTATTCATTGTGAATTCTTCCAAAATCTCCGAAATTCGCATCGCATCTTTTGATATTGCAATACGTCCCGATCTTACAAATTGTAATAATCCAAACGGTTTCAATTTCTCATAAATAACATCAATTTCGCTCCTGCGTCCTGTTTTACTTAACACAAACCATCTTTGATTTACCGTTACAATTTCTGCATTAGCGTTTTTGATAATATTCTGTATCTGCGGTTCTTCAAATAATAAGCTTGACGCAATTTTGAACAAGGCTGTTTCCTGAAAAATTGTTTGTTCATCCGTATGGTAATAGGCACGGATTACTTCTATTTGTTTCTCTATTTGACCTACAATTTTCTTCACAGCTTCTTCTGTGATTTTGACCACAACTACAAAACGATACACCCCTACAATCTCTGACGCCGAAGCCGTCATACTTAATAAATTGACATGTCGCTTTAAAAATATTGAAGAAATACGATTAAGTAATCCTACATTGTTTTCCGTATAAACGGATATCGTAAATAATCTTTTATCACTCATAATTAACTTAATCTAATATCAGACACCGATGCTCCAGTTGGAATCATTGGAAATACATTTGCCTCCTTTTCTACACAAACTTCTAAGAAATACGGGGTTTCTGCCGCAATCATTTCCTCTACTGCAGCCTGCAAATCCTCACGTTTTTTGACACGTTTTGCAGGGATACTATAGCCCTCTGCAATCTTTACAAAATCTGGATTGACCATTTCTGTCGAAGCATAACGCTTATCAAAAAACAATTGCTGCCATTGGCGTACCATCCCTAGAAACTCATTATTAAGCACTACAATTTTTACTGGAACTCCAGTTTGAAATATCGTACCTAATTCTTGTATAGTCATTTGATATCCTCCATCACCAATAATCGCAATGACCTCACGTTCCATAGCTCCCATCTTGGCACCAATAGCTGCTGGCAGTGCAAATCCCATTGTTCCCAAACCACCAGAAGTAATATTCGCTTTGGATTTGGTAAACTCTGCATAACGGCAAGCAATCATCTGATGTTGTCCTACATCAGTAACAATTACCTGATCGCCACCAGTCGTTTTGTTTATGGCTCCTAAAACCTCGCCCATCGTCAACCCTTCTTTGGTAGGTTGCAAATCGTTCTTTATTACTTTTTCGAATTCTATTGCATCATATTTTTTATATTCTTGATGCCAATCTTCATGTTTCTTTTGAGTCACCAAAGGAAGAATACCTGCCAAAGTATGCTTAACATCTCCCATAACCGCAACCTCTGTCTTTACATTCTTATCAATTTCTGCAGGGTCAATCTCAAAATGAATCACCTTTGCTTGTTTTGCATAGGTGTTCAAATCTCCAGTAACTCGATCATCAAATCGCATTCCTATAGCGATAAGAACATCGCATTCATTGGTCAACATATTAGGCCCATAATTACCATGCATTCCTACCATCCCAACATTTAAGGGATGTTTTGTAGGTATTGCCGAAGCCCCCAAGATTGTCCATGCTGCAGGAATACCTGTTTTTTCGACAAACGCTTTGAACTCTGCTTCAGCCTCTCCTAAAATCACACCTTGACCCCAAACAATCATGGGTTTTTTGGCTTCATTAATCAACGCTGCTGCTTGTTCCAAAGTTCCAGCAACTGTTGCAGGAACGGGTTTATAACTACGTACTCCAGTACATTTGGCATAAGAAAAATCAAATTGTTCGAATTGTGCATCTTTCGTAATATCTACCAATACAGGTCCTGGGCGACCAGAACGTGCTATATAAAACGCCTTGGCCATTACTGCAGGAATATCCTCTGCCTTAGTGACCTGAATATTCCATTTGGTTACCGGTGTAGAAATCCCAATGATATCTGTTTCCTGAAAAGCATCACTTCCCAACAAATGAGATCCTACCTGCCCCGTAATACAAACCATTGGTGTAGAATCAATCTGTGCATCTGCAATACCTGTAACCAAATTTGTTGCTCCTGGCCCTGAGGTAGCAATTGCTACTCCTACTTTTCCACTTGTCCTTGCATACCCTTGAGCTGCATGCGTAGCACCTTGTTCATGACGCGTCAAAATATGACGTAACTCATCCTGATATTTATATAATTCATCATAGACTGGCATGATTGCTCCTCCGGGGTACCCATAAATCAAATCTACTCCTTCTGCCAATAAGCATTTGATTACAGCCTCTGCTCCACTGATACGTTCAATCTTTGAAGCATTTTTGACATCTAAGGTATGTGTTTGTGTTTCCATAAACTTACTATAAGGTCTTTAGACATAAAATTTTTACATCTTAAAAACATATTATTTTTTCTTTAAAAAGAACTTGAAATTATTGTTTTCAGTTTCAACCGAATATTTGCAACAAAATTGCCTTACATTCAAACTCTCTTAAATCTTTTTTTAAAATCAAAACAACTAAAACTCATCTGTCACACATCCATCAGATGCTGATGATACAGTTCTAGCATACTTATACAACACTCCTTTACTAAATTTTAAAGGCGGCTGTACCCACGATTCTTTTCTTCTTTCAAATTCTTCATCTGAGACCTCTACAGTGATAGAGTTCGTTTCTGCATTGAGCGTGATAATATCTCCGTCTTTTACCAAGCCTATAACACCACCTTCTTGTGCTTCTGGCGTAATATGCCCTACCACAAAACCGTGAGTTCCTCCAGAGAATCGTCCATCCGTAATCAAAGCAACATCTTTGCCCAATCCAGCTCCCATAATTGCGGCAGTTGGTTTTAGCATTTCGGGCATTCCTGGCCCTCCTTTTGGTCCTTCATAACGAATAACTATAACATCACCCTTATTCACCAGTCCATCTCTTATTCCATCATTAGCCGCATACTCTCCATCAAACACTTTTGCTGGTCCACTGAAATGTAGCCCTTCTTTTCCTGTAATTTTGGCCACACTACCATCTTTTGCAAGATTTCCATAGAGCATACGCAAATGCCCTGTTGCCTTAATTGGCTGATCTATTGGCTTTATCACCTCTTGACCAGGGGTCAAACTTGGAACATCAGCAAGATTCTCTGCTAATGTTTTTCCTGTAACTGTCATACAATCTCCGTGCAATAGTCCTTTTTCTAATAGATATTTTAATACTGCCGGAACTCCTCCTATGGCATGAACATCTTCCATCAAATACTTCCCACTAGGCTTAAGATCTGCTAGAAATGGTGTTGTATCACTGATCTTCTGGAAATCCTCTAAAGTAAACTTAACATTTGCAGCTCTAGCTATAGCCAAATAATGCAAAACGGCATTAGTAGACCCCCCTAATACAGTTACTAATCGAATCGCATTTTCTAACGATTTACGTGTAACAATATCAAGAGGCTTTATATCTTTTTCTAAAAGTTGACGCATTGCTCGACCTGCAGCTACACAACCTTCTTCTTTATTCTTACTAATTGCTGGGTTAGAAGAGTTGTAAGGCAATGCCATTCCCAAAGCCTCTATGGACGAAGCCATGGTATTAGCTGTATACATCCCTCCACAAGCTCCTGCTCCAGGACATGCTTTTTCAATGACACTTTTGTACTCTTTCTCATCGATAGTACCAGCCACTTTTTCTCCCCATGCCTCAAAGGCAGATACTACGTCTAGCTTTTTATCATTATGACAACCTGATGCTATCGTACCACCATACACTAATATTGCTGGTCGATTCAAACGTAACATTGCCATCAAAGCACCTGGCATATTTTTATCACACCCCACCACAGTAACCAAACCATCATAGGACATTCCTTGTACTACGGTTTCCATAGAATCTGCAATGACATCACGAGAAGGAAGCGAAAAACGCATTCCTGGAGTACCCATAGATATCCCATCACTAACTCCTATAGTATTAAATATAAGACCTGTAACATTTTCTTCTATTGTGCCCTTCTTTACTAATTTTGCCAAATCATTAAGATGCATATTGCATGGATTTCCTTCATAACCCGTACTAGCAATACCCACCATAGGGTTTTTAAAATCTTCGTCCGTTAACCCAATAGCATGTAACATCGCCTGTGCAGCGGGTTGTGTATCATCTTGAGTAACAGCTTGGCTAAATTTGTTTATTTTCATGTACTACTATTTAGTGTTTTTTAATGTTCTAACAGAATACTTGTTCTAGGTTATCTTACTACTCCTACCCCTAAAGCAAGAATACTTCATTAAAAACCATTTTTTATCGATAAATTACTATTATTCTAACTCTTTTAATTCAAATACCTTAAAGATATCACAATTACATTGTAAAATTACTAACTATCAAATTAAGTCTATTATAACCTATAAACATCCTACAATATCCAATGTACTGGAAGAATACATTTTAATCTGATAAACAGGTAGTTACATACCATAATTTTACAATCACAATGTATAAAATTATCTTAAATACCTCTCGTAAACCTCTAAAAAAAAACCCTTTATTTTATCTAAAATAAGGGACTTTAAAAGTTTTGCGAATCTTGACTGCAAATATAACGAAAGCTAATTTGTATATCAACAACACCTATCTAATTTTATCTGGTTTCTGTTTTTTGAAGACACTCCTATTCTATACAATACGAGTTGTTTTTTTTATTCAATCTTGAATAGTTTATTTTTCATACAATAAATCACTAACCCTACTCTTGTACGTACTTTAATTTTTTTACTCACAGACTCCCAATACCCTTCTATAGTTTTAGGACTCAAATTCATTTCTGAAGCAATTTGCTTATACGTTAGCTCCGAGCAAGCCAACTTCAAAAACTCACGTTCACGCTCTTTAAGTTTGGTAACCTTTGTTTTCGCCGTTTTATCAATACCTGTAGAAAGTAATACTTCAGAAATTTTTGGTGTATGATAAAAACCTCTATCAATTACCATTTCCAAAGCATGAGAAAAATTATCTGGATGAATATCTTTTAAAAGATACCCCCTAGCACCCGCTCTAAGCATTTTGATTATCGTATCCTCATCATCCTCCATAGTAAGCGCCAAAGCATATTGATCTGGTTGATTTTCTTTGAGCCATACCATTGTTTGCACGCCATCCATCACTGGCATTTTAATATCTAATAGTATTAGATCTGGTTTTTTTCTTTTATTCAAAAAGTAACGCGTTAACTCTTTACCATTTTTCAAAACCGCAAGTACTTCATATTTCCCTAGGGAAATCAACAAGCTATTTAGCGACTGCGCAAACAGCAAATGATCATCAACAATCACAATAGTTCTCTTTTTCATAATCCTTCTGGGGATAATATTTTTTATATTTTTTTTTAGAAAGGGTACAATAACTCTACAACAACCCCATCTCCCGGCCTAGACGACACCATAAAACCCGTATTAATCAAATCTGCCCTGCTCTTCATATTCAGCAAACCCGAATTAGCTTTTACTGTTTTTGGGTCATACCCATTGCCATCGTCACTCAATCTAATCCTAAAATGTGTAGCTCCAAAATCCAGAAGAACTCCTAGATTAGTTGCCTCTGAATGCTTAATCGTATTAGAAAAAAACTCCTGAACAACCCTATATAGAATTATTTCATCTTTTGGGTTTATCGGCTTTTCCTCTCCAATAACTTCTAATTTTGTATTCAAAAAATTGAGTTTTTCAAAACGATCTAGCTCTATTTTAATGGATTTCTCTAAACCTATATTCTGAATTACTTCGTTATTTAATGTTTTAGAGAGCGAACGAATTTCTTGCAAACTCCCCCCTACCAATTCACGAACCTCTTCTACCGCCTCCTTGTTCCCTGGAGAGATCGAATTATTCAAAATATTTATATGCATAACTGCTGTAGACAGCAACTGCCCAATATTATCATGCAGCTCCCAACTAACATTTTTTAAGGTCTGTTCTTGAATTTCTAATTTAGATTTTATCAATTCGTCTTCGAACTTTTTTTGAACTTCTAGCTTCTCTAATAAAATTTTATTTTTTCTTTTCTGAAAAGCCATAAAAAAAACTATGACAAATACCGTAAAAAAGATAATGACTAAAACGAAATAAAGTATTAATAAGATTTGATTTTTTTCGAGCATATGATAAATCCAACAATATAACAAGTATACATAAAAACGTTGGCGGAATGAAAAATTATACGGTAAAGATTAACAAAATCTGGGCTATCCATTATTTTAAAATATTTACTATAAATCGCCAATGGTGTTGTTACTAAATGAAAAACTAATGCACCAATGGAAATATAAAAAGAAATTGTTCTATCAAAACGCAGAATAGTGTCACTATTCAGCATTTCCAAATAATACATTCCAATACTTATAAAAACTAAAAAACTCCCCATCATAAACGTATAGGATGCATAACTAGTAAAATAAATATTCGAAAGACATAAATTCCCGACACAACTAATGCCGTAAAAAAACAATGCATACTTTAAGAACAACTTTGCCCTTGCGCTTACTAACTGTTTTCTAAAATAATACACATACATCATGTAGCTCAATATAAAATACAAATTATAAAGCCAGTAATTTTTCGCTAAAAAGGTTGTTTTTAAAAATGCAATACTCTCAAACACCCTTATACACCTAGGCACAAATCCAAAAACCTCAATACCTACAGTAAAGAACAAAAACCATACGAAATATTTCAATGGAATATTCCCAAGATTTTTAGATATATACTTAAGTCCAAAAATAGCTGACAAAAGCTCCAAAAAAATAATAACTAAAATAACCTTCATCTAATTTACACCTCTAACCCCAAAAAAAACTTCACCCATAAACATTTTAATATTTATAAGGTGGCTCTCCTCCATTAGCACCATTCAAAGGTCGTATTCGATAATTATTTCTTCTTCTTGACCCTCCTTTTCCTTCACTACCTGCAGGCTCACCTGTAGGCGCCAAGAACACTGTAGAATACCCTCTACCCATCTTACATTTATCCTTTGAATACGCTCCAAAATAAACTCGTATTCCTGGATCCAATATCCCTTGTTTTCTAGATTTCCGTTTTACATATTTGAGATACTCCTGCAACTCCTCTACACTCCACTCAAACTCTCTTGTATCTTGAAATCCTAAACACTCATCAATCTCTGGTGTTCTGGTATCACACCATGTTTTCTCAAGCTCCTTTGCCTCTTCTACAGAGATACACTTTATTGGTCTTTTTCCACTCATAAGTTTATATTTTATCGATTAATACCCCTAAAAGTACCTAAAATTACCATGTTGTATATCACCTTCACATGCCTACGCAAACAAATAAAACATAAAACACTGTAAATCAATTAATAAAGATGTTTGATGATTAAAAAAAAGGGGGAAACACCCCCTTTTTCAAATCAACCTAAAATCTATTTTTTCCCCTGTTTGTTTTTGAGCTAATACACTCAAAAACAAATCATCTAATTGCAACACTCTAGGATATCCACCTGTAGTTTGACAGTCCCTCATCAAAATGATCAACCTCCCTGATGGTGTTAACTGTACTGTCCCAGGAAGAACTGGTCCTGTCAAAATCTCTGAAACACTATAAGGCAAAGGCTCCATCAATTGAATTCCCATTCTACTCCGAATACCAGATACCACAAACTCTTTTTCCAACAAAAAACGCTTACCGTCTTCGGGCAACAATTCAAATTCTGGACCAGGAAAAACACGAAGCACAGAGCAATCCAAATACGAATTACCCCACCTTATATGAGCATGTTGTTTTAAAGATTCTTCTCTATTAGTATACCCCAAAAGATCCCCCGCACGTAATGTCGAATTTTTGGTAACTGGAGCAAACATGCTTGCACTATCAAACACCTTTTCTACATCAAATCCACCCTCAATTGCCACGTACCCAAACACTCCTTTTCCTACAAATTTGAAACTCAAAATAGCATTAGCAGGCAGCTTGATTTGGCGATTCATTTTTTGCTCTATTCCATCAATTATTGGTATTACTTTTGCGCCAGTACAGGCTATATTTACAGACACATCAAAATGTAATTTTGGAGGTATCATTGTCCATTCCAAAACAGAAGAATTTGCCGTATTTCCCAAAAGCGCATTCGCCAAAACAAAAGCTTTTTGATCCATCACCCCACTTCTAGGAATTCCATATTTAGCAAAACCCACCCTTCCAAAATCTTGTATAGACGTTGCCATTCCAGATTTCAAAATCCGCATCTCACCCCTCATAAATTACATTTTCTGGTACATAAACACCTTCTTTTTCCAAAAAACTTATTTCGTTATATTTGACAACAGACACTGACTCAAATTTAACTTTATCCCCTGGACTCACGAAGCAAGGAGTTCTTTTTTTAGAATCAAAAAAAGACAGAGGAGACCTACCTATAACATACCATCCTCCTGGACTATTTTGTGGATAGATTCCGGTTTGCCTACCACCAATTGCAACAGCACCTTGCGGTACATGCAAACTCGGTTTCGATTTCCTTGAAACAAACAACTGTTCATCCAAACCTCCGAGATATAAAAACCCCGGTAAAAATCCAATAAAATATACCGTATAAATCCTGTCTGAATGTACTCTAATAAACTGCTCTTTTGTTAGCTCTTTAAAACGACAATAGCACTCCAAATCTGATGCCACTTCTGAATCATAACAAACAGGAATCGTCCAAAGTTTTTTTTTGATATCATGTGAAGAAATTAACTCTGGAACACATGTTTTCAACTCCAAAACAGCATCATAGAAATTCTCTATAGAAGAACCATAAATAACTAACAACGAGTTATAAGAAACAACAACCTCAAGTATTAGTTTAATACTGCTATTTTCAATTTTTTTCTTACAAAAAAGCACTTCTTCTAGAATAATTTCATTGATCATTTCGGGCCATTGCATCAAAATAGCAGAATCCCCGTAAGATTTATATCTAATTTCACAGTGTAACATCTACAAAAAAATCACATTTAAACGTTTTAATTCTTGATACAAAAATTTAATAATGCTTGGAGACTCTGGATGATCACCATGCACACAAATTGTATCGCACAAAACAGAAAACTTCTCCCCTGTTATCGTTCTTATTTTCTTTTCAAAAATCATTCGTTTTACCTGCTCAAAAATTTCAATTTTATCTTCTAAAACTCCATTTTCAAGTTTTCTTGAAACCAAGCTCAAATCTGTATTATAATTTCGATCTGCAAAAGCCTCATACTTCAGCGCTATTTCACCTTTACAAACATACGAAATTGCACTACCATAAGGAACAATTAACACAGAACTCTTAGCGACATTTTTTACAGACTCTAAAATTGCGTTTGCAATACTTTCATTTTTCATTGCATCATTATAAAGTGCGCCATGCGGTTTTATATGATGTAAAATCTCTCCAGCTTCTTCTACCTTTTGTTTTACCAATACTAGTTGACTCGTTATTGATTCTACCAAATCCTCATGAGATAATTTCATGGTCATACGCCCAAAATTTTCTCGATCGGGATATGAGGGATGTGCTCCAATTTTTACTTGATACTTCTTTGCTAATGCAATCGTTTTTTCTATCACTTTTTCATCCCCTGCATGTGCTCCGCAAGCAATATTACACCATGAAATATAAGGCATAATCAAATGATCATTTCCTGCCGCTTCTCCTACATCTGCATTAAGTGCTATTTGGTACATTTTTTTTCTAATTTATCCACTATCCACTATCCCATAGATACGCCTATCAAATTACCCCAAATACTAATGTAAAACGTCAATTCTACGAAGTTCTTATTCAAAACTTATTCACTAATATTTAGGGTCTGCTGAAAAACTGTATACTTGTTGTTTTCCAGTTGATTATTGTTATATTTAATCAACCAAG
>CANLMN010000057.1 GCA_947492105.1 uncultured Aquimarina sp. | reverse complement strand
GAAGCTGCACGTCAGGCTGCTGAGGAAGAGGCAAGAAGACAAGCTGAAGAAGCTGCACGTCAGGCTGCTGAGGAAGAGGCAAGAAGACAAGCTGAAGAAGCTGCACGTCAGGCTGCTGAGGAAGAGGCAAGAAGACAAGCTGAAGAAGAAGCTGCACGTCAGGCTGCTGAGGAAGAGGCAAGAAGACAAGCAGAAGAAGCTGCACGTCGTGCTGCCGAGGAAGAAGCAAGAAGACAGGCTGCTGAGGAAGCTGCACGTCAGGCTGCCGAGGAAGAGGCAAGAAGACAAGCTGCTCGCCGTGCTGCCGAGGAAGAAGCAAGAAGACAGGCTGCCGAGGAAGCTGCTCGTCGTGCTGCCGAGGAAGTTGCCAGAAGACAAGCTGCCGAGGAAGCTGCTCGTCGTGCTGCCGAGGAGGTTGCCAGAAGACAAGCTGAAGAAGCTGCTGCTCGTAAGGCTGCCGAAGAAAAAGCTGCGATGGAGCTAAAACAGATCAGACGAGTACAGGAAGAAAAAGCTCGTATGGAAGCTGAGATCAAACGTAAGAGTCGTATTATTAGAGATGATGATACTAACAATGGTAAGGTCGAAGCCGAAATCAAACGTAAGAGTCGTATTATTAGAGATGATGATACTAATAATGGCAAGGTCGAAGCCGAAATCAAACGTAAGAGTCGTATCATTAAAAATAACGGACCTAATTATGATGAAGGTAGTATAGATCTCGAAGGATTAAAAAGTGTTCAAGTGCTACCGCAAAATGACGGATTAAAATCAAAAGACAAAGCCGCTGCGGAAACAGTTAGTAAAAGTGAATTTAGAGAATTATTAACTTCATTATTGGTAATAACATCAGTCAATGGAATGAGTTCTTCAGATGATGAGGATGATAATAGCTTTAATGAAACTAGTCTAACGAATTTGTCTTTAGCTGCAGCTAAACCTTTGATGAATATCGAAAGAAATAGCGAAAAACAACAACCTATTGTTACTACCAAAAACCTTATGGATTATCCAGAAGGCTATTATTTGGTAGGAGAGTCATTTGGGGATACCAAAGAGGCTATACGATATGCTAAGTCGTTGCAAAAACTGGGTTTTGAACAGGCTAGAATTTTGCATGATCAAGCTGCAAAAAATGCTTATGTATCATTAGATAATTATGAGACTAAAGCAGCCGCTTTAGAGGATTATTTTAATAATGTAGCATTACAGTTTGAGGGAAACCTTTGGGTATTAAGAGTAGCACACGAATAATAATAAAAGATATAAACAGTTAAGTAATAACTTGGTGTATTAATCTACATTTTAAGTTAAACTAAAATAAAACCAATGCTCATGAAATCAAAGTTACATAACCGGATTATATTCCTGCTGTTTGTCAACGTATGTATGAGTTTATCTACTGTAGTTGCACAAGAAAGAGCATTTGCTCAAGTACCAGCAAACTCTTATGCAGTTCCATTCAAAGGGAATTTGGAATTAATTGGAAATACAGTTATAAGTATTACCGGAAGACAGGTTGATAGAAGTGGTAGATATACTGGGATTCGTTTTGCTCCAAATGATGATTTTAATTTAGTGGGATCCAATGCCCACATGAATATGGATTATGTTGATATTGATGGGGATGCTAGTACCATTTCTTCAAGTACTTCGGACTTAGCCTTGCCATCTACTTGTTCCAAAATACGATATGCAGGACTGTATTGGTCGGCAACATATCCAGGTGGAGTACCTGCGTTTTTTGGAGGAACTGCAGTAAATACAGATGTAAGATTACAGGGGTGTACAACGCGTACAGGCGATAGAGGAGCTCCTGCTTATGTCGATGCCGCTGGGGATCTCACAAGAACAAATACTGGAGTACGGGCTATTGTGAATTGTGATACACAATTTGATGGGAATCCAGGTGCTATTAATTTTAGGAGACAGGATGATCAGTTTGATTATCGATATATAAAATTTAAGCCACCAGGAGGTGCTTATATTGACATAACACCTACAAGTGCCATTCCTTCACAGGTTCTATATGATGGTTTTCCTAATACACCTACAAATCCATTTAATAGCGCAGCAGCAGATATGCCGTATGTAGCATATGCAGATGTTACCAGTATTGTAGCAGGATTAGCAGATCCTACGGGTACTTATACCGTTGGTAATGTAAAAGCTTATACTGGATACACCGATGGAGGTGGTAGTGCTGGGGGTTGGGCTCTGGTAATAACCTATGAAGATCCAACAGAAAAAACAAGGTTTATTAGTTCCTATGACGGGTACGCTATTATTTCTAGTGGTGGTCCTGATATCGATTATTCTTATGGCGGTTTTCAAACAATTCCTAATGGACCCGTTAATGCACGTTTTGGTATTGCTACATTAGAGGGTGATCAGGGCTTAGGAGGGGATCAATTATTTATTAGCCCCACAAGTGCTACAGAGCCCCCAAACTATTCTGCGTTGTTTGATGCAGCAAACCCACAGACTAACTTTTTTAATGGATCTATTACTCGGGATGGAGCAAATGTGGCTACAAGGGATCCAGCTTCTAGTAACACATTAGGTTTTGATTTAGATATTTTTCAGATCGCAAATCAAGGTAATGCTGTATTGGGCAATAATGAGACAGATGTTACTTTCCTAACTTCAACAGATAGAGATCAATTTGCAACTTTCTTGAACACCTTTGCTATAGAAGTAATACGACCCGATATTCGTATTATCAAACGGGTCGAAGATAGAGATGGTAATCCAATTGATCAAGGAGATGGTGTTCGTTTGGGGGATGAGTTATTTTATGTTTTAACGGTACAGAATATAGGTAATGATGATGCTATCAACACGGTGATTACGGATGTTATTCCTACCAATACTGCTTTTATTTCGGGAACTGTAACGGTACCTACAGTTGGGGTTACAGTAGATGATAGTAATCCTGATCAATTAATTTTTGATATAGATAATGATCTCGTAAAAATTGGAGATGCCCCTTTTACTATTCGTTTCAAAGTACAAGTAGCGATGAGTTGTGAGGATCTGCGCGATGCTTGTTCAGAAGATATAAATAATACTGCAGTAGCACGATATGAAGGAAGAATAAGCGGGATTGTTATTAATGAAGATGCGAGTGTTTTTGATGTTGATAATTGTGAAAATGAAGGATCAACGGCCTCTAACTTTATTATTGATTTAGGGGATTGTATTTTTGATTACGAGACTTCGTTATGTAATGGGGATGCTGTATTGACTGCTGGTAATAACTTTAACTCTTATATTTGGCGAAATAATCAAGGTGTTGTTATAGGTACTACGCAAACGATTATTGTCAATCAAACAGGTGTTTATACAGTAGAAGGAGTTTCCACTGATTGTCGTAATAACATAGAGACCCATAGGGTTACACCATTGACTGTTAGTACCAACAGTCCTTTGCTACCTTTTGCTAATAATATTGTTTTTTGTCCAATTGATGGTTCTTTAATTCCAGAAATGTATTTATGTGGTGATGAGAGCCGTTTAATTGATATAGGTAGTTTTATTAATGCTACACCAGTTGAGTGGGAGCGGTTGGATACCACTAGTTGTCCGGCTAATCCGATTTCTAGTTGTCCGAATACGGATGCTACCTGTAATTGGGTTAATGTAAATACAGGATCAACCTTTACACTCAATGGACCTGGTCAAACTCTTCCGGCCGAGGGTCAATATCGAATATCTGTTGTTTTTGCAAATACCTGTACAGAGTTTTATTATTTTAATGTGTATCGTAATACACTTGATCCTCAATTAGAGAAACGTGATATTATTTGTGGCAATCCTGGATTTGTACGTGTGAATAATGTTCCTTCTACAGGTTATGAGTTTTCGTTGGATAATGTGACATATCAGCCATCAAATGAGTTTACGGGTATTACTTCACAAGGACAGGTTACAGTATATATTAGACAAACAACCGGTTCGGGATCTCCTGTGAGTTGTGTTTTTGAAGAAAACATAACAATTTTCGATATTGATACAGATGCTGTGATAACTACCACAAGTCCTACTTGTCCAACAGGGAATTCAAACCCAAATGCTACAGGAAGTATTTCAATTCAGTTGACATCACCTGGGAATAATATTGATGGATCATTTAGTTATCAAATAACCAAAACAAACCCAGATGGTACGATTTTTACGAGTACACAAACTCCTAATTCTACAAGTATACTCTTCTCAAATTTAACACCTGGAACCTATACTGTAGAGGCAACCTCTTTTAAAGGGATTTGTGTTGATATGGGAACCGCAATAATTGCTGATCCGCCAACTTTTGATGCTATAGCCACTCTGGTTCAAGATTTATCTTGTGAACGCGCAGAGATTTTGTTACGAATCAATAGAACAACCACAGGTAGTTTATCATTTAGTTTAGATAATTTTGTAACAACCTTGCAATCTGGAGATATTACTAATCCGGACACAAATCCAGCTAATTATTTTCAGGATAACCGAGATGGAACATATTCGATTTTTGTAAGTACAGCAGGAACCTATACCGTGAGTATTTTTGATAATACAAGTAAATGTAAGATTACTATGAATGCTGTCATTGTAACACCGTATGTTCCTATTGCTTTTACCGAGACTTCTGATGCACCTGGTTGTTCAGGAGAATCAAATGGTACGATTACGCTTACTGTTACTGCGGGTCGTGGAGCTTTTATATATGTGCTTTATGACAGAACGGTTACGGGAGCTACACCAGCAGATGATACATTGATAGAACGTGCAACAAATAACACGAATAATACAACTTTTACCTTTACAGGGTTACCATCTGGAGCTTATAGTGTAGGGGTTCGTGACTTCTTTGGATGTGAGATTCCAGTTCGTGTAGATCTTACAGATCCAGACGCCCTTACAGCTACGGCAACTGCTACAGATTATACATGTGATTCGACAGCAACAATTACTATTACTGCTACTGGCGGTACTGTGCCATATAATTATAGTATTGATGGTGTTGATTTTACAAATACTACAGGTGTTTTCCCTAATTTGACAGATGGCTCTTATATCGCTACAGTGCGGGATGCTAACAATTGTACATTTATTGCTCCTCCGAATCCAATTGTAATAGATCCATTACAAGAAGTTACTGATTTGGATTTTGTTCTTGGCGATGCAGTGTGTAATGGTAGTCCAAGTACAACAACAGTTACTATTAATGGATTCGTAGCCAGTAATGGTGCTACGGCTGCAGATATTACCTACCGTATTATTGCACCAGCATCAGCAGTAACACCAGCTTCTAATACGACTGTTTACACCTTGCCACAAGGGGTTACCTATACTTTTGAAGCTGTAACTACCACAGATAATTGTTCTTATACCGAAGATGTTTTTGTTCCAGAGGTAACGCCTGCAAGTGTAACGACTCAGTTGATAAATGATGTGCGTTGTAGAGGTAATGCCGACGGGTCTTTTAGTTTTACAGTAGTAGACGCAGCAAATTTTAGTTACACCGTGACAGGAGGACCTACTACCGTTCCAAATGGTACAGGGACAGGTACAACTCCGATTATTATTGGTTCTCTTCTAGCAGGTACATACACTGTTACAATTACTGATACCGATACAGGTTGTACGGATGTTGCCACGGGTATAATATCAGAACCAGCTGCTGGTATCGATTTCACTTTTACGCAAACTGAGGCTACCTGTATAGTAGGAGCTGATATTACTATAACTGCTACAGGAGGTACAGTACCGTATAGATATCAAATAGTACCGGGTACAGGACCAAGCGTACCAGCAGATTATTCCAATGTTAATCCGATTACAAATGTACCAGCAGACGCAGGTGGATATACGATATATGTCATTGATGCAAATGATTGTGAGACTAGTCAGCCTTTAACAGTGGATGCTCCTTTAGCATTAACCGCTAGTGTTACTGGTGATTTTTGTTATGAAACATCCAAGCCATCAAGCTTGACAGTTACACTTACCAACAATACGGATCCAGTTTCTTATACCGTAAGTTATAACGGAGGTATTGTAGGCGCACCACAAAATGTTCCTTCAGGAACTAACCCATTTACAATACCTAATTTGATACCAGGAACGTATGATATTGTGGTCACTGATGTTCGTGGATGTCCTGTAGTAATACCAACACAAACTATTGCTCCGCAATTGACATTGAGTGCCGTTTTGACAAAAGATTTGGATTGTCAAACGCCTCCAGCAAATGAGGCAGTTATTACACTAACTCCAAGTGGCGGTAATGGTACTAATACTTATACCTATACTATTGATACCGGTAGTGGTCCAGTTGCAGGTACAGAAACAGTGACACCACCAACTTTCAATACAGTTATACCAGGAACGTATGTGTTTACGGTTACCGATGCCCAAAATTGTACGGCAACAGGGCAACCAGTTATAGTAACACCATTAACGATGCCTACGGCTACACATGTTGTGACTAACATACGTTGTTTTGGTGATACAAATGGTTCTGTAACAATTACCCCAGCAGATGGTATTGCAGCGTATACTTACGAATTAGTAACGGTACCTGCTGGTTTTACAAATCCTGGAACGAATATGACAGGAAGTTTCACGAATCTGATAGCAGGAAACTATGAATATGTAGTGAGCGGTGCCAAGGTATGTCCGTCCGCAAATATCCCATTTACTATTACAGGTCCAGATGATATTCTGGGAACAGTAGACATAACTCCGATTACTTGTGGTATATCAGGGAATGTAAATGGTGCACTTCGTTTTGAAAATGTGACTGGTGGAACAGGGCAATATGTATATACCTTATTGGATACAAGTAGTAATCCCGCACTGGATGGTGATGGTGTAGTAGTACCCCCTGTGGGACCTACTACAGCAACAGCGGTTGATTTTCTCAACTTAGGATTTGGTGATTATTATGTTCGAGTAGAGGATAATGCTGGAGTATCAGGATGTAGTAAACTTTTTGGACCGTTCAATGTGCCAACAACACCGTTTTTTACAGTTGCTTCGGCAACAGCTGCTACCTGTGCGGATGGTATAATTTCTAATATTTCCATATCTGGTGGTGAGGGACCATTTTTTATTCGAATTTTCCCTTCAGGGCCATTCATACCGGTAAATAATCTTGCAACTGGTACTTCAAATGGGTTTGGTAACGTGGATAATCATCAATTTAATGCAAACCCTGTTACTGGTGGACCATTACAAGTAGGCGTACCGTACCGTTTCGAAATACGAGATGATTCATCAGGATGTACGTTTATAGAAGATATCGATCCAGTTGCACCTCCTGGATTTACCATTACTGCTACAGGGATTGATGAACTGTGTGCCCAAGATGATGATGGAAATGTTACTTTTATTATAAACAATTATCAAGGATCACAAATAAGTTATGAAGTAATAGATGCTATTACTCTAATAGCCGTACCAGGAACACTTGTCACAGGTGTTGCTGTGCCGGCCGGTGGACCGGGAAGCTCTCATGCTATAACAACTACCTATGGGAATAATATACTAGCTACAGGTAATTATCTGATTCGTGTCACAGAAACGGATGGATCTGTAGCAGATCCATGTAATAATTCTGCTCCTTTTAGAATTGAACAACCAGAACCTTTGGGTATAGAAGAATTGAGTAGAGTAGAGGCTACTTGTGATGGAATTGCTACTGTTACAGTAAGAGGTTTTGATGGTACACCTCCTTATACATTCCAAGAAGTTCCCGTTCCTGATGCTGTTACTCCATCTACCGTTCCAGCTACTTTTACTAGAGGAGCAACGATTCCTCTAGATACGAGCATTAGTTTGAATTGGGATATTTATGTACAAGATGCCAATGGTTGTACGGAAAAGTTAGATGTAGATGGTTTGATTCTTTATACTCAACCGACATTGACAGCTGTAGTGGCAGATGCGTGTGTTGTGAATTCAGACGGTACCGTAACGGTTAATTTGATAGCTACAGGTGTTGCAGGGACTACTTTTCAATATAGTAGGAACAATATTGGATTTGAGCCTAATCCAGCAACAACTGCAACAACATATTCATTTGATGTATTACCAGGCTTGGGACAAATTTTCTATGTCCGTGATGGTAGCGGTTGTATAGCACAATCTGCACCAATCGATGTGTTCCCAGATATTATTTTGACCGCAGTCTTTGATTCACCTAGTTGTAATAATCCTGATGGAACAATTACAGCTACTTCTTCTGGAGGTTCTGGTGTGGCAAATCATACGTATGTTTTGTATGATAGCACAGGTACTACTCCTATTGGAGCACCAGTTGTAACGTTAGGGAATGTATTTAGTAATGTAACAACAGGAAGCTATATTGTTCGAGTTACAGATACGAATCTTTCTAATGGAACAGGAAATTGTACTAAAGATTTTCCAATTTCTGTTGCAGCAGCAGTGATCCCTGATTTGTCATTGTCAGAGACAAATACTACCTGTACAACGACCTCTAATCCTACAGGAGGCACTGGCGATAGTGATGGTACGATAACAGCAACATTAATCAACGGTTCGGATACAGAGCCAGGTACTACGGGCTATTTGTATGAGTTATTCCCAGGGAATTTGGCTGCAAACCCTATTCCAGCTGGAGCATATACTCCAGGTCCTGGAGCTACCGTAAGTCGTGTATTTACAGGGTTACCTACAGGCATTTATACTGTAAGAGTTACCTCAGGGAGAGGATGTACAGATCAGAAGGAGGTAACAATTGATACACCACCAGAATTAGGCGTTAGTGCAGCATTAACTACAGGTTTTGCCTGTGCTGCTGATAACACGACTACTCAGGCACAAATAACTGCGACAATTGATGCCGTTAATCTAGGGACACCTGGTGGCCCACCAGCATTATATAGCTTTAGTATTGATAGTGATACAGATGCTATAGATACGAGTGGTAATTTCTTTAGTAGTAATGGAATTGCAAATGGTTTGGCCGATAATCAGCATTTATTTGCGATTTCTCCAATTACTGTAGTGACAACCTATACGATTAGAGCGAGAGACGCGAATGGTTGTGAAAGTATTACGACTGTTGTAGTGAATCCTCTCAATAAACCAACAGCAACAATTACACAAAATATCGCATTCACTTGTGCAAACAGTGAAGATATTAGTCTTGATATTGTAAACGGTTCTGGAGATTATACTGTTGATCTATTGCCAGAAGGTGCAGGAGTTCCAACAGGACAGAATGTAGCAGAAGATATCAAAACAGTAACGGTACCGTCAGGTACACCTGCGATTGTAAATTATCTTTTGGATGTTCCAGGAATTGTTTACACATTTAAGGTTACAGATAATGTGACTGGCTGTTTTTATACAGTAAGTCATACCGTAGCACCATTAGATCCTATAAATGGAGTGCTTACAGAAGGGGATCCTGTAATATGTATTGGAAGCACAGGATCGATTAATTTAATGGTCACTGGCTTTACAGGAAACTTTACATATACCACAAACGGACCTACGGTAGTTGGCCCACTCACCGGAGTTGCTCCGACTGCAACACCGATTAATATTCCTGGTCTTACAGGAGGCGGGTATACAGTAACAATATCTAGAGGAGCGAATCCGTCAACTTCATGTAACTTTACTACAGGTACAGTTACGGTACGTACACCACCAGCTGCTTTGACCATTACAGCGAGTCAAGCACAAGATTTGGGTTGTGATCCTACGGATAACGCTTCAATCCAAACGGTGACGATGGGTGGTTATGGAGGCTATACGTATCAACTAGAAGATTCGACAGTACCGGGTACTCCTTACACAAATGCGGTAGGAACGACCTATACTTTTGGAACGGTTAATTTCTTTACAAATCTACCGGCAGGCACCTATTCTGTAGTAGTACGAGATGCAGAGGGTTGTGATGTGCGTTCTAATGATGTTATTATTGATCCACCAGTACCAATGGGTGTACCGGTTACAGCGGATATGACTGTAAACTGTTTTGAGGATGTCAATGGTACTGCTACAGTAGTAGCCTCAGGAGGACAAGGTGTAGGTTCTTATATATTTACATTAACATTCCCTAACGGTGTAGAACAAGCACCAATTAATAATGGTACCAATACGATAACATTTACAGGTTTAGTTCCTGACCCTGCTCCTTATACAGGTACAGTTACAGATAACTTAGGGTGTAGTGCACCATTTAGTTTCTTGATATCAGAACCAGACGAGGTAGAGGTGAGTATTGCAACTTCAAACACTTTGACTTGTCAAATACCAGAAACAGTTACAGTAACAGGTATAGGAGGCACAGGTAGTTATGAATATGGAATTAGTACAGATGGTGGTGTTACAATCACTTACGGTCCTGGAAATAGTTTTGATATTTATGAAGACGCAAGTCTAGGAATCTATGGTCCTGGAGATTATACATTCTACGTGAGAGATTTACCTAATGGTTGTCCATCAGATCCGTCGAATCTTGTACGAATCCAACCGATTCCTGATGTAAGCATTGTAGCATTTGATGCTTCTACAGAAGTACTTTGTTTTAATGAGGATTCTGCACGTGTCCTAGGAACTGCGATTGGCGGACAAGGAAATTATGTTTATACATTGACAGGAACACAAGTAAACCCACCTGTAGCGATTAATTTTACAGGAGGAAATACAGATGATTCTACCAATAATTATCGATTCCCAGGAACGTTCCTTAATCTAAGAGCTGGAACATATACGTACACAGTGACTAGTGGTGATTGTGGTTCTGATTCACGTACATTTACCGTTACAGAACCACCAGAATTGGTAGTGACAGTAACACCATTTGACATAACTTGTAACAATCCAGGAGATAGTCCTGATGACAAAGATGGAAGAATTGCTATTAATGCTAGTGGTGGTAGTGGAGAGTTTATATATACGTTAGAGGATTTGGATCGTCCTAATACTACGGCAACCACTATAAGTGAAACATTACCGTTCCAAGATGCAGGTCCTGCAAATGCAAATCCAGAAATGTTTGAATTTATCATGTTACAAGCAGGTCGTTATATAGTTAGAGTACAGGACAAAAATGGATGTCCATTCTCATCTGGTATTATAACTATAGCAGAGCCGGATGTAATCGCTACGACAATACGTGTAGTTAGTGAAGTAGAATGCTCGGATCAAAATACTGCAGAGATAGAGGTAACTATTACAGGAGGGACACCACCTTATACAATTAGTGAAAATGGAAATCCTTTTGTAGCTGTTCCTCTGCCAGCGAACCCAACAGATCCGCATATATTTATTAGTTCTAATTTGGCGGGTGATACGTTTTATAATTATGTAGTGAGAGATTCTAGAGGTTGTGAGCCAGCACCATTTGGAATACCTACAGCACAAGGATTATCAGTACAAGCAAACCTTATTTGTGAGAACGATGCTAATGGTCTAATTACGGGTTATGGAATCCAAGCGCTAATACCTAACAATGTACCACCAGCATTATTAACAAATATCATATATGTCTTGGATCCAGGGACACCAGATGAACGTGCTATTCCGAGAGCTGCCTTTGAGGCACAAAATAATATCTTTAGTAATGTAGGTCCAGGAGATCATACCGTAGCAGTACAAGGAGCTACTTGCACCTTTACGTTGACACCAGATATCACTGTCCCAGACTTATTGGAGATTACAGCTGTTGTCCCTACTGGAGATCTCAATGTATGGCGCGTTATTGTAGATGGAGGTGTGCCATTTGATACGACAACAGGTCAAGAACCTTATAAGATTTATGTAGATGGAATTCTATTGGAGAGTAATACTTTTATGGTAGATGTAACAAGATCTTATGCTATCAGAGTAGAGGACAGTCTGACCACAGAGAACACTGCGTTATGTCCTGCTACGACGACTATAGATTTAGTATTTGTGGATTTATTTATTCCTAATTACTTTACACCAAATGGTGATGGAATTTATGATACATGGTATCCAGAGAACACAGAGTTCTTCCCAGATATTAAAGTAAAAGTATTTGATCGTTACGGGCGTTTGCTTGAACAGTTCAAAGGGCCAGTAAAAGGTTGGGATGGTAAGTACGAAGAAAAATTATTACCTTCAGGTGATTATTGGTATCTTATAGAGCTGAATCATGATGGAAGAAACCGACAATTTACAGGACACTTTACCTTATACAGATAGGTAATTAAATATTAAAAATATAGGTTGACCCCAAACAACCTGAATAAACATAAAGAACATGAAGAAGTACATAGGTTTACTGCTCGGTTTGTTAAGTATAGGTACAAGTATTGCACAGGAATTTAACCTGCCTATACAAAACCAGTATATTGCAGACAATCCATATCTTATTTCAAGTGCTTATGCAGGTATAGGTGACTGTTGGCAGTTGCGTGTAGGTGGTTTTGAGCAATGGATTGGAGTAGAGGATGGACCCAGTACGCAATCGGTATCTATTGATGGTAGAATATCAGATCGCTCTGGAGTAGGAGCTATCATCTATAATGATAGAAATGGTTTTACAACCCAAAGGGGGGTACAACTATCGTTTGCACATCATTTGACATTAAATGATTATAATAATCAGTACCTCTCTTTGGGGGCGAGTTATAAGTTTTCACAGTTTGGAATCGATACCTCAGAATTTAATAGAGATATAGTAGATCCTACTATCCGAGGAGATTTGAGTGTTAATAACTCCAATTTTGACATTAGCGCATTATACCGATTTGGTAAATTCTTTTTGAGTGTCAATGCAGTAAATTTATTACAAAAAGAGATTGTAGAATTCAACTTAGAAGAACCTTCAATTATACAAAATTGGTTCGTGTATTCTGGGTATACTTTTAACTCCGTATTCTCCGAATTAGAGATAGAACCTTCGATTTTGTATCAGAATTTTCCAAGTGATGGTCGTTCTACGGCGGATTTGACACTGAAGGTTCGAAAAGTAAATAAGACTAATTATTTTTGGGGCGGAGCTATGGTACGTGGTATTGTTGATCAAGACTTTAAACCTTTGTCTGTATCACCTATGTTAGGTGTAAATAAAGGAAATCTGTATTTTGCCTATGGATATCAAATCAATGTCAATGAGATTATACCTGCAAGTTCAGGATCTCATTTGATTACCTTAGGATTTGACTTTGGATGTCGTCAGAGTAATTGTGGTTGTACATACTAATAGCAGCTAGAAAATGCATATAAGAATCTGTGTTAAAATAGCATAGCCAAAAAATTTAAAAAACGAAAAAACCTGTGGAGTTAGCACTACAGGTTTTTTTCGTTTTGATAAGGTTTTTGCGAAAAAATAAATACTTCAAAAATTAGTGCAACCTTATACAAAAAAGTATTTTTGTCAGTATTGCATAAAAAATAACATAGCATGAACATTTTAGTACTAGGATCAGGAGGAAGAGAGCATACTTTTGCACATCAAATCATTAAAAGCCAACAGTGTGATAAATTATTTGTCGCACCTGGTAATGCTGGTACCGCAGGTATAGCCACAAATGTAGCTATTGGTGTCAACGATTTTGCTGAGATCAAAAAGCTCGTACTGAAAGAAAGTATTAGAATGGTTGTTGTAGGACCCGAGGATCCATTGGTCAATGGTATTTATGATTTTTTTAAAGAAGATGAAGCATTAAAAAGCGTCATCGTGATTGGTCCCTCTAAACGAGGTGCGCTATTGGAAGGAAGTAAAGAACGTGCCAAAGAGTTTATGGCAGCACATAACATCCCAACGGCGGCATACAAAAGTTTTACGGCAGCATCAGTAGAAGCAGGAAAACAGTTCTTAGAAACGTTGCAAGCGCCTTATGTACTCAAAGCGGATGGTCTAGCTGCTGGAAAAGGAGTTTTGATCTTACAAGACCTTGTAGAGGCCAAAGCAGAGCTAGAAGATATGCTTACAAACAAAAAATTCGGAACCGCTAGTGAAACTGTAGTGATTGAAGAATTCTTGGATGGAATAGAATTAAGTGTTTTTGTGTTGACAGATGGTAAGAACTATTTGACACTTCCAACAGCCAAGGATTATAAGCGTATTGGAGAGGGTGATACTGGACTCAATACTGGAGGTATGGGAGCTATTTCGCCCGTACCCTTTGCAGATGCTGATTTTATGAAAAAAATAGAAGAGCAGGTTGTAAAGCCTACAGTACTTGGCCTACAAAAAGAAAATATTGAATACAAAGGCTTTATTTTTATCGGATTGATCAAAGTAGGAGAGGAGCCCAAAGTAATTGAATACAATGTCCGTATGGGTGATCCAGAAACCGAAGCCGTATTACCAAGAGTAAAAAATGATTTGGTAGAGGTCTTTGAGCATGTAGGAAAGGAAACCTTAGATCAGGTAACATTGGATTTGGATGCGCGTAGTGCCGTAACTGTAGTTGCGGTATCAGGGGGCTATCCAGAGGCTTATGAAAAAGGCAAAGTAATTACCGGTATCGATACGGTACAAAGTGCTACAGTTTTCCATGCAGGAACTACTGCAAAGGACGGAGCTATAGTAACCAATGGCGGTCGTGTATTAGCCGTTACCTCATTTGATATAGATTTTAGAAAAGCTTTAATAAACTCTTATCAAAACTTAGAAAAAATAGATTTTGAAGGGATGTATTACAGAAAAGATTTAGGTTTTGACCTGTAGGCAACCGTTTGCATTTAAGCATTGAGCTATTGTTTATGTTTTTTGTAACATCAATTTAGGTATATAAATTCGTATTAGGGACACTATTTTTTTTCAAATGGGACTGCTTTTGCTATATTTTTTACTTTTACCCACCAAGCCGTGATGGTACTAGTTGCAAACTAGCACTAGTAATCACTCTTGTGGTTGCATACTAGCGCGATCTGGGGGAATTTCCATATACAACACTCTTACAAATACATCAATCCAATATACTGTTGCAAAACTCACAAAATACAAAAAAGACTGTCTTTATGAACAGTCTTTTTTTGAACTATATTCTTTTACTTTTTGTGCTCTGTCAATCTTTGACGGCACGAGCGAGACGCTCGCGCTAGCCCTTAGTTTAGCATAGTTATTCACATAGATATTATTTAACAAAGTTAATA
>CANLMN010000056.1 GCA_947492105.1 uncultured Aquimarina sp. | reverse complement strand
CCACAGCATACAAAAACTAGAAGAACTCCTGCCTGGATATCAAAAAAACCTTAGCATGTAGTTGCTCGGATGCTTACCACAAAATCAAAAAGTATTGGCTAAGAAATGTACTTAACAGAAAACTAAAAAGACACAATATTTGCGAGCAAATATTGTGTCTTTTTTATAATTTTTGTTGGGACTATCTCCCAAAGCGTATTATTTTTTCTAAAAATCTCAATATTGGTTCTACAACACTATAAACACAAGCTTATTGCTTGATAAATTTTGTATAAAAAGATGTATCTGGGCTATCAGATTCTGTTGCCACTTTAATCGAATACATTCCCTTTGGAAAATCACTTATATCAATTCGATTAGACATATAATTTACAAAATCTTCTTTGACTATAGTTCCCGTAGTGGCTGAACTAATTTGATATAAAAAGCCTAATTCGCAATCTGATGTTATATTATTAAGTTCTACAAAATTTGTTGCAGGATTCGGTGTGATTGTCAAACTGTTAATAATATCATCTGCTTTGACATCATTAAAATTATGTGTAAAAAGAAAAGAAAAATTAACAGGTAATCCAACATTAACTAAGGATTTGCTCTTTTTGATTGTAGCTGTCCCATTAATTCTTTGGAATCCCAAATCTGCAATATCATCTTGATTATACTCCCAACTTAAATAATCTTCCGAAAGATTCCCTGCAATAGCATAGGGAGCAATTCGTTCTCTTCTAAAAAAAGTATCATCAATAGCAAAATCAACAACTCCTCCCATAAGCATACCAATATTTGTATTAGCCACAACATTAATCGAGTTCAGTTCATTTGTAAGTTCCAAAGCAACCTCTACAGTACCAGTGGAGTCAACAGGGAGATATTCATACCCTGCTATTGACTTATCCGTAGCGGCATTAATCAAGGTGATAGAATTAATTATAGGAGTCTGTAATTCTGGTATCCTTATTTTGATAGATTCTGAATAGGTACCATTGGAAACCTCTATGAAAAAAGGATCAAAAGCCACATTGGACTCATAGCTATTAAGGTCCAAAACCCCTGTGATTCGTCCTGTTTTTGAATCCAAACTAAGAGTTGGAGGAAGATTTATCCCTGTATATGTTAATGGTAAACGATTAGGATCTTGAGCGTCAATTTCAACATCAACAGCAGTTCCTACAAAACGGGGAAAACTCCCTTTAACACCATTAATGACAGGAACTTCATCAATTGGATCAACGATAACAATAGTAATTTTTTCCATTTCGGAAACATACTTATTTAATGATTGAGAATAAAGCTTCGTTCCAATAGTATAGGTTCCTTCTTTTAACCCCAAGGTGTTATATACTCCATCGATATCTCCGTTTAGCGCATAAGGTACTACGTATTCTCTTTTGAAGAAGCTATTATTAATATACAAATCCATGGTTAAGTCCTCAACCAAATAATTATCTGAAGCGAAAAAATTATTTCCAAATTCAAAAAAACCACTAGCTCTGATTGCTATATCCCGACCATCGGTAACATAATTAATGGTATCCTGATCTTTTAACGAAACAGTAGTTTGCTTTCCTTTCAAGTCTTTTATTAATTGAAAACGATCTGCAGAAGGTATAACAGTAAAAATATTAAGAAACAGATTACTTATGGTACCATCTTCATTTTCAATATCATAAGTAAAAGTGTTTTCATAAGGGTAAATCTTACCTTCTTCAATATCCACAGTACCTTCTAGATATCCTGTTGCAATATTAAACTGTAATCCGAAGGGAACTCCAGAAATACTTTCTTCAATGATCTTATGCGAAGAATTAATGTCCACAATTTTTATTTTAACTTTCTGTCCATAAAATATATAGCCTTCCTCGGATCTGGTACTTTCCAAAGTGTTTTTTGCATAACTAGTGGTTGATAAAGCTATAAGGACAAAGCTTAAAACGGTTATTTTTTTAAATAGTTTCATAAGAGCTAAAATGATGTGTAGGTTATTATTTTCTAATTAAATACGATACATTATTATACCTAGGCAATTTAACACCCTTTAGTAATATGTTTTTAAACTTTATGATAAAATTATCACAATTACTTTGTTTTTCTTGATTGCAAATTATCTCTCACAGCACTAATTTTACTGTCATTCCACTACACCCCTAAGATAATATCTCTGAACAAAACACCTCATTTCATATCACTTTAAAATAGGAAAATTCTACTGTAGCAAGAGCATAATCATGAACGTATTAAAAAATTATCACAATTCAACACCCTACATTTTCTATTTAAACAGAAACATACAAAACTAAACTATTAAAAAGATAATCAATAAAATACGACCAGATATCAAATATATTTTTAGAAATATAATAGTCAAAAAAAATCCCTAAATATTCTTTTCTTTTAATTTTCAACGTTTTTTTCTAATAGTGAGTTTGCACTATTTTGAGGTTATTATTCTATCTCATTCCTGAATTTTGTTATAAAAATCACCCTCGTCCACTCTTCTTCAGGATTCTTTTATTGTAAGTATTGGATTGTTAAAATTAGGATTTTAAAGCAAAACTTCGGTTAAGACTCCATATCAATGTTTAACAGTACTTTACAATTTAAAAAAAAAGAGAATTGATTTCTGTATGTATTTTTGTTTTTGATAAAAGACTCAACTCTAACCAACCACTAAGTAGACCTTACTTAAAAACATGAAATCGAATATCTAAAATCACTTTTACAATAACTAAACAACATTTTTTGATGAAAAAAGATTTACATCAGCTTAACAGAACCCCTATTAGGCTAAAACAATTATTCTGTTTTATATTATTGTCCTACGCTGTTAACCATTGGCAAAGAATTATAGCACAACAAAAAGGTAAAGGAACTATGGTCACATGCCCTGCCCATTTTGTTGATGTACACACAAAACACGGTATTCCTGATCAATCTGATTTGGCATTAAAAACGAAAAAAACTAAAGTTCCTACAGCGCAATTTATTATTACATTTGGAGAAGGTGCAGAAGCCAATCCGTCTGCAAAAGCGGCTTTTCAATACGCTTTGGACATTTGGTCCAAGGAAATTGTGTCCTCAGCTCCTATTAGAGTTTATGCGGATTTTGCAAACTTAGGGACAGGTACTTTAGCTTCTGCTGGACCCGTTTATACGATTAGTGATTTTGATGGAGCCCCAGAGCCTAACATACTCTATCCGGCAGCACTGGCAAATTCTATTGCAGGAAAAATCTTATTTCCTGAAGAATCTTATGAACTTACCGTAAGACTTGGAAATGGAATTGATTTTTATTTTGGCACCGATGGAAATACCCCTGAAGGAAAATTTGATTTTGTTTCTGTTGCACTACATGAGATTGGTCATGGATTAGGTTTCACGACCAGAAGAAGTTATAATGGCACAACAGGGATTGGCAGTTTGAAAGACTCAAATTCTAGACCTTCGGTATATAGCAAATTTATCGTAGATGGAGAAGGCAACAATCTGTTGGATTATGAAGACCCTTCTATAGCACTAGGTACCGCCATGGTAAGTAACGATATTTTTGTAGATGCACCATTTGCAGTAGCTGCATTGGGAGGTAAACGACCTCAAATATATGCCCCTACATCTTGGAGAAGTGGATCCAGTATTGCCCATTGGGATGAAGCAGCATACCCTGCTGGTGATCCAAATTCTCTCATGTCTCCACAATTTTCAAGAGCAGAATCCAACTTTGATATAGGAGCAATTACCAGAGGGTATTTCAAAGATATGGGGTGGACATTGAATAATACAGGTGCACCACTACTCGTTTCTAAACCTTCAAAATTCTCTGAAGAAATTAGTGTTAATAATACACTAAAAAAAGCATTTACTCTGACTAATATTACCAACGAAAAAGTATCAGTCCACGTGAGTAGCGCTTCTAATTTGATTTCTTTTTTATCAAAAACATCTTTTGACCTTGATGTGACAGAATTATTTACTTTTAATTTTGAAATTGTTCCGGTAGGCCTAAAAGGTTTTTATCAAGAAAAAATTCTTGTACACATAGATGGTAATCCTATCCCTGTTATTATCCCTGTCGACATTCGTATCTTAGACGGTACAGAAACTCCTAGTATAGCTGTAAATGTTCATCAGTTTGACGAGACAATTTCTCAACTGAATTTCGCCAACAAAGAGCTCATTATCGACAACTTGGGAGATGACGACCTAAGCTATAGCGCTAGTATTACAAGTACTACTGTTCGTACTACTAACAATGCTACTCCATTATACACCACCGGATTTGAAGATTTTGAATCAGGTCAACTAAATGGACAAATGAACTGGACATCCAGATATGCGAATACTTGGACTGTTTCTGAAGAAAATCCTTTTGAAGGGAACAAACACCTGAGAGCTATTTCTGATGGATTAGGAGCTAACAGAACTCTAGACACAAGATTAGGCTCACCAACAGTAAAATCATCAGGAAATAAAACTTTTAATGTATTCAAAGCTCGAATAAACATCCAAGGATCAGGTGTTACATGGGATATACAACCTCAGGCACCATCGCTTAGATCTAGAAATACACGAATTAGGTTTTTTCCAAACGGTACGATAGGAGCAAATATATCAGGAAATAACTATGATATCCTTCCTATCACCATACCTTCAGGATATTTTGAAATAAAATTGAGTATCGACAAAGACACTTCTCAATATTACTTATTCATTGATAATGAATTGGTCTATGTAGGTACAAGCTTTGCTCCTGTTTTTGAAGAAGTAATCGTACTCTCCGCTATGGAGGTTACTGGATCTACATTAGACATCGACAACTTTGAACTAATTGATGGAGATGACCACGCTCCTATTATCACCGTAGCACCTACCCTAGGAACTATTCCTTTCAAATCTTCCAAAAAATTGGATATAAAATTTGATGCTAGAAATCTAGAAATAGGTAGCTATACTGCTTTTATAAACATTACTCACAACGATCCAAATACCACTACAGTAGTACTACCTGTAAATTTCACAGTAGTAGAACCACCTGTAATCTCAGTTGCTCCAGAAGCTCTTTTTGCACAAATCAACACCGCTACTAATACGTCTGCCCTAGCAACCGCAATACTCACTATTACAAATCCAAGTACTGCTAATCTTAACTTCGATACTACCATAGGACTCCCCAGTTTTGAAACCTCTTCAGAGTTACAAAATGCCAATCGAACACTATTAGAGACACTCGATTTGTCCAAATACGGTATAGGTAATTCTAATACCTATAAAATTACAGAAGCCCCTACTCCATTTGATCAAACAACCTCTCAAAATGATTCTGCCGAAAAATTGCTAACTCGCAGATTCACGGATTCCATCTCTTATACGAGTAATAACAATATGCAGAGTAGTCATGTTGGTAACCGTAGTGCAACTTCTATTACTACAGCTATTCGTTTTGAAACGACATCCAATTTTGCTTTGTCTGCAATTCGTAATGGATTCAAAACAGATTTTCTAGAAAACCCTATTATTATTTTAGAAATCTATAAAGGTGGTGATACACCAGCCGAAGGGACACTTCTAGCTACAAAAGCACTTCAGCAAAGTAGTGCTTTTGGAAAAATAGCCGTTGAATTTTTGGATAAGACTCTTACTTTTGTTGCAGGGGAATCATTTTGGGTTGTACACAAATATCCAGAAGGAATTCAGTTTCCGCAAGGGTTTGATCGAGATGCGGTGAAACGTCCTAATACACACTTTATTAGCACCAATGGAGGAACTTCCTATAATTCTTTGGATAATTTCCCTTTGTTTGTTAGGGCTTTGGGAGGAGCTGTTACCCCATATATCACATTAGATGGGCAAAATGGTGAGCTTGCTCCGGGAGCTTCTGCACAAGTTGCTGTTACCTTTGACGCAACACAACTTGATAATGGAGTGTATAAAACACCTTTAATTATCAAAAATAATGATCCTCTGCAACCAAATCTTAATATCCCTACTACTCTTACCGTATCAGGTCAGGTACCCCAAATAGAGCTGTCGGATAACTTGGTGCAATTTGAGAGCATTTTTGTAGGAAATAAAGATCAAAAAATCATTACGATTACTAATACTGGCAAGGCCACTCTAACTCTTACCGATTTCTCCTCTACTACTGAAGATTTTGAAATACCAACAACTAATGTAAATATACCTCCAGGAGCCACTTACAATCTTTTTGTAAATTTTGTTCCAAGCACTACTGGAAATATTAATGGATTAATTAGCCTTCAAAGTAATATTCCTAACATGCCATTTATAACTATTATTGCCTATGGTGTAGGAGTTGCCCCCCCTATTGCAGTATTGGAAAGTACAACACCTATACATCTAGATAAAAATGAATTAGGAACGGCAATGATTGAATTACGTAATGAAGGGAAATCTCCATTGAGGTATGCCTTCAATAATCCACCTATTGCTGTCGTAGATTCTCCTGTCTTTATTGATGCTATTAGTCCGTCTTCAGGAGTTATTGCAGCTGGTAGTACCAAAAAAATCACCTTGCGTGTCGATGCTACAGAATTACAACAGGGGGTCTACCGAAACACATTGACCGTTGATAGTAATTCGCCAGATAAAAGTACTAGCACTGTTACCATTGTCCTAAAAGTGTTTCCTATTTTAGAAATTACTCATTTTGATTTGATCAATGCAGATACCAATGAGGTAATAAAAAAGCTTACAGAAGGAACTGTTATTGATCTGGCTAATTTTAAAAACAATAGTTTTAATATTGTTGCTGTACCAGATGAATTATCTGCTGGCAGTGTAATATTTGATTTCAATGGTATCTCCAATTATAATATCGAGAATGTAGCACCATATGCAGTTGCAGGGGATATTGCTGGCGACTACAAATCTTTGACTTTACCGTATGGAACAAATACTGTTACAGCAAATAGCTATACAGGTATTAATGGTTCTGGACAGCAAGGCGCTGGGTTAACCATCAATTTTGAAGTTATTGATAGTGTTACCCCGTACATTACTAGCTTCAATTTGATCAATGCAGATACTGATACGGTCATAGGACCGCTTACAGATGGTGCGATTATCAATACCGCAGAACTGGGGACTAAAAATCTAAATGTTATTGCCGTAACGGGTATTTCGCCAGTAGGTATTGTAGCTTTTGACCTCAACGGAGTCAAAAACTTCAGAACAGAACGTGTTGCCCCATACACTTTGGCAGGTGATATCGGGAATGATTTTAAAGCAATACAATTTCCTGAAGGTGCAAATACATTGACAGCTCATCCAGCTTCTGTAAACATTCCTCGTCTATTTGGTACGCCGTTTACAGTGAATTTTAAAGTTATCAATACCTCTTCTTTAACAGTAAAAGATATCGTTCCAAATCCAACGAACTCGATAACAAATTTTGTTTTAGAAAATTCAAAAGATGACGAAGTAGAAGCTTATATTATGGATTTATTAGGTAATATCATCCTTCCTCCTTCAGATTTTGTTATTAATACGCATGGACATGGAAGTATCAATATGGGGGCCTTGCAACAAGGAACATACCTTCTTATTATCAAAAACTCTTTTGGTGAGACTGTACAAGCATTGGTGGTAAAAAATTAAGAAGCTGTAAAGCAAATCAAAATCCAAATTAGTTTAAATTTCACAAAATTATTACAAAGGTCACTGCAACATTCTAATTACAGTGACCTTTTTTAAGGTACGTGTAGGAGTCATTTTAGGTTTCAACACGCATAATTTTAGCATAATATATGACCATTAATTTTGATCTAAAACTGAGAATGAATCAAGTCTTAATCCCCGTAAATTCCTTGATATTGTGTCTAATGAAAAAAATTAAGAAGTTTTTATGATTCTCAATTTAGCATTTACACCAAAAAACACCTTCCTATAGCGCAAAAACAATTCTATTCTAGCCGAATTGTTTAACTTTTTTATCTCCAAAAAACAAGGAATTCCAAACCCAAAATCCTACTTTTTAGGCTAAGCATTTATGACTAAAATCTGCCTTATTTCAATTGTTTTCGAATAAAAACGTATTATAAATATTTTTATTCTTTTCCTACAAAATGATACATCAAAAAATTCAAAGTACAGTAAAACCATAACATTTTACACAAATAGTTTTAATGTATTTCTCTTATGTCAAAACCGTAAAAATTTCTTTAACAGTATTTTATAATCTTATTACTTTAAGTAATAATCTACATCTGTACATTTACATACATCTGTTTTATAATTCATAATACTCCCTCCTATTAACACTTTATCGATCAGTTATTTTCATGGGGCTCAGATTTCCAAATATGTATTTTAAAAACCAATATATAATTATCTAAAACTACATTTACAATGAAAAAACACTTACTAACAAGTAAAAGATTTTGCACTTATCCGAGGTACAAAATTCGCATTTTACTATTTGTCTTATGCACATGTGGGTTATTCGCAACCTTACAAGGACAAAAAACACAAAAACACAAGGGTGCGTTAGTTATATGTCCAGCTAAGTTTGAGGATATGCACACACAACATGGTATACCTGATTTCTCTCCTCTTTTTTTAAGTAAAAACATCGAGAAAACACCTACTTCTAATTTTGAAATCACATTTGGCCCCGGCGCTATAAACAATACGGAGATACAAGCAGCCTTTCAATTTGCTCTGGATATTTGGGCTACAGAAATTGTATCTTCTGTACCCATTCGAGTATTTGTTGATTTTGCAACACTAGGTCAAGGTGTATTGGCTTCTGCAGGGCCTACACATAATTTCTCAAATTTTCCCGGCGCACCAAAACCAGATGTCGAATATCCAGCTGCCCTAGCGAATTCCATTGCAGGAGAAATACTAGATCCTAGTGAGCCCTATGACTTAGTGGTAAACTTAGGTAACAGTATTCCTTTTTATCTTGGTACTGATGGTAATACACCAGCGGGTCAATTTGACTTTGTAACGATTGCTTTACATGAAGCTGGTCATGGATTAGGATTCACTACAAAAAGAGGTTTTAGTACAGTAACAGGCTCTGGAACTCTAAGAAGAGGTGGAGAACCTTCTGTATATTCCTTATTTATGGTAGATGGTAATGGCAATAGATTACTAGATATAGAAGATCCTTCAACCACTTTGGGGGATAGCTTTACAGGAGGTAATCTATTTGTTGATGGAACCTTTGCCAAGGCGGCATTAGGAGGAGAACTACCAGAAATATATGCACCTAGTAATTTTGCTGGTGGTTCGAGTCTTGCACATTGGGATGAAGATGCATATCCCGCTGGTGACCCCAATTCTCTAATGTCACCTCAAGTGGGGCGTGCAGAATCTATTTTTGATATCGGGGCCATTACTAGAGGTCATTTCAAAGATATGGGATGGGTATTGAATGATGAAAATGCGCCTCAAATTATCTCGAGTCCTAAGTCATTTTCTGAAACTACCAGAGTGGATTCTATTTTGGTCAAAGAAATCAGTATTTCTAGTATCTCAGACAAAGATGTTGTGGTAACACTTTCTGCTCCAAATTCGAGTATAATTAGTTTTTTAGAAGAGCCTACTTTTAAATTATCATCAGCAGAAACTAAAGTATTACGTATCCAATTTGAAACTTCTGGTATCACAAAAGGATTATACGAAGAAGAAATCACACTCTCCATCGAAGGTGATGAAGAGACGCAAAGTATCCCAGTTTCCCTTCGTGTAATAGACGGAACGGAAATTCCAATAATACGTATAAATCCTGAATCCTTTTCTGAAACGGTAGAGCAACTCAGTGTCCTAACCAAAAAATTGACTATTGATAATATAGGTGATGAAAATCTAAATTATACTATAACACTCGATAGTAATGAATCTGTACCTTTTTCTGAACAGGTTGCTACTTCTATAAAAAACATAAGAGAAAATGGTTTTCAAGATATTACAACCTCCTCCATTTCGGATAAAAAGACTGTAAACGAACCATTTTTTGGTATGGAAAATAGTCCCTTGAAAAACCTTTCTACTAGCCTATATGCTACCAGTTTTGAAGAATTTGAACTCGGAAATATCCATGATCAGCTGGGTTGGACTAGCCGATTTGATGAAAATTGGATTATCTCTGATGAAAATGCATTTGAGGGCAAGCAACATTTTAGAAGTATTTCTGACGGATTAGGAGATACTAGAGGTAGTTTTATACTGGCCTTCTCTCCTATTTTTGAAACTACCGGTGATGAACCTTTTACGGTATTCAATGCAAAAGTAAATATCCAAGGATCTGGTGTTACCTGGGAAGTTATTCCTGCCACAGCCAACCCTCAAACCCTAGCTACACGCCTACGTTTCAAACCTGATGGCACTATAGAAACGTTGACACAAAACGGCTTTGTAAACGTACCTGCAATGACACCGTCTGGATATTTTGATTTGAAAATAACTGTAGATAAGGATGATGCATCATTTGCCATTTATTTTGATGAATCTCTGGTTTTTCAAGGTCAAGGATCTGCTGTTGCTATTGAACAAGTAATCCTCCTCTCCAATATGGAGGTAGAAGGTAGCACATTTGACATGGATAATTTTGAAATTACTAATGGAGACAAAGATGCCAAAATACTATCAGTAACTCCAACTACTGGAGTTGTTCCTTTCTTATCTTCTACAGAAGCTATAGTGAAATTTGATGCAAGAAACCTAGCACCTGGATCGTACACTGCTTCTATCCATGTCAATAGCGATGATAATACAAATCCAAGTATTGTAATTCCTGTAGATCTTACTGTTATAGCACCCCCTACCTTGGTGGTTGATACTGATTCTATAAATAGCGCTGTCGATATTATGCACGATAATCCCGCTATCTCAACAACTACATTTACAATTTCTAATACTGGTGAGAACCCCCTAGAGTTCGAAAGTGTTTTGGGGCCAATAGAATTTACTCCCGAAATCACAAATGACGTAAACAATATACCAGAAGCAGTCAACGACTCCTATATAACACTAACACCCAAAACAGCTACTATCGCTCCTGGAGCATCTGTAGAGGTAGTCGCTACATTTAACGGAACTACATTGATTAATGGAACTTATAAAGCACCTATTACACTAAATAGTAATGACCCTGTAAATCCACAAGCTACAATAGCAACAACCTTTACTGTCGGGGGGCAACAATCTTTCTTAGAGCTTCCTGAAGAATTACTCCTTTTTGATTCCGTTTTTATTGGGGCAAAAAAAGAAGCTGGTATCACGCTTATAAATTCTGGATTAGCTGCAATTAACATATCGAGTATCGTATCAAACAATGAATCTTTTGTCATTGAAGAAGTAGCCAAAACGATCGATGCTGGAGGAACAATGACTATCCCGATAACATTTACACCTCAAATATTAGGTAATAACAATGGTATTATTACACTAGAAAGTGATGCTGATAATGAAAAAACAGTCCAAATCATTGTTAATGGCGTTGGTGTTGCCCCCCCTGTAGCCGTTTTGTCGCCTGACACTGTTATCACAGAAGTACCTATCAAATCTACAACAACTAGTCAAATAGTATTGACCAACATAGGTAGTGCTCCATTAGTATATTCATTCCCAGAATTTGCAG
The DNA here is from genome assembly GCA_947492105.1 of uncultured Aquimarina sp. Taxonomy (GTDB): domain Bacteria; phylum Bacteroidota; class Bacteroidia; order Flavobacteriales; family Flavobacteriaceae; genus Aquimarina. The sequence continues at coordinate 3,535 of CANLMN010000056.1, read as the reverse complement.
CTACTCAAATACTAGAGAATCCTGATGTTTTATTAAATAATACATCTTACATAGATTTTGGCGATTTCCCAAAAGACAAAAATGCTATTGATTCTCGTGTCGGATCTGAAATACTGTACAATATTGGAAAGGATATCACTTATGGATATACTTGGATTGACAGTGATGAAGTCGGTGGACCAGTCTACACCTACCATGATATAGCCGCTACTGGTTCTAATATCACAGAGCTTGTTGGTGCAGATGGTAGCCAGATAGTTCCTATTGATTTTCCTTTTGAATTCTATGGTACTACTTATCAAAATATATACGTTAGCGCAAATGGATTCTTATCTTTTGATGAACCTCCTTCATTCTCTTTTATAAATGGTCAAATACCAGATGTAGGACAAAGTAACAATCTAATTGCTGCTTTATGGGATGATATAGAACCTCAGGAAGAAGATGGTGCTGTTTATTATCAAAACTTTGATGATCGATTTATAGTACAATACAGTAATGTCCGTAGATTTTTGAGAGACCCTTCAGAAAAAGTCTCTTTTCAAATAGTGTTATATGCAAACGGTAATATCGAATTTTTCTATGAAGACGTTTCTAGTGCCAAATTCTTAGATGAGGCTACAGTGGGTATAGAAAATAGTGATGGTACTGACGGTGCACAAGTTGCTTTTAACACCAATTATTTAAAAGACAATCTAGCCATACGTTTTATCAAACCACGTATTGCAGGTGGCAGTTTTATCAAAAACGTTAGTACTCTATCTGGTGTTATACCCGCAGGAGGTTCAAAAAATCTCACCGTAACTCTAGATGCTGGAACCTTGGAACCGAATACTTATATAGATAAACTTACCGTTTCTAGTAATTCACCAGATAGCAGTAACAGTGCTACTTCTTTTGAATTAACAGTCTTTGATGTACCTGAAATCATTCATCTAGACCTAGTCAATGCCACTACTAATGAGGTAATCACAACTATAGCAGAAGGTAGCACTATTGATCTTACAAACTTGAAGACCGATGGTTTTAATATCATTGCAAACACCAATACAATGCAACCCGGAAGTGTCGTTTTCGATTTCAACAAAACTCTAAAATATCGTACAGAAAACAATGCTCCCTATGCACTTGGGGGTGACTATGATGGAGACTACCAACCCTTGATCTTACAAATTGGTTCTAATACCATTACAGCTACTCCATTCACAGAAGCGAATGCCTCTGGAATTACAGGTTTACCACTTACAGTAAATTTTGACATTGTGGATAACACCCTACCATCGATAAGTAATTTTGTTTTGATAAACGCTGATACAGAAGAAATAATAGGTAACCTACATGATGGCGATACTATCAACACAACTCTATTAGGAACCAAAAACCTAAATGTAGTGGCCGTAGCAGGAATAAGAGCAATCGATTATGTTGTTTTTGCTCTCAATGATGATGCTAATTTTAGAACAGAAAAAAATATCCCTTATTCATTAGCAGGAGATTTAGGAACAGATTTTAGAGGGATACAATTCCCTCTTGGAGAAAACACTCTTGTGGCTACACCTTATACATCTGCTCCAAAAACGTCTGGTGCACCACTAACGGTTACCTTTACCGTAACGGATACATCACCAATTACCAATGCACTCTCTATCAAAAGTGTTGTACCGAATCCAGTACAAACCATAGCGAATTTTGTGGTGAGTAACCCCAAAGGAGGTTCACTAGAAGCCTATATGGTTAATTTATTAGGAAATACGGTCATACCACCTTTTGATTTTACTACTGACGCTAATGGTACTACGAGTATTGACATGAGTTATATTCAACAAGGAGCATATATTCTTATCGTAAAAAATAATTTTGGAGAAACCGTACAAGCTCAAATAGTTAAATAAGTATCTATAGAACAACGATATCTGTATTGTAGTTCTAAAATTCATAAAATCACTGTAATGTTCGCATTGCAGTGATTTTTGCTTTTATCAAAAACTAGCACCAACATAATTCGTATTTTTACAAAAACAAAAATTAAATGCAAAAGCAAAAACCAACACGTTGGGGAATTATGGGATGCGGTACAATTGCACATCTCTTTGCAGAAGGATTATCGACTATTCCTGATGCTACATTACAAGCTGTTGCCAGTAGAACACTCGATAAGGCTCAACGTTTTGGAGACATTCATAAATCAATTACTTGTCATGGATCCTATGAAGCATTGGCAAAAGACAAGAACGTAGATGTTATTTATATTGCTACTCCACATGTATTGCATCATGCTAATACAATACAATGTCTACAAAACCAAAAAGCTGTTCTTTGCGAAAAACCTTTTGCAATGAATACGCAACAGGTAATTGAAATGATTACTGAAGCAAAAAAACAAGATGTATTTTTGATGGAAGCATTATGGACGTATTTCTTACCACACTATGAGTATGTACTCGATATCGTAAAATCTAGAGAAATGGGCGCAATAACAGGACTCAAAGCAGATTTTGGATTTGTAGGAAATTCCGACCCTCAGGCAAGACTTTTTAATAAAGACCTTGGAGGAGGTAGTTTACTTGATATTGGGATCTACCCTGTTTTTGTAGCACTTAGTTTATTAGGAAACCCAGAGTACATAGATGCACAAGCTGTAATTGGTAGTACAGATGTAGATGAGCGTTGTAGTGTTACCTTTGGTTATAAAAATGGAACCAAAGCACATTTGTATAGTGATATCACCAAGCAAACTCCTACAGAAATAGCAATTACCTTTGAGAAAGGAAGTCTTCTGGTACATGGAAACTTTCATCAACCTTCAAATATTACAATTACTAAAGATGGAATTCAAAAATTAATTGAAGTTCCTGTTATAGGTAATGGTTATAACTATGAAGCCATGCATGTTCAAAAAATGATGCATTTGGGTTATAAAGAAAGTACAATCATGACTTTTGATAAAAGTCTAGAACTTATAAAACTTCTGGATACCATCCGCGATAAAATAGGATTATCATACAATACTATTTAGAAAACAATGAACAGCAGCGCTACTGATTCGCTTTTCTTTCTGCTATTGTACCTATAATACCAATTTATACCATTTGTTGTTTGAATTTACCGGAAAAAAAGATTAAGATTTTTGTTTCAGCTGCAACAGTAAAATCAAGCATAGCCTCGGTTACGGTTTATTTTTATGCTGAAGCTGAGGCGAAAAAGAAAATTTTATCCCAGTAAATTCAAAGGATAAATGGTATTAGATATATAAATTCGTATTAATGAAACTGTTATTTTTTTATGTGAAAACACCGTGATGCTATTGCATAGCCTTAGCTATGGAATATATGAACAAGGCGATATGCGACAGTATATACTTAGGGTCTGCTGAAAAACTCAGGCAGCATTTCTGGTTAGAAATTGATATTTGAGTTGGCTTTGGTAATTTTTCTTTTCCCTTAGATTTTTGATTTCACCCATTACGAATTTGATAAATTTTAACCAATAGTGCGCCACCTCAGCCAAATTGACTAAGTTGAGCACTAATATGATG
>CANLMN010000055.1 GCA_947492105.1 uncultured Aquimarina sp. | reverse complement strand
CCACAGCATACAAAAACTAGAAGAACTCCTGCCTGGATATCAAAAAAACCTTAGCATGTAGTTGCTCGGATGCTTACACTCTGCTTCATTAATAAGTAACACTTGTATTAAAAGCGTTACCAAAAACGATGTTAAATAAAGCACAAAACTTGCGAAATACGTGAAACTCACACGACCTCGATCATGGAATTTGTATCAAAATTAAAATGATGTTGAGCAACCTAGTAACATTTATATCAATAACCCTACTTTTAATGGAGATAAACCGATTGCCAACTCAAACAAACGAATGAAAAAAGTTGCTTTATAGGTAAGTACCTCCATTGAACACCTGTTTTTAGGTTATAGAGAATAGCACTTATGATCTTAACCAATGGCACAATGGGCGAGAATTCTCTTTTGCCACTAGAAATGTAAGGAACAATTTCCATTTCTATCGTATATTTATCTAGTAATGAGTGCGTATAGGGTTGTGAATATTTATGTTTTGCAACACAAATATTCACAACCCTTTTATTTTTTTAAAAAAGTTTAAACCACTTTACTATGTTAAATGTTTCCTGAGCTAATTTTGTGTTATATTTTTTAATAAAAAACAGAAACAATTTGAAACTACCAAAGTTAGGGAGGGTAATGTTTATTTTTAATGATTTACCTTATTTTCAATGTTTTCAATGCTAATGCTAGAATCCTTTTCTCTTTTATACTAGGAGATTTGGCATTAGAATATTCAAGTTTTAAAATATTATCTGTTTCATTCAAAAGAGATGGGTCAAAAGATAGACTTAGTGTACTATTCCAGTTTTTGCTCAGGTTTTTTGAGCCAATGATGGAGTCATTTATAAAAACTTTTATTTCCTGTTGGTCTATGATGCCTATATTAAGCATAACTTCTCCTTTGAATTCTTTCTTGTTTCTTATTTTAAAAGTAATTTCAGAAGAATCACCTTTGCTCCACCGATGTAACTTTTCAGGGTTATACCAGCCATTAAAATCTAATTTTGAAGAGGTGTGCTTCAAAACTTGATTGGGTTTTAGATATTCAGCATCAACAGTAAATTTTAATAACTCTTTTTCTATCGATTGAATTACCTTAAGAGCGCCTGTTTTTGTCAGATGATCCTTATCAGAAAAGTAAATTTTCCCAGATTCTTGTTCTAAGCAATCATTACCTGTGCAAAATACGTTACTAGGATTAATAAAATGGATGTTTTTATAATCGTCAAAAAACGTTTCAAAATAATCATTCATTTCGAAGGTAAACTTGACGGGTTCAAAAGTTGACTGAGCATTTACTTTCGAGAAATATTTGGGAATAAGTAAATTATCAATATAGCTTAGATCATGGTCCGCTTTATACGGGTTTTCACCTATCACGATAAGGTCTCTATCGCTAATTAATTTGCTTAATTTTACGATTTTTTGACATACTTTTTTATAACCTACTGAATCAAGTGTTAAATTATCATTGTCGATTTTTACATTAGCCATTTGTGCATTCCAGAAATGGCTAATAACTAGAGGTACCTCAGGGTTTGTGTTAATGAACTCCAACATTTCATCAAAATATTTTTTAGTTTTTGAATTATCTTTAAGTTTATGTACGATATCAGGTAGATGAAGTGAAGAAAGACCAAAACCCATATAAATGTTTTTCTTATGTTTTTTGACCATTATAGAATCTAATCCAAAACTATAATGCCCAGCATGACTGTCGCCAAACCAAATCATATCTGGTGATGTCCCTTTTTTTCTATGGCCAATGTATGAGTCGGGTTTATAACCTTGAGCTCCCCAATTTTGTTGCCAAAACACTACTGGATTATCGAATACTGCTAAATTTTCTATGTTTTTTTTATCAACCCTCCAAAGCCAACCATCGTTCATTTGGACGTTAGTTTTAATATTAGAGATGATAATTAATAGAAATAAGATGGCACCAATCATCCCGCTATTAGATAATATTCGAGATTCTAAGTTGTTATTTCTTAGCGGGTTTTCATAAAATTTGTAAATAAGATATGAAATAAAATAGGTAATAATAGCTAATAATGTTTTTTCAAAAAAATTAGTGTCGCTACCTTGTATGAACTTATAGAAAACAATTATAGGCCAATGGAATAGGTATAGTGTATAACTTATTTTCCCGAGCGTTTTAAAGATTGAAATGCGATACACGGAGTTTATAATATCTTTTGGTGCATTCAATATAAATAATGCAGCTCCAAGGCAAGGTATAATATTTAATGTACTGACAAATTTAGTCTCAGAATTAAATAGAATTGAGGATCCAATAATCAATAGGAGGCCTAGTACATTTAAAGCTGTTCTAACATTTTCATTGCTAATTTTATTCTTAGTAGGCAAAAACACTAAAATGGCACCAATTAAAAATTCAAAAATTCTAAAAGGAATAAGAAAAAATTGAATAGAAGAAACATTTTCCGCAAAATTATTTTCGCTTATAAAGTAGCTTATAAATGTTTCTGAGATAAAGCCTTTGGAAGTAAAAAAGTTTAAAGCAAAGCTCAAAGCCAATAACATAAATAGCGTTATTAGAATTGATGTTCTTTTTCGAAGAATTTTTATAATTATTAAAAGCGTTAAAGGGTATATTAAGTAAAATTGTTCCTCAATTGCTAAGGACCATGTATGAAGCAATGGTTTTAAACTAGAAGCGGTATCAAAATAACTTGTCTCACTTAAGAAGTAGAAATTTGAAATTGCAAATGATGAAAAGAACATCGATTTGACAAGTTTAGAAAACAGTGATGGAGGAAAAAATAAAAATCCAAGGATAAAGGTAAAAACCAACATTAATAATAAGGATGGGATTAATCTTCGTATTCTCCGTATATAGAATTTTTTGAAATCAATTTTATTCGTGTTTTCGAATTCAGTTTTCAAATTTCTAGTGATCAAAAATCCGCTAATTACAAAAAAAACATCAACTCCAAGAAAGCCTCCAGAAAAGAAAGAAACATCCAAATGAAATAAGATAACAACAATAACAGCAATTGCTCTTAAGAAATCAATATGATCAATGTACGGTATTTTTTTATCCATGTTATAAATGTGATTAATTTGTGGCAAATATAGCATATGAGCATATTTAAATCAGGATATTAGTTGATTTTTTATTTGAAATAATTATTGGATATTTTTAAGCGTCGAGAAAATTCTATAAATTTAGACACAAAAGAATATGGCGTATTCTGATAGAGTAAAACCTGAAGAGCTTGTATAAAGTGCTTTTCAAAACAGGAGCAAATTCAAGATAAATGAAAAGGATTCGATATAAAATATGAATGCTAAGAAGTATTATGGTTTTTTCGATGTTTAGCTGTATTTTTGCGATCTAAATTAATAGTCATAAAATGAAAAAAGCTTTAATACACGATTGGTATACCGTTTATGGGGGAGCAGAAAGGTGTATTGAAAGTTTTACAAATATTTGGGATGATTTCGAGCATTTTTCATTGATAGATAGCTTGACTGATGAGCATAGAGCTATTATTTTGAAGGGGGAAAAAGCTAAAACTTCCTTTATTCAGAAATTGCCATTTGGTAAGAAAAAATATCGTTCTTATCTACCATTATTTCCACTTGCAATAGAACAGTTTGATTTGACGGATTATGAACTAATACTCTCATCATCTTTTTCAGTAGCCAAAGGGGTGTTAACGAGGCCAGATCAATTGCATATTTCCTATGTTCACTCCCCTGTTCGTTATGCATGGGACTTGTATTTTCAATATTTAAAGGAAAGTGGGCTTAACAAAGGTTTTAAAGGGCTTTTGGCAAAATATTTTTTGCATAAACTAAGGATTTGGGATGCTAGTACCGCTAATAGACCGGATTATTATATTGCCAATTCCAAATATGTAGCAGATAGAATCAAAAAGGTCTATAATAAAGAAGCTTTGGTCATACATCCACCTGTAGACACCAAATCATTTACTATATCAGAGGAAACAAGTGATTACTATATTACTTGCTCTAGAATGGTTCCATATAAAAAAATAGACCTTATTGTTGAGGCATTTTCTAAGACCGATAAAAAACTAATAGTCATCGGAGAGGGGCCAGACTTTGAGAAAATTAAAAAGTTTGATACTCCAAATGTTCATTTAATGGGCTTTGTTGGAAAAAAAAAGATGACAGCGTTGATAAGAAAAGCAAGAGCGTTTATATTTGCAGCCGAAGAAGATTTTGGGATTGCTCCAGTAGAAGCGCAAGCTTGCGGGGTGCCTGTTATAGCTTTTGCAAAAGGCGGAGCATTACAAACAATTAATGGCGCTTACTTATCCGAAAACAGTGTCGTGGGAAAAACTGGAGTGTTTTTTGAAGAACAAAATGTAGTTTCTTTACTTGAAGGAGTTGACTTTTTTGAAAAACACGAAAAGAGATTTGATAAAGAACTGATTAGAAAAAATGCAGAAACCTTCAGTGTCGAAAGGTTTGAAAAAGAAATCAAAGACACTGTAGAATTATTGTATTCAAACTGGAAAGAATCAAGATCGATAAAGAAATAATCGTGAAAATAAATTAAAAATAGGACTGTAACATTGATATAAAGTTGATCTTATTTTAAATTCATGACGCATAGTATAATACTAAAAATAGATATAAATACTGAGTTTAATGTAAAATCAAATTGATATTCTTTTAAAAATTCTGAAAATGTTCCAAAAACACTTTTTTTAAATCTTACCTTTTGATAAAATATTTTTTTAGTCGAGTATAGTTTCCTAAAGCATAAAATAATAAATACGTTAAATAATTGTTTAATGATCTATAAAACAGGTAGATACTCTAGATTAATCAGGCCCTTATCTTATATAGTTGATTTGTTGATTATTAATGTGATAGGTCTTGTGCTATTCATGGATCCAAGGGAATATTTTACCTTTGTTGCGTTTACAAATGTTTCTTGGATTATACTGTCATTAAAAACCGATTTCTACGAAGTATATCGTAATACTAGAGTGGTCAAAATTGTATCTCTGCTTATTTTGCAAGCAGTGCTTTTTTCTCTAATAACGTTTGCTTTTTTTGGCTTTTTCAACAAACTTCAACGTACACCTGATTGGATTTTTAAGTATCTTTTGCTAGTTTTCGTGTTGATTACAATGGCAAAATTTGCGGTTTTCTATTTACTAAAAAGATATCGCAAAATACTTGGGGGTAATTTACGAAATACCATAATAATAGGCGATAATGTAAAAACACGTCAACTCAAAGATTTCTTTGAAAAAAACCCAGAATTCGGTCTCCAGTTAAAGAATTTTTTCAAAATCGACAAAAAATCAAATTTAGAAGAGTGTTTCAGTTATATCTCTAAGAATGAAATTGATGAAATTTACTGCTCTATTGGAGAATTAACGAATAAGCAAATAAAGGCCATAGTTGCATACGCAGATAATAACTTAAAAAAATTAAAGTTTCTTCCTGATAATAAAGAAATTTTTACAAAAAGAATGGATTTTGAGTACTATGGTTATTTGCCCATGCTGTCTTTACGCAAAATACCTTTAGAAGAGAGTATCAATCAATTTACAAAGCGTTTATTTGATATTATAATGTCAGTGTCGGTAATTATTTTTTTACTTTCTTGGCTCACACCTATCATCGCATTATTAATTCGATTAGAGTCTAAAGGTACCACCTTTTTTAAACAGAAAAGGAATGGTATTGATAACAGAGAGTTTTATTGCTATAAGTTTCGTTCTATGAGAACCAATGTGCAAGCTAATTTGCATCAAGCAACTAGAGGCGATAGTCGTGTAACAAAAATCGGCAAATTTATCAGAAAAACAAGTATCGATGAGCTTCCGCAGTTTATTAATGTCTTAAAAGGAGACATGTCTGTGGTAGGGCCTAGACCACACATGGTAAGTCATACCAATATGTACGCAAATAAAATAGATAAGTTTATGGTTAGGCATTGGGTCAAGCCTGGTATCACGGGACTTGCTCAAGTTAGTGGTTTTCGAGGAGAAGTAGAAACAGATAAAGATATTATAAATCGTGTAAAATATGATATATTTTATGTAGAAAACTGGTCTATTTTGTTAGATGTAAAAATCGTAATACTTACCGCAGTGAATGCGATAATGGGAGAAGATAAAGCATATTAATAGGAGAAGTATTTAAGAAATATTCCAAAAATTTAAGATAATATATAGGGATTGTTTATTTTTAGATTCTGAAAAACTGTTCAATACCCCAAATTGAACCACGCAATATGGAAATAATTCGCAATAAATTAGCGTATTATAAACTTTTAAAAATTTTGAGAACCAATCAATGAAAATCTCAGTAATAGGAACAGGCTATGTAGGACTAGTAACAGGAACATGTCTTGCAGAAACAGGAAATCAAGTACTTTGTGTAGATAATAATAGTACCAAGGTGCAGCAAATGAAAAATGGAGAGATACCTATCTATGAACCTCATTTGGACGTGCTTTTTGAACGAAATATCAAAGCTGGAAGATTACAGTTTACTACCTCTTTAGAAGAAGGTATTGAATATGGAGACATCGTTTTTCTTGCATTACCAACCCCAGAGGACGAAGATGGCTCGGCAGATTTGTCATATGTATTGGGTGTTTCGGAAGAAATTGGCAAAATCATAAAAGATTATAAGGTAATTGTAGATAAAAGTACAGTGCCTGTAGGAACAGCAGAAAAAGTACAGCAAACCATTGCAAAAAATGCAAAAGTGGCCTTTGATGTAGTTTCTAATCCAGAATTTTTGAGAGAAGGTTTTGCTGTAGATGATTTCCTAAAACCAGAACGTATCGTTGTAGGGTCATCATCAGAGCGCGCAACAGAAATGATGCAACGCCTCTACAAACCATTTGTTCGTAGTGGTAATCCTATTATCGTAATGGATGAAAAGTCCGCAGAGCTCACCAAATACGCGGCGAACTCCTTTTTGGCAACCAAAATTACGTTTATGAATGAGATTGCCAACTTTTGTGAAAAAGTAGGAGCTGACGTAGATATGGTGCGCAAAGGAATGGGGACAGATTCCCGAATAGGAAAACGATTTTTGTTTCCCGGAATAGGATATGGAGGATCCTGCTTTCCCAAGGATGTGAAAGCACTACACAAATCCGGTAAAAATGTAGATTATGATTTTGATATCTTAGAATCTGTTATAAAAGTTAATGAAGACCAAAAGACCGCATTAGTGCCAAAGATAGAGAGCTATTTTTCTGGAAATCTTGAAGGAAAAAAAATTGCACTTTGGGGATTAGCTTTTAAGCCAGAAACAGATGATATCAGAGAGGCACCATCACTTTATATAATAGAAAAATTACTAGCCAAAGGCGCAGAAATTATTGCTTTTGATCCAGAAGCCATGGAGAATGTAAAACGTAAACTAACAGACACAATTACCTTTAGTGATACGGCTTATGGAGCATTAACAGATGTGGATGCTTTGGTTATATGTACAGAGTGGAGTATTTTTAGAACACCCAACTTTGAGCAAATTAAAAAGGCAATGAAGGGAAATGCCATTTTTGATGGGCGTAATCTTTATGATTTGGAGGAGATGCAGAGAGAAGGATTTACCTATTATTCTATAGGTAGGGCTACGGTAAAAAGTTAAATTTGTAAAAAAATAACAACGCAGATTTTTTTCCAAAGTATGCTTTGTATAAGTTTACTTTGGAAAAAAAACATCTCAAAATAGATAGATAATATTAAGTAGTTATGAAACGAATTTTAATTACCGGTGCAGCAGGATTTTTAGGATCACATTTATGTGACCGGTTTATCAAAGAAGGGTACTATGTCATTGGTATGGATAATTTAATTACCGGAGATTTAAAAAACCTAGAACATCTTTTTCCCAACAAAAACTTTGAATTTCATCATCATGACGTAACTAATTTTGTACATGTATCTGGGAGTCTTGACTACATTCTGCATTTTGCCTCTCCAGCAAGTCCAATCGATTATCTCAAAATTCCGATTCAAACCTTAAAAGTAGGATCTTTGGGAACGCATAACCTTTTGGGATTGGCAAGAGTCAAGAATGCTAGGATTCTAATCGCTTCGACAAGTGAAATTTATGGAGACCCATTAGTGCATCCGCAAACAGAAGAGTATTACGGTAACGTGAACACTATAGGTCCGCGAGGTGTTTATGATGAGGCTAAACGTTTTCAAGAGTCCATTACCATGGCATATCATACATTTCATGGATTAGAAACACGTATTGTTCGTATATTTAATACCTATGGTCCACGTATGAGATTGAATGATGGTAGGGTAATCCCTGCGTTTATAGGTCAAGCACTACGAGGTGAGGATTTGACGATCTTTGGAGATGGTTCTCAAACACGATCTTTCTGCTATGTTGATGATCAGGTAGAAGGGATTTATCGGCTATTGTTGAGCGACTATGTATATCCCGTGAATATTGGAAATCCGCACGAAATCACAATCGCAGATTTTGCTGAAGAGATCATAAAACTCACTGGAACTACGCAAAAAGTGATTTATAAGCCATTGCCCGTAAATGATCCTTTACAACGACAACCAGATATTAGCAAAGCAAAGGAGTTGTTGGATTGGGAGCCTCAAGTAGATCGCTCAGAAGGCATGAAAATAACATTAGAATATTTCAAAAGCCTTACAGAAGACGAATTATACAAAAGCGAACATAAAGATTTTTCTAGTTATTCTGATTAGATAATTATGCATCCAAAAAGAGGGGGATACTCGTTTTTAATACGACCTATATTGGTGGTGTTAGATTTGTGTATATTATCTTTTTTTATTCATATATTTCTTTTCCGTCAAGAGACGTTATTGCTTTATTTTTTTGTACTGACAGGTTGGTTGATAGCAGCATTTGGTCTTAGTTTTTACGAAGTATATCGTTTTACTAAACCGATAAAAATTGTAGGGCTGTTAGTTCGACAAAGTATTCTTTTTGCGGTAATTCTTTATGCCTATTTTGGTTTGGTAAAAAGTAGGACTATCTCGATAGAACAAACCGCAAAACTTGTTTTTTTAGCAATTGCCGCAATTGGAGTTATCAAGATACTGATATACTATGTTCTGAAAAAGTATAGAAGCTATTTAGGAGGCAATAATAGACAAATAGTCGTTTTTGGAGATAGTGAAGGAGCACAAGAACTTAAAAAATTTTTTAAGAAGAGAAAAGATTTAGGATATCATATCATGGAGGTTTTTGGACAAAACTTGTCCAAAAGCATTGAAGACGGTATGGCTTTTATCAATAGTAATAATGTAGATGAGATTTATTGCTCTATAGATGAGGTGACCGATGAAGAAGTGAATTCTTTGATATCCTATGCAGATAAAAATTTTAGTGTACTAAAATTTATTCCAAATACGAAACGATTTTTATCCAAGCATCTCAAAACAGATTATTACGAATATCTTCCAGTTTTATCTATTCCCGAAGTAGCATTAAATAATGTTTTTAACCGTTTGCTTAAAAGAACTTTTGATGTAATTTTTTCCTTGTTTATCATAATTTTAATTCTGTCATGGCTTACTCCGATACTTTTTGTAATTATTAGATTAGAATCCAAAGGTTCCATCTTTTATAAGCATGTCAGGAATGGAATAAACTATCACGAATTTGTTTGCTATAAATTCAGGTCATTAAGAGTAAAAGAAGATATCACAGAATTGCATGTCAAAAAAAATGATGAAAGAGTTACAAAGATAGGGAGATTTATACGAAGAACGAGTATTGATGAGTTACCCCAATTTTATAATGTACTCAAAGGAGATATGTCCGTAGTGGGACCAAGACCGCACATGGTACAATACACACAGTCATATGCCAAAAAAATAGACAAATATAACTTTATGTTTCGACATGTAGTAAAGCCAGGGGTTACAGGAATGGCTCAAATTAAAGGTTATCGAGGTGAGATAAAATCTGATGAGGATATTATCAATCGAATCAAATATGATATTTTTTATATCGAAAATTGGTCTATTTTTCTAGATATCAAAATAATAATTGACACTGCAGTGAGCCTAATAAAGGGAGATGAAAATGCATACTAAACGAGGTTGTCCGTAGGCAGTATATTAGGAGTCTTATGAGTTTTCGGAAGGGTGCAATCAATGTAGCATTATGTTCATCTTCGGTATCAATCAACAGATATGATAATCTCAAATTCCGTATCTTTGTACTTTAAAATATAAAGAAAAAAACAAAGATATGTATCCAGAAGAATTAGTAAAACCAATGCGTGAGGATTTAACCAAAATAGGTTTTGAAGAATTACATACTGCAGCAGCAGTAGATGCTGCGATAGCCAAAGAAGGAACGACATTAGTAGTAGTGAATTCTGTATGCGGATGTGCTGCAGCTAACGCACGTCCAGGAGCTCGTATATCTTTACAAAATACAAAGCATCCAGATAGTTTGGTTACAGTGTTTGCAGGAGTGGATCGTGAAGCCACGGACAAAGCAAGAGCACATATGGTACCATTTCCTCCGTCATCACCTTGTATGGCTTTATTCAAAAATGGAGAATTAGTACATATGCTAGAAAGACATCATATTGAAGGACGTCCTGCCGAAATGATTGCAGAGAACCTCAAGGATGCATATAATGAACATTGTTCATAAACTGCGTTTGTTTGCTGATGCGAAACGAAAGTTGAAAATTATCTGTTTCGAGTGTTTTTATTAAAAGCATACGAATAGCGTAGAAATAATAAAAGACTGTTTGTTGTGCAAGTAGTCTTTTATTTTTATCAAAGGACTTAAAAACGTAATTTCCCTTAGTAAACAAAGAGTAGTTTTAAATTTGTAGTTGTTTTTAAAACCGTTTTATTTAAATCAAAATGAGTTTGTAGTTACATGAACTTGCTAAAAAAAATAATAAGCTACCCGCTTTCGTTGCTTTTTTATTTGTTTTTCGGAATCTCCTTGTTATTTTTTCATGGTATACAAGTGTTTTGTCGGCATGTTTTAGGAAAAAGAGCACATCAGAAAAGTGTAGATCTGCTGAATTTTTGTTTATTAACATGTCTTTACACCTTAGGGAGTAGGGCTGTTTATAAGAATTCATATAACATTCCAACAGATAAACCGTTGATTATAGTATCTAATCATCAGAGTATGTATGATATTTGTATGATGGTTTGGTTTATGCGCAAGCACGCTCCCAAATTCATTTCCAAGATAGAATTGGGAAAAGGAATACCGAGTATTTCTTATAATTTGCGGCATGGAGGATCTGTATTAATTGATCGTAAGAATCCTAGGCAATCACTGCCTGCTTTGGCAAATTTTGGGAAACGTATAGCAAAGGATATAGATACAGCAGTTATTTTTCCAGAAGGAACACGAAGCAAGACTGGAATACCAAAAAGTTTTGCGCCAAATGGACTCAAAACATTATTTAAGTACATACCCGATGCTGTAGTGGTGCCTGTAACAGTGAACAACTCTTGGAAATTGGTACAAAACGGAATGTTTCCGCTTGGTGTCGGAGTCAAATTATCACTAGAAGTACAAGAGCCTATTGCGGTAAATGCCATGGAAACAGAGGTGTTATTGAAAACAATAGAAGAGCGAGTCGTCGCAGGAATTAAGAATTAGAGAATATTCAAAAACAAGCACATTATGGCTTTAGACAATATTAGGTTAGAAGTAATGCAGTTATTAGAAAAGAAAGTAGATTCTTATGTAGATCAGTTTCTTATTCCTATTGACAAAGTATGGCAGCCGACCGATTTTTTACCAAATTCGCAAGAAGATACTTTTTTTGACGAAGTAGAAGAATTACGAGAATTAGCTAAAGAATTACCGTATGATTTCTGGGTCGCCTTAGTTGGAGATACAATTACAGAAGAAGCTTTACCTACCTATGAATCTTGGTTAATGGATGTAGAAGGTGTCAATCAACATGGTGATAAACCAGGAAATGGTTGGTCTAGATGGGTGCGATATTGGACGGGTGAAGAAAATCGTCATGGGGATACCCTTAATAAATATTTATACCTTTCTGGGCGTGTCAATATGATCGAAGTAGAGCGAACTACACAGCATTTGATCACCGATGGATTTGATATAGGAACGGATAGAGATCCTTACAAGAATTTTGTTTATACCAGTTTTCAGGAATTTGCAACTTATATTTCTCACAATCGTGTAGCAAAAATGGCTAAACAATACTCAAACAAGTCATTGGCCAAGATGTGTAAAATTATTGCTGGTGATGAGATGCGCCATTATAATGCGTATAGCCAATTCGTTAAGGATATTTTTGAACACGATCCTAGCGAAATGATGATTGCTTTTAAGGATATGATGAAGCATAAAATTGTAATGCCAGCACATTTCCTTAGAGAAAGTGGAGAGTCTATTGGAACGGCTTTTGAAGATTTTTCAAATGCTGCCCAGCGTCTTGGAGTGTATACTGCCCAGGATTATATTGATATCATGCAACGTCTGATTGATAAATGGGAGATAGATAAATTAACTGGACTTACAGATTCTGCAGAACAGGCTAGAGATTTTTTGATGGCTTTTCCGGGGCGCATGCAACGCATCAGTGAACGTATCAAAGTACCAGAGGCAATAACACATTTTAAGTGGGTAGAGCCTGCAAGAGTCAAATAATTGATTAGAAAATCAGCGTAGTCAAAAATAACAGATGCATCAAAAACTTATCGATGAGACCATTCTTTTTGTAAAAGAACAGCTCAAGAATGCAGAAGGTGGTCATGATTGGTTTCATATAGAGCGGGTATATAAATCTACAAGACTTATTTCAAAGACAGAAAAAGTCGATCAGCTAGTGGTCGCATTAGGTGCCCTACTACACGATATTGCTGATTCCAAATTTCATGGAGGTGATGAGACCATTGGTCCTAAGATAGCATCTGACTTTCTAGAAAGCAAAGGTGTAGCATCCAATATCATCGATCATGTTATAAAGATTATTGAAAATATTTCTTTTAAAGGTGGTCATAAAACTAGTGACTTTAGTTCTCCAGAATTAGCTGTAGTACAAGACGCAGATCGCTTAGATGCATTGGGAGCTATAGGTATTGCAAGGACTTTTAATTATGGAGGTTTCAAAAATAATACGCTGTATGATCCAGGTATTTTGCCCAATTTGCAGATGACAAAAGAGGAGTACAAAAACTCGAATGCACCTACGATTAATCATTTTTACGAAAAATTGTTATTGCTCAAAGATAAAATGAATACTGCAACAGGTCAAAAGTTAGCGCTTAAAAGACATGAATTCATGGAGTTGTATCTGGAACAATTTTATGCCGAATGGGAGGGAAATTCTTGAGAAGTGTTTTTTACTTTTTTCCCGTAATGAACATAGGGTATTTTGCGACATATTGATTACATATAAGTAATCCCTCGTATAAATATTCATTGTTTAGGTTGGTTTTTAAAAATTGAAATTTTACTCAGGGAACTTATATATTATAAATGGCTGCTCCATTTTTTATGGAGTAGCCTTCTTCTTTATCTCAATTTTGGTCGTAGGTGTATCAAATTAGCACCATTTGCGGTTCGAAATTACTGTAGTACCAGTTGTAATATAATTGTAGGCCAAAATAACTGAGCTATTTTTCGTTAGTTTGAACTACAAAAATAGTAGAAAACGACCCTAATTTGTAGCCTGTAATTATATTTTGAATGCTTCTAGAATTTTGTACGCCCCTGTTTTTCGATCTTTTTTGCAGGGATGATGTTGTGCTAAAAAAGCAAAGAGATGTTTTTCAAAGAGAGTTCCGCCAAAATCATTGCGTAAGTTGGTTCTGGTTAGTCTCTGTACCTCGCTTGTGACCTCACGAGGTAATTTATAATACATACATACCTGAGGAACTAGTTTGGCGTACCACAAATCCACCCATAGATATAGTTCTATTTGATCATTGGCTCCCATACTATGGTACTCCCTGCCATTTTGCATTAATAGTTTCATGGTTTGCGTGTTTGTTTGATTCTGAAACTCCGGAAACCATACCTCCCTGAGTTTGGCACTATTTATTGGTGTCTCGGTGAGACTTAGTATCAAATGAACCTTGTGGAGCGTATCATGCGCCAGTGCGATCTCTAGACCATCTAATTGATGTAATATTGTGTAGATGATCCTTTCTTCTTTGTCAAATTCTAATGTATGTTTATTCATCAATAATGGAATTAGATTCATGTACGTCCTATACGCTCTCCTCATACCGTCCGCCGACAACCTAGGAAGAGATCGTTTTTTTTGAAAACACTCTTTTGTTATTTCAGTTTTTCAGAAATCCTGTTTTTGGATTAATATGATTAATGCTTGTTCTATACATGTCCTGAACTCATAACCCACATAAGTCGGGACGTCATTGATTTTGAGAGATACCCCGATCATTCTACTTTTTTTGAGAACCGTACATTCAAATTGTAGCGAACCATTCTCTGAGCGAACATGTATGATGTTGCCAGACAGATTGGCGTTATATCTCGCTTTTTTCAAAATAGATTCTGTAATATTTTTGGTGAACTCCGAGAACATCTTATTCGTTAATCATGGTTAATTTTTATTAGAAATCTTGGTTCTATAGAACCTTTGTATTTTGCTGTATCCATTCGTTTTTTTGATACTACCGCTCTTTTCTGTACATTTAGTTCTTGATTGAGTGTTGTATGTAGTATCAGAGATTCTAAATACTGAACATCAAAACATTTGTCAAAAATACCAAATAATTATAAATAAATCAAAATATTTCTAAACAAAAGAAACTATTTTAACATCACCTGCCATTAATGAACACCCCAGATAGACTCCTACAAGTAATTGCGCATCTCAAGATTTCTAAGAATAAATTTTCTACGAAACTACTGGGATTATCTGCTAGTACTAAAGTGGATAATATCCTGAAGGGCAAGAATGATATCAGCCCAGAGTTTGCTGCAGAGATCTGTAAAGTCGTTCCTGGACTGAACTATAACTGGCTCTACAAGGGAGAAGGAGAAATGATGATGCATCCCACAAAGCAAGTATCTATGGACAGAATAGTCTTTGGAGACAAAACGGAACTTGCCATTTTTGTACTCCAAAACTATCAATCACTCTGCGAAGAATTTGATTTTTTGGCTGCTCAAAAAGAAGCCATGGAACAGGAAGGGATTTCAAAGTTTCTGGGAACAAAGAAGTTTGAGGATATCGTAGAGAGCATCATTCGGATAAAAACGCAAAGCTAGACCACACTCAGATCATTATCAGACGATAGTTGTGTCTCTAGAATACGGTGTATCACAGCGATCATTTTCTTGTCATTACTCACTTTCTTTTCTTGGACCTGTTCCTGCATATGTTCTCCCAATCTTTGGAGTACTCTAGCTCTGGCCTCGTCTGATAACACTCCCATTCTGCTCAGTTCTTGTAGTTTTGACACCTCATCCATACCGACTACAGTTTTTTGATTTGTTCCATATAATCCTTTAGATACGCCTCTTTCTTATCCTTGGGTATGTATTTGTCATCTATTTGTATGATGATATAGTCCAATAACCGCTTGACCATTAACTGGACTCGGCTAAAATGTTGGATAAGCGAGAATGACATCCACGTAGATAAGATCGATATGACTCCAATAATAATATAATAATATGTTTTAGGAAAATCACCTGCCGCCCACAAAGCCCAAGTAATAAAATATACTGCAATAGTCATCAATATGATAGAGCTCACTTGTAGCGCCTTTCTCATATACTTGTCTCCAATAGACCGTAGACTCAGCATAATGACAAATGAAAAATAAAACATAGTGATGGACTTACCTATGGCGTACCAAAATTTTCTAGTACTATTAAATCCCATTACTTTTGCTTCTTCCTTTGCTAAGATTAATTCTTTTTCGAAGAGAGGCTTATAAGTTTCAGAATGTTCTATTTTATATTCAATTGCCGCTACAGTATCAGGTACTATTGGAAAAACAATATGGAAAAAAGGTGCAATACATGATAGTATAGCACCAATTATGATTACTACAGTCTTAAATTCATCTTTCACCTTCTTCTTGAATACCATCTTTTTCAATTAAAAATTGATCAGAATCTTGGAGAATTACCTCCTTGGATTCGTCATTGTTTATTTCGGATTTTTCACAAGCTATTAATAGTGTAAAGATGGCTGCGACTAAGATTAATTTTTTCATTTGATTGTGTTTTTTTAAGTTATGACTAAATATACAATCAAATGAAAACATAGCGCCTACACAAAAACCTCATGTCAGATGAGGAAAAAATGTAATCGCATTTCTTGTTTGTCTTCTACAAAATAGCGGTAGTGTCAAATTTCTGGGAACAAAGAAGTTTGAGGATATCGTAGAGCGCATCATTC
>CANLMN010000054.1 GCA_947492105.1 uncultured Aquimarina sp. | reverse complement strand
GCACTTGGTTGATTAAATATAACAATAATCAACTGGAAAACAACAAGTATACAGTTTTTCAGCAGACCCTAATTAATGAATATAGGGGACAAAATTTTAATCAATTTGTGAATAGTCTTAGAATAGATTATTCCAAAAAATTATTTTTAGATACATCTTACGTCAAGTTCACGATCACTTCTATAGCTTTGGAATCTGGGTTTAATTCTAAATCTACTTTTTATAACGCATTCAAAAAACATACAGGAATGACGCCTACTGAGTTTAAGAAAATAACTATATCTCCCGGAATCAATATGGATTCATAGTTGTTTTATTGATTTTTGTCTTTTATGGAAATAATGTTGTCCTGATTCCAGCATTTTGGAGGATTTTGGACATAATTCTATGGGACTTAGTATAGGTTTGTACTAATCCAGATATGCGAATCAATTTAGTATTCAGCTATTTGAGGTTTTAACACAAATTAAAAAATCTTCGACAATGATAAGAGTTTTACCATTTACTTATTCTAGGGTATTGCACAGTAAAAACACTTTTACTGATAACTGTTGGAACCCAGTTACACTTCTTTAAACCGCTATAAAATGGACTTTTTACAAAGATCATAAACGGGTTGCATCTTAATAGTCCACTTTTTTTACAGCACATTCTCCAGTCTAAACTGATGTATAGAATCAGTTTTATTCGAAGCAATGTAGTTGGGGTTCTACAAGTCTGTGATTTAGTATTACGGATAGCTAGTACTATGTTCAAATATCAATTCAATTATAAAACCATTAACATGAAAAATTACTTTTTAGTATTCAGCCTCTTGATAGGCTTTTGTATCACGTCCTATGGGCAAGAAATTATCGATTTCCCTGACCCTAATTTTAAACAAGCATTATTGGAGCATACCCCAATAATCGATACTGATGGAGATGAAGGAATTAGTAAAGAAGAGGCTCTAGAAGTAACTCAGCTTGATCTTAGAAATAAAAACATTTCTAGTTTAGCTGGTATCGAATTTTTTACGGAGTTAAAAATATTGTGGGGTGCTAGTAATCTATTAACAGAAATAGATGTATCAAATAATTTAAAACTAACGCATCTAGATGTTTCTTTTAATCAATTGGTACAAATAGATGTATCAAATAATTTGGAATTATTAAGCTTATCAGCTCGAAAAAATCAATTAAGTATTATAGATCTATCCAAAAATGAAGAACTCGTAAATTTAGATCTTTATTTTAATAATTTTGAAGCTATTAATATATCGAATAATATAAAGTTAAAAACGATATCCATGGGTCAGAATGATTTGACCGAGATTGATCTATCGAATAATATAGCGTTGGTCAATTTGGATCTCCACACAAATTCTTTAAATACTATAGCACTATCGGAAAATACGGAATTAAAAACCTTATCGCTACAGCAGAATAAATTAAGTAGTACAGATCTATCCCAAAACGTTTTACTAGAAAGTTTAACTCATGGAAGTGGCAATCTTACCCAAATTGATATCTCAACAAACATTAATTTAAAGCGTTTATATATTCAATTTAGCAGAATAACCCAAATCGATGTTTCTAATAATGTAATTTTAGAAGACTTGTATCTGGGACATAATAGTAGTCTTACAGGAGTTGATGTGTCGCAGAATGTTAGATTAAAAAGAATAGGTTTACAGGGAAGTCCGCTTACAGAACTTGATCTTTCCAGAAATGGAGAATTAAGCTATCTGAATGTTGCTAATAATCGTTTAACATCTCTAGATGTACGATCTAGTAGAATTGAAGAAATATTCTTTTCTGATAATCCAAATCTGAAAGAAGTTTTTATGACAGGTCAACCTATAGGTTATAAGTTGGTTAATGGCGTTGAAGAGCCTAAGATTCGATTGAAGTACTGTCCAAATCTAGAGTTTATCTGTGCAGATCAGGAATATCTTTCGGATATTTATGAACTGCTGAAAGGAGCGAATCAGTCTAGTTGTTTATTGTCTAGTGATTGTGATACACCTCATAACAGGATAGAAGGAAATGTAACCTATGATGCAGATGGTGATGGCTGTGATGATGAGGATCTTCCTTTTATTGGAGAGATGCGCATATCACTATTGCCAAATGGAGGAAGAGCGTTTGTTGCTTTTCCTAATGAAAAAGGGGAGTATGCCATGTTTGTACCAGATGGCGATTATAGTAGTATGTTTCCTAGATTACGAAATAATGCCTATTACAAATTTGCCACAGATTATCGCCAGAGAGATATTGAGATTCCGGAAGATTTAGATACGATAACGACCGATTTTTGTGTAGAAGCAAGAGATGCGGTAAACGATCTAGAGGTACGTATATTTCCTTTGAATCGAGCACGCCCAGGATTTACCTCTAGCTACCTTATAACATATAAAAATGTGGGAACCACTGCGCAGTCTACTACACTGAGTTTGGACTATCAAGAGGATGTATTGAGTTATGTGTCCTCTTCTGTAGCAATTGACACCAATGCTGGTGGGCAAATTGCTTGGGATCTAGGTGTTTTACAACCAATGTCCACTGGCGAAATTACAGTAAGCTTTAGGCTCAACACCCCAACGGATACTCCGGCACTCAACAATGGAGATATACTGAGCTATACTGCTAGTATTAGTGCAGGTGTAGATAATAAGCCAGATAACAACGTAATGACCTTGGAGCAAACGGTAGTGAATTCGTATGATCCCAATGACAAAACCTGTCTAGAAGGGACTATTCTAGATCCAGATAATGTAGGGAAGTATTTGCATTACCTGATTCGTTTTGAGAACAAGGGTACGGCAGAGGCGGTAAATATTCGAGTACAGGATGTTATTGATACAACCAAGTTGGATATCGAAACTTTTGTGCCGCTAAAAGGGAGTCATTCCTTTACCACAACGATTACCAATGATAATAAGGTCGAATTCTGGTTCAATGAGATCAATCTGCCGTTTGATGATGCCAATAATGATGGCTATGTGCTTTTCAAAATAAAAAGCAAAGATAACTTGGTAGTAGGAGACGAGATTATCAACAGCGCAGCTATTTATTTTGATTTCAACCCGCCTATTATAACCGAGGACGAAATTGTAACAGTCAAGAGAGAGGTCATTACATTGCCTACATTCGAGGATTATTTTACACTATCACCAAATCCAGCAGAAAGCTTCATTGAGTTAACAGTACTTGACGAATCGATTAAGATAAGCGAAATTGTGTTCTATGATCTGTATGGTTACGAAGTAGGGTATTATTCTGGAACGACTCGAACCTTTGATCTAGAGCATTTGTATCCAGATACATATTTTATGCATGTCCAGACCAACAAAGGTAAGTTCACTAGTCAGTTTATCAAATTATAATAAAGCACCTACCACACAAAAGGATGTTTGATGTTTTTTCAAACATCCTTTTTTTTTAACTCAGCGGTTCACATAGAAGTATATTTGATGTCAATAAATGGATAAAATCTAGAGGGTGAAATATGGTGCTATAAACCCAATATACTGTAATATGAAAGGACTGAAGAGTGCATATTTTATTGCAAAAGGGGGTGATTTTTCCATGTGAGATAGCGCTTATTGGACTATCTCATAAAGTGTGTAAACAAAAAAATATCAGGGCATACCCCTGATATTTTTTTGTTTAATGCTGAATTTATACACATTAAGACTGTTGCATAAGTCCCTTGATTATCCTTTTGCTTTTTTAGGAGATTTTAACCATCCCCCAGCGTAGTAATAGTAAAGAGTACTACGAATTCTAGATGATTGGCTACGAATTCTAAAACACCTCCTTTTTGATCGTAAACCTAGCCTACTTTTGAAGTAACAAAATGATAAAACAACGTATCTCAAAGATTTTTAAATAATAAGCAGTATGAAAAAGCTAGGAACTCTTTTAATCGCACTCATCAGTATATTCATGGTTAATGCACAACAATTTGAGACTGCAATGGACTATGCCATTATAGAAGATATAAAAGACAAAGGGCAGGAGTACAGTCCATATAATATTCAGTTAGTAAAAACGCATAGTCAGGAACCATTGGCAAGCTTTACGATCTCCGATCCAGATAATTTTGAAACGGTGATTATTTCCAAACTCCAAAACCCTGGATTGAATGGGGTGGATGAGGTGATCAAAGTAGATATTGAGTATTTGGCCTGTTGTGCTTTTGTCGAAACATATTATTTCTTAGCAACAGAAGATGCCGATTTTATTGCCCTTCCACAAATAGAAAACACCTATTGCAAAGAATCCTTATCAGAACTCAGTTATACATTTCCGAATCAAGAGTACGGGGTTGTGAATAACATTCTCAAAACAGAAAAACAATATACCACACTCGGAGAGATCAAATATGTAGGTCTCAAACAAAGCTATGCCTGGAATGATGATGATTTCGGAACGGTCGGATTAGCGATGAAGTAAATTATAAGATTACAAATACTACTATATCATTTTTCTAAAAAAACATAAATATGAAAACCTATAGCATCACCCTAATAATGGCACTATTAAGTATAGCTTGTCAGGACACCCAAAAAATAAGACAATCAGCTAATGAAATTGCGGTGGTCAAAGCTGCAAAAATACGCAACAATGATAGCGTGACTCTTGATAGAATATCAAATCTCAAAAATGTACTAGCAACATCACAAACAGCAGCAATAACAGCCGATATTGCAGAGGTCAAACCGGTAGAAGAGGTACTAGGAATACAGCCCGATGTAGCCGTAATTGTGGAACACTTTATTCTAGACAAGGCAGATCCAGTAACCAAAAATACCACTAGATGTAGGATTACTCGTGTCATCAGTGAGGCCTATGGTTTGTCAGAATTCAAGGATGCAAAAGGGAGCTATGTAGATTATGACAAGATGTTGCCCATTATCAAAAAATCGATTAGCTGGCAACGTGTGGGCAGCGCAACAGATCAAAAAGCTGTAGATCGTGCCATGAAGCATACCAACGCTGGAGGGTTGGCTATAGCAGTTGATACAGCTGTTCCCTATGGTCATGTAGTGCAGCTGCTATCTGGAGATGCGATCACATCTGGCTCATGGGGGATGCAATTACCCAAAGTATTGTCCTTGTCCAATCACCATCCAGAACGCTCTTTTTGTGATAAATCGTTGGCCTATGCCTTCAAAAAAGATGCAGCAGTGGAGATTTATATAGAAAAGAAATATTAGAACAATTGACGTGATACTTGTTAAAATCGTAACCAATGAAAACACTGAGCCAACTCTTCATAACTGCTATCTGTTCATTGCAAAGTTGGGTAACACCCATCGCAACGGCAGTAGTTGAAAGAGAAGCTCCTGTAGAAGAAAACCAATGGTGTGCAACATTGCACGAAGGCAAACTTTTTGTTGCCGACAACACACCCATGTTGGGTGTATTACAGCCCACAATGGATTTGTATAGCCTCATAGTGTGCCGTGAAAAAATAAAAAATAACCCTAAAAACAGAAGATTATGAAAACTTTTTTGACCTTAGTACTAGCCGTAGTAATGACCATGAGCACCTTTGCACAATTTGAAAAAGATGCTTCTCATGAAGACTTGGATTTTTGGAAATTCAAAGTGCAATTAGAAAACTATGTAAAAGCAAAAGATGTTAATGGATTAAAACAATTATTGGCAGATAATGTATATGGTAATGAGCATAATTACGAGATGATGGATGTATCCAAAGAAGCCTTTATTGATAATTATTTCCAAGAAGATGCCGAGGATTCTTGGAGCGTATTGGCTTCGATCTTACGTTTTGGATTTAGCAAAAACAAAAATAGGAACCTTGCTGGGCCAGTTCCCGTTCCAGAAACGACTTTCAACGGACCAGCGTATCTTAATGAAATTAATAGCGATACGGAATTAATCATTTTGGGACAGAATGTAAATATCCGAAGATTTCCCGCTTTGGACGCCAAAATCATTGGCAAAGCATCTTATGAAAAATTTGATTGTGATTGTGATATCACGACAATGGACAAGGATGCCTATCAAATTGCAGACGGTATCACTTGGATCAGAATTCGATTGGCAGATGGACGAACAGGCTATGTAGCATCAAAATATACTTCTTTTGAAATGACCAAAGAACTAACTGTTGGTAAGGTCCAAGGGGAATGGAAAATTATCTCTTTCGTACAATCACCAGGGTGTTAGTGCTATTTTAATGTTGAAAACCTATGGATATTAGTTTGAATGCAGGGAATGCTATAGTTTGTGATTACTACCATTTGTTGTTTGAATTTACCGGAAAGAAAATTAAGATTTTTTTGTTTCAGCTTCAGCAGAAACATCAAGCATAGCCGTAGTGATGGTTTGTTTTTATGCTGAAGCTGAGGCGAAAAAAGAAAATTTTATCCCAGTAAATTCAAAGGATAAATGGTATAACTAAGACTATTTTTGTTTTTGGTTTAATTCAAGCTTTAGCATTCAGGCATGCATAGCACTACTGATTCGTTTTATCTCAAAGAAATAGTAAAAATGGCAAGTGATTATAAGAACTCATTTTTAAACTAGTTCTTTAAGTACTTTTTCCCATTCAAAAGCTGGACCGATATCCCATTTTCCAGAGGTTCTATAATTCACATGCGATACGATTCCTTCAAAATGCACAAGCTCATTTTCTATCCCTGTTACGTAGCGTTTATTTTCGGGCAAAAATGTTTTAGGGATATCATAGGTTGCAGTCAGGTACCGAAGTAATAGTATCAGACTTTGGTATTGTTGTCGGGTGTACGTAGCATAATATAAGGCATCTCTATACGGGGAGTCTAACTTTGTATAAAACTGTTTCTGGCTCAGATCACAATATACATCGGTATCGTTATATACGGTTACCAGCTTGTCACCGATTCTTTTTAAGAAACCAATATTAGACAGTTCTATGGCAATGGTTCGAGTGCTTCCATACGTATTACCACCTATGGCTCCAGAGCCCAAATGATACGACCAATAGGCGGATGACCAAAGATTGAGAATTTTGCCGTTTCGAGGAATAATAAAGGGAACAGAGACATGGTAGTTCGGTTTGGATAATGCCGCCACGTCACCTTTGAGGTACCCCGCGGTATAATGTAACACAATCTGCGTTTTTTTGCTTTTTTCTTGATAATAAAAAGAGGCATCCCCATTTTTGGGACTACAATGTATATACGGCATTACTTGGTCTGTACCTTTGATAGGTACTGTCATTTCTGTCAATAAAAATTCTTTTCCATCGGAGTCTTTTCCTGTTTGAAAAAAAGTCTTCTCGTGATTTGCAATACTTGTGGCTTTCATATATGTAGCTTTTTTTTACCCGCTGTATACCTAGTGATTCATGGATTGTACCATTTAAAAAATACGTACAGGCTCATAATTAAAGGCTTTTCTATTATTTCCTTACCATAAAATTAAACCGTCCCCACGGCTATGCTTAAATTTTATCGTTCAAACTAGCTAAAAATAGTTCAATTATTTTGGCCTACAATTACATTTTAATTGATAGTAATTAGGACTAAGCGAAGCGTGTGTTTATGTAATTATTTTTTTAAATGCCCAAAAGAGGATAAATGGTGTTATACCATTTGTTGTTTGAATTTACCGGAAAGAAAAATTAAGATTTTTTTGTTTCAGCTTCAGCAGAAACATCAAGCATAGCAGTAGTTATGGTTTATTTTTATGCTGAAGCTGAGGCGAAAAAAGAAAATTTTATCTCAGTAAATTCAAAGGATAAATGGTGTTATAGTGGTTATAACGAAGTCCCTATAAGAGCCCCTGTTCCAATTCCGGCTATACCTATGAGTATATTCTCCAGAATAGTTTTTTTTCTATGCCGCCTATTTCTTTGTTCGATAAGTTCTAGGCTATTCGTGGCTTGTTCTAGACTATATATGGTATAATCAAGTGCTTTTTGCGTGAGGCCTATAGTGGTTTGGTTTTTTTGATGTATGTGTAGATCCAGGCTGTCATTTTGCATAAAATTGATGGATAATTTCCGTTCTAAGTCGATATTTCTGCGCAGGGTTTGGGTGTATTTTTCGATCAAATCACTGGTCATTTTATCTTGATTAATTGCACTTTGATATACATTCTTGATGGCTAAAAAAGATTTTTTATTAACTAGATAAATGTCTGGGGTTCTAAATACATAATTGCGATCTTTTTGTACCATAAGAGGTTCCCCAATACGATCAGCATAGGAGACAGGAATTTCCATTACTTCTAACGAATCAATTTCTTGACAATAGACCGTTCTAATCGGCAAGGCTAAGAGAAGGAATACGAGTGTTTTCATCGGAATACATGAGTTTTTAGGTTTTTTTATTTTTCCATTAATTAGAGAATTCAAAGTCTAATAGCAATCTAGGTATATAAATTCGTGTTAATGACACTGTTATTTTTTATGTAAAAAAACACCGTGATGCTATTGCATAGCAAAGGCTATGGAATATATGAACAAGGCATTTAGATAGAAAAAGAACAAGGCGATATGCAACGCTATAAAGATAATTTGGTATAATATCAATTAGTAAAATTTCTTTTGTGAATGAAACTCTAAACGTGAAGAGTCGCTTTCTTGGAGATATTGTCAATAGCAAAAGCTATGTACCCAAACCCAAAAGCCCTTCTAATATAGACCGATCTTCGGCTAATCGATCATTAGTACGTTGTATAGAATCTTTGATACGTTGTAAATCTATCCAGTTTTTGGCATTTTTTCTTTTAAATGATAAAATCAAAGAATCTCTTTTGTGAATAATTAATTCTTTCTGAGCCTTCATTCGTTCAAATTCTTTTCTAGCACTGTCCAATTCCGATTTAGT
The DNA here is from genome assembly GCA_947492105.1 of uncultured Aquimarina sp. Lineage (GTDB taxonomy): Bacteria > Bacteroidota > Bacteroidia > Flavobacteriales > Flavobacteriaceae > Aquimarina. The sequence continues at coordinate 7,918 of CANLMN010000054.1, read as the reverse complement.
CTGGGTAATCGTACGTTTAGCAATCGTTAGGTTATCTTTTGCTTTCGTTAATTCTGTTGATATAATATCCCAGTTTGCATTGGACTTGAAAGTCACATATCCTATGATGACTACTAGTAATAAAGTAACTATTTGTAGTAGTGTGTTGATAGCGGTATTTTTCATCGAATTGTTTTTGTGAAAAAGGATGGTGTGTCATCCTATTTTGTTTTTAGTTTTATAAGCGTTCTTATCCTGTTTAGAGTCTAATTGTTAGCTGTAATAATTGGAACTGTTTTCGTCACTTTTCTTATTCGCACCGCTGCGATGAATTTCAAAAGGTGTCCTGTCTTGTCAAATTTGATTTCATCGTCAGTCCATAACAAAAAGTCTAGCTGAGTTCAAACCAAAACAGTAGAAAGTGAAGTGATTTGTCCACCGGTAATTATTTTTTTGATGGTGTACTACACATGACATTCTCAATCATAGAATGTATCTGGGAATAAACAAAAAAAAGCAATTTTAATTGGCATATTCTATACCTAAGAAAGACCTTATTGTTTGTATTCAGTATAAAATGCTAAAGTTTCATTCGACAGTTAGATAACGGTATGCTGATTGTCTTTAATTTTAACAGGATATTTTTCTTTAGATAAAATAATCAGATTACAAAACGATATCATGAATCCAGCAGAAAACAAATAGCATAAAAACAGCAGTAGCATTAGCAATATTCTGTTGTGCATAATGCTTTTTTGAGTCCAGACCTTTTCTGGATCTCCCAATAGGATCATCATTTGCTTTTTTTTGTTCGGCAAGAATCCGTGCGATGCCTCAAAAGCTTCAAACGGATTGTTTGTGATCCTTTCATTACCAATGACAATATCCTTTTCTACATAAGGTAGTGTCTTAGCTGCTCGATAGAAATGATAGCTTGTATAACTGCCAATAAAAAAGACCAGAAATGTAATAGATAAACGCATCCATATTTTGATAAGCTTGTTTTTGAGCGAAAATAAAATAAGAAAACCAGCAAGGACGGTTGCTATAAATAGACCAAATTTCATAAGAAAATCAGTGTTTTCATCTGTAGAATGCCAAGAGGGTAAAGGGATAATAAAAGTTCCTGTAATCGACGTAATCCAGATACCTAGTAATGCAATCTCTTTCCAAGCTTCTTTTAGTCTAGTAACAAGCATTTTAATGTTATTTAGGTGTTTCTAAAACAAGTTTTTTTTCTGCTTCTGTTCCATTATTAATAATCAGGTGCAGTTCAGGGGTTCCGATACGATCTTCTTTTTCTAACCAAAATAAATAATAACCTGGAACAAAATCCTGAAAAGCATCATGCGTAGGTTTATTAAACCGAAATCGCTTAATAGGCAATTTTTCTTCATAAGATAGCTTTCCAAAAACAAAAAAACCATCTTCTTTGCTAGAGTCAATGGTAACTCGGATGGTACTATTCGCATCATTTTGGGGACTGCTAACTATTGACTGTAGTTTGGCATGATAATCCAAGTATATGGCCTCTAAAAGAAGTGTCTTATCAGATGTGCTGGCAAAATTTTGATGTAAACGTTCCAGAGCTTTTTGTGCTTCTTGTAGGGTGGTTATGTAGTTTTTGGTGAGCTTATATTTTTTGTGACAATCTTCTAAGATTAGGAATAGTTCATTACTAGTTTTTTCTAATTTATTGTACGTTTGGATGAGCATAGGATCTTCTGACGTTGAGATTTTTGTTGACAAATTTGTCAATGCCTTCTGTGTGTTCACAGAAGTCTCAGAAAACCCATAATCGATGGATCCATATCCTCCACAATTAGAAAAACATATAGAAATAAAGAAAACAAGAATGTAATATTTTAAGTTATTCATAAACAGTTATTTGTGTGTTTTTAGATAGATTTTGGTCTCTTGTTATATGAGGTAAAAGTACAATCATGAGCTAGGTTTTTGCTATTACAGATACGACAAATCGAGGTAGTTTTCCGACATGATTTTTGGAGCTCAAAATGAGGTTGCGATGAAGGTGAAAATAGTACTGTTGTAAAAAAAAACAGCTTATGTGATTTTTTTAATGTGACTTAAATATCTGTATTTTAATGCTTTATATGTTTTTAGAAAAGGCTATAGAAAAAGGCTAGATTAGTGATAACTACCAGTTTTGTGTGATCAATACCTGCTTTTTAATCGAATCAAAGAAAAAAAGCCGACTTTTGAGGAGTCGGTTTTTTTGGATTGCATAGATGACTATGGATAAATAATTATATTTATGTGATTTGTACTGGCTGGATTTTGATGAGGTATCTGATCAAATTTTATCTCATTTTCGGTGGATATCCAAAAGTTAAGAAGAGTTTATAAAAAATAGTAGAAAAGAAACGAATTTTTCGTCTCTAATTATTTTTTTAAATGATCTAGTAGCAATTTTATGGTGACATCTTTAAAGTCTAATAGGTATAATCTTATATTTGTTATACAATCTAGTAGTAGAAATTGATGATGTTCTGATTTTTTTGCTTAGTATGTAATTTTCCCCTAAGACCAAATATAAGAATATAGAAATGTCAGTATGTATAGCAAAACCGAAGTATTCTTGGTTAAGGTAGGTTGAATGGTATAAACGCTGATTAAAGCACCGATGTATTGGAAAAATCTTCTCATTTTTTTTATTTTCTCTTTGCTAAAGACAACTGTTGTTGCACAGCATAGTCAGCTCAGAGGGTATACCATAGCAGATGGTCTGCCGCAATCACAGATCAATGATGTAGCACAAGATGATACGGGATATCTTTGGGTTGCTACACAAGGAGGAGGATTGTGCCGGTATGACGGATTGCAGTTCGAGGTTTGGAACCAACAACAAAAATTGGCGTCTAATTTTGTCAATGCTATTAGTTTTACAAGAGATACCTTATTTGTTGGTACTAGAAAGGGACTTTCTATAAAAAAAGACAAAGAATTTATCAATATCAATGGTCCAGAGATTGATGAAATCTATGAGTTGGATACAGGAGTATATTTTGCCACGGCAAAAGGGCTGTTTGTCTATACAAAGGGGAACGTTCAAAAACATAGACTGCAAGCAGAAATAGATCAAAGTGAGATCAATGATCTTGTTTTTGATGGAAAGTATTATTGGTTAGCCACCCAAAAAGGACTTTGGAGACTGGACAGTTTGGAACATACAAATAACGGAGCGCAAAAAATTAACGTTAACAATTTTACAGCACTGGAGTATGCAGATTCCTTTGTTTTTGCAGCCACCTATGATGATGGGACACTCGTTTTTGATCGTAATAGCAATCATCATAATCCTATTTTGATAAGAGAGCCATTACGTGTGACAGATATGGCACTAGTGGGTAATAATGAACTATGGATTGCCACGGATAATGATGGGATTACGATTATTGATACGCAAACTTATAATGAGAAACAGCATATCGATCACAAGAATGGGTTGCAGGTGAATACTATCAAGAAAATTAATGTGGATATCCATCAAACGGTTTGGGTGACTACAATGGGAGGTGGATTTTATAAATATTTTCAAAATAATTTTATCCATTATGATCGGGAGACAGGACTCAAAGGAAATCGTGTAGAAGCTGTCCATGCATCGCGTGATACTGTATGGGTTGCAACTAATGGAGCAAAACTTGCTTATATAGATCAATTAGGAGTACACCATATAGCTATGGCATCTCATTTTTCTGAGACCAAGATTAAGAGTATTACAAGCGATAACCAAAACCGTCTTTGGGTAGGAACAGATAGCCGTGGTATAATGCTCAGAGAAGTCGCAGCAGTCCACGAGTTCAAAAAAGATAGCACTTTTATCGACAGTATTATCGGGTATCGAACAGTGGTTGATACGTTGGTGCACAAGGTAGTCAAAAACCATATCATTGATCGGCGCAAGGGATTATTGTCGGATCAAATAAATATGTTGACAGTTGCCTCTAATAGTTCGATATGGGCAGCAACATATCGTCGGGGGATCACTAATTTTCGATACAATATAACGCAGGATAGTGTTGTAACGCTACAGAATTTTGGACAAAAACAAGGCTTGCCATCTGTTGCCATTAGTGTTATCAAAATGGATAGTTTGGATAGGCTCTGGTATGCAACAGAATCTGGACATTTGGGATATATTCAAAATAAGAGATTAACAGATCTTGGGAGTGTTTTGCCGCAAAATTATCCAATTAGGAGCCTGTGTTTTGGTAAGAATGGAGTATTCGTAGGAACCGCAGGGGGCGGAATTTGGTGGGCGTCTTGGGATGACTTCAAAAACTTTCAAGAACTACAAAGATCAGAACAAAGCTATTCGGATATGGTCAATCAATTATTATTTGATGATCAGGGATTCTTGTGGGCGGGTACAGCCTCTGGAGTTGATAAGATCTATCTAGATCAAACGAATACCATTACGAATATAGTTCATTTTGGTAAAGAGGATGGCTTTTTGGGAGTAGAAACAGTTCCAAATGCTGTAGCTAAAGATAGGAATGGTGCACTTTGGTTTGGCACAAATTATGGTTTGACCAAATACGAACGAAAAACTATTACCAGAAAAAAGAAATTGGGGGCTTTGTATTTTGAGGATGTACAGGTAGGGTATCAATCTTTGGATACATTAAATTTCAAAAGATGGACAAATAGTGACAGAGTATTATATCTCAACCCTGACCAAACAGAATTATCTTTTGTGTACAAAACGGTAGATATCGATCACCCCAATGCAGTACAGTACCGTTTTCGACTTAATGAAGGAGCATGGAGCCCTTGGGCTGCCGAGGATAAACAGAATTTTTCTGGATTGCGATATGGACAACATCTATTTCAGGTGCAATCTAGGAATTTCCACTTGGAGGAGCATGATCCGATACGATTCCAGTTTTTTATCAAAGCACCGTTCTATAAAAGATCTTGGTTTCCATGGGTGGCTATCATGGTGATCGCACTCATTAGTTTATATTTTGTGCTGTCGATGCTCAATTCTATTAAAGAAAAAAACAGAAATGAACGCGAACAATTACAATTGCAAAACAACATATTGACATTAGAACAAAAGGCTTTGCAATTACAAATGAATCCGCATTTTATCTTCAATGTACTCAATGGTATCAAAGCAATGGGAGCGAGCGATATTCAGAAAATGAACAGCACAATCAATGCTTTTGCATTATTATTACGAGAGACATTACAAAATTCACGCAGAGAAAAGATTACATTAGATCAAGAAATTAAGACATTACGGAATTATATAGCAGTAGAAAAACTAATGACGCAAAAAGCGTTTAGTTATGAGATTACTACAGCACTTACTGTCGAGGCAGAAGAAATTTTGATCCCCCCAATGTTGGTGCAACCTTTTGTAGAAAATGCAATTCGTCATGGAATCCTCAAAGGAGATAGAGAAGGAGTGCTGAAGTTACATTTTTATACGGATCCAAATTTTTTATATGGAAAAATTACGGATAATGGCATCGGAGTGTTTGCGTCACAACGGTCCAAGACAAAAACAGATCATCAGTCGGTAGCGCTCAAGGTAACAAGAGAGCGATTAACAGCGATCTCTGATAGTGATGCCTTAACGATAGAAGAGCTCAAAAATAAGGATCAAAGTATAGCAGGAACACAAGTCATTTTCAAGATTCCGTTAGAAACAGATTTTTAGAGTAGATTTGGAGTTGTATGAGTAGAAGATGTCAAGAAAACAATAATAAAAAAATAAAGAGCCTATGCCTACAGCCTTATTAGTAGAAGATATGCCAGATGCTTTGGCGTTGTTGCAGAACAATCTAACTACCCATCATCAGGATATAGAGGTGATAGGTACTGCACAAAGTGTCGTGGCAGCAGCCAAAGCGTTACGACAAGAGCAGCCAGATATTCTTTTTTTGGATATTATGTTAGGGGATGGTACTGGGTTTGATGTCTTAGAAATTGTACCCAACCTCAAATCAAAAATTATATTCGTAACTGCTAGTGATGAATATGCGATTAGAGCATTCAAATTTGCAGCGATTGATTACGTGCTCAAACCCTACAGTCATGAAGAGCTAGCAGATGCAATAGCCAAGGCCAAAGCACAATTGCATCCTAGTCAAGAGCGTTTGGAGATTCTCAAAGATACAATGGAAGCTCCAGAAAAAAAGCCAGCGAAGATTTCGTTGCATACGCTTGATAAGATTATGATTGTGAGTCTGGACGATATCATTAGATGCGAATCGGATAGTAACAATACTATTTTTTATCTAGAAGATGGGCAAAAAATATTTGTAACCAAAACCTTAAAGTATTTTGCTGATATGCTTAAAAACTTTCACTTTTTGAGAGTGCATCAAAGTCATTTGGTCAATTTGGATTGCATCAGTGCTTTTATCAAATCCGACGGAGGGTATTTGTTGCTAAAAAACAAAGAAACAGTGCCAGTTTCGGTTAGGAAAAAGCCAGAAATAATAGCGTTATTAGATCAGATGCATCGGTAGTACTTTGTTTTTTTGGAGTAATGTCACAACCATTTCTTGCGTTTGAAATAATACAGTAATCCAAAAAAGGTGAAGAGCATCACGCCCCAAAGGACAAAATAGCCATATTTGAATTTTAATTCGGGGATATACTCAAAATTCATCCCATAGATACCTGCTAAGAATGTTAGAGGAATAAAAATGGAGGCTATGATTGTGAGAACTTTCATCACCTCATTCATTTTGTTACTGATTGTAGACATGTACATGTCCATGAGACCCCAGATCATTTCACGCGAAATTTCGATGTTTTCAGAGATCTGAACGATGTGGTCATATAGATCTCGTAGGTAAAATTGTGTCTTTTCTGCGATCAAAGGATGTTCGCTTTTCTCTAGGCGATTTACGACTTCTCGCAAAGGGAAAACGGCACGACGAATTTTGAGAATTTCACGTTTCAGATCCTGAATCTCATTGATAATTTCATTTTCTGGAGTTTTGGTAAAAAGTCGGTCCTCTAACTCTTCGATTTTATCGCCCATCACTTCGATGAGGTTAAAATAATTGTCGACAATAGCATCCATAAGCGCATAGAGCAAATAATCTGCTCCCATGCTCCTAATCCTGCCTTTTCCTGTCCGTAGCCGTTCTCGAATAGGATCAAAAACATCACCTTCATCTTCCTGAAAACAGACAACATAATTTTTGCCTAATACTAAACTGATATGTTCAATACCAAGTTTCTCATCTTTGTCAAAGTATAACATTTTTAACACCACAAAAAGATAGTCATCGTAATCATCGATCTTGGGGCGTTGTTGCGTATTGGCGATGTCTTCAAGAATCAGGGGGTGTAGCTTGTAATGTTCACCAATTTTGATGATTGCCTCGGTATGATTAATTCCATCTACATTGATCCAAGTGATAGGCTTGGTTTCAGAGTACACAAAGGCTTCTTCTATGGTGTCAAGCTCTTTTTCGACAAAAGAGTTTGGCGTATAATCAAAGACTTCTAGAAAAAGAGTGCTATCAGATTTGTCGCCTATATAAACAATAGTTCCAGGAGCTTGGCCTAGAGTTCTTTTTGAGGAAGATGGGTTGTGCATGATCTATCGTATAATTCGTTGCACAATTTAATACAATTTACACTAGTTTGATCGTTGTTTTTTGAAAGAACGATTTTTTGACCTTTTTTTTAATAGGTACAGTATCTAATAGTCATATGTTTTTGTTCAGGAATTAAAAGCATACCATGTGTACAAAAAAAGAAAGCCTTTGCTACGGAGGGTGCAAAGGCTTTCAAAACAAATCAAATAATAACTAATCCATAAAATTTGATCTAACTTCTATATCTTGTTGTTTTTTGGTTCTATAATTCTGGTGCTGCAGGAAAATCTACAGGTACCTGTGTGGTGTTATGGATATAGTTAGAGATTGTTTTTTCTCCAACCAAA
>CANLMN010000053.1 GCA_947492105.1 uncultured Aquimarina sp. | reverse complement strand
TTGCACTTGGTTGATTAAATATAACAATAATCAACTGGAAAACAACAAGTATACAGTTTTTCAGCAGACCCTATTTACTACTACATCAAATCCAAGATGCTGATACCCCTGAACATCAAAATCCCCATCAAACCAATCATATACCCCTGTTCCATTTCCATTTTCGTCTAATTTTTCGTACCAATCATCTGCCTTCGCCCCATCAGGATCAATTTTACGAATAGGATTATTACCCATTCCCATGTAAGGCGACGCATATTGCCCAGCAGGATCCGTCGTCAACCACCTACCAATCCTAGCATCCCAAAGCCGCAACTGAAAGGCAGGTTTCCCCGTTTCCGGATCTACCTCTTGTCCTTGATAGCCATAACGGTATTGATTGGTGGTCAAATTACGTGCTGGCATGATCATCCCAAAGGGGTAATAATCCGTTGCTCCTTTGATAGCTACGGTCTCATTAATTTCTTTGGAAACCACAGCTCTTACATTACCTAAATGGTCTGTTAGTTCATAAAAGTAAGGTGATGCTCCTGTAACTTGTCGCTTATATACCCCCAAACGTGATGCTCCTGTAACTTGTCGCTTATATACCCCCAAACGTGATGCACCATAGATCGTATGATATCTTTTCGATTATCATCATAATCCTTTGTATAAGGATTATGCTCACTAGTTATTGTTGGCAAACTAGCAACCTGAGTTCGATTATTAAAACAAATAAATTTGATTTGTATTTTGCGTTTGAAATTTGATTTGAGGTTTTTTAGGCAGAAAACTATAGGCAATAAGTCCAGCGATCATATCGCTAAGGAAATTACCGAAACTTCTGTGTCTAGAATGTTCTACTTGGCAAATATTTTTCAACTCATCATTTGGTAGGTAGTACTGATTTAGAACTTGATACAGAACACGTTTCTAAACTATTACCATAGATGCACTAATACGTGATTTTAATGCTAAAAAAGCATACTCCTCATAAAAACAAAAACACAACCTATCAACAAAAATAGAGCGTGACTGTTTTACTATTTTCTTACTCATACTCTGCCAAGCTTTACCGCCACTAGTTTTGAAAACTAGCGGTAGCCCAAAACTTATTTATTGCTGCTCGCGCCAGCTGGGGAACCAGCGGAGACAACCTCCCTCAAGCTGCTAAACTTAAAACCTTGTAAAAAAACAGCCACATCTTTTTGCAAACGTGACTGTTTTTACTATGTATTATTCTTATCTACCAATCTGATAGGGTACTAGTTACAAACTAGCACTAGCGATCACTCTTCTAAAAACATACTAGGCCCATCAGGGCTAGTTTACAGCTAAATAGCATTATTAGACATAAAAAGTCGAATAGTCGTTATATATATTATTGATGATCTATAAACGATATTATCAAATTCGTCAGTTTCATTAATCAACTTAATCATTATATCGTCATTTCTATATCCACTAGCCATTATTTCATCTATCAAATTTATTTGAAACTTGTCTTTTAGTTGACCACCTTTGTGATTTTCTACAAATTTTGAAGGACAACTAATTAAAATTTCGTCTACACCAATAAAAAAACTAAACTCTTTATTATTAAATAGATTAATAATTTTTGTATAGACATTTTTATTATTCTTATTAATCAATGATATATATCCTTTCTTTGAATTATTGACTAAAAAATTCTCTTCTAAATAGATATCTTCAACTTTTTTCATCAAACTGTAGTAATCAATTCTATTGGATTTATTTATAACTCCATCCCCATAATCTTTAACATTAAAATAATTGTTAATACAATTTTCTAAATCTATAAAAGTCTTATCCGAATTTTTATTACAAGAACAAAATAAGATTGCTAACATCATTACTATTCCTCTCATAAAATCTAGTCTAAAAATTTAATACGTGACCTATCACTAAATGTCCTACCTAGTCTGTTCATAACTCCTATATCATGAACTCGATGTATTATTAATTCATAAGTAGCAAATTTATTATTTGTAACTGGATGATATAATGGCAGTCGTATATTAGAGTTTTGCCCATCAAATAGTGTACCCCCTTGAAACTTTGAATGAGCGTTTGTTACGCCTATTCCGTTCATAGACATCCCACTACCATCAAAAGTTGATGTTCTTCTCACTGGAATTTCATAATAAACTAACGCATTTCCAGTACCATAATCAAAATTTACTTTACCTTTAATAATATACCTCAGGTTAGAAAAAAATTGATTTGCCTTATAATTATCTTGACCATAATCCTTTGAGAGATCACTAGCAAAGATGTGTTGATCCCATTTTCTTTGTCCAGTTGCTAAACCCGAAGTTAAATCCAACTTCAATATTTGATTTCCATTAAACATATTACCTACATCTGTTCCAGATACAGTGGTAACACCTGCTTCAATACTATTAGTACCAATTAAAGAACTAACTTGATCCATTGAAATACCATATTGCTGCGCAAATGATTGTACTGTATCACCGGCTTCCGCAATGTATGAAACACTCCCATCTGTTGAAACAACAGGTTTCCATTCTTCTGTACTCCCACCATCAGGATCAATTTTCTTAATAGGATTATTCTCCATCCCTAAATAAGGTGAACTAAATTCTCTCTTAGGATCCGTAGTCAACCACCGTCCAATCCTAGCATCCCAAAGCCTTAATTGAAAGGCAGGCTTACCCGTTTCCGGGTCTACCTCTTGTCCTTGGTAGCCATAACGGTATTGATTTGTGGTTAAATTACCTCCTGGCATTGCCATCCCGCCGGGATAATAATCCGTTGCTCCTTTGATAGCTACGGTCTCATTAGTTTCTTTGGAAACCACAGCTCTTACATTACCTAAATGGTCTGTTAGTTCATAAAAGTAAGGTGATGCTCCTGTAACTTGTCGCTTATATACTCCCAAACGTGATGCACCATAAATCGTATGCTCTAAGACCTTACTGTCCCTATAAATAGCAAACCAAACCCATAGCAAAAAGATCTCTTTATCTTACTTATACCGCCATTGGCAGATGCTAGACTAGCGGTATAAGAAAAATAGCCTCAACTTCTATATTAAGTTTTGACGTATCTTATTTCTCCTAGTGCTTCTCTAGCAATAGTTTCTCTAACTTCTGTAGACGCTCTTCTTGCGTTTGAAGTTTCTTTTCCTGCTCCAAAGTATACAACGTTAATTCTTCAATTTTTTCTAATAATTTTGCATTCATTTCTCCCAATTGAATCCCATTCTCCGCTACCTCAGCAGCAGATGGAATATTGATTAGGTGTCCTTTTTCTGCAATGTGCTGTGCTACTTCTTTTAATGTTGGGAGTTTGTAATCTTCTTTGAATACATAGTCTGCCCAGCCGGTGTAGACTTTTACTTCTGTTGCACGTATTCTTCCGTTCACAGAGAGTTTGTAATTTCTAAAATCTACATCCGACAAATCACTTCCGATACCTACATTCCCTGAAAAAATATCTGCAAACAAGAATGACTTATCTAGTAATTCTTGGTTCGTATATTCCGTTTTGGTACCTGCTTTATCTCTAATAAAATAGGTTCCCTCATCCTGCCAGACAATACCTCCTATATCATTATATTCCCCAGCTGGACGCACCCATTTTTTCGTTGCTTCATTCCATTTAGTCGGACCATAAGCTCCAGTCATCCATTCATCTCTAATCCATCCATTATCGGCGCTGGAAACAGTTACTCCAATAGTTGTCTTTCTAAACTGAACACCTGTACTCACATGCAGTTTGTACTCCGGACTAGTCAACCCAATACCTACATTTCCATTTTGTGCTACAGAGAATCGATCTCCAGTAGGTCCAACTTCAAATCGACCATCGGTACGCATTATTCCTTTGTTATGGTAGAAATTTTTGTCTCCATAGGTACGTATCCAAGCATTATCTGTCATATGGAAACCACCTCCGTATTTTTGAAAAAACAACCCAGAATCTCCGAGAACACGATACCAATCTGACGAAGTAAAACCATGCGCCGTAATTTTTGTTCCCCCATCATCAGAGTTCCAAAAACGGACAGTTCTCTCATTACCATCATAAAATATTTTGGCATAACTCCCATCATCATAACTGTCATTATATGGGTACATCGTAAAATAGCCACTTTTGTGAGATAAAGTTTGTGCTTGAAGTGTGTCATTAAGAAACACTGAAAACAAAGAAAAAAGGAATACAACTCTAATAGCTTTCATAAGGTATATTTTATATGTTTAAATAGTTTACAAACATTAGTATCTCAAAGGAGATATTTGTTACATCATTTCTTTGTTTTTTTTAAAAAAATGATGTCAAAAGGACAGAATTATGATTTTAACGATCGCAAATAAAATGAATACTTCAACAAAAACCAGCAAAAAAATACTATATAATGCTAAAAAACAATTGCCTATGATTTTTTTAAATATACCTACCTAAAAAAAACCTTTGTCAAACAAACTACTTAATCCGTTGTAACAATACAGCACATTCTAGGGATGTTTTCCCTGTTCGATAATTTTTCTTTTTATCAAAAGAGAGATGAATCACATTACCAAAACTGTATTCTTGCTCTAGCTTATAAATAGTTTGAATAAGTGCCTGATAGGTTCCTTCTAAGATAAAATTATAGGTAACTACAGTACTACCAGTGGCTATATCGGAATATTCATGTGGTGTCTCAAAAGCTACAATTTTAAACGCTTCTTTTGCGGTACTCGTTTGGATCATCGTGGCGGTTTCATTGAGCATTTTCAGGATATTATTCTGCAAGGAAGTACCTGCTATATTATTGCTTTTGAGTATCGCATCCAATTGTTGTTCTTTATTTGCCAAAGCAGCTAACTGCGATGGTGCGGACTCATACACGGTCTCCTGTTGTTGTAATTTCGCCAATTGACTTCGCAATACTATTGTATTCTTGATACTATATAAATATGCTATTACTAAAATTAGCAGTATTCCCCCAACTAATAGAATATTTTTACTTTTCTGTTTCATCGATTAATTCTAATTGAATTTCAAAAGCAGCTGTAGCACCTTTGAGTGTTCCATATTTGATAATCAATACTTTTTTTACAAAATCAAGTTGTTCTAATTGTTGTAGCCAATTAGTAAAATCTTCTTTGACAGTAGAGTTCCCACTGACTGTTATAATATCCTTTTTTACTAAAAGTGGTTTATCCTTACGCGGTATTTTCTTGATTGGTTGATATGAAAGGTTCTCTAAAATAACTGTTATAGGCTGCATTTGTATTAACTGATCTGTATACCAAGAACTTTTAGAAAAACCAGTATTCAATAAACTAGCTACAATGATTTCTTTATTCTTAACCTTTTTGATTTGGGTTTCTAGCTGTTTCTTTTGCGCGGTATAGACTTGCTGTTGCTCTTGTAACTGCTGCCATCGGGAATAACTACTACTAAACACAAAAAAATTGATTAATAAAACACCTAACAATAATCCAATCCCTCCTATCAAAGTGTTTTTGAAAAATTGTTGTTCCTTAAACTCCTTTGATAACAGTAGTACTTTTGCTTCGAGATTACCTGTGATGGGCACCACAACTCCCATTTTCTTAAAAACTAACGCCAATGAGAGTACAAATTGGCTAGCGACAGTAGTATCGCCAAAAAGATATTGATCTATGGTATTTGTATTATTCGCAACGATACTACTTACATCATCCCCATTAAGCGTAATACTTGCAGTAAGGGTTCTGAACTCTTTTTCCTCTTGATAAGCTGCTACATATCCTGCTTGAAGATTCCCTAAAGAAAAACCTGTAATTTGTATTCCGATTTTTTTATAATTCTTGATAACAGTATCTATATGTGATTTTCTACATATTGCCACAAATGCTTTTGTTGTTGTCTGTAAAACTTCATAGTAAAAATTACTCAAATCCAGATTGGGATAAGCGCTAGACAAAACCTCAATAGCCGTGCCTATTGTTGCAACCGTTTTTTTCAACACTTGATCATCCGTTATCACCAAATTAACGGATGTTCCTTTTTTTACATATTCCAAAAGCGCTTCTACATAGGAAACCTTAAAATTCTGTACTATTTCAAATTCTCCTCTTTTACATAACGCTTCTACACCCACAATATATGTAGCTCCATCAATACTACTATGCTCTATAGTAAAAACAGATTGAGCAAAAATCCGATATGCGCGTAGTTTATCTAACATGTATCTGAATTAATAAAAAACCGTAGGTTTTACCAAAATATTTAGTTTCTTTTTAGAATCCTCTCGTTTACGTTTACTGAAGAACCACTTGATTATTGGAATACGAGCCAAAAGAGGCACCCCTGATCCAGAATCATTTTTCATCTTTTCTTCTATTCCTCCCAAAATAGCGACATCTTTGTCTTGCATTCTGATAATAGACGAAAAACGTCTACTATTAATATCTGGCGGTGCATCCTCTGCAGTACGCTGTCCAAAACTAGATTGAACCACCTGAATATCCAAGGTTATCTGTCCGTCTCCAGAAACAAAAGGTTTGAACTCCAACGCCAATTCTGCATTTATGGGCTGATAATTGGTGACTTGCGATGTTTGTGGGATCTGTGACCCAAAAAAATTCTGATTGGTCACTGCGTAATAGGTTGTTTGTCCACTGGACAAATAGGCTTTATGCCCATTCAATGTACTTAATTTTGGTGTTGAGAGTATTTTTAAGTTCCCATTAGATTCCATTGCCTTTATATTCGCATAAAAATTAGGAACAACTTTACCTAAATTCAATGAACCAAAACCATCAAACCCACCAATAACACGATTTACAGTACTTGCTCCCAAGGTAATGTTTGCATCTGGAAAAGAAACTCCCTTATCCGTTGCTGGTTCTTCTCCTAGCCCAAATTCTACTCCAGTATCCACAGTACTACTGCGACTCACTTCCATAATCATGACTTCTATCAAAATAACCGGCACTGGCTTGTCTATATACTTCACAAATTCTTTGAACTTTTGTACACGTGTACTAGCTCCACTAACTACAAAACCATTCAACTCTGTATCTATTTTGATATCTAAGCCTTGTAAAATCGTTGGCGGAAATAAAGCCGTAATTGCTCCCATACTACTAGTTTTTCCTGAGCTACCTGATGTATTGCTCCGTTCAGAATTACTAAATCCTCCTACTCGATCTCTAGAATTAAACCCATTACTGTTTTGACTTGAAACTCCTTGTTGTCCAGATCCTATGTAGTTAACACCGCCTGCATTAAAATTATTCTTCCCAGAATTATAGCTGCTTCCGGTAGCACTAGCATCACCCAATAGCTCTATAGAACGATGCATCATTGGGACTAACTCTATCCGTTTGAGTGACAACTGATCTTCTGTTCCAAAATAATAAATACTTCCTTCTTTTTTGAATGTAAAACTACTTATATTACTTATTAAAGTATTCTGCTCATTGTCATTTCTTCTATTATTTCGCCCTCCTCGATTAGAAGACTCTTGCGAATTAGATGTAGCTTTTGCACTTTCAAAAATCTTGACTAACAATTCGTCAAAACTAATTTGATTTGCTTTGACGGTCGCCGTTCCTGCATTCTCTAATGGCGTGGCGGTAAAAACATCAATATGCAATTCATCCGTTAGTGTGTATACAATATCTGCTACAGAGGTTTTTGAAAAATCTACTGCTACGGTCTTAGTAATCGAATCCAAAATTTTATAATAAAAATTTGAAGATCTTCTTTTTGGTCTAACTGTACTAGAACCTGACGCTCTAGTAGCACCCTTAGCTCCTTGTTCAAAAAAACTATTAAAGGTATAGAAACCATCTCGGGTTTTACTCAACTCCAAATCATTCGCTATGGCAAGTTTCTCCATTGCGATATCAAAAGGCACCTCTTTTAGATATAAGGACAATGATTTACTCTTAATTTCTGGTGAAAAAAGTAAATTCCTACCTGATATATCCATAATTTTTCTAAAAACGGCATCTAAGGAATCATTATTCAAATCCAAAGTCAACTTTCCACTAACAACATCAAATGAGGTAATAATCTCTTTGATTTCTGGTTCTTTTATGGGGCTTTGATATTTTTTTATAGAAAGAATGTTTCCTGTAAAATCAATATTCAAATCATACTCTTTTACCAAAAAAATCAGTAAATCTTGAACGGTCACATCATTAAATCCATTGACTATAGTTATAGCATTTAATTCCTCTGTTACATTGATATTAATACCATGTACTTGTGAGACTGCCAACAAAAAATTAGATAATGACGTATTCGAAATATTCACATTAACTTTTTCCTCTAGACCAGCAACCTCTAATTTGAGAAGGTCCAATTTATTCTGAATAGTAGTTAGTCTATTGGTTTCTTGCGACCACCCCATATTCCACAAAAAACAGCATAAAGTTACTATATATAGTGTTTGTTTTTTCATCGATCTCATCTCTAGTTAGCTAGAAGTGCATACACTTCTTCAATTGTTGTTTCCCCTTCTTGTATCATTCGGATAGCATTATCACTCAGCGTCGCTATTTTTTTATTTTTTAGGTACCCATCGATTTCTAAATCATTATTTCTTATGGCTTTTTCTAAAGCTTTGGTAATCGGCAGTATTTCATATATAGCTTTTCGTCCATAATACCCTGTATGATAACACTGGTCACAGCCAACAGCCTTGTAACAGCTATCCAAACCTTCTGGAATTTCAAAATCCAAAGGAAATGCTTCTGATGCTACCACCATTTCTTGTTTGCAATGGTTACACAAACGCCTAACTAATCGTTGTGCAATACTCATGGTTAAGGTATTTGCCAACAGAAACCCTGGAACTTTCATATCCAATAAACGAGATACTGTCGCCCATGCGGAGTTGGTATGTATTGTAGACAACACTAAGTGACCCGTAAGTGCTGCTTTGATCGCCATATTTGCTGTAGCATCATCTCTAATCTCACCAACCATAATAACATCAGGGTCTTGTCGTAAAAATGTTCGTAACGCTGCAGGAAAATTAAACCCGATATCATCTCTAAGTTGCACTTGATTCACCCCTTCTAATGTATACTCTATAGGATCTTCTATTGTTAGAATATTGGTTGTTGGTTTGTTTAGTTCCTTGAGCGTTCCATACAGTGTTGTTGTCTTACCAGATCCTGTTGGTCCAGATATCAAAATAATTCCTTGCGGCTTTTTGATTGCTTCTCTATACAGTTTTAACTCCGCATCAGTAAAACCTAAATCCTCTAGCTGCACTTCTTGTGTATCACGGTTCAATAATCGTAATACAACTTTTTCTCCATGTAGTGTTGGCATTGTAGAAACACGAATATCAAATTCATCTTTTCCTTCCTTGAATGTAATACGGCCATCTTGTGCCAATCGTTTTTGAGAAATATCTAATCCAGATTGAATCTTGATTTGATTAATTAATTGCGGGTATTCTGTTTTTGATATGGTATACTGTTCTTTTAACTTACCATCCAAACGCAAACGCACTCTGCAGTGCTCCTCATAAGGTTCCATATGAATATCACTACTATTAAAATCTTTTGCCGTTGTAATTAGTTTTTGCAAAAAATTATCTCCATACCCCAATTTCTCTTTTGAAGCGTCACTAGATTTACGATAATTAAAACTGAGATACGACTGCATATGCTCAGTTGTTTCTTCTATAAGTAGGATGTCTTGATCTAGAATTATTTTTAATTCCTGTATCAACTCCCTAGTCTCAACAACATCTGTCTTAAAATGCAACACTCCATTTTCTCTTGCTACAGGAACAATTCTATAATGAAAAGCTTGATCAGGAGTAATCAATTGCTTCAATGCCACCGGGATTTCAAATAGACTATCCATCAGAGTTGATATAAATTTGGTTTTCTGAGCATCCAAGAAACACAAAAAACAACCATTAGAAAAATAGCCATATAACCTGCTAATGGCACCGTGGGCTTAGCTTCTTTGGATTGTATCACCAAAGTTAATATTAAAGAAAAAAGAAGTGAAAAAACAAATACAACTACAAAAGTAACAAAGGGAAATCCTAGTGCGAAAGCAACAAAAAACAACAGATCACCGAGACCAAAAGTTTCTTGAAGAAAAGATTTCTTAAGTTTAAATTTTGCATAAAAAAACAAAACCATTAAAATCACGACAATTAAACTGAGATTCATGGCACTATTCATAGCAAATAATAGGGGTTCTGTATGTACATAGTAACTAACTCCCATTAATAATGCTGCTACAGGAAATAAAAACCAAAGTACCTCACGTTGTTTGATGTCCTGATAGGTTATCAATGCCAAATTAATAATCATAACTAACTGTAACAACCACATTAGTCTTTCACTATTTGCTTAGGGCTTCCATTCTCGTCCACCTCCCAAACATTAAAAGTTCCATCTCCATCAAAATCAACAACAGCAGTGGCACGTATCTTGAAACTGTTCATAGTAGCCGCCGTAATTTGATAAGAATAATTTGCAGTACCGTTATCTTTAACAGTTTTTGGAGCCTCATAATCAATCTCGATAAAATCTAAAGAATACTTAGAATTCAAATAGCGATATTGCACCTGTAAATTATATATGTATTTTAATTGGATTTTGGCTTCTTGTCCTTTTGCCTGTACAATGAGAGGCAAAAAATTAGGCAATGCAATCAATAATAGAATCCCTATTAATGCCAAAACTATAAGCATTTCTTGTAAATTAAATGCTTTTACTCTTTTAGAAAATAAATTAGTCCGCTGCCTCATAAATTAAAAATATACTAATATGACAATTCTCTAAGCATTAAATACATCTTTCATTATTCAAAAAAAACCAAAAAGAATCATAGGGATAAATATTTGGCAAAAATATCATTTTTTAACTCTTCCTTTAGGAATGTTTTTAAAAACATTGTTTTACAAGACCCACCCCAAAACAAATATTACACCGCAGTCACCCTACTTTTTATTAGTATCAAAAGCCTTCTAATTGTTACTAAAAAAGAACGTTTTTTTGAAAAAAAACAAGTATTCCTTAACTTGATACGATACTTTTTGACTCCAAAAAACACTTATTTGATCACCTTGCTCTACTTGAAACAGATTAGTCATCCATACCACCAAACTAATAGCAACCTGACAACTGATACCAGTACATTCAAGGAGTACTTTTTTTGAATATAACTCAAACCAACTGTTTAGGCTTCTATCCTACAAAAAAGCATCCATAACCCCAAAAAAGCAATGTTAACGGTGCTTTAACAACTCCCAATACGTCTAAAAAAAACCTTTCGTCCCCAATCAAAAACACTTTATCCTTTGAAATTATAAAGAAACACTCTTCATAAAAAAATCAAATATGGTTTTGCCATATTTTACATATTTTAAAAGCACAATCACAAACAACAACTTTATCCCTTTTTTTTAATTAAAAAAACAATATAAACGCTCAAAAAAACCAACTAAAACATTAAAAACAAGCATGTTTTATCAAAAAAGATCATCACCACACAAATTCAACAGGTTTATACAAATCATCAATTTTTATTCAAAAAACAGAAAACAAAAGTATTTTTTTTACTCACTTTTTGTAAGAATTTGTAATTAGCACCATAAAACTACGACCACTCTTAGGAATAACTCTAATACCATAAAACAATGAAAAAATTAATCATTCTATCCGTTGTACTCTTAATTACCACGCTAGCCAGTGGGCAACTTCGATTGAGAGACGCTGTGTACCCATATACTTTGACCGAAGAACAGGACACCTTAAAACTGCATGGAATGGGAATTCGAAAAAATATCACTTCGGATTTGTATGCAGGAGGTCTGTACACCGAAAGTAAAATGACGGATCCTAATGAAATTATCAATTCTGAAGAAGACATGGGAATACGATTAATCATCCTTTCAAAAAAGATTAATCAAAAATCGATTATCAAAACATTTAATAAAGGGTTTGATAATGCAACCAACAACAATACAACCTCTATACAAAATGAAATTGCTACGTTGATGGCTATTTTTGAGACGGAGGTGCAAAAAAATGATGTTTTTGATTTCATCTATACGGATGAAAGAGGTCTTAATGTCTATAAAAATGGGATTGTACTTGGAAACGTTCAAGGCTTGGAGTTCAAAAAAACGCTCTTTAACATATGGCTTGGAGAGAAACCAGTATGCCCATACATTAAAGATGGTATGCTAGCTATAGAAGGATAAAACAAACCTCATCCTCTAGCCTAAAGAAAATACACAAAGAATCACTGAAATTGTTAAATTTCGATAAAAGACGAAATTGGAATATATATTCCAATTTCGTCTTTTTTTTTTAAAACAAAACCACACCAGTTCAACTTGAGTTATACACTATCAATATAGGCGTACAATGTCGTGTATCGACTTCCTTTTTTGCTATCCAAAGTCTTGTTTCTTTATTCGACAATTAGGGACACACAACATAATCACGGAATTTTTACAAAAAAACAATCTGAACTTATCGTGAATTTCACTTATGAATTACCATAAATTACTTATTTTCAAACCTTAAACAAATCATAACAATACTATCATTTAAA
Organism: uncultured Aquimarina sp.; assembly: GCA_947492105.1. Classification (GTDB taxonomy): domain Bacteria; phylum Bacteroidota; class Bacteroidia; order Flavobacteriales; family Flavobacteriaceae; genus Aquimarina. Next base: position 4,990 of record CANLMN010000053.1, on the reverse strand, counting down.
AAATAACTACAGACTAATAATCAACTTCTTTTTCTATTATTTTTTCTCTAGAAAATTAAACCGTAGCCACGGCTATTCTTAAAATTTTATAGTCTAAACTAGTGAAAAGTAGTTCAATTATTTTGTCCAACAATTACATTTTAACTGATACAACAACACACTAAATCATGACAAAAAAACAGCGTCCTCCAAAAATTCCTAAGAAATTACGGCAAATTTCAAATTGGAAAACATCACTATTTATCACCACAGCTTTACTTTTTTTTATTTGCGGAGGAATATCTGCTTTTTACTTATGGAATAGCAATCTAAACAACTATGCAAAAATCTCGCTAATGGCTGTTCTATTATTTTTTGCTCAACAAGGACTACATTTGCTAGGATGGGTAGGCCATGAAGGTTTTCATTTATGCCTACATAAAAATAAAAAAAACAGCGCCTATCTAGGTCTATTTTTCTCTTCGATGGTTTTTTCTTTTCAACAAATAGGTTCTGCAATATCTCATTGGACACATCATGCCCACACAAACAACGCAAAGGATCCAGATGTACAGATATTTAACAAATACACCTCTTTTTTTTCTAGAATGCTTTTCGCTCGGCTTCATGCCAATCGAATTTATCTCAAAAACACCATTGCCTTGGCACGAAACAAATCATTAAACTACGACGTCATACTTCCGTTTGACCCTATAGAAATACAAAAAATGGCTATTACAAACTTAAGTCTTAGTGGTTTTTGGATGATTACCTATATCATTATAACAGCACAGCATTTTATCTTTGGTTTGATCTGTATTATTATTCCTCACATCTTGACTATCCTATACAGTAGCATTAGAACATATTTAGAACATGCCGATACGGGAAAAGAAATATTTGACAACTCTAGAACTCGAAACAACCCCTTTTTCACCTTTTTCTACTTCGGAAACAACTTTCATCTTGAACATCATCTATACCCAACCGTGCCATGTTACAACTTACCTAAAGTTCACCAATTCTTGAAACAACAGCACTATTTCGAAGAAAACAACACCCACATCGTTTCTGGGGTTCTTGAAGCCTATAAATATTCTACAAAAAAACATCAGTACCCAAGCTAAATCTATTAGCACCAAATAACAGATCAACCGGCTCTCTTTCTATCCAAACATTCTATTTGAGACCCTTTGGGAAGAAATCGAGAATACAATCAAGGTGTCTTTATATTTTATACTATTTAAAAAATAATTACAAGCTAAATCAAAAGTGGGACATACTACTACGTACATCCCACTTTTGATTAACTATTATATGATATACAATACTAGTATGCATCATCGTGCACATTAGCCACTGCTCTACCTGATGGATCATTCATATTTTTGAACGCTTCATCCCATTCTAATGCGATTTTGGTACTACAAGCAACCGACGCTTCTTGAGGAACACTCAATGCTGCTGTATCACTTGGAAAGTGTTCTTCAAAAATTGAACGATAATAAAATTCTTCTTTATTTTGAGGTGTTTGTATCGGATATCGGAAGTGTGCATTTGACAATTGTTCATCTGTAACTTCTTTATCCACTACTTCTTTCAACGTATCGATCCAACTATACCCTACTCCATCAGAGAATTGTTCTTTTTGTCTCCATGCTACACTTTCTGGCAACATATCTTCAAATGCTTTACGAACTACCCATTTTTCCATGCGCTCTCCGTTGATCATTTTGTCTTGTGGATTGATACGCATCGCTACATCCATAAATTCTTTATCCAAGAATGGCACACGCCCTTCAATACCCCAAGCTGCCAAAGACTTATTTGCTCGCAAACAATCATACATATGTAATTTACTCAGCTTACGTACGGTTTCCTCATGAAACTCTTCAGAATTTGGTGCCTTGTGAAAATACAAGTACCCTCCAAAAATCTCATCGGCTCCTTCGCCAGAAAGTACCATCTTGATCCCCATTGATTTGATCACACGTGCCATCAAATACATAGGAGTAGACGCTCGAATCGTAGTTATATCATAGGTTTCTAAGTTATAGATGACATCACGAATCGCATCTAAACCTTCTTGAATGGTAAATTTAATTTCGTGATGAACAGTACCTATATGATCTGCCACTAATTGAGCTGCTGCCAAATCTGGTGAACCATCCAAGCCTACAGAAAACGAATGTAATTGTGGCCACCAAGCATCTTTGGTATCTCCGGACTCTACGCGCTTCTCTGCATATTTTTTTGCAATAGCAGATGTTACAGAAGAATCCAAACCTCCTGACAACAATACACCATAAGGAACATCAGACATTAATTGTCTGTGCACCGCTGCTTCTAATGCCTCTTTTACTTCCTGAATACTGGTCTCATTCTCTTTTACTGCATCATATTCCATCCAGTCTCTAGAGTACCATTTTTTCAACTCGCCATCTTTGCTAGACAAGTAGTGTCCCGGAGGAAACAATTCTATTTTGGTACAAACACCTTCCAAGGCTTTTAGCTCTGAAGCTACGTAAAATGTTCCATTTTGATCCCAGCCCATATATAAAGGAATAATCCCCATATGATCTCGTGACACTAGATACTCATCTTTTGCCTCATCATATATAGCAAAAGCAAAAATTCCATTTAACTCATCCAAAAAAGAAGCACCCTTGTCTTTGTACAAGGCCAAAATAACTTCACAATCAGATCCTGTTTGGAAATTATATTTGTCTTTATATTGCTCACGGATTTCTAAATGGTTATAAATCTCACCATTTGCCGCAAGTATTAATTGTTTATCTTCACTAAAAAGAGGCTGTTTCCCAGATACTGGGTCAACGATAGACAGACGTTCATGTGCCATTACCGCTTTGTCACTATGATAGATCCCACTCCAATCCGGTCCTCTATGACGGATTTTTTTTGACATCTCTAACACTTGAGGTCGTAATACCTCTGCTTTTTCTTTCAAATCAAAAGCACAAACAATTCCGCACATAATTTATTTATATTAATAATTGAAGTACAAAGATGCTATTATAACTACAGAATAAAAACACTTTTAGTAATTATAATTACATTTGATAACAAAAAATAGCTAATTAGTAAAAATGTATAATCATTTTTCATGTTATTCCACAAAAACTGCTACACTTCCAAATAAAACAGTCTTTCTTGCATGATCCTTGTATTAATTTAAAACATACTAAAAAAGGCGCCTTTTTTTCTCTTACTCCAAGCAAAACATGAGTACCTCGTTTTTAGTTCTTTTACAATTGATCATAAAATAACAAAAGAAAAAAAAGCCTTTTATTATACTAATCTCAAAAGATACACCGTATTAATACCAAATTAACAGTCAAAATCCTTGTTTTGCGCTGTATATTTAACCTGTTTTAAATGCCAAAAAATAAATTAACTTTCTAAAAAAAATCCTATGAAAAACATGATGTTTATTTTTGCAATGATATGCATGATTACAACAAGTAATGCTCAAAAATTTGAAGATATCGATAAGAGCCCCATGGATGTGACCATTTTTAGATCTGGAAACAACGAAACATTAGCTCGCGTTATTTACAGTAGACCCCAAAAGAAAAGCCGAAAAATCTTCGGAAAGTTAGTAGAATACGGCAAAGTATGGAGAACTGGTGCTAATGAAGCTACAGAAATTACACTCTATCATGATATGTCCATTGGAGAAAAAAAAGTTCCCGCAGGCACATACACCCTCTACACGGTACCAGGAGAAACAGAATGGACGATAATCCTGAACAAAGATATCAATGTCTGGGGTGCCTATAATTATGACGAAAGCAAAGATGTCGCTAGGGTAGTCGTTCCTGTAAAAAGTGCTGCTGCACCAATTGAGGCATTTTCAATGACCTTCTTGGCAGTAGAAAATGGTGCAAAACTTATGATGGGTTGGGACGAAGTATATGTAGAAATCCCATTGATTAAAGCATAGTACTTATTAGACTCTGACACAGCTTCTGCAGTCTTTTTTATATTCCAGGGTCAATACTATGCCATTTCAAAAATGATTCAGGCTAATGATTTACTGTTTTTTTACTTTTTTTACTAAAAAATCAACGCATAGTCACAGCTATACTTAAATTTTACAGCTCAAACTAGCGAAAAACAGTTCAATTATTTTGACTTACCATTACATTTTGACTGGTATGACATATACATTCAAAACCGGTACGGATAACTAATACTAAATCAGCTGTAGAATACCACAATCGACTTGTTTTTTTTCCATCTAAAGCCCTGTTCATATACTCCATAACTAAAGCTATGTAATAGAGTCTGGTATTTTTACATAAAAAAAAACAATATCATTAAATACGGATTATGTACCTAAATTGAAAGAATAGATCGACAAGCTATTCGATAAATAAATACACCAGAATAAAAACAAAAGGAGGTTTTTTTGATTAAAAAAACCTCCTTTTGTACTTACAAATAAAATCAATAAGAGTCCTATGTTATTCCAACTATGAAACGACATTATAATTTATTTCTTTTTCTTAGATTTTTTTTAAAACAAAAACGAAGTTCTGCTACATTTAGATTTTAAAAAACAATCTAATCAAAAAAGTAATTCCAAGTACTTCTATTCGATTTCGACGTTCTCAATGAATATTATTTGGACATAGCATATCTTGATGCACGTGGCAAAGAGCTAATAAAATCTAAAACGATTTTGTAAGTGAATTTGAAATTAAAGTAGTTTGTATTCATAATGTAATGTTTTAAAAGATTATTTGCATTCTTTAAGATAAGAAATCAAGGCACTTCTTTATATTTAATTAACACAACTTTAACTATTTAAACACAATATCATAACTCAAAAGAAAGCTTCGGTAAGAAATTTTCTACTCGAACTAAATAAAATCAATATCTTTTTTTACAACTATGGGAGCAAAAAAAATAATGTATATCCGTAAAGTGTCCTAATTTTGTATATTTGTTTGAATTCTAAAAAGTTATTGATGGATATATTTTCTTT
>CANLMN010000052.1 GCA_947492105.1 uncultured Aquimarina sp. | reverse complement strand
CAAACAATAAAATCTATCACAGGAAATCATCATTATATTGAAGCATTTTATGCGGCATTTAATACATAAATTGGTATTAGGTGAAGTCAAGAAGCGTTTTATGATAGTGGGACATATCCAAAATTATGTTCGTACTTTTAAAAATAAAAAAACATCCCAAAGATAAATAATAGCTAAGGGATGTTTTGTGATAATGTGGTGTTCTGCTTATGCTTCTGCTGGAGCTGCGCTTTCTTCCTCTTCTTCCTCATCTTCTACAACTGCATTACGAGAAGTTCTCACTTGACAAGTAACAGTGTTGTCTGGGTGTAGGATAGTAAAATCATCACTAGCTATATCGGTAACTAATAATTTGTTTCCAATTTTTAGGTTAGAGATATCACCTTCGATAACGTCGGGTAATTTGGAAGCAAGTCCTTTTACCTTAATACGACGTAGGTTGTAACGTAACACACCACCATTCAGTACTCCTTTTGATACTCCTACTGTACGGAAAGGAATCTCCATAGTAATTGGTTTATCGTCAAATATCTGAACAAAATCTATATGTGTAATTTTGTCAGTTACGGGATGAAATTGGATGTCTTGAAGGATAGCGTTGACTTTGATCCCGTTGTCCAATGCGATCACGACCGTGTGTACGTCTGGAGTATACACTAGTTTCTTGAACGCAATTTCTTCTGCTGCAAAGTGTATAATAGTGTCTCCACCGTAAACTACACAAGGTACCTTTCCAGCATTACGTAAGGCTTTTGTTGCTTTCTTGCCTACGCTTTCTCTTTGAGATGCATTGATTGTTAATGACTTCATTTTTAATTTATTTTAAGTATTTATTTACATTACGAATTTTGAACTGATAGACTCATTGCTATGTACGCGTTTCATTACGTCGGCAAATAAGTTGGCACAGCTCACGACTTTAACTTTTGGGCTTTCTTGGCGCAGCGGAATAGAGTCGGTGACAATTAATTCTTCAAGTTTTGAGTTTTCTACACGTGTGTATGCATCTCCGGATAATAATGGATGTGTGCAAATTGCACGGACGCTTTTGGCACCACGTTCCATCATCAAATCTGCTGCTTTGGTTAATGTTCCTGCGGTATCCACCATATCATCTACAAGGACTACGTTTTTGCCGGTTACATCTCCGATCAGTTCCATGTGTGTTACTACATTGGCTTTTGCACGTTGCTTATAGCAAATAACGACATCACTGTTTAGTGCCTTGGCATAAGCATATGCTCTTTTTGATCCTCCCATGTCTGGTGATGCAATGGTTAGATTATCTAATTCCAAAGATTGTACGTAGGGTAGGAATACTGTTGATGCATAAAGATGATCCACAGGTTTCTCGAAAAACCCTTGTATCTGATCTGCATGTAAGTCCATGGTAATGATACGTGTCGCACCTGCTGTCTCTAGCATTTTGGCGATAAGCTTTGCTGCAATTGGAACCCTAGGTTTGTCTTTTCTGTCTTGGCGAGCCCATCCATAATAAGGTATTACTGCGGTGATATGTCTCGCAGAAGCTCGTTTTGCTGCGTCTAGCATAAGCAGCATTTCCATAAGATTGTCAGAGCTTGGTTGCGTCGATCCAATGATGAAAACGCGTGATCCACGAACCGATTCTTCAAAAGAAGGTTGGAATTCTCCGTCGCTATAATGTGAGGTAATCACGTTACCTACGTCTACACCATATGCGGTAGCAATCTTTTCAGAAAGTGCTCTACTTTGAGTGCAGGTAAAAATTTTGGCTTTTATGACAACGTTGGGCATTGCTAATGGCTTGTTTGATACCGTTTTGCACGGTAGTTTTTGAAAACGAGCTGCAAATTTAAACATTTATTTCTAGTTTTGTGTGGATATTTAATAGTTATTTGCTGGTATAAATAAAATATTTTAGTACTTTTGCCATCCGATTAATCGGGTAGAGCATGCTCAAGTGGCGGAATTGGTAGACGCGCTGGATTCAAAATCCAGTTCTTTCGGGAGTGTGGGTTCGATTCCCACCTTGAGTACTAAAAAGGAGATAAATTTTCAAATTTATCTCCTTTTATTTTTCTTATAATCATTTGGTTGTAACTTCAAAATTATCTCGGACTCTTTGATCAGCTTTCATTCTACGGATCAGATCTGAGTTACGACCAATCTCCAGAGAGAAAATAGCCATATAATGCTCCAAGAGTGCAAAGGCATTTTGGCAATTGACAGGTAATATTGTTTTCCTACTTTCTTGATCGTGCTAGTTCAAAACGCTCTAGGCCTTCTAGAAATTCTCCAAAATTATCCAGTAACCCAAAGCTATTTGGGTTCACTTGCTGACGAGTATGGGGTCCGGAATCATTTCTTTTTCAATAATATCGTAGTATGAATAGGCTGGTAGTTGTGACGCTAAGTCAAAAGAGAGATAGGATAAATCTAGTGCCTGCGCATTGGTGTGTTATGAACTTTACAAAACAAACTATTATTCAATTCTTTATAACTTTATTGACATACAAAGCCTCTCCATCTTTTTGAATTAGGACAAAATGGAGTTGATTATTTTGCAATTCACCTAATGTCAAAAGATTGTCTTGCTTTATTTAACTTTTCTTGGAATACTAATTGTTCATGGAGATTAAAAGTTCTCAAATCCAAATCTTTTATTTAAAAAATTTTTGATGTATTGTAAGAAGATTTTTGACAGGACTTGGATACGAATGAATTTTGTTGAAGTTTTCTGATTATAAAGCTCTTTCAGCAAAAGCATCAGAAATTTTGGTCAACTCCCAGCGTTGCTGCAAAGGAAAACCTTCTAGTTTTTTGGCTACCTAAAATTGTAATTTCTTTTGACAGGTGTATTTTACGAAATTATACATCAAAGTGATTCAAAATAGCGAACAGCACACATTGCTTATAATCAAATTCCTGAGTTACTTTACTTGCTATTTTCAACATTTTTGAGAGATCGGATAACATCCAAAACATTTAGACCGATACTCATAAAAATTATGTACAAAACTTCTTTCTCATTGGATTCGTATACCTCACCAAATAAAAAGGAAAGAATATAAAACAACGCCATTGTAAATAACACTTTTAGTATAAACCTTAGTAGTATTTTTTTTCTGTAATATATGGACATAATTATTTAGTAATTGCTTTAATTTTTTTGTGATATTTTGGGTGTTTCAATAAACACTATACTGCTAGTTCAGTCCCAGCGAAAACAGGTGTTTTTTGTACCTTCATATACCTATACCTCTTCTTTGTGCTCAATATACTCATTCTCTGGTATTCATTCATTTCTAAACGCACCAAAATCAACGGTACTGATCAGTCCTCTGGTGATTTTTGGAGCGGGGTTCCCTTTTTTTGTATTCGTAGATATCAATATTTGTATATACTCAATATAAAATAGCTACTAGTAAGTATCAAATTAGGACAAAATGTTACACGCTGATTTGTTTTTTTTTGTTACTACCACATTATTACCTCTCTTTCTAGAGCTATCTCTGTTTTTGAATACCAAAAAAGATGATAATAGCATGATAAAAGTAAAGCATCTCAAAGGTCTGCAAACAGGCCAAAGACAACTGCTATATCCCTATGAAACACGAATGATTTTTGAAGCTTTTGGGGTGGGAGATTAATCAGACTTTAATTTTTGATGAAATAATGATAAGGTTGTGTAGGTTAAAACCATACTGTAAAAAAGGTTTTTAAGTATTTGTAAATCAAATTATTGATATGCTATAGGAACATTTTTGATTTGAAAACAGCAAAATTTATGATTACCTAACGTTTTTGGATAAATCTATCCTCTCAAACTCACTTGTTTTTCGCTAAAAAACTGCAAAAGTACTCCCAAAATAGTTAGAATTTGCTATGTTTTTTTTGACATTAAACTGCTAGTTTTGTCAACAATAACAGGTATTTACGACTGTAACTTACTTTGTTAATTATACAGTAAACCACAAACATTTTTTTTATGAAAACAAAATCATTTTTTTTCGGTATTCTTTTTTTATTTTTAGTTTCACTAAGTTCTGTGAGTTGCGAAACTCCTGAACAGGAAGATAAAGTTGAACTAGAAATCAAAGGGGTTGATAAAAGTATTCAAAGACCGGGAACTCAAGGGGACAAAAAAAATAGCACTATTTTTTAACGGAAGAAGGGGGTCTTACAAAACAAGAATAATAGGTTCTTTATTTATAATACTATCTGGGTTACTCTTGTATTTAGATAAGTTTTTTCTTCAAATAAGTTTTGATCATCCCCTCACTTTTGGTTTTACAAATTTCAGTAATTTTATATGGGCTCTAATGCAAAGTTTAGCACCATTCTTTTTGATTATAGGTTTTTATTTGAACCCTTTTAGAATAGTACTATTAATTCCTGTTTATTGTTATGGACTTCAACTGATATGGGTATTAAGTCCTGAGCACAGCGATAATTTTTTAGGCTATTTGTTTGCTTTCGGAATATGTGTTCTTTTTATCTTCCTTATTTATTTACTAAATAAGATGAATGATTATTTTGGAAGTAAGCGATCACAAGATGAAGAATTTATTAATGAAGCCAGGGATGTTCTTGATATGTTGAAATCCAAAATGGTTCAAGAAAATTTAAACAGATGAAAAGTAATGACCCTTTGGATGAAATAGTTGAGCTGAAAATGGCAATTAGTTCAAAAAATATTAGTTTTAGTGAGGCTATTGAAAAATTTTCTTCGCTGCTTATATCTCATAAAAACCAGTTCAAACTTGATGAAAATTGCTCAATAACTGAATGCCTTACCGATACCGGAATAAAGCTTCAAAAAGAAACAAAAGAGATCGATAAAAGAATAGTAAATTTGAATAAAATATTAGTCCTACTAGAGTTAGGCGTAACTTTCAATGACGACGAACTACAGCAGCTTTTAGCCAAATAAGGTTTACTCCCCTTTATTTCTGGTGTTTCTCAGAATAATATGTTGTTCCATCAATTTTGCTTCTGCATCCTTTCTTTCAAAATCTATTAGTATTTTCATTTCTGGAATTGCCAAGAACTGCTCTTTGTGTTTGAGGCAGAAATGTGCCATTTGTTGTAATGTTAATGTTTTGAGTTTCTCAACATTCATTTCAATATCTTTTCCCAGCTGTACAGGATTCACAGCTTCTGACTTTTGTCTCAAAATTATAGCTATCGTTTTAGGAATTTTTTGATGCCCATACTCATAACCTTGTATCGTACGATTTGAAACTCCAAGTTCTTCACCAAGCCCAGTTTGTGTGAGTTTTAGCTTTTTCCTAGCCTCTTTGAATTCTTCTTTGGTCATTATAATGTTAAAAATACTTAAAATTTCGTGTTTATGATTCTAAAAACACGAAAAAAGCATATTATTTGCGTATATTTGAAATGGTATATAGTAAATATACATATTTATAAATACTCTCAAGATGTATGTCTTACCAAAATTATCATCAATTTTTGATCATTCTGGAACAGGGTATATGAATTAACGTAGAACAATTGTCATGATTACTTGGTGTATCTCATTTTGCTTCCCCAAAAAACAAAAGATGTACTCATTATTAGATTTTCACAATTTCATTTTATGACAAAAAAAGAATTTCAATTTAGAAGAAGCAGAGTAGAGAAATTCCTAAAAAAAAGACATCAAATACTAAATGTTTTGGGACTGGAAAGAGAACTTAATTTCCCTATTGGAACTATTCAAAAATTTATCAATAATGACCGCATAATCAATGATCATAGAATCAAAAGAATAGATACTATATTGACTATGTATTTTAAAGATTGGAGTGAAGAATTATGAAGTGCAAAAAAACATCGATGTATCGAAGAATCGGATGATAATTATATTTTTAGTTTAATTGACCGTCAAAATAGGCTTGATTTCATTCAGGCAAGAGCATTGTTTTTCAAAATAATCATGATGCCAAAAGTTGCTAATTCCTCTATTAATTCACAGAGAATTAGAGGGGTCTAGTTTCTCAGAAACAGAAGAAGAACACAAACAGAACATTATGGAAAATCCAAAAATACACGGTCACGACCATACATGCATTGCCCATACGAATCAGCTATATATCTACCACAGAACCAGTCTATGGTACTATAAACTATGTGCTAATCAATGTCTGTACTATGCCCTAGCGAAGGATCGATCAAAATGCCTCAGAAAATTGACCAAAACTAATTTGCTCAATGACTATAGAATGACCCGTTTTAAGGATCCCTTGGTCAATTTTCTAAAAAACAACTCGGTCTACAAAAAAAATCTAATCACCCAAGAACTTGAAGTACTCACAATACTCAAATGAGCCTGTAACAGCTTAGAACAAGGAGCAAACAGACTCTGTCTATTAACAGCAATCCGATAACCATTAGAACTATCGATAGTATGGAACACCAAGACATTATTACATCAGAGCAAGACAATATATATGGGATTATCAATCAACTAGATGGTCTCGAGGTAACAATGGCACATAACACGCTTCATAAAGTTCACCTGATACTAAACCTAACCGAAACCCCAATCAATAGCTCCAAAGTTAGAGAGCTTTGGTTTCCAGAACACTGCGGTCAAACAAAACAAGTTGGAAGGAAGAAAAATATAAAACTCCTCATACAAAATGACAAGGAATATCATAGTGTGGATATCAATAACCACCTAGAACTCTATTTGTGGGTGGATCTGTGGTATGCCAAACTCATGCCTTGTGCGTGTTTGTATTACAAAATACCTAGCGAAGTTATAGGCAAAGTAAAAAAACTGACTAGAACGAATCTACTCAATGATTTTGCAGGGACTCCTTTTGAGCAAAAACTCATTGCTTTTTTAAAGAGGCATCACCCTTGCAAAAAAAATCGAAAAACGGGTGCTTATAAAATCCTAGAAGTCTTTGTTTCTAATTAAGTGTAGCACATAATACGACTATGAAACACCTAAGCTATTGAATCAAAACACCACACGAGCAGTTGCATAATCTATTCTTAAGGCTATAGTTGTAGTGGTAATTAGCCGGAAAGGCGGAACGGTAGGAGAGATAGTCCTATGAGTGTTTTTTGGATCACTCAGTTTCGTCTTTCTTTTTTATTTAGAACCCCTCCAATCGTATGCTTAGATTGGTGGAAAGGAGCCTACGTGCGGAAATATCTAGGGGGCTGATTTTCCGCACTCCTTTCCTTTTTATTGGGACTACACTTTCCTTATCCAATTCATGTTTTTGAATAATTCTTCAAAAAAATCAAAAATATTAGTAACAATTATGCTCGCTATGTTACTAATATTATGAAAACATGTTCAGGGACACAAAACTGAATTTACAAATGTACTGTATACATTACAATCAATTACGGTTTTATCACATGTTTTGATCAGAAAATAATTTTAAATAGTTGACATGAAAACAATTACTATTAATTCCTTTGTTAGTTTAATCTATCCCTATGAAGCAAAAGAGTATTTTATTACTCTTACCTCTCGTGCCAATCACGTAAACTATATCTGACACCTTCTGGACCGTCCGAATAATTATTAAAGTCATAGTACCAAGTATCATTCATTTATTACGAATCTTTATGAGAAAAACGATATTGCTAGTCTTTCTAGCTATTTTTCAATTAACTATCGCCCAAACAGAAGTAGCTACTCCATTGGTCACTGTAAACGCCTTGCTAAACGCATATGAAGTTCCTAGTCCCAATCAATCGAGTTTTAATAAGGTTAATTTTATACCTGTATCAAATTACACAGGGAGATCAAATGTAACCATCCCGCTCTATGAGGTGGTATCTGGTGATATCAAGGTTCCTATTACCTTGTCTTATAACACTTCAGGTGTAAAAGTCAATGATGTACCCTCATTTGTAGGTAGTAATTGGTCACTCAATGCTGGAGGTAAAGTAACTAAAACGATAAAAGGCTTAGAAGATTTTAGTTATCGGGCAGAAACTACGCCTGATCCACATGCAGAAATAAATCCTCTTGTGGTTGATCGTTTAGGTTGGTCATTCTTAGAAGAGTATTCATCCAATCCATCATTGAACGATCTACTCGGTGATACTGCACCCTTTGCAATACCTCCTAATTCGGGAGGGGTAATTAATGATCCTATATCAAATAGAATAACTAAAACAGATGACATGATGCCAGACGTTTATAATGTATCAGCATCAGAAGTCTTTGCCAAATTCGTTCATACGAAAGAAGGAGTACCTTTTGAGATAGGTCAAACCGGTAACAAAATTGAATCTACTTTTGGCATTAGCGACCCTATTAATTTGTACGGTTTTCAGGACGGCTGGGAAGGAAGTAGAGGAATTCGTTGTGTTCGTTCCATAAATATAACAAACCCTCAGGGTCTAGAATATCAATTTGATAAATTAGATATTTCACAAAGTGCAGATATTACCTCTCCTCGCAGTTATGAAAGGAGACAAAAATATGTAGCCTATTCTTATAACAAAGTAGATGCCTATAATTTGAGTAGTATTACAAGTCCAACTACACTTAGAGAGGTAAACTTTAATTACGAAACATATAGATTTGAAGTAGAAGATGTAAGAGTCGTGGATTACTACAAATTATATGGACACGATTTAGATAATCGACCCGTTCCGAACCCGATTATAAATCAGGAACAACTTTTTCGTGATAAATACCCTCAATTGCAACGATTAAGACAAATTTCATTTGATTTAGGAACTGTAGATTTTGTTTATGACATAGCCCGAATGGATCTTATAGGAGATGAGGCATTAGAATACATTATCATAAAAGATAAGCAAGGACAAGAAATTAAAAAATTCAAATTTGAGTACAGTTATTTTATTGCGGACACCAATTGTGATGAGGCTAAGTGTAAACGATTAAAATTGGATCGTATACGCATATTTGGAAGAGAGGGTAATGAAATACCCGGATATGAATTTGAATACGACACTAAACAATTACCAGAGAGAGACACCTTTAATTTGGATTTCTTAGGCTATGCCAATGCTCCGACCTCTAATTTAATTGGAGGCTCACCAAAACTCTATTTTTCTGAAGGAAAAGGAGATTTAAGTCTATTTCCTGTTAAACTCGATAACTCCTACATGGAATTGCCTGGTGTGTTTTCCATGGAAGCAAATTTAGAGTACACCAAAGCTGGGATTTTAGAAAGTATCACCTACCCTACAGGTGCCAAAACACAGTTTGCTTATGAACTAAATACCTTTTTGATTGGAGATAGAGAAATTAGGGGTGCAGGGCTTCGCATAAAAAGTCAACGAATTTATGACAAAGATGGTGGACAACAAATCATGGATTATCGCTATGTCGACTTTGACGATAAAACCTCTGGAAGGATGAACGACACTCCTTTATACGGGCGTGCCAAAATTGGCATTTGCGATGAATATGATGGGGATTTAAATAAACTTGAATTTGATATATTTCTCAACTCTCAATCTCAAGCAGAGCTTACCGATGGTGCCTATGTTGGGTATTCCAGAGTATTAGTCAAAAACCGATTTGATAATGGGCTTACGGAATATATCTATTCCAATGCTGAAGACCAACCAGATTTGGATGCCACTGTGTATCAGTTGCCACAAAGTCAATATGGAGAAAAAACAACGGAATTGAGTTCTTGTCAGGTAGATTTTTTCAAAAGAAATGGCGGATTTAATGATATTACTATTGATCAAGGTTTATTTAGGGGACGATTAAAAAGAGAACAGGTTTTTGATCAGGAAGGAACTCTTTTGAGCAAAAAGGAGTTCACTTTTTCGGAGGCAACTTTTGCAACAATGCCGCTTTTATATATCAAAAAAGAAGCAGACATTATTTCTGTCAAAGGACCTGTGCAAACACGAAACTATAGTCAGGAAATCGATCTTATCTCGCAACGATACATGCCAAAATCTGAAACGACTACCATGTATTATGATGGCGACAAAAAGAAAACTACTGTTAGCACGCAAGAGTATCATCCAACACTACCTTTCGTAAAAACGAAATATAACATCAATAGTATTGGTCATAAAATCCAGCAAAATTTCTATTACACAAGTGATAAAAGTGAATTAACTGGGCTCTCTTCAGAAGAATTATCAGCCGTAGATCAATTGGTAACTGAAAATAGAATCAGTCGGCCCCTACGAGTAGAAGAATACTATGAAAATACATTACAAAAAACTTCGCAGACGACCTATAAGGATTGGGGTGATTTTGTAGCGGTAAAAAGTGAGCAATATGCCAAAGGAAATTATCCATTGGAGGATCGTATCCTCTACCTTGCCTATGATGATAATGCAAATCCTATTTCCTTATCAGGATCGGATGGCACACCTATGACCTATTTATATGGGTACGACAATGTATTCCCCATTGCTAAGTTAGAAAACCTATTGCTCTCAGATATTGCGAGTACGACTATTAGCAATTTAAAAACACTTGCGGATAATGATGCAAATCAACAGAGTGAAAATACGTTGCGTCAAAGTTTAGACGCTTTGAGAACTGCCCATCCAAATGCTCATGTAACCACCTACACACATGATCCGTTGATAGGGGTCACCAGTATCACTGACCCCAGTGGCGAATATATGTTCTATGAATACGATGAGTTTAATAGATTAGAAGTGATCAGAGATCTGAACAATAAAATACTAAAAGAGTTTTGTTATGGGTACAGAGAAGGAAATAATCCATGTGGGACTAATGCGCCTGATGGAGTGTTTATTAATGTTACTACTGATGTGGAATACAATGTGCCAATTGCCAATGCGTTGAGTATACCAGAGTATGACTGGGACGAAATCGACAACGAATTTTATAAGAGTTTACATCCGGTTTTCTATTTCCCAAGAGTCACATTAATTCATCCAAATGCCCCACCTACAGTAAGAACTACACCGATTCCTGATTTCTATAATTTACCCTATCCTGAATTTGCTTATAGTTCTGGCTGGGAAGCACGTAGGAAAGGAATATCCTATGAACTAGTAGGCTTAGATGTTGATCATAATCAAATAGATACTAAATGGTCTTTAATAGTCAATGGTATTAAAGTTCCTTTGAATTGGAAAATACCAGAATTGAACAATGTTATTTTTCCACCAATGTGTTTTAGTGGCAAGCAAGCAATTTTGATATGTGATGTCTCTTATAAAGATGAGTCTTATACGTTAGAAAGTATTCCATTTACCCTTAAATCAGGACTAGGTCTACAGGATAATCAAGAATTTTCTAATTCATTATTTATTGGAGATACGCCAAAAACAACAAGCGAATTATGCGAAATAACAGATGTACTTCCGAGTGATGCAGTAGATGAAAACACCCCGTGGGAGGATACAACTTGGGATATCCCTATTAATCCCGATACTGATGAAAATCCAACAAGCCCTACTGATCCAGATATAGTTATAGATCCAAACCTAAATATACAGCTTTCTAATTATCTCGAGTATGAAGTTCCTATTCCCAATAATTTATTAGTACCTGAGTACAGTTGGGAGGGAGTGCCTAATAATAGAAAAAGTTTACACCCGTTTTTTTACTTTCCAAGACCCAACTTTCCAGTAACTGGAAATGAAAATCCGCCGATCAATGTAGGACTGTATGATAAACTTCCATATCCGTATGAATATTATAACTCGGGATGGTATGCAAAACGAGGAGGGTATCGAGCTTCGATCAGTGGATTACAAACTATAGACTATCCACATTTAGTGCAATGGGTGCTTCGAATCGATGGCAACGATGAGAATTTAATCCGAATCCCGGAATCCAGCACCTTGTTCTATGTGCCAAGAGCATTGGATGGTAAAGAAGGAAAAGTAGTTTGTAAGATTATTAAGCAAACCGGAGAGGATGCGGGATCTGTAGTAGAAGCGCATAGTGAAACTGTGTTATTCCAGAGTGGATTGAAAAGTGATGATAATCCATCACCTGCGTTGCCTTTAGGCTCCATTATTTTTGGAAATTAATTCTATCAGGATAGTATCGTAAAAACAACCTCCAATATCATTAAATAGTACAAAACAATGAAAAGATTACAATATATTTATTTAGCAATAGGACTGTTATATAGCAGTCATATTGTTGCTCAAAATCCCCAAGATCAGATATGTATTGGTAGTGTAACCACTGCGGAAGATGTCGTATTTGGACCAGAGGGAGGAACTAAAACCTATGATTTAGACATTAGCGCGGAGCCTAATTGTTTTATGACATTAGTTGCAGCGGATGATAGTGATTGGTTTAGTGCGTTTATTAATAACAGTAGTCAAACCATAACCTTTACAGTAGATCCGTTAACAGAGGCCACAGGACGATCGGCTCCCGGTAGAATCAATGTTCGTCTGGGGAGTACTGAATACCAACGTGGAGGTTTTGGGATTTCCCAAGAAGCAGGATGTTTACAAACTTGGTATCGTGACAGCGATGGCGACACTTTTGGTGACCCAAATGATACTCAGGTCTCTTGCAACCAGCCATCGGGCTATGTAAACAACAATCAAGATTGTAATGACAATAATGGAGAAGAAAATCCAGATGCCATCTGGTATGCAGATAGCGATAATGATGGGCTAGGGGATCCTAATACCGTGCTCAACCAATGTGTAAAACCAGATAATTATGTGTCAAATAATTCTGACTGGTGTCCTACGGTTTCCTCTACTAGAAATGAATGTTTTAGTAAGCAAGATGTCGAAGATATTGCTATTTATCTTAATACAGGATCTGATCAAGATGTGGACTACAAAGGAAACGTATTTAGGGGAGATGCAAATAGTCCTTATCATAACAGCACTTTTACTACAGAAAATATAGATGCTAGTCCAACCGAACCACTTTTTCAAACCGAACGCTATTCTAATAACACTAATATGTTGAATTACGCCATTCCTGTTCCAGCTGGGCGCTATACTGTAATTACTTATCATAATGAAATTTGGTTCGGAAAAAAATATCTCACCATCCCAGCAGGAAATGGTAAACGTGTCTTTGATATTGCTATAGAGGGAGAATTAAAAAAAGAAATTTTTGATATCCATGTAGAAAATGGAGGACAACCAATTGCTTTTACTTTTGAAGATGTTATTGTAAAAGATGGAGAATTAAATATAGATTTGACAGATATAAATAACAATGCCACTCTATCAGGATTGGCTATTATCGGTAAGGGTAAGGTACCTCCCTTGATTCCCTCTGATACAGTAGGACTTCATATCAATGTTGGTAGCGCAGTAGATGCTAATTACAAAGGAATAACCTACTTGGCAGACGCAAACCTAAACTATGTTCTTGGAAGTGCTGTAGCTCATACCAATCACAATTCCAGTGCAATACCATTGTATCAAAGTGAACGTTGGTACTCTGTTCTTAGTTACAATGTGCCCATTCCTAATGGTGTTTATACCGTAATCACGCATCACAATGAGTTATACTACAGAGCTGATTCAGGCACACAAAAAGCGCAAGCGGGTAATCGTGTTTTTGATATAAAATTAGAAGGAAAGCTTGTCAAAGGGAATACAGATATTTTTGTAGAAAGCAACTTGAATCCTTTGGTACTTACTTTTGAGGATATTCTGGTAACAGATGGCATTTTGAACTTACAAATGGAAGCCTCTATAGATAATGCAACATTATCAGGTCTTTCCATTATCCCTAAAGCATCCAAAGAAATGCTTTATACAATAATTAAACCAAGTAATAGTAACTATATCTACACCAAGACTTTTCAGACAGCATTTAATAATTCGAGTGAGATAGCATATCGAAAAGATGTAATTGAGGATGTCACCTATTTTGATGGATTGGGCAGGCCGATTCAACACGTTGGTATTAAGCAATCTGCAGACGGAAAAGACATTATTACGCATATAGCTTATGATAATGTAGGTAGAGAAAATAAAAATTATTTGCCTTTTGTAGCTGCGAATGGAAGGTCAGGAACTTACCGTACTGCTGCAACATTAGGTAGTAATCCAGCACTTGCTACAAATAAGTATTATTTAAATGAGTATGCAGAAGATTTTCCAGGAATTACTGATCCGAAATTCGTTAATGCCTATAGTGAAAAAATTTATGAACCATCACCTATTAATCGAGTGTTAAAGACAGGGGCACCAGGATTAGATTGGAAAGCTAAAATAGATAATGATTTAGACCATACTATCAAATCTGACTGGACAACCAATGACGCGAATGAAGTAGTAGTGTTCCGTGTAATACACGATATTAACAACCCCAATCAATCAACTTTAATAAAACAAAGTTACTATGCACCTGGGGAATTATCTGTTTTCTTAGCTAAAGACGAAAATTGGACAGCTGGAGATTTACATACGACCAAGGAATACAAAAACAAACAGGGGCAAGTCTTATTGAAACGTACTTACAATACGGTAATTATAAAAGCAACACCAAAAATACCTGAGCAGCAAAAAATAGTAGCCCATGACACCTATTATGTATATGACGACTTCGGAAACCTCACCTATGTGATACCTCCCAAAGTGGATACTAGCGATGGTGTATCGGCAATAGAATTATCCGAACTTTGTTACCAATACAAATACGATTACCGGAACAGATTGTTCGAAAAGAAAATTCCGGGCAAAGGATTTGAATCAATTATTTATAACCTTAGAGACGAACCAATAGCTACTCAAGATGCGAATCTTCGAGAGAAAAAACAGTGGCTCTTTACCAGATATGACGATTTTGGACGTGTAGCCTATACCGGAATTGTTAATAACACCTTAGATAGAGAAACATTACAAAAAGTAGCTAATGACAGGGTGCAATATGCAACACTTCTCAAAGGCTTAGATGATATTGTAGCCATGGGAGGAGATTTGGTGTTTGAACAAACTCCAACACCAGCAAATCCTAACAGTCGTATTGAAATTTTGACGATCAATTATTATGACAATTATGATTTTACAACCGTAACTCCACCAACATCTGGCTCCGAAGAATTGTTTAAACAACAATTGAAAGAGAATGTTACGTCTTATCCAACAGGAAGCAAGGTTCGTGTGTTAGATACCAATACATGGATTAATACCATAAATTATTATGATTATAAAGGTAGACCTATATATAATTATAGCAAAAATGAATATCTTAGCACGATAGACATCACAGTAAGCGAATTAGATTTTACAGGGCGTATAATGCAAGCCAAAACCACTCATACTAAAAACACAAAAGAGCCTATCGTTACGATAGATCGTTTCGAGTATGACCATGTGGGTAGACTAGTCTCCCAAACTCAAGAACTAAATAATTCAGGACACAAGGAGCGTATTACAGAAAATCGCTATGATGCTCTGGGGGTGCTAACTAACAAAAAAGTGGGAGGCGCAGCACAGGGTACATTAGGGCTTCAAGACGTTGCCTATAAGTATAACGTACGTGGCTGGCTTACAGGAATCAATGATCGTACTGAGCAAAAGAATTCTCTTTTTGGTTTTACGATTGGATATAACAATCCAACAAGCGGGACTGCGCTATTTAATGGAAATATTAGCGAAACTATTTGGAGTGCAGCTGGCGGCACTAGGCAAAATCGATATACCTACAATTATGATGCCCTGAACCGAATTACCTCAGCAACCAGTAACGAAAACAACTATAACCTAAATGAAGTGTCTTATGACAAGGTAGGAAATATTCTAGGAATCAATAGATCTGGTTATGATAATGGTTTTGGGGTGATTGATGACCTAGTTTATAAGTACGATACCGGAAATAAATTACTATCGGTTACCGATAACGCGCCAGAAGAATTCAGAGATGGCGGGTTTAAGGATCAAGAGAACTTGAACGGAGACTATAAATATGATGCCAATGGAAATATGATTGCTGATGGGAATAAACGTATTAATGAAATCGTTTATAATCACTTAAATCTACCAATAAGCATTATTAGTGGAGCAAGGCATGAATCAATAGAATACAAATATGATGCTACTGGTGTTAAGATTGAAAAGTGTCTTACAAAAAAAGACGTAAAAATCTTTACCAAATATGCAGGAAATTTTGTCTATCAGAAAAACACTAATCCAGGAGCTCCAAATGCCCCTGATCAATTACAATTTTTCAATCATCCAGAGGGCTATATAGAGCAAGAGAATGATGGTAGTTTTAGTTATATCTATCAGTATAAAGACCATCTGGGGAACATTCGTTTGAGTTATTCTGATGCTGATCAGGATGGGAAAATAGATATTGCTGTGATGTATGCCGATCTTGATGGAGATGGTGATTTTTCTCATGAAATCCGAGAAGTCAAAAATTACTATCCTTTTGGCTTACAGCACA
Source organism: uncultured Aquimarina sp. (assembly GCA_947492105.1). Lineage (GTDB taxonomy): Bacteria > Bacteroidota > Bacteroidia > Flavobacteriales > Flavobacteriaceae > Aquimarina. Next base: position 1,705 of record CANLMN010000052.1, on the reverse strand, counting down.
AGGGTTACAATAATGTCGTAAATGGTACGGAAAATAACCACTTCACATATGTAGGTCAAGAACTAAATGAAAGCCTTGATTATAATATGTTGGAAATGGACTGGCGTCATTACGACCCAGCTATTGGAAGATTTGTCGGGATTGATGCAATGGCAGATAGTTACTATAGTCTTACGCCATATCAATATTCAATGAATAATCCTATTTGGTTTAAAGACCCAACAGGTCTATATGCTGAAGCTTGGACTACTTGGGTTCATAATACCGAAACAGATGAAATGTTATGGATTGATGATGGGTACAATTTTACACTTGATGTTAGCAATGATGAGTTTAATCAAATAAAAAAAGATGGTGCAATAGAGAGTGGCACATCAGCTTATAATAGATGGTTTTGGAAAGCTGTATGGGAAGACCTTACAACCTCGGATGGAACTGTTACAGATGATGTTACTCAATTTGTTATTATTGATGAAGTTGAAGATGGACTTGAGACAATTGACGAAATGTCAAATGGAAACTACACAGCAGCTGTATTAGCTCTGTTTTTGAAGAAAGTTCAGAAAGCTAAAAAAGGAGCTAAATTAATAAAGAAGCTTTTTAAATATGGAGATAAATCGAATCTACCTACACCTGATTTAAATCCTGAACAATTTACTAAAAAAGCAGGTAAATTTATTCATAAAAAAACAGGTGCTATTTTTTCAAAGTCGCATACAAGTCACGGAAATGTAGGGAATACTGGAGATCAATGGAAAGCCTGGTCAAAGGGAACGACAGAATTTGGTAACGCAAGTAAAAAAGCTGGAGATAGAATTACTATTGATGGAGCAGGTAAAGTAATTGGTAATTAAAAAAAATAAAATGTATTTTGAAGATATTTATTATAAAATAAGACCTTTATGGAAAGATACTTTTTCATTAGAAGGTATTGAAGAAACTAAATCTTATATTGAAGATATAAAGCAAGTTTATAACGATGTGGAAAATATTGTTGATTGTTCTGATAAAGAAAATTATACGGAATGGGAAAGTATGTTATGTTTTACTATGTATCAGACTTTAACTGCTTTTGGATTAGAAAAGAGAAAGAAAGAGAAATCAAAAACACTAAATTTTAATGAAATTCCTATAACTCTATTTGAAGAGTATTTTAAAAAAAATTTAGAACCCGAAGATGAGTTTGAGGGTAATGAAGAATACTTAAAACAATACAAAGGTTTTAAAAAAGAAGTAATTTAAATAAAGCCACCTTTAACGAGGTGGTTTTTTATGCGTAAGCTTTTTTAGTTTTAGTATCTCTAATAAATGCATCGATAATTTTAATAACCGTAGATTTATTATCTTCATTTAATCGTTGTATCTCTTTCATACGGTTAAGCATATCAATATCCACGACTTCTAAATTATCATCTTCTGACATCAAATAATCAAGAGATACACCTAAAATCTGTGCAATTTTATTAGCGTTTTCAACAGACGGTACAATATCATCACGCTCATATTTAGAAATAGCATCACGAGAAACACCAACATAAGAAGCTACATCTACTTGAGATAACTTTTTTTCTTTCCTAATCTTTGTAATCTTCTGTCCTAAACTCATAGAATAGTCGTCTTAATGTCTTTAAATAGGGTCTGCTGAAAAACTGTATACTTGTTGTTTTCCAGTTGATTATTGTTATATTTAATCAACCAAGTGCAA
>CANLMN010000051.1 GCA_947492105.1 uncultured Aquimarina sp. | reverse complement strand
GAATTACAGGGGCAACCGGAGCAACAGGCGAACAAGGAATCACTGGGGCAACTGGAGCAACTGGTGAACAAGGAATCACGGGAGCAACCGGAGCAACAGGCGAACAAGGAATCACCGGAGCAACTGGTGCAACAGGCGAACAAGGAATCACAGGGGCAACTGGAGCAACAGGCGAACAAGGAATCGCTGGGGCAACCGGAGCAACAGGCGAACAAGGAGTCGCTGGGGCGACTGGTGCAACGGGCGAACAAGGAATCACAGGAGCAACTGGAGCAACAGGCGAACAAGGAATCACGGGTGCGACTGGTGCAACAGGCGAACAAGGAATAACAGGTGCGACTGGAGCAACGGGCGAACAAGGAATCACGGGAGCGACTGGTGCAACAGGCGAACAAGGAATTACAGGGGCAACCGGAGCAACAGGCGAACAAGGAATCACTGGGGCAACTGGAGCAACTGGTGAACAAGGAATCGCTGGGGCGACTGGCGCAACGGGCGAACAAGGAATCGCTGGGGCAACCGGAGCAACAGGTGAACAAGGAATCACGGGAGCGACTGGGGCAACGGGCGAACAAGGAATCACGGGAGCAACTGGAGCAACTGGTGAACAAGGAATCGCTGGGGCAACTGGTGCAACAGGCGAACAAGGAATCACGGGAGCAACCGGAGCAACAGGTGAACAAGGAATCACTGGGGCAACCGGAGCAACAGGCGAACAAGGAATCGCTGGGGCAACCGGAGCAACGGGCGAACAAGGAATCACGGGAGCAACCGGAGCAACTGGCGAACAAGGAATCACGGGAGCAACCGGAGCAACTGGCGAACAAGGAATCGCAGGAGCAACTGGGGCAACGGGCGAACAAGGAATCACTGGTGCAACCGGAGCAACTGGAGCGACAGGTGAACAAGGAATCACTGGTGCAACTGGAGCAACAGGTGAACAAGGAATCGCTGGGGCGACTGGCGCAACGGGCGAACAAGGAATCACGGGAGCAACCGGAGCAACAGGCGAACAAGGAATCGCTGGGGCAACCGGAGCAACTGGCGAACAAGGAATCGCTGGGGCAACCGGAGCAACTGGCGAACAAGGAATCACTGGGGCAACCGGAGCAACGGGCGAACAAGGAATAACAGGAGCAACTGGTGCAACAGGTGAACAAGGAATCACTGGAGCAACAGGCGAACAAGGAATCGCTGGGGCAACCGGAGCAACGGGTGAACAAGGAATCACTGGAGCGACTGGAGCAACAGGCGAACAAGGAATCGCTGGAGCAACCGGAGCAACGGGCGAACAAGGAATCACTGGGGCAACCGGAGCAACGGGCGAACAAGGAATCACGGGAGCAACCGGAGCAACTGGCGAACAAGGAATCACGGGAGCAACCGGAGCAACGGGTGAACAAGGAATCACGGGAGCAACCGGAGCAACAGGCGAACAAGGAATAGCTGGAGCAACCGGAGCAACTGGCGAACAAGGAATCGCTGGGGCAACGGGTGAGCAAGGAATCACTGGTGCAACTGGAGCAACAGGCGAACAAGGAATCGCTGGGGCAACCGGAGCAACAGGCGAACAAGGAATTACTGGAGCAACTGGTGCAACGGGCGAACAAGGAATCACGGGAGCAACCGGAGCAACGGGTGAACAAGGAATCGCAGGAGCAACTGGAGCGACAGGTGAACAAGGAATCACGGGAGCAACTGGAGCAACAGGTGAACAAGGAATCGCTGGGGCAACTGGTGCAACAGGTGAACAAGGAATCACTGGTGCAACTGGAGCAACAGGTGAACAAGGAATCGCTGGGGCGACTGGTGCAACGGGCGAACAAGGAATCACTGGTGCAACCGGAGCAACTGGAGCGACAGGTGAACAAGGAATCACGGGAGCAACTGGAGCAACTGGCGAACAAGGAATTACTGGAGCAACTGGTGCAACGGGCGAACAAGGAATCACGGGAGCAACCGGAGCAACGGGTGAACAAGGAATCGCAGGAGCAACTGGTGCAACAGGCGAACAAGGAATCGCTGGGGCAACCGGAGCAACGGGCGAACAAGGAATAACAGGGGCGACCGGAGCAACGGGCGAACAAGGAGTCACTGGAGCAACCGGAGCAACGGGTGAACAAGGAATCACGGGAGCAACTGGAGCAACGGGTGAACAAGGAATCACGGGAGCAACCGGAGCAACGGGTGAACAAGGAATCACGGGGACAACTGGAGCAACAGGCGAACAAGGAATCGCTGGGGCAACTGGTTCAACAGGTGAACAAGGAATCACTGGTGCAACTGGAGCAACAGGTGAACAAGGAATCGCTGGGGCGACTGGTGCAACGGGCGAACAAGGAATCACTGGTGCAACCGGAGCAACTGGAGCGACAGGTGAACAAGGAATCACGGGAGCAACTGGAGCAACTGGCGAACAAGGAATTACTGGAGCAACTGGTGCAACGGGCGAACAAGGAATCACGGGAGCAACTGGAGCAACAGGTGAACAAGGAATCGCAGGAGCAACTGGTGCAACAGGCGAACAAGGAATCACGGGGGCAACTGGAGCAACGGGCGAACAAGGAATCACGGGAGCTACCGGAGCAACTGGTGAACAAGGAATCGCTGGGGTGACTGGAGCAACGGGCGAACAAGGAATCACGGGAGCAACTGGTGCAACAGGCGAACAAGGAATCACTGGGGCAACCGGAGCTACTGGCGAACAAGGAATCGCAGGAGCAACCGGAGCAACGGGTGAGCAAGGAATCGCTGGGGCGACTGGAGCAACAGGCGAACAAGGAATCACTGGTGCAACCGGAGCAACGGGTGAGCAAGGAATCGCTGGGGCGACTGGAGCAACAGGCGAACAAGGAATCACTGGGGCAACTGGAGCAACAGGCGAACAAGGAATCACTGGTGCAACTGGTGCAACAGGCGAACAAGGAATCACTGGAGCTACCGGAGCAACTGGCGAACAAGGAATCACTGGGGCAACCGGAGCAACAGGCGAACAAGGAATCGCTGGAGCAACCGGAGCTACTGGCGAACAAGGAATAACAGGTGCGACCGGAGCAACGGGCGAACAAGGAATCACTGGTGCAACCGGAGCAACAGGCGAACAAGGAATCACTGGGGCAACTGGAGCTACTGGCGAACAAGGTCCACAAGGAATAGGAATACCTCAAACACTTACCAGATCAGGAACTGATATTACTTTGTCAGATGGTGGTGGTACTGTCTCTATAGCAGATAATGATAATAATTCAACTAACGAAATACAAGATGCTTCTGGAGTAAACCTTTCCCCTTCCATTGATATCGATGGAGATAGTACTCCTGAGACAACTGTGCAACAAGCTATAGAAGCACTAAATGCAACGAGCACAGATAATCAAGCAATTGATACATATAGTTTCAATGACACAAACAATCTATTATCGATATCTCTAGAAAGAGACGGAGAAACCGACCGAACCGTTAATTTATCTACGCTGAGTGAGAATATTTATAATACCGATGATGCATTAACTGGAAATAGAACTGTTGATATGGCTAATTTTAATTTACAATTCAATTCAGATGCCAATGCAAGCTCTACACTTGTTCTAAGAAGAACTAATAACTCAAATGAAATAGGAATTGCCTTCCGAAATTCTGGCAATGCATACCCAGCTGCCATTTCTCTTGGAACATCGGGCAATGGAAACAACAATGGTTTGAGTTTTTATGCTGGAGGTAATGTAACCACTACTGCCACATTAAATGAGACGTTGTCCTTAAGAGACGATGATCAAATAAGATTCAGTCAGTACGGAACTACAAATACTTATCAATTTGATAACACCACACCTACACGCTTCCTCGGTATTGAAGGAAATGGAAATGTAGTCACTGTAGATCCAGCATTGATTGCTGATGATCAAAATGCCCAAGAAGTACCTTTGGTTACTGATGTGGATGTTGATGATGACTCTACGATTAATCCTAGTGCCGTAGACGAAACAACTGTAGAAGAAGCAATACAAGCAATAGCGCCTATAACAGCCAAAGCTGCTAGAATATTTTATCCTCCTTCCATAGAGATTAATGCTTCTAGTGCTGGTACGTTTACCGTGAATCTATATAATCAATACTTTACACAATTCAATAGTCCTATAGTGTCTAGCGATATGACAAATGCACCATCTATACCAACTTATGGACCAACGGAACTATATTATTATGTAACATTTGCCGACACTACCGTATTTGATATGTCTGCCTTTAGCATTGATCCACTTACAGGAATATTAACCTATACGGTACTAAATCCGCCTACAGATTACAACACGTTAATTAATGTTGTATTTGTTGTAAAATAATGATGGCTGTAAGTAAAAAATCGCTTTATACACTATGAGGTATCAACAAACTACATATAGTCTTTTTCTAACGCTGATATTTATTGTTTTAAATGTTACTGTTTGTATTAGTCAGGAAAATTTTTTGGATGATTTCAATCCACGTAGTTATTCTGGAAACGATGGAACACAAAACTGGTCCTCAAATTGGATTGAAAATAATGACAATAACAACGTAGTCAATGGTCGTATTCTAGTGCTCAATTCTGGTGCCCGACGCTTACGTTTTGAGGATATTACTAGGAACTCTCATAACATTTATAGGAATGTAAATTTGAGCGCCTACTCAAATGCTTATTTAACTTTTGATTGGGAGACTATCGGATTAGACAGTGATGGCTCCGGTAATATTAATAATAGAGAACGACTGGATATTCAAATATCCTCAGACGGAGGTTTCTCCTACACTACGGTAGGTTTCCTTATAGGTACTGGAACAGGGACATTCAGTCTTAATATCACCTCATATATATCTCCCAATGTAAGAATTAGATTTGTTAATTTTAGTCCTTGGGCGTTTGGAGACTGGGAAGCTGGGGAATTTGTATTTATTGACAACTTTCAAATTAGAACTCCAGATCCTGCATCTGCCATCATTACTAATGGCACTATAAACACCTGTTCTAATACTTTTTCTGACTCAGGATCTGCATTGCTAAATTATGAGAATAATGAAAACTACACATATACCATATGTCCGGATGTAGCTGGATCCAAACTGAGTACTGAATTTACTTCTTTTGATGTTGAAGCGCCTTTTGGCAATACGCTTTATGACTATCTCGAAATATATGATGGAAACTCTACTACTGCTCCGCTTATAGGTCGATATTTTAATGGCAATCCTCCTGGAACTGTGATTGCATCAAATCCGAGTGGCTGTCTTACCTTTAGGTTCATATCAGATACCGCAGTAAATCTTTCTGGATGGGAGGCAACCATAACTTGCGCAAATACGGTTCTTAGTGTAAACGACATTACCATAAACGAAAGTGCTGGAACAGCAACTTTTAATATCTCATTATTTGGAAATGTCGCTGGTGGTTTTACTGTAGATTATCAAACGGTCGATGGAACAGCGTATGCTGATTCTGACTACACCACTACCGTCGGCTCCTTAACATTCGCAGGAACTAATGGAGAAAACTACGATGTCACCGTCCCCATTATAGACAATGCGTATGCAGAGAATGATGAAATATTTTATCTCAATTTACTCAACCCAACAACCCCTACAATCCCCATCAAAAACGGAACTGCTACTATAACAGATAACGCAGGAGATACTACCGTTCCAGTTAATGTACCATTGGCACTCTTTGACGAATTTAATGGTTATTATGATTATTCTGTTGCTGGAGATGCTTTTAGAACCAGTATTACAGATGAATGTGCGATAACCAATACTTCTACGAATATAAACCTAAATACTGCAATTCCGCTAAATGCAACAATAGACAAAGCTTATTTACTTTGGGCACATTCTGGCCCCAGACCAGATGATGCTGTAACATTTGAAGGTCAAACAGTGATTGCTGATATTATAAATGAATCTAGCTTTAATGGAGCCAGTGTGTATGGAATGATTTCTGATGTTTCTACTATTATTCAAGGAATAACAGATCTTACCAACAATCCATTTGATTTGAACGATCTTAAAATTGACAATGGGAGTACCTATTGTGATAGAACAGTGGTGTTGGGAGGTTGGTCCTTGATGGTATTTTATACAGAACCTACATTACCTGCGGTTAGTATTAATTTTTATCGCGGATTTGATGGACAACGGAATACTAATACAGAATACACTTTGAGCGGGTTCTTTGCCATTGGTTCCACAGGTTCAAAAACCACTATACTCTCATGGGAAGGAGATACGAACATTACTGGTGGTGAATCACTTGAAATCAGCACCGGCTTAGCACCGGCTGTTGACATCAAACTGGTAGGCGATGGTAATAATAACGGCACTACTCTCGACAATCCCTTTAATTCTACAGTGTATGATGATACGGGTGGCACTACAATCAACAGAACAACTTATGGTCTTGATTTGGACACATATGATATTTCTGCTCATATCCTGCAAGGAGAATCTTCTGTTACTACCAAAGTTAATGTTGGAAATGACTTTGTGGCTCTCAATGCTGTATTGCTCAAAGTCCCTAGTAATTTGATAACCGGAAGAGTGTTTGAAGACATTAATTATGGTGGTGGTCCAGGTAGAGATCTGGCAACATCTAATGGAGTTGGCCTAGCCAATACCCGAGTGGAATTATATGATGCCTTTGGTAATTTTGAAGATTTTGATATTACTGACACTAATGGAAATTACAATATCGGAGGTATGGCAAATGGGGTGTATAATTTGAGAGTTGCAAATACAACCATACGATCAAATAGAAACACCGGACCATTGTGTGGATCTTGTATACCTGTACAAACCTATCGCGTAGGCTATAATGGTGGAGGTAATTTTGATTTTGTTACAGACGAAATAGGGGGTTCAAATCCTTCTGGGGTGGACACCCCTCCGGGGAGTGCAGCGAGTCCACAATTATTTGGCGCGCAATCCTCTTCTATCATTACAATATCTAATGAAGGCCTTGTAGCTATCGATTTCGGTTTCAACTTTAATACTATTGTAAACACGAATACAAGTGATCAAGGATCCCTAGAACAATTTATTATTAATTCAAACAATCTGAATAACACAGGTCTGGACATTGAGCCGCATCCCAACAATAGCACCTTGGACCCTGTTCCAGGAGAAGACACCTCTATTTTTATGATTCCTCCTACAGGAGATCCTTTTGGAAGAACTGCTGATGCCAATTACAATGCCAATGGTTTTTTTGACATTAATATGGGGACCAATAATCTCACAGCAATCTCATCTCCAAACACCACTATCGACGGAAGAACACAAACCGCTTATTCTGGCAACACCAACAATGGAATTACTGTTTCGAGCGGAAGCCTTGTAGGTGTAGGAGCAACTGCTTTGCCTGATTTTGAACAACCCGAGATCCAAATAAGAAGAGCCTCTGGTTCTGGTTATGGTTTTAATATCGCCAGTAATAACACAACAATACGGAATCTAGCCATTTATGGAAACAGCGATGGATTTGACTGCATCGAAATTGATTCTGGCTCGGATATACTAATTACAGAGAATTATATTGGAACTGATGCCTTAGGAGATTTAGTCAGCAATTACAAAAATGGAGTTTTAATGGATAACGGGGGTGCCTCAATTACCAACAATTACGTAGCCAATGCTGATCAAAGCGGTGTTCGGATTAATACGAGTACAACTGCGAATATCCAGAACAATCACTTTTTTGAAAACGGTCGATCAGAATGTGATAATGCCATCAGGACATTAGGAGGAACGGGAATTTTGATTGAGCAAAATTTGATCGAAGACTCAGGAAAATACGGAATAGATAATGGAGGAAGCACTGATGTTACTATCAATCAAAATACGATCCGAGGTACTGGAAGCGCTAATATATGTACAGAAGCAGCAGGTATACGTATACTTACCAGTTCGACCGAAATCACCGAAAACAATATTCATAATAACGGAGAAACTGGAATCTACTTTAGTGGAGGTGCTAGTACTGGGAATTTGATCTCTCGAAATTCTATTTTTGCTAATGGAACAAATACACCTGGATTAGGAATTGATTTTTTTCAGGATGGTACCACACTCAATGATTCTGGTGATGGTGACTCTGGGCCAAATGGCCTTATCAATTTCCCTGTTTTTGAAAGCGCATCAATTAGAGGCACTAGATTAACTGTCACAGGATGGTCTCGCCCAAATGCAACGATAGAGTTATTTCTTACGGACATTGACAAAGGAACTGCTATGGCAGGAAGTAATACACTAGGACTCACTCAAGATTATGGCGAGGGACAAATATTTTTAGCTTCAGTGGTAGAAGGCAGTACAGCTGATACTGATGCCACTACAAATTCTTCTTATACCGATGTTGATGGGAATACCGATACGACGAATAAATTTAGTTTTGACATTATACTTCCGCATACGATTCCGGTAAGGAGTCTTATTACTGCTACAGCTACTATTGCCAACAGCACCTCTGAATTTAGCAGTGAATTTGAACTTACGTATGCGACTGTGATAACCAACAGAAGAATTACCTATAGAGTAACTCCTAGTTTTTTATCTAGGGGCATTGCGACAGGTCGTAAAACCACAGATATTTTTGCGGATACTTTTCAGGAAGGTGATGGAGGCTCTACTTTTGACATATCGTTAAGAAATATTACAGCATCCCCTATTCCATCCTATAGTGTTTTAATTGAGAATGCTCCATATGCGACAATCCCTAGTCCCAATTTTGGCAATCATACTTTACAAACTTTTGACAATGGAGATGGTACTTATAATCATCTTTTTACAAGCACTGTACCGTTACCAGGAAATGCTAGCACTCAAATTCTAGGAGGCGTACCATCACCCGCAGGAACAGGAATAACCTGTGGTTGCATTAGTTTTTATATAAACTAACACCAAACTAGAGCTATAATGTCGCATATCGACTTGTTTTCTTTCTATCTAAATGCCTTTTTATAAATATTATAGATAAGGCTATACAATAAAATCACGGTGTTTTTACATAAAAAAATAACAGTCTCATTAATCCGAATTTATATATCTAAATTGGTATAATTAGTAGTCTGTAAGTATTTTTTAAATGGTCTAAGAATACTGTTAATCTGAGTTCGATTAATCTTTATAAGATATATTATATTTATTACCAAATATTTAAAACAAAAAAAGGATATATTAATCATTATAAATTTTCAATATTTCAGGAATTTTAATCTAAAAACCGCTAAAATACGTTGATTTTTAAAACACTAAAAAATAAAAAATTGAATTTCAGTTGATTATTAATCGAACTCAGGTTGTTATTTTCAAAACGACAAATGGTCGTATAACAAACTTAGGTCCCTCTCATCTTTCTGCACCTCACTTTCACTGTCTTCATGAGGCTATAACTACAAGCCTTGTTCTCAATATATTCAATCTTATGCTCTGATAAAAGTTGTGCAATGATATCCCTCGTTTCATTCTCTGTCAATCCGCATTTTTCTCCCAAATCAATTTCATTTAACCGTCCATTATTACCCCCTAAAGCCTTAATATACTGCTCTTTATTACTCATATTTAGTTTCTTTTTTTGCTGCTATCATCATATGCGGACTAAAAGACAAAAGATAGCTATCGTTTTCTGTAATGTTGATCAATTTCATCAAAGTATTCTTCTTTGTTTTATTTTGCATATTTGCAAAATAGTCTTGGTCTAGCCAGGCCATCCCCTCCACCGCATAGATATTTAGATAGGCTAATTCTTGAGACACAAACTCCTCTTTCAGTTGTTTTGGCTTATGATAATAGCCCTCTGCCAAAAGCCAGGGAAAATCATCCGGTGGATTATGTACTCCTGTTGTCAATTCATTCGCACACATTTCAAAAAACGTCTTTTTATGAATGAGTCCGTTTAACAATCCGACTACTGTTGAAGCAGTATAATTAATAGCAAAGCCCAAAACAATCCCACCATTTTTCAGGACACGCTTAGCCTCTCTAATCGCTAATTCTCGATCTTCTCTTTTTTGAAGATGATAAAGAGGTCCATGTAATAGTATTAGATCTGCAAAATCATTTGGAAATTCCAAGTTTCTAGACTCCCCTAGGGAGACAGAAAATTTATTCTTTAACTTATTGGCTCTGTTTTGGGCCGTTCTTACATGCTTAGGAACGGGATCTATCAAGTGAACCTGATGTCCTTTTTTAGCCAACCATTCGGAATATTTGCCAGTCCCACCACCAACATCTATTATTCTTGAAGACGACGTTGTTACATATTTTTTTATAAGTGATTTGATTCTGTCAAACTCCAATATACCCATTCCTTTATCCAACCGAGTTTCTTCTGAAGCTTTGTTATAAAACATCTCTACCTCACTACTTATTAGCTGTTTTCTTTTCATTCTTGATTCCTTATACGAGTATCACATTTCGCATTACAATGCAATTAATCAATATCACATCAAATGTCTTATGAAATGTTTATAATTTTAAAAAATAAATGGCGTGATCTATCTGTGCACTGAAAACAAGAAGATTTTCGTGCATTTGTTACTCGTTTGTACGAGCTAGCCTTTCTAGAAGGACTCAGATAGTATGTTGAATTAGAATAACAGACTCCAAATATATAAAAAATCTCCTTCATTATTTCTACATTAATTATGTAATCCTAAATACTATCCGTTTTGATGGCCCAACCTATATTTTGACACTTATACCAAAGGAGTTAATCGTCTGTTTCTTCTTTTTATAGTATAAAAAAAACTGCAATTGTAACTGCAGTCTTTTTCTAATTTCAATAAAACAACTTGGTATCATGTTAAGAAAACAGCACGGTTTATTTGGACAAATTCTCTTGCTACTATTGGTTTTTTTCCTGTGATCAATTCGTAATCATTTGTTGTGGATGCAAAAACCCCCATTTCAATAGCTGCATATAGATATCCCATAAAATCCACTGTTTCTTTTGGCACTTTATAACTAAGTAACGCAGCTTTATAAGCATCATTACTTGGAGCAACATTGATTATTTCTTTTTGTAAAACATCGCTAAAAATTTCTGCAAATTGTTCGTGACTTAATGATTCTGCACCGGTAAGGGTATACGTTTTGCCTAAATGCTTTTTTGGATCCTCTAAAATTACGGTACTTGCTTCAGCAATATCGTTGACATCAATATAGGAAGTCTTGCTATTTTTTGTTGGCAAATAAATCATACCACTTTTAATCGTCTCTAGATCATAATTGATAAAATTTTGAAAAATAAAATTGGGTCTAATAATAGTAAAATTTATTCCAGAATTTGCTACTACCTTTTCAGTTTTACCAAAAACACTTTCGGTATCTGTATCCGTACCATACACTGTTGAAAGCACCATAAATCTTACCCCTTCTACTTTTGCTTTTTCCAGAAAAGGGACAATTGCTTTATCAAAATCCCTGTAGTTTGGAGGTGAGACAAGAAATACTTTCTCAATACCTTTCAACGCATTTTCAAAGGTTTCGGGTTTGTTCCAATCAAAGGCATCGTTGAATGCTACTGCCCTACTCGAGATCTTTTTTTCCTTGATTTTTTTAAGGACAGCGCTACCAAACGCTCCTGTTGCACCTGTTACTAGTATCATTTTTCTTTTTGTTTTTATAAATAGACATAATTGTTACACAAATAAACTAATAATAGTTTACATTTGTAACTGTTACCATTTGGTAACAATAAAAATACTAGTAACCATAACGTAACTATCAGTATGACTGATTTTAAAGAAATAAGTGACTGTCCAATAACCATAACTCTTAGTTATATAGGAGGGAGATGGAAAACGATAATTCTATATATACTTGGTAACAGAACATTGCGTTTTGGAGAAATCTCGGCTCGTATCCCTGCGATATCAAGAAAAGTTCTTACAGAAAAATTAAAGGAGTTAGAAGCTGATGGTTTGGTCAGCAGAAAAAAATTTAATGAAACTCCACCGAGAGTGGAATACAGTATTACAGAATTTGGAAAAAGCTTGAATACGATATTAATGCAAATGGAAAAATGGGGAATGGAAGCAAAAGATCGTTCTACACATAGCGAAACTGATTAAAACTGTTGCTTTTACGCCAAATTAGAGATCTAATGCCGCATATCGACTTGTCATCTTTTTATCTAAATGCCTTGTTCATATATCCCGATAATATAATCACCTTGTTTTTCGTACAAAAATCAATATGATACTTAGTAAGACATCGTACCCTAAACGGGTTTTAGGCAACAAAAAAGGTGAAGCAGAGCGTTGAAGAAAAAATCTAGTAGCAAAACAAAGAAATCTTATAAGAAAAATGATCTTTTTTAATTATTGATGTGATTTTCAACTTTTTTTTTAATCGGCCATGAAACCGCTTTTCTCCACTCATTTTTTATCCTTTTTATTCGCTCTTAGCACGGCTATCACGTACAAAAAAACATTTATTGATCAAAAAATTATTTTCGTCACTATCAACTGGTGACTTCTTTCCGATCAATCCTATCAGCCACAAAAAAGTTGACATACTTCTTTCAAAAATCAGACAAAATTACAATGTTTGGTATAAAATCTCTTTTTTTGATTTTTTTGTCTACTCATCCCCACCTATTAATCAACTAAACCACTTGAAAACAAGCATCTTAAAACCCTACGCACAGTCATTACTTTTATAATTTGATAAAATGTTTAAAAAAATTAAAAACAAGGGGTAGGGTATTTCTTTTTTCACCTGTTTTATATATGCACAAGACTTTAACTTTTTTAATTGTAATGAATCAAACACTAATCTATTGACACAAAAAACAAACCATTTTATTAAACCATAACTAAAAAGTATTCTCTATGAAAAATTTCAAAATAGGCATTTTGGCACTACTTTTATTAAGTACAATTGCTTGTCAAAATGAAGATATAGAAACAATTTCTGATGCAAATACAACACCAAGTGCAGCAGAAAAAAAAGCCAATAGGATTTTGGAAAAAATCTCCTATTACACCCATAACGGAAAGGAATTTGTACAAGCAAAAGTTCTAAAAGGCAATCCTCCCACAACAAAAGGAAGGTTAGATTTTCGAGTTGTTAGAAGTTTCACTAGACCTCCTCGCAAGCTCTTATCTGTTGATATTGAAGACATAACAGATGGTGTAACTGGTGTATACATACAAGTAAGAGATGCCTCTGGAAGACTATCTAAGGATTATGTAGACATTACCTTCCAAGTTCTTAATGAGTACGAATTTGACGACTCTGAAGATTTTGATGACGTCACCACTTCTGGAAAAAGCACTGCTTCTAAAATGGCTGGAAAAGCTTCAAAAACAGCTGCCAAATCAAATGGTTCCGATGAAAATCCAGAAGGTATAAGTATTGTGTCAACCGTACTTGCTAATTTTTCTGAATTATCTCCTGGCACCAAGTTTAGTCTCGTATATTCGGTTCATGATGACAACGGTAATGTCAGCAGAACAAAAGAATCTCAGGTTAACATTGTACCATTTGGGGGTAACAAGAGAATAGCAGGAAGCTGGTCCGTAGAAAAAGATCAAATTTTTCAGAATGGCGAGTTAGAAAGTGAATCTATTATAGGAGAAACAGAAGTAGATAGATCTGATGACATCATAGAATGTGTTGATGGAAGGACAATCTCATATGAATTTGTAGGGCAATACACAATTACCAATCAAGATATTACATATTACGAAAATGGTACTTTTGAATATTTCTTTAGATCAGTTGAAACTATTAATGCGGATTATTATGAATCTATGGAAGCTTGTGCTCTAGTACCTGCTGAGCATATCACAGAAGTCACTTTTAAAGGTAAATGGCGTTATACAAACGAAACGGGTAGAATATCAACCGTCACAGAAACTCTTGAAGATCAAACTGGTTTCTACGATGTCACAGATCCAAATTCTGCACCTGAATATGATCTATTTCAGTTCACAGGGAGATTACGATTGGATGGCAACACTCTAAAAGTTGTAAAAAATATATCTACTTTTTCAATCCCTGAACTAGGAGAGGACGAAAATGAAGCTCATGATAATATGACAGCTGGAACGCAAATATTCACTTTTAAGAAAAACTAACATCCGTAAAATTTTGAAATTTGTTTCTATAAAATTATCATATGTAACAAACTAAAAGTTACAATAATAACAATTAAAAAAGTATTTTTTTAAAACTTGTGTTAAAAGGAGGCTGTCTGAAAAGATAGCCTCCTTCTTTATGAAGTAGTCATATAGACTTTTTCTTTTTCCCTTCCGTAGTGCTGCCAAGAATTTCAAAAAACACCTTGTTCTAGTCAAATTACATCAGTCAAAATGTAATCGATCAAATAATTGAACTATTTTTAGCTAGTCCGAACTACAAAATTTAAGCTTGACAGTGACTACGGTTTAATTTTAGTGTGAAACAATCGTAGAAAAATAAGTGAATTATTAGCCTATAATTATTTTTTTTAGATAGTAGTATATCTTAATTCGGTACAAAAACGAATAACCAAGATGAATTCTATTAGAAAACCGAATAAAGGTACTACTAAAGAAATCTTAAAATAGGTGTATGCTAGTAGCAGTACTATCAATCGAAATTTTTTAGCGAATTACTACAAAACAAAAGCCAATAGTGACAACACTATCCAAGCAAATTTGTGGATCCATTAGATCAAAGACATTTCAAAGAAAAGCTATTCGATTGGCTCAAATCGCCAGGTATTGCTAGAGTATACGTAAATAAGGGATATTCAATACCACTACAATTATTGATAAAAAATCGTATTTTTTATCAAAAAATATCCACCTACATATTTTGGCTTATTCACCAACAAAAACTACTTGAATACAAACATTTTAAAAACCTACTCACAGTCATTTTTTTGTGATTTAATTAAGTGTTTTATGAAAATTTTTAGAAAACTTAAAAATAAGGGGTAGGGTATTTCTTTTTTCACCTGTTTTATATATGAACAAGATTTTAACTTTTTTAATTGTAATTAATCAAACACTATTTTACTGACACAAAAAACAAACCATTTTATCAAACAACAACTAAAAAAAATATTCTCTATGAAAAATTTCAAAATAGGCATTTGCGCACTACTTTTATTAGGTACAATCGCTTGTCAAAATGAAGATATAGAAACAATCTCTGATGCAAATACAACACCAAGTACAGCAGAAAAAAAAGCCAATAGGATTTTGGACAAAATCTCCTATTACACGCATAACGGAAATGAATTTGCACAAGCAAAAGTTCTAAAAGGCAATCCCCCCACAACAAAAGGAAGGTTAGATTTTCGAGTTGCTAGAAGTTTCTCTACGCCTCCTCATAAGCTCCTATCCCTCGGTATTGACGACATAACGGAAGGTGTAACTGGTGTATACGTACAAGTAAGAGACGCCTCTGGAAGACTATCTAAGAATTATGTAGACATTACTTTCCAAGTTTTTGATGAGTACGAATTTGACGACTCTGAAGATTTTGATGACGTCACCACTTCTGGAAAAAGCACTGCTTCTAAAATGGCTGGAAAATCAAATTGTTCTCATGAAAATTTAGAAGATATAGGTATTGAGCCAACCGTACTTGCTAATTTTTCTGAATTATCTCCTGGCACCAAGTTTAATCTCGTATACTCGGTTCATGATGACAACGGTAATGTCAGCAGAACAAAAGAATCTCAGGTTAGCATTGTACCATTTGGGGGTAACAAGAGAATCGTAGGAAGCTGGTCCGTAGAAAAAGATCAACATTTTCAGAATGGCGAGTTAGACGGTGAGACTATTACAGGAGAAACAGAAGAAGATAGATTTGATGACATCATAGAATGTGTTGATGGAAGGACAATCTCATATGAATTTGTAGCGCAATACACAATTACCAATGAAGACATTACATATTACGAAAATGGTACTTTTGAATATTTCTTTAGATCAGTTGAAACTAGTAATTCGGATTATTTTGAATCTATGGAAGCTTGCGCTCTAGTACCTACTGAGCATATCACAGAAGCCACTTTTAAAGGTAAATGGCGTTATACAAACGAAACTGGTAAAATATCAACCGTCACAGAAACTCTTGAAGATCAAACTGGTTTCTACGATGCTACAGATCCAAATTCTGCACCTAATTATGATTTATTTCCGCTCACAGGGAGATTACGATTAGATGGTAACACTCTAAAAATTGTAAAAAACACATGTACTTTTTCAATCCCTCAACCAGGAGAGGACGAAAATGAAGTTCTTGATGAGCTGACAGCTGGAACGGAAATAAAGACTCTTAAGAAAAACTAACATCCGTAAAATTTTGAAATTTGTTTCAATAAAATTATCATATGTAACAAACTAAAAGTTATAATAATAACAATTAAAAAAGTATTTTTTTTTAAAAAACTTGTGTTAAAAGGAGGCTGTCTGAAAAGATAGCCTCCTTCTTTATGAAATAGTCATATAGACTTTTCCTTTTTCCCATCCGTAATGCTACCATGAATTTCAAAAAACAACTTGTTCTAGTCAAATTACATCAGTCAAAATGTAATCGATCAAAATAATTGAACTATTGTTAGCTAGTCCGAACTACAAAATTTAAGCCTGACAGGGACTACGGTTTAATTTTAGCGTGAAACAATCGTAGAAAAATAAGTGAATTATTAGCCTATAATTTTTTTTAGATGGTAGTATATCTTAATTCGGTACAAAAAGGAATAATCAAGATAAATTCTATTAGAAAACTGAATAAAGGTACTACTAAAGAAATCTTAAAATAGGTGTATGCTAGTAGCAGTACTATCAATCGAAATTTTTTAGCGCATTATTACAAAACAAAAACCAATAGTGACAACGCTATCCAAGCGAATTTGTGGATCCATTGGATCAAAGATATTTCGAAGAAAAACTATTCAATTGGCTCATATCAACAGGTATTACTAGAGTATCCGTAAATAAGAGATATTCAATACCACTACAATTATTGATAAAAATCGTATTTTTTTTTAAAAAATATCCACCTACATATTTTGGCCTATTCACTAACAAAAACTACCTGAATACAAACATTTTAAAAACCTACTCACAGTCTTTTTTTTTGTGATTTTATTAGGTTTTTGTGATAACTTTTGGAAAATTTTTAGAATAGGTGGTAGGGTATTTCTTTTTTCACCGGTTTTATATATGAACAAGATTTTAACTTTTTTAAAACTAATTAACCTAACACTTTTTTATTGACACAAAAAATTCAAATCATTTCACTTAATAACAACTAAAAAACATTTTTTATGAAAAATTTTAAAACAGGTATTTGGGCACTACTTTTATTAGGTACAATTGCTTGTCAAAATGAAGACCTAGAAACAATCTCTGACGCTAATACTGCATCAAGTGCAGCAGAAAAAAGAGCCAATGGGATTTTGAACAAAATCACCTATTATACAAGTAACGGAGAGGAACTTGTGAAAGCAAAAATTCTAAAAGGCACTCCTCCTGCAGCACAAGGAAAATTAGATTTCAGAGTTACAAGAGATATCACCTTGCCCCCATATACACTGCAATCCCTTGGAGTTAGAGATGTAACAAATGGTGTAACTGGTGCATATATACAAGTAAAAGATGCCTCTGGAAGACTATCTAAAAACTATGTAGACATCATCTTCAAAAACTTTAGCAACTTCGATTTTGAGGATTTTGAGGATTTTGAAGATTTTGAGGATTCTGAAGACGGAACTACTTCTGGAAAAAACATCGCTTCTAAAATGGCTGGTAAAGCTTCAAAAGCAGTTGCTAAATTAAATTGTTCTGATGGGTCATCAGAAACGAATACCAGACTCGTCTACACTAATTTATCTAAATTATCTCCTGGAACTCAGTTTAGTCTCGTATATTCTGTTCATGATGACAAAGGCAATGTCAGCCGAACAAAAGAATCGAAAATTAACATTGTCCCATTTGGTGGTAACAAGAGATTGGTAGGAAGCTGGTCTTTAGAAAAGGAACAAGTTTTTGTTGACGGCGAATTAGATTCAGAAGAAATAGTAGGAGAACCAACTATAACCCGATATGAAGACATTATAGAATGTGCCGACGGAACAACGATTCCTCATGAGGTGGTTGAAGAATCCGTGACGCAAAAACTTGACATTAAATTTTATCAAAATGGTACTTTCGAATATGTCTTTAACACATTATCAACTTCAAGTGTTGATTATTATGAGTCTGTGGAAGCTTGTGCATTAGTACCTTCTGAGAGTAGAACAAACGCTGTATTTAAAGGTACATGGCGATACACCAATGAAACTGGCAAAATAAATGTTGTTGTTGAATCTATTAAAGATGAAACCGATTTTTACGACCTGAACGACCCTAACACTACTTTTGTTCCTTATGATCTTACTAAGTTCTATGGTAGATTACGATTAAAGGATAATACGCTAAAGTTCGTGAAAAATATTTGTTTTACCGATTTTGAAGATGAACATCAAGAAGGTCACGAGAATCAAATAGCTGGAGTCAATATACTTACCTTTAAAAAGAAATAAACATTAATAAAGCTTTGATATTTGTCTCAATAAATTTCTTGTAGAACGATTCAAAAGTTCTCTTAATAGCTATTAAAAAAGGATTTTTTTAAAATTTGTATCAAAAAAGGAGGCTATCTGAAAAGATAGCCTCCTTTTATTTTTAAATGTTATCTCGTCCCAAGATAGCGTTACAGTTATACCATTTATCCTTTTGAATTTACCAGAAATAAAAATTAAGATTTCTTTGTTTCAACTTCAGTAGAAACATCAAGCATCGCCCTAGTTACGGTTTATTTTTATGCTGAAGCTGGGGCGAAAAAAGAAAATTTTATCCCAGTAAATTCAAAGTGTAAATGGTATTAGCTATATAATATCTCAGATCGACTTGTTCTTTTTCCATCTAAATGCCTTGTTCATATATTATCATATATTACATAACTAAAACTACACAATAGCATAACAGTGTCGTTAAAACAAATTTATATACCGAAATTGAATACCCATTACAATGTAATTGTAGATCCGAATAATCGAACTATTTTTTGCTAGTTTGAACTATAAAATTTAGGCATAGTCATAAGCATGTTAATATTTTCAAAGCACTGAAAAACAACAATTAAAACAATAAACAGGAAGTCTTTAATCATATTTATATGCAAAAAACTACTTCAAAACCTTCCTCCTTATATGATTGTTTTAAACTTATTTGTAGTTATCAGCAGCATACCTTATAGATTAGAGAAAGCGTACTTTATTTTTGAAAGCTCTTGTAGCAGTGGTTTGGGATAGGGGTAGTGATGACAAAAATGCAGTTTTCAGGTGGACATGATTATCTCTAAAAAACTGAATTCATATATCACATTACTCCCTTTAATATTTACCCATAGAACATAGTACTCTTGTTAATGTAAACACTCATTATCAGTTGTTTATGCTTCAAAATAAAAGTGTCACACAGGTTTTTGTACTCAATTGAATTACTGAGTTGAAAAATATTTGCCAAGTTAAACATTCTAGACATAGAAATTTAGATAATTTCCGTAGCAATATGACCGCTGGACGTATAATGACACTTTTTAAGTTAATGAAATACCTATGCTGTAAAAATGCTTAGAATGAAAAAACGATTCAATCAAAACTGGCAAAATAACCATATGTTGACATCTTAAATTATTCCTCAAAAAAAATCAATTCATAAAATAATAATTACCGTTTATAAAATAATAATTACCGTTTACAAAACAAGACACAAGAAATCAAGTAATTAAAGCTAAATTGTTTACGTTATATAACGTAATTTTCGAAAAAATAGCGGAATCCGAAAAGCTACAAAAAGAGTACGAACTAACTAATTAATTGTATATCCGTTTAATGTCCATTAGCTGTAATACTCGCTATTACTAGTCTATCAAATATCTTTTCTCCAAAATAT
>CANLMN010000050.1 GCA_947492105.1 uncultured Aquimarina sp. | reverse complement strand
TATCTAAAAACACGAACTTCTTCCTTATGAGACAATACGTGTTGTTTGTTTAATTGGAGGGTGATCTTACACGGGGTGTATATATTGTTATTGCTTATTCAAATTTAGTACAAAAGCATGCGGTTTTGTAAACCATTCGTTTAGTGCAATGTTGGTGTCGCTTAATAGCATTTTTGTGTCGATAAGTGGTTTTGTGAGCTCTCTAGAACAGTGTTTTGTGGATGGTGCTTCAATTTTCGAAATTTTATATAGTGCTGATTCCTGTTACATTTTCTGTGTAAACGTCAAAAACAACAAACCTCTTGATTTGCTAACAAGAGGTTTGTTTGGGGTCTAAAAACGAAATAAAAACTATATCTAAAAACACGAACTTCTTCCTTATGAGACAATACGTGTTGTTTGTTTAATTGGAGGGTGATCTTACCTGGGGTGTATATATTGTTATTGCTTATTCAAATTTAGTACAAAAGAATATCTATCAGTATTTTCTTAGTTAAAAAGAGATTAAATATCGATAAAAAGACATTTTTATAAGATAAACGGTTATTTTTTTAATTATTCGAAAGAATATTGACCTAGATGTAACCTGATCTATAATTAGAATTTAATAGAATGAACCGAATTATTAGCCTGTAATTATTTTTAAATCCAATGGATTAATCTTTTTATAAAGAAGAGTTTATTTGGATTTTTCTAACTTTAATAATGTTTCAGGATCACGTTTGAGGTAGTTTACTAGTAGATTAACCACATAACGATAACTATGGATTCCTTTTCTTTGATTATTAGCTTTTAGAAATGTGTCATAAGTAGTTTTAAATCCTGGTTCCAAAGGATTTCGATAGCTACGCCAAAATGCAATTACCTCTTCAAAGTTTTTAAAGACACCGGGACGAAGCATTTCGGCATGACAGACTCCTAACTGCTCATCAATAGCGTAGAGTTCTCGAAGGCAATAGCGTAAAGAAAAAGTAACTCCACTATAATTAAAGTAAATATCATTTGTATTCATGGTCGCCAATGCAGCAACAAAATTTGCTTCATTTTCTGCAGCAAATCCCAGTTGATGTGCTTCTTCATGGCAACTAGTTGTAGGCGACTTGTAATTGAGAATCAAACCATTTACTTGCGCTTCGTTTGTAATAGGGTTTAAATATCCACTAAACCCCATATAGGTTAGTATCAAACTAAACAAAGAGGTTTTGATACTCCGAGGTTCATACTTTAATTCCGGAAAAATAGTACTTAGTTGCTTATAAGCAGGAATTGTTTTTTCAAAAATTTCTGCTTTATCATAGGAATACGCAACCGAAGCTGAGTCAATCGGTTGTAGTTGTTTGTGTAAATTGTTTGCTTTGGTAATTAGTGCTCTTGATACTTTTACCAGTTCTTCTTGAGTATATTCTCCGTCTAGTTTTAGGATTTCGTTTAACGGTTTTCTGTAATAATTAAAACCCCAACAAAAATGAAAAAGAGCATAAATAATAGATAATCCAGCACCTATTTCCAATAATACTTCTTTCCAAGGAGTGGTTCTTTTAATCAATTTTAGATATAAAAAACGCACTAATAATATAATCAATATAGCATACATCAAATCTCCAAAGGAGAATGGTAACCATCCAAATGTAAAACGCAAAGCTTTTGATAACAAAGGATAGATACCATTACTGTAGTATTTTTCTACAAAATCTGGAAAAAAACCTAGAAGTTGTACAAGTAATACCTGTACAGGAAGTGCAATAGTGAGGAGCGTTGCTGTTTTATGCTTCATGATGTAAATATAAGCGCTTCTGTTACTCTAGGTACTATATTTAAAGGTTATTATCGTAATTGCGCTCCCAATTTTTGTTCAAAACTCTGTTGTAGCTTATTCATAATTTTATCAATTTGTTTATCCGTCAAAGTTTTTTTGTCATCTTGTAGCGTGAAACTAACTGCGTAAGACTTCTTTCCTTTTGGTAAATTCTTTCCTTGATAGACATCAAATAGATCAATCTCTTTAAGTACTTGTTTTTCTTGTTGTTTTGCAAGATTATGAATAGCTTCAAAACTAACTTCTTCATTCAGTAGCAGTGCAAAATCACGGCGGACTTCGGGAAATTTAGGAATTTCCTGAAACTTGATAGTATTTTTGCGTAAAAATATAGCAATAGCATCCCATTGAAAATCGGCGTAATAGACTTCTTGAGAAATTCCGAATTCCTTTAAGGTTTTTTTCTTAATAATTCCAAAATCTACTAATTTAGTTTTACCTAGCTGCAAGGCAAGACCTTCTTTTAGCATGTCATTTTGTGTAGGTACCGACATTGTTTTTTGGATTCCAAGCCGTTCTAATATTCCAATTACTACTCCTTTTAATAAGAAAAAGTCTGTCTTCTGTGTTGGTGAATTCCAACGTTCTTTATTGGTATTTCCTGTAATAAGAATACTTAGATGTTTGAGCTCTTCTTTGGTTCCATTATAATTGTGATAGGTTTTTCCGAATTCAAAGAATTTGAGATCACTACGTTTCCGATTAATGTTATATGCAATAGTTTCTAATCCAGAAAATAATAATGATTGACGCATTACTGCCAAATCCTGACTCAACGGATTGATAATTGTTACATTATGTTCTTCTAGCAATTGTTCACTCATTGCCGCATAGTTAGCAGTTGTCAAGGAGTTTGCCATCATTTCATTGAATCCTTGGGCGACTAATTGCTGAGCGATAATGTTTTGTAAGCGATAGTCTTCAAATTTATCCACTGGAGAGATTGAAGCATTCAATTTTTGAGAATAACGAATATTGTTGTATCCGTATACGCGCAAAATTTCTTCTATAACATCAGCTTCTCTTTGTACATCATTACGATATGCTGGTATGGTGAGTCCAATACCTCCTTCCGTAATATTATTGACTTTAATTTCTAGAGAAGAGAGAATACTTTTAATAGTTTCTTGTGGTAATTCTTCGCCAATAAGTTTGGTCGTGTTTTCAAAAGACAAAAAGACTTGATAATCCTTTGTTTTCTTTGGATATAAATCATCTATATCACTAGTTATAATACCACCGGCATATTCTTGTATCAGTAGGGCTGCTCTTTTTAACGCATACTTTGTGGCATTCGGATCAATACCTCGTTCAAAACGGAAAGAAGCATCGGTATTGAGTCCATGTCGTTTTGCGGTCTTTCGGATGCTTACAGGGTCAAAAAATGCGCTTTCTAGAAATACTGCAGTTGTTTGTTCGGTGACACCAGAATTAATACCTCCAAAAACGCCAGCAATACATAACGGTTTTTCGATATCACAAATCATTAAATCATCTTCATGCAATGTGCGTTCTACCTCATCCAAGGTAGTGAATTTGGTACCTGCTTTTAGTGTTTTTACTTCTATTTTATCACCTGCAATTTGTGCTTTATCAAAGGCATGTAATGGTTGTCCTAATTCATGTAATACATAATTGGTGATATCTACAACGTTATTCTTTGGGGTAATACCAATAGCCTTGAGACGATTTTGTATCCAGTCTGGAGAGGGAGCTACCGTAATATTACTAATAGTGACACCACAATATCGAGGAGCTAAGTCATGATTTTTTACAGATATAGCAATTTTATTGAGTCTATTCTCTACATGAAAACTACTTACAGATGGAGTGATGAGCTCCGTTGTGATCTTTTGCTGTGACAAACCAGCTTTGAGATCACGAGCTACTCCCCAGTGACTCATGGCATCAGCACGATTTGGTGTCAACCCTATTTCAAAAATACGATCATTTTCTACGTCAAACACATCATTAACAGCAGTTCCGGGCGCTAGCTTGTTGTCTAATACCAAAATACCATCATGGCTTGATCCTAAGCCAAGCTCATCTTCTGCACAGAGCATTCCATAGCTCTCTTCTCCTCGTATCTTACCTTTTTTTATTTTCCATTCTGCACCTTTGTCATCATACAAAGTGGTGCCAATAGTGGCAACAGCTACTTTTTGTCCCACAGCTACATTTGGAGCTCCACATACAATCTGCAATGGCGCATCAATACCAATATCTACAGTGGTAACACGTAATTTATCTGCATTACTGTGCTGTACACAGGTAAGTACATGCCCAACAACTATACCTTCTAATCCACCTTTTATACTTTGGTACGGGGTAATTCCTTCTACTTCAAGACCCAAATCGGTGAGTAATTCTCCTGTTTTTTCCGCATCCCAATCAATTTTTAGGAATTGTTTCAGCCAGTTGTATGATATTTTCATTCGTTTAGTTGTTTTTTATTTGCTATAAAAATAGATGAATTGTATGATCGCGATTGTATTGTTTTACCACTAGATCTTGAATTCGTAATATTCTTGTTTGTAAATTATGACCGCAAAGATACATTATACCGATAGTTCTATAAAATGTGATATAAATAATTTGAGGTAGTTTTTTCTGAATTCCAAAACTAGCGTAGAATAATCATCAAAATTTATCTAAGGGAATAGTGTATTGGGAACGCTAGTTTTAAGTAAATACCAAAGGTCTTTTGGCTTAGTATGGAATGTGTATGGCAAATTTAGTATCTTTAAGGACTAGGCACTTGGTGATTAGAATTAGGTGCTTTTTCTAATATAATAACTCTATTAATAACAGGATAATACAGTAGCAAATGAAGAATTCTTTTTGTTTAATCGTTATTTTTTTATCTCTAGGTTTTTGTGCAGGAGCGCAAGAAGTACAAGTAACATCCAAAAAAGAGCAAAAAATTAAAAAAAAGAAAAAAGATATTTCAGAAGAGGGGGGCAAAATAGAAGAGGAAATAAATGAGAAAGAAGACGGTCCAACAGTAAAATTATCTCCTAAAAAACAGCAATCAGAAAAATTAAAAGAACGAATCGCAATAGTACGATCCAAATTAGAAAAAGAACGTTTGGGGGGAGAACTTCCTGGAGGTTATATTGCTGCTCAAGAAGCTAAAATAGCCAAGATGGAGTTAAAGCTAGAAAAAATGATGAATGTATCCAAAACACCTGGATCCAAGAAGAAGCAAAAATCAAATAACAAAAGTATAAGCAAGGATAAAAAGGCAGCTATGAAGGCGAAAACAAACGATCCTGTAGAAGTAATTGAAAACGAAGAAAATAAAGGCTAATCCTATTTGAGATGAGTAAAGCATTATATGTAACAACAATCGAACCTAGAAGTGGTAAATCCATCGTTGTACTTGGGTTGATGCGTATGCTTTTGGGGCGTACCGCAAAAGTAGGATATTTTCGACCTATTATAGATGACATTCCAAATGGAGCGGTGGATAATCATATCAATACCGTGACATCTTTCTTTGAGTTAGATATCGCTATAAAAGATACCTTTGCATTTACCAGAAGTGAGGTGTTGACAGCATATAATCAGGGTAGAGGAGGAGAGGTTATCGATAAAATTATCGGTAAATATAAAATGTTAGAAGAGCTTTATGATTTTGTACTGGTTGAAGGAACTGATTTTTCTGACGACAGTAGCATCATAGAGTTTGATATCAATGCGCTAATTGCAAAAAATATAGGAGCTCCTACTATTTTAGTAGCTAGCGCTTTGGGAAAAACCACAATGGAACTTCGAGGGACACTAAGACTAGCTTATGACACCTTTAGAAAAAAAGATGTTGAAGTTTTGGGGGTAGTTGCCAATAAAATAGCTATAACTAATGCTATTGAAGTTACTAC
Source organism: uncultured Aquimarina sp. (assembly GCA_947492105.1). Lineage (GTDB taxonomy): Bacteria > Bacteroidota > Bacteroidia > Flavobacteriales > Flavobacteriaceae > Aquimarina. The sequence continues at coordinate 16,071 of CANLMN010000050.1, read as the reverse complement.
GGCTTTGCAAGAAGAGTTTGGTGATGAGATTGAGGTTATTGTCATTCCAAAAATTAATTCTCTTATCAATCCAACGATTAAAGAAATAGTGGATGCACTAGATGGAGAGGTGTTATTTGGAGAAGAATTTTTGAACAATCAAGCAGGAAGTTTTGGAGTAGGAGCTATGCAACTTCGTAATTATTTGACGCATCTTAAAGAGGATAGCTTAGTGATTACCCCTGGGGATCGTGCAGATATTATTTTGGGAGTATTGCAGGCTAATTTATCTGATAATTATCCCAAAATATCAGGTGTTGTGCTTACTGGAGGTATTATTCCAGAAGAGTCTATTTTAAAATTAATAGAAGGTGTTAAGGAGGTAGTCCCTATTGTATCTGTATCAGAAGGTACTTTTGCAGTGACTAATAGGATAGGCAGGATTGAATCCAGAATTTATGCTGATAATAAACAAAAAGTAACAACCTCTATAGCAGTATTTGAGAAATATGTGAATGTAGATCGTTTAGCAAAACGTATGATTACCTTCAAATCAGATGTATTGACTCCTAGAATGTTCCAGTATGAACTGCTAAAAAGAGCCCAACAAGAAAAAAAACACATTGTGTTGCCAGAAGGAGAGGACGAACGTATTATTAGAGCTACCTCGCGTTTGCTAGCAGTGGGAGTTGTTGATATTACTTTAATTGGGAGTAAACGAAAAATAAAGAATAAAGCTAGTAAATTAGGAATTCCACTCGATATGGATCGGGTCAAGATCATATCTCCGCTAAAATCACCTTATTTTGAAGAGTATGTTACTACATTTTATGAATTACGAAAACATAAAAATGTAAATATAGATATGGCTCGTGATATGATGACTGACGTCTCTTATTTTGGAACAATGATGATTTATAAAGGGCATGCAGATGGAATGGTATCGGGAGCAATACATACGACTCAACATACCATCCGTCCTGCATTACAATTTATAAAAACCAAACCCGGCGCTTCTGTAGTATCATCCGTTTTTTTTATGTGTCTCAAGGATCGCGTATCCATCTTTGGAGATTGCGCAATTAATCCAAATCCTAATGCAGTGCAGTTAGCAGAGATTGCTATTGCATCAGCAGCATCAGCAGCATCGTTTGGAATAGTTCCTAAAGTAGCAATGTTATCCTATTCCTCTGGTGCTTCGGGGCAAGGAGCAGATGTAGATCGTGTTAGAGAAGCCACGCAAATCGTAAAAGAAAAAAAGTCAGATTTGAAAATTGAAGGCCCCATACAATATGATGCCGCAGTAGATTTGGTTGTCGGAAAAAGTAAATTACCTGATTCTGAAGTTGCAGGGCAGGCAAATGTGTTAATTTTTCCAGATCTAAATACAGGGAACAATACGTATAAAGCTGTACAGCGAGAGACAGGAGCACTTGCCATTGGCCCTATGTTGCAAGGGTTGAATAAACCCGTGAATGATCTCAGTAGAGGGTGTACTGTAGATGATATTTATAATACAGTTATTATTACTGCTATTCAAGCACAAGATTTTTGAATTTTTGCTGTTATCTAATCATTAAACAATTTAATATCTGGAAATAACAAAAAAAACAAAGACTATTCTTCATTAAAAAGTAATAGTGATTAAAAAAGAAAGAAGACCATGAGTACTGTAGAGAAATTTTTGATGATGGTAGGGCTGATTTTTATCAGTGGGATGCTAATTTTTTCTGTTAATGATGCCCCAACAGATGAGAACGTAATCTCCAAAATAGTTAATGATTACAATGTATTTGCAATCCCTATGCCGGATGATTTGAATTTTGCAGGAGAAGCCGTTCCTGTAGATGATCCAGATATCAGAGAACGTATGGATAGAGAGCTATTGGTGAATACTTATTGGCAATCTAATGGTTTTTTACTTTTCAAAAGAGCAAACAAATATTTTCCAATTATAGAACCTATCCTCAAAGAGCATGGAATTCCAGAAGATTTTAAATACCTAGCAGTTATAGAAAGTGGACTTACTCAGGCTATTTCTCCTGCACGTGCATCTGGGTTTTGGCAAATTTTGAAAACAACAGGACGCGAATATGGTTTAGAAGTTAATGAAAATGTGGATGAACGATTTCATATCGAAAAATCAACCGCCGTTGCCTGTAGATATTTAAAAAGAGCAAAAGAGAACCTTGGCTCATGGACATTAGCTGCTGCAGCGTATAATGCAGGTAATTATGGGGTTACAAAACGATTAACAGCACAAAAGGTAAAAACCTACTACGATATGTTTCTGGGACAAGAGACAGGACGATATGTATTTCGTATTTTGGCTTTGAAAGAAATTATGAACAACCCTAGAAAATATGGGTTTAATTTCCGAGACAAAGATTTATACAGCCCCATAAAAACTTATAATGTAGAAGTAAATACACCGATCAAAAATTTGGCAGAATTCAGCAAAAAACATGGAATTTCATACAAAATACTGAAGTTGCATAATCCGTGGTTGCGTGGGAGATACTTGAATAATAAGTCAGGAAGAAAGTATCTTATTCAGATTCCAGAAAAAGGTGCCTATACCTCGATAGGAGAGTAAGTGTTGTGAATAAAAAATCTATAGATCTATGATGAATACAACAATATTGATTTCATTAATCGTTATTGGTTTGTTAGCAGGTTTTTTTAGCGGGACACTCGGGATCGGGGGGAGTGTTGTGATGATTCCGTTGATGATCTTGTTTCTTAATTTTTCGCAACACGATGCGCAAGGTACAAGTTTGGCTGTACTCTCTATTCCTGTAACCTTTCTTGCAGCGTATAATTACTACCAGACAGGACATGTTAATTGGCGATATGCATTAATTATAGCAGTTACATTTATTGTAGGAGGATATTTTGGGAGCAAACTGGCTGTTACTATTAATCAATTAATGCTTAAGCGCATATTTGGTTTTGTACTACTGTTAGTTTCTTTGAAGATTATTTTTACCTCAAAATAATAAAGTAAATCAGCTTAAATTATTGAAGTCAGATTGTATAAATATGGTTTTTAGTTACGGGATGCGTATAATATCAATTTAATATCATTTATCCTTTTGAATTTACTGGGATAAAATTTTCTTTTTTTCGCTTCAACATACAAATAAATGATAACTGAGGCTATGCTTGATTTTTCTGCTGAAGCTGAAACAAAAAAACCTTAATTTTTCTTTCTAGTAAATTCAAGCAACAAATGGTGTAAGTATATAAATTCGTGTTTATGACACTGTTTTTTGGATAAAAAGAGAGATGAAATATTGTTAGGAAATTTAGCTGATGGCTCTTTTTTCTTTTTCCTAAAAAATGGATTACATTAAACCGTGTTACAGTAGTTTTTCCGTAGTAGTCGCAGTTGTTGTCCTGAACTCCAGAAAACCCCTTCTGGTCAAATTTTGTCCTATTTTATGCTGTAAATCAAAGATTACAATGGATTCATTGAATAGACAGGGCTATAGAATATTGTCAAATTATACTAGTTAAAATGTAAATGTACATCAAAATAACTTGAACTATAAAATTTAAGCATAGCGATGGTTAGAGTTTAACTTTTTAGTGAAAGAATAGTAGAAAAAGGCGCTCTCTGAATTTTCAACTCAGAGAGTGTCTTTTTTTGTTTTTTTTAAACCTTATACCATACCAGTTAAAATGTAATTGTAGGCTAAAATAATTGAACTATTTTTCGCTAATTTGAGCTATAAAATTTAAGCATAGCCTTAGCTACGATTTAATTTTTTAACAAAAAAAATAGTAGAAAAAGATCCGAATTATGAGCCCGTAATTATTTTTTAAATGGTTTTATTTCTTTATAAACTTTTTAATGAATACTGTATTGTTAATTCGTAATTTCAAAAAATAAATACCATTGGCAATAGTGTCAGCCTGATTTAATGTAAAACTATGTTGTCCTGCTTCAAGGATGTTCTTATATATCACCTGAGTTGCACCAAAAACATTAATGATTTCTAGTTGTGTATTGCTATTACTAGTATTTACAGTCCATGTGATTTTAGTATTTGTTGTTATGGGATTAGGGGTGATTGCTATTCCTCGTGGTAGTGAGCTACTGTTTTTTGCACCAGTACCATTGGGTTTACTATCAAACCAGCTATTCTGATAAAACCACCCTTCGCTACAGCGATATAGATCTCTTGTTTGTTCAGCTCCACCGTTACTAAAAATGATATTTGCACAATCTGTATTCTCGAATGTATAGCGATACCATCCATCTTCTTCTACAGTCATGAACTCACCAGGCCATGGTGTTGATTGTGCAGATGGTGTTACATTCCAGAAGTAAATAGACGGATTATTCGTGGTATTTGATTTGAAATGTACTGTCAATGTACTGTCGTTTTCTTCTTTGCTATCTGGGTTACTATCAAACCACATACCATCCGTATACCATCCATCTCGATTTCTAGAAAGGTCAGGTGTTTGATTACGTGTATTGTCGCTAAAGAGTAGATTAATAGACGACACGTTTTGGAAGGTATATTGATACCATGCTGTATTGCCTATCTGTTGCATCTGTGGTCCTGGCCATTTACTTTGTGGCAAAACATCTGGAGATGCTAACCAATAATGTACATTGACTTGTGACCAATCTGCTGGTTTTTTGTAATACGCAGTCAATCCTTTTATAGCACCAATTTGATATACCTTAGTTGTAATTGCTGAAGCTCTATTAGCGTTGTCATAAGCAATTGCTTTGATCGTTGTCGATTCATTGATAAAAAAACTTGATCTATAAGGGGTACTATTACTATTGGGGATGCTACCATCTGTTGTGTAGAATAATTGATACGGACCACCAGAACCTCCTGATCCTTTTAGACTGATTTGAATTGGATTTTCTGATTTCGAAGTGTCTGGGCGTATTGTAACTATTGGTATATTAGGTTGGTTGGAGCAATTTTCAAAAAAACCACCACCACAACCCCCGATTACCCCCGGGCCATTTAAGACATAAATACCAGCTGAACCCGAAGCTACATCAAAGTTTATGGTGTTATTTTCTACTACAATTTCACGTCCCGTCACAGCATCTCGATATATACCATTGGTAATTCCTGATATAGAAAATGACGATCCGCCATCTTTGGCAAGACCAACGACTACCTCGCTATTTTGATATACACGACGATAAGCAACAGCATTATTAGGAGCATCTGCCCAAGACCAGTTCCCTTTTTGTAATGCAGGAATCGCTTTGCGAATAGCGTTTAGCTTTTTTATATGTTGGTATATAGGGTGATTAGGCGCTTGATCCATTAGGTTTCCAAAATATTTTCTTCCAGTTTCATCTATAGATCTTTCAATACCAGCGGCATTATGGATATCTGCAAACTCTCCAGCTTGCAAACGCATTTCCGTCCCGTAATAGACTGTTGGGATTCCTCTCCACGTAAACATAAAATTCATACAAGCGGCTAAATTCTCATCAGTACCTCCATAGCGACGATTCCAGTCATTATTTGGTCCAAAATCGTGATTGTCGAGCCAAGTTATTAGAGTTGACGGATCACTATATAAATGATCATAGCGGGCAGCTGCTTTTACGGTCGAAAAGGATTGCCCTTCTTCAAAAGTGGTGTGAAAAGTAGCCTCTCCATAGAAATCAATCACTGCCATGTCTAACGGAGCCGAAGCTCGCGTAGCACCTCTCCAAGTGTAGTAATGTGGATTGATAGCGTCTATGGGGTGTAATTCAAAACGTTTTTGAGCTACTTCTCCAAATATGAACAAATCTGGATTCACTGCCTTGAAAGCATCATAAAAATATAACACATCCTCCTTACTCATATGTTTTATCGTATCCCAGCGAAATGCATCAACGCCCATATTTATATATTTGGTATAAGCATTAACCAAATAATCACGTACTTTTTGACTTCCTGTATGGAGATCAGGAGTGTCTCCAGCAAGGGCTCTGTTTTGTAAGTTCTCTTCATCATCAAATCCTTGTGCAAATCCATTACCAGAATGATGGTACCATTCGGGATCAGAGGTGTCTACATAACTTTGCTTACTAGGAAAATTAAAGGCAGCTAGGTTTTCATTAAAAGGAGCTGGCATTTTTGCAATATTAGCTCTACTCCATATAAGACCATCATCTGGATTGGGGGTAATACCATCATACTCCCATGTTGGGTTATCTGTGGCAAACCAAGGTTTTGTCGGATCTGTATTGTACTTGATTTCTGCAACATCTTTGATACCAAAACGGCCAGAGTGATTCGTGACAATATCCAAAACAATTTTCATATCACGTGCATGAATTTCGTTAATAAGATCTTGAAAAGTAGCTCCTGGAGACTCTAATCGGGGATCTACACGGGTAAAGTCCCATGCATGATATCCATGATAATCCAAAGGACCACGATTATGTACAATCGGAGTAATCCAGATTGCTGTAAAACCAAGATCTTTGATGTAATCCAGTTTTTTAATCAAACCTTTGAAATCTCCACGCCAAGTAATATCATTAGGATCTGTAATTGTTGGGTTTCTATTTGGGTCTGCATCATAAGAAGACCACTCTGTAGCTGCATTGTTGCCAGAATCTCCGTCAAAAAAACGGGTTGTCATCAAAAAATAGATCGTTTCTTCTCTAAAGTCGGTTTGTGCATGAATTATTTGCGATGTAGTACTCATTGAGAGTACTATAAAAACATAAATTCTTATGGCAATACTTAATTTTTTCATAAATATCTTTTTATTGTTAATGTGTTTTGTGAAATCCAAATAGCGTATGTAAGGATTTGTGAATTCAAAATAGATTCATTGTATGTCTACTATATTTAGATTTATTTATTAACCAATGTAGCTATTATTGAGAAGTGTTTTTTGATGATATGATACATACAAGGTTTTCGTGTTAATAAATAATTACTTATTTAGATATATTTTGATAAAATGATATCTTTTTGTGATTTAATTGGAGAAAATGTTTTAGGTATAATTTAGGAATTTACCCCTCTTATATTATGGTTTTTTGGAAGCCTAATTTTATAAGAATACTACTTAATTGACGCTAGTTTTTTAATTAACAAGCTTTTAACTTTTTTGTTTGTATGATTTTTTCCTCCAGTACGTCTAATAAATCTCTAAACCAAACTAAAACTTTAGAATGACACACAAATCAAAATTTATTAACTCAAAACATCATCTACGTAGTAGGTGTATCAAGGCCTTTATTAAGGATAGAATAAAAAACCTTGAATTAAAACTCTCAAGAAGCTATCAATTTTTTTTAGAAAGTGATGGCAATCTTACCAAAACAGCTTTGATTAACTGTAATATATAGAAAACTTCAGTATTGAACAGCAGTAAGACCAATTAGAATGTGCACAATTTTGAATTTTAATAGCTGTTTGCTCACAATGGAAAAAATTTTGTAGAGTAGTATCATTTATAACGAACTGTAAATTTATTATAACTACTACTTTGGACACTTATATATCTTCAGAAGTACACATTATTGGATTTAGAATTTGTGAAATACGTTTTAATACGAACACGATTTTGGAAGGTTATAGAGCAAAAAAGTCTATATAATGATCCCTCTTTATAGCTGTTTATACACTTCTTTAGCAACACACTAACTATAATACTATGAAACAAATAACAAAAATTTTAACGGCAATAACCATAGCTTTTACACTACTTTCTTGTTCAGAAACCAAGAAAAATAAATCACTAGCAATGGTCGATACAAATGATGAAAATTCTTTTGTGTTCAAGGTACAATCACTAAACAATAATGATTACCCAGATAATCCTGATATAGGATATATGGCGACGGATTACAAGTTTAATTATTTTAAAAAAGGGAAAATTAATAAAGAAAATGGGAAATATTCATTTGATTTTTATTCAAGTGGTGATAATCCTGATTTTATAGTATTCAAGAATATTGATTTGATGGAATTCATACCTTCAATTCCTGATAATTTGAAAGAAGACGAGTACCTGTCTTATATTGCTGTTGTGAATCAAGAATGGAATAGGAACCAAGTTCGTTTCAGTAAAAATCAATTTCAATCATCTGATAAAAATATCGTTAGGGTTGATATTGCCAGAAACTGTTTGAATTCATATTTGTGGGAAATTATAGCCTATAAGAATGAAAATGGGAAACAATTACCGTTTTCTCACGGATGGTTTGATTTCCCTAGACCACTTTATAAAAAATTGTTTAAAGAAAGAAATGGTGTCGATTTTGAACTGTACAAAAAGCCATTAGAGAATTGGGTTGATTGCGAAAATAAAAAGATTAACAAATCATATATAGCAAAAACGCTGGATACTATTGCAATTTCTTTTGAAGATAAGGGAGATACGATGTACCCAATAGCAGGAGCACGTAAAAAGAAGTTTAAGGAAATAATATATCCTAAAACTTTTAAAACCATCAGAGATTTACAAAGTGATAAAACAAAATTTGCGACATTTACACCACCAGGATTTTATAATAAAGCGGATCCAAGAAAAACAGAATTAGGAAGAATTAGAAATTTGAAAGATATTACTTTGTCTGAGGTAATGAGTTCTCAAGTAAAAGATACGTTAAATGAGATTACGTTCACTTTTATTGATTCGGATCACAAAAGAGTGACTAAATTAGTTTTGGGAGGTTTAGATCTTTCTGCTCTACCAACGTTGCCAGAAGAAAAGGCAAATGAAGGATGGAAAAACTCTATGGGTTTCTCTAACCATCCGTTTTATGAGTCTTATGAACAGCATTTATCCTGGGAGTCTAATAAAAACCCATACTACTCGTACCTTACAGATGATAAGGATAACTGGTTAGATAGCCATAAGGTAGGTATTGATGGTCCTGTAATGTACTGGGACAAAGAAAATCCAAAAAAATTGCACGTATGGCTCTTATCTTTTGAGCGACATGCATTTGTAGGGCATTACATATTAGAAATATAAATATAGCGTAGTGTATGCCAATTGATTTTGGGTTATAATGGCGGCTAAGTTTTTTTTGACACCAAATTATAACCTAAAATTTTACTTTTTTACTCTTTGGACATATACCATTCATTTCACATCAATGAGACTTTGAGAATACTACTTGAGTATCTTTTTATAATCTACTGGTAGGCCAAAAAAATGAACTTTTTTTGCTAGTTAAAGTTATGAAGTTTAAGAATAACCAAATGGTTAAGTCGTGGTTTTTTTGTTTTAAAAAAATCAACAAATAAGCAAGCTATAGTTACTTTTTGAACAGTACAATTCTATTCTTGTTTTTTCTAAAATGAGCATACAACTCTCGTTATGCTTAGGTTTTTAGAAATCTCTATGGAGCAAAAAGAAAAAATACCCCCTAAGGATTAGAATTCTAGGATTTTTAAATCGAATTGATGTATGGACAAATTATAATAATTCCACACACACAAAAAAAATAAAAACACTTTTCAATGATAAAAAAATTAAGTGTCATAGTTGCATTACTATGTACTATTTGTATACAATCTCAAGATCAAAAATCTGAGGATAAAAAGTTGCAATTTTCTGGAGATTTCAGATTTAGAGTAGAGCATGATTGGGATTCTCAAAAAGGAGATGGGACCTATAGAGATGACAGGAGTCGTTTGCGCTATAGATTTAGATTACAAGCCAAATATAAACATAAACAGTGGGCAGAAGTAGGTGCTCGGATACGTAACGGAAATCTCAACGATCAACAGGGTCCTCATACGACCTTGGGTGGTGATGAGGGAGAGTTTTCTACTACTCAAATAGGTCTCGAAAAAGTATATTTCTTGGCACGTCATAAACACCTCTCTGGATGGATAGGAAAGAACACCTTTCCATTTTACAAACAAAATGAAGTTTTTTGGAATGACAACGTATTCCCCGAAGGTATTGCACTAAAATATCAAGTAGTTTTGAATTCTAAATTGCTAAGTGCTATAGAAGCCAGTGCTGGGCACTTTGTCATCGCATCTAATAATAAAACCTTTGATGAGGATAGCTATTTGCAAGGAATACAGTTACAACTGAAAGATGTTTTTGATCAAAAATTGACGTTGTATCCAAGTTTCTTTTATTTCAATCAATTGTCTAATTTACCTGATAAGAAAGGAGATTTCAAGTTGGACTATGCGATTGTCAATATGGGCTTAGCATATAAATTGCCAACAAAGATGAATATTGTTTTTGGTGTTGATCTTTACAAAAACCTAGAAGATATCAATAGCCCAGAAATCCCTACTTCATTAACAAATGAGAAAGAAGGTTATGTGGTGAATATCAAATTCGGGAAGCTAAAGAAGGCCAATGATTGGCTTCTAAATATATACTATGCCCAAATAGAGAAATATGCTATTGTAGATTATTTTGCACAAAATGATTGGGGTAGGTTTGACTATTCTTCCTTTGGAGCTACAGGTTCTAGACTATCAAATACCAAAGGTTTTGAAGTGAGAGTAGGGTATGCTATTAACGAGCGTATGAATCTTATTTTTAGAGGATATCATATTGAACAAATACAAAAAGAAGCAGATTTTCTAGAAACAGGAAGTAGAGCTAGGCTTGATTTTAATTTTAAGTTTTAAAAGAACTTGAGTGTAATCAGTCCTGAATAGTTTTACATAAAAAGTTAGGGGCAAAATTCCCCTAACTTATCTTACAACAGGATTGAGTCTGGTATTTTATTGATATACTTTATGGTATAATGCTTTTTTATGTATGGTTACTCTGAAGTTTTATTGGATTCCTTTATCAATAAACTTGTTAAACTCAGTTTTCGTAAAATTTTATTTCTCAGCATCTCATGATAGGATAAAATCAAAATTTACTAGAATTATACCAGTTGAAATGTAATAGTAAGCTAAAATAGTAGAAAAAGAACCGATTTATGAGCCTGTAATTATTTTTTAAATGGTTTTATGCAATGTAGGTGTATAAATTCATAGTAATGACACGGTTGTTTTTTTATGTAAAAACACCATGATTCTATTGCATAGCCTTAGCTATGGAATATGTAAACAAGGCATTTAGGTAAAAAAAAACAAGTCGATCTGTGACATTATACCCCTAATTTGGTATTATATTCTAAAAGTGACTACAGGAAGCTTTGAGTGATTTGCGATATCTTCAGAAATACTTCCAGAAAAGAAATGAGCTAATCCCTGACGACCATGTGTGGGAATGCCGATAATATCAGCTTTGATCTTTTGAGCATAATTAAATACGCCATCTTCTACGGTATAGTCTGCATAAATGGTTACCGCTTCTGGTAGTATTTGGTAGCCCACATCTTGATGTATTAGAAAGTCAACAATTTGCTTTTCTATCTCACGTGTACTCTTATAATGTTCATTAGGTAGGTTGATATAAACTAATTTTGTGGTTAGTCCCAAAAGATCAAATAGGTGTATTGCGTTTTGAAAAACAACAACACTATCTAGTTTATAATCACAAGCAAATACAGCTGTCTTTGCTGTAAAATCACTACCGTTTTTGATAACCAATACAGGAACCGTAGCTGTGCGGACTACTTTTTCGGTATTAGAACCTACAAAAACTTCTTGTAAACCACTACTACCGTGAGAGCCCATAACTATAAGATCGGCACTGAATTCTTTTGCAACAGCGTCAAGCTCACTAAAAACGGTGTAGTTTTTTACTGTAGTTTTTACATTCAACCCTTCGATATATTCTTGGTCCAAGAATTCTTCGAATCGTTTTTCTGTAAGTTTTATAAAAAATAAGCCGTCCATCGAATTGTTTTCCTTAATGAGATTGGCACTATGTAATCCCATCATGTGTACTGCGACGATTTGCGCATCTTGTTTTTTGGCAATTTGAGCAGCTACTTTAAATGCGTTTTCTGAATGTTTTGAAAAATCAAAAGGTACGAGTATTGTTTTAATTTCTTTCATTAATACTTGGTTTTTAGGACATGATCTTAGTTGTAACCCGTTTTTTTAACAAGGGGGTATGGATCAAAAGTAGAGGTAATTATTTCCTTAAAAGATGACAAAAATCATCTTTTGAGGAAAATTAAAACGATAAGTTTGCGATTCATAAAATGATAATCTAATGAGAACAACAGTAACCATACAGAACTTAAAATGTGATGGTTGTAAAAATACAGTCACTATAAAACTTCATAAAGTAGTAGGTATCTCCAATGTCGAAATTGATGTTGCCAAAAGCACCCTGAGTTTTGATTACAAAACACATAACGCAATGGAGGGTCTACGTATAGAACTGGCAGCTATAGGATATCCAATTATTCTTGATCACTAGCCTTATTAAGAAATGGTATACTAGTATCTAATGTCTGAGGTAAAATGTTCTTTTTTGGAGGATATTTATTCTACTTTTTGATTTTACTTTTTTAGAATTAAGCAGTTGTTTTGTGTGCTTTTATTTTGGTATATAGAAGTGTGCGAATCGAATCTTCCCATATTTCGCTACTTTTCTCCTCTGTAGTGCTACTATGAATTTCAAAAGGCATTTTATCTGGTCAGATTTATCTCATTATCGGTCGTTAACGAAAAATGAAGATAGTGGATACACTGGACTAAGCTGCCCCCCTCAAAAGCATTGATTTTTGCGATGGTTTACAACTGTCGTTCTGTCGGATTGGTTTTTTGTTGAAAAGTTTGTTTTAAGACTTATTAGTAGTAAAAGTAATTTATAAATCTGAAATTAACAAAAATATATTTACTTGAATAAGATTTATTAATCTCTTATTTTTGGGTATTCTTTTGTTTAAAGGTCTTTTTTGAAGTGGTCTGGTCCTTTAGGACCATTATTTATCTTTTCTTAATTTTATAATGATGGTAATGATGTTTAAAAGAGGGGATCTGGGGGAGACTCATAACTTTTATTTTTGTTGATAACATCATCAAGCAGCATTTTTATACACCTCCAAAGGAGTTTTATAGTCTAACGAAGAATGTAATCTTCGTTTGTTATAATATTCAATAAACTCTTTGTAACGCTTATAAAGTGTTAATCCGTCTTTGGAGGGCTCAATATACAACTTATCATATTTAATGGTTCGGAAAAATCGTTCAATGTAAACATTGTCAATTGCTCTACCTTTTCCATCCATGCTAATCTTTATAGTTTGATAACTCTTTATCAACTTGATATAAACATCTGAGGTAAATTGACTCCCTTGGTCAGAGTTGATGATTTCTGGTTTTCCATAGATATGGATTGCTTCTTTGATACACTTGCATACCCATTCTGCTTCCATGCTATTAGAAATACTCCAGCCAACAATATGACGGCTATGAACATCAATAATAGCAAATAAATACATGAATCCTTTAGGCATTGGGATGTAACTGATATCGATCATCCAGACTTGATTAGAACGAACTATTCGAAGGTTTCTTAACAAATACGGATATTTGTACTTCAGCGGATCAGCTATCGTTGTCCTAGGGGCACGATAAATAGCTGTTATCCGCATAATGCGCATTAACCGACCCACTCTGGTTCTACCGATGGGTTTACCTTCTCGTGTTAGAATTTTTGAAAGCCTTCGAGTTCCAAGAGTAGGATCTTCCAAATGCAACTCATCTATACGCCGCATGAATGCTAAACCTTCAGTGCTAGCTTGTGTTGGAGTATAGTATAAGCCACTGCGATGAATCTCCAACATGCTGCATTGTAATCGAACACTAAAATCCTTGTCGTTTTTATCAATCAATGCTTTACGATCAAAAGCACTCATGATTCTAATTTTTTTTTGAACCAATCATTTTCAACCTTCAAACGACCAATTTGTCCATAAAGAATCTCTTTCTCTTCTTCAAGAGCTTTTTCATTGGATCGATCGGGGGCTTCAAAAACGCTTTCAGCCTTATCTAGGAATTCCTTTTTCCATGTACGGATTTGGGTAGGATTAATTCCATGTTTTTGACCTAATTCACTCAAAGTGGATTGTTCCTTTAAAGATTCCAAAACAACTTTGGTCTTGAAATCCGAACTGAATTTTCTGCGGGTGTTTTTCATCTGACAACAAATTTAAAATTATACTTCTTGTTGTCCTAATTTCTCAGACCACTTCAATAACTGATGTAGTTTTTTTATATACTTTATCAGAAGGTTTTGATATTTGAGTTGATTCTTTTTGTTTGCAACTAAGTAAGCAAATAGAAAAAACTATTAATACTGTTTTATTCATCTTTAGGTAGCTTCTGTTTATTTGAATAATCTTTCCAGCCAAAATCATAATACTTTTCATTAGGATTAAATTCTGCAGATCCAATGTTTAAATCACCAGCACAAGGGATCTTATAGTGACCCCAAGCACATTGACTAGTTTTTTTTGTCTTAAAACTTGTCCACTTTCCTAAAAATTGATTATTTGAATAAGAATCGGAATCAGAGTCAATATCATCATAATTTAAGTGGTCATCTAGATCTATATACCATCTTATGAGAAGTATACCATTAAAAATGCCAGTTGCATTATATTTAGCGTTTTCTGATAAATTAAGATTTGCAATTACAATTCCTTGATCTTTAATTTTTTCTTTCATCCAATCATCGACACCGTAAATAAAGTTTTTAAAGCTACAGATTTGTGTAAGTACTAGTTCTCCTTCAAAATTTCTATTATTTCCTCCTACAATCGTGTTGCCTAGAACATGGTAATTGTTATTATCGATTTTTTTTATTGATTTAAAAAAAACATGAAGCCTTTTTTTATTTCTTCCTATAAATCCTAAGTAATTAGTTTTGTTTTTTAGTAGTAATGACCCAAAGTCTAATTCTTCTAAATTATTAGAGTCTATTAATTCTCTATTTAATTCTGCCGTATAATTTTCTAACCAAATGTCACTGTTACATTTTTGAGAATAAATACGTATAATCCCATTAAAAAATATGATAAAGAATAATAGTTTAATCAATTTCATCTTCAATAACTATTTTTACATTTTCAATACCTTTGTCTTCTATATAATTAATTAGATCGTAAAATTTAGAGGTACTAACTGTATTTCCTATTATTTTTCCATCTTTTTCTTTTAAGCCATTACCAGGAAGTAAACACCCTTCTGAGTCTTTACCTGTATTTCCTATATGTATTAAAATCCCTCTAGATTGTGATACGGTATCGTTATATAGTTTTGGAAATCCGTTTTGTAATATTGGTTGACCTTTAGAAACATTTTTATCTAAAGGGAATTTATCCGAAGTATGCCAAACTAAATTATAGGTTCCGACAGGAATACGCTTGTCTTTTCCGATTTCTGCTGTTTCTTCACCATGAGCTTCTGCAATATAGCCTTCAATTGTAGAATTTGAAATTGAAAAAGAACCTATAGTTGTATTATTAGAATTTGTTCCTGTCCAGTTTTCCCATTTTCTAATAATAGTTATTACACTATCTGTATCAGAAATACTATTTTCTTCACAACAATTAATTCCAAACTTTTTTAAGAATCCTGGTTTCAAATAAAGGTCTGATTCCCCTTTTAGTTCTTCTTTTAAATAACTATTATAAAGTTTTAGTGCTTCCTTCATAGACTTTGCAGGCTGTCCATAACGACCTGGGGGTAAACTAGCCCATTCATAACTAGCAAGATCTTCAAGACCTTTTCTTATTTGATTTTTTATAATTAAATTTATAAGATTAGGCCTTTTATATTTTAAAATAATAAGAGCGAAATAGTCTTGATTTAAGGGACTAAAATCTTTTATGCCATATTCTTTCCTTTTGTTAATCATTTTTTTATCATCCCAAACATATCCCATTATTTGATATGCACCTGCCGCAGAACTATGTCTTTTGTCTCCGTTTTCGTCGGTATACCAATAAACCTTTATTTGTGGATGTGTGGTTAAATCTTTGCCATGAGGAGTTTCGGTAAAATTATCTCCCCCAAAAAGTTTTGTGTATCCTGCTTCGCCAATAGTTCCTTCACCAACTCGTAACATCCTCAGAAATGCTCTAACTCGTGCTTCTCCCATACAAATCCCATCATCCCCATATATAAGTCTCATTTGTTTGATAAAAGATAGATCCTGTACCTTTTTGGTATATAAGTTTGTGTTTTGGTTCAG
>CANLMN010000049.1 GCA_947492105.1 uncultured Aquimarina sp. | reverse complement strand
TTGATTAAGATTCACTAAAGCCTTTCAGAATGGTAGTATAGATTCAAATCATAGGACATAGTTTTGCCAGTTTGTACTGCAGACACACAACCTCAAAAAATGATAAAAAATAAAAGACCGTCTAAATATTTTAGACGGTCTCCATTTAGTATCAATCTTGAATTCGTGTTTTGTAGTGAAGTTAACTTCACTACCTATAAAATAGCATATCGATCATTTAAAAGGCTTTCCAGAATAAGCCTTTTTTTACTTTCATGTCCACAGTAAAACTTTTGAGACATCCTTTAGTTTTATCCTTATACATACGTACGTCCTGAATTTCTATCTTCTTATCTCTAATTTCTCTTAGAAAAGAACCTATATCAAATCGCTTTCCTGTAGAATTGAATACAGGTACATTAGAAGTACATAGATATTTTCTAATAGCTGCATCATTTGTTCTACGCTCTGCATAATCCATTAACAATGATGTTAATTTTGGTTTAGCTATTTCGATACGAACAACTTCTGGTTCAACATTCTTTGCTTCTTCCGGTGGACCATCAGGAATAACAGGAGATTCTACTGGTGCATCAGGAACCTGATCCTTGAGTACTGTTTCAATATGATCTGTTGCAGTTCTTGAAACCGTACGCTTACGCTCTTCTTGCTTTGCTGGAAGCACTGTTATTTGATGTCTTGCTGCATGTTTGGAATCATCATTAACCAACAGTAATACCGTTTTCTTACCTGGAGTCTTGAAAATATATTTTGGATTCTGATCAGTAGCGTCTACAGAAGCAGTTTCTCCAAAACTCCATTCCCAAGATTTGGCAAACTCAGAACCACTCATAAATTCGACCAACTCCCCTACCCTCACACTCCTCGGAGCATCGATATCAGGAACTAATTCTGGATTGAGTATCTTTTCTTTAGGAACGATCGTAATTTCTTTTGTTAGGACACAATTATGATTCATTTCTAGAGTAATATTATAAGTCCCTGGTTTTTCAAATTGATGAACTACATTAGCTCTAAAATCTCCTTCTGTCTTGTCACCAAAATCCCATTCCCACTCAAAACCACTCGCATCTAAACTTTTGAATTCAATTAAATCCTCTGTAGTATACGAACTAGAAATTATCTCAAAACCTACAGCAGAACAATCAACAATTCTATTTAATTTAAAAGATAATAATGCTACACCGACTAAAAAAACCGACAAAAATGTCAGTAAAACTTTGCGATCAAAATGTGCTTTTATACTTTTTTTCCCCATAATAATTTGTTATTATTGCACTACTGTTCAAAACAAAAATACATTTTGATTTATGAAAACAAAAGTTTTCTATCTATTATTTATCCTTGTTTTGTGTGGTTGCTCTAAAAAAACCATCGATACGTCTTTGTATAGAGAACAGGTCGAAGAAAAAAGAAGGCAAGATGCTCTTGCCAAAGCCGCCAAGCAAAAACTCCTGGATCAACAACGTGCCGCTGAAGAAGCAGCTAGAAAAGCTGAAGCTGCAAAACAACCAGGCTATTTATCTGATGAGGACAAACAAAAATTTGCAAACCTTCTGAATACAGATGTTAGTAATATTAAAAATGAAAAACTATACTCCTTAATCAACGAATGGTTAGGAACCCCATATTTGTGGGCTGGTCTTACAAAAAAAGGAGTAGACTGTTCTGCATTCACTCAGGTGATCTATGACGAAATTTATGACATCAATTTGCCTAGAACCGCAGAACAAATGTTTCACTATGAACAAACAACGAAATTCCAGAACAAAAAGTATTTAAAAGAAGGAGATTTAATATTTTTCCGTCTTAGAAATAAAGAAAAAGTGATTTCTCATGTTGGAATTTATTTACAAAATGGTATGTTTGTTGGGTCTAACTCTCCCAGAGGTGTCGAAATTGTAAAATTAAACACCAATTATTGGAAAGATCGTTACGTTGCCTCAGGTAGACTACCTATAAAAACAGTAGAATAAATAGTAAAAAACTATATGCCAAACATATACTCGGACAAAGAGCTTCAGCAACATCTCTATGATTTGGATTTTGATCTAAAAGCTGAAACATTTGCAGCATTTTTACCTAATAGTATAAAAATAGTGTATGATTTTGTTGACTACTTTGATCGTAGATTACGAAGTGATATAACTGGTATCAAAGAAGATACGGACAAAATAGCTGAAACTTATCGTGTAAATCTTAGCCGACGTAGTTTCTACAATATATTTCCAGAACGTTTTTTTCATGCTACTTATGGTAGTACTCCGTTTATCGAAAATATGATGACGGACTATCGAAATAGAAAGAAAGAAGAAGAAAAAACACGTAAATTTTTCCGGCCAATAGAGAACGAGTTTTTTGAACATCGAATTACCAGCGAAAAAGAAGAAAATAAAATTTTTAAATCTCTGAGTGGTGATGAGCTTGTTTCGTTTTTGACAGGCATATGGGATGTGGACAAAACCTTTCCTAAGAAGATGGCTGCCAAATTACTCAAGGCTATTCCATTTATGCATAAAATATCTGGAGATATCCCTATGATTGCAAAAGTATTAGAAACAATCATAGGAGAAGAGATTACCCTATCTCAAGGAACACTTACCCTAGACGAATCTGTGCTTTTGGATACTTCTCCAAAATATTTGGGAGTTAATTTTGCTACAAGCATGAATCAACAAACCTTTTTGCCGAAATATACATTTATCGTAAACAGAATATCCAACCCCAATAATATCGAGAATTATCTCAGTGATGGAAACATTACGGGGATAATGAATTTTTTCTTAAATTACACCTTACCTTTTGAAGCAGACTTTGAAGTCGCATTTACATTAGCTGAAAATCAACAGCCATTTATGCTTACTGAAGAAGTATACACAGGAAGATTGGGGATATCAACAACCATATAAGAATGATCACAGAACTTATTTTTGTTAATTTAGGACGTGCAGCTCAGCTCAAAAACCTAATTTCAGTAGACACCTTGCTACCTCTTGGAGCTATTTTGGGAGGTGCTTTATTAGCGATGAAATTTTTAGGAAGAGTTGTGCCAGCGCTCAAAAAAAACTTCAAAAAATTCTTAATCTATTGCTTTTTATACGCATTAGTTATGGGAATTTTTGTAGCTATACTTTATAATCTCAAGCAATCCGAAGTTATTTTCAGATACTTCTCTATGCTTTCGTTTATGCTCTTATTAGGTGGTCTACATGTATTCTTTTACCGTCAACAATTTGACCGTATGGAAGAAGAAAGTTACATGAAAGAACTAGTACTAGCCATTCTTACAGGAGCTTTTTTAATTTTACCAATTATTCTCATTGCTTCTTATTATAATGACTTTAATTTCTTATATAACTATTTTGTAGGAATATTAGCCTTTATCTTACCTACAGCTGTATACGGGTTATTTAATTATTCTATATCAATTCCTTCCAAAATATACTCCAAATGGTACTACCCTCTAGATAACCGCTATGAGGCACCTAAGCATTATGAATTGACAAATATGATGATTCTTAATTTTATGTTTTATAAGAATAAGAATGAAAAACATTTAACTAGCTTCAAAGTAAAAGCACCTAAAGACATGAATTTTGGTCGGCTTTTTTACTTTTTTGTAAATGATTATAATGCCAAAAACGCAAAAAATAAAATTGAAATGCTTCAAGACACTGACGATCCATTTGGATGGTATTATACCACTAAACCCAAATGGTATGGCGGTGCTAAGCATATTAATTCTGAAATTACTGTAGAAAACAACAACCTAAAAGACGGCGACAGCGTAGTTTGCCAACGAATTTAAGCATATTATGATAGAAGACATCAAAAATTTTAAAGTCAATTGGATTGATGGAATGAAAATCTCTAAAGAGCATTTCCTACAATTACAAGCGTATGTGCACGACACGATGAAAGACACGAGTAGTGTGCAAATGGGTAAACATGACTATGGCTTTATTTCTTCATATTTAAGTGAAAGTCAAGAGTTTTTAGTTAATATTGATGCTCACAAAAATCTTAAAGTAGCGATCAAAAAGCTGCGTGCGATTACGCCTAATGGAAATCGTATCGAGATTACATCTCAAACACCCAATATAAAAGAAGAAATAACCATTGATGAACTGGAGAATAGTGATTTTGAAAGTGGTTATGTACTTCTTAATTGTACAAATCAAGAATCTGTAGCTTTTGGTGAACAAAACGCAAAAGAAGTACCTCCAAGACATCCGTTCATTACGCAAAAATACTTTATTAGCTTTGCCAAAGCCTCAGAATTAGAGACATCTGGTGTTGCTCCTAATCAAGTTCCTATTGCCAAGATAATAAAAGATGGAAACGCTTTAACTGTTTCGCAAAGCTATACACCGCCCTCAAAATCCTTATCAGCAGACGAAAGCTTGGTTAATTTCTATAATACTATAGAGACCTTTCTCAAAACAACAGAACGACATGCAATACAAATTGCTCAAAAAATAAAATCTAAGGATAACGATAATTCTATTTCTGATACATTGTTCAATGCCGTAGATAAAATTTACACGTATCTCGCACAAGAGATCACTCATATCAAATTAGATGAATATGATATGACTCCTCGCAAATTGCTCGGTGTTGTTATCAGTTTTGCCCGTTTATTTAAAAATGCTGTAGATGTTGCACCGTCCCAAAACAAAGAATTATTATTCAATTACTTTGCAGAATGGACAGATCTTAAGGGGGGTGATTATGAAAAATTATTCACTACTGTGATCAATCAGGTATACAAACATCATGACATCGAAGAAAATATAATCATTGTAGAGGATTTTATCACTGTCATAGATAAGTTATTTACGCTATTGACACAAATAGATTATATCGGTAAACGTAGAGATATGGGGATTTTTGTAAATGAAAATGCTTTGAAAGAAGACTCCAAGAGTAAAAGTAAATCAGGAGGAAGCTCATCTCCTTCATTTTTAGCAGAATAATAGATATATAATCCTATGGAAGTATTAAATAAAAAAGAGCGTAGTTCTTCATTTCTGTTATTCCTACTCATGTTTGTTATTTGTGTAGGAGTGTTATTGGTAGCCTTGTTTTTTAGCTACCAATTACCTTGGAAAGAAAATGCTGTATTACGAGAAGAAAACAAGAAATTACAATTCGAATACGCCTATCAAAAACGATTTGTTGATGATTTGGAAAAAGTTGACAAACAAATTGATTCTTTGAATGGATCCAAAGGAGATTTCATCTTCTTAGACAAATCCATTAGTTCTGATTTGGTAGCCATACGCAGCAGAATCCCAAAAGACTCTTTGGATGACAGAAAAATGTATGAGAATATGATTCTTACTTACAAAAAATTATTGGATTCTAAAAGATCCCTAAAGCAAGTAGAAGCTGCAAAAAATGATATTGAATATCTCAACGATAAAATAAAAGACTACGAGAAAGAAATAGAAAACCTGAACCGAGCCTTGGCCCTCAGTAAACGACTTAATCGAAACTAATCCATATTTATGGCTGCACAGAACGAATTAGACAAAGCATTACATATTGCAAAACAAATAGCACAAGATCATTCTCATCAATCTTATGGTCCAGCACATATCATAAAAGCATTATTGCATAAAGATTTTCCGTTATTACGTTTTTTACACAGTAGTGATGTTGATGTCTATTTTATTGATGAATGGGCAGATGTACATATTGAAAGCTTCCCTAAACGTTCTGGAGCTCAACGTGAGATAGAGGCCAATGAAGAAGCAATGGTAGTAATTGATGAAGCCGATTTTATCAAAGACAAATTACACCGAGAAGAAACGGATTTATTATGCATGTTCATCGCAGCGATAACACCCGGAATTGGTTTCAACTATGATCAATTAAAATCACTTCCTGTCAATCACAATGAATTAGTAGATAAATTCAAAAAAGGAGGTAAAGTAAATACTTCATCAGCTACAGAAATTACAACAAGCTCAGATACTGAATTAGCAATTTCATCCAATGATACGCTCAAAAAGTATACAACAGATAAAATCGCTTCGGCAAAAGCCCAAAAATATGAGCATATTATTGGTCGTGACCGAGAATTGAAGAAAATCTCTGAAATTCTGAGTAGAAAATCAAAGCCAAATGTTATCATACAAGGAGAACCTGGTGTAGGTAAATCTGCATTGATTGGTAATCTCGCTTCCGAAATCGCTGATCAACGGATTGTCTCTAGCTTACAAAATGCTAATATCCTAGAAATAGACACTGCTTCTCTACTCTCTGGCGCTTCGTACAAAGGAGAAGTTGAAGATCGTTTAAAAAGTATTTTTACTGAAGCAAAAGCAATCGAAAAACCCATTCTTTTTATTGATGATTTTCATACACTTTTAGAAGATAAATCTTCTAGTCAAGGTATTGCAAATGTGATAAAATCAGAACTAAATAAAGGTGAAGTTACCGTAATTGGTGCTACTACATCGGATCATTATCGCAAATATATTGCAGCTGATGATGCTCTGGATCGTAGATTCGAGTCTGTTCTATTAGAAGAACCAGATAATGACCTTGCTTTTAGAATCCTTAAAAAAGTTTCGACGACCTATATAGAGCATCACAAGCTAGGAATTGCAGACGATACACTCAAAGAAGTTGTCCGAATGGCAAAACGTTATCTTAAAGAAAAAAGCTTACCCGATTCTGCTATTGATCTTATTGATCGTGCAATGGCAGCTACAAATGTCTCCAAGCAATCACTACCTATCGAAGTTGAAGAAATTAAAGAAAAACTTCGAGCCATAGAATCTGACGCTGCTAACACTCCTGAAGATAAAATTTTAGAAGAAATTGACTGGCTTTATGTAGCGCTCAAAAATAAAATAAGCCCAATTGTTATTGAACAATATGATACTGATAATCCTTTAAAATTCAAAGAATATAGTAAAAAGAAGGCATATATCACCACGTTGATCGATCAAATTGATGCACATACAAAAAAAGAACATACAGAAGTAAGTGAAGCAGACTTGGCCGCTATGGTATCCGCAATCACGGGTATTCCTGCAGGAAAAGTTCAAACTCAAGAGCAAGAACGACTTCTTAATATGGAAGACACCCTCAAAGAGCGCGTTATAGGACAAGACTTTGCAGTAAAAACTGTAGCAGAAGCCATTATCGAGTCCCGCTCTGGGCTTTCTAAACCAGGGCAACCGATAGGTTCGTTTTTCTTTTCAGGACCTACTGGAACTGGAAAAACAGAATTAGCAAAATCATTGGCAGAGTTCTTATTCAATGACGAAAGTGCGATCATTAGATTTGACATGTCAGAATTCAAAGAAGAACACTCCGCTGCCCTACTCTATGGAGCTCCTCCTGGATACGTAGGTTATGAAGAAGGTGGTGTTTTGGTAAATAAAATTAGACAAAAACCTTATTCCATAGTATTATTTGATGAAATAGAAAAAGCGCATCAATCTGTATTCGATGTATTTCTTCAAATATTGGACGAAGGAAAACTGAGTGATAGACTAGGTAAAGAAGGAGATTTCTCTAATGCAGTAATTCTTTTTACCTCTAATATAGGCTCAGAATTTATCTCCAAATCAATGACTTCTGGAAAGATACCTACATCAAATGAACTGATTGATATTATGGCAGGATATTTCCGGCCAGAGTTTTTGGGACGTATCACAGAAATTATTCCATTCTCTCCAATTACAGAAGGAATTGCAACAACAATATTTAATTTACACCTCAAAAAAGAGTTATTAACGCTCACAGATCGTTTGGGTATTACTGTTGAAATAGATGAAGAAACAAGAAAACACCTATCACTAGATGGATTCTCACCAACCTATGGTGTACGTCCTCTCAAAGGTGTAATCCGTAATAGATTGAAAAGACCTTTGTCAAAAATGATTATTTCTGAAACAATAAAGGCACCACAGACGGTAAAAGTAACCATTGATGATGGTCAAGTGATTTTTACCCCTATTACAGCCGAAACAACACCTAAAGAAGCAATAGCAACTGATAATTAACCTATATGAAGAGATCGTATTATCAAGTACCTTTTAATTTTAGTAATTTTTTTGAAAAAAAAGAGCTTACTAAACTCAGTTTACAAGAATCTATCTCGCAATTTATCAGCGTAATCATTACCACCTATTTTCAGGAGTATACCTTTGACGAAAATTTTGGAAGTGAAATATGGGAGACAGATTTTGATCTTTTGACCAATCCAAATGTTCTCAAGGAACGAATCAGAAATTCATTGCAAGAAAAAATAGATGTTTATGAGAATAGATTAAGTAATGTAAAAGTTCAACTTTATTTAGGCGAAGACCTATCACAAAAAGTGGAAAAAGTACGATTAAAAAAATACCTGACGATAAAAGTCATAGGAAAAGTCATCAAAACAGATGAACAATATACCTTTAGTGGCAACTATTTCTTGGCACCATTATCCTATAACACATCAAGGTAAGTCATAGAGGTGTTAATTATAATTAGACACTCAATTTTGAACATATAAAATAGGTAGTACTTATTTATTCAAAAACAAATCTGCTTCTATAACAATACTGATATAGTATAATTTGTTCAAGAAACATTTAGAAAAGTACTTTTATTAAAAACACTATAAAAACAGATGAAAACGTTAAGTAAAGATCAGATCAAAGACCGATTGATACGCCGTGCGGCAGAAACTTGGGGTGTTGATGAGATGGAGATCGAATACTCTTTTGATCCGATCATCAATATTATTTTTGATGCCTGTGCGCATGAATTCGAACGTGTATCTGACCATATAAAAACGAGCCGTACTCGTGTTACAGAACGCTTAGTAGACTTACTAACACCAGAAGTATCAGTAACGGCAAAGCCTGCACATGCAATCATGCATGCACTACCTGTAGATACAGCCGTAGAAATTAATGATAACACTCATTTTTATCATAGAAAACGCATGCCTCTTTTTGAAGATGGACAACGTAATAGTTTCAAAGATTTTTTCTTTACTCCAGCAGGTAAATTTAAAATTAGCAATTGTGACTTAAAATATATTGCATCACCAGAAAAAATTCAAGAATATAGCGACCATAGAAGCAAAAATTTTCTAGATCAAACAAGTTTTGTAGGTACTCCCGAAAGATCTGTAATGTATCTAGCGATCAAGCCCGGAGAAGGTGTCGAAAATATAAGTAAATTACTGTGTTATTTTGACCTTTTAAACTTTTCTCAAAAAGAATTGCTATTACATCATATAAATATTTCTAAATGGTCAATCAATGGCAAACCCTTAAACGTATCTACTGGCTATGAAACATCTCATGAAAAACGAGATGATTACAGTAGCTATATTAATCAAAGTATTCAAAGTAAAATTCAATTCTATGAAGCACACGTTCAAGAATTTTATAAAAAGCATTTTTATTGCATTGAGGATACGATAGAAATTAAAGATAATTTAAGCTATTATCCAGAAAGTTTTGCTGATTTTTTAGAAGAAGAAGAACTAAAAGAGTTTACAGAAGAGCTTTTATGGATCAAAATAACATTCTCAAGTGTTATAACCGCTTCTTTGTTAGATAATTTACATTGTCATATCAATTGTTTTCCGGTGATAAATAAAAAGATGAACACAACCAATAGACGGTTGCAACCATTTTTTAATATCATTCCCCTAGAAGCTGGAGGAGATTTCTTTTTGGATGTTCATAAAGTAGAAGGCGATACCGGAAATAAATATTTTGTTCATGATCGTTCCAAAATAGATGATGAGCGACCACAAGCCTATTTGCGCTATGGAGGTGTATCACGTTTTGATGAGCGTGACGCATCAGATTTATTGAATTATGTCTTGGATCTACTCAAAGAAGATAGTGTTGCATTTTCTGCAATGGGTGATGATTTCATCAATAGTAATATGAAAGATCTAAAACAAACAATGGCCCGTGTAGAACAACGTGTGGAGCAACGTAATTTTGTCAAAAACAAGATCCCATATCTTATTATCAATAAAAATGATCGTAGGCGCAGTGATAATGAGACATTATTCACTTCATATTGGACTACTGCTGGAGCAAAAGCCAATAAAATACATCCTTTTGTACGTATTAATCAATTTTCTGGAACTGCTTTTATCCCTAACTCCTTAACACTAATTACGGGTACAATAGGAGGCGAAGATGAACCAACTTCTAGTGAAAAAATCTATGCATATCGCGAAAATATTTTGTCCCGAGGACGAGTTATCACGCGTCAAGATATTATACAACACGGATATAATCACTATAAAAATAGTATTCAAGATATTCGAATAGAAAAAGGTGTTATGGTGCTACATGGAGAGGGTATTGGTTACACACCAACAACCGACATCTATATACAGCGACACGAAGATGCTACCTATAGTGATGAAGATTGGGAGTATTTGAAGAAAGATTTTTTAATTAGTTTAGAAGAACGATCGGCAAATGTGCTACCCTTTAGGATATTTTATACGTTAGATCAGAATTAAATTAAACATTGAATAACCAAGGATATTACTTTTGATTTTATTCTTAGGTTGAAATAATTGGAGTTTTTTTTAGCTTAGATCATTACGACATAGATGATTTTGTTTTGAAACTAACTAAAAAAATCTATTTTTAGCACAAAATACTCGGAAAAAGAATATTTTATACTAAAACTATAAAACACATATTGCACAAGGACTTTATACCAATTAAAATGTAATTGTAGTCCAAAATAATTAAACTGTTTTCGCTAGTTTCAATTGTAAAATTTTAGTGTTGCCGTGACTACGGTTTAATATTACAGTGAAAAAATAGTAGAAAAAAAAGCTAATTATAAGCCTGTAATTATTTTTTGAATGGTATTAAATACGATTTAACGAATTGTATAGGTTCTTGTAAAAACTGTTTATAGAATACTAGAGCTATTAGTTCTTGTAGATAATTAAAAAATGAATTCTCTTCAAAAGAAGAGTTAAGAAAATGATTATAAGTACTAAAAATAGTATTTTTAGGAATTATTAATTCATAAAAACAAAAGAAAGGATTATTTTACCCCGTAATACTTTCTTTAAATAAGACAAATATTAATTCATAATACCACAAGAAATGGCTAAGTTCTTAAAATCATCATTATTTATCGACGGTCAAGATTTTTTACCATCAGCTGGATATCGTGTTACGATCAAACAACGTATGCTTGATCATCATGAATTTCAGATCTCCTTCCCTACAGAATCTACCGAATCAGGTGGTGGATTAATGGATATAAGCATGGGGTATATTGGCAAAAAAATCGCGATCAATGTCAATGAAGGTGGATTAGAATTTTTAGGAATTATTACGAATATTGAATTGATTAAAACTAATGGATCTAATGGAAATGTTGTCCTATCTGGTTTTAGTCCCACAATCCTCATGGAACAAACTTATCAATCCAATAGCTTTGATGAAGACACAACTTTTGATCAAGTTATAGCGCAAACCTCAGAGGAATATCCTGCAGACTTAATTAGTATCATATCAGGTAATGAAACGAGCCTCAAACTCCCCTATACCGTACAGTATAATGAAAATGATTATGATTTTCTAAAGCGAATGAGCATACGTTATGGAATTTGGTTCTATTACAATGGTAGTGAGTTATGCATAGGCAGTGTTGGTGACGGTACAAATGAAGGAGTATATGGACATACCATTGATGCTTTTCAACTAGGTGTTAACCTGCAACAACAACAATTTGGCATACAAAGTCATGATTGGGTAGGCAATAGCCTGTTAGAAGCTGATGCAGAATCTTTTCAGCCCGGAAGTGCTCATACCTATATGAGTCAAGTCAAAGGAGAATCCGACGCCATATTCCGCAAACGAGGAAACTATCATTTTGTTCATTCTCAGAATGAATATAGTGGTCAGAAAGGTGTTGATGATGCAACCAAAGTAAGTGTCTTAGGAAAAGCAGCGGGTATGATCAAAGCATCCGGAAGCTCAGAAATCCCCGAATTACGTATCGGAAATATCTTGACAATAGAAGGTATCAATTTTGAAGATGCTACCCAAACAGATGCTTATGGCAGTTATGTACTAACAGAAATCGTGCATACTTTTGATCACGCAGGTCATTATCACAATACCTTTGAGGGAGTACCAGAAGATACAGCAACCCCAGAATACAGTGATATTTTTGATGTACCAAAGGCAGAGATACAACGTGCCATTGTTATAGACAATGCAGATCCAAATGGATTAGGAAGAGTAAAAGTACAGTTTCCATGGCAAACCGCAGCAGGCACCACTACCCCTTGGATCAAGATTAATACACCCTATGGAGGTAGTGCTAGAGGCTTCTATTTTGTACCAGAGATCGATGACGAGGTACTAGTAGATTTTGAAGGAGGAAATGCAGAACGCCCGTTTGTACAAAGCATGGGATATAATGATACCGCTAAGAGCGAAGTAGATAATACGGATAATAATATCAAAGCTATCATTACCCGCGGTGGACATACAATTCAATTTGATGATACCGATGGCGCAGAAAAGATTAATATTTTTGACAAAGAAGGAACGATCATTACATTTGATACTGCCGAGAAATCTTTGTATATTCAAGCTCCAGAAAACATAG
Organism: uncultured Aquimarina sp.; assembly: GCA_947492105.1. Lineage (GTDB taxonomy): Bacteria > Bacteroidota > Bacteroidia > Flavobacteriales > Flavobacteriaceae > Aquimarina. Next base: position 9,869 of record CANLMN010000049.1, on the reverse strand, counting down.
AAATAGGAGCAAAAAACATAAAAATTGTCGCTGAAGAGAATATAGAGATACAAGCACAAGGGAACATTGAAATAGCAGCAGAAGGTGATCTCAATGCTATGGCACAAGGAAATCTAGCAACGCAGTCTGATGGCGATACATCTATTGCTAGTAGCGGTGCGGTAGCAATAGAAGCTACTATGGACGCTACTGTAAGTGGTCAAAACGCTATCGTAGAGGGACAAATTGGAGCAGAAGTCAATGGAACACAAACCAAAGTCACCGGAAGCGCTATGACGGAAGTATCAGGCGCCATGTTAAAATTAAATTAAGAAAATATGCCAGGACCAGCAGCAACAATAGGAAGTAATCATGTATGCCCAATGGTAACCCCAGGGACGCCACCAATACCGCATGTAGGAGGTCCAGTTAGTGGCCCAGGAGTACCCACCGTATTGATTGGTGGCAAACCGGCAGCTGTAATGGGTGATATGTGTACCTGTGTGGGTCCACCAGATACCATTGCCATGGGTTGCCCTACCGTATTGATAGGAGGCAAACCAGCGGCTACTTTGGGAGATATGACTGCACATGGTGGTAGTATTGTCGTTGGCGATCCAACAGTACTCATTGGCACTTCTATGGCAGTACCAAGTACCATAATGCCCATTCGTGAAATCCCTTTTCCATCCATAACAATGGTAACAAGAGCTGCAGCTTCTATACTGGGCTCTAGTGCTAGTGAAGCATTGGCACAAGGGGAACAAAATATTGAAAATATTAAAGAAGAAGCAAAAAAACATGGCTATTTACCTGATTTTGATTTTAGTGTCTAATAATTCGGAGTATTTATGAAATTTGTATATCCACTCAAAGGAGATAATTATGACGAAAAACAAACCAAAGCACGCTTTGGTAATTTCCCTATTAGTTCTTTTAATACCTGGCATGGAGGAATTCATCTAGAAGGTGCTAAAAAACCGTTAGTTGCAATAACAAATGGTAGAATAATAGCCTATAAAATCCCTGATAACTATACTGATGTTTGCGTCGATGATATCACGCAACAATATTCCAATGGATATATATTAATTCAGCACGATTACAAAAGTACAGAAGGTCAAGAACTTCGGTTTTACAGTTTATATCATCACATTTTACCTGTATCTGAGATGGGAGATACAACGCCTTTTCCTTCGTTTTTGGGTAAAACTACTGCTATTATTAATAAGAAAGAAGGATGGCCTGTAGAAGGACTTAATGCCAGAATATCTAATGGTACTGCAGTAGATACCACTTGTACTGTCAAATTAATTATTCCAAAAGGAGCTACTGTTACGTTAGATCCCTCAGAAAATGACTCAAATCTTCGATTAGGCAAATATGTTAGAGTAACTTATACTGATAAAAATAATATAACGTATGATGACATTTATATATACAAAGGTATTTCTCAAGTAAAAGAACTAACAAGCAACACCTTAGAAATAATTACCAGCGAGGATAAAAACGAAGACAAGACTGTTTTGGGAGCTCGTGTACGTAAAGAAGGAAAAGGAAGCGCAGACATCATAAAGATCATTCCTTTTGAAGAAGAAATCATAATAGACCCCAACAATAAGGATTCTGATAAATGGGTAAAATTAGCAGATAATTCTGGTTATATTTTTAAAACAAGTATTAAAACCACTACAGTTTTTGATGAATCAAAAGCAAAAAAAAATACCGTTTTCGCTTGTGATATTCCTGTAAAAGCAGGAGAACTTATTGGTTATGTCGGAAAATTTGGTTTCACGAAGTATCCCAGTTATGACACTTGTCATTTTGAAATTTTTACAGATGCAAGTGCCGCAAAAGTTCAAGACTTTCTGTCAAACAAAAAAAAGGATGGTAAAGAAGATAAGACTTATTATAAACTAGCATCAGGAGCAGAATTAAAACCTAATCTTGAATCTTCTTTAACTATTCCCAAAAACAATCGCTTGAAGTGCCTACAAATAAAGGGAGATTATGTCAAGATCAAAATTATAGCACAATCGGAAATCGTATTGCGTACAGATTTGGATGGACATGGAAAAAAATCAGTACTAGGTAAGCTAAAGTACCAATATACCATAAAAAAAGATAAAGTAGCTACTATAAATGCCATATTTGGACATAGTTTTGATACTACAACCAAATTGTATTTCGGAGCAAATGTTACTAACGATAGTAAAAAACGTAAAGTTCTTTATATTCCCGATTTATGTAATAAAATCTATTGGGTACACAAGGATAATTTTTCTGGTACTTATAAAAAAAATGATGAAGGCTACTCCGATAATGGTATTAACACGATATTTTTGGATGTCCCAGTAACTTCTAAAGAAAACCCTATTACTGTAGAAAAAGCTATTCCTAAAATAAAAGTACTTAAAACAAAATCCGATGCTGAAAAACAACTTTGGTTACAAATTTCTTGCACTTATGAAAAAGAAAGCAAAAAAATAAAAAAACAAGGTTGGATTTCTCAAAAAGATTCCAAACTAGAACAGATCAATCCTTTTAATTGGGTAGATTTTGATTTTCATCTACTAGATGCTGGAAATCAATATGTGTATGAAGTTGAAGGGTTTAATAAATTAGAAAATACTTGTGATTTTGTTACCGAAGTTTGGAATATTTTGGATGATAATGAGGACAAAGTCATTAATCATCAAGAATTACAACGAGCATATCGTTCAGATATCAAATTAGAAAAATTATCAAAACTAATTTGTACTCACAAAAACGAATGGTCTTATGATGCGGCTACCATACGCTCAGAAGCAGAGCAATATTTTGACATAGGGATTAACGAAGAAGAAGATGTAGAAAAGAAACAGCAATTAGAAAATAAGAAATGTGCGCTTTTAGACGCTTTGGAGATTAAAATGACACAATTAATGTGGTGGCAAGAGGTACAAAGTGCTGTTTATACACCTCCACCGGCTCCAGCTCCAAAACCAGATAATCAATTAGTTAAAAATGATAATTCACAAGCATTAATAGCTAAAAAACAAGAAGAACAACAAGTAGAAGCACCGCAAGCATCATTAGCAAGTGGGAGTGCTACTAAGACAACGCCAACACAAGAGCTAACTCAAGTATCACATCAGGATACCTCTACCCTTGAAGCTGAATCCAAGAACACTACAGTAACTCCTGTAACTACTGTATCTAAAAAAGAAGAAAAGAGCCTCCCCGAACGTGCAGTTCCCAGTACAGATATTGTACACCATTTTCACCCAATTGGTTTTATAAGACAAATGAGACTTATATATGGAAGTGGTGAAATAAAACCAGACATAATTTTCCCTTTAAAAACAAAACCCACCAATGATATTGGAGAAAAATGGGGTAAAAATTATTATTGGGGAGCAAGCCTTAATAATTACAATCAAACTATTTTTAAAGCAAATAGAAAAGGAGGTAGAAAACATGCTGGTAGAGATTTGTACACCAAACCTTATGAAGAAGTTGTTGCTGTTTGTGATGGAAAAGTATTAAGAGTTGACGATTTTTACGCACAAACTCATCAAGTAACTATAAAACATAAGACTTCTAATAATAAAGAATTTATTTTTAGATATGGAGAGTTAGATCCTCCTTCAATTCAAGTAAAAAAAGGAGATCTAGTAAAACAAGGAGATCTTCTTGGTAAAACAGGCAAATTAATTGGTATTACTGTTATAGCAGGTCAAGAAATTTACATGTTACATCCTGAAATTTATGATGGTTCTGAAGGATTAGATCTAACAAAATCACTTTCAAATTCTTCCCTTCCTTTTCAAAGAAGAGCTGATTTAATTGACCCTATAGAAATCCTTACAAGAGGATATAATAATACTTTTAAAAAATCTAATTTAGAAGATAAAAACAGAGTTGACCCTAAAACTTTAAAAACTAGTGATAAAGCTGTAGACTTTATAAAAAGCTGGGAAGCATTTAAATCAAAAGCTTATAATGATAGTGAAGGATTCTGTACAATAGGTTATGGTCATTTAATAAAGAAGAAGAAATGTGAAAACATTATACTCCCAGATGAGTTTAAAAACGGAATCACAAAAGAAAAAGCTACAAAACTTTTTAAACAACATCTATCCAAATTTGAAAAGTCAATTCAAAAAGATGTAAAAGTTAAATTGAGTCAAAATGAGTTTGATTCATTAGTAAGCTTTGTTTTTAATACCGGAGAATATTTTTTAACAACGAAAGGTATTGGAGGTGGACACACTAAAATTTTAAAAAACATTAATGCTGAAAAATATTCAGAAGGAGCAGAAGAAATGAGAGACGTTACAAATGGAGGAACTTTAGGTCTTGTAAAAAGAAGAAATGCTGAAATCAAAATGTTTAAAAATAATATCTATGATTCAACACATTAAAAAAGCATCAGTCCTCTCAATACTATTATTCCTTTTTATTAGTTGTAAATTTTCTAGCCAAGAACATAAATCTACTACACCCAAAACAGCTAGTATACAGCAAGAAAATTTAATTGATGGTTATTGGAGTTGTGTAAAATATGAAATAGACAGTAGGTTTTCTAATTCTAAATATGGAATTAACTACGCCAATGAATTTAAAGACAATTTTTCATTTACTATTAAAAATGATTCAATAACAATTGGCAATTGTAAAGAAGAATTATATCAATATAAATATAATTTAAATAGTTATAAAGCTACTGGTGAAAGTGTGTTTGGTATAAAATCAAATTCACAAAATAGTATTAAAATTCTATCAACCTATGAAGAAAAATCTAATACATGTTTTCCTTTAGATAACTTAACAATGTATCATTCAGATAACAATCAAATTATTATTCATGATAAAGGTTATTTTTTCTACTACGATCAATCTCAATATGAAAAAGAGAGCTCAAATTGTAAGAAAGAAGGAATTCTAGGTAATACTCGAAATTATTGGAATTTAGAATGTCATTATTCTAAAAGTATTGATGAAACTTATAAAGAATTTTTAAAAACATATCCTTATACATCAATTTTTTTACTAAATAAAATCCCCACAACTAGCTTTACAGATAACGAGAATAACATAACTTATAATATTAAAGATAATAAGGTTGAAATTTATAAATCTGATCCAAGCGGTATTATATACATTTCCTTCGAGAAAATGGACAATGAAACTGTTATGAAGTTTGAAATGAAGTATCCTGAATATTAATTTTATTTAATCAACCCCCGCTGCTCCTAGTATATACTACCGCTAGCATTTTCTAGTGGAGGTATGAGTAAGCAAATCAAAAAAGTATAGAACTATCCACAGCACATTAATGTTGTGGTTTTTTATTGGTATGCCATTCTAGTTTTAGCATCACGCAATAACGCATCAAGATTATACAGAATAGCCTCTTTATCTTTTTCTGGTAAATTCAGAATATCCTTAAGTCTTTGTAGCATTTTTTTGTCTTCAAAAACAAACCCATCTTCACTCTCTCCAGCAAGGAAAGCAACCGTAGTATCTAACAACTCTGCAATACGCTTTACGGCATCAATAGATGGCTTTACATCATCACGCTCATATTTACCAATTACCGAATGATTCGTATTTAAAGCTTTGGCTAGCTCATTTTGAGATAACCCCTTCTTCTTTCTACATTCCCTTAACCTGTTTCCAAATGAATTCATAAATGCTTATTTGAACTGATAATACAAATTTAATGTTCATAAATGCAATTAAAAAGCATTAAATGATTTTGTAAAAAGATTTATATATAGTAGTTTTGATTCATATTTGAACAGAAATAAACTTTTCAACAAAATCCACTCATGGCAAAAACACAAAGAAAACGCACCATACAAGAACATCATAGCACCGCTAGATGGAAAAATAAAATCTATCCAAGTCTAAAACTCTCTGGTAAATGGTTAGAGGATTGCGGATTCAATCCGCAGGACAAAGTACAGATTACCGTATCCAAAGAAGTATTACTAATAGAACTTATAAAAGAGTAATCTATGGAAATCGCAGAGATCAAATCTCAATTATCCATACAAATGGTCATACAATACTATGGCTTAGAAATCAAAAATAAGCATGTACACTGTCCATTCCATGAAGATAAAACACCAAGTATGCGTGTTTATAATGATACCAATACCCTGTTTTGCTTCTCTGGAAACTGTACTCATGGTAATAAAGTGATCGATGTTATTGATTTTATCATGCTCAAAGAATCTCTAGGCAGACAACCCATAAACAAACACCAAGCGATTCTAAAAGCTAAATCTTTACTTGGATACAGTGAGAACAAAAGTGTTAGTGATCAGTTTTATATACTACAAGCTCAACTCTCTAGAAGTAAAAAAGCTCTTGAATATCTAAAAGCAAGAGGATTAGCATCTATAACAGAATTAGGCAGTAACCACCGTAATGGAGGTAATCAAGTTCCCTACCAACTCCCCTATCTCAAAAACTGTATTGTATTCCCACTAAAAAACTACCACGGTCAGATCGTATCCTTATATGGCAGAAGCTTCACCAGTACCAAAAAAGGGTGTCATTATTATTTAACAGATCGCAAAGGTCTATCTCCTAGTTACCCAAAAACAACAACAGAACATCTAATCCTCACCGAGAGCATCATTGATGCCCTCACTCTGCAAGCACACGGGGTATTACCTCCAAATACATCCGTGTTAGCTTGTTTTGGAACTAATGGATTTACCAAAGAACACACCGAGGCGATACATAAAATCACAAACCTCAAAAAGATAAGCCTCTTTTTTGATGGTGATAAAGCGGGTCGTACAGCAACAGCAAAGCTACAAACACAATTACAGCACCAATACCCAAAATTATCCATTGGTATCATTAACACCCCTGCAGATGAAGACATCAATAGTCTGTGGGTTAATAATGAGAGTAGTGAATTGTTCCAAACCTTATTAAATGAAGCTAAAACAGCTCCTTCTTTCTCTATTGAAGAGAAAATAACGGTGGCACCACCACAGACAGAAATAGAGTCAATACCTAAACCACAAGAACCACAAGACAAACCCCTACTCGATCTCAAGGTAAAGGGAAGCGTAAAAAACACAGGAGATAGTCTAAAAGTAACCCTACAGACCCAGCACATACAAAACAAGCAACTTGTGATTCAAAAACTAGATTTATACGATTATGGAAATCTAGAAAAACATGCAAAACAAGCTGCTAAGGCATTAGATATAGAGAGTCCTATTATAATACAACAGTGGCAAGCCTATGCACTAGAACTAGAAAAAAAAGACCTTACCACTACCAAAGAAAAAACATCCTTTATCAATCAAGCTACAAAAAATCAATGTATAGATTTTTTGAAAAACGATCACTTACTACAGCGTATCAACAATGCCATTGCAAAGACAGGCGTTGTAGGAGAAACAGATAACCGCTTATTACTCTTTCTAATCGCTACCAGTTACCACAGTAAAAGCCCACTGCATGGACTCATACAAGGATCTTCTGGAAGTGGAAAAACCAAACTACTACAAAGTATTTACAAGCTATTACCTCCCGAGAGTTGCAAAACATTTACCAGAGTTACAGAAAGTAGTTTTTATAATTATGGAGAACATGCCCTAACACACAAAACACTCTGTTTTGAAGATATAGACGGACTCAAAGAAGAAGCACTCTTTGCACTCAGAGAATTACAATCCAACGCAAAACTATCCAGTTCTACTTCACAGAAACAAGAAAGCGGTAAAATAGTTAGTGGAGAAAATACCGTTTATGGCCCAATAGCAAGTTTATCCTGTACCACAAAAGCAGATTTATATGAGGATAATATCAGTCGCTGTTTTGTCATCGCAGTAGACGAATCTACTACGCAAACAAATCATATAATCAACTATCAAAACAAGCTCTCTGCAGGAGAAATAAACACTACAGAGATACAAAAAACACAACTTTTTATACAAAACTGCATCCGTGTATTACAACCCTTAAGCATCGTAAATCCCTATGCAAAACACATACAACTACCACAAAACATCCATAAACTAAGGCGTCTGCATGGCATGTATCAAAACCTAATTGCCCAGGTAACTTGGTGGCATCAATACCAAAGAAAAAAAGATACACAAGGAAGGCTCATTGCACAAAAACAAGACCTACAAATTGCTTGTGAGGTACTACTAGAAACCATTATTCTCAAAGTAGATGAACTACACGGAAGTCTGCGCCAGTTTTATGAAAAACTAAAAGAAGCAATAAAAATTAAAGGAGAAGACTATCTATTTAATCGCTTTGAGGTAAAAATAATCACAGGATTAGGTAAATCACAAATTAACAATTACTTAAAACAACTTGTTGAATTAGAATACCTACAACAATTTGGCTATGCTAACAGAGGCTTTACATACAAAATTGTCTTTTGGGATAATCATATAGCTCTGAGGACTAAGATTAAAAAAGACTTGCAATCTCAAATAGACCTAATATCCTAGCAGCTATAATAGACTGGTCACCAAACCGGATAACAGCTATCTATATATCAATAACTTACATTGGATGCCGATTCTTTACTGGTCGCCAAAAACGTCTAAAACACTGAAAAACAATAAAAAAAGCTAGTGACCGATAAAAATCAAAAAAAGAACAAGCACACAGTTTTATTTCTTCTCATTTTGAACCTAAAATTATGAAATCAATCCCAAAACGTCATGTAAAAGTATCCCTATCACAACAGTTCAATTATCATATAGAAGCCTTTAATCATCTCATAAAAATGCTTTATCCTAAAAGAGAAAGTATTAATAAATACGAATTTCTAATTACCAAAAACAACACTTTTAATACCTCTCAACAACAAATAATAGCAAAAACAGCACATAGTTTATGTATGGTAAGCGAGTTTTATAGAGATCAAGATCAAATGGGGCGATTATACATTACTCGTGAAGATATTTGTAATGCCATCCATTTATTACAAAACGAGTTAAACCTAACAAACCAAGCGGTATTACTTCCTCCTGTTTTACAATGGTACAAAATGCAATTACACTATCATTTTCCCAATGAACCCTTTACCGTAAAACAAGTACAAAACAGACTAGGTAAAAGCAAAACTAGAGTTTACGGAGTGCTTAGAGAATTAGAATTTAGAAAAATGATCCATTTAGTAAAAACAAAAGGACAAGCACATGTATTTGAATTAATTCAATCTATAAAATAAAAAAATTATCTTTGTAATAGATGTAAATAGAATAAGATGAATATTGAAGCAACAAAATTAGAATTGATGCATTTATTGCTTCAAACACAAAAAGAATCATTACTTGAAAAGTTAAAAAAAGTTTTTGAAGAAGAAAAAACAGATTGGTGGGACGATTTAGATAGTGAAGATCAAAAAAATATTGAAATTGGGCTAAACCAAGCAAACAAAGGTCAACACATTAGTGATAAAGAAGCAATGAATCGTTTTAAAAAATGGCATTGAAAATTATTTGGACTCCAAAAGCTCTTGAAGGGTTAGATCAAATACTAGAATATTTAGAAACTCATTGGACTAAAAAAGAAATCTTAATTTTAGAAGAAAAGATTGAAGATTTTAAACTTAGAGTTCAAAAATACCCCGAAATTTATCCTATCACAAATAAGCAAAAATCAATTCGAAAAGCTGTTTTAGATAAGCATAACTATTTTGTTTATCGAGTAAACTCACGAAGGAAAATTATTGAACTTATTTATTTTAAAGCTACAAAACAAAAGCCTATACTCTAACGGACAACAACCAAGTGAGTCGGCTATCGCCTCCAAGTTCATAAACATGGGTTTGTTCCCTCCAGTCACAGCACCCATTAGCTACCAAAGGAGTTCGTCCCTCACTACACAAGCTATTTTTTGTTATTCCACAA
>CANLMN010000048.1 GCA_947492105.1 uncultured Aquimarina sp. | reverse complement strand
TATTTTGGAGAAAAGATATTTGATAGACTAGTAATAGCGAGTATTACAGCTAATGGACATTAAACGGATATACAATAAAAAAATTAAAGCACACCACGTACAAAAACATTCTAGTGTCAAATAAAATCTAAGGGATATTTAAATATTTATGCGTTTGCAAAGACACTTTCCACTTTGGATGCTGCATCACATACTCCACAATCAAGGGCACTACTTTGTCTCTCACACTCCATTCGGGCTGCAAATACAAAATACATTCCGCTCCTACCAAGGACGCTTGTTCTTCAGCAAAATCAAAATCACTTTTGTTATATATGATCATTTTGAGCTCATGCGCTTTTTTATACACCTCTGTCTGAGGTAATTTTATTTTTTTTGGAGAAAGACAGATCCAATCCCAAGTACCCGTCAGTGGATATGCTCCAGACGTTTCGATATGGGTCTGTACATTTTTTTCTTTCAACCCCATCGTTAGCTGGGTCATATCCCACGTAAGCGGCTCTCCTCCAGTCACAACAATTACATCACTATGTTTGGTTGCATTGTCTACGATAATAGCGGTATCTGTTGGAGGGTGCAGTTCGGCATCCCAACTCTCTTTGACATCACACCAATGACACCCCACATCACATCCTCCGATACGCACAAAATAAGCTGCTGTACCTTTATGAAAACCCTCTCCCTGGATCGTATAAAACTCTTCCATCAGCGGGAGCATTTTTCCTTGCTGCACCAAACCAGCGATCTCCTCTTTTGTCATTTTTTCCATAGGCCCCAAAGATAGCTGTTTCATAAATAATGTGTAATTGAATCCATAAAAAACTGAATGAAGCCCAATTTCCATCCTGTGGAACAATATCGTTATTCCTCAAAACCAACTCATAACACTTGAAAATATCCCTCCATAGCTTCTACGAATTTTAATAACCTATATTCTACTTATAAAATCTAAAAAAAACACAGTCTGCTACTCCGTCCCGGTTCTTTTTCTCATTCTTAAGCAAAAAACACGCAAATAACTAATACCACGTATTAACTCGCCCCCCTCCTCAATAGCGTATTCAGCTATCCGAGAGCCGAGGCTGCGTACCACAATTATACCTTTTTAATGTAAAAAACACCACTGACAGCAATACGCTACGTTCCAATGACCTGGTTTTACTGCAAAAAAAGCTTTGCTTCTCTACTTCCAAAACAGACCCTGTATTGCTTCTCTATCCCGCTTGTACTTTCAAAATTATAGCAGCTTACAATTACATTATGAATAGTAATCAACCAAAATCTAGAATTAAAAATGAGCTATTGTTGTCTCCATACACTTACAATTACTATTTTTATCAATATAATATTGGAAGAAACACGCGATGAGTAACAAAACAGTATTTACCGATCACATTACCAAAGGATATACCGCCAAAGGAGATTTCATTACATTAGGGGCAGCTATATTAGCAGAAGAAACGATTGCTGATGCCCACATCAAAATCCCCTTGAAGACACTAAATCGTCACGGCCTGATTGCAGGAGCAACTGGTACCGGAAAAACCAAAACACTCCAAGTGCTTGCAGAAAACCTGAGTGACAAAGGAATTCCTGTTGTACTTATGGACCTCAAAGGAGACCTAAGTGGTATCGCAGCAGCTAGCGCCGGACATCCAAAAATCGATGAACGCCACGACAAAATCGGAATCCCGTTTGAGTCCAAAGGATTTCCTGTAGAAATCATGTCCTTGTCAGAGCAAGAAGGTGTACGTCTAAGAGCAACTGTAAGTGAATTTGGACCAATTCTATTGTCTCGAATCTTGGATGCTACAGAAACTCAGGCAGGAATTATCGCTGTGATTTTTAAATATTGTGATGACAACAAACTTCCTCTTTTAGACCTCAAAGATTTCAAAAAAGTACTCCAATACGCTACTCAAGAAGGAAAAAAAGAAATGGAGCAAGAATACGGCCGCATCTCTTCTTCCTCTACCGGTTCAATTCTTAGAAAAGTAGTTGCACTAGAACAGCAAGGCGCAGATCACTTTTTTGGTGAACGCTCTTTTGAGGTCGAAGATCTTTGTAGAATCGACGAAAATGGTCGTGGATATATCAATATTATCCGACTTACAGATATACAGGACAAACCCAAATTGTTTTCTACTTTCATGCTGAGTTTACTTGCCGAAATTTATAGCACTTTCCCAGAACAGGGTGATAGCGGGAGACCAGAATTAGTTTTATTTCTGGACGAGGCTCACTTAATCTTCAATAAAGCTTCTGATGCGTTACTCGATCAGATCGAAAACATGGTAAAACTAATTCGATCCAAAGGGATTGGCTTATATTTTGTTACTCAAAACCCCTCAGATATACCCGATGGTGTACTTGGTCAATTAGGACTAAAGATACAGCATGCATTAAGAGCTTTTACTGCAAAAGATCGCAAAACTATAAAACTTACAGCGCAGAACTATCCGTTATCGACGTATTACAATACCGAAGAGCTATTAACCAATCTTGGTATTGGAGAAGCACTTGTGACCGCACTGGATGAAAAAGGTCGCCCTACACCTTTGGCAGCAACAATGTTGCGTGCTCCAATGAGCCGTATGGATGTACTTACGCAAACCGAAATACAAGAAATCCTCGATAATTCTAATCTAATTAGCAAATACAATGAACCTCTAGATAACGAGAGTGCTTATGAAATTTTAAACAAAAAAATTGAAAAAGCAGAGGCAGAAGAATCCAAAGAAAACGCTAAAAAAGAGCAAGAAAAACTCAATAAAACAAATCGCAATAGTAGATCTCGCCGTTCTAATTCTACTGGAAGCACAGCTAGTAAGGCGGTAATAAAGGTATTAACAAGTGCTACTTTTATCAGAGGTGCTTTAGGGATTTTAAACAAATTTTTGAAATAAGTTAATCAAAAGCTAGTTATTAAGCCACAAAACAAAGCCTTTTACTCTTTATGAAATTTGCACCATTTGCTTTAGAAAAAAAAATAATAGCTCCTATTATCCTTATGGGATTACTTGTCGGTTGTAGCAATTCAACAAAGTTGCAAAATCCGTTTGAAATTGCCCACAAACGCATAGGACTTCTTACGGATAGCATTCCTGTTTTTGAATTAAGTACTATTTTCAAAAACGATTCCATTGTCAAACGCATGGCTGAAGGTAAATTTATTAATACAAATAACGAAATAGAAATCTATGAAAAAGGAGGTAAAAAATTATTGGTTCTTGAAGCCAAAAAGAATTTTGACAGCACTGCTACCATAGAATCGATACGAATAATAGATCCACGGTACAAAACTGCAAAAGGGCTCTCCATCAAAAGTTCTTTCAAAGAAGTTAAATCCAACTACACTATTTCAAAAATTAGCAATACGCTAAGTACGGCTCTAATATTTGTAGATAGTCTTAATATCTATTTTACTATAGACAAAAGTTATTTACCTCAAAAATATCGCACTGACAGTAGTTCTAAGATTGATATCTCGGAAATACCAGATACTGCAAAAATAAAAGACATGTGGATTGGATGGGATTAAGAATCTCCTAAAAAAGGCATGACCTCTGAGCAACATTAAAAAAAATAGCTAGAAGAATGAAACAAACAATCCTCTTTTGGTTTTAAAAAAAGTAAAACATAGCGAATGAACAAAACGCTACTTATCTCCTTATTATTTGTACTAGTTTTTTTACTCATCGTATTGGTATTAAAAAAACGTAGTGCGTCTAGAATACTGAACAAAAGATACAGTATTGCCACCATAATACGCAAAGAATCTAAAAAAAACGGCACACTATACCACTACACCTTTAGTAGTAACAACAAAGACTTCAAAGGCACTTTTAGACATCATGCAAACAAGTTTGCATTAGGAACACGATATTTTGTAAGCTATGACACCACCAATCCTACTCAAAACTTTTTAGAACTACAGTATCCGACACCAGACACTATTACCACCATTCCAGAAAACGGATGGGATCATATACCACAATAGATTTCATAAAAAACAGCCATTCACTAAATCAAGACGCTACATCCCTCTCTGTATACCACTAACAATAACATTTTGCTAGCGGTTTACTCACATTTTGTACAGATGCAGCATATTAATTAGCAATATGAAAAAATTACTAAAGAAAACTATTCCAATACTCATAGGAAAGCAATTAGAATTTGTCTCTTTTTTTTCACCAAAAAAAGCACATAATATGGCTTTTCGTCTATTTTGCAAACCCCTCAAAGGTAAAGCATCCCCAGAACAGCAAGAATTTCTAGGAGACGCTAAAGACCTAATTATACACGTAGAAAATATTGAAATACAAACTTATCGCTGGGAAGGCAACCCTAACAAAGAAACCATTATCTTAGTTCATGGCTGGGAAAGCAATTCGCATCGTTGGAAAACAATAATTCCAACATTCCTAAACAAAGGCTACAATATTGTAGCCCTAGACGCTCCTGCTCAAGGTAATTCTTCTGGCACTATCCTTAACGTTCCTCTATACACAGAGTGTCTTGAAGCCGTTATCAAAGTACATCAACCCGACATTGTCATCGGTCATTCCGTTGGTGGTATGACTACGATCTTTCATCAATACAAATACCCTAATCCATCAATCAAAAAACTCGCAGTACTAGGACCACCTTCTGAGTTGTCCTTAATTATGAAAGGTTTCCAAAGCACCCTAAAACTATCAGATAGGTTTATGCACTCCTTGAATCAATTCTTTAAAAACCGTTTTGGTTTTTTCTATCATGAATTCTCTATCGCTGCCTTTGCCGCAGACATACAACAAGATGGTCTTATAATTCATGATCGTCTAGATAGAATAGCCCCTTTTGCGGCATCCAAAGCCATACACAAGAATTGGAAAAACTCAAAACTAATAGCCACCAAAGGATTTGGTCACTCCTTGTATCATCCAGATGTTAATGCAACTCTATTAGAATTCATAGAAACACCCTAATTGTACCGCATACTTTATTTGCTAAACTACTATCTTTGCCTCATGGAAAATTCTAACTTGGTTCGACTGAATAAATATCTTAGTGAAATAGGCTACTGCTCCCGAAGAGAAGCAGACAAACTTATAGATCAGGGTCGCGTTACCATTAATGATGCAGTCCCAGAGATGGGTACTAAGGTAAATCGAGATGTAGACATTGTCAAAGTACAAGGCAAAGTAGTAACCCCATCAAATGAAAAACATGTATACCTAGCTTTTCACAAACCTATAGGCATTGTTTGTACCACCGCACAAAACGAAAAAGACAATATTGTCGACTACATCAATTACCCCAAACGAATTTTTCCGATCGGTCGATTAGACAAACCCAGTGAAGGACTGATTTTTCTGACAAGTGATGGTGATATCGTCAATAAAATTCTACGTGCTCGGAATCATCACGAAAAAGAATACCTCGTAACAGTCGATCGCCATATCAATCCACAATTCATCAAACGAATGAGCAATGGTATCCCTATTTTGGATACGATCACACGAAAATGTCATGTAGAACAAATCAGTGCCTATGACTTTCGAATTACTCTCACCCAAGGACTCAATAGGCAAATTCGAAGGATGTGTGAATATTTGGGCTATGAGGTAACAAAACTCAAACGCATCCGTATTATGAATGTCTCTTTGGACATCCCTGTAGGACAATGGCGCGATCTAACACCCAAAGAACTAGAAACAATCTTAGAAAACACCAAAGAATCGGACAAAACAGAGAATGCATCTTTAGAAAAACCCCTAAAGAAGACGTTTAAAAAAAAGACATCCCAACAAAAAAATAAACATCCAAAAAACACTCAACGAAATCCGAGTAAAAAATCAACCAAAAATAAATAAGCCTTCTAATTTCTTATATCCAAGGTGCGCTATTTAAAATGATTTTTCCTACAAATAATAGTATCCCCATTTTACAATCAAATTACCGTAATCCTCTTCTGTTTCATCAAAAAAAGCACTTTGGGTCTAAAAAATCTGCGCTTAAGACGATAAAAATTAGTTTGTTAAGCTAAAATAAAGTTAAATTTAGTAGGAAAAATACTACAGATAAAAATATCGTAAAAACACTGAATACAAGTACATTACATCACAAAAAGCATTAATCGCACACTAAGAGATACATGTTTATTTTCAAAACAGCACACAAAAGCACACAAAAAAGTCTTTTTATCGAATATCTCAAATCTATAAAACAAATTCCTACAACTGATCGTTAATTTGCCGTACTGTTAATTCATGTAAAATTTTAACAGAAAAAAAATCAAAATTCACCCTATATGAATACGCCACACCCCATTTTTAAAAACAACATACTTCTATTCTTTTTAATTACCCTCGGATTCAGTATTAATGGATTTGGGCAACAACCAGGATCAGTTGATATTATCATAGAAGAAGGCACAGAACTTGTTGGAACCAATCCAACAACCTGTGAGGGATCCATTGTACAATTGAGAGCAGTACCCGATATCCCTGATCCAAATTATTTTTATGGGTGGACCAAAACAGACTCTAATGGAACAGTTCAAATTCCTTTCTCTCCAGAAAATGGTGGTCAAGGTAATGGCGACCCCTCCACTTTTGTGAGACTCTCCATATCAGAGACCACTACGTTTGCAGTTAGAGTAAATGGTATAGATCAAGTCACACCAATAACAATTGATGTGGTACCATCTTCGGATGCTGGAATCTCGAACACTATTTTTCTTTGTAACAAAACAGGAAGCATAATGCTATTTGATTTCCTAAATGGAACCCCAGATATTGGAGGAACTTGGACTAGTGCAGATGGTAGTGCTTTTAGTGGAGAATTTGATACTGGTTCTGATACTCCAGGGGTATTTACCTATACACTAACTGGTACACCTCCGTGTATTGATGTAAACGCTAGCATTACTGTAAAAGCATGTGGAGAAGTAGATTTTGATGGTGATGGTGTAGTCAACAGCCTAGATCTTGATGATGACAACGATGGTATATTGGACACAGAAGAAGCCTCTTTTTGTTCTGGTGGTGTAGGTTTAACAGAAACGCAGTTTGCATTAGAAGAAGATTTTGGAGTAGGCCCCCCAACACAAAATGCTTTTGTATCTAATCTATTACAATTTTATATTGGAGCACCACAAGATGATGGCTCAAGAAACTCAACTGATGGAGAGTATAATGTCGCTACATCAACACATATCCTCAACTTTAATAATCAAAATGCCGTTTTTATGGCGACAAACCTGAACGGAAATGTAGATGCAGACGGTAATATTGATGGCAGATACCTAGCCATAAATATGAAAACCAGCTCTTTCAACCCCAATGATACACCCCTCCAACCTATATATCAACAAACTGATCTCCCTGTAGTACAAGGAACTTCTAATGTACTAAGTATGAGTATTGCTAGTTTAAGTGATAATACAAATGAGACACAACCTAATTTAAGGATTGAAATTATCGATGCTGTAACAAAACTACCTCTTACACCACCAGTATTCAGAGACACTAATCCGATACCCAACGGGACAGATACTTGGACAAAGTATGATATCCCCTTCACACCTCCTGCAGGAGTCGTTGCTGTAGATGTACGTGTTCTAAATCTGCAAACGAACCCAGGTAACGGAAACGATGTGGGTATTGACAATATTTTTCTTTCTACAATAGAATGTGATTTTGATCGTGATGCTGTCGCAAATAGTGCGGATTTGGACAGTGATAATGATGGTATTTATGACATCGTAGAAGCAGGAAGAGCTGATTTGGATACTGATGGCGACGGACGTGTTGATGGTGCCGTGGATTTGACACCAGGTTCTCCAACCTATGGTGTACCTATCGCAGCTGGGACAGGTATTACCCCGATCAACTCAGACACAGATAGTAACGCCGACTACCTTGACATCGATTCGGATAATGATGGTATTATTGATAATGTCGAAGCACAAACTACCGCTGGCTACACGCCACCTACCGGTTTGGATAATGATTTTGATGGTGTTGATGACGCCTATGACACTGTCACAGGAACTCCTTTTACCCTTGCCCCATCAACCTTGGCAGATACCAATAACGACAACATCCCAGATTATTTAGATCTCAATTCAGACATTCTTACAAACCCTGATATGACGACTAGCCCAGGTGATTGTCTAACTGATACTGTAGAAGCTTATGACCTCGATCAAGATGGTACTGCAGACCTTATCGCTTCGGGAACAGATAGTGATAGTGATGGTTTAGATGACGCTTTTGATACTACGGTCTTACAAAGAATCACACAAGACACAAACCCGACTAATGGTGGCCAGACACCCGCTACTTTTCCTGATTTACATGATCCAGGAAACGATCGTGACTGGAGAGAAGAATTCTCTAGTGGAGAAGACACCCCTGTAGAAGGAGATGTATGTATTAGTGGTGGAAATGTCAACTTATTTGATTTGCTACCAGACGGAAGCAACACCAACGGAACATGGACTGCTCCTGCTGGTGCTCCAGCAACCTCTACAGATAACTTAGGAACTATTGACCCAAGTACTGCTACCATTGGAATGATTAGTGACTATATCTATACATCTGGACCTAGAATAACAGGATGTATGCGCTCTACCACACTACAAGTAACATTTACCGCTGCCCCATTTGCAGGAACAAGCACCACAATAACAGTAGGCCCAACAGATGGCATACAAAATCTTGTTACGATACTCGAAGGAACAAGTGGTATGACCCTAACCCCTGACGGAACATGGACACCAACTGCTCCAGCCACAGCATTAACAACAGACGGGCAATTTGACCCAGCAAATGACGATTATGGTGATTACACCTATACTGTTACAACTACCGGAACCTGTACAGAAACAGCCACTGTAACAATACTCAACTGTACACCTCCTGCAGCACCTACAAGTGCAGGAGACCAGACGGTTTGTAGCGGAACTACTCCTGTCCCAACGTTGGCAGTAAATCCTCCACTTGCAGGAGAAGAAATCCGTTGGTTTGATGCCGCAACAGAAGGAACACAATTAGCAGATATGTCTGTAACATTTACACCTGCCACTTTACCTACTGCTACGACAATATACTACGCAGAAACATACATTCCTGATAATGGTTGCGTAAGTGCAACACGTACTCCAATAACGCTAACTATTGACACTGTTACAGGTAATGCCGGAACAGATGGCACATTGAATATTTGTGCACGACAGACTCCTGTTGATCTATTTGACTCATTGGAAGGCACTCCTGATGCAGGAGGTACATGGACGGATCCTGCCAATGCCCCTTTTGGAGCAAATGATCGTGGAACTTTTGATCCATCAATTGCAGGAATAGCTGCAGGAATATATACGTACACTATCGCAAGCAACAATAGTTGTCCCGATCAAACAGCTACCGTTACAGTCAATCTGACTACTACTCCGATCATTACCGTAGGAGCAGCTACGTGCGCAAGTGATAGACTTACTTTTGATCAAATTTTTACCACCAATGGTTTATGGGACGTTACACTAGATCCTCCAACTGCTGGTACTGTTACTAACAATAGTGCAACAGGATTTACAATTACAGGTTTATTATCTGCTGTAAGCTTTGATGTCACAGTTACTGACCCTGCCAACACAGGATGTGCCGTTACACTTACTGTAACTGGAGAAGACTGTAGTTGCCCAGACCAACCAGAACCAACCATCACTAATCCAGATCCGATATGTGAAAATGATGCTATCCCTGAATTGACAGCAACAATACCGGCTGACTTAGTAGGACGATGGTACGATAGTAATGGTGTTGCTATACCGGGTCAGGACAACACTCCAACCTATACGCCTACTGCTGCAGATGTAACTCCTGGGGATAACATTTTCTTTGTAGAAGCATACAATGCAACAGAAAATTGTGCCAGTGATCAAGTTCAAGTAACACTAACCATCAATCAACCACCTACGATTGTTATACCTGCTGATCTCGATGGATGTGAAAATGACTACAGCCTACCTGCGCTTACAGTGGGTAGTTATTATACAGCTACTGGAGGACCTGATGGAACTGGAACAAACCTTCCGGTTGGAGAGCAAATCAATACGACTCAAACACTATTCATATATGCAGAAACCCCTTCAACTCCAGGTTGTTTTAGTGAAGAGGAAATTACGATTACAATCACTCCAATACCAGTAGTGACACCTCCGGAGGATGAGATCGCATGTGAGAGTTACACCTTGCCAGCTTTAACAAACCCTAACCAGAGCTACTTAGACGAAGACGACACAGTAATTCCAGCAGGAACTGTTATCACCTCGACTCAAACCATTTTTGTTGTAGAAAACACCAACGGTTGTACTTCTGATCCTGTATCATTCACTGTAGAAATCGTAGAAGATCCAATCGTAAACATTGGAGACGATGATTTTGTTTGTTTGGCAGAAGACGGAACTTCATTGTCTACAATACCATTAACTCCATCTGTTATTTTGGACACAGATTTATACAGTTTTAATTGGACCAGAGATGGAACAACTGTAGGTACTAATGATCCATTCTTTGATGCCACAGAACCTGGAACCTATATATTAGAATTTTCGAGAACTGATCTGCCTGATTGCACGTTTGAATCAGAACCTGTGACCCTAGAAGGAATCGAAGCACTCACAGAAGATGACATTATTCTAAACGATGGCGATACAATTTCTATCAGTGATAATACCATAACAGTTGAGGTTACAAAACCAGGAACTTATGAGTACAGCCTTGATAATGATTTTAATTACCAAAGCAGTAATCTATTTACCAAAGTACCCTTTGGTCCACACACAGTATATGTACGTAACATAAACGGTGGTTGTGATCCTGCATTTGTGGACATTCAACTATTTGGATTTCCAAAATTCTTTACTCCAAACGGAGATTCAGAGAATCAAACTTGGAACGTTATAGATGTGAACAGAGATTTGCCAGAAATGACCATTAACATTTTTGATCGTTATGGAAAATTAATAAAGACAATCTCTTCAGAAAATATAGGATGGGACGGTACTTATAACGGTCGCAACATGCCAGCAGCAGATTACTGGTTTTTTGCCCAATTGGAAGATGGCAGACAATTTAGAAGTCATTTTTCATTGATTCGATAAAAGAACACTGAAAACCTATCCAATTTATATAAAAATAAATCTTAGGAAATCTACCATAATAATGTTAAGTTGTTATCAACTTAGAATACTTATTGGTAATTCCGTACGATCATAAAAAATTACATACAGCTGATGAAAAATATATCGCCAATTGCTCTGTTTCTAATTAGTCTTTGTAGCCTTACCCTAATGAGAGCTCAAGAAGGACTACCCATTTATTCTGATTATCTTACTGATAATTACTATCTACTACATCCATCAATGGCAGGGGCCGCAAATTGTGCACAGGCACGGTTGACTTCTCGTCAAAACTGGCTTGGCCAAAAAGATGCTCCAGGATTACAAACCCTAAGCATCAACAGTGCTCTAGGAGGAGGAACTTCTGCTATTGGAGGAATTCTTTTTGCAGACAACAATGGATACCACTCACAATCTGGAGCATATTTTACCTATGCACATCATTTGAGATTTTCTCGTAGTGATCTTGACCTAAACATGTTATCATTTGGTCTAAGCGCAGGGATTTTACAATATCGCTTAGATCGTTCGGAATTTGTTGCAGGAGCTGATCCATTGGCAGCAGGAGGCAACCTTAGTAATGGTGAATTCAATATGGATTTTGGCTTTTCTTACCATTTGTATGACTTTTACGCACATGTAACGGCAAAAAACCTTCTTAAGAACTCAGGAGTGAATAATGACTTACAAGTAACCAGTAACCTACGACGGTATTTAATCTCTGCTGGATATGTTATCAACAAACCAGGAAAAACATTATCTTATGAGCCTTCTATAATGATTCAACATCAAGCGGGTACTAAGCAATCCTCTATTGATTTTAACCTTAAGCTCTATCAAAAATTAAAATCAAGAAGCACCTTATACGGAGGTATCTCTTATCGCCGCAGTTTGGATGGAGCTGAATTTCTGGAAGATAATCAAATTGTAAGTCAAAAGTTAAATTACTTCACCCCATTCATTGGACTCAATTACAAGAAAATAACCTTTGCCTACACGTACTCGCATCAATTGAATTCTTTGGTATTTGATAATGGTGGACTACATCAAATTACTTTAGGCTTCGATTTTGCATGTAAAAAACAACGATATGATTGTTACTGTCCCGCAATCAATTAAAGGTCACCTTTAGTACATACCAATACTATTTATTGATCTAAATACAAAATTGAAAACACAATTTTATACCTCATATAGCAAGCATGTTAGCTCCTAAGAAATTCATAGAGTTACAGCCAAATTAGCGCATTTATCCTAATCTCTTTATATTTTGAATCTACGGTATACTTACTATCGTAGATTCATTTTTTTATTCTACCTATCAGACACCTATCCAATTAAGCGTACACACTACAAATCAAATCCTTATTCGGGGATTCTACCATTTAAAGAATAATTACAGGCTAATAATTAACTTATTTTTCTACTATTTTTTCACTAGAAAATTGAACCATAGCCATGATTATCCTAAAATTCAAGAGTTCAGATTATTTTGATCTACACTAACATCTTAATATCCATTCAGGTGTATGACACCATTTATCCTTTAATTTTATTAGGATAAAATTTTCTTTTTTCGCCTTAGCTTCAGCATAAAAATAAACCACGACTCAGGCTATGCTGGATATTTCTTCCTAAACTGAAACAAAAAAATCTTATTTTTTTTTCCGGTAAATCCAAACAACAAAGGGTATAAATTCATATTAATGACATTGTTATTTTCTTATGCAAAAACACTGTGATACTATTACATAGCCTTAGCTATAAAATATAGGAACAAAGCATTTAGATGAAAAAAGAACAAGTCGATATACGACATTATATAGTTATTTTGGCACAACTGGTATTAGCGTTTACTTTTTTTATAACTGCCTTAAGATTAAATTCAAAAGGCGCTATTTTTTAGTTATTTCCAAAAAAATGAGCATTTTTTTTAGAATAAACCAAAAATATTCATCGCACTACACAAACAACAACGCTTGCTTCAAAAATTTAGAAATAGAACTCATAAGAACAATACCCCTATCCTCAGGCTTAAACTTCTCCCACTTTTGGCGTCAATACAAAACCGATAATCTCTTGGTAAATAGAAAAACATGACCAAAACCAATACCGATCGATCAAAACCATTCTATACCGTTATACTTTTCCAGCAATTATAAGGTAAAACTTTTGAAAATCAGGATATTTTCGTATATTGACAAATCAAGCATAACTCAAAGAAAAATACACTTTATCCTTAAAAAAACGCTTTTAGTGGAGTTTTCTAGGTAAAAAAATATAATAAATGCTTTGTTTTTAGGTAAAAAAAATTAAATTTGCCTATTACTAATCATTGTTAATAAACGAAAAATGACCTCAATACTATGACCAAATAAGATTTGCAACCAAACAAAACGCTGCAAAACAGCACCAAAGCCCCTGGAATACAGATTTTTACAAAAATGGCACAGTTATTGAAATTAAAATAAAAAACTTAAATCTACTACATAATGAAAGCAATTTTAACCCCCGTACTCCTACTTCTTGCGGTATTTACAATGAATGCACAAGAACATGAATTATACTTTGTGTCAGCGGAAACTACTGACCTAAGAAGTGGTCCTGGTACGAACTATAATATTGTAACCCAACTTAGCAAAGGTATGCAGGTAGACCTCATTAGTGAGGATTTTGGTGAATGGTGGACCGTACAATACCGAACTATGAATGGTTTTGTTAAAGCAGCAGACTTACTTGCTGTAATGGCTGCAGTCCCTCAACAACCAGTTGCAGCTCCTCAAGCTCCAGCCTCCTCCCCTGTAGCATCAACCGATAGTTTTGATGATTGGGAAGATACGCAACTCAAAACTGGAGATGAAATAGAATGTCTTAACATCTCTCCTCAGTATGATTACAAACTCGACAACTATCTTAAGATTGATGTTAGCGAGAAGACAGAAGCTGTTGTAAAACTAATTAAAGTGGGTAATAACCCATCTGAAGAAATATGCTATAGAATAGCATATATCCAAAGTGGTGACACATACTTAATGAAAAACATCCCAGCAGGTAAATACTATCTCAAAATAGCTTATGGTGAAGAATGGAAACAACAAACCACAGCTGACGGAAAATGTATTGGTCGCTTCGTAAAAAAGGCACTATACAAAATGGGAGATAAAATCCTAAATTATAATCCTGTGAGACTAGCTCAAGGTATGGATGTACCTTCTTTTGAATTATCTTTAGATGTATCAACTGACGGATCAGGTTCTGGAAGTAGTTTCGATACCGATGATATTTCTGAAGAGTTTTTCAATAACTAAAACGATTATGATATAAAATTACATCATAAATAGAACACTCACATTATTTGTAGTAAAACAGAAAACCATCTAAAAAAATAGATGGTTTTCTGTTTATATACTATACTAATTCGACACAAATAAAGCACTACCAAATTAGTCATACAATAACATCATATCACTTACTCTTTTGTGACATAAATGCCCTGTTATGATTCACAGCATTAGTTATGGAACAAGGCAATATGACCCTATATAGCCCCAAACTACAAATCCACCATTTGGTACCCAAAAATAACAAACTTAAAACCTCAAAAAGAAAAGGGTTGAACACTACAATGTAATGTTCAACCCTTTTCTTTTCGTAAGAGTAGTTCCTTAATAGCGGTCAAAAAACCCAAAACAAAACTCTCTCTTACCAGATTTTTTTTTAACTATTAGCCAAATGTCTTTCCCTTGCCAATAGCGTATTCTTTAGCAACATCGCTATAGTCATAGGCCCAACCCCTCCTGGAACTGGTGTAATGTACGAAGCTTTTTTACTTACATTTTCATAATCGACATCTCCAGTAATTTTATAACCTCTAGGTTTTGTCTCATCTGGTACTCGAGTAATACCCACATCAATGACAACCACTCCATCTTTAACCATATCAGCAGTCACAAAATTAGGAACTCCCAGAGCCGAAATCACGATATCAGCCTGCTTAATAATCTCGTTAATATTCTCTGTACGGCTATGAGTTAGGGTTACCGTAGAATTCCCTGGGAAACCTTTACGTCCCATCAGAATACTCATGGGGCGTCCTACAATATGGCTACGACCTATAACTACTGTATGCTTTCCTGAAGTTTCTACTTTATAGCGATCCAACAATTCCAAAATACCAAATGGAGTTGCTGGGATAAAAGTAGACATATCTAAAGCCATCTTACCAAAGTTTGTTGGATGAAAACCATCGACATCCTTGTCTGGATTAATTGCCATAAGCACTTTTTGCTCATCTATCTGCTTAGGCAAAGGCAACTGTACAATAAATCCATCGATTTGATCATCTGCATTAAGTTCCTCTATTTTTTTGAGTAGCTCAATTTCACTTGTAGTACTCGCCATTTTCACCAAAGTAGACTCAAATCCAATACGCTCACAAGCCTTTACTTTACTCCCTACATAGGTAAGACTAGCCCCATCATTACCTACAATTACAGCAGCTAAATGTGGCACTTTCTCCCCTCGTTTTTTCATTTTGGATACCTCAATAGCGATCTCATCTTTGATATCGTTACTGATTTTTTTTCCGTCTAATATTGTCATATCTACCTATTACTTAATGCTTATTTTTTAAAAGCTTTTGTATTTATCCTTTATTTTATGAATTAGCGTCCTTTCCCCATCATTTGCATAAGGCGTTTTCCTTTACCTCCTTGCATCATTTTCATCATTTTACTCATCTGATTAAATTGCTTAAGCAACTGATTCACCTCTTGCACAGAAGTTCCAGAACCTTTTCCTATTCGTCTTTTACGGCTTGCATTAATCACTTGTGGTTTGGTACGCTCTTCTGGAGTCATAGAATGAATAATTGCCTCTATATGCTTGAATGCATCATCATCGATATCAATATCTTTCATCATTTTTCCGGCACCTGGTATCATCCCAACAAGGTCCTTCATGTTCCCCATTTTTTTGACTTGCTGAATTTGATTCAAGAAATCATCAAATCCGAATTGGTCTTTAGCAATTTTTTTCTGTAATTTACGTGCTTCTTCCTCATCAAATTGTTCTTGTGCACGTTCTACCAAAGACACAACATCTCCCATCCCAAGAATACGCTCTGCCATACGAGAAGGATAGAAAACATCGATAGCTTCCATTTTCTCTCCTGTACCGATAAATTTTATTGGCTTATCGACCACAGATTTAATAGAAATAGCAGCACCTCCACGAGTATCACCGTCGAGTTTTGTAAGGATAACCCCATCAAAATTCAATATATCGTTAAAAGCTTTGGCCGTATTTACCGCATCCTGCCCTGTCATAGAATCTACAACAAACAGTGTTTCGTTGGGAGTAATTGCTTTGTGAATATTTGCAATCTCTGTCATCATCGCCTCATCAACTGCCAAACGACCTGCTGTATCCACAATAACAACATTATGACCATTTTCTTTTGCATGTGCTATACCAGCTTTGGCTATTGCGACTGGATCCGTATTCCCACGGTCACTGAACACCTCTACTTTAATCTGCTCACCTACAACATGCAACTGATCTATTGCTGCTGGACGATAGACATCACAGGCTACCAGTAAAGGTTTTTTTGTTTTTTTTGTTTTTAAGAAGTTTGCTAATTTTCCAGAAAAGGTAGTTTTACCTGACCCCTGCAAACCTGACATCAATATTACAGATGGTGCTCCAGAAAGATCCACACCAACCACATCACCTCCCATAAGAACGGTCAATTCATCCTTGACCAACTTTACCATTAACTGCCCTGGTTTTAGACTCTTTAATACATCTTGACCCAGTGCTTTTTCTTTTACTCTATTGGTAAATTCCTTAGCGATTTTGAAATTAACATCTGCATCTACCAATGCCCTTCTAACTTCTTTGAGGGTCTCGGCTACATTGATCTCAGTGATCTGGCCATGCCCTTTTAAGACATGAAGTGCTTTATCTAACTTGTCGCTTAAATTATCAAACATAGTATACTATCATAAGGTTAGCTACTCATAAAAACAGTTATACCTAATCTAACCATCTCAAATGAGCAGTTGCAAATTTACGGATTTGCTTCATATTACAGAACTTTTAGGCTCAAGATTCTAGAACCTTGTAGCTATTTTTTGGTTCGCTCTCCTTTAAATTGTTGAGAACTATTTTTAAACAACACATTAAACGTAGTCAAACTCCCATAAATTCTTGTAATGTATTGCTGCAAATCTATTTTATCCTGATCATCTAACCCCTTGTGGGCATTAATTTTTTGTTCCATCACACGAATACGATCTCTGACCATAACAATTTTATGAAAAAATGTATCGATAGGAATTTCTTTATCACTTAGGCTAGAACTATTAGGACGCAAAATCAATGTACCGCCTTTCCATTTATCTGCAATCGGAATGACTTCCGAAATATCAGACCATTTTTTTAACATCTGTCGTAAGCTACTTTCTATTTCTGCAAAACTCACTGTATCAACATCATCTTCTAGCGCTTCTATAATTTCAAATTCCTCATCTATTGCTATAGTTTCCAAACCTTGATCGACAAAAGTAACCCAATACATTTTACTACTCACATTCGTTACAACCCCCACTCCGTAGGTACTGTGCTTGATTCTTGATCCTATTCCTAATAATTGCATTTGTTTATTATTTATTATATTTAAATTAGTGTCTTTATAATTTTTTAATTTCCAAAAATGAAAATACAACTTTTTGCTTTTTTATGTTATAGTATTTTGATTTCAAATTCCGTATTTAGTCAAACAAAAACGCTAAATTCTTCTTATGAAACCATGCTAGACACCCTGCTCTCTCATACCGTAAAAGAAATCACACCGCAAGGACTTCCAAAAAAATCCTCCATATACTATCTTGATGCTCGAGAAAAAGCAGAATACAAAGTCAGTCATATAAAGGATGCTATCTGGATCGGCTACAACAACTTCAAAAAAAAGCGTGTGGAACATCTAGACAAAAACGCAGAAATTGTTGTGTATTGTTCTGTGGGATATCGTAGCGAAAAAATTGCAGAAAAGCTTGAGAAAATTGGATTCAAGAATGTATCCAATCTTTATGGCGGTATTTTTGAATGGGCGCATCACCAAAATGAAGTATATAACGATCGTGGTGTTACAGACAGTATTCACGCCTATGACAAGAACTGGGGACAGTGGTTACAAAAAGGCACTAAAGTTTATTAACACCATTTATCCTTTGAATTTACTGAGATAAAATTTTCTTTTTTCGCCTCATTTTCAACATAAAAACAAACCGCAACTAAGACTATATTCTATTACCCCCCTACTTCGTTACTTTTTTCTCTGCAACCCTACTATGAATTTCAAAAAGCATCATATCTGACCCTATATTATCTTATTTTGGATCAAAAACAAAAAATCATGATCAATTCAAATACCAATCATCAACTACCATAGTGTTTAAAAAAATAACTTGTCCACCACTTTTATAAGAAATAGTTCTTAGATTTTTTTTGACTTTGATATTCTTTCAAAAGCGTTGAAACTAACTCATACATTGCTACTATTCTTAGCTCTAGCGTTGCTGTAAATGTATTTCACTACAAAATCAAAAAGCCAAAACACATTATTCGCAAACACCTATTACAAAGACGCTTAAGGAGCTTCTGTGCAGAAAAAACCATTTCTTTTATGTATATTTAGTCCAACCCAAAAGGTATACAATCAATGATTACCTTGTAAGTTTTAAAATATGTTGCGACCAAGACCTAGAGCGCCTCATAAGAACCTTTAGTTCTTTTTTTAGACTAAAGAAAACATTCAATACAACTTTAAAAATATAAATAAATGAAAATCATAGCACCCTATATTATAGCACTTACGCTGGTTTTATTCAGCTCTTGTATCAAGGAAGATATAATAGATGATTTTACCGCTACCGATTTGAGAATCACGAATTCACTTACATCATTAGCCGTTGGAGAACAACATCAATTTGAAACCATGTACCTTAATAATGTTGGTTTAGAAGTGGAAACAGCATTAGAGTGGACGAGTTCAGATGAAAGTGTGGCAACGATCAGTGAAACCGGTCTGGTTACAGCACTCAAAACAGGAACCACAACAATTACAGTAGCCGCTAATAATGTTGATGAGCCCATTTCTACAACAACCACACTACAAGTAGCCGAAGAAACAATTATAGACAACACCCCTCGTTCAGGAATGTTAATCTCTACAAGTAGTTACCCACTTACAGGCAATTTTACTTTGGAAAGCAATCCCCAAAACAATGAATTAATACTAAAACTTAGCAATTACGAATTAGGTGATGGACTTCCTGGACCTTATATCTACTTATCAAACAACCAATCAACAACTAATGGAGCATTTGAAGTAGGTCGAGTAAAACAACTCAAAGGCGATCATAGCTATGTACTAAACAGTGACGAGGTTGGGATTAACCAATACAAATACATTTTATTTTGGTGTAAGCCTATTAATCAAAAAGTTGGAGAAGGAGAATTCCAAAAATAGTCCAACAAAGAAGTCACATATTAAAAATAACAATCATGAAATTATCATATATATTAGGTCTACTAGCAATAGTATTAACTTCACAAGCTAATTTTGCACAGTGGACAAAAGGAAAGAACAAAGGGTATTACAAAGTAGGTTTTTGGTCTTTGGTATCTGACCAACACTATACCAATACCGGAAACATTGATCCGAATGCCACGAGAGGAACCTTCAACCTATCTTTTTATGGAGAATACGGAATCACAGACAAATTAGATGCAGTTGCATATATCCCGTTTTTTGCACGAACCTATCAAAATGACCAAGTCTCTGGAACTACTGGACAGATAACTCAAGCCGGAGAAGCAATTAATAGCATAGGAGATTCTGATATCGGGTTACGCTATCAATTACTCAAAAAAAGCCATGTGGCCTTATCTACTACACTAAAACTAGGATTACCTGTAGGAAATAGTTCCGGTGGATCAGACGGAAGTTTCCAAACTGGAGATGGAGAATTCAATCAATTACTACAAGTAGACCTTGGAGTACCCTTTAGCTTCGAAAAGGTTTCACTATATGGTAAAACATATTTGGGTATCAACAACAGATCTCAAGGCTTCTCTGACGAAGTGCATCTTGGTGCAGAAGCAGGACTTGGACTATGGAAAAACAAAATATGGTTGATTGGTCGTATTAATCGAGTAAGTTCTTTGTTTAATGGTGATAAATCAGCATTAGACTCACAAGGAAGTATATTTGCCAACAATGTAGAATTCACGAGTATTGGTTATGAAGCAGCTTATTACATTACCAAAAAAATAGGCGTTTCTATATCCTATGCTACTGCTACATCGGGTCGTATAATTTTTGCTAATCCAACTATTGCCGGAGGTATCTTTTTAGACATAAAATAATCACAGCTAGACGTTGGAATTGATCATCCATTGAAGAACGCTAATTCTCTTTGATCACTACACCAAGTTCAGCTGACTCACCCCTAATTGAGCGTTGAGATCGCGTACATAATTTGATTTTACTTTTCTTAGATTTTTAGATTTATCTAAGGGAATACAATTCAAATTACAAGTGCGCAATCTCAACGCTTAATTCGTCATACACCATTACTCCCTTTTACGTTTTGATAACCTCCATACAAAACACCCCAAACTCTTTTACATCCCTTCAATTACTATTATACCATTCACAAAATAATTACAGGCTAATAATTCGGTTCTTTTTCTACTATTTTTTTTCCTAAAAAATTAAATCGTAGCTAAGGCTATGCTTGAATTTTATGGCTCAAACTAGCAAAAAATAGTTCAATTATCTTAGCCTACAATTACATTTTATCTAGTATAACACATCATTATCCAAAAAACACCCACCCTACTACATCAACATGGATTCCATGATTACTAAATTATCTCTTTTCTCTCCTTCTATTTCTGAATAAGAAAAGAATGATTCATCTACCCCACAAATAGTTCTACACCGGCTAGTATCATCATATACTTCATTAAAAAGTTTATAACTACAAATACCATCGCAATTTATCACAAAAGTGATCATTTATTATAAAACATGAACTATTGCAACCCTTATGGCTCTAAAGAATATCAGAATCAAAAAAAACAAAAAGTGTTGAAAAAATTAAAAAACAAATTCGTAGCTTTCAAAAAAAAAGAACTATTCCCCTCATTGAAATGGAAAATACTACTTATAAAAAACTCTCTCGTTGGTATCACAAATTCCAGATAAGTAAATCACCCCAAATGAATTTGGTATGGGGGTTCTTTCTATATACCGTAATCGGTTTTATATTGCTCTCCTTACCAATATTTCACAAAACAAACCTATCCATTTTAGACAACTTGTTTATCTCAACTTCCGCCATTTCGACAACAGGACTTGTGACCATAAGTATTTTTGATTCTTATAATTTTTTCGGTCAATTAGTGATCATGGGGCTTATTCAAGTAGGTGGAATTGGCTACATGACCTTAACTACTTACTACCTCCTATTTACAACCAACAAAATCACACATTGGCATAGTAAATTAATAGGTACAGAATTTACTCTACCGAATACCATTAAACTAAAAGACTTTATTAAAAGTGTCATTTTATTCACTTTTATCATGGAGATTATTGGCTCCATTCTATTCTATATAGCTTTTATAAATACAGGAATGAACAATCTAAAGGCGATTTGGTTTGCCATTTTCCACAGTATATCCACTTTTTGCACTGCCGGTTTTGCCTTATTCAATAATGGGTTTGAAGGATATCAAGACAACGTTTTTGTAAACACGACGATTGCTATTTTGGCAATTTCCGGATCGTTGGGATTTATAGTTATTACCGACCTGTGGTATCGTATTTCGAAAAAGTCTAAACGGCTATCATTTACGACCAAAATTATTATTTGTGGATTTCTACTACTACTTTTTATTGGCACCTCTCTCCTTTTCTATACCGAATCTCCATCATTAACTGGAAAAAACAATACCGTATTAATTTCATTTTTTCAGGCGATGTCTGCTATGACAACGGTTGGTTTCAATACAATTCCAATTGGCAATCTATCATTATCTGCTCTCTTACTCGTAATTTTCTTAATGTACGTTGGGGCTTCTCCATCTGGAACGGCTGGCGGCATGAAAATCACAACGCTTACCGCAATGTTAGCGATATTAAAAAGTCGGTTATTTGGCCAAGAAAAAATCACATTTCTAAACCGCAAAATTCCATTTGAAAGAATATATGTTGCTACATCAACATTTATTCTTTATACCAGTCTCATTTTTCTTTTTTCTTTTTTGCTCACTTTTAGTGAAAGCTTCGCTTTTGAAACGATACTATTTGAAGTTGCATCAGCCTTAGGAACCGTCGGTTTAAGCACTGGTATAACTGGTGATTTATCCAGCATAGGAAAAATACTCATCATCATTCTAATGTTTATTGGTAGAGTAGGAGTTCTTACCTTTGGTTTTGCCCTAGTTCGCCAAAAACAAGAAGATGCTCAAAAGTTCACGATAGACGACTTGGCCGTATAGACTATTATTACTTCAACTCTAAGGCTTATGATAGTTTTTGACACCCTTTTACTCCATGTCAAAATGAATCAAAAAGCTCTAGAATACTTCAATTAACTTGATATTAATGGTGCTATAAAAAAAGACGACTCAGGAGATCCTGAGTCGTCTTTTTTTATATTTTGATGTAATCTCTTTTAGGGAGAATAGTACTTTTCTGTCTGTTTTGAGGGAGAGTTCTTAGTGTTGTACTGTAAAGCTCTTAGAAAACGTCTTTTTGCCTTCCTTAACCACTAATCGGTACTCACCAG
>CANLMN010000047.1 GCA_947492105.1 uncultured Aquimarina sp. | reverse complement strand
AACCCCAAAAAAATCATCTCCAAAATCGTTTTCCCCCTTATGCAAGTGGCGGATCAGTCAACTGGACATATAGCGTTTGCCTATCGGCACGCCATATGCCTAGTTATTGCCAACCGTTATTTCAATTTATTGGGTATCTTATGGTCTATAGAAAGTTTTTATGCACCAAATTGGAAATAAAAACAATAAGCAATTCAGTATTGAAATAGATAAGTGTAAGAAATTACTAGGAAATAATAGAATGAAATCATAATCTTTTATTGTAGCTGAATAACTAGAAACACAGAAAGGGAACAAAAAAAGTCTAATTTTTACCCAAATATTTTGCTTTATGCCTTGTTGAATAGTGGATAGTATTAGGGCAAACCCGATGATAAGTGAAATTCCTATAGAGCTAGCCCATAATTTTAGTGAAGCTTCAAAGTATATGCTTATAATTGTTAGATACCAAACTAAATAACACCATAAAATCATTTTTTGGGATGTTATATTTTTGAAATATTTTAAAAAAACAGTTATCACAATATCGTATGCTTCTTTTTATCTTGTCTAATGTCAAGTTTTGTTATTCAGTTAATTATATTTGGGTCAAATCTACCAATTTTAATAAACATTTTAGAGTTTTTTTTCTCTTTAGCCCAAGGAATTTATCGGATTCTGATGGGTAATGGTTGGCAACGTAGGAATATAGTTACCATGGTAACTATATTTCCATTATATAATTCACAAATCTAACAGATTTCAATCAAAAACAAAGCCTTGTATGTTCTTTAAATGATATTTAATCAGATTTTTATAGATATATAGAGCATGTCGTGAGATGAACTATCAGACTCTGGATACACCCATAATTATAGATTAGTCAAAATCATTTGTAAATGTTTGTAAACGCTTATAAACGACTACAGGTACAATAATACCTCAATGGAGACCTACTAATTGATGGGTTTTGCATCATTGTATAGTAGCCGTAAAATCCTACGACCAGAAATACAGAAAACCAAAGGTCTCCCAAAAGACCAAAAACAGCTCCTATTGCCCATACAGGATCGCTGTGGACTCAACTGAAATAATTAGCAATAAATGGCATAATATTAGGAGTTTAACCACTAAAAATCCCTAAGAATATAGTTTTTAACACCATAAACACTGCTAACCCAATAGCAGAACACTATTTTTAACCCCCAAAATAGCATCTCCAAAATCGTTTTCCTCCTTATCGAAGTGGCGGATCAGTCAACTGGACCTATAGCGTTGGTCTATCGGCACGCCATATGCCTAGTTATTAGCAACTAGTTTTCTCAACATAGTGTAAGTCAGATTAAATAACTTTGTAAAACTCGATTAAAAAGCATATTTTTGTGATAGTAATTATGAGTAAGAATAAAATAAATAAAGCTTCGATTGTTAAGTCAATTACCAAAATGGTATCTGACAAGGAAGCTGTACGCTCATATATTAAAGGTAATACAGACTTGAAAACCATAGAGAATAAAGGTATTAAGTTTGCAAGACCCATATAACTACTCATTCGATAATAATTTAGGAACTTATCAATTTACGACAAAAAACGGTATTGTTTATAGCGTTGCTTTCGTCGAAGATAATACATTAAATTCAGTTTCAGCATCTGGAGTGGAATTTGAGAATATGTATCAAATTATCATTGAAAAACTAACAGATGAGTTAGAACCTTTTGATTCTCAAGTTTTCTTAACTATAGACTTAATAATTAGTGATTTTTTTAAGAATATAAAAAATGCTCTTATCTACATATGTTCAGATGATAAGGGAAAGGAAACAAAAAGATTTAATGCTTTTAACCGTTGGTATGAAAACAGTAAACATAAAGGGTATATAACTAAAATTGATAATGTAATTAAATTTGAAGAAACATCTTCGATAATATATACATCATTATTGTATCATAATGATAATCCAAATGTCAGCTATATCCTTAATACATTTAATGAAATTGAAGAAGTTTTAAATTCCGAAAAATAAATTCTATTTAGGGTCTGCTGAAAAACCGTATACTTGTTGTTTTCCAGTTGATTATTGTTATATTTAATCAACCAAGTGCAAGGAATATATGACACATCTTTCAAAAAACCGTGCATCTCGGCCAAAATATGTAAGTCAACAGTAGAACGCTATTTTTAACCCAAAAAAAAATCATCTCCAAAATCGTTTTCCCCCTTATCGAAGTGGCGGATCAGTCAACTGGACCTATAGCGTTTGCCTATCGGCACGCCATATGCCTAGTTATTGTGCGTTCGTTTTCATTATTTTAGTTGTATGTGAATATGATCATCGTGTCGTACAGCTCGACATCCGTGATATCTTATTTTATTGTTCACTAAATTCATTCTACTTTTTAAATGTGGTTCAATAAACAGTTTCCCTAAAGTCTTATTTTTTAATATACTTTCAATTAATTTTTTAGTGCCTTTTTCTGAAAAAATCAATTCATTATTAATTTCACCTAAAGTCAAATATTTTGGGTAGTCATACTGAAAATAGTTGTTTTTTAAGCACTTTTCAATTTGGTTATATTCATTTGATTTTGGTTTTTCGAAAAGGCCATAACCGCTAAGTGTTTTTTGCTTATTTGTTATAATTCCATTTTTAGTTTCATAAATCAAACTTAGATCTATTTTCTTTCCGTCGTTATGGCTTAAATGAGGAAGCAGAGGAAATTTATTAATAAAAGGAAAATTAGCATCTAAATAACGAATTTCAATATCCGTTCCATTAAGTGTCTTTTCTGTATTTTTTAATAACTCATTTAATTTTGGTCTTATATAATTTCTATTCAATAAAACAGTCATGTAGTTTGTCGGTTTTATTTTTTTCGAATGTTTCACTTTTTCTCGCCCAAAAATTGGAGCAGTTAGTGGGACAACTATAAATGTAGATATTAAATAAATACTTGAAAAAATAATAAGGATTTTAAATTTAAATTTTTTATCCCACATTTTGGAAATCAATAAACTCATCAAATACACTATTCCTCCGATTTGGGTAATAGCAGTCAGAAAGATAATAAGGAATAATTTATATATGGTTTTTAATAAGGTTTTCAATTTAGAATCCTAATTTTTTTATGACGCACAACGTATCGACTATGGTTAGTACGGGAATAATGAGCGATTAATTTTCTATGAAACACATACCCAAAACTTTTTATTTTGTTTTAATTTGTTCATTTTTAAAGCCAAATCAAAAGATTTGGTGGACTTGGTAAAAAAGCACTACATTTTGGGTTAAGCACTAAAACCCGTATTAATTATAGCCATTGTATGTAGTAG
This sequence comes from uncultured Aquimarina sp., assembly GCA_947492105.1. Taxonomy (GTDB): domain Bacteria; phylum Bacteroidota; class Bacteroidia; order Flavobacteriales; family Flavobacteriaceae; genus Aquimarina. The sequence goes on along the minus strand of CANLMN010000047.1, from coordinate 21,122 downwards.
TTCTTAGTCGTACAGATTATAATATGCGTGAACTAAAGGCATTCCTCCGGTATGAATAAAAACTATTGTTTCGTCTTTTTTTATCTTATTTTCTTTAATATATTGAACTAATCCAGCCATTGCTTTACCTGTATATACAGGGCATAGAAAAACTCCTTCCAATTCTGCTAACATCTTGATTGCATTATTTCCATTTTCTGTAGGAATTCCATAACCTTTTCCTACAAATTTTGTATTCACTTCGAAATCAGTAATTATGTCAATTTTAGGTTTAACATTTTCAATTATTTCGTTTGTTAGTTTATTTACAATATTTTCAATTGTCTGGTCTTTGTGTAATACACTAAAACCGATAACTTTTGTTGAAGTTTGCGCAATTGCAAAACCAGCAATAAGTCCAGCCATTGTTCCTCCACTACCAGTCGGTGTTACAATATAATCAGGAGTTTTTTCTTCCTTCTCTTGAAACTGTTCAATTATTTCATTTGCACAATCTAAGTATCCTAAAGAGCCTAATAGATTAGAACCTCCAAAAGGAATTAAATAAGCTTTATTTCCTTTTTTATTTACATTATTAGCAATTTTATTCATTTCAATTTGAAAGTCGTCTTCTGCGTCAATAGTAATTATATGAGCATTCATTAACTTCATCAAGAGTGCATTTCCGTTTTGATTAAAGGTTGGGTTCTGTTCAGGAATCATTGATTTACAAACAACAATTGATTTTAAACCAAGTTGACAAGCAGCTCCCACGAGTTCACGAGCAGCATTAGATTGAAAATGTCCCGCGATTATTAAGGTGTCAGCTTTTTTATGAATTGCATCTGCTATAATTCGTTCATATTTTCTTAATTTATTACCACCACCTCCGCGACCACCTTCGTCATCTCTTTTAATGTAAATTTTTGGACCTAATTTATTTGATAGATTTGGAAGAAACTCCAAAGAAGATTGTCTATTTAATAATTTAACTTTATTATTCATTTATTTTTTGGAATTACGCAACAATCGGACATACCCAATTGGGTATATTTCTCATATGTCACTTACAAATCTAACGGATTTTTGATGGATCTCAAATTGTTGGTTGCTACTTGTGTACAGATTCCCCTTTTCCTACTCGACTGTGCTTAGTTTTATTATTCACTTATCTGCTCAAATTTTATTGACACTCGTTCAAATTCAATTTCAATTGATCTAATCACTGGACAAATGTTATTCAAATAGCTAAAATCCTTTTGGGTATATTCATAAAGTAACTTTGAATCTTTTACCTTATGGGCTGCTGCGTTATTTCTTGTATTTCATATCTCAAATATATTGATTTTGAAATTTAAAAGATCACTCCGAACTTATTAGGGGCTAAACTAGCTACGGTATAATTTTAGAGTGAAAAAAAAGTAGAAAAAAGAAGCGAATTTATATACCTAAATTATTCTTATCGATTATAGAAATTAGGCTTACTGAAGAATGATAAAAAGAGTTACAGATATTTGTAATTCTACAAATATCTGTAACTCTTGATGCCTTTCAAAAAATAATCAAATTATAGGAGTATCCTACTGTTTCTGAATTGCAAAGCTACCGGTATAACGTAAATTTTTATCATTTGTAATACGATATTTATAGATGCCATTTTGCAGGTTTTTGGCTTCAAAAATTGTTTCCTGACGGGCGTTTGCAGTTTTTTCTTCTTTTTGCACAATTCTTCCTAGTAAATCAAAAACAGTAATTGTGTAATTAGTAATAGTATTGGGTATCTGCAAAGTAGTTTGAGTACTGAATGGATTTGGAAAGTTGACGATCTTTGTAGATGCTGTATTGGCTCGTACCTCATGATTACTCAGGATATTGGATTTGAATATTTTGAGATCAGAAAGAGCTACTTCAAAATTTTTGTAGTTGTTATAATCTCCTTGTATAGAAAATACAATACTTCGAATATCTGTGACTTTTTGTGTAGCTCCAGAATTATCCACAAACTGATCGAATCTAATTGCTTGTAACGTTTTATTCGTATTAGAAGCTATTTGATAGCGGAGTCTATTGTTCCAATCGACTAAATCTTTGGTTACTATAATGACCTCTACAGCGATATCGGTATTCATGGTAAAAGAGATGCCCTTATGATTTGATACATCCAAAGTATTATCACCAGCAAGAATATTTCTGAAAATATTTATTGTTCCTTTAATTTCACCTTGCAGATTGACATTTCTTTCGACCCAATAATCTTCTGTGTCATCAGTTTGAGAGTGTTGTGTTTGTATATCAAATGATTCGACAACCACATCGTCTTTTAGGTAATCAATTCCCCAAGGACCATCTGCAAGATATAATGCATCTTGTTTGGGAGAATAGGTTCCAGAGATAGAAAATCCGATGTCAAAAAGATTTCCTGTTTCTACAATTACTTGTTCCTCATAGGCTCCTGACAAGACAACGTTTTTGGTAATAGTACGTTCTTCGGATTGTTCCGTATCTCTGAGGTTTCCTTCAAAATCAATGGAGTTAGATCCATATTTATTCACAATATCTAATATAAGTTTTCCATTAATATATTCTCCTTTTTGTACAAATACAGAAGGTATTCTATTGTCTACTGGGTGACTTCTTAGTGGTTTGGTAGCTAATAGATTGTCGATGACATTATTGGCGATATTTGCTACTTGAGGTATAGAACTGCCCCATATTTGGAAATTCATGTAGTCTCCCGCAGGATAGTCAGCGATATTCCATAAACTATAGATTTCATTTTCGGCTTCTTCTTTTTTGATAGAAAAGGAGAGGGTGTATTCAACTTCTTTGGTAGCTCTTTCTATTTTGGTGCTTACCAAAGTATAGTTTCTAATTTTCATTGTCCGAACGTCTAGTAATTTAGAGCCGTTAAGGCGATCACAAATAGTTTTGGAATGATCATATATAGCGCCTGTTGTTGTTGTTGCGAGACCAGCGGCAACTCTTGATTCTCCTAGGTAATAATCCAACGAGAAGATACTATTGGCATTGGTAATATCAACTAGATCCTCTGGACTAGAAACAGAAGTTGTCTCTGTGCCATTTACCCCTGTGGTGGGGAAATAACTGCTCATATCATCAGGGTCACTTTTTTTTGAAGATTTAGCCGCTCTAGTGAATTTTTTTTGAGCTTTTTTTGTGTTCTGAGTACTATTTGTTTTTACTCGTTTGAAATTTCTTTTGGCAATTAATTTTGCCAGATCTCCATTACTTTCTAGGCCTCCATCATTAGCCGATGTAACATCTGTTGCATCTTCAATGCTAACAAGGTTGTTCGTTTTCATTGCGGAGTAGGTGTCTGTAGTAATATAGAACAAAGCGTCGTTAAAATCATGATCACATGAGGAGTAGTCTCTTCTAATGTCTTCAAAGCCAAGAATAATTCTTTCGTTTTCTCTGTCGGCCAACAGGACATTATGATATTTCAAGGACTGATTACTCTCTGGATTGTAATTGTGATTGGAATGTAACTGCCAGTTTCCAGTTCCTATACAACCATCAGACCAAGCGTTTGCTAATAATACCCAACCAATTCCAGTATTTGGAGAAAAACTACCTATGTTAACCTTATCCCCGATTCTTAATCCACCACCACTATCAACAGCAGAAACATTGGGAAAAATAATCGTAATATCTTCTGGAGCAGGTACTGATGGAGTAGGGTTGTTGATGTCATAGGTATAAAAACCTAATGTATTTTTATAGCCAGCTCCCTCTCCGACAAAAGTTACCCAGACATCTGTGGTCTCATTTATTTTGATTTCGGTATCATAACCTGATGAGATGTAATGTGGATTAAAATCAGGTACTGGGTACCCCTCTGGTAAAGCATCATTGATTATTTGTAGGGTTTCTGATGATATCTCATCTCTCGTATCTAGATAAAGCGGGGTACCATCATCACTATTGAAATCTCCTAAGTATTTGTATCGATCACATATAGCTGGTACAGGAAAACTTGTAGGAGTTTGACTCCCATTCTGCGGATCAAAACTACTTTTTCTCAAATCAAAACTGGTATCCAGTCCGTCTTGATCTTCATCAGTTCCAGAGGGAGTAATTTCTGCAATTCCATCTCCATCTATGTCATAAGCAGCAATCTGATCCGGGGTTCCGTCGTTATCAGAGTCTGTATCTAGGTAGTCATAAGCGTCTGTTCCGTCCGTGTTTACAGTGCCGTTGGTGGTCCCTCCATAGTCTTGATCAAAAGCATCATCCAATCCATCGTTATCCGCATCAACATAAGAAAGTGTTTTGTAAGAGGCGGCATTCTGACCTTCGACAATGTCAATTATGCCATCATTATCCGCATCAATATCATAGCAATCAAACACTCCATCATTATCAGTATCACGCAGTACTAGGGGAGTTCCATTAGTATTTGGGTCATAAATATCTGCTAAGCCATCAAAATTAGTATCAGAAAACCCTGCGTCTAATCCATTGTATATGCCATCGTTATTAGTGTCTTTGTCACCTTGACCTGCTTCTACAATATCATATATACCATCATTGTCCGAATCAATATCAAAAAAATCAGGAATTCCGTCTCCATCTCTGTCAAAAGCATCTTGTACTACATTATCTCCATTACCACTGCTGTCATTATCCAGGTAATTGTACAAATTGTCATCATCAGCATCTCCATAAGGGTTTATACCTTTACATTCTATAATATTTGAAATTCCATCACCATCAGCATCCAAATCCATGGAGTCTAGGATGCCATCTTGATCCTTGTCAAGAGGAGAAGTACCATTTGCACATTTGAATCCGTCATTGGAGTTTGTGGTCTCTGTGAGGTTAAGAAGTGTTGCTGTTGGAGCATTTCCTTGATAATCATTAATCAAATACAAACCACCATTGTTGTCTGATAAATATAATCTATTGTTGACATCTGCATACGCAGCTCCAAAAGTACCATTAGGAAGATTTTCTACGGTTTTTGAAGAAAAAACAGGTGTACCCGTGGATAAATCCCATTGATATAACTTGCCTCTACTACCTCCATAAAAGGAACCATTGACATAGGCGATATCTGCACAGGTACTTGGTGATGCTACATCTGCTGTTATGACCTCAAATACAGGGGCAGAGGAGTTGTCGTAATTTTTTAAGTTAAGAATCTTGTGAAAAGTTTTTTTATTTGTGTTTTGGAAAACCCATAGATTGCCTTCTGGATCCACATCTGCGGCATAACCACCTCCAAAAGCCACTGAGCCTGCAGGAAGTATTGCTCCCAAATCAATTACCATATCCTTTGCAATTCTCAAAAGATGCTTATCCTTACTTTTAATGGCATACAAGAAGTTGTCTTGGCTATTGTAGCCTCCTGCGTTGTAGGAAGAATACGAGTGTAAAGATTCTGAGTAAGATCCTGTAATTGGATCGTATGCCTTCATCGCACCAGATATTACTTGGTAGAAATTACCATCATCACAATCAAAAGGTTGCTGAGAGAATAATGTTAGGCTGAGTACTAGAGTGAATACTGTTATCGTATTTTTCATAAGTCATAATTTGGAGATGAGTTCTCCTACAAAATTACGAAATGAATAAGGTAAAAGAATGATTTTTTCGTTGAATGGTAGTTTTGCGTAGGTGAGTGGAAAGGAATATGCAGTATGTTTACAGTAGGTTCAATCGTTTCATTAATTCGGGACGATTTGAACGACTTACTGGGATGACATCTTTGGCAATTAATACACTGTTATCTTCGATGTCTATGATCTTTTGGATATTGATGATATAGGAACGATGTACTTTTAGGAATACCGTATTAGGGAGTTTTTCTTCTATTTTTTTTAGTGTAGAATGTACGGTATAGTTTTTTTTATCTGTTTTTATTGTAATATAATCTCCTTTTGCTTCTATGAGATAAATGCTTAGAATCGCTATTTTGATGAGTCTACGATCTATATTTATATATAAGGTATGATCCGAGTTGGTTTTGTTTTCGTTGTCAAAATTTTTGGAGTTTGCTGGTGATTTTAATGAGAATTTTTCTGCTTTTTTGACTCCTTTGAGAAATCGTGGTAAGCTTAGGGGTTTTACTAGATAATCGATTACAAAATCATATTCAAATGCTTCTAAGGCTAAGTTTCTGTCAGAAGTGGTCAAAATGAATTTTGGAGGATTTTTGAGTGTTTGAATAAAATCAAAACCTGTAAAACCCGGCATATGAATATCCGAAAAGACAAGATCTATTTTTTCGTTATTCAAGAATTTAATCGCTTCTATAGCATTCGAAAATTCTTTTACGACGTTCAAATTATCAACTTGCTTACATAATTGTACTATAATAGCTCTTGCAGTTTCTTCGTCATCCACAATAATACAATTCATATATATTTAAAGTTATAAGTTTGAAATAAAGTCTTCTATCGTTTCTAAAATTAGTATAAATTTTGGATATAACGAAGTTTTTTTATTCTTCAATTCCTTTTCGAAGTTTACGGCTATTTGATATCCTTCTTCTAGGCCTAGAATACTTATTTTATTCTTTAATTTATGCACTATTTCCGTAGCATCTTTGTGGTTTTCTTGTCGATAGCTACTAAAAAACTGTTCTTTTTCTGCGGGAAACTCTCGTTTGATAATTTCTATTAAATGTTGTTCAAATTCTGAGCTTCCATTGGCAAGTTGTTTGATGTAATTTGTATTGGGAATTTCGTTCATTTCAAGTCTTTTTTGAGGGTAAAATAGAATGTGGATCCTATTCCTATTTCGGACTCGATCCAAATAGTGCCTTCATAATAATCAATAACTTTTTTTACAATAGATAGTCCAATCCCGGTAGAACGTTCATTATCTTCTAGGGTCTGAAATATTTCGAAAATCTTTTTCTGATATTTTTTTGAAATCCCTTTTCCATTATCCGTAATTGCAAACTCCCAAAATTCAGGAAGCTCTCTTACTGAGACGGTAACTATTCCTACTTCCTTCTCGATATAGTTTACCGCATTACTCATGATATTCTGAAATAGTTGTTGTAGACGGAATTTATCTCCTTTGACGACAGGAAGTAGGCCTTCAATAGCAACCGATACATGATTTGGTATAAAAATGATGTCAATAATATCATTGACGACAACATTCAAATCAATGTGTTCTTTTGGATAGGTAGCTTTGTCGATACTAGAGTATTTTAGAATCCCTGTAATTAAACGATCCATTTGATCTACTTTCTTTATAAGCATATCAAAAGTCTGCTCTGCTGCTTCGTCATAGACACTTGCGTAGTCCTCTCTTAGCCAATTAACCAATGCGTTTATGCTTCGTAGCGGAGATTTGAGGTCGTGTGAGACTATATGGGCAAAATTCTTGAGTTCAATATTATTTTTTTCAAGTGATTTTATCAAAAACTTTCGATCGCTCTCTAATTCCAATTTTTTGGTAATATCTCGTACAATTCCCTGAGCAGCTATGGGATTGTTTTTTTTATCTAGAATAAGACTCGCATTAATGTGTACTGTTCGCACGCCCTTATTTTTGGTATATACTCGTGCTTGATAATCAGAAAATGACCCTTTGCGAATTAATTCCTGAAAAGAAGTCATGGCGTATTGGAAATCATCTTTATGGATTAGTTCTGTGACATTAATTTTATTTTCTTTTAGATTGTATCCAAACAATTCTGTTGCCGCATCATTCATTTTAATGATATTTCCGGATACATCCATTAATACATAGGCATCTACTAGATTCTCAAAAAGACCTTTGAGTTCAGATGTTGTTTCTGTAAGTCCAGCTTTGAGCTTTTCGTTAACCACTTGTAATTCTTGCGTAAGTGAATACAACTCTCTGGATTTGTCTTCCAAGATTTTTTCCGCTTGCTTACGTGCAGATTTCTCTCGCAACAACGCTTTTCTTAATAGTTTGGGGTCCGTAGTGCTCATTAATTTTGTATAATGAATTGAAAAAAATTAATCTATTGTTATGCTGAATTTTACTTCAGTACCATCAGGTTTTATTTTTTCTAATAATATGGTTGCTTTGGTATTATAGTGTTCAAATGTTTTGTTCATTAACCCCAAACCAAAATTATACATGGCACGACTTGATTTGTACACAAGTACAAGGGAGGTTGGTGTTTTTTCTATTTGTTGAAATGTAGGTAATTCGGCATCAGGGTAGATTTTTCGTACCTCTACATGGATATGATCTTCTATGGAGGAGAGTAATTCTATAGGATCTTCGTATTTGTCTATAAGTCCAGGATAGCTGCTAACCAAGACACCAAAAAAGTGCTCGGCGTACACCAGTAGTAAATCATCGATGCTTATTTGTGTATGCTCACTCAAATGTTTTAGTAGACTTAGCATTTCTGCAAACTCATAGGTCCCTACAGCGGTGTACGCACCTCCTGTTGACAAATCGGATTGTTCAATAATTTTGTCAACTACTTCTAATCCAAATTTGTCTTCTACAAGTTCGAGAAATTCTGTAAATACGATACCTTTCATTTTCTTAACCTTTTATAAATTCATTTGAGCTCCAATAAGAAACAAGACTTTTGATCTTGTGAGTGTAATCTTCATAGCGTAGCGGTTTCATAATGTATCCGGCTATTCCAATTTTGTAACATTCTAATATGTCATCATGATGATTAGAAGTAGAAAGTATGATAGCAGGAATGTATTTTAATACTGGATCATCTTTCAAAATCTTCAAAAATTCGATTCCATTCATTTTTGGCATATTAAGGTCTAATAGTATAACATCTGGTAGTGCTTCTGGGCTTTTGAGCTTTTCTAGAGCTTCCTCTCCGTTGTTTGCTTCACTTATTCTATGTTTTGTTTCCATAGTAGCTAATACACGTTTGAACTTGAGAGTTTCGATTAAGTCATCTTCGATTAAGAGAAAGGAGAGAGGTTTCATAAAATTTTCTTTTAGTTTTTGATAACTCAAAGATGGCTCTATCTTTCTAAAATTACGAATTTATTTCGATGAGAGTGGTATAATTCTTCGGTGAATGGTTTTTTTGTGTAGATGAATGGTTTTTTGGCGTAAAAGCATCAAAAAAGAGGTTACTTTTTTTAAAAAAATAACCTCTTTCTTATAAATCCATTTTCTTTTGAACTCATAAAATTTCGAGTTTCTTACAAAAGAAAAATACCGTTCAATAGGATAGACTCAAAGTCTACATTAGTATTAGAACTGCTCTCTTCCAGAAAAGTGGAAAGCACTTTCTATTGCAGCATTTTCATTACTATCACTTCCGTGTACCGCATTTTCGCTAATTGATGCAGCAAACTTTTTACGGATGGTACCTTCTGCAGCGTCTTCAGGGTTTGTAGCTCCAATAAGAGTTCTAAAATCTTCTACGGCGTTTTCTTTTTCTAAGATAGCCGCAACAATAGGACCACTAGTCATGTAGCTTACCAAATCGTTATAAAAAGGACGCTCCTTATGGATCGCATAAAACTCCTGAGCATCTGCTGTAGTTAACTGTGTAAGTTTCATTGCAACAATTCTAAAACCTGAAGCGGTAATTTGTTCCAAAATAGGACCGATATACGCTTTTTTGACAGCGTCCGGCTTTAGCATCGTAAATGTTCTGTTTGTAGTCATAATATTTTGATCTTGATATTCTTCTAAACAATTCTTTGAAAATCCATGCAAATGTAAGTTTTTTGCTGTCAATAACAACTAAAGCTATGTGGATAAAGAGAATTTTAAGGGAATTCACGTAAAAGCAAATCCGATAAAAAACGTATATTCGCTTTCTTATGGAAAAGCTATTACTTTCGGACCTCAAACACCTATTACAACAGCCCAAGGCTATTGGAATCGTACCGCACAAAAATCCTGATGGAGATGCAATAGGTGCTACATTAGGATTATATCATTATCTAAAGAAATTAGGACATAAGGTAACTGTGATAGCACCTAATGACTATCCAGATTTTCTTAAATGGGTTCCAGGAGAGGAAACGATAGTCAAATATGATACAGAAAAAGAAAAAGCAACGGCTTTGATTCATGAAGCGGCATTACTATTTACCTTGGACTTTAATCATTTGTCTAGAGTAGGGGGGGATATGCAAAATGTCCTAGAAAAAATTTCGGCTACTTTTGTAATGATAGATCATCATCAACAGCCAGATACTTATGCCGCATATACATATAGTGATGTTGGGATGAGTTCTACTTGCCAGATGGTGTATCACTTTTTGGAACGATTAGAAGCTATTGATAGTATTGATCCTACTATTGCTACCTGTCTTTATTTAGGAATTATGACAGATACAGGGTCTTTTCGTTTTCGATCTACAACTAGTACTACGCACAGAGTGTTGGCAGATTTAATTGACAGAGGAGCCGATAACACGACTATTCACGAAAAAGTATATGATGCAAATAGTTTTTCGCGTTTACAATTAATGGGAGTGGCATTGCGTAACTTACATGTATTACCAGAATATAAAGTAGCATATATTACGATATCACAAAAAGAACTGTATGATCACGATTTTAAGAAAGGAGATACAGAAGGTTTTGTTAATTACGGACTATCTATCAAAGGCGTAGTTTTTGCATTAATTTTTATAGAAAATGAACAAGAGAAAATAATTAAGATTTCGTTGCGTTCTAAGGGAGCTTTTTCTGTGAATGAATTCTCTAGAAATCATTTTGAAGGTGGAGGACACCATAATGCTGCAGGAGGAAAAAGTGATTTGTCATTAAGTGCAACAGTGGATAAATTTATAAGTATCTTACCTAGCTATAAAAAAGAACTAAATACATGAAGTATTTTTGGAATATATGTTGGGTTTTTTGTGTTTTATATTCTTGTAAAACTCCAGAGGCTAGAAGGCCTATTAGTTCAAAAACAGGCTCATTTATCAATGAATCTGTAATACGAAACAAAAAACTTTCTACTCAAGAAGAAGCAGTGATCAAACAAATCATAGCTCGAGATACAAGTAATACATACCATAGTTCTACTTCTGGTTTCTGGTATTATTATAAGGAACAAGATTCTGTTAGTACTATTGTGCCAGAATTTGGAGATATTGTTAATTTTGATTACGAAATCAAAGATTTGCAATATAATACGATCTATACCAAAGAAGAATTGAAAAATACTACCTATGCAATTGACAAGGGAGAGTTGTTTTATGGATTACGAGAGGGGTTAAAACTTATGAAAGCGGGAGAAATAGTTACATTTCTATTTCCTTCTTTTCAGGCATATGGCTATTATGGAGATACAGACAAAATAGGTACTAATATTCCGTTGATTGTGAATGTAAAACTCCATACTATTAAAAAAAACAGCTCAAAATTATAACTTGCGCAAAACATTAACTAAGTATAACATAAATAATATAAATAACAAAAATGAAAAAAGTAAATCTTGCATTAGTAGCAGTTCTTATGCTATTAATTAGTAGTTGTAATGAGAAATATCCTGATCTCAAAGATGGGATTTATGCAGAAATTGTCACTAATAAAGGAACGGCAATAGCGGAACTTTTTTATGAACAAACACCGCTTACCGTTGCTAATTTTGTATCTCTTGCAGAGGGTACAAATACAATGGTAGATAGTATATATAAAGGAAAAAAATTCTATAATGGGATTATTTTTCATCGAGTTATCAAGGATTTTATGATACAAACCGGAGATCCAAAAGGGACAGGTCAAGGAGATCCAGGGTACAAATTTCCGGATGAGTTTGTGGATAGTCTTTCTCATAAATCCAAAGGGATTTTGTCTATGGCTAATTCGGGTCCAGCAACAAATGGAAGTCAGTTCTTTATAACGCTAAAAGAAACACCTTGGTTAGATAAACGCCATACTGTTTTTGGAGAAATTGTAGTAGGACAAGATGTCGTGGATAGTATCGGTGTTGTAGAAACAGAAACTGGTGACAAGCCAAAAACAGAAATCGCAATGCAACAGGTGAATATTATTCGCAAAGGAAGTGCTGCAAAAGGATTTGATGCACCTACCGTTTTTACAAAAGAATTAGAGCGTATAAAAGAAGAAGAAGCTGCAAAAGTTGAAAAAGAAAAAGCTGCAAAAGCATCTAGAGCTGCTGAGTTTGAAGCTCTGAAAGCAAAAGCTAAAAAATATGACAGTGGTATGTCAATGATTATTATGGAAGAGGGAACCGGACCAAAACCTAAAAATGGAGACAAAGTAGGTACTTTTTACGCAGGGTATCTAACTGATGGAACTGTTTTTGATACTAATATGGAAGAAAAAGCAAAAACACTTGGGATATATAATGCACAACGAGGAGCCCAAGGAGGTTACAACGCTTTTCCTGCGGATTACTCAAATGATGCACCAATGATTGCTGGGTTCAAAGAAGGATTGCAAAATATGAAAGTAGGAGATAAGGCTGTAGTGTTTATTCCTGCACATCTTGGTTATGGTGAGCGTGGTGGTGGACGTGTAATTCCACCTAATTCGGATTTGATCTTTGAATTACATATCGAGAATATTATGCCCAAAGAAGAAGCAAAATAATTTTCTTTCTTTAGAGAGGCTTTTGGAGTAACATCCTTAAAGAATTTAATAAAAAAACCGAATAGTTGATGTAGCTATTCGGTTTTTTATTACAAATACTTATCGTAATTTCTGGAATAGAATACCAGTTGCAATGTAATTGTAACCTCAAATAATTGAACTGTTTTTTGCTAATTTGAACTATAAAATTTGAGCATAGCCGTGGCTACGGTTTGATTTTTTTGTAAAAAAAAATAGTAGAAAGAGAACAGCAATACCATTGGCTGTTTGAATTTTCCGGAAAGAAAAATTAAGATTTTTTTGTTTCAGTTTCAGTGGAAAAATCAAGATAATGGCATCGATCTAAAGAAAGATTTGATGAGTTTAACCCAAAACTCATCAAGATTTTTGGTTTATCTAATGCAAGAGGTGCTAGAGTGGTGTCGTCTTGTTTGTGATTAAAGAAATTAAAAGAATTTGAGTATTATCATAAAATTTGAGTATTATTGATGATTAAAATAATACTACCATTTGTTGTTTGAATTTTCCGGAAAGAAAAATTAAGATTTTTTTGTTTCAGCTTCAGTAGAAATGTCAAGCATAGCTGTAGTTATGGTTTGTTTTTATGCTGAAGCTGAGGCGAAAAAAGAAAATTTTATCCCAGTAAATTCAAAGGATAAATGGTATAAGTATAACTCAAGATATATACAATGAAACTTTATGTTCTCCTGATGTTCTTTATAAGTAATCTTACTGTCGCTGTTGGGCAATCTACCACGGGGGTGATTAAAATAAGTTTAGAAACACTTAAAGAAAAAGCTATCGGAAAAGATGTACAGCTTGTGGATGTACGTAGACCAGACGAATATGCCAAAGGGTATATAGATGATGCTATAAATATTAGTATGTCCGATATAGAAACTTTTAAGATTGAAGTGTCAAAGTTAGATACATCAAAACCTATTTATCTTTATTGTTATAGTGGGGTTCGAAGTAATAGGATAGGGAAAGTCGTAAAAAAACTTGGTTTTGAAGAGGTTTATGACTTTTCTGGAGGATGGAAGGTTTGGTCGAAGCAATGGTGAATACTGTTGGCAAAGTGCTCCAGAAATAGATGAGTTTTAGTGGCAAAACATAGGTAGGACATGTGGATGATGCTAGTTGATTCTTGTAATTCTTAATCAAGAAGACAGTTAGAGGGAGTGTGGTATTGTCATATTCCAAAGCTTGATGTCAATTGAAGTGTGCGATAGTGTATACATGGTTTAGCCTACTTTTTTTAAGCACAAGAATCACGATGATGGTGTGTTGCATGAATACCGTAGTTTTTTTGGATCAAAAAAAGAACAAGTTGTATGGGGCATTGGTACTCTAATTTTGCTGTAGAAGGAATAGAGAAGAATTTTTAATAATTAAAAAATGGAAAGTAGGATATATCGAATTATAGAATTATGGATTCTTTTTGTTTTTGTTCCTGTTAGTTTTTTTTGGAATTACCCAGTTCAGCTCAAAGTTGGATTAGGAGTGATAGGATTCATGTATGTGCTTTTTTTAATGAAAAAAGCAGGAATATTGCGGTTTGTAAAACCAGAAAAAAAGTTTTGGAAGTTGTTTTTTGTGGAAACAAGTATAAAGTTGTTACTTATAGCTATTATAACTAGTGGTTATGTCTATTATGTGGCTCCTAATAAGTTGTTTTATATCGTGTTGAGGCAGCCCATCCTGTGGGTGATGATTTTGTTTGTGTATTCTTTTTTCTCGGTTTGGCCACAAGAGATTTTGTATAGAACCTTTTTTTTTGAACGTTATAGATCATTATTAGGACGCAAGTGGGTTGTGATTTTTATCAATGGTTTAGTATTTTCTTTGGCGCATGTTTTTCTGAGAAGTGTGTTGGTGTTAGTGCTCACCTTTTTTGGAGGGATTCTTTTTGCGTACACGTATTACACCAAGAAATCAACACTTTTGGTTTCTATAGAACACGCTATTTATGGTAACTGGCTATTTACTGTGGGGATGGGTGAGATGCTAGCTTTTCCTTCTTAAGAAAAAAGCAGCATTCTTTTGTGAGAATACTGCTGGTATTTGCGGTTGGTTAATAGGTCTCTTTATGCAATGATTACAATAGAGACAGAAGCATTGATGTTTAAAAAACGTTTTCGTAATAAAAATCAGTGTTTTTTTGATTAATTACAAAATAAAGGTACAATTTTTTATGGAATATGCGTTATGATATGTCAGAAATGCTTTAGGGATGTTTTTTTAGAGAAGACCCTTTGGTTTTTTAGCGATAGTTCTTAGGTAGCGGAGTTCAGTCATAGCAGAAGCTACGCCGTTGGTATACCTACCGGAATGAAGCAAGATATATTGATAAGCACGCTTTAGAAATAATTCAATTTATATCAAGTTTGGATAAGCTAAAAGGATAGAAAATACATTTATATTACTTTTTGGGTAATAATACTTTGTCTAATACATGAATAACACCATCTGTAGCTTGCAGGTTTTTTGTTGTAATAGTTGCTTTTCTGGCGTTGTTATCTGTTAGGGTAGCCTCAGATGTGTTACTGGTAATGGTTTGGCCACCAAGAGTTGTTATAGTGTCATCCTTTAATTGTTCCGTACGAATATTCATATTGACTACGATATGAAGAGATAAGGTATTAGTGAGCACCAAAGAATCAATAGTTTCTAGTGTTATTTCGGCAGCTTCGGGATCATTCAAATCACTAAAAAGCTCCTCGTAGAGTGCCGTAAAGGCCATGTTGTCAGGAGCAAATACCGTTAGTGGTGTATTGGATTCTTCGTTGAATGATTCTAGAATAGCTGTTTGTTCTGGTCTTGATATTGCAGATTCCAAACTATCAAAATTAGTATCAGCCGACAAAAATTCTAATACAGTAGGTAGGGTGATTACTGATGCTACTTGGTGCAAAAAACCATTAGTAGCCTCTATGTCCTCTTTGCCACTAATAGTAGAGCTAATTCCGTTAAAAATAACTCCATTGGTGGTGTCAAAAAATATATTGAGGTTGGTATTCGGTACTGCACTTCCTGTCGCTAGAGTTGTTTGATATCCCTTTCCTTGGCCACTTGTTAGGTTAGAGGTAGAGAGCTTGGTATCTGGAAGTATATGATTTGATAAAAGGTTTGTCAAAGTCGCCTCAGGGATGTCATCCAAGCCTGTTACACCTA
The DNA here is from genome assembly GCA_947492105.1 of uncultured Aquimarina sp. Lineage (GTDB taxonomy): Bacteria > Bacteroidota > Bacteroidia > Flavobacteriales > Flavobacteriaceae > Aquimarina. The sequence continues at coordinate 5,447 of CANLMN010000047.1, read as the reverse complement.
ATTCTGTATATAAGGTGTTGAAAGCATCATTGTTGGGGGCTAATACTGTAAAAGGCCCCGTTTGTTTTAAGGTAGTCGTTAGATTTACTTTGTCCAATGCTTTGATAAAAATTGATAAATTTGGGTCCGTTAACGCAGATTCTATGATATCAAGAGTAACAGGTGGTTTGATAACATTGTCATCTTCATCTTTACATGATATAATAAGGACGGGTGCCAAAAGTAAAAGGACAAATTTTAAGAAGCGACTCATACGTTTTTCTTTGATTTTATGTTGTAAATTTATAGAATTAATAACGATTGAGACACGTAAAATATTTTAAAAATGAATATTCGCTATTTTTTATCAATAATTTTTGTTCTTGGGACTTCCAAAGCTATTTTATCTCAAGGAATAAATCAACTTGATGCCGAAGGGAAACGGCATGGACTTTGGCAGAAATATTATGATAAAACAGAACAATTACGGTATGAAGGTACCTTTGAGCATGGCAAAGAAGTTGGTGTGTTCAAGTTTTATAGACGTAGCGGAAAAAAGCAACCAACAGCAACCAAGGAATTTACGGCAGGTAGTGATCGAATCAAAGTAACCTATTTTGCATCATCAGGAAAAATTATTAGTCAAGGTGATATGATTGGTAAAAAACGAGAGGGTTTATGGAGATATTTCCATAGAGATTCGGACAAAATAATGTCAGAAGAGCATTATGTAAATGATTTGATACAAGGAGAAAAGAAAGTGTATTTTCTTAATGGTAAGCTTACAGAGCTCACAAACTATGTGGATGGAAAACGTCATGGAAAAAGTACAATCTATTCTGATAGAGGTGATGTCATGAAAGAATTTGTGTACGATAATAATGAACTGCACGGTCGTACGGTTTATTATGACGCAAAAGGTAATATTACCATAGAAGGTACTTATAAGAGGGACCGAAAAAATGGCTTGTGGAAATATTATGAAAATGGAGCTTTGGTAGAAGAAAAAACCTTTCCAATTCGGGTGAAGCGCTGATTTTTAATTTTTGTACTTTTGTCAAAATAATTGAAAAATAGTAGCGTGAAAAAGGGACGTGTCATAGTTGGATTGTCAGGAGGAGTAGATTCTAGTGTAGCTGCTTATTTGCTAAAAGAGCAAGGCTATGAGGTGATTGGATTGTTTATGAAGAATTGGCATGATGATTCAGTCACAATTTCTGACGAATGTCCTTGGCTCGACGATAGCAATGATGCATTACTAGTAGCAGAAAAACTGGGGATACCTTTTCAGACGGTAGATCTCAGTGAACAGTACAAAGAACGTATTGTAGAATATATGTTCCATGAATACAAACACGGGCGTACACCAAATCCTGATGTACTTTGTAATAGAGAGATAAAATTTGACGTTTTTCTAAAGATAGCCCTTTCATTAGGTGCTGATTTTGTTGCTACGGGACACTATTGTCGTAAAAACACGAGTGTAAAGGACGGGAAAGAGATACATCAATTGCTTGCAGGTAAAGACCAGAACAAAGATCAATCATACTTTTTGTGTCAGCTCTCTCAGGAGCAATTGTCCAAGACTTTGTTCCCTGTAGGAGAATTATTAAAACCCCAAGTTCGAGAAATAGCCAAAGAACAAGACTTAGTCACGGCAGATAAGAAAGACTCACAGGGGCTTTGTTTTATTGGAAAAGTTCGATTACCAGAGTTTTTGCAACAGCAATTGGCTCCCAAAGAGGGAGATATTATAGAAATTTCTTCAGTACAGGAGCACTATAAGAATAGGGTTACAGATTTTTCTTCCAAAAAAGAAGAGTTAGCCTACAAAGCATCCAAATATCACTACCAAAAAGAAGATGGAAAAGTAGTAGGGAAACATCAAGGAGCACACTATTTTACCAAAGGGCAGCGCAAAGGCTTGGGAGTAGGTGGTACTCCAAAACCCTTGTTTGTTATAGAGACGGATGTGGTAGAGAATATTATCTATACAGGACAAGGAAAAGAACATCCGGGCTTATATCGCAATGTTCTATTTATAAAAGAAGAAGAAGTACATTGGGTGAGACCAGATTTAGAAATCCCTGTAGATGGACAATTGGAGGTTATGGCACGTATTCGATATCGTCAAACATTAGAAAAAGCAATGATTTATAGAATTGATGGCGGGTTGTATGTGGCTTTTGATAACGCTCAAAGCGCAATTACCGAAGGACAATTTGCTGCATGGTACCTCGCAGACGAGTTAATAGGGTCGGGAGTAATTTCTTGATCAACGAATGTGATCAAACCGACATGTTTGGTTCTTATGTTTTTCTTTAGAATAGTATAATAGACTACAGTAGTTTGAAGTATTCTTTGCTAGTTGAAGCTATGAAATTCGAGTAGAACCAGTGGCTATGGTTTGATTGGTTTGGCGAAAAAACAATAGACTAGAAAAAAAGCGAATTAGGAATCTGCAATTATTTTTTTAAAGGTAGAATACCAATTTATAACAAATTAGCTATATACTGTAATATGTAATATATCGACTTGTTCTTTTTCGATCTAAATGCCTTGTTCGTATATTCCATAGCCTATCCTAAGCAATAAAATCACGGTATTTTTACATAAAAAAATAACAGTGTCATTAATACGAATTTATATTCCTAAATTGAATTATACCATTTGTTGTTTGAATTTACCAGAAATAAAAATTAAAATTTTTTTGTTTCAGCTTCAGCAGCAACATCAAGCATAGCCGTAGTTATGGTTTATTTTTATGCTGAAACTGAGGCGAAAAAAGAAAATTTTATCCCAGTAAATTAAAAGGATAAATGGTATTAGTCATAATCGAGTAGCTATTACAAAAAGATGGTGAGGGTAACGGTTTTTTGACTCAGAAAGTAAGGATGAAGTAGTCATGCGGTATATTTCGTACAAGCTTTTTTTTTTGAGTCTCATGATATTCGTGTTTTGTTGATAACAACTTAGATTGTTTGTTATACAAAAATGTGGAGGTAATAAAGCTTAGTCTTTGTTGTAGAATACATAATTAAAGTATTCGAATAAAAAAAACAAGACGATATACTATATGTGTTAACTAGTTTGATTTTAGGAAATGTTTGAGTTGTTGAAGGAGGGTGAAAAGGTGAAATAATTCGTTAAAAAAAATAGGATATTGGTGTTTCAAGGTACTTTTAATCAAGTTTTTAAGTGTTTTGGGTGCTAAAATAAGTTAAAACCTTTAGTAGAGTCAATTTTTGTGAATATTATGCGTTTGATTTATAACTTAAAAAACACATACATTTATGAAAAATCTACTTTTTTATCTTCCATTTTTGACAATGGCCATACCGTTACATGCGCAGCAAGAAGATGCTTGGGTCTATTTTACTCCCAAAGAAAACGTAGCTACGGCCTTAGCAACTCCAGAAACGATATTGACGCAAAGAGCGTTGGAGCGCAAGCAACGACATAACGTTGCTATTGACGAGCGTGATGTACCTTTGGATCAAGCACGTATTACTTCAATCAAGAATGCTGATGGAGTGACTGTATTGGCAAAATCCAAATGGTTTAATTGTGTGTATGTTCGTGGATCAGAAACAGCTATCCGATCATTAGTGGCATTACCCGAGGTCGCAAGTGTTGATTTTGCAGATAATAACTTGGATGGACTGCCAAAAGGGGAGAGAAGAGATGTCAAAAATCAAAAGTCAGTACCTAGAAAAAAGATCAATAAATTCAACAAACTTCCTGTTTATGATTATGGAAATAGTAGGGCTCAGATAGAACAACTCAATGCGGCAGTACTACATGAAAAAAATTATACTGGTGATGGGATGATAATTGCTGTAGTTGATGCAGGTTTCCCAGCTGTGGATAGGATGACTGCTTTTGAAGAGGCGAGATCAGAAGGACGTATATTAGGTGGTTATGATTTTGTAGCTGATACAGATGATATATATAGGGGAAGTGATCATGGTACACATACTTTTAGCGATATTGGAGCTAAGATACCTGGTGTTTTTGTAGGTACTGCTCCAGATGCCTCCTATTATCTATTCAGAACAGAAGATGGTTCTAGAGAGTCTCCATTAGAGGAGGCTTATTGGGTGGCAGCAGCAGAGCGTGCAGATAGTTTGGGAGTAGATGTGATAAATACCTCTTTGGGATATACTCAGTTTGATAATTCGGCCTATGATTATGATCAGTCAGATATGGATGGTATCACGGCTTTTATATCAAAAGGAGCTAATGTTGCCTTCGAAAAAGGAATGCTTCCTGTCACTTCAGCAGGGAACAGTGGTAGTACTTCTTGGGGGATTGTTTCAGCTCCTGGTGATGCAATAGGTTCTCTGACAGTGGGAGCGATTACTGCTTCTGGTGATTATGTAGGTTTTAGTTCTAGAGGTCCTTCTGCAGACGGGAGAGTGAAACCTGATATTGTAGCTAGAGGAAGGGGAGCTTCTATAGTAGATACAGATAATAGTATTGGTTCGGCGGATGGAACTTCTTTTAGTAGTCCTATAATGGCAGGGGCAGTGGCCTGTCTATGGCAAGCTTTCCCAAAAAAGACCAATGCAGAAATTATGCAAATGGTTAGGAGTTCTTCTAGTCAGTTTAATAATCCAGATATACGATTAGGATATGGGATTCCGGATTTTGGTTCGTTATTAGATAATTTGAGCAGCACGACGCCAGAAGCACAGGGGGTTTATACGTTGTTCCCTAATCCTGTGATCAAAGATATTACCGTACAGTTAAGTGATGCAGGAGGGTATAACGAAATTCAGTTGTTCTCTACCGAAGGGAAAATGATGTTGCAAAAAGAAATCAATGGTGCAATAACCTTAGATTTAGAGAGATTTGCCCCAGGGGTGTATTTTGTTGTTTTACAATCAAAGTCAAATAGATATACACAAAAAATAATCAAGCAATAAGGATTTTCTGAGTACTTGATGGATCAATTCGATATCTTTTGTATGAGAGTGTAATGGCGTTGGTATTAAGGTGTTTAGAGTATTGAAAAAGAACAGCTTAGTATTTGTTCCTCTTTTATGCAATGGAGTTCAAGAAACTAGATGTAGTCATGACTACATCTAGTTTTTTTATTCAACTATTTTTTTTCATTACGAAATTATACCATTTGCTGTTTGAATTTACCGGGAAGAAAAATTACATTTTTTTTGTTACAGTTTCAACAGAAAAATCAAGCATAGCCTTAGTGCTGTTAATGTTTTTATAATGCAACAGATCAATAATTTATAATAAAGGGGGGTATCTGATTACAGTTATATGCAAAAGACTACTTCAAAACCTTCTTTCTGTAATCGTTTTTTCAGTAATCGTTTTTTGCGGACTGTTACTAAACCAGCTTTATTAAAGTTTTTTAGCCCCCTTCTATTGGTTTTTAGTTGTCCGTCAATTTTCTGAAACAAATTTTGCTCCTTCTCCCTGCTTTTTTGATAATGATACGAGGA
>CANLMN010000046.1 GCA_947492105.1 uncultured Aquimarina sp. | reverse complement strand
AAGAAAATATATCCATCAATAACTTTTTAGAATTCAAACAAATATACAAAATTAGGACACTTTACGGATATACATAAAATTAGTATTAAAAACCCTCTTAGCAAATACTCTATTTCTGTTGATTTTATGCCAGCACCAAAATGAAAATTCAAACTCCTTTTTATCTTTATCAATTTTCAAATCTCCTTCATACACAATCCAGTGATACTGTGTCAAACAGCCAAAATAACTTACCTCATCATCTAACATATCAGAGTCTATCAAAAAAACAATATTCCATCCATTTTTATAATCTTCCTGAATTTTTTCAAGCGTATCTGTATAATCAAACCCTGTAAAGTATGATGTTTCGTCTATAGCCAAAGAAGCTCCATACAGACTCAATGCCGCTTTTTTCATATAGCTCACCCAATTTATTGCATCCCAATTTTCCCCTTTTTCGCCTTCGTAACTTTTATTATCAGAACTTCTCGTACCTGCTAAAACAATCCAATCAGCCTGCTTCATGGCATCAGGTGGATTAATTGGCGTACCATCTGAATACTCACTATAATTAGGATAATTCTCATTATTTGACGAAGGTTTCATCTCATATAATTTCTTATTGGGCTTAAGTAAGAAATTATTAATATTCCCTTCTCCTTTAATGAAAAAATCCAAAAATGTTTCATAAAACAAATTTTTATCATCCTTGGCTAGTTGATATATAATAGCTGCCGTCCCACATAATGAAGTTGCATGCTGCTCTATTAAAATAGGGGTATCTCTCCTTTTTTTCAATTCTTTTTCAAAAACTTTCTTATCAAAATATCTAAAACGATGATGACAAAACTTAGACAGGCTAGCTTCATTTTCTTTTCTATTTATATAGGCGTAAATAGAGATTTCTTTACCTAACATTTCCAAAGAATCAACCTTTAATCTGAATGTATCTCCTGTAGATCCCTTTTGAGTAACATTAGTTATAACACCTTCGTCATTGGTGTATGAATATACCCATTTTATTTTATTCAACTCCTTTTCTTTTAATCCAGAATCATTTGAATAGGACAAAACTTTAAACTCGTACTCTTTTCCATAAAAAAATCCTTTCAAAGTTCCGCCCGATCCCTGATTATCTGAACCTTCATCCAAATCAGTAATACATTCTATCTCTTTTACTGCAATGTCTATTTTGACACTTATACTAGCTTCTGCAACAATATTGCCTTGATAGGATAATGTGAATTTATTCATATTCTTTTTTTTTAAATAGTATTCATGATAACAGCAATGACAAAACAAATACTATTGGTGCTACTATGCTGGATAAAATTAAAGACACACTCAGCAGTTTTCGTTTCTACTTCATAATAGCTAGTGCCTCAACAGTCTTTGGTCCAAATCAAAATAGTATCCAATATAAATGATTTACCCCAAATGGATAAGGCAAATAGTAGTATTTTCAGTAGTATGCTAAGCAATAGTATTTTCAAAAAACGAATTATGTTTATTTCATTTCCCAAAACAATACCTTTTTAGTTTTTTTTGGATCTGACATATCCAACCAATTTTCTAAAAATCCAGAACATACGCATCTACCCCAAGTTACCACAAACTAATACTTACCAATTCATTTTTATTATTGAAGCAAGGTAACAATCACTCATAAAATTATCCATCCGTTCCTTGAATAGGCGCTACTACCTCCAAAAGAATTCTCTCATCAGCATTATTAATTATATACTCGCGAAGTGTATCATTTGATAAGCGCTCGCCTTCATACAAAAAATCTACCTCTGGATCATGAAGCTCTAAATCAATTTTCCTCCCTTCCATATTACGAGAACGTATGTGTAAATATACCTTCGTATCAATATCCACATCCTCAATTCTATTATTCTTCATATCCGTAAAAAACATATTAATAACTTTTGGTTCTTGTTCAGGAGCGGGAGTTGGTTCTACTTCTTGAGCATCAATATCCGTCACCTTCCAAGGTTTCTCAAACACCACACCTCCATCGACAAATATCCCCGGGGACAAGAGTATCGTATAGGTCATGGGATTACTAGTATAATTATCAAAATGTACCTCTAATCTGGCGCAGTGCACATCATACAATTGGATCGTTCTACTCTTACTTACTTTGGTTACCGGAGAGAAAACGATTTCTAAATCACGCATCTGTTCTGGTTCTAATGCCCAGTGATGAAAAATACGATCGCGGTGTGCCTCTATCTTTACCTCTATCAGTCCGCCATTAACACGTCCTCTGGGACGACCCGCAATGTCTTTTTCCTGAAAAAAACGTAAATGATATGATAACAAATTGAAGGATTCACCGTCGATGATCATTTTTCCGATAATACTCATATAATGAATTATTTGTAGGTGGTATAAGAATATATTGTAATGTACTAAAATATTGGGAAGTTATAAACCTCCCTTAAGAACACACTTGATATTCTTTAAAAAACCGCATCTTTGTAGCTTCAATCACTCAAAATATTTTCGAAATTTGAAAACCTACTCTACCAAAGAGAATTTACAAGTCTTGTTTGAAGACAATCATCTAATTATCGTTAATAAACGTGCTGGTGATATTGTACAAGGTGATAAAACTGGTGATTTACCACTAAGTGAGGTCGTAAAAAAATATATTGCAGAAAAATATCAAAAACCCGGAGCGGTATATCTAGGCGTGGTACATCGCTTGGATCGTCCCACTACAGGAATAGTAGTTTTTGCTCGTACCAGCAAGGCACTTACTCGACTCAATGCACTATTTGCGGCAAAAACAAGTAATGATCTACAAAAAACGTATTGGGCTATTGTCAAAAACACCCCTCCAAAAACACAAGAACAACTTGTTCATTACCTAAAAAGGAATCCAAAACAGAACAAGTCTTATGCACATCTCAAAGAGGTTCCTGAAAGCAAAAAAGCCATCTTGGATTATAAAATCATCAAAAAATTAGATCGCTATACATTGTTAGAAATACTATTGCATACGGGTAGGCATCATCAGATTCGTGCACAATTAGCAGGAATAGGAACGCATATCAAGGGAGATCTCAAATACGGCGCAGATCGCAGCAACAAAGACGGAAGTATTCATTTACATGCACGAAAACTAACCTTTGTCCATCCTGTAAAGAAAGACCTTGTAACAATTATCGCTCCAACACCAAATGATCCTGTTTGGAATGCCTGTGATTGATTTTTAGTTTTTTTAATACAATATTATGAGAACTACTCCATCACTTTAACTACTTCTATAGGATCTAAAATTTTCTACAAACACAGAACTAAGTATCAAAGCTCCTCCAATTACGGTAGTCCATGCTGGAATTTCGTCCAAAAACAACATCCCTGCGATAATTCCATAAACAGGTTGCGCACTGCTGATTATACTTGCAGTTGTCACCGAAAAATGCTTAAAACTCTGTAAAAACAACGTGTGACCGATAGCAGTTGTCACAATGCCAAGCGCCAATACAGGTTTCCAATATCGTACTATTGGTTCTAGATCGTACATAAACCAAACTGGAATAAACAAGAGTAAAACCATCCATAATTGATAGGTCATCGTAACCGATCCCTGATACTTGGTGGCATGTTTTTTCATGATAATATTGCGTAATGAATAACAAAGCGCAGAGGTAATCCCCATAGCAATAGCTCTTGTATAACTATTCTGAAAATCAAATTCCGGAACCAACAATATAATACCAATCAAAACCATTAAACCTAACAGGATATGAAATTTCTGAAACCTAGTTTTGAGCAAAAGAGGCTCTAAAAAAGCCGTAATCACGGGATAAGTATACATAGACAACATCCCAATAGCCACTGTAGACCATTGTAATGCATAAAAGTATGTAACCCAGTGTAATCCCAAAAAAAGTCCTGATACAATTACAGGTACTATCACCTTTTCCTCTAGGCGAAAGGAAAACTTCATCCACTTGCAATACACAAAAAGTAAAATACAAGCTACTCCTGCACGTAAAGCAATCGTAAGTGGTGGTGGTAATGTGACAAACCTCCCCAATGGTCCAGAGGTACTAATCAAAAGTACCGATAGGTTTAACAACAAAAAATTCTTAATCTTTTCGGATTCGGTAGTAACTGTCAAAGTTGTGTTTGTTTATTCATCGGGTTGATACTTTTCTATTTGCTCAAAAAACCATCTATCTTTTCGACTTATTTGAATCAAAAAAACAAATTATTTCAAAGCCCAAGTCGTTATGGTTTTAATGTTTTTGCTTTTTCTTTTATGATATCTGCAACAGGGCGTTCTTCAATATTACTTTCTAGCCAAGATAAAATATCCAAATATAAAAAAGCACGTTTTTCATACGGATGCTCTTCATACTGTTTTAGTCTTGTATAAAGTTTTTTGAACTCTGTTTTTATTTGACTTGGATAAATATCCCCTAGATTTTTCAAAAATTTGATCATTTCACGCTGCACAGCATGCAGGTCATTCATTTTAATCAAAAATTTATAGGTTTCTTTGAGCTGTGTCTCCAAATGATAATCCAAACCAGCTTCATAGTGTGCTACCAAACTTAATACCCTAGAAAAGCACAAAAGATCTTCTCGCATTTTTAAGGATTTGTTATGGATAATTTTTTGTAAATATTCTATACACCCTTTGTTATCACCCATTCCAAAATACAAACAGCCAATTTTGTAATACAACACCATCACATGATGAGCATCAATACGATCCTTATATCGTACCAAACCATCCAATATCGAAGTAACAAGGGTCTCTCCTTCCTTAAATGTTCCTTCTAGAAAGTGTAAATTTAGCTTGTTATTGTACAAGTACATAAAAATCAAAGCCTCATTGTTTTCGTCTAGAGGAAAACCATCAGAATGCACCATTTTGTCTAACCGAACTATCGTTTCTTTCAGTTTGGTCCTTTTTTTTATCAAAAATAAGGACTCCATCAAGTAGTTATTTCCCTTCAAGAAAAAAACAGGGTTCAGTGCAATCATATTAGGGTTTTCATAAAATAATGTCACCCATTTTTTGGAATATTTATAACTAGACAAGAAATCCTGTACCATAAAACTATACCACAGATGTGCTTTGTATAACCATAATTTTTCGCGAAACCCCATTAGTTCCCAATTATATTCGGGCATTTTGGACTCAAAATAGCTTGTGATTTGTTGATGTTCTATATCGTTTTTGACGTAGCCTGTTTTGAGCATCAAACCATATAATTGCAAGGACAGGTTGGACAAACGACTTGCCAACACATTCTTCATACTTAGATTTTTTGCCTGTACTGACAGTTCATCTGCACGACTATGAATACTTCTGGTAATGTATTGAGACTCGATAACTTTTTCGAGCTCTACAATTTCATATGCCAAATTGTTTTCTTCATTTTCTATCGCAACCGTTTTCGATTTATCCAAAACTTTGAGACTTTGCTTATACAAGCCTTTATGGTATAAAATTGTTGCAAAATCTAATTGTTCCCGTATCTGCGAACGAATATTCTGGTGTACGGGATTAAGACGTAAACTAATTAAAATTTGCTTATACAAATGAGCTTTGAGATTAGAAAGCTGCTGTTTCTTAACAATTCCCTTTTGGATAATAGCTTGTTCATCTAGACTATCACTCTTATCTAGATGATTAAACAATGCCAAAAATTTGGAATCATTATTTACTCCTAGCCGGCCTACATATACTTTGAACTGTCGTTTTTCTGATTTAGAAAGCGATTTTAACAAAACAAACAAAGCGTCTTTTTGGTCATTAGTCATTGTAAGGAAAAATGTTATAAAATGTTAATAATAAGGTTATTAAATGCATTTTAACAAACTTCAGCATTGTAAAAACGATAGAAAAACCATCATTTTTACAACTACAAAATATACATTTGAGATGTAAAGGTATGACATCCTTAACAAAAGTTTTGCACTAGAAGTCGTTGAATTCCGATAGAAATGCAATAACTTTTCTAATTGTAAAATGTAAAACATATTCCTAGCATGAGTACTGATAACGTTCAAATATTTGACACAACTTTACGAGATGGAGAACAAGTCCCTGGTTGTAAACTAAATAAAACACAAAAACTTGTTATAGCAGAGCGTCTTGACTTATTAGGAGTCGATATCATAGAAGCTGGTTTTCCTGTCTCGAGTCCTGGCGATTTTGAATCAGTCATGGAAATCTCTAAACTAGTCAAAAATGCTTCTATCTGTGCGTTGTCTAGATCTGTAGAAAATGATATAAAAGTAGCTGCCGAAGCTCTTCAATATGCAAAAAGGCCTAGAATACATACTGGAATAGGCACTTCAGACTCTCATATCAAATACAAATTCAACACCACTAGAGATAAAATTATTGAACGTGGGGTTGCTGCAGTCAAATGCGCAAAGTCTTTCGTCGAAGACGTTGAATTTTATGCAGAAGACGCAGGAAGAACAGAGAATGAATTCTTGGCACGTGTCTGTGAACAAATGATTAAAGCTGGTGCAACAGTTCTAAACATTCCAGATACTACAGGATATTGTTTACCAGAGGAATATGGGGCAAAAATTAAGTATCTCAAAGAAAACGTAAAAGGTATTCACAACGTCACTATTTCTTGCCACTGTCACAATGATCTAGGATTAGCTACAGCAAATTCTATGGCGGGTGTATCAAATGGTGCTAGACAAATAGAATGTACAATTAATGGTATTGGGGAACGAGCAGGAAATACTGCACTAGAAGAAATAGTAATGATCATGAGACAACATCCTAGTCTTAATCTTACTACTGGTATTGATGCTTCCTTACTTTTTAGTACGAGTCAAATGGTCTCTGACACTATGGGAATGATGGTACAACCGAACAAGGCCATTGTCGGAACCAATGCTTTTGCACATAGCTCAGGTATCCATCAAGATGGTGTGATCAAAAATCGTGAAACCTATGAAATTATTGACCCTGCCGAAGTTGGGGTTACAGAATCCGCTATCATACTCACTGCAAGAAGTGGTAGAGCGGCATTAGCATATCGTGCCAAAAAGTTAGGGTATGAATTAACCAAACTAGAACTTGACAAAGTATATCCCGAGTTTCTGAAATTCGCTGATAGCAAAAAAGAAGTTCAGAATGATGATATCCATGAAATTATGAAGATATCAAATATCAGTACGACTGTGGTCTAAAAACTACTTCTGTGCGACTAAACAAGTACACCTTATAATTCTTTCGTATTTTTTTATGCTTGAATCATAAAAAAAGTTATATTTATCCTATAAATTCCTTCAATAATATGAAGGAATTTTTTTCATTAAACCCTTCAATATGAAGTTAAATATAGCCGTTTTGTCCGGTGACGGTATTGGTCCTGAAGTAACAAATCAAGCGATCAAAGCACTAGAAGCAGTTGCCGATCGTTTTAATCACTTTTTTACATTTAAAGAAGCGCTCATTGGTGCTATTGCCATAGAAAAAACAGGAAGCCCATTGCCTGACAAAACACTAGAACTTTGCTCTACGACAGATGCTATTCTATTTGGTGCAATTGGTGCTACGAAATATGACAATGATCCAATAGCAAAGATTCGTCCAGAACAAGGGTTACTAAAATTGCGAAAAGCTCTTGGGTTATATGCCAATATCCGCCCCATCAAAGCCTATGATAGTATCCTTAAACGTTCACCTCTACGAAGCAGAATAACCAAGGGTATAGACATTACAATCTACAGAGAACTTACTGGTGGAATCTATTTTGGAGAACAACACCTGAGTGATGATGGCACTGTAGCCTCTGATCTATGTCAATATTCACAATTAGAAATTGAACGAATAGCGCATATGGCATTTAAAGATGCTCAAAAACGCAGAAAAAAACTCACGCTTGTAGACAAAGCCAATGTTTTGGAATCCTCTCGTTTGTGGCGTCGAGTAATCAGTGATATGGCTTCCCAATACTCAGATGTCGAAGTCAAATATATGTTTGCTGATAACGCGGCTTCACAACTACTCAAAAAACCAAGTCAATTTGATGTGATCCTTACTGACAATATGTTTGGAGATATCCTTTCGGAAGCAGCTAGCGTTATCGGAGGATCTATTGGCATCTTGCCTTCTGCATCTCTTGGAGATAACTTTTGCATGTTTGACCCCTATCACAGCTCATATAATAGAGCTACAGGAAAAGGAATAGCCAATCCCATTGCAGCAATCTTATCCGCAGCAATGCTATTAGAACACTTTGATCTTCATGAAGAAGCACAGTCCATAAAAACTGCTGTAGAAAAAGCACTCGAACTAAACCTTACAACTCCTGACCTGAATAAAGAAAAACCTTTTACTACCGAAAAAATAGGCGATTTTATTGGAGACTATATCCAAGAGCCGCAAGAAGGCAATATCAATTACTACAATATTTATATGGGACAGTCTACTATTATATAATCAGGCAACACTTGTTTAATCCATAGCAGTATTTAAAGTACTATACAACAAAATAACACCCAATTAAACAGATAAATAATGTTGTAATATCAACCTATTCTTTCTTAATAAAACCATTTAAAAAATAATTACAGGCTAATAATTCGATTCTTTTTCTACTATTTTTTCACTAAAAAATTTTAATCGTGGCTAAGTCTATGCTTGATGTTTCTGTTCAAGCTGAAACAAAAAAATCTTAATCTTTCTTTCCGATAAATTCAAACAACAAAGGGTATTGCACCAATTTAGGTGTATAAATTCGTAGGAATGACACTGTTATTATTACTTTATGCAAAAATATCGTGATGCTATTGCATAGCCTTAGCTATGAAATATATAAACAAGACATTTAGTTAAAAAAGAACAAGTTGATATGCGACAGTATATAGCTAATTTGGTAGTAACACGTATAGTTCCAAATAACTAAAGGCCTCAACTTAACAAATGATTCTTCTTGATTATAAATAGTGAATTCATTCAAACTTTTTTGCGATTCGTTACAAAAAAGCCCTTTTTTAAGGAATTTTTGTCTTTTATTAGTTTATGGCAGCAGCTGGTATGAACTAATAAAACACCCCACCTGATCAAGAAACTACTTGCCATCAATACCAACCGAGCTCTCCATTCTGGGCAATTCTGATTAGTATCAAAAAAATCTCAACTACTTCTTATAATTAGTTTTTGCGCCCCAAATAAAGACAAAAAACACCTATTAGGCCATCAAAAAAACAGCCACGATAAAAAACTACAATTCAAAATTCTCTAATCCTTTTTGCAACCATGCCGTATACTCATTCACATCAGGAGTGTACCCCAAAGGAGCATTAAGTAATTCGCCATTTGTGCCCAATAAAACATAATAAGGTTGCGAATTGTTTTTGAAATTCAATGTCTGAAATGTTGCCCACTTATCTCCTACTGTTTTAATTTTCTTAACCCTTCCTGATGATTTTAGATAATTAAATTGTGTTTCTTTGGGTAGATTTTCACGATCATCAACATAGAGCGAAACAAGGATATACCGCTCTCTTATTAATTCATTTACTTGCGAAATACTCCAAACTTGTTCTTCCATTTTGCGACAATTAACACATGCCCATCCTGTAAAATCTAATAACAAGGGTTTATGCTGTTCTTTGGCGGCTTTGAGACCAGCATCAAAACTCTTATAAGCCTCTAAGCCCATCATCTCATGAGAGGCTGGTTTTTCATAAACGCTATAAAACAAAGGCGGTGGAAAACCACTGAGGAGTTTCAAGTTAGCATAAGAAGTATTCGTTAATCCCGGAATTAGATAAAGTACAAACGCTACCGTAACCGTTCCTAATACTTTGCGCCATACAGGCAACTTTGTTATTGGACTATCATGCGGGAAACGAATTTTTCCAAAAAGATATAGTGCCAAACCTATTCCTATCAAAATCCATATTCCTATAAAAATTTCTCTCTTGAAAATTCCCCAATGCATCACTAATTCTGCATTTGACAAAAATTTGAATGCCAATGCTAGTTCCAAAAACCCTAATACTACTTTGACACTATTAAGCCATCCTCCACTCTTTGGCAATGAGTTTAACCAATTTGGGAATAATGCAAAAAGTGCAAAAGGCAATGCCAGTGCCAATCCAAAACCTCCCATTCCTATAGTCAATTGTATTGCTCCTCCATCCCTACTCAACGTACCTCCGAGAAGTGATCCTAGAATTGGTCCTGTACAAGAAAAAGAAACCAGAGCTAATGTTAATGCCATAAAAAAGATCCCTAGAACCCCTCCTATTTTTGTAGCTTGGTCATCCATCTTATTACTCCATGATGCTGGCAAAGTCAACTCGTAATACCCAAAAAAGGAGACTGCAAACGCAACAAAAATTACAAAAAAGATAATATTTAGTGTAAAATTTGTTGATACATTATTAAGAATTTCTGGATCTAATGAATCCAATAGATGAAATGGCAAGCTCAATAAGACATAGATCGCAAAAATAAAAAAACCGTACAAAAAAGCGTTAAATTTCCCTTTGCGCTTATCCTTTGTTCTTTTTGTAAAAAAAGAAACCGTGAGCGGAATCATCGGAAAAACACATGGTGTCAACAATGCGATGAGCCCTCCCAAAAAGCCAAGAAAGAAAATCGTAAAGTAACCTTGCTGTGCAGGATCTTCCTGAGGGTATTTTTCCCACCCTTTTACTTGAATATTTAACTGCTCTGTTTTTTGTAAATCCTCTGCAGAAACTTGTAAATTATTTGCTGCCTGTACTGGCGCACTTCCTGCCAGAGGAATTTCAAAATCAATTGTTTCTGGCGGCAGACACATCTCGTCATTACAGACCATAAAAAGTACCGAAGCTGCTACCGTCTTTTGTGCAGCGTTTTTGACTAAAATTTTCTGTCTAAAAAAGGCCTCTTCTTCAAAATAGGTCACTTCCATGTCAAAAGTTTTATCAAACTTGGCTACCCCCTCTGGTTCGACCGTAGTTCCGGATAAGTCAAAATTTCCTTCCGCTGTTTTGAAACTAAACTCTGTTGGAATAGGTCCCATATCCTCATCAGATATTTTTTGAGAATATATATGCCACCCAGGCGCTATGGCTGCTTTAAAAACTAATTCATAACTATTTTTTTCTAAAGCATTTGCACTTGCCTCCCAAACAACAATTTCGCCTTGAGCTAATGTTGTAAGCGTAAAAAATATACTACTAAGTATAAAAATAAACTGTTTCATGTAGTTATTGTAATTTTTAAAATCTTTTTATTGTCTGGTACTACCCTAAAACGCTCATCTGCGCGATAACCAAGTACCCAAACGATTTGGTCATTCGAACAAAGTACCCAAACCTTTTCCTTATCCAACAAAGAAAGTTTTTGGTCTTTGAAATATTTGCTTAGTTTTTTTTTGCCTTTCATCCCTAAGGGATAAAACACATCTCCTTGTTCCCATCTCCGGATCTCTAACGGATAATGTAAACTATCAGCAGGGACATAAATTGTGTTTGCCCCAACTTCTTCAATAGTCGATACCTTTTTTAATTTCAGTATTTGCTCTGGCAAAATCACTGCTGATTCTCCTTCAAAAATTTGATAACTCTGCTTCTGAGCTATATCAGTAACAGGTCCTAAAAGCAAATTCTCTCGATCTTTGACCAATCGATGTGTCGCAGAACTCACATACTTACCTGACTGTGAATCTAATAATCTCGATACATCTTTCCAAGCCGTAAAACCAAATTCTTTGAATAATGCATGGAGATACACCTGCGTATCGCCTAATGCTTGTAATTTTGCGATAGAAATCTTAATGACACTTTGATCTTCTGATGAATATTCAAATAGTTCTTTTTGGATTTTTTTGACCGTATCATTAATCATTGTAGCACTGTCATGGAGATACCCCACTGTTTTTTTAAAATTCGCCAAAATAGCAGGATTTATTTCCTTGAGTATTGGGATTACATCATGACGTAACTTATTTCTCAAATATTTTGTCTGTCTGTTACTACTATCTTCTCGCCAGTCTATCTGGTTTGCCTTTGCATAGGCTACTAATTCATTTCTTGAAAACGGTAGCAAAGGTCGTAAGTAATGTCCATTGACAGGTGGAATCCCAGTCAATCCTTCTATTCCCGTACCTCTGGACAAATTAATCAAAAAAGTTTCCAAATTGTCATCTGCATGATGTGCCGTCAAGACATAATCATAGGGATGTGCTTCTATCAAACTATGAAACCAATTATAACGCAACTCACGTGCTGCCATTTGTATAGAAAGCTGCTTTACGTTGCCATAAGTCTCGGCTTCTAGATGTTTTACAAAAACAGGAATACTAAGCGCTGTAGCCAAATCACGAACAAAGGACTCATCCTCATCACTTTCTGACCCTCTAAGCTTAAAATTACAATGTGCCAAGGCGAGATCAATCCCTGACTGATAACATAAATGAGCTAACAAAATACTATCTACACCTCCACTACAGGCTACAATAACCTTGTGCTCTTTGAGATAGGGAAAATGGGTATTGATATGTTCTTGAAAAGCTTTGAGCATCCTTTATATTTCGGAAATTTGTTTTTGACTACCTAGTGTATTTTTTTCAAAAAATGAGTCATAGCATCCCAATAAGCAGAACTATCATCAAACTTATTCCACAACGCTTTTGCACCATGGTGACCACCACTTTTTGGTACAAAATAATTGCGGTATTCCGTTGGAATATTATCATATATTTTCTGCCAATTTTTTTGTTCGCTCGTTTTGGATGTAATAAACACAGGAACTTGTATACTCGAAGCTGTTTTTTGTATAAAACTTTTGTCTTTAAAATACTCTCCCGGAGAAAAAGCCAAAATGCCCGCAACCTCATGAGGATATTCACCTCCAAACTTTAGCACCAAGGAAGAAGAATAAGAACTCCCCAAAACGAGTACTTGTGTAGGTTTATAGGTCTTTTTTACAAACGCAATACTTGCCCTGACATCTTGATAAGCATTCATATACTTTGTCGCTAATCCTTTTTGTTTTGCAGCTTTACAGGTCAAATTTGGCGTACTATTCACAGGACCTCCAGACCGTAAGTCTACTGCCAAACAACTATATCCCAAAGCATTAAGTTTCGGTGCAATTTCCAAATAAGACCCTCGACTATACATGGCTTGATGAAACAGAATAATCATTTTTTTGGAATCCGCTGGATAATAATCTGCAGAAACCTGTAATCCATCTTCAGAAGGAAATTGTAGGCGTTCTTGTCCAAAAGCTGGTATCGTGCTTATTAATAAGAATAGAAATAATTGTGCTATTTTCATTTTGAATTATTATTTTTTTGATTTTATCTCACTAGACTCTTTTTGATTCTTTGTATCTCTGAGTCCCCTTTGCATTATCCTATCATTGTTTTTCTAGCACTTCTCTCATCGCTTTGGCTTTTAGCAAACATTCTTCGTATTCTTTTTCTGGGAGTGCTTGAGCCGTAATAGCACTTCCTACCGAAAAAGAAATATACCGCTTTTGTGCATTATATAAGATACTCCTGATAATAACATTAAAATCAAAATCTCCTTCTGGGGTAAAATAACCTACAGAACCACTATACAAACCTCTTTTCGTCTCTTCCAGTGCTTCTATAATTTCCATTGCCGCTATCTTAGGCGCTCCAGTCATACTTCCCATCGGAAAAGTGGATCTCAACACTGCTATCGCTGATGTCGTATTTGCAATTTTGGAAGTAATTGTCGAGATCATTTGATGTACCTGTTCAAATCGATACACTTTACAAAACTCTGTCACTTCAACACTCCCTTTGGTCGCTGTTTTGGACAGATCATTACGTACCAAATCTACAATCATGATATTCTCAGAACGCTCCTTTGGATCCTGACTTAGTGCTCTTGCTAATTGCTGATCCTCTATAGGATCTATTGCCCTCTTAGCGGTTCCTTTGATGGGCTGTGATATAATCAAATCACCTTCCTTACGTAAATAACGTTCTGGAGTTGCTGACAACAAATATTGACTATCAACCTTGAGAAAGGTTGCAAAGGGTGGTCGAGAAATTCTGTTTAAGTGTTGATATGTTTTTAAAGGATTCATTTCACTATCCTCGGCATAAAACTCTTGACAAAAATTAGCTTCATAAATATCACCTCTGTGAATATGTTCCAGCATTTTTTTAACTTTTTGCTGATACACATCTTTGGTCATACGCAATTTGATCTTGATCGAGCGTTCTTTGGGTGGTACTATCGTTTGGCTTTCGCCAAAAGCTTCCTTATCCTCTAGGCTTTCAGTAGTTATTTTTTTAATCTCATTAAAATCAAAATCCATCTCATCATCAACCATACGCAGGTATAGAAATTCTACCTCGTTACCTTTGAATAAAAATATTTTTTTTGGTTGAAAAAAATATAAATCCGCAAATTCTAGACCATCATAATTCGCAGAAACCAAATGCTCTGTAGCATTCTTAAGATCATATGACAAATATCCAAAAATCCAATCTGCAGTACCTTTTTGATACTCCTCTAGTTTATCAAAAGCACTAAAATAATCGGTTTTGATTGATGTAAAAGCATCTACTGCCAATATCCCATCATAACTCGTATATTTTTGAGCATAGCGATTCGAATCAAACCATAACACCTCTTCAAACTGTTGAGACCAACTGAGTAATTGTTGTTTAAAAACCTCAGTATCTTTAACCTTATATCTCTTAGATCTACGCAACTGCATACTGAATTTGATGAGAAAATGAATGTAACATTTCTTGTAGCTTTAACGCTAAATCCTTGTCAACAATAACTCCTTCTTCTACAGAAAAATCATACTGTAAGGACGGCAAACTAAAACTTTGGACAATCTCAACTCCAAACTGAGACAGTACCTCTTTACTATATCCCAAAGCGTTGATCCCTCCATTTTGATCAAGAAATGTGTCCCTCACAAACACTTTTTTTATGGAGAAAAAATTCCAATCCAAACCCGACAACCAATCCTTCATATTCCTAAAAGAAGCATTCTGCCAGCAATTATGTTTATTTGCAGAAATCATTATAGCATCTGCTTTTTTATTCGACTCATATCGTTTTTGCACCAAAGTATCAAAGCCCTCATTTTTCTCCCAACCTTGACCACTCATAGACACATTACTACTTGAACCTGCAAATGCTAAAATATTTTTCATACTCCTCAATTTTAATCCTGCCATGCAACAGTCTATTTAGTACGTTACATGTCTGTCCTATCCATATAATAGTAGAATTTGCCTCAGCAAACTCCATGCTTCAATTCTCAAAAAACACAACATATAGAAATCAACACATTAACAAAAAGCCATACGTTCATTTCTTCTCCTAGCCGTTTATTTCATTACCACATTACTTCATCATTATATAGGTATCAAAACAAAACTACACAAAACCAATAGCGCGTCAAATAGTTTTGACATAAAATAGTCTACCTTTGTGTTTATTATTCGTTCAAAAACTACTACACGTGATATTTCGAGACCTCAACCTTACCACTCCTTTAATAAACGCCTTGGATGATCTGGGTTTTGAAACCCCTACACCTATACAAGAACAAGCATTCCCTGTAGTTATGTCCGGTCGTGATGTAGTTGGTATTGCCCAAACTGGAACTGGAAAAACATTTGCTTATATGCTTCCAATTTTACGGATGCTCAAGTATTCTAAACAACAAAATCCAAGAGTCTTAGTTTTGGTACCTACGAGAGAACTAGTAGTACAGGTCGTGGACGAAATTGAAAAACTTGCTACCTATAGTAGCGCTAGAGTTACTGGTGTCTATGGAGGCACTAATATTAATACTCAAAAACAAGCCGTTGCTCAGGGCTTAGATATTGTGGTCGCTACCCCGGGGCGTTTATACGATTTGGCACTTAGCAAAGCATTACAACTCAAATCTATCCAAAAACTAGTAATTGATGAAGTAGATGTCATGTTGGACCTTGGTTTTAGGCATCAATTAATGCACATATTCGATTTGTTGCCACATCAACGACAGAGCATTATGTTCTCTGCTACTATGACAGAAGATGTAGAGAATCTTATCAAAGAAACCTTCAAAACTCCTAAAAAAATATCTGTAGCTGCCAGTGGAACCCCTTTAGAGAATATTACACAAATCGGATATACTGTACCGAATTTCTATACAAAAGTCAATCTACTAGAGCACCTACTCACCGACCAAGAAACATACCACAAGACCTTAATTTTTGTGGGGTACAAAAAAATGGCTGATCGCATGTATGACCGACTTAATGAAGCTTTTCCTGGAGAATGTTGCGTTATACACTCTAATAAAACCCAAAACTATCGCCTGCGCAGTATTCGACAATTTGAAGAAGGAGACAACCGTATCCTAATTGCTACCGATGTAATGGCACGTGGACTAGATATCGAAGGAGTAAGTCAGGTAATCAACATGGATACGCCAGAATACCCAGAAAACTACATGCATCGTATTGGACGAACAGGTAGAGCCAAGAAAAAAGGAACCGCCATTGTTCTAACAACACCAAAAGAGCAGGATGCTCTTAATGCTATCGAACAACTAATGCAAATGGAGGTTCCCAAACATCCACTACCAGATTCTGTTGCTATCTCTGAAGAATTAGCTCCAGAAGAACGTCCAAAAATAGTAGAAATAAATAACCCTAATAAACGACGTACTGATGAAGATGCACCTGGACCTGCTTTTCATGAGAAAAAAGAAAAAAACAAGAAAGTAAATTTGGGAGGTTCTTATCAACGAACTATCAAGAAGAAATACAAAAAACCTAAAACCAAAGGGGATAAAGTTTATAATCTGAAAAACAAAAAGAAGAAAAAATAAACACAATATCGCTACGCTTTGGATATAAAATTGTTACATTTTTCAAGTGATTTTCTAAAGAAATAACTCCCCTTGGACTATAGACTGTACAAGTTTTCTGTATTATACCACTAGACGATGTTGTATTGTAATACAATTCAAAAATAATAACGGGCTACTAATTAGGGGCTTTTTCTACAATTTTTCACTAGAAAATTAAATCGTTGCTACGGCTATTATTAAATTCTATAGTTCCAACTAGCGAAAAATAGTTCAAGTATTTTGACCTACAACACCATTTATCTCTAGCATACAGTAGCTTTAGGGTATTTAGATTTTTGAACCATTATTCTGAGGTAGTTTCAACCTATTCTAGTTGCTATAAAATGCTCTTTTTTATGCAATTTTACTCTTTTCATTAGCACGTAACGCTCTATGATATGTAAAAAATACTACAATAGATCAAAAAATGTTTATTTTTTTTACGAACAAGAAAAGTATCAATCATCTCCTTTTCAAAACAAGGAATAATACATTTTTCTTACTTTGTGGTTACACTGCATCAAATGCCTTATTTGACACATTAACTACTATAATACTGCAAGTTACTTTCTTTTTAGTCCTTTACAGCACTTGCTATTTTCCTTTAACGTTCGGTCAAGGTTTCATCCGTTGAAATCAGTAATTTTTTCAGTCTCTGAGAGTTCCAAATTTTAATGAATGAATTTTTAAGGATTGGAATTCCATCAAGATTACTTATTTTAGCACTCAGAAAATCAAAAAAAACGGTAAACACGCATTAATTAACCAGCTAAAAAGTACAAAAATGACGTTTTTTAACACAAAAAAACAATATTGACATCTTATTAATGGTTTTTATACGCAACTAACACTACAAAACACGCTCTATGAAACAACTCTACAAAACCCTAATAATAAGCATTTTAATTATTATTCCGATTACTATTTCGGCAAGCAGCACTACTAGTTTTAAGATCTCTGAGCAGTTATCTGTTACTAAATTAAACGAACGAAGCTACATACACACCTCTTATTCTAAACTTGAAAACGGAAATACACGATCTTCTAATGGTTTCGTTTATGTGGTAAACAAGAAAGCCATCGTTTTTGACACTCCGATCTCTAATAAAATATCAGAAGAATTAATTAACTGGATAGAAAATGGTTTAGGTGCCAAAATAAAGAGTGTTATTATCAGTCATTTTCACGATGATGCCACTGGTGGTCTAGCCGCTTTCAAAGCACATGGTATTACTTCTTATGCGCATACTGAGACTACAGAATCTCTATGGCTAAAGAAAAAAACGCTACCAGACAATAGTTTCTCTAAACGCCTAAAATTAATGCATGAAAAAATGGACGTTTTGAATATTTTTATGGGAGCTGGACATTCTCCTGACAATATAGTTACCTATTTTGCTAATGAAAATATTCTTTTTGGAGGATGCTTAGTCAAGGCAATAGGTGAAGATCAAGGCAATATCCAAGATGCGAATCTAGAAGAATGGTCACATACTATTTCCAAAATACAAAGTTCTTTTCCTGGTGTCAAAATCGTAATCCCTGGTCATGGAACACACGGAGGTTCTGAATTACTAACGTATACAAAAGAACTTTTTAAAAACATAACACTTAGTCAAAAGTAACATTTTTTCGAACATAGCTGAAGCATCACAACCTTATCTACTCAACGTTCATCATTTGCTTAGTAGAATAACTTGTCATGTTGTATTTCATCCAAAAAATGCAACTATTTTTCTTGACAAATACGTCACTTTTTCGCAACTTATAATGCACAAAAAACAGCTAGAATTATTGTAAATTTGTTTTCTTAAAGACATCAAGGAATCATGCAAGCAAAAACACTCTCATTACATCACATAATTCAACCACCGACTAAAGCTCGCAAAAAACCAGCTGCTATTTTTCTTTTTCATGGCTATGGAAGTAATGAGGATGATTTATTTTCATTTGCACCAGAACTTCCCGAAGAACTATTTATTATCTCAGCACGCGCTCCTTATCCAATGCAACCTACAGGAAACGCTTGGTATTCTATTTACTTCGATTCCAATGATGGTAAGTTTAGTGATAATCAACAAGCAATACAATCCAGGGATGCTATAAGCGCTTTTATAGACGAAGCCATCGCTGCTTATGATTTGGATGCAGACACTATTAGCTTACTAGGGTTTAGTCAAGGTACTATTTTGAGTTATGCAGTGGCGCTTTCCTATCCAAAAAAAGTCAAGAATGTTATTGCGCTTAGCGGATATATCAATGTTGATATTCTTAAAGAAGGATATCGAGACCATGATTTTTCAAAATTAAACATCTATTGTTCTCACGGTAGTGTCGATCAGGTAATTCCTATTGATTGGGCAAGAAAAGCTCCAGTTATTTTAAAAGAATTAAACATCGACACCAAATTAGAAGAATACCCAGTAGGTCATGGCGTAGCTCCACAAAATTTTTATTCTCTCAAAAACTGGTTGATTGATAGAATCTAGAAATGGGGCAGTCTAAATTTTTATTATTCACTATAAAACTCCCTATTTTACGCAATTTTAGTCTATTTATGAGTAGTTCTTAGAAATAATTACCCTCAAGAAGGCAAAAACCACTTCTATTGGTCAAAAAATTACACACCCTCACTATCAGCTAATTGCTCATTTTCTGGTTATACCGGTCAAAATGTAATGGTAGACCAAATCATTTGGAAATATTTCTCGCTAATTTAGTTCGAGCTATCGCATTTAAACATATCACGTGATTAAGGCTTAATTTTCTTGTATAAAAGAATACCATTTATGCTTCAAATTTACTGGGATACAATTTTCTTTTTTCTCCTCTGTTTCAACATAAAAATAAACCGTAACTAAGACTATACTTGATGTTTCTGATGCAACTGAAACAAAAAAACCTTACTTTTTCTTTCTGGTACATTCAAACAATAAGTGGTGTCATAACGTAACAAAAGAAGCGAATTATTAGCTAGCAATTATTTTTTATACCCTTTTGCAACGAATTCCATTCTCCTCATTTGATTGTTTGATTTATTCATCATAAAAACAAATACTTTCTTGCTTCCTTCTTTGATTATGGAGCTATTCTAGAAATCTTCTTTGTGTGCGTTGTTGTAGGCGTTTTAACGATTAGAATATAATTCCCCGGAGCCAAAGACTGCATGTTAATTTTTTTAACTCCAGATGCTACTAACACCTGCTGTCCTTGCATATTCAATACTTCTAGTGACTCTATAACTTCGGTTACATCTATATTTAATTCATTAGTAACCGGCAATGGAAATAATGATATCACAGGCTTGATCTTTGCGATAGCCACTTTTCGGACAGGTACTTTCTCTTTTTTTATCATTGCAGTATAATCCTCTATCTCTCCATTTTCAATTGGGCTACATGCCAAAGTAGGCTCTCCATTATATTTCATCATAACACGGATTTTTGTAGCACCCGCAACGGCATCGTTAGGAACTGTAAAGGACCCAGACAATACAGATACTCTAGATGGGGCCCTAGAAACTACTTTTTCTCCTTCGTCATCAAAATTACCATTCCCATTATAATCAATCCAAACAGCATAACCCTCATTATACACAGTACCAGACCATGCAGGAACAATTCTAAAATCATAACTATTTCCAGAAATCAGTTCTGTAGTCAACTGGCTAAAATCCGTAAAAACAGTACTACCAGAGTTATTATCAATACTACCCAACGCAAAATTAGCAATCCACTCATCCTTAGCACTACTAGATTGTACACGGCAATACCCTTCTGGCATCCAACTTATTACATCATCCAACTTAGAAACATCTTTGACGTCTTTTATACTATCTACCACTAATCCAAGATAATCAATAAAAACTTGATTATTTTTCAAATTATCTGTTGCTGTAAAACGAACAGTATTCATTCCTTTTTCCAAATGTATTTTGGTAAATTCATTGAGCCATGTTCTTTTTGCATTAGAGTCATCAGAGGTAACCGTTGTATGCTCAAACTGCACTAAAGAATTATTTTTATCATTGACAGTTAAGGTCCCTTTTAATGTTTCAAAAACCTCTCCTTCATTACTGTAACTCAAAAACACATCATAATCCCCAGAATGATTAACATCAATATTCCATTCGAGGTAGGCTCCTTTTTTATTAGGTCTTATTATTCTGTTATTTCTGTTATCGCTATCTTTTGCTACTTTAGCTTTTGCCTTTTTGGCACTTTCTGCCTGAAAAACTAGTATATTTTTTCTTTCTGTTTGGCCCGAGTTATTTTCTGCTACACATGGTGTACGTTCAGAAACAGCAACCCAATCCAACCAACTCGTACCATCACCAATATTAACGATAGCACCTCCTTCAGGAACAATTGGTGTCGGTCCGTTACTCCATATACCCATTTCTGATGCA
This sequence comes from uncultured Aquimarina sp., assembly GCA_947492105.1. Lineage (GTDB taxonomy): Bacteria > Bacteroidota > Bacteroidia > Flavobacteriales > Flavobacteriaceae > Aquimarina. The sequence goes on along the minus strand of CANLMN010000046.1, from coordinate 3,223 downwards.
GTTACAAAATACGGTGAATTCCCCCATGTAACAGAACTCAATAATTTATTCTCTTTTGTATATAAATGAATCGTCTGACTATTTTTATTCAAAAACCGAAATACCGAAACTACCTCATTAGGCTCTAAAATCATATCATCACTACATCCAACAGTTTCTAGGCTAAGATACGTCCGTTCATTGTCGCTTTCATATCCGGTAGAGGGATCCTCTACACTATATCCCGTAATGTCTATTGGCGTGTTACCATAATTCTGGATTTCAATAATAGCACCAAATGTCACAGCATTGCGCCCTGTATTATATCCGACTTCACTTATTTTAACTTTTTGAGCACTTAAACCACATACTACTAGAAACAACAATGGTAAAAACGCTATTAAATTCCGCTTATATAAATAATAATTCATAGAAATTGATAATTTTAAAAACAATCTTATTTTGGGTAAAATCTAATTTCAAAAGTACTAGCGAAAAGTACTATGGCAATGAATTCGCATATTTATTCGTCAAAACAGAGCATAAAAACGGTGTAGTGTAACATTCCCCCAAAAACACTAATAGGGTGGTTTTGCTACAATTACGTTCATCTTATAAAACGATACTTATATCCGTTAAACTCCAAACGCACCTTGTTACCCCTATCAGCTAGCTAGCCAATATAGCTCCTTGATCCCCAAGATATAGGTGGAACTTTGGCAAGTACCACCAATTAATATTTTGAAATTACTGTCGTAAGTACTCCTTATCTTCTATCAAACTAAATAGAAATCGCAATTATCAAGAGACTGTTTTTGGACAATCTTGTCGTTTTATACCAGCTAAAATTTACGCATAGCCAAGACTACGGTTTAGTTTTTAGTAAAAAACAGTAGAAAAAGAAACTCATTATTAACCTGAAAAGCTGAGCTCGATTATTAAAACAAACAAATTTGAGTTGTATTTTGCGTTTGAAATTTGATTTGAGGTTTTTTAGGCAGAAAACTATAGGCAATAAGTCTAGCGATCATATTGCTAAGAAAATTACCGAAACTTCTATGTCTAGAATGTTCAACTTGGCAAATATTTTTCAACACATCATTTACGGTTTCAATTATGGATCTTTTTCTCAAAAGGATTTTGTCTGATAAAGTCATTAAAGCGTTCTTCATATTGCTTTTGATGTTGGTAATTAGCTGGATTCCATAAATAAACAGCATTTTTGCTAAGTCTTTTCCGATATAGCCTTTATCGGCAAAAAGTTTTCCAAATATTTTATCTAGGAAGCGTTTTTGTTTCAGAGGTGTTCTATCATCATCACTAGCTTGTATGATGGTAAAAGTTAGTATTTCGCTCTTATCGTTGATCACAATATGCAATTTAAAACCGTAGAACCACCCCATGATTGATTTGCCTGTATTGGCTATTCCTTTTAATACGTTTGTTTTTACAAATCCTTATAGGAGTTGAATCCACAAAAGAAATACCTGTACACTCGCCTAAACAACAGGTTTTCAAAAATAAAGTCATCGGCATTAAATTGTGTTGCATCAGTTCTGTAAACCTATTATAGGATACTGTCCTAGGAAATTGGTCTTGCATATGCTTTTGGACATAGTGAATATAGAAATGATTAAAAGTCCTAAAACCACCTAAATGAAAAAGCCCTGTAATAGTACTAATTTCACTCTTAGACATCACTGAAGGGTGTTTAGAAGGATTCCCGAGCAGAGCTCTATGAATTATTTGATCATAATTCTTTACAAAATTCATCGATAACTCAAAAAATTTCCGTAATTTCAGTATAACAAACCACAGATAGACTTTTAGCTTAAAAAATTAAATTTCAGCACCTTAATTCACTAAAAATTTATCTTTTTGCTGTAAAAAAGCCCCTTAATATTAATCGAACTCAGGTTAATAATAGCCCGTATCAAACACTCTTTAAAGAGTGAACTATCTATTTACGAAATTATACAAATCCTAGGCATATCCTTAATGGATAAAACACCAATAAAAGAATTGCTTACCAAAACAATTTCAAATCAAAATGTCAATGAACAAATAAGATTATTCGATTAATACATCTTAACGCATCAGTACTATTTGACATACATAAAAAGTACTATTTGATTTGCTGATAGAACAAAACCTTTCATAGACTAAGGCTTTTCCATAATTAAACATAAAATACTAAAAAACAATATTTTACAAACCTAAAACCAAATTATTTCTTCTATCTTCATGAAGAGTTTTATTCTTAAAGTGATTCACACATTTACAGTTATTTAGTCTATTCATCTATTAAATCAAATTTTTATGCGAGAAAAAATTTTACTTTTTGTAACGTGCTTTTTGATCTTCAACTGTTATTGTCAGGATCTGATTATTTCAGGGGTATTTCATGGAAATGTTGCTAACAATGGTAGCACTGGAGGAAATGGAAACAACCCAAGAGTGGTTGAATTTTATGTATTAAATGATATTCCGGATATGTCAATCTATGGTCTATCTTCTATAAGCGGAGGCGGTCTACAAACTAGTCCTGAATTTCAATTTCCGGTAGGTGCAAAAACAGCAGGTACACGTCTATACGTCACAGCTATTTCTGGGAAATTTATTGATTTTTTTGGTTTTCCTCCAGATTATGAAGATGGAGGATCAATAGGTGGTGTTACTGGTGACGATGCTGTTCAATTATTAATAACATCCAATGGTGGTTCTACTTGGACTACAGAGGATCTCTTCGGAGATCCAGATGTTGATGGTACAGGCACCGCATGGGACTATGAATATGGTTGGGCTTCACGTACAGCAGGAGGTCCGGATGGTGCTAATTTCATCATTAGCAATTGGACATTTAGTGGAGTAGATGAAAATCGTGATGATGCTACATATGACACAGCTACAAATCCTTGGGGATTCGGTCTCTATCTCCCCCCGTTGGTAGAGGTACTAGAAGATTCTAATTCTATGGGGGGTGCTAATAATGCGAATGGAAACCCTATCACGAATAATCAACTTGCTTCTATAGGAATCAATAGTTTAGATATTACCAAAGAGGCAGATTATCAAACTGCAATTAATACCGAAACTGGGTTTAGTAATCCACCAACAGTCGCAGAAGTACAAGCCATTATTGACTCCGTGAACAATGGAGGTGGTGGAGATGCAGCAATACTAGCAGAAGTGTTAGAAGACTCTAATGCCACAGGAGGTGCAAATAATGCAAATGCAACACCTG
>CANLMN010000045.1 GCA_947492105.1 uncultured Aquimarina sp. | reverse complement strand
ATGGAGCTACAGTTGTAGCCGAAGGGTTAGTGAATGATATGATGATCAAAAGAAACTATAATACAAAAGATTTGTCTACTGGTGAGTACCGATTAGTGGTTAAGGAAGGCAAAAAGACATTTTCTAAGAGCTTTACAGTACAACACTAAGAACTCTCCCTCAAAACAGACAGAAAAGTACTATTCTCCTAAAAGAAGAATGCATCAAAATATAAAAAAAAGACGACTCAGGAGATCCTGAGTCGTCTTTTTTTATAGCACCATTAATAGTCAAGATAATTATTGAATGGCTTTGTGGTTTAGGGGGTGAGTGGTTTACGAGGAGTTTGAGACGTTATTGAACGTGCTAAAATAGCATTTTGTAGAATATAATGTTTTGAGAAAAAAAAACACCTCTGAACTGGCAATAAATGATTGACTTTGTTGTTGTAAAAAGTAAAACGTTAAAATATACTTAATCTTATAATTTTTTTGTACCCCAAAAAATATAGTGATAATCACTTTGGACACTAACGCATACTATATCGGTATCACTAATACTCTTTAAAGAAATAGTAAGAGATATTAATGATTTATGGTAGTCCGGATTTTTAGATGATTACTAAAACAAGAAGAATAGTTTTTGTGGATCGAATGGAATTTTTAAAAAAATTCTGAATCAAAATGTGGTAGAAAAAATAATTTGAGGATCAGTTGTTTTTTGTAGTAGCTGTTTTTTTTTGTTAAATTTAATACCAAAATGAACTTGAGAAGTTTTTATAAATATGTTTTATTTATTGCATTTAACATAATTGTATCTTGTAGTAAAGAGGATAAATCAGAAGAATTAATAGAATGTCAAAAGCTTAATTTTGATGTTGCTTTGGATAATCAACTAGAATTTACTTTTCAAGCAAATTTTCCTAATAAAGAAAGAGTATTATATGAATGGCGTCTAGATGGCGATTTCCAGGAAGAGGATGGTAATACTACTTCTGGTGTACCCGATAATAAATTTTCTACAACATTGCCTCCAGGGAGTCACGAAATCTGTATTGTATCCAAGGAAAATTGTGTGGGCATTAAAACATTTTGTCGCAATATAACTTCAAAGGTTGATTGCGAAAAATTTAATTTTTCTCGTAACAATAAAATATTAATAGCTGATTTTAAGGGGGTAAAGTCTTTTCCAGAGTATATTTGGTACGTCGATGGAGAAGAAAAGAAAACGGATGGTACTTTTGTAAAAGGAGATAACACTTTTGATATTTCTAATTTGGAATTAGGAACACGTACTATATGTATTAGATCTTCTTTTTGTGATGATACTTTTGATTACTGTCAGGATGTCGAAATCACAGAAGATGATATAGAATGTACCGTTTTAACTTTTAAAAGAGAAGGTATGCTTCTTATTCCAACTTTTCCGAACTTCACTACTTTTGAGTCTTATAGTTGGTTTGTTGATGGGGTAGAGATTGATAGGGATGGTGTGAGTAATAATGGAGATAATCGATTTGATTTAAGCTCTTTAGATGATGGAAAATTTAATTTCTGTCTTCAGAGTAAGTTATGTGATGCTAATGTTACTTTTTGTGAGGAAGTTGAAATTGTAAACACTCCGGAAGTAAGTTGTTCCACTTTTTCATTTAAAAAAGAAGGAAGTTTTTTGGTTCCAACGTTTCAGGATTTTGTTAATTTCAAAGCCTATAGTTGGTTTGTTGATGGGGTCGAGCAAGATAAGGATGGTTTAGATAATAATGGTGATAACCGATTTGATCTGTATACCCTTGATGATGGAAAATATAGCATCTGTATTCAGAGTGATTTATGTGATAAGAGCTTTTATTTTTGCGAGGATGTAGAAGTTAAAATGGAACAGAATTGTAGAATTTTGTTTTATGATCAACAGGATAATGAGCTAGTGGCTAATTTCTCTGGAATAGAAAATGAGCGATCATATAATTGGCATGTCAATGGAAAGGTCTTTAAAAAAGATGGAAGAATAAACAACGGAAATAATAGATTAAATTTAGATAACCTCGAGAGTGGAATTTACAAAATATGTATTATATCAGAAGGGTGTGATCCAGAGTTTAATTTTTGTCGGAATTCTGTACAAGTAGGAGATCAAAATAATATAGCCTGTCCTGATTTGAACTATACGAGGAATGGTGATAAGCTAGTAGCTAATTTTACAGGAATGGATACTCATAGTCTTTATAAGTGGGTAGTCGATTCGAATACTGTAAAAGACGACGGGGTATCAGTGGATGGTAATAATACACTCGATATATCAGGGTATGAACCAGGAACCTATAAGATATGTATTTTTTCACCAGGATGTTCCGTAGGGAATTATTATTGTGATCAAATCACGATCAATTGATTCTTATGTCGGAGATGTTCGTGGATTTTGGAGCAAATTAGAGATCTCATCTTGTAGTAACTTGTCTTTTTATAAAAACAAATACCTTGTAGCATAATTCATAGCATACCATCTGAAAAATAATTACAGGCTACTCATTAGGCCTCTTTTTTCACTGGAAAATTAAACCGTAATCACGGCTATGCTTGATGTCTCTGCTGAAGCTGAAACAAAAAAATCTTAATTTTTCTTTCCGGTAAATTCAAACAACAATTGGTATTAGATGGAAAAAGAACAAGTCGATATGCGACATTATATAGCTAATTTGGTGAACTAGTATAAAATGTCTGTTTGTAAAAATAGCTTAGGGATTTTGTATACTTAGGGTTTGCTGATTATTGTTCGTCGTACAAGTAGTCTTGTTAAGGAATAACAGATGAATGAATGTGTGTATTTGCATAGTCATCTGTATTTATAAATTTTTTAAAACATCATTCGTAAAGCAATGTTAGGGGTGAACCCTAGAGATTGTATGGCACTATTATTCAGCTCGAATTCTCGTACTCCCGTATCAATGTTTTCTTTGACTAAAATGGGCTTATACAAGACTCCTATTTCATTCTTTCTATTATACACGTTCAAAGCAGAAGCAATTGCTTTAATTTTTATTTTGTCGTTTTTAAAGGGTTTGAAAAAATAAGAAATATTCATGTCTAATTTGTGAAAATCATTGAGTCTGTCGTTGTTAAAATCAGTAACAATAATTTCTCCATTAGGGTTCGTGAGGTTTTTTAGAGCGACGTTGTTGCTAAAAGGAATTCCGGATTGATATCGCCAACTTAATGCAAATTCTAGTTGATTGAAAGCGAAACTTTGTGTGATAGAAAAACTGTGTTTAATATCAAAACTACCATTGAATAATTGCGCATTATTATTTTCTGGAAAAGTAAAATCTTGTTGGAACCAAGAGTATCCTAAAATAAGATTGTAGTTAGAAAACTTCTTTTTGGCCAAAATATCTAAGCCCAATGCCGAACTTTTTCCAGTGGTTGCTGGATTAATCAATTCCGAGAGTCCTTCAACAAATGAAGGAAGATTTTGTACTTCTCGTTGGTATACATCAAAATCAATGGCAAAATCATTTCGCGCATAGACAAAACCAAGGCTTATTTGTTGACTGTTTCTTTTTGGTAAAAAGCCCAAAGGCTGTTTATTGATAGACCATAAATTTCTGCTGAGCTCAATTTCATCATAGGTAGTATTGATTTGAGAAAGGACTTGATTTTTTTCCTCAAAAGTAACACGTGTTCTGAAATAGTTACTCCATTTATACCGTAATGCAAGTCGTGGTTCTATAGACCAGTTTTGATCAGTAGCATTAGAGAATTTGGAGTGTCGTGCTCCTATGTTACCAGAAAAACTATTGAAAAGCTTAAACTTTAGGTTATAGAAAAACGCATTGGAATCATTAAATCTTTCAGAAAATCCTGTAGAAAAAACAGGTGTTTCATCTAGAATCTGAATGGATGATTGTGCCTGTTCTGTGCTAATTTGTATTCCAGAAAAATCATAACCTGTGTGCAATTCTAAATCTTTGAGAATTTTCCATTTCGTTTCAAAAAAAATGCCTATGTCAGAAATTTGATTGGATAACTTATTAATAAAACCCAAAACCACATTATTAACTGTTACCTCGTTTAAGTTGTCTTCTTCAGACAATTCTTCATAATTAGAATAGTACGTATTGAGTTTGTACGAAAATTTTTTAGAAATAGCATTGTTCCAATTAAAACCTATGCCATAATTTCTTTTTTTAATGACAGCTTCTATGTCTGCAATGTTTCTTATTTCTTCTACATCCGGAATCGATGTTTCTACAGGTTCAAAAATTTCATTTCTATAGGTGGCTTTGTCAAAGCTATGGATAAAACTTAGTTCAAGTTGGTTTTTTGGTTGAATTGCGTAAATTGTTTTAAACGTGTAGTCTGAAAAATTGAAATCCGTATTATTATTTCTAATCTGGGATAGATCTAGTTTCGACTCCTCAACGATAGTATTATTCTGAAAAACTCTTTCTTGATATTTTCGTAATACTCCAGTGTCAAAAACATCTAAATATGTTCTTCTTGCCGATACAAAGAGGCCTATTTTTTTTGATATTGGAGCTTGAATATTTGCATCTGCTATATTCAGAGAAGTGCCGATACTTCCAGAAATTTTTTTAGGTACTTGATTCGCAGAGGTGATTTCGATCACTCCAGCTGTTAGATTTCCATATTTTGGATGTGTGCCTCCTCTATATAGTTTTACTTCCTTGACGATATAAGGGTTATAAGATGATAGTGTGCCAAATAGATGACCATCATCGTACATTCTAATGCCATCCCAGAATACGGCATTTTCATCTGGATTGCCTCCTCTTATCAATAGTTTGGTAGCGGATTCTGAGACACTTTGTATACCGGGTAATACTTTGAGCGATTCTAGAATATCGGGCTCGGCAAGATTGGGTAACGCTCCAATTTTATTGGGATCAAATGAAAAATTGCCGTCTTTTCCTCGATTAAATTCCGTGGTTTGTATATATTGAGAAATTAATACCTCCTCTAGATATTCATCATATTCTTCTTCGAGTAAAATTGTTGTACATGGTATTTTTGCTAGTTCGTTGGCTGTATATAGAACCGTGCTTAATCCGTTTGCAGCAATTTTTATGTTATCCTTTTCATGGGATAAATAGAGTTCAAAAACTCCTTTTTTGTCGGAGAATGCACGTTGATTTGTAGTTAGATTAGTAATTAATGCATTTTCGATAGGGATGTTTGTCTTATCAATCAGCGTACCGCAAATGATTATAGTTCCATTTTCTGTTTTGCTGTTTACTAGGTAGTAACGATCTTGTAAGGGTTGGATAAAGAAATTAGTTTGACGTTGTATTGCGGTTATAGCTTCATCAAGTTCTTCGTATTTTGCAGCTTGAATTTTTTCGGATTTAATCACATCCGCATTATAGGAGAATCTGATGTCGTACTTTTTTTCCAATCTCTTTAGTAATTCTTCTAATTTTATTTTTTGAGATGTGCCTTGTGTTTGAGATTTTGTACCAAGGGTAACTAAGAAAAATAAAGCAAGAAAAAAAAATCTGATCATGTTAGGAGAGGTTAGCTAGAGTAATTTTATTTTTGATTTAAAAGCACGATAATATTACTACATAAAATTTTATTTAAAAAACAAATATTTTGATTTTTCGATATCGACAGAAAATGAGATGAAACCAGACCAGGTAGGGCATTTTTTGAAATTCATAACAGTATTACGATTGAAAAAAGTAACGTAATATGGGCGAATTTGATCCATTTTTTAGGGTAAAGAAAAGTCAAGATGAGTTCTAAACTACAATCTAAACGTTTTATTATAATTTTGTTAAAATTTTTGTTTTACAATGAGTAAAAGTGTTAAAATTTGGTTGAACTAAAAGGTTTTTGAAAAGTATTAAGGCTTATGTAATCAGAAATGTGTGGAGTATAAATAGATTTTGTCTTTTTGGGGAATAGAAAAAATAAAGACAGGTTTGAACAAAGAATAAGGAGTTTGCCCAAATACTGATTCCGTTTAGATACTTGATTGTATAGCTTTTTTGTTTTTCGATGAAATAGTTTGAACCATTTTATGAATTGTAGGTTTGTTACTAAAGAATTGTTGTAAATGGATAAGTGTAAATGTGTTAGGTGTAAAAGCGTCTTTGTAGCTTTCTGTGCACTAGAAATAGTGAAAAGAATAAGGTGTTTTAAACCGCAATAAACCTTATTTTTAGTGCGTTTATGAGGGATACACGATGTTTGATTCCTTGTAGTTCAAAAACTAAAGGTAATTGATTTTATAAATGATAGGTTTATCAAAATTAAAAATTCTAACAGTATTTTGCTTTTGTCTTTTACAATATTCTTTAACAGGACAAGAACTCCAAAAAATAACGTATGGAGGGAATAGTGGGACACAAAATAATGCATCTTTTGAGGTGCGCTATTTTATATTGCATAAAGGTCAAAAACAAAAGCTTACTGCTACAGCACCAGTAATAGATCCGAATAAGTATTCGGATGAAATTGCTGTGGGTATACAAATCAAGAACCTAAAAGTAGGACTGAATAGTACTTTTACAAAAGTCAAAAAGAATGCTCATGCAAAGGTATTTTATTTAGAAGCCTTTAGTATTACCAAAAGTGTAAATGGAATACAATTAGACGATCCTAATGCTATTAAAATAGATGCTAATAATAAACAGTTTAGTACAAAAAGAGATTATGTGCTTTTTAAAATTAAACCTTCCTCAAAAAAGCAAAATTTCAACCTAACAATAGAAACAAGAATAATTGATGGTATCTATAACAGAAAATGGCTAGGAAATAGAATTACAAAGAGTATTGTCTGTTTACCCGTAAAAGAGGTTGTTAAAGAGCCTGAAAAAGTTACAGTGAATAAGAAAGTCACTAAAAGTAAAAGAGTAAAACCCAAGAAAAGATATCAGTCCACAAAAGAAGTAGTACGTGACACCATAAGCGAAGAAGAAGGGATAGAAAAATTAGATCTTATATTATGGACGCAGATAGAAAAAAGTATAGAAGAAGATGAAATAAATAGTCTGGTAGAAAATTGTAAACTGTATATAAAAACTTGCAATAATTTTTCTGATTTGGCATGTCAAAATTTGGAAGAAGCATATTGGCATTTGATAAAAAATACAATAGCCGAAGAGCAGGTTGCCCTGATAACCCAGTACAATGAGAAATTCCCCTTGGGTAAGTATGAAGCTCAAGTGAATGCTTTTTTGGAGGTAGAAGAAGAGGAAATACCACCTATACGTCCTGGTCTGGCTCAGATAGATTATGATACAGAAGCATTAGTAATTACGAATGTCTTAGGAGGAAAATCCCCTTATTATTTGAGTTTCTACGATGTTGCCAAAAGTAAAGAGTTTCCGGTAAAAAAAATGAGTTTTAATACAAAGGATTTAGTACTTCTCTTTAAGGATCTAGAACTGTCTCAAGGATTTTATGAAATTAGAATTTATGACTCCAAAAATTCAGAATTTGTGGATAAAAAGAGAATACATATTGAGGAATATATAGCGCTCTCTAGTACTATGAGATTAATTATTTTTTTAATTCCTTTTTTGTTTTTAGCCTATTTGTATAAAAAATTCATCTATTTTTAGTTTGTAAAGAAATGAAAATTATTTTCCTCCTTATTCTATGTATGCTATCTCCTTTTGAGCAGGTTTTCTCGAACCAAAACGTAGCTACACCATCCATTGTAAATATTGTTGTAGAAAACGATAAAAAAGTAGTTGCAATTCATTTGGATAAAGTTCCTGCATCCTATAAAGCTGATGCTTCATGGAAACAACCTTTTAATTATAGAGTAGATTTAAAGCGAGGAAAAGATGTGTACACAAATATAGTAATAACGGCTGTCAAGGATAATAAAAATAGTATCGTTCTTTACACACAGTTACCTCTATCAGCAGCTATAGTTTCAGGAAATCAAGATGAATTTACTGTGGCTTTTTTAAAAGAGCAGACTGCTAACACAACAAAGAAAACAGTTTTAGGATCGGTGATAAATCCGTTTAATCTGAGAACTTATGCAGTGTCGGATCACATTGTTTTTAATGTAGTCGGAATTTTTGTTTTTATTTTTGTAATAAGCTTAATTGTTGGGTTAGAGCCTTTGTATCGTAGATTTAATTTCAAAAGAAAATATATCAAAAAATTTGATATTGATAAGGAGCTTGTCGACCCCTTTACCTACGTTCCTATTAAACCTGGCGATATGGTACTCGCTAGAGGTACCAAGACCATGTTGTTGAGCTCTTGGAAAAGAATTAGTAGGTTCAGCGAAGAGATAAAAGCGAATTACAAGGATTTTTTTGTAGAGTATCAAAATACTAATTTTTTTGACCCTCGATCAGAACTCTCCAAAGATTGTTTTAGAGCGTTTTTTGGAGGGATTAGTGTTCTTGTTGGATGGATTTTCTTTATGCTTTTACAAAATATAACAGCGGATGCTTTTTTCCAGTTAGGAGCATCTACTTTTGACGATGCAACCACCCAATTAACACCTATTTTCACAAAGGATATTATGTTAGGTATGTGTATTGCATGCGCTTATGGATTGTTTTTAACGATAGCAGATTTTTTGATCAAGTTATATCCAGAGGCAGCGAGTAGGTATTTGGTCAAGGGAGTATTCAGAGTTTTGGTGATTTTTTTAGGGTTTGTAGTACAAATAGGCTCCGTCCTATATTTTTTCCATAGTTCGATTTTGTCTCATCTTATTGTTTGGATTTGTATTTCATTATTTTTTCATGTCGCTATCAACCCCGAGCGAAAGGTTTTGGACTTCGTCCAACCTCTTTTATTAGGAATAATAAGTTTTCTAATTTTTGAATTAGGAATGATAGATTATTGCATGAATCGTATTGGTATTTCAGTATTTGTTTTTAGTTCCTTACTTTTTTTAGGGGTGAGTACTGCTTTACTCTCAGGAAAGACAAGTCTAAAAATCAGAAATAGTATAATCAAATAACAAGGAGTAAATTACTTTGTTTTGAGCAGCTCAAAATAATATATAATATAACTATAGTATTATCACATAAGAATGTATGATTCAAATGATAAATGAAATTCTATTTCGTTATAACAGAGGTAGTGATAGAAAATAAAAAACCAAAATGTCTTTATGATTAATATCAGATCTTTTCAGAGAGAAATAAATGAGATCAAATCTAGTGTAGTAGAACTATCCAATAGATTGATGATGAGTGATGGTGTTAAAACACTGGCTAATCAAGAGCTAAATCTGGAGAATCTTTCTCACTTTACATCTACATTTATATTCTTTACCGAAAAGAAGGAGACACCTATCATAGAGAAAATTATTCGGGATATTGGGGTTACTGATCAGCTCAATTATGCAGATTTGTTTCAAGGAAAAATTAGAGGATCTCTTACCTTTGGAAACGGTATTCAATGTAGTCTCAAGTTTTTTCATTGTGATCATTTTCCATTAGTATCGAATCTAGACTTAAGTCATATTGTCAAAGTGATTGTATATGACAAAACCTATGTGTCTAAGTTCCGAAACTGGCAGTTGGTGGTTGATGTTTTGGAGGAAGACCCTGCTGTGCTCATTTTTGTAGAATTGGATAGAAATGGAGAAGAAGAACGATTTATACCAAAGATTAACTGTGTTCAAAGTGTCTATTATGATGCAAATACATTAAAAGGTTCTGTTTTTTCGTGTTTATGGCAGGAGGGATTTTATAAATTTATTCAATTAACTTCTCTCAAAAAATATGTAGTACATGCCAGAAGAATGGAATCATTATTGTTAGAAAATTTTGAATCCCAATTTCAGTATTTTAAAGGGCGATCTATTCTACTTGCCAAAGAGGGTGATCAATCTAAGGCTAGTCTAGAAGAATTTTCCTCAATTGATTTGACTCTTTTTAAGGCCAAAATTAGTGAAGAGTCAAAAAAAATAGCCAAACTAATGCAAGAGCGGTTAAAGGGATTTGATAATCAAAACGAAGGTTTTCAATCCTTAAAGCAAGAAGTAAACGCTTTTCTGGGTTTTGTGGAGACCAAGAAAAACAAAGCGATGGCTATAAGCATCTCTGAAGGTGCCGTAAAGGATAAAGTAGATAAGGCCGTAGGGGTGGTAACTCCTTTTTTTCAGGATATTATTACGGGTGTTAGGGAACATTATATAAACTTGGGTGAAAAATTCCAAGAGATGTTCGAGAAGAAAAAGTTAGGCTCTTTGCAGGTTCCAGAATTTGCGTTTAGCAGCAAAGAACTTGAAGAAATTGTTAGTGGAATAGCACCTGTTCCTGGAAAAACCTATGAGCAGAGTACGAACTTCAAAGGGGTTGGTACATTGTTGACCGAACTAAGAAAACCCTTATATATGCTGATGCCGCTTATGATGGTTTTTGCTCTTTTTGGGGCTCTTACAAAGTCTGAGGATAAAGGCAGTATAGATGAATCCAAACTTTTTTGTGGAGATAAACCTTGTATTGCTATTGATGGTTTGCCGCAGCAAAGAAATGGAGGCTTTTTGAAGTTTATAAACGATGTCGAAGAACTGAGAAAATCTGATAAAGGAATTTTTAATAAAGAGCTTAGCGGAGAAATGGTTATGGAGCCGCAGTTAGCCGTAAAAGAAATTTCTAGAAAAAAAAGTCCGAGTGGCAAGATCGAAATAGTCGAAACGGTGGATTATTATTTTGATAAGAAAAGTAAAGTACTGTATCTGCACTTAAACGAAAACTCGGACCGTAAATTTGTTATTGATCATTTATTTAACCCAGCCAATAAGTTGCTCAGATACAAAGATTCTTCTAGAGGAGGAGGGTTTGGAATTTCTGGAATAATCAAGGTTTTGTCTAGTTTAAAAGAGTATCGTTTCCTAATTATCTTTGGTCTCAGTGTGCTGATTATTTGGTTTGTCATTACTAGAAAAAAAGGAATGGACTCAGAGTTTCAATCATCAAAAACAAAGGATCAACAAAAACTTAATGGTGATTTGCTTTTGCATATTGATAAGAGTGTAAAGCAAAGTATACAAAAGTTCCAAGTTTCTATTATGGCACATATAAGAGAATGTCAAAGTGATTTTTTGGAAGCAGTAGAAGTGAGTTCCTATAAGAAAATACGAGATGAGAAATCAAAAAGAGAAACGCATTTTACAATGATTCAACAAAAGATACATAATTTGAGAACGGAGAAAATGGAGTTTTCTAGAAAGAAGAAAATCCTAGCAAAACTGGATACAAGAATTCATACATTACAAACAAAAATTGATCGTTCAAAATAGCAGTTTATGTATTTAGGAATATACTTGAGCACTTCTTTTATTTCTGTGAATTTTTTAGGAATGGATACCATTGATTATGATGGCTCTGTAAATCAAAAAACAGGTTTTTCTATTCCTTTACTTGCGCATATAGATGAAGAATATGTTTATCTTGGAGAAGAAGTAACAGATTTGTTAGCTTTTCGCCCAGACATACCTGTAGGCCAGCATTTTTTTGACAAACTCTCGGAGTGGGAGGAGATTGTCTATACAGATGCTAGTGGTTTTCAGTGGAATAAGTTGGCTTTGTTTTGTTTGTTCTTGAGAAGAATAGCGGAGCATAGTAGGAAGCAGGTCAATGAAACTATTCAAGGGGTTTTTATTACTACTTCTTTAGCGGTGAATTCTGATTCCTATACTTACATTAACACAGCTTTCCAAACGATTAATATGCCATGTGAGGGCGTAATACCTTTTGAAGATTTATTTTCAATAGTGTATAAAAATCAGAAAATAAGTACTCAAATATTATTTATTCAAAATTCCAATTCGGTTCAAACTCGGTTATTTAGTGTTGATGAAAATAATATGACAGTAGATTCTTCTTCCTTTTTTGCAAAAGGATTAGGGACAGAAAATTTTTATGACGCACTATCCAAAATGCTTGTAAATAAGTATATGAGTCTTGTGGGATCAAAAATAGGAATAACGGATACCGTAAGGGCATATTTTTTGGAGAACACCAAAAAAATTATTAATGAATATAGTACAAGTAAACGTCAGTTTTTTAAAATACTCGTTGGGGTAAGAGAACCAATATTGGAGTTCATGGTGCTTAGAAGTGAAATAGACGAATTGTTGAATAGTTTTATCAAAGCCATTGCTAATAGTCTTCTAGAACATATCCAAAAGGGAAAAAAAGGGGTAGAGGATTTTAGTACTATATATTTAGCGGGAGTAGCACCCTTGAGTTTATTGGTGAATAGAACCCTTGCAACGCATCCATCGTTACCAACACACAAAATTGTATCAGATCACCTTCTTGTAGATATAGTTACGCAGGGTATGCAAATAATTTTCAAAGATAAACCACTATTGAAGCAGTATCAGAAAAATTATGAGTACAATTTGACAAAAGACGCTCAATTCTCAGCGGATACCAAAAGAGGAGAGGACCATCAAAATACAATATTCTTATCCGACTCACTCATTCAAAAAATTAAAAGTGTTCGTATTAATTTTGGAGTGATGAAATAAAAACAACATAATTCGAATGGACTTACTTTTTGCTTATATGAATGATGTTTTTGCCTTTTAGTTCGTATTTTACGCGCATTGGAACGAAGATTGTTTTCAATGCTAGCGCTATGTTTTTATTATTATATACTCCAGTATAATGTTGTTGTAAGTCAACGTTGCTATTTTTGAACACGACATTAAATTGAGACTCTAGTAGACCTAATACTTCGTGAAGTGGTAAATAATAGCAAGAAGTTTCTTCTTCAGATCGTGAAAGACTACGCTCATCGATATCCCAAGAAGTTTCTTTGCCTTCTATGGTTCTGTATCCTTTGCCTTTTTGTAGGAGAACTGTGTTTCCAAGTTTTGTGTCGACCCTAACTTTGCCTTCGCTACATGTGACTTCAAACATTTTTTCGGTAGCTCTTACGTTGAACTGGGTACCCAACACAGTAACTTTTCCATGAGGCGTTTGTACTTGAAAATCTGATCCTTTACGGACCTTGAAAAATGCTTCTCCTATTAAATTAACAGAACGATCTGATTTCCAGTTGTTTTCTTTGAATGATAGTGTCGATTTTGGATCTAAAAAAGTTTCGGATCCATCGGGCAAGGTGACTACAATCTGCTCTCCATATCCTGTAGCAAATTCTTGTGTTGCATTTCCAAACCAAAAAAGACCAAATGCAATACATGCAGCGGCAGCTACCACTACCCATAAATATCGTAATTGTACAGTCTTTCCTTTTTTGGGAGTAGATTGTTTGCTGTCAATTTTATCAAAAAGAGCTTCCTCCATTTTCTTCATATCAGACGAAGGAGGAGTTAAGGTGTCTGATACGCTTAGTATTTTTTGATAAATACGAAATTCTTCTGTTTTTTCGTATTCAGCTTTTAGCTCAGGATCAAGATCATTGTTGATCCATTTGGCAATAAGATTTTTATTTGACTCAGATTCTATCATTATCAATAGTGTCTTTTAATTCAATTCTTTAATTTTAAAACTGGTCTTCTTGTCTAGAAAGTATTTATAAAAATTTTCCCTTCCAGTTGAAATACTCGTTGACTATCACCTATACCTAGGTTTTTAGGAACTAGGTAATTTTGGGTATTGGATGGTCATATATTGGAAATAGGGACAAT
The DNA here is from genome assembly GCA_947492105.1 of uncultured Aquimarina sp. GTDB lineage: Bacteria > Bacteroidota > Bacteroidia > Flavobacteriales > Flavobacteriaceae > Aquimarina. The sequence continues at coordinate 11,739 of CANLMN010000045.1, read as the reverse complement.
TTTCAAAGGAATATCATATAGCATGATTTTTTCCTAGTTTACTTTTTAGTTTTTCTAATGCCAGTTGCATACGCTTTTCTATAGCTTTTACTGATACTCCTTCAATTTCTGCTATTTCTCGATAGGTTTTTTTGTCTATACGCGATAATAAATAACACACTCTTTGATTATCTGGTAATTCTTGAATAGATGTCATTAGCTTTTGTTCAAATTCTTTTAATTCAATAAGATATTCTGGACTTTCTAAGGAACTAGTATTCTGGTTCGCTTTTTTGTTATAATTTAAAACTACTTTTTTATGCTTAAAATGATTCAAAACTTTATTCTTAGCCACTTTATACACATACCCTTTGGCTTCTTCAAATGAAACCTTGATACAATTTTCCCATAATATGATTAGGCTCTCTTGGACAATGTCTTCAGAAACTTGATTATCACCACATTGATAATAAACGAAGTTTTTAACCGGTTCAAAGCAATCAGAAAAAATATGTCGGAATGTTTCTTTTTCGCAAACTGATTTTTTTATCATATGGAGAGTGGCTAGGGGTGTTCTTATATCTTATTATTGAAACTAATGGCACTATTGGCCCTGCTTACCATACAAATATAATTAATTTAAAAATCTATTCAATTTATTCTGAAATAACAATGAAGCGGTTTAAATTTTTTTGACTCTGGTCATCAAAATATTTTTATATCGAATTAAAAAAAGTTTTAGCGAGTACAATGAATTTAACATGACTTTTCTGTTTTCTAAAGATCATTAATACCAATTTGGTATTATTAGGCTGTAATTATTTTTTCAATGGTTTTAGACAAAAAAGCTGATCCTTATGAGACATTAGTGATCTAATTTTGGATATAGTCTTGTTGAATTTCAAAAGTTTTTCGCCATTATTACATCATTTCTAATTTCTATAAAAACCGTCTTTTATCGTCAAACTTTATCACATTTCTTATCAAACACAAATAATCAAATGGGGGTTATACCATTTATCCTTTGAATTTACTGGGATAAAATTTTCTTTTTTCGCCTCAGCTTCAGCATGAAAATAAACCATAACTACGGCTATGCTTGATGTTTCTGCTGAAGCTGAAACAAAAAATCTTAATTTTTCTTTCTGCTAAATTCAAACAACAAATGGTATTATGTTTTTTATATAATGAATGATTTTATCTGCGTGTTATTCTTCTGCAAGTATAATTTTTGACAGTACATCCAGGAGAATATATACATACTTTGTATTCTCGATTCTTTTTGAATTTGCTTATATCTAGTTGATTATTTCCATTGACGGATTTTCCATCATCTTTTACTTCTTCTCCATCAACTACCCATATATACAATTCATGGTTTTTAATTCCATCAAAAGTTGCATTTAATTTATTTCCTTTTTTGGAGAAATTTAATTTTGGACATTCTACATTTTTTGTATTTCCTACTGTCATATCCATGCAAAAGGAGTTTTCAGGCTCGCAATTGCTCGGCAGAATACAGACACTATAAGTTCCGGATTGAAAAGATTTTATGTCAAATTTATTATCTCCATTATTCGAAGTTCCATCAAGTTCTTGCAAAACACCGTTTACATACCAATTATAAGACCCTTTGGTTTTTGCACCAGAAAAATTGGCAATGGCAACAGTCCCTTCCGTTTTGAAAGATAAGCGCGTACAGTCCTGAGATATATCATCTTTGATAGTTATTTCCTTACAAAAAGTAGCATTTTCTGTACAGTCATTACTTTTGATACATATAGTATAGGACCCTGCATTAAGGTTTTCTAAACTAAATTGATGGTCACCATTATTATCCACACCATCGCTATCTCTTTCTATCGTGTCTACATACCAACTATAGGAGTTTAGCGAGTCGAAACCTTTAAAATTGGCACGTAATAAATTTCCATTTCTCTCGAACGATAAGGAAGGGCATTCGTCAACTGTATCATCCTCTATGACCACTTCTGTACAGAAATCAGCATTTTCTTTGCAATCGTTACTTTTGATACATATCGTATAGGTTCCTGGATTCAGGTTATTGAGGTCAAATTGATAGTCTCCGTTATTAGAAATACCATCTTTATCTTTTTCTACATTATCTACATACCAGCTATAAGAGTTTAGTGCGTCGAAACCTTTAAAATTGGCTTGTAACAGATTTCCATTTCTCTCAAAAGATAGAGAAGGGCATTCGTTAACTGTATCATCTTCTATGACCACTTCTGTACAGAAATCAGCATTTTCTTTGCAATCGTTACTTTTGATACACATTGTATAGGTTCCTGGATTGAGGCTTTTGAGATCAAATTGATAGTCTCCATTATTAGAAATACCATCTTTATCTTTTTCTACATTATCTACATACCAACTATAAGAGTTTAGTGAATCGAAACCTTTAAAATTGGCGCGTAATAGATTTCCATTTCTCTCGAACGATAAGGAAGGGCATTCGTTAACTGTATCATCCTCTATAATCACTTCTTTACAGACAAAAGCACTTTCTTTGCAATCGTTACTTTTAATACATATTGTATAGGTTCCTGGATTGAGGCTTTTGAGGTCAAATTGATAGTCTCCCTTGTTAGAGATACCATCTTTATCTTTTTCTACATCATCTACATACCAACTATAGGAATTTAGTGAATCGAAACCTTTAAAATTAGCTTGTAACAGATTTCCACTTCTCTCGAATGATAAGGAAGGGCATTCATCATCAGAATCATCTTTGATAACAATTTTTTGACAAAAATCTGCATTTTCTTTGCAATCATTACTTTTGATACAAATTGTATAGGTTCCTGGGGTCAGATTTTTGAGATCAAATTGATAGTCCCCCTTATTAGAGATACCGTCTTTATCTTTTTCTACATCATCTACATACCAACTATAGGAGTTTAGTGCGTCAAAACCTTTAAAATTGGCACGTAATATATTGCCTTCTCTTGAGAATGATAATGAAGGACATTCATCATCAGCTCTTTTCTCAATGACTACATTTTCGCAAAAGATAGTTACTTCTTCACAACTTTCACTTTGCAAACAAATATTATAGGAACCAGGTTTTAGACTTTCTAGGTCAAATAGATGATCTCCTTTATTGGAAACACCGTCTTTATCAGTTTCTATTCCATCAACAAACCAACTATAAGATCCAAAATTCTCAAAATTTTCAAAATCAGCTAGTAGAAGATTTCCGGATTTTTTGAAATACAACCTTGGACAGATAGTCTTCCCAATTTCTACATCAGAACAGTACCATGTTTTTGTGTCACAATCAGGTGTTATAATACAGATTTTATAAGTATCGGGCTCTAGGGTTCTAAGATCGAATTTATTATTGCCATTAACGGCAACGCCATCTATTTTCTTTTCTTCTCCATTTACAGTCCATATATAGTTTGATTGCGAATTGACTCCGTCAAAATTTGCTTTTAGAAAAACACCATCTTGGATATAATTGAGATCTGGACAAGAAGTTTTTGCTGTGACGGTTTTACAAAATTTTTCAGAAACTCCTATACATTCAGTATCTCGAATAACGCAAATTTCATGTTTTCCGACTGTCAATTCAATGGTGAATTTGTTATCTAGTATATTAGCTCCTGAAATACCGTCTAATTCCATTAACTCTCCATCAAGAAGCCATGAATAAGCGGTCTTTTCAATGTTTGGAAAATCTGCCAGAAATGTATACGTCAATTGATTTTCAGATTCGATCTGAAAACTTAAAGGAGTACATTGGAGAATTTCATTATCAGAACCATCTTTATTACATTGTGTGGTTAGCTGCGCAAATACTAAAAGCCCTAACCAAAAAATAATTATTTTTTTCATAATACGAATCTTTTTTAGTTTTTATAGATGTTATAATTTAGAAGTGTTATACCAGTTAGAATGTAATTGTCGGCTAAAATAATAGGACTTTTTTTCGCTAGTTTGAGCTATAAAATTCAAGCATAACCTTAGCTACGATTTAATTTTTTAGCGAAAAAAATAGTAGAAAAAGAACCGAATTATTAGCCTGTAATTATTTTTTAAATGGTATTGGTTTAAAATCTATTATTCTAATCATATACATAACAACTGATATGCTATTCACCCTACTTTTTTTAGAAAATAAACCCTTTTTTTTGAATAAAACAGTATGGTTTAAAGGAGAATGAATGCTTGGCATGTGTAGATTATGCCTGTATCTGTTACCTTTAATCTAGTTTTTATGTCAGTATGACTATGCTATACCATTTGTTGTCTGAATTTACCGGAAAGAAAGATTAAGCTTTTTATTTCAGCTTCAACAGCAACATCAAGCATAGCCTTAGTTAAGGTTTGCTTTTATGCTGAAGCTCAGGCAAAAAAAGAAAATTTTATTCCAGTAAATTCAAAGGATACATGGTATTAATCATAAATTCGTCCTTTTTCTTTTTTAGTTTTGTTTTTTGGCTTAGTATTATCAAATGTCCATCTATATTTTAATGAAATTTGTTGAGCGCTGCTTACTCTTCTTCCTAGGACTTGGGTGCCGTCTGCTTTTTTCTTGTTTGATACAGTTACAAAAGTGTCATGGTCATAACTTAAAAGTGATAATAGCGAGAGTTGTAAGCCTTTAAAAACTCTAAGATTAACTTCGTTCCTCCAGTTGACATCAATACGACTTGGATTCCTTTGATAGTTAGAAAATAACAAGAGATTGGAGTTGATGGAAATTCGCTTTGTACCTTGAGTCTTGTGGGTAACCCTTAGTGCTCCTCCAATTTGATGATCAAAATTTTCAAAAACAAGAGTGCCATCAGGTAGTTCCCTGTATCGATTTCCATGTACACTGCCTAAAAAACCTTGTTCTTCGTCAAAAATAAAGTCATTAGCTATATCGTCATTAAGTACGATGATAGTTTTGTATGCAGCAGGGGATAAGAAAATGGACCAAGATTTGGTCGGTTGATAATCTACACCTAGAGATGCTTGGAACAGAGCTGGAGATAAAAAATCAGCAATAGGCTGTCCTCGTTTTTGTACATCTCTTATAGAATTATCCTCAAATGTAGGTGTCAATTGGCTAGAAAAAAATACATCTAGGGTATAATAAAAATTAGAGAAATAAGAGTGACGGTGTACTATCTTAGAATAATATCTGAAATTATCTATATTTTTAGTAAATGGTATTTTTTCATCAGGAAACTCTTCGAGATATCCACTACCAACTTTTTGTACTCCATAGGCTAGATTAATTTCATTTTTCCAACCGAATTTTCCATTGTTGTATGTGTTAAAAAGATTAAAAACTCCTCCCAAACTTAACCTGTTATCTCCACCTCCTTTTGGAGGATTAATCAAGAAATTACTCAAAAAACTAAATCCAAATTCGGCATTAGTAGACCATCCTTGTTTTGCAGTTGATTTTTGTTTATAAACAGGGTTTATGGTTATTGTGTAATTTTCTTTTGATGGAGTTCTTCTTTGAGCAGAGGTATAGTTTGCGATAAACAATACGATTAAGCAGAGAACTATCGAGGTTTTGCGAATTGTTTTCTCAGTAGGTAGCATAAGTGATTGTGTTTTGTCAAAGGCTAGTTCGTTTTATGCAAAACGAATGTTAGATTTTGATGGTTAGTTTTGTGTAGATTGTTTTGTGTAGATTGTTTTGTTTTGACAAGTTTGAATGAACTAAGAATTCGTAATACTTAAAACATTTTCCAGTTCAGTTTTAGCAAAAGATCCGAAATCAAAGGATTAAGGCTTCTTTGTTCTGAATTAGAGATAAAAAACGTCGTATCCTGAGAAGCTTAAGATCTAATAGGGTTTTTTATAGTAGTTTTTGTTGTATATCGAAAAGATGCCAAAATGTGAGATAGTGTCTGTTCGAGATTACTATCTTCTCTATGCGAAAATGGAATATACGTAGTTAGTATATTGATGAGGTTTTCATTTTCTGTATAAATATCTCTTACAAATAATTCTGTATTGAAATAGGTTGAAAAAAAACTAGTTTCTACTAGGTAACCGTTAAAATTAGGTCGAGTTATCTCTTTTTCTGATAATAGGGAGTAGTCTTTGTTTTGAGATTGCCCCTTTTTTCTTAATAAGCACATTTTTTGATAATTAGAATCTTTTTTGTCGGTACAGCTGGTAACAAAACTGACAAAGCTCTTTTCAATATCAGGTCCCTTGAATAGTACTTTGTTGGGGCTTATTTTTTGAGGTTCCCAATTTTCGGGAATAGCAATATTAAACCCTAAGAAATTGTATGTTTTAAAATTATTTGCGTTATTCATATGTATTGTTTTTTTTTTTGAAGTGTTTTAAACTTTTCTCATTTGAATCAAAAAGCTTAAAACACTTCGAGAGATTTGATCATGTAGAACTACTATAGTATCCCCATTTTTTACATTCTATTTTTATGGAAAAAAACTTCAGCAATGCTTTAGTTTTTGACCTTATATCAAAAAGAGAATGCCAAAATGTTTTTCAGTAATTTTAAACTATCAAGTGGCATAACTATAATGGATATTTTGGAAGAAATAGAAATCATGTTAATGGAATAAGCCTCCTACAAATTGAGTAACATCTACAGCAGCTCCATATCCTGCACCAACTATTCCGCCAACTCCAGCTCCAACGACTTCTCCTGGCCCCCCTAACACTGCACCACCATAACTTTGCCCGAAATCCCAGCCATATGCTGCACCTCTTTGTGCGTCGTCAAAAGGGATATCAAGATCGAAGCCAGCGTGTCCTCCAGCTCCATAAGTAATCCCCGCGTCATAATGGGCTTTGAAGTGCCCATTATGAATGCCTAAAGTGGCATCAGCATTAGCACCGGCTCCATATCTTCCTGCTGCGAACACAGAAACTGTTCCAGTATCTTTTCTACCCCATTCGAAAGTGCCTCTCTGTTCTGCTCCTACAAAAGCATCTCCTCCTACTGTAGCAAAATAATCACCATTTTGTGGTTGAATAAATAGCCCTGCGGTAGATCTTACTCGAGCACCAGCAAAACCAGAAGTTTTAACTCTTAAGTGTTCATTGATATCTAGTTCTGCTTCATTTTTATATAAATATGCTCCAGTACTCGTGTCAAAACCTACTTCCACACCATTATGTCCCACTAATGCAACAACACTACCTGTCGATTCTACAACTCCCACTTCTAGACCAATATGATTGCCATCCTCATTACCAACACTACCTCCCCAAGCTGATCCCGAAGAAACATTCCAAAGCGTTGTACCAACACCTGTTCCGAATCCAGAACTAGCATTAAATTTGTGTGGTTGTCCATTGGTTTCAAAATGACCATCTTGATCAATGTCTCGATCTGTAGTGATAGAATTATCAGGAGTGATAGTATGACGAGTATCTAAGTGATCATTCTCTGTAGTGTTTTCATGAATCGTTGTTACACCAGTATTACTATCATGTGCAATTTCTACATCTATAATACCATCCGCATTGCCATCATGGGCTGTTATATCTCTGCCATCTACATTTTTAGTGTGATGGGTATCGTGAATTTGATCACCATTTGTGTCCCTTGAGATTGTTTCTGTGTTTGTGGTTGCATCATAATTGTAAGTTTCGTCAGGGGCACCATCTTCGTTATAATCTTTGTGCACCTCAACATTGCCATGAGCATCTTTAACTGCATGAGTATCGGGGATTCCGTTACTGTCGGAGTCCATCCGAATATGTTCACCACCATTTGAACCTGATTCTATCCAATGGTTGAGATCATAAACACCATCTTTATTGGTATCTACTTCTATTTCTTTAAAACCATCCTTATATTTAGTGTGTTTAGTTTCTGAATAACCATCAAAATCTTTGTCTTCAAGAATGGTAGTGGAACTTGATACGCCTGCTTGATCTGTAGTTTGAAATGACTCTAAATCAATGTTTTGGTCGTTATTGCTGTCAATTCCACGATACGTACTTGTAGTGCCATCAGTATGAGTTTGTTCGAATATTACGGCATCGGGATCACCATCAAAATCAGTGTCTGCTGTATGGTAAGAACTTTGGCTATTTAGATCTTCATTATGGGTAAAAATCGACTCACTATTTATTTGTTGATCGCCGTTTGTATCTGATTGAACAATTGTTGTTGTATTGCCTGATGCATCAGTGATCTCGTGGATTACTTGATCAGCTACATTATCATTATTAATATCTCTATTCGTTGTATATACGATATTTCCTTCAGCTGTAGTTGTTTCTTGGACGATAGTATCTATTTTTCCATCATTGTTAGTGTCATGCATTGATGCATCTAGTCTGTTGTCTCCATTAGTATCTATAACAGCTGTATCCGATATGCCGTCACCATCAATATCTCTCTGTTCGAGATGAGAAAGATCTGACAATTCGATATTACCAGCATCTAGAGGGTCAAAATTATTACCAATTGGATTTATTAAATTTGTGATGTCCTCTATAGTTTTGAGTTCAGTTGGTTTTAATAAAACGATTCCTTGATCTCGAATATCTTTAGTAGATCCCCATTTAAGTATAGGGATTTGAGCGCCTGCTTCTACTTCATTTGAGGGGTCGACAAATTCTGAAAAGTCAAGATAAGGTTTTCCAAACCCATCGTTGTATTTCTCTCTAATTGCAGCTCTGGCTTGTTCAATTTTACTCCGTGCGTCTTGTAAGCTTTGATCGGGTGTTTCTGCCATGATATTTTTTTTTAAGTAAGTTTTACCCAATATGGAGTTGTCTAAAACTCCATATTTAGGTAAGACTTTTAGTAGTTAATTATAGTTTTTATACAAAATCCATTTGACTCATGGCAGACTGTGCACTAGAGGCGGATTGATTAGCAGATGATGCTGCAGATGATGCCGTTGCAGCAGCATTTTGCGCTTCGTTTGCAGCGGCTTGTGCTTCATTTGCTGCAGCCTGCGCTTCGTTTGCAGAAGCTTCAGATTCACTAGCAGCAGTCTCTGAATCACTAGCGGCAGTTTCACTCTGAGTTAACAACTCATCTATTTCATTTTGTTTTTCACTTGCATAGGTTGTTGTATCGTCTAGGGCTGCCTCAACACTATCTAAGACACCTTCTACTTCAGTTTTGGTGTTTTCGATGTGGTCTTTCATTTCGTCTGAAGCATCAGCAGCTGCAGATGCTCGTTCCTGTTCTGTCTCCGCATTTGTAGCCGCAGTTTCTGCACGTTGCTGTTCTGTTTCAGCCGCTGTAGCTGCAGTTTCTGCACGTTGCTGTTCTGTTTCAGCCGCTGTAGCTGCAGTTTCTGCACGTTGCTGTTCTGTCTCTGCTGCTGTAGCTGAAGTTTCCGCTTCGGTTGCCGATGTCTCTGCCGCTGTTGCATGTGTTTCCGCTTCGGTTGCTGAAGTCTCTGCTGCTGTAGCTGAAGTTTCTGCTTCGGTTGCTGAAGTCTCTGCTGCTGTAGCTGAAGTTTCCGCTTCGGTTGCTGAAGTCTCTGCTGCTGTAGCTGATGTTTCTGCTTCGGTCGCCGAAGTTTCTGCTGCTGTAGCTGAAGTTTCCGCTTCGGTTGCTGAAGTCTCTGCTGCTGTAGCATGCGTTTCTGCTTCGGTTGCCGAAGTCTCTGCTGCTGTAGCTGAAGTTTCCGCTTCTGTTGCCGAAGTCTCTGCTGCTGTAGCTGAAGTTTCCGCTTCTGTTGCTGAAGTCTCTGCTGCTGTAGCTGATGTTTCTGCTTCGGTCGCCGAAGTTTCCGCTTCGGTTGCTGATGTTTCTGCTGCTGTTGCATGTGTTTCCGCTTCGGTTGCCGAAGTCTCTGCTGCTGTAGCTGATGTTTCTGCTTCGGTCGCCGAAGTTTCTGCTGCTGTAGCTGAAGTTTCCGCTTCGGTTGCCGACGTCTCTGCAGCTGTAGCTGAAGTTTCCGCTTCTGTTGCCGAAGTCTCTGCTGCTGTAGCTGATGTTTCTGCTTCGGTCGCCGAAGTCTCTGCTGCTGTTGCGTGCGTTTCCGCTTCGGTTGCTGAAGTCTCTGCTGCTGTAGCTGATGTTTCTGCTTCGGTCGCTGAAGTCTCTGCTGCTGTTGCATGCGTTTCCGCTTCGGTTGCTGAAGTCTCTGCTGCTGTTGCATGTGTTTCTGCTTCGGTTGCCGAAGTCTCTGCTGCTGTTGCATGTGTTTCCGCTTCGGTTGCTGAAGTCTCTGCTGCTGTAGCTGAAGTTTCTGCTTCGGTTGCTGAAGTCTCTGCTTTGTCTGCTGATACTACGGCATCCATTGCTTCATTCTCTGCTTCAGTTGCATATGTTTCAGCTTCTGTTGCCGAAGTCTCTGCTGCTGTAGCTGAAGTTTCCGCTTCTGTTGCTGAAGTCTCTGCTGCTGTTGCATGTGTTTCTGCTTCGGTTGCTGAAGTTTCTGCTGCTGTTGCATGTGTTTCTGCTTCGGTTGCTGAAGTTTCTGCTGCTGTAGCATGCGTTTCCGCTTCGGTTGCTGAAGTTTCTGCTGCTGTAGCATGCGTTTCCGCTTCGGTTGCTGAAGTCTCTGCAGCTGTTGCATGTGTTTCCGCTTCGGTTGCCGAAGTCTCTGCTGCTGTAGCTGATGTTTCTGCTTCGGTTGCCGAAGTCTCTGCTGCTGTTGCATGTGTTTCTGCTTCGGTCGCCGAAGTTTCTGCTGCTGTAGCTGAAGTTTCCGCTTCTGTTGCTGAAGTCTCTGCTGCTGTAGCTGAAGTTTCTGCTTCGGTCGCTGAAGCCTCTGCTGTTGTTGCATGCGTTTCCGCTTCGGTTGCTGAAGTCTCTGCTGCTGTAGCTGATGTTTCTGCTTCTGTTGCCGAAGTCTCTGCTGCTGTTGCATGTGTTTCCGCTTCGGTTGCTGAAGTCTCTGCTGCTGTAGCTGATGTTTCTGCTTCGGTCGCCGAAGTTTCTGCTGCTGTAGCTGAAGTTTCTGCTTCTGTTGCCGAAGTCTCTGCTGCTGTAGCTGAAGTTTCTGCTTCTGTTGCCGAAGTCTCTGCTGCTGTAGCTGATGTTTCCGCTTCGGTCGCCGAAGTTTCTGCTGCTGTTGCATGTGTTTCCGCTTCTGTTGCCGAAGTCTCTGCTGCTGTTGCATGTGTTTCCGCTTCTGTTGCCGAAGTCTCTGCTGCTGTAGCTGATGTTTCTGCTTCGGTTGCCGAAGTCTCTGCTTCTGTTGCATGCGTTTCCGCTTCGGTTGCTGAAGTCTCTGCAGCTGTAGCATGCGTTTCCGCTTCGGTTGCTGATGTTTCTGCTTCTGTAGCTGATGTTTCCGCTTCGGTTGCTGAAGTCTCTGCAGCTGTTGAATGTGTTTCCGCTTCGGTTGCCGAAGTCTCTGCTGCTGTAGCTGAAGTTTCCGCTTCGGTTGCCGAAGTCTCTGCTGCTGTAGCTGATGTTTCTGCTGCTGTTGCATGCGTTTCCGCTTCGGTTGCTGAAGTCTCTGCAGCTGTTGCATGTGTTTCCGCTTCGGTTGCTGAAGTCTCTGCTGCTGTAGCTGATGTTTCTGCTTCGGTTGCCGAAGTTTCTGCTGCTGTAGCTGATGTTTCTGCTTCGGTTGCCGAAGTCTCTGCTTCTGTTGCATGCGTTTCCGCTTCGGTTGCTGATGTTTCTGCTGCTGTTGCATGCGTTTCCGCTTCTGTTGCCGAAGTCTCTGCTGCTGTTGCATGCGTTTCCGCTTCTGTTGCCGAAGTCTCTGCTGCTGTTGCATGCGTTTCCGCTTCTGTTGCCGAAGTCTCTGCTGCTGTTGCATGTGTTTCCGCTTCGGTTGCTGAAGTCTCTGCTGCTGTTGCATGCGTTTCCGCTTCTGTTGC
>CANLMN010000044.1 GCA_947492105.1 uncultured Aquimarina sp. | reverse complement strand
GAAAAGTTACCAAAGCCAACTCAAATATCAATTTCTAACCAGAAATGCTGCCTGAGTTTTTCAGCAGACCCTAATTACAATAACTCTACATGCTCTTCATTTTTTCCAATACAAAGAATTAAACCTATTGGACTGTTTTCACCATCCACGATTTCGTATTTTTCAAGGTAGCGAAGGTATAATTCCATCTGCCCTTTATGTGAGGCTTCAAATTCTCCGATTTTTAGATCAATTGCTACTAATACCATTTCTCAATAGAAATAACCGTAATAAAATACCCTTTTTTCCTTTTTACTTCAACATAAAAAGAAACCGTAACGAAGGCTATGCTTTATTTTTCTATTTTGTATAAAGAAAAAAATCATCATTTTATTTAACAGTAATTTCTATTGAGAAATGGTATAATGCTTTTAATCTTCGATGATAAAACAGTAAATCAATATAGTAATCTCTACTGTCTATCGTTATTCGCTTTTGACGTGCCATAAAAGCAAAGTCACTTCCAAGTTCTGTTATAAATTTCTGAAGTTCAACAAGAATAGAACTTTCTAAATCTTTTACCGAATAAGAATCTGATAACCCTAAAAAACCGAGAAAATACGGGGCTCTAAAAACTAAATCAGAAGAAATATTCTGATTTTTATCTAGTTTAACTAAATCCTTTATAATTGTTTCTTCGGGTTTCTTACTTATAACAGTACGTTCATAGAACATCGATTTAATTCTCTCTCGAAAAGTTCGTACACTCCATTTTTCATGAATACATAGTTGTAAATAGAATTCACGTTTTAAAGGATCTTCTATAGGTATAATTGCTAAAATATGCGTCCAACTCAATTGTCGTATCATTGATGCGACAATCCTTTCATCTGGAAAACAAGTAACAAATCACATCATTCTACGTAGATTTTTCTCAGAAAAAGAGGTACCATATTCAGTTGTTAACTGTCATGGAGTCTCACAAGAATGGGAGGCTGGGCTGTAGCCCAAAGTCCTATACTAAAAACAACCATTACGCTTTCTAGACTTAAAAGAAAAGGGTATAAACCCATGTTAGACTACATAAATAAGATGCAAACTTCAATCTGCTGAACCGCCGTATACGAGACCCGTACGTAAGGTGGTGTGAGAGCCTCAACGCGGTAAATTTTTACCGCGCCGGGCTACTCGATTGCTCAACGTATATTTTAAAATTGCTTTATTAGATTAAACTTTTTAATTAATGAAGATCTACCCAACCAGAATCATCTATGTAAGTTTTAAATCTCCAGTCCATACTTGAATTAGGAACGTCATTAATATAACCTTGACCATCAGAATAAGGGTTTGATACATTACTCCAAGCTGTATAACCATTTCCGTCAAAGTCAAAAGTATAAACTTGTCCAGCAGTAACATTTATTGGAGTTGATAAAATAAATTTATATGCAGCAGGGGAGCTTAAGTGTACTTGTTGAGAATGTAATAACGTTCCAGACATGCCTTCTCCATCAAATATTTTTAAAGTAAGACTTGCCCAATTCGAGCAACCATAAATTTCAATTGCTGTTAACATACCTGTAGAACCTGCGGTAAAAGACTGACCAACACCTCCTGAACAGGTGTTATAGGTGTTTTGTTGCTGATCTACGACATCTCCTGTTTTATAACCTCTAAATTTGTTGATATCTGTATTGAAAATTAGCATTCCTGCTGAAGCATTTAAAGAATTTTGTTGTGAATTATTCAATCTAGGAAGTAAAAGAGCTCCATTTGTAACGTTAATATCCAATGCCGCATCTGCAGTAGTGATAGTTGAACCAATTGTTACTGCCCCTAAGTTTGTAATAGTTTTTGTGCCAGCATCATTTCCTTCGGTAAGTACACTTGAAATATTTTGTATCTCATTTGTTGTAGAACCATCCACCTCTGCTGTTAAATAACCATTGTTAGCAACAAAACCATCAACAGCTGTTTCATTAAGTTGAGTGTCGGTATCCGTAGTTTGGTCTACCCATGTGTATTTACCGCTACCATCTGTTTCTAATATTTGACCGTTCGTTCCTCCTGTTGGTAATTCAATCTCGTTTGTAGGATCTGAATCTGCATCATCTACTAAATCATTAGCAACATTTTCTGCTGTTTTAGCATGTAAAGCATACGGAACACTCAATAACTGGCTTGTGCCTGTAATGGTATAAGATGTTCCGCCTAATGGGTCTGTTTCAGTTTTTACAAAATAGGTGTCGTTAGACCAGTCAATGGAGGCAAATGTTCCGCTTACCACATTACCTGCTCCAATTTCGATACTGACTAAACCGTTAGCATTTGAAGTTGCTGTTTGTGTTTCTACATACACTGCTGTTCCGCTTGAAGAACCTTGTAGTATGCTTATTTGTATTCCTACAGGTGAGAATGTAACTAAATCATTGCTTGCGTCACGTACAACGGCTTGGTAACTCATTTTTTCGGGTACCTGAGCAAAAATGGAAATCGTTAGCAAAAAAGAAGCTATTATTATGTAATTTTTTTTCATTTCTCTAGTTTTTAATGATTTTAAATGTTTTTAATAATTTATTTTTATCTGTTATGTTTAAAAAGTAAATTGCGGCTGGTTGTGCTTCTAAACTTATATTAGTAGAAGTATTAGTAACAGTTTTGTTTTCGATTATTTTTCCTTGTACATCAAATAGCTGAAAGTTTACTCCTTCTATTTTTTCTGTTTTTAAGGTTAAATAATCAGTTGTAGGGTTGGGGTAAACAGATAGTTCCAAATTTATAGTGGTTTCATTTATACCTAGTGTTGTTGTGATTCCAAAAGGTTGCTGTACTCCTTGTGTTACACTTCCATTTGTTCCTCTATTGGAGGTGTAAATTACTTCTCCTACAGTGTAACTGGCCGTTCCACCAGTTCCTGTTGCTTCACCTCCTGACGAAGTTTTTACTTCTTGAGCATTTAATCCTCCTAAACCTAAGAGAAGAAACGCAACGCTAGTAATTGTTTTTCTTTGTTTCATAATTTTTTATTGTTTGTATGTTGGGCAACGTTTGGTGTAACGAACGTAGGGTAGCGGATAAGCACTGACTTTCGAAGTCTCACTAAGCCAAATTGACATATTTTGCTTTTATTTTTCTCTACTAGTAGTAGTAAAGCTTTCAGGAAACTGAAAGCCTTTTTTGGTTTTACAGGTACAACATAACCGCAACAAATTAAAGGTTTTTGAGCTTTAAATTACTCAGAAATCTTAAAAGTGAAAGCTACTAGATTTTCCCTAATAATTTAATTACTTTTCTAGCCCAGACCGAATCGCATTTACATATGCTTTCATATGTTCTAGAGAATTATTTGGATATTCATTAATGATATTGTCTAAAGTCCAAATAAATCCTCCGCCTACAGAAGCTTCGTTGTTAAATGTTTTTATTAATGTTTCAACAGCAGATACCCCTCCATTGGTTGAATCTCCAGGAATAATAAAACCATTGGTATTGAATTTTGGTATTTTTTTCTGTATCGCTTCAGCCCAAATTTTTGGTTCATTACCTTCACCACCAGCATAGCATTGCAAATTCCACCATTTTACAGCACCTGGATGTGAGGCTTGCAAGGCTGCTAGGGAATTAGACCAAAATAGTTGTTCTGTATAAGGGCAAAAAGTAATACCAAAACCAATATCTACCAACATTTGACAAAAAGCAACAAAAGAAGCTTCATCATAAGTTTCTTCGCAGTCCATGTCTATTATTGTGATAAAAGGAAATATTCGATTAAAGACTTGCATGTTTTTCCAAAGCATAGTACCTGCAAAAGATTGTCGATTTTCATTATAAATGGTTCTTATGGTTTCATAATCAACTACTCCGCCTCCTCCTATAGATGCACATACTTCCTTAATAGTACCGCCTAATGCCCGGCTGAGCTGTTCGGTCCATTTTGCATCTCCTACATATTGTCCCTTAGAGATGATGAGCGTACTATTGTAATAGATATCTCCTTCATTTTCTCCACTGCCAATATGAAATAAACTTAGGATTAACGTGGTAAACCCGGAAGACAAAAGATCGGATATGGATTGGTTCAAAGAAGGGTTATCGCTGTAGAATTTACCTTCTGCATAAACAGGGATTCTTAAGTTTTCTATTTTTGAATTCATTTTTATTATAGTTAAATTGGTTATTATTTACATTTTACTGAACAGTTAACTTGCAGTTACTATTATGGATATCAAAATACGTTAAAGTGATTTTCTTTTTTAGCTCCTAAAAGACATTTAGCTAATCCAATAAGACAGAATACCATATTGAGTATAATCAAATCGATTCATACAGCATTTGTAGTCCAAAAGCTCTTTTTATAGATTTTATAAATCAGTTTACAAATAGATTGAGGGGTTATGGTTTCTCTCATCTTTATAAAAAGGAGTGTTTGTTTATTCTTTGTAGAACTAGATCCTAGAAAATGGGACCGACGTTGCCAAAAAAAACAATAAGGCATTGCATAAGTTTTAAAAATCAATTTGTTAATAAATAGTAATCTAAGCTCGTTCTATTCAAAAATTGGATTCAACAATTGCCAGCAACATCAGAATTCTTAATAGAATTCGTGAAAGACCAAATGAATCCAAAAAAAGATGTCTTTTGGCTCTTTGTGCTCTTCCAGATTTGTAATCTCGAAGCTATATCGTAGGGTTTACAATCCGACTAATCTAAGCCGGATCACAGTCCTGCCTGCCGGCAAGGCAGGTCCTATGATAACAGTTCGCGATTGCACATCACGAACAGCGGGAATAGTACAGGCAGGATCACACCTGTCTGCCGAACAGGTAGAGATCCTACGATAACAAGTTCGTGATTGCAAATCACAAATAGCTGGAATTAAAGTATTACCGATTAAGCCTAGCTGCTGAAAAACAAAAAGCCAGTACTACATAGTCGTATTTTTTATCTCCCATTTTGCCTTCTTGAATCGCAATATCGATTTGATTACTATCTATTTTTGAACGAGTACGATGCTTAGTATAAGTAGATTCAGGGTGATACACCTGAGTTACGTCAACGTTTTCCTTTTGATGAGTGGATAATTCCACCTCGTTTTTATCCTCCCTAACGAAATCTACCAATTTACGTTCGGTTAAAAGAAAATCTTTATTTTCAGCACCAGTATCTCCTTCTTTATTCCCATGAGTACCACTTATTAGAAGTATTTTTTTTCCCTCTGGAATTTTTCTCAAAATCTTACGAGTACCATCTGTAGTTGTAGGTGAATCCGCTGCAAAAACAGAGTGTGTTTTTTGGCTTCTCGTTCTACCTTGAGGGTATTCTGAGTAATTATCGTAAGACTTGCCAGAATTTAAAATACTACTTCTAGTGCCAGAACTATATTTTTCAGCTGTACTATCACCATTTTTATTCCGTAATTCATCAAGTTTTTTCTGACGTTCTTTTTGGCGTAACCTTGCCCCTTCTTTCATTCTTGATTTCCTTCCTTCATCTATATCTATTTTATTACTTTTAATATTCTTGCTAGTTTCTATGTCTATCCCCATCCCCCCAACATCCACATGTGTCATCGGGTTCCCAGTAACCATCGCATAGATATTCAACCCATCTATGGTACCCGCTGGGTCGGTACAGGTCCATCGTCCCAACCAGGGGCAGTAGTAGCGCATGCCGTAGTAGTAGAGGCCGGTACTGCTGTCTTTTTCTTTATTGCTGTAATGGTAGTGTTTGTTTTTAATCTCGGTTTGGTTTGTAGCTGCTGCTATGCTGGTGCCGCCGTAGGGGTAATATTCCTCATAAGTAATGAGTTGAGCGGTTTCATCCAACTCTAGCGTGCTGGAGTTAAGGGAGTCGCTGTACTGGTAGCGTAGCTGTACTTTTTTCTCATCTGTACCTAATTTGCCAGCTACCCAATACCGCCAGGTACAAAAGGTATTGGCTCCATCTTCCAGCCGCACCACATGCCACTCTTTTTTAATGTTTTTCTCATCAGAAGCGTTAAGGGTATAGGTCTTGCGTACTTCTATCCCCCCGAGATAAATCACTTCGTTGATCGTTATGCCACCAGTACCTTGTAGCTCTTGCACTTTGCGCACTCGGTCTCCGGCTGCATTGTACACATAGTACTCCCCATCATCGGTTCCATCTTCTCTTTTTAGCTTGATGGCACTTTGCATGTTGTTACGGTAGTTCCAGGTAACACCACCAGGGCAACCGTCTAAGGTGGTCATATTACCATTTACATCATACGTGTATTCTTGAGGTTTTCCTGCGCCATAGCCACTGGTAGCTATTCTATTGCATTGGGCGCTGATGGTAGTATTGCGAGTAGTAGCTTGAGCTCCCTTGTGTTTGAGTGTTAAGAGGTTACCCCCTGTATCGTATTGGTAGGTTTGGGTATAATTACTAAGCGCCTTACTATCGGTGAGTTGCGGCCAGTTATTATCGAAGAAAGCCTTATTGAATTTGTTTTGGTTTTGCTGATTGTTACCCCACATGCCTGCATGCTCCCTGCCTGTGGCTTCTGTTAGTTGGTACAAGGCGCTGTAGGTATAGCTGGCAGTGGCTTTTACATATTGATTTCTATAAAATACTTCCGGTGCACATAAATCAATAACAGAGGTTACATTCCCCACAGGATCGTGGTGGTATTGTAGATGCTGGACGGTTCCAATGGTGCTTTCCAGGTGTTTTCTAGTGCTTTTTATTTCGGTGAGTTCGAAGGTAAAAGGATCGTAGCTGTAGTATGTTTTGGTACCGTTGGCATAGTTTATTACTGTTCGCTGGCCTTTGGCATCATACAATACATCAGAAAATTTAGATTTGTGGGCATCAGCATTGGTGGTTTGTAGTAAATCAAGTTTTTTAGTAGTCAGCCCTTTGATCCAGTTGGTGCTGTAGTAGGCTGGTGTTTGTTGGTTGCCATCCGCATCTGTGCTGTTGATTATCCTGCCTATGGCATCAAAGTTTGACTTGGTAATGTAGATTTCCAATTCAACCAATCTCATAATTTCTATGGGTAAGATAGCCTTACTATACTCACTACATTGGTATTTAGAGTTTATATGTTTCGCTAGTTCTGCTGTTCTTTCAGGTGTTATTGTACTCCAGTTAGCTTCTTGTTTATATTCCTGTCTCAGCCATTGCGCAGTGAGTAGCGAATGCCCGTGAATGTCAAAGGATGGATGTAGGTTGAGTCCTGCCTGATCGAAATGAATAACTGCTTTGCCTCTTAGGTTCATAGAAGAAGGGACAGAGAAGTAAGGATTTCCATCATTAGCAAGACTATCTCCGTACACAATTTTTTGCACTATCTGATCTATATTTAGTTCCGCACTTTTTACATAGGTCTCAGCAGGTCTTAATAGCACATCATAGGTGTGAAATTGATGGGTTTTTCTGGAATCATTGGAGAAAATGGGGTGTCCCACCACATCGGTTAGGTTCCATTTGGTACCCGCATCAGCATAAACGACCTTGATGCTTTCTTTAGTCAGGTTGTAACTATGTGTAAAGTTATTTAACTGCAGAGGGTGCAATCGTTGGTCTGCGCTGGTTAGCTCATCCCCCAAGATATCAAAGGTAAAAAAGTTGGCATTGCGTTCGTTTTCATCAGCTATATTCAATTGTTCACTTTGCAAGACCTTACCTAATCCATTCTCGATGTGCCGGTGCGGAGTATTTGCAAAGGCTTTGGCCTTGTTAAAGGCATCAGAATCAATGTTGGCTCCCGCCTGTGGTTGGTAGTCGCTATCGAGAATACAATCATTTTGATCATAGACCAAAGAACTCCATGCGCTTGGTACAAACTGGAAATATTTACTGCTACTGCTGTTAACTGGGCTCCCTAAGTTCCCATAGAGCTTCTGGTTCAGGTACCCCGTAAAGCCCAAGGGTTTGGTATCCAAGGTTATCAGATCCCCAAACAAGGTTTTTGTAAAAAAACCTTCTGGAGTGCCATCGGCTTTCTGTTGTGCACTTCGGGTCAATACATATCGCCCCAATGCATCATAAAACAGAGTGTCGGTATATCCTACTTTATTAAGTGCTTTTACATTAACATACGCCCAGGTTGGTGCAAAATAAGGTTCATAGTGCTGTGTGGGCTGTCCTTTATCATCATACAATGTTGCTCCAGAGGTTAGCCAGCATGTGTCGTGAAGGGCCGTAATGACTTTTTGAGTAACCTCGTCCCAATCTCTTGTCTCTTGTGAACCATTAAAAAAAGTTTTGCTTTGCAACTCACGACCAAAGCCGTCATGATAACTCACAGTCTTCTGAATGGAGTCGGAGCCCTTAGACTGATTTCCTTTCTTATAATCTGTATAATTGAGATGTACTGTATGATTGGGAATTCGCTCTTTTTTCCAAGAATCCAGATCATAATAGAAAAATGATGCCCTTTGTTGCAAGTAACTTTCTGGATTAGAAAAGATATCACTAAGACTAGGACCTGGTATTGGTTGATATCCCTTCAGTTTCTCAAACCCCACAGACTCCCCGGCCTGAGTACCAGATTCAGAGCTAACAATCACTATCCCTATTGGGTCTAGCAAAACCGAAGCCGTATTATGGTTGATATCTTGGATACTTATTGGATGCAAATGACGGTAGTCAAAAGCAGTAATTTGCGTTGTATTGCCCAGCGGGTCTACGACCTTGTTAGCAAATAAGTTGTATTGGTCGTAGGTGTATTTGGTTTTTATGGCTTCTTGGTGTGAGTTTGCATCCCAATAAATGTGCTCGTATTGAAAAGGATCGTAATAGGCTTTGGGCAGACAGAAGTTTTCCTTGGTTTGGTAGGACTGTGCACCTCCAGGATTCCAATAGTAGTTTTCTTGGTCAGGTTGTTCGTTATTTTGATCGAAAGTGATGTAACCACCCTTAGCGCCATGGGTGTTTGTGGTTAATACATCGCTTCCTATGGTCATCAATGCATCTAAGGTATCACGAGCTATTACTTTTTCATCAAAAACCTGAATTAGGTTGGATGTATCAAATTCAATAAATTCTGTCCGATGATGCAATGCGGGAGCCGTAATTTTTCTAAAAGCCAGTTCCTTTTGTGTAGCCGCATTATAATAATAGCTACGTTCCCAATGGAGCAATGGTGTGTTGGCAAGGGGCGCAGCTGTAATGGCTTTACTAATTACCTGAAATGCAAAATAACCGTTGCTTCCTGGTTGAAGCTCATTCACTTGGTGACTTTTGCTCTCTTGAACCAAACCAATCAAATAGTCAGTTTCATCAGCTGGTTTGGTTGGCGTTGTTTGACTCCAGTAATTGTTAGCCACCGTGGAAACAAAGAGAGATTCTGTGTGTAAGCTTACCCACAGTTTTTCTTGTTGGGCTTGGGTTTGTGTATCCATATCCGTAGGAATATTAGCTGATCTTCTCGGGTAATTTACTGCACAGGATTTGAGTACATGGCCGAAGTAGTCATGCTGCAACATAAACTCATGAGTTGTACGTGGATCTGCAGCATTGCGCTCATAGTCGTAGAAAATATGTTGCCTTTCCAAATGTTGAAACACACTGTATTTGTTACCCCACAGTTGTTGTTTTTCCTTTACCATAAATTGCGTTTCGGATACGGTATACGGTGTACCCTGCCAAGGCGTATCGTCATTGCCATACACTTCGGTACGGATGACCGAGCCATGTAAGCTGCGGTGCGCATCTCTTAGGGTTTCTGCTCTGGGTGAACTTGTTAGGTATTCAAAATGCGTATTGGGCAGTTCGTAGGCGTTAGAGTCTTCATTCCAATATTCCTTTTTGTACTGCGTTAATAAATCCTCTTGTTCAATAAATGCGCCCGTATGGTACCAAGTACGGGTAAATGCCGGTGGTGCTTCATAAGCTGCGGTAGCTTCATGGGCTGCTTTAAAATGGAAAAAAGAAGACGCATCCGTCCGGTCTACTCTACCAAATCCTCTGAACTCCCGGTCGTAAGCATCATAATAACCATGACTATAGCGGTAAGAACTGGTTACTTCGGTTTCGGAAATTTGATCAATATGAGTAACAGATGAGATGACATTTACGGGAAAGGGCAGCTTTGTGATCCAAGGTGTTTCGTTGAACTGATCGGCCAAGTAGTATTGTGTAGAACTTTGGTAGTTGATCTCTGTGATCGCTCCCATACTATTGTTTATTTGACAGAGTAACCAAGGTTTTTGACTCTCCGTATTGGATTTGCTAGCTTGGTTGAAATCATAATACCACTGCTGTGGTGTTGGATGCGTTTTTGCAAATACTAGGCAATTGGTACCATTCCCTTTGACATCCGCAAACTGCACCTGACAAGAAGGATCCCAGTTTTGTGGCAAAGGAATGAGGATGGGCGTTTCTGCAAACGAGTTACCACTCTGATTCAGGTAAATAGCTATGTGGGCAGTATGTAGATAGGCCAAATCTGTTGTGCCCGATCCGTCAATATCAGCCCATAGCAGTCGGTTGGTGTTAAAATCCGATCCAAAATTGGGCGCATGGCTCATAATCACTTTCTCTCCAAACTTGCCATAGCCGAGATTAGGCCAGCACTCCACTTGATTTTGGGTAATGCGTACTCGCTGAGATAATCCACTACCGATCATCGAGGCAAAGAATAAACATTCGTAGGGAGCACTAGGCATAGCACTAGGCATAGCACTAGGGAGTGCATCTTCTTTTGCTACCTGTACTGCCGGAGCAAAACCTTGCGTTTTGATTGAAGCATTAAAACGTACTTGATTTTCTTGAATCAGCAAAACATCTGCCACACCATCGCCTGTGATATCTTGTTGCTCCATTAAAGGGTTTAAATAATCCGATGGAAAAGATTCAAAGGCTTGAAAATTTTTATCGGGAGTCGTTTCTGATAGACCATAATAGCCTGCCTGTTGGTTGGTACTAACCAGCAGGTCTAATAGACCATCTCCTGTGACATCTGTCAATACATGCTGTTTTCCTATAGGAGCATTGGGAAAAGGCATGGTTTGAGGAGCGCCATAACGTACCTTGAAAGGAGGTAAAGCATTAGCATCAAGAGGAGTAACCTTAGGAGCCTGATAATACATGGCAACATCGTCATGATATAACATACCTGGTATTCCTTCTCCATATAAATCTATCAGTTGAAAATGAGGCGCATTAACTCCCTGAGAAAGTACTTGGCCACTAGTTTGCTCAAATGAATCAAATGCGTACGGTTCATACCTACTTTCCAATGGTAAAAACGATGTATAGTCAAAAGACAAAGCAGGTAAACTTTTACTCGTGTATTCGTTGGATGATTGCTGGTATTGATATCCCGTATGTAGGGCGTTTTTTAAGAGTGAAAAAATCGGGCTTTTATCATAGGTAAGCTGGAGTGCGGTGGTGAGTACTGGTTGTGTACTTAATTCTTCAAAGTTGTGAAATACCAGAATGTTTTTACATAATCGGTAAGTTCTAATTTCAAAACCCGCATTGTAATCTGAAAATGGATCTTGCCGACAATTCCAACTGCCTGTTTCGGTTATGGGATGTGATCCTTTTACAAGATCATAGCTACCGTAATTAAAGACGACCTCAAAATGCCATTTGATACTGGTTAAAGGAACAGCGCTCTGTCCTAAAATAATAGAGCCATCGGTAATGGACTGATCATTTCCGTAACTAACTTTTGTAAGATAAGTTTGTGTCTGATAATCACGATTGACCTCAGCGATATTTGAAGGCAGGTTTTCATTGTTTTCTTTTTGATAGGTATATACCTGATGATTGCCTTTGTCGTCATATACCTCCTCTAGCAACCACTTAAAAACTTTGCTTGGATCTTTGGGATCGTAAATGCGTGCCGTGCTATTTTTTCCGAATATGCTCACCACATTGTTAGCGTTGGTTATCTTCCAAAAAGTGTCGCTCTCTTTTGTTGGGTTTCGATAACGCGTTATTTTATCGTAAGAACTCTGTGAGCGTGGCTGGAAATAAGCAATATCATAAATAGTGTCATTAATCGCTTCTGAAGCTGTTTTTCGATTACCCGTACTGTCTAAAATCGGTACCAAATAACCATCTCCCGTATACAAAAATGTGTCATCATCTGTGTAGCGTGGTATTTCTTTTGAAGTCCTACGCGAAATCTCTGGTGTAGAAAGTTCCCAACCGAGCCCAAAAGGCCCATTACCATTGCCCGAGCTGTAATTCAGATTCAGATGAGGTTCAAAATCCCTACATGGTGATGCGGGAATAGGGATAGTCATACCGGCTGCTCCACTAAACTCATGGGGAGTAAAAGTTTCTCCCATGCCTTGCACACTTCCCCCGCCTTTGGGAAGGGAAGGACTGATAACCTGGATACCTTTTGAACTTGACTTAGCTTTTTCTGTAGATAGATTCATAAAACTATTTTTGAGATTCTACCTGATAAGTAAGTATTAAAACTAGATTTTTTAACCCTTCAATAGGTTCAGAAGCGGTAAGCACCAGTTCTGTTTGATCTAAGTCGCCAGGTTTGATGGTGAAGTTGGTGGGATTGATCAAATTTGATACCCCACTGTTGTTGCTCCACCCTTCAAAAGTTTCGGAACCTTTTGAGCCGTCCGTAAGTGTAATGTTTTTCATATTACTTGGTGCGATTCCTGATTCAGCCATACAAAGTGATAAAATGTTAACAGTATCCGTTTTAGAAACCCCTCGCCATTTTGAAATATGAACACCAAAAGTCATGTTTCCCGAATTTAAAAACTGTTCCCATTCAACCGGGTTCGCTTGTGCCAGAGAAACAACCTGTGTTCCGGAAAACGATCCTCTTGCCGTGGTCACAGCTTTTTTATATGCTAAGGAACCTTGGAGCGCAGTATATTTCATTTCAATGATGACATCTGTGATACTATCAAAGTTGATAGCGTTATTTTCCAGAGGCATTTCTAACTGCCAGCTAGATACGGCACCTGTACCTTCAAAAGGCAAGTAACGCGAATCGTTAAAATTTAGCTCAAACATCCCTGTGTCTTTGATGCCTTGCGAGAGAGCTACTTGTTGGTTGGGAACGAGGTCCACAACCAAGGAGGGTGTTTGACTACCTTTATTCGGATTTAGCAAGTATTCAGCCGCTGGTATTCCGTTTGTAGCATCATCCGTACTCACCAATTTATTAGTTAGCTGGGTAAGCGTAGCATGTACATTTTGATAAGGCCCTAAAATCATTGGGATAGTGATTGAGATTGTTTTGATCTGCCTACAGTAATGTCCTGGAAAGTCAAAAGCGAAATCCTTTTCCGTGATATCAAAAACACAAGTACCCGTTTGCATTAAATTATGCAATGCGCCAGGGTCGAGCTGTGCCAGCGAGATGGTTTTAGAGATTTCTAGTCTACGAACGTTTTGGTCGGTAAACCTTTTTTCCATGCGGTGCAGATCCAGCAACAGCGACTCACCTGCCAAAAGCCCTTCATGGAGGCTGTTCCAATAGCCCGGTTTTATAAAATTCCCTAAAGCAGAAGTACCGTTACTGGCCAGTCCGATGTGCTCAAATTTCCAGGCATTTTCGGATTGTATGGCCACTTCATGAGCCAGCTGATAGGCTTGAAAATACAGCGCAGATACCTGACCAATGTACCACTGATACAATTGCTCATTGGTGAATTTATTTACATAGAAGTTGGCAACTTTATTTTCTTGTATTACTTGTTCTTCAAGAACGGTGATTTCCTGCTTCCTTATATGTTCTTGATACTGCGCCATGGTGATGTGATACTGGATCTCATTAATGTCATCACTTGCCATCAATTCTTGTAACTCCCAATCTTGCTTTCTTCGCTGGTAGGAGGCAATAGTACCTGCCAAGCCAGAAGATGTATTCAACACATTTGCAGCACTTTCTAGGATATTCGCGCCTTGGTTAATTGCATCTCCAAACTTCATTCCTCCATCAGAAAAACCAAATATTACGGGGATCGAGTATCCTACAATAGAAGCTATCCTAATCGGTTCAGCAATAGCTTGTAACGCTATTGCACTACCAGCTAGCCCTATTTGTGCTTCTTCTGCTGGTAGCCATCCATCACTGATAAGCGTATTGTAATGTTTCATACGATCTTGTGCACCTTTCAGATTTTTTTGTAGCGAGGTGATGTTTTGTCCTGCTGTTGTGAGCTGATCTTGTTTGATCGTTTGGGTTAGATGTAGTATGTTTTGTCGATTGGTGTTGTAGAGCATCGCCAGTGCCTCTGCATCCTTCTTTTCTAATGCCGAAAGTAACGATTGCCCTAGCTGGATAACGGTTTGTGTGATCTCTTTAGCTTTATTAATCATCACTTCAAAGCGGTAATAAGGCACTACTGAATTGGTAGATTGTATAGCGGCTGATACACTTTCTCCGGAGGCTATTGCAGCGACCAAGGCCATAGGATTCACAGGTGGCTGGAATAAGGGTAGATCATCGGTCTGACCGTTGATAGTTAATCCATGACGGATGTTGTATAGTCGCTGTTGGATAGTATCCCAATAAGATAGGAATTGCGTATTGCGCGGTATACCGAAGTAGTACTCTGTAGCCCAGAGGCCATTGCTTGCTGTTACAACATATAATTTATCAGAGTACACAATAAGAGATACAACTTCGCCAGAAATTTTCTTATTTTTAAGTCGGATCCATTTATTATTAATAAGTTGATAAATAGTGCCATTATTTGTTCCTGCAAATAGGCTTCCATGAAATGAAACCAAACAAGTTATAGAGCTATTTATCGGCTCTGTTTCAAATTTAGACCAGATATTTTTAGACGTACGATAACAATATATGCCATCTGCTTCTGTGTCCGCATAGATCGCATAGAGTATCCCTTTAAATTCATATAAAAAGTTTACACTACTTGAAGGTGGAACCTCACTTACTTGATCCCAAATGCTACCATCAGTACTTGAATATAGCCCCTTGCTTTCAGTTCCTGCATAGAATGTACCTGCGTACTCATAAAGCGATACAATTTTGCTAGAAATAGTTTTATCAATTGAACTCCATTTCCCATTTACAAGCTTATAAACGGTACCCAGATTCGTTCCTGCAAATAGGGTTTCCTTGAATGACGCCATACAAGTTATATAACCATCTATCGGCCCTGTTTCAGTTTTAGACCAGTCATTTTGAGATGTACGATAATACATGCCATCTTTTACTGTGACCGCATAGAGTATCCCTTTACACTCATATAAAAAGTTCACATTACTTGATGCTGGTACATCGCTCACCTTATCCCAACTGCTACCATTATAACTTGAATGTAGTCCATTTTCTTTCGTTCCTAAAAAAAATATTTTTTTGAAACTATAGGTACAGGTTATTTTTTTTGGTATCCCTTGAATATGTTTCCCTATTGTAGGTGATTTATAATCACTTTCTGGAGGTAATGGCATTTCTCCCATATCTACAGGCTCTTGACCCAATAGGTCATAAGCAGTTACATAAAACATCTCGGCTTCTACAATGCTCTCTCGGGTATTTTCTCGGTACAGCTTATCGCCCCAATCTATTAGGTTTTGCACATAATGCATTACTATGGTTTTTTGATAAGCGATAGGGCGCAGACTGGCAATTTCTTGTGGATCGAATGGATCTTCATCCATTTCTGAAAGCTGCAGCGGATTGGCCAGATCGTTCCATTCCTGCTGGAGTGCAGTGACCGTATGCTCTTGTGCCAATGTGGAGTTGTCGAAATTGCGTAAGCCTAAAAACTGCCAGTAACGATCGTTTGAGTAATCGTCACCTGTTTGTAAAAGTGCATTTTGCTTAGATATTTCTGGGTTAAAGATATATTGCAACCAAGTTCTTGCCAGAGCAAATTGCTGATGCGTGTTGAGTTCATTTCCTATTAAAAAAGGTAAGTGGAAAAACAGCTCCCAATAGTAGTTGCTCATAGCACTGTTGAGCGTAAAATCAATTTGATCATTGGGTTGATTACTTTCAGGTATATAAGTAGCGACTGGTGATAGGTTAGAAAAAGGAAGTTCATCACTTTCTTGTGCGGTAATGGAAAGTAACGCATTAATACCACTTGGTTGGTGTAAATATTGACTTAGTGGGTTGATGGCCGTGGTATTTAAACGGTATACGTCCTCTTCTACGTTACTAGCATCTTGATAGGGGGGCATAAGGTACTCGCCTCCATCGGCACTTTGAATCACATTCCAATTGGGTTGTCCTAAGATTGGGGTATTCGTTGGAGATGAATTAAAAACAGTATTTGAAGGTTCGTAAATTGAAAAATCAGTGGTGATTTTCCCTAAACTGTTTTGATAAAGGGCAGTTACCTGATCATCTGTTAAAGGTTCTGAGAAATATAGAACTTCTTGGGATTTACAACTTAATTGAATTTCATCAATAATACCCACATTTAATAGTTGATTAATTTTGTTGTTTTTTAAACCTATTAATGTTCCTGAAAGTTCAAGTACTCCGTTATTTGTTCCAAAATAAAGCTCTTCATTAAGAGAACATAGAGTTATTATGTGAGGAAGCGTCTTTTTTAGTTTCCATCCTGAACCTTCAATAAGTATTCTTACTCCATTAGGACCCCCAGCGTAAAAAGTACCTTTAAAAACGTAAAAAGTGAAAATCCAAAAAGGCAAATTATCGTCGATCCATCCTGAAGCCTCTAACTTATACACACCACTTCCAGTTGCGGCATAGAGTTGACTTTTAAAGACATGTAAAGCATTAATTGTTGGGTTATTTGATGTAGTATTTTCTGGTACCCATGAATTACCAGAGAATTTATATAATCCTTTACTACCTCCTGCATAAAGTTGACCCTTAAAGATGCATAGGGTATTTATATTGTTAATATTACCCCCTAAGAGTTCCCACTCTGTATTTTGTAAAAACTTATATATACCACTTTTAGTTACAGCATAGAGCTGACTTTTAAAGGAATATAAAAAAGTTATTGATTGGTTATAAAATAAATGACTTGCTTGTATCCATGAATTACCGGAGAATTTATATAATCCATTATTGCTTCCTGCATAGAGTTGACTTTTAAAGACACATAAGGTATTTATATTTTTTTTTTCTACAAGTTCCCATTTTGAACTTCCTGAAAATTTATAAATCCCTTTGTTCGTTACAGCATATAAGTAGATATTTATTCTATTACCATTGATCCATAAAAATGAATTTGAGATAACTATATTATACCAATTCCCTGTCTTGAAAGTTATTCCATTATCTACTTCTTCTCCGTGTATAAAAATACCATAACCTGCTTGTACACTGACAACTCCTTCAATAATCTCCTGCTTTTCTGTACCTGCTACCTGAAACCAAAAAGATAGCGATTGAGCATTATCAACATTGATGGTTGAGGCTTCTTTGCAATACTGTAATTGAAGTGTATTGTCTTCCGTATTGTCTTCCGATATGTAGAGTGTGTTTAACCAATCTGCAGATTGCTCAAGCGGATTACTTTTTGATGTTACCAAAACATAAGCATTGGTAACGTTTGTTGAAAGTGTTCCTTCTGTGAGTGGATAAATATTATTATTGTAGGGAATGTAGAGCGTTTGAATAGAAGAAAAATAAATTGGGTGAACTGCTGTATTTGGATCCGATGGTTCAGTGGAATTAGATTGAGTTATCAAGGGGGTTGAATTGTTGGGAATAGCATCAAGTTCCTGCGAAGCGACCCAACGATTGTTAAAATCAAGGTGAGAGTAGTTAATTGAAACCGTATAAATTGGATCAGAGGAAATATCTATGGGCTCTGTAATTCCACCACTTATTGAACTTTGTTTTCCACTTTGTTTTTGTTCTACCCAGAATACATACCATTTATTAAAAGCAAATACAGGGGTAAGTGCTCCTATATCATTTGTGGTAGGGTCATACTTTACGGGCTGGATTTGGATGTTAAACTTTTCCCACTGTCCCCAGCCCGTAGGTTCGAACTGTCCAGTATTGGATTGTGTAAAATTGGCTACCCGCCAGTAGTAATGGTGAGGTTGCTGCTGGGTCATCCCTATCATACAGAGTTGTTTGGTGTTAATGCCATTGACTACTAGAGAGTGGGCAGCTGTACCTACAATGCTCAGATTGGCGACTGTTGCAAAGCCATTCATATATTCTCTGAAGATTTTCTCAACCGCCTCGGGATCTTGTAAATTGGCTTGCTTTAAGGAGGCTTCTGCTTTGGCAAACAAGTCCGTTTTATGTTTGCGCAGCTCTGGTTGGATGTAATCTTCGGGGTAAAGAAATACTTCTTTATTGGCCTGCCACTCCCGGTAGGCATACATCCATTCCCACAGCGTAGAGAGGGCAGGTTCTACAGCCACTGATTCTAACTGATTAATACAACGATAGATGTATAGCTGTACGGCAGCAATCGCTTCTTTAATATAGGAGGTCTGTACCTTGGCACTGACTTCTACATCGATCAAAAAATACTCATAGAGTCCCCTTGGGGTAGGCGTAGATAAGGTAGCTCCCAATTGATGAATCGCCAAGGCTACTAGCTTATCACGCAATTTTTCATTCAATACCCCTTGGATTTTTGTTAATATTTCTGGTTGGTCTTTGTATTGTGTCTGGAGTCCTGCCCATAGGGCATCGGCTGAATTTCTGCAACTAGTTGTATTCGTATCAGTTAAATCTACAATGGCCTGAATAGCTTGAACATCTAAATGTAACTTATACGCCAGTTGAAAATATTGATGGAGTTGCCAAAGCTGTTGAATCTTTTCTTCGCTGAGGGTAGCATTAGCTAAAAGGTATTTGATACCACTTTCAGACCACCCGGTTGCTTTTGATATTGTTTCCGGATCTATGCTATGGTCAGACTTTATACTGTTTAATAAACTATTGCGACCGTCTTTAAACAGTTTAGTCAGTTGTTTGAACTCCCAGATTTTTTTTATGGAGTTTAGCTGTATAGGAAAGGTGCTTGTAGGTTGGTAAACTGTTTTGAAAAATATTGCTTCATCTCGGGATAGTCCTAGGGATGTAATCAATAAAGCTCCTCTCTGTAGTTTTTTCAATATCAGATTCAAAGATGTTTTACCTGGATCAGGTAGTCCACACATTGGAATGATTGTTCCTAATAGATGATGTGAATGATCGGGCAAGGGTTCATCGGGACCAATTGGATGATTTAAGAATTCTTTAATAAAAAGATCTCCCCAGTCTTTTAAAACAACACCTATCTTAGCCGGAACCTTGTACAAAGCGGCCAATTGATCCTTAAAGGTTTTTTGTTGTAGTTGATAATAGTTTTTTAGGGTAGCATTGATTACCTCTTCAAGAGAGTTTTGATCTGGACTAGAAAGAGAATCTGTAATAATACCTCTCCAACTAGAAGTACTTATATTTTTATTTCTCAGTATTTCTTGAAAACCATTAGATATTGCATCTATAAATAAATCTGGGTCTGCTGCTAAATCAAGTGTATCAAGTAAGATAATTCCATCTGCAAGGTAGAGTTTGTTAGGAGATACTCCATACATTTTTTTATAAAGCCCATTTAAAATTTCATTGACAATTGACTGTAGTTGAGTGCTCACTTCATTTATGAAATTTTGGGCTACTTTTTTTTTCTTTATTTGTTCAGAAAATTCTGGAGAATTGATCAAGTTTGAAATTAATCGCCTGCACTTTGTGCCAACCATTTGATGGAAGACTTTCTCAGTCAATAGTGACTTTTCGATTGCTTGGTTGAGGTTGTTGATAAAGTTGGTGATTGCATCTTTACCCAGTATGCTGTTTTGTACCGTGAGATCGTCACTGGTACCAGTGAGAATAAACTGAAGTTGGCCCAGGTTAAGAGGAGCCGATTGTAACCACTTAAAAAATGTATGGAGTTGTTGAAGCGATTCAAAATTAGAAGGTTTGATCAGGTCACTGGTTTCAATACTTACCAAAGAAGCTCCAACTAAGGACTGGTTAATACCAACACCTGTAAATACAGGAAGTAAACTCAGGCGATAAAGAACGGCCAAGTTTTCGAAGGTTAAGGTTAAAGAAGGTTTTCCATTCAATAACAAGCTTACCAGTATCTTTAAGTCTTTTTGATCAATTTTTAAAGCTGCTGAAAGCGCATTCTGAATTTCGTTTTGTGTGTTTTGTTGATCTGTATTAGGAGTATCATACCAGATTTGACTCCCATCCCAAGTGGGACAATTTGGAATGTTTTTATTTTCAAAAACGGATTGAAACCAACTTTGACCATTTTTTAGACCTGTTTTTTTCAATTGCCCCAGTATAGCACAGCATTGATTGACGGACAGTCCGTGATTTTGTTTTGTTTCTTGTATCCAGACGAGATAGGGCAATACCGTATTGTTAATAGCTGCAGTTTTTTGGACAATCTTCCCAATGGTTTGCAAGGCCCAATCCAAATCGATAAAGGACCAGCCAATGGCTTGAGCCAAACGGATGAAACGTTGAATATTATCAAGCCTAATTATAGAAAGGTTTTGTAAATTCTGATTTTCAATAGTGATAGGTGAAGTATCCCCAACATTAATAAAAAAAATTGCATTAGGTGGGGTTGCGCTCGCTAGTTCTGATACACTCAAATCCTGATACAGTAATGCCATTAATTGATCGTAATTAAGGCCTGTTGCAATCAAGAAAGTATCAACAGGAGTAAGCTTATTTACTGTATCATCACTCGTGCCTAAACCATAGAATGGATTAAGAGTCGCTTTTTTAGTATTTTGCGTGCTGTATTGTTTCCATTGTTCCTGAGAAACACCAAGTGTTTCCAACTGGATGGATTTTGTTTGGTCTGAGTTCAAACTTTTCTCTGGAATCAGGTTCTTCCAGATATGCTGTAAACTAGTGCTGTTTTGAGCCAAATAGTGGCGTATTTGATCCAAGACTGGATTATAAGGGAGGGCGAAGGGGTATTGCTTTTGGTTAAGGTTTTTCGGGGCGGCAGTGCCTGTAAGTGCTCCATTTGAATTGGAAAGATAGTTTTCTAACACTTGATTAACGATTTCTATCTTGGGGATTTCTATATCGGTATTTTGCTTATCCAGTAGCAGACACCATAGGTCTGGTCTTCTCGTTTGCAATGTGTTTTCAGGAATATTATTCTGAACCAGATTCATCAAATCTACAAAGTAAGCCGCAGGTGATAATACTGATCGTTCGTTTGGCACAGTATAGTAGTCATCCGAGCCGAAAAGCTTCTGGTAGGTAGGCTGTTTTTGCTTGGTCATATAATTAGGTTTATTAGAGTAAGTAATTAACGATAGTAAATTATTTAAAACTTTTAAATAATTAGACTCCAATAAGACATTGTAATGATCCAATAAGACATAAAAGTAAGAAACTAAAAAGATGATTTTTTAGAATTCTTACAACTGATTTTTTTAGCATGTAAAGCTGTTATTATTTAAAGGGGTACTTTTTCCCTTATCGCTGATGGGAGATAGCCAAAACACTTTTTAAATGCAGATGAAAATTTACCAGGGTTTACATACCCAAATATAGCGGCTACATATGAAATCTTAGCTTCTGGTTCTTTTAAAAACAGTTCTCTCGCAGCTTCCATTTGTCTACGTTGAAAATATTTAAAGAGTGTTTGACCATAGGTTGTTTTGAAGTCATTTTTTAGTTTTGTAGCAGACATTCCTACCTCACGAGCTAGGTTTTCAACCCCGGGAAATCCATCTAAAATAGCCTCAGAAAGTTTTTTCTCGGCGTTAAGTAGTTTTCTTCTATTACTATCTCCTAGGATATCGTATTGTATTTTAGTATCCGGTTCACGAGTTTTTTTTATAAATGCACCAATTAAATCCAATGTTTTAACTCTAAGATTAAGCAGATTTTCGACACCTACTGTACCTTTATTTAAAATAATTTTTAGGATTGAGTCTGATAATTTATCGGTTTCATGAAAAAATTCTGGTAAGTATAGACTTTGGCTATCGGATTCAAACCAGTTTTTAAGTTTTCCATTGGTAAATATGTCTATGTTTTGTGTGTTTTTAAGTAACCACTCTCTGGAGAAATAAACCATTAAAAACACTGCTTTGGAGCCAGCAAAATGACCATTAATTGCTTTATCACCTGGCTTATGTAGCATCCAGCTTTTATCTTTGTTTACCATATTATTAATTAATGCAGATGGTGCTATACATCTCGTTTCATTAAAATATAGACTAAGGGTGTAGTAATCTATAGGTAAAGAGGTGTCATAAATTAGATTGTAACTTACATTTTTTTTAAAATTAATATCAGAAACGAGAATCCAGAGTCCTTCTTCGAGCTCTTCATAATGGAGGTCTCCTTCGAAGAAAAGGGTAGAGGTTTTCATCATTTTTTTCTTATGATCATGTTTTACAAAGGGCATCCAACTCATGCTATTAAGCATTACTTTAGGGGAGTTGGCTATATATGGTAAAACAAAAAAACCGTCTTTAAAATAGAATAAATTTTGCCTAAATTTTAAGATAAATTTTTGTAGTGTTGGTAGTAGTAGCATTCAATAGATTTTGAGGGGCAGTTACTGTGTATTATACTGAAATAGGTTGACCTTTATTAGGTCTATTGTATCTATTTTCAAATCGATAGTTCGGACAAATTTACCTTATTTTTTAGATATGACTTGTATTTGATGTTTGGATTTAAATGCACTTCTGCAGGCTTTCTTAATTCAAGACTAAAATGAGTTCTAAATTATTGTAAATAAATACTGCTTCTTCTGTCATTTTTTGAGCTAACAAAGTGTTTTTAAGAGTTTGTTTTAAACCATATTCATATTTAAGAGTTCTATTAATTCTTTCAGCAACCGCGTTTTCATAAGGGTCGTATTGCCCAGTCATACTCATTATAATTCCATTTTTTTCGGCAAATTCTGTGTATTTTGGATTGTAATATTGAAAACCTCTGTCTGAATGATGAATGAGTTTTAGATTAGGGTATTTTCTATTTTTAATGGCCATATTTAACGCATCAGTACAAAGTGATGTTCTCTATGATTATCGAGTTTGCAGCCCATAATTTGCCTAGAATATGCATCTGTTACTATCGCTAAGTAATTGTGACCATTTTCTGTTTTAATGTAGGTTATGTCGCTAACCCATAGTTGTTCTGGTCGAGTAGGAACTTGGTCTTTAACTAAGTTTTTATATTTTTTGTACATATGCTTTGAGTTTGTAGTTGTTATGTAATTTTTTGTTTTAGGAATTAAGAGATTATTGTACCTCAGGAATCTATAAAACTTGTCTCTACCTATTTTAATATTAGCCTTAATAAAATCAGTTTTAAGTTCACTGTATAGCTTAATTCCACCGGTTTTAGAGCTTACTTTTTTACGGTAATCCTTGACTAATTTTATTAATATTTGATGATCTACTTCTTGTTTTTGTTGAGTTTTGAGTCTTTTGTAGAAGCTTTGTTTACTAACCCCAAAACATCCATAGAACCATTTTCTTTTAAACGCTTTTTTTTCTTTAGTTCTATCTCTTTTGCTAATGTTTTGGGTAATGACTCTTTTGACATATCGACTCCCGTAATAAGTTCCATATCAGCAATAATGTCTTGTTGGAAATCTTTTTGAAACTCTAGTTCTTCGATCTTTTCCTTTAACCTTTTAATTTCATCGTTTTACTCATGCCAGTATTTTGTTGAACTAAAGTACTATATTTTCTTAACCAATAAGAAATAGTAGTTCTAGGAACATCATATTTTTTAGACGCTGAGTTTGTAGATATTTGACCATTGAGTATTTGGTCAACAACTAAAATTTTAGTGTCTAAATTTACTTTTTGATAGCTCTTTTTTCGCCAGTGTTCTTTTGGGGTTTTCATAAGTGACTATAATTAATTGCTTAATTTTTAGTCAACCTATTTCAGGAAAGCACGTGCGTTAAACAAAAGTTAATATACTGTTTATTAGGTATGTTGTATTTCGATTATGTCGGATAATTAAATTATTTGTGTTCCTATTTACATAATACCTCTTTTCTTTTTACGTTTTTTATTTACGGTATTATTGTCTATTTCGTCGGGAATATCCATAGGTAACAAACTGCCAAAAGCTTCCATAACATTTGTATTAGAAAATCTTTGAGTTTCTGCTATTGGATCGTTTTCTATATGCTCTCTAAAATATTCTACTGAATTTTGTTTAACAGAAGTTGAGATTGGTGATTCTGCTTCGTTCCAAAGGTGATGAAATACATTTGCAGACAAGTCTTTACCTAAACGAGAGCCATTAAATACTGTTTTAGAAGTGTGGTCTATAAAACTAATACCGTAAATTCTGCTTTGCTTGTTTTCTCTAACAAAGGTTGCTATTTTATGACCTTGTAAATATTTTTTAAAACCTTCTTGGCTCTGATACTTTTGCATTGCATCACGTACCAATTCACGGACTCGTTTTTGAGGTTTATAGGTATTAATAAAGTCTTTTGATTTTTTAAACTTTCGGTGTAAACCCACTAAACCGACAGGTGGTGAAAAACGAAAAGATTTAAAAGGATTACTTACTTTTTTACCCAAGCTATCCGTAGCAAAATAAACTAACCCTCGTTTTTCCTTTCCATTAACAATCCCTCGAACTTCTTGTGCGGTTATATTAAAAAAAGACAATAACGCATTGTATTCACCAAGTGTTTGATATTGATAATTTTCATTAACAAATGAAAGTGCTGAGGTAATTTGTTGTTTTAAATTATCTTGCTTTGCATTTACTTTTTGTATTGGAATGTCCTTCTTTTCCGTCTTACCAATTGCTGAGGTAAGTTTAAATTGTTTCTCCAATTTTCGGCAAACCTTCATAGAACGTACTTTTTCAAAACTATCAGAAATACGTTTGCCATATTCATCTACACAAACTGAAACAATATGGATATGTGCACGCTCGGTATCCGTATGTTTAAACACCACATAAGGTTGCTCACCATAACCCATTTCTTGCATATAATTTTCAGCTAATGAGCTAAAGACTTCATCTGAAACTGCATCCTTAGGATTTGGATTTAAGGAAATATGAAGTATCGGTTTTTCGGTACGATTATTAGCAATCAAATAAGGTTCAAAAGAACGCTCTAGTAATGGAATGGTAAATTTTCCTGTTATAGATTCCATCATTCTATGCCAATGAATAATGTTTCCTTGGTCTTTTTCAACCTTCTCATAATTATATAATAACACTCCTTTTAAGTGACTTCCTCGTCCTATTTTTGCTATCATTAGTTTCATTTTTTTGAATTAAACAGATAGTTTTTTCATCATTTTAATTCGTTAGTAATACAACTTCCAATTCGTCTTTTTTAAAAAATCCTCGACTTCGGAGGGATTTTAAACTCCGTAGGACAAGTTTGTAATGAGAGGCACAAAAGCTATTTTGAGGCACTCATTACACAACTTGCTCTGTTCCGCTGAACAGTTTTTTAATGGATTTTTATGTGGTGATGTAATATCACCATTCTTAGAACTGTTCATTACAAATTAAAAACGAATGAATAATAATAGTACCATGATTATCATAGACAAAATAAGACACCAAAAGCCATGAGATACCGCAAAAGAAAATCGTTAAGCGAAATGGAATAAAAGTGTTGTTTTTCTTAGTGTAACGCCGTATAGCTGTATAGCCGTATAGCCAGCTAAACGGCTATACGCTTAACCGTTTAGTCAGCTAACTTTATAATTGCACAGTTAGCTAGTCAACCATCCAAATATCTGTATGACTGGCTGGTCAAAAATACCTATAGCTGATTGTACTACTAGCTAATTAACTAGCTAGCTATTTTTTCAGCTAGTCAATCGTACAAGCAGAAATAAGTACAGCTAGCCATACAGCAATACAACTAATTGGTTAATCAAAAATAATAGCATTCATAAGTAAAAAAGAAGTCATCTATTTTTAAATAATTTTAAGGGGTATTGGTTTGATTTTCCATTCATAGCAAAATAAATGAAGTGGAGTTTGTCAAGACTTTTAGGGAATAATTAGGTGTGTTTGCAACGTAGTAAAATACTCGTATTTTCAAGGAAGTAGATACCTTATTATTCTCTAAAACTTGTATAGTCTTTACAAGTTACATAAGGGTATGTAGCAGTTCTTTTGAAAGTTTTTGTGTTTGAGCGTACCGATAGTTAAGTGAAAAAAGCAACAACTTTCAAATTAGAACTACTTAGGATCTGCTGAAAAACTCAGGCAGCATTTCTGGTTAGAAATTGATATTTGAGTTGCCTTTGGTAATTTTTCTTT
>CANLMN010000043.1 GCA_947492105.1 uncultured Aquimarina sp. | reverse complement strand
AGGTTTTATCTCGGAGGTGGAACAGATATGGGATGGACAGGTGGAATATCAGCAGCCACTCCTTTTTTTGAAGTTGGTTTTCAAGATTTTTCGGGAGATTACTTTAGAGGTTCTAGAGATGGTAAAGGCACTTTTAATGATGATGAAAAACGAGAAATATTGAGACGTAATAATGAAAACCCTTTTGAATCAGGTTATCATAGACAAACAACTTATCAGAAAAACCTAAACAAAGCTTCAACTTATATCCGAATTAACAATAATGGATATAACGCAACTATTGACTTAATAGGAGATGCTTGGCTACAAAATGCCATACACAAAGCTATTAAAGATTTTAAATTTGAATATAATCATAAAAATATAGAAGCATGGGGTGGAAAAAATTGGTAATTTTAGTTTTAACTATAATTTCTTTAAATAGTTGCTGTGTTCCATTTCTACAAAAAAAATTCTACACCACGGAATACGGCAGTCATAGACCTATAAAAAGTAAATTTAAATTAGGAAAAAAACCACATAACCTAGAAGAGGGAGATATTATAGAAACAGATTGTGTTTATAAATCATCCGTTATAATGGATGTATCAGGAAACAAGGACTACACTTTTTTCTTACGTTTTTTTGCAAATGGAAGATATTTAAGTAACGTGCTAAAAAAAGATACTCCTCATTTAGAACAATATAATAATCTTAAAAAAGGAGGAGTAGGATATTTTAAATTAGAAGAAAATAAAATTATCCTAGAAGAGTTTGTTGTGGGAGCTCAAGATTGTGGTAAATACCATACACATAGTATAAAAATATTGAATGATAGCATAGAAAGTTATAAAAAAATTAAGATAAAGGGATTAACTGGAACACCAGATTGGTAGAAGAAGATGTTTTGTAACAGGTTTTATAATTCATAGCTACCCTAGCGGGATAGCTACGAAATTATACAGCAGGCGTTAGCAGTAATTTAACCAAACTCATAAAAACGATATGAATAAATTAAGTACAGTAATTATTTTACTATTATTTGGACAACTATTAATGACAAGTTGTGGCGGAAAATCGACCGAATCCAATAAAGAAAAAACAACCGAAAAAGTATCTTTAATTCTCGACTTGACTCAAATAGTGAATAAAACAGAAAAAGAAGTTGAAAAGACTTTAGATAAAGCTGAAAAGTCGGAAATAATAAAAGGTTATCCTTGCGAAAAAGCGAACTGTAAAAAAGCATTTTACAAATCGGAAAAAATTGAAGTAATATTTAAAGAGGGAAAAGCAAATAGAATTACAATAAATGAAACTTCTGACCTAACCGAAAAGGAAAACGCACTTGAACTTCTAGGTTTGAAGAAGCAGAAACCGAATTTCAAAAATGCTGGAATTGTAATCCGATGGAAAAACGTAGGTGGAATTGCTGAAATAAGTTGTTTTACTGATTATATTTTAATCGACGTAAATAAGTAGTAAAAACAAAGCTGAATAGAAAAACTACAGCTAATAACTAGGCATATGGCGTGCCGATAGGCAAACGCTATATGCCTAGTTGACTGATCCGCCACTTCGATAAGAGGGAAAACGATTTTGGAGATGATTTTTTTGGGGTTAAAAATAGCGTCCTGCTATTGGAGTAGCAGTGTTTTTGGTGTTAAAAACTATATCCTTAGGGATTTATAGTGGTTAAACTCCTAATATTATGCCATTTATTGCTAATTATTTCAGTTGAGTCCATAGCGATCCTGTATGGGCAATAGGAGCTGTTTTTGGTCTTTTGGGAGACCTTTGGTTTTTTGTATTTCTGGTCGTAGGGTGTCACGGCTACTATACAATGATGCAAAACCCGTCAATTAGCAGATCTCCATTGAGGCACTTGTTGTACCTGTAGTCGTTTATAAGTGTTTACGAACATTTACAAATGATTTTGGGTAATCCATAATTATGGGTGTATCCAGAGCCTGATAATTCATCTCATGACATGCTCTATATATCTATAAAAATCTGATTAAATATCATTTAAACAACATACAAGACTTTGTTTTTGATTGAAATCTGTTAGATTTGTGAATTGTATAATGGAAATATGGTTACCATGGTAACTATATTCCTACGTTAGCAAAAATTAATATTAACTTAAATACAAATAAAATGAAAAGAAAATTACTTATTATTGCTTTATTCTGCATAACAAATTTATTTTCCCAAAATGTAATTATAACATCTATTATAGAAGGTAATTGCCCAACTGGTTTTGGTGTTCCCTCAATCCCTGCTCCTGAAATAATTGAATTGTATGTTGATGGTTCTGTTGATGTTACTGATTTAAGATTACAATTTCAATTTTCTTTTCAAGATTTTTGGTCTTTATCAACACCTATTGGAAGTGGTATAGTATCTAATGATTTTCTTTATGTTGTAAATAGTACAGAAGCAATGGAGAGAGAATTTCCTGGTATTAGAAATGAATCAAATACAACTACTTCTACAATTCTATTTAGTGTAGGTGGTGGTGATAAAATTAGATTAGTTGATACAAGCAACTCAGATGAAGTTATTGATATTTACGGTATTGATGGATTAAATGGAGAGAATGAGACTTGGAATTTTAATTTATCATACGCTCAAAGAAAAAACAATGAACTACCATCTTCTAATTTTGTAGAAAGTCAATGGGATATCTTTCCCAAATTAACACTATTCGGAAAAGGAGAATGTTGGGATGAACAGAAATTAAATCAAACAATAACTTTACAGAAATTCACTATTGGTAATTCTTTGTCAATTACTGACTTTGATAGTGACAAATTATCTTTTCATTTAAAAAATCCTATGGAAATTGGAGATAAGATATTAATTGATTCTATTGATGGTTTAAAAAATATTTCTATTTTCTCTTTAGATGGAAAGAAAATTATTACTAATAAAAACAGTGATATATCATTCAATTTCCCTGGTATTTATATAGTTAAATTTGAATTTACAACTCAAAAAATAATTACAAAAAAAATAATAGTAGAATAAACTTTTGCTAACATTATATAAAAACATAGGGCGGTTTAAAAAGTTGTGGTAAAGTTTGGGCTTATCCACAATGTCGCCAAATATAAAATTTGACTTTTCAATATTTAAGCTAAAAGTAAAATTTTACATTTGGCTTAGTTTAAAACCTAAATGTATCGCTTATCACCCGCCCTACGATTTCTTATATTTAACGTTGTAATACATTTAAAAATGGGACTTGACTCTGTAGAATTAGTAATTACCTTAGAAAATAAATTTGGTATTATGGTACCCGATGAAGAATGGGAAAAAACTTGTACAGTTCAAGAAATATCGAATAAACTCTTGGAAAAGATAACCCTCAAACCTAATGAAAAATGTATTTCTCAAATAATTTTTTATAAAATAAAAAGAGCTATAATAGACTTAAATATTGTTCCTTCAAATTTTGAATTAAAACGAAACACATATATTATTGATATACTAAGCACTAATATGACAGCAACTAACTGGAATAAATTAGAGCAGAAATTACAATTAAAGCTACCTAGATTAGTAAAAATGGACTTTAATAAGAATTTAGACACGCATATAAAAGTCTTCGGTTTTAAAACAATCAAGAGAAGGCAGCCTGTTACAAAAGGCACTATTGGGCAGTTGGTTGATTGG
Source organism: uncultured Aquimarina sp. (assembly GCA_947492105.1). GTDB lineage: Bacteria > Bacteroidota > Bacteroidia > Flavobacteriales > Flavobacteriaceae > Aquimarina. The sequence continues at coordinate 23,222 of CANLMN010000043.1, read as the reverse complement.
GTTATATCTTTAAATTATGAAAAGATGATTAAAATTGATAAAATATCTAGTAAATATGAGATAGAAAGAGTTGTTTCTGGTATAATTAGTAATAATATTGGTGTACCAATTAATCAAATAGAAATGCATCATTCAATTACAAATGATTTAGGTGTTGACTAGCAAACGTTTTACAACAACTAGGCATATGGCGTGCCGATAGGCAAACGCTATAGGTCCAGTTGACTGATCCGCCACTTCGATAAGGGGGAAAACGATTTTGGAGATGATTTTTTTGGGGTTAAAAATAGCGTCCTGCTATTGGAGTAACAGTGTTTTTGGTGTTAAAAACTATATTCTTAGGGATTTATAGTGGTTAAACTCCTAATATTATGCCATTTATTGCTAATTATTTCAGTTGAGTCCATAGCGATCCTGTATGGGCAATAGGAGCTGTTCTTGGTCTTTTGAGAATTTTATGTACTTCTTTTGTTTTATAATCTTTTGGAGGACCAGCGAGTATCAAAGATTAATAATGTTCGTACTACTCCCGTTTTGCAATGCCTACAGCGGCGATGCAGCGTTTTCTCTTCTGCCACTAAAACCACTATGGTTTCTATAGCACGATCCATCAGTTGTTGTTGTAATTGTGGTAATTTCTGTTTCCAACTGCTACTCAAAAAGCCGTAATGTCGTATTCTGGTAAATCCTTTGGGTAAAATATGGTTTTGAAACCGCCTGATAACCATTATCAGAGAGGGTGGTCTAATTATCATAAAGTATTCTGTGCAAAAAAAAACTTTAACAGATTGGGAACAATGATTTACATAAAACTGAAAAGATGGGCTAAAAGCCAGCATGCTAATCAAAACATCTGGTGGATTTACCACCGATATTTTAAAAACAATCATTTTAGCGATAGCTGTAAAAACAAAACAGGGAACAAAACCCATCGGTTATACAAAATAGCTAAAGTGCCGATAAAATATCACATAAAGATTAAAAGCATGGCTAATCCCTACCTAAAAGAATTCGACACCTACTTCTATGGAAGAAAAAGGGAAAGAGAAAAAATAGCACAGCTATCTAAACAAATAACTATATTTGGATAGACGAATTTTTAACAAACAGACGGGGGATTCGTCTATCGAAAAACCTTAAAAGTGCCTGAGCCGTATGCTGGGAAACTCGCACGTACGGTTCTTAGGGGGCTTACGCTACCCGGTTGTTTCATTCGAAAAACCAACCGCACATTAAGCACATTTGGCTTTTCCCATCACGCAAATTCAAGCCAAAAAAAACCAAAAGAGCTTAATCCCCCACCACTCCCAATAGTTACGATTTTGACTTTCTTCTTGTCGGATACATAACTTGTTGCTCTTTGAATTGACCAATTTCTTCTCTAAGTGTCTGATTAATGTTTTGGATCAAATCATTCTGAAATTTCATGATTCCCAATAAATCATGCATTGCATTTAGATTTTCTAATTGTTTATAGACTATTTCTTCTAAATCGGCTTTGGTATATCTTCTGCTCATTATTCTAAAGTTTTGATGGATAAAAGAACAAATCAAATGTAAAACAAAATTACATTAATGCAAAACAAAAATGCATTTTAAATTATCATTAATGAAAACTAACCTTTCAGAAGTGCATAAATGCTTTACATTTTGTACATTTGAAGCGATGGATAATAAGCTTAACAGAATTAAAGAGGTTTTGGTAAGGCAGGGTGTTAGTCAAAAAGATTTGGCTGTTCAACTTGAAAAGAATGAGCATACAGTTTCAAACTGGTGTATAAATAAATCTCAACCTCATTTAAAAGAATTATACAAAATAGCAGAACTTCTTAAAGTCGAAATCTGTGATTTATTAGTAACATCAAAAGATAGAACGTAAATAGATTATGTTACCAAACAGGTAACTTTATATAAAAATGGCGGCAGCAGAACAAATAAAAAGTTTAATCAAATCTTTTGGGGATGGAGATGAATCTCGATTCTTTGCTACTGCTATGCAAATTGCAGCTTCTGAAGCAAGACAGGGACATACTACTTTTGCTCAGGAGCTTAAAAATTTAATTGAACGAGCAAAAAAGGGTCGTTCAAATTCATTTTTGGATGGTGCTAAAACCATTTCAATCTCTAAACCAAAAAGAGAATTAAACGAACTTATTGAGGTATTTCAACCTAAGATAAAGCTCGATGATATGGTTTTGGATAAACAAGTTAGAGCATCTTTAGATCGCGTTATCGAAGAACAAAGAAAAGTTGAACTTCTCCGACAACATAATCTTGAGCCAAAAAGGAAACTGCTGTTAACAGGGATACCAGGTTGTGGAAAAACAATGACAGCTCAAGCATTAGCCGGAGAATTGGGGCTTACTGTTTTCATAATTAGACTGGACGGTCTTATGTCAAAATTTATGGGCGAATCCATTGCAAAATTGAGAATGATATTCGATGCAATGGAAGACCATAGAGGAGTTTATTTATTTGACGAATTTGATTCCATTGGTTCACAACGTGATCAAGGACAAGATGTAGGAGAAATAAAGAGAGTTTTAAATAGCTTTCTAATAAATATTGAAAAGGATCAATCTAATAGCATTATAATAGCCGCAACAAATCTCCCCGAATCATTGGATAAAGCTCTTTTCAGGAGATTTGATGATATAATTCGTTACCCATTACCAGATATTGGAGAGATTAAAAATGTTTTGAAAAAGAATCTATCTGTATTTTCTTTATCAACAAAAATTTCTCTTGAGAAAATTGCAAAAGAAGCAATTGGACTGAGCTACTCAGATATTGTTAGAGCTTGTGAAGAAGCTATAAAAGAAATGATAATTATGGGTAAAAATAAAATTCCCGTAACATCACTTCTCACTTCACTCGAAAAGCGAAAACAATAATCTTAAATGGCTGACCGAAACCCACTTAGACATATAAAAATTGAAGGTTATTCTCAAACAGACGAATTTGTAAGTCCAAGAAGTGGAGGCAACCAACCTCCCATTAGAGTTCGAGAAAGAGGTATTCACGGAAATAAGATTCGAGAACATTTAAACAACATTAAATTAGAATTTGAGGCATTAAAGGATGTTGAACTTCCCGATGGAATAATTAGAGATGATGCCATATATGTTGAATTCATCTCTGACTTTGACTTTAAACCTGCATTTGACAGTTTTCATAGTGATGCGAAAATTTCTAAGTATGAACTCTTAAATATAAAAGAAGAAATAATTGATGGAAAAGTAAGATTTAGGATTAATGTAATGCTCACCGAAGGAGGGATTAGTCATTTCCTTAGCAGGGTCAATGATTACATTTCTTCAGAAACTGAAACTCCAAAACATAACAGATTGATTAGTAATCTTGAATCAATTCAAATTGCAACATTAAAAGCCTTTTGGACAGAGCCTAATGAAAATCCGTTTCCAGGTGAAGATGAAGTTGTTTGGTGGGAAGTTTGGTTTAGAAAGAAAATAGGTATAGATCATACATCTGAGTATGGAAAAATTATTTTTCAATTAGGTTTAGTAAATGCAGAAATAGCTGATCAGGAATTAGTTTTTCCTGAACACTATATAAAATTAGTGAAAGCTTCTCCGCGTCAACTTTCAGAGTCAATCTATTTATTAGATAATCTAGCAGAGCTAAGAAAGCCTAAAGAAACTGCGGATTTCTTTACCACTTTTAACATCTCAGAAAAGGAAGATGCATTTAATGAATTACAAAGCCGAATTGAAAATCAAACAAATGAAGATAGTCTAGCGATTTGCATTTTGGATGCAGGAGTGCAAAGACAACATCCGCTGCTGAAAGATTTCATAACTGAAAATAGCTTATTCAGCTATAAACGAGATGACTGGGGTACTCATGATAGTGGAAGTGGTATAATTGGTGGTCATGGAACAGGAATGGCTGGACTAGCATTATACGGAGACCTTACTACAGCTATGTCTTCAACGAGTAATATTCAAATTTATCATCAATTAGAATCCGTTAAGTTTATCAATAAACCAGACCCACATGACCCTGAATTCTATGGGGCTGTTACAATTGAAGCAGTAAACTCACCTATTGTTTCGGCACCCTTTCGTCCTAGAATTTATTGCATGGCAGTTACTGATAAGGATCAAGCATTCTATGGTAGGCCTTCTTCTTGGTCTTCTGCTATTGACAAAATAACATTTGGCAATGAAGATGAAAATCTAGAAAAGCAACTATTCTTTATTTCGGGAGGAAATGTTTTTCTAGAAAATCCTGATGACTTTCTGAATAAAAATTTCTATGAATCCGTTCATGACCCTGCTCAAGCATTTAATGCTATTACTGTTGGTGCTTATACAGAAATGGACACTTTTGATCTCGAAGAATTTCCAGATTCTGAACTATTAGCTGAAAAGGGAGGAATGTCTCCTTCTAATTCTACTTCCGTAATTTGGGAAAATGATTGGGCTATTAAGCCTGATTTAGTAATGGAGGGTGGGAATTTGATTAATCAAAGAGGTGATATTGTTGCACCTCATTCATTACAACTATTGACTACTCACAAGGATTACCGTACTACATTGTTACAGACCTTTAGTGATACGAGTGCTGCTACTGCTTTGGCTTCTCGTTTTGCAGCACAATTGAAGGCTGAATACCCAAACTTATGGACAGAATCAATTAGAGCATTAATGATACATTCTGCCGATTGGACACAAACCATGTTAGGTGGGAAAAATATAAAAAGTGTAGAATCATTTAATAAGCAAGAAAAAAGAAATTTACTAAGGTCTTTTGGATATGGTGTTCCAAACTTAAAAAAAGCCTTGTACAGTGCGCAAAATTCTCTTACTCTAATCGCAGAAAAGGAGATTACTCCATATAGAAAGGATGGAAATATTAAGTTTAATGACATTCATTTATTTGAACTTCCTTGGCCGACTGAAATTCTTCAAGAAACTCTAGGCGAAACAGACGTGAAATTAAATATTACACTTTCCTATTTTATTGAACCAAACCCTGGTAGTAGAAAGTATAGTAATAAGTTCAGTTACCAATCACACGGATTACGATTTAATGTAATCAAACCTGAAGAAGATAATGAAACGTTCCAAAAAAGAGTAAATAAAAATACTCGTGAAGAGGGAGAAGTTGGTTTTTCAGGTGAAGATTGGATAATTAAAGAGCAATACCGTAATAAAGGATCAATTCACCGTGATTTTTGGATTGGTTCGGGAGCAGATCTAGCAACAAGAAATTGTATCGCGGTTTACCCAGTTTCTGGCTGGTATCGAATGAGGAAAAAACTTGAAAAATATGATTCTACGATTAGATATAGTCTAATTGTTACAATTGAGGCTCCTGAAGTTGATGTAGATATTTATACTCCTATTAGGGCATTAGTTCCGATTGAAGTGTAATAATACCAACGCTATTTGCACATTTCCATCCTCGTTCCTGCGGTGGCAAAGAGCAAAGCCAACGCACAAAAAGAAATGAAAATAAAGAACGAAAACACAATCGAGTAGCCCGACGCGGTAAAATTTACCACGTTGAGGCTCTCACACCACCGTACGTACGGGTCTCGTATACGGCGGTTCACCAGATTGAAGTCTGTAGCTTATTTATGTAATCTAGCATAGGTTTGTATCCTTTTCGTTTAAGCCTAGAAAGCGTGATCGTTGTTTTAAGAATAGGGCTTTGGGCTACTGCCCAGCCTCCCATTCTTGTACGACTCCAAGCGTAGGCTTGTCCGCTTTCTATTCCTAGTCGAATGAGGTTTTTACGTTTCCTTTCAAGCTTTTTCCAATCATGCCAAATACAATATCGCAACCGATTACGCAGCCATTCATCCAACTTTTTAATTTTGGCGTAGATCTTTGTTAATCGATAATTATTCATCCATCCCCTACAAATTTGATTCAACTTTTCGAGTCTTTCTGAGAATGACATTGGTTTGGTTTTCTTGGTAATACTTTTTAGATTACGTTTAAACTTTGCCCAACTCCCCTTAGCTACAACAAGTTGATATTGTCCTTTTGTACCTTTCTTGTAGATTGACACAAATCCATGTCCCATTTACAAGTCTACGGATGCCGCTCTTGGCAACGTTGATAGGGAGTTTCAACTTGTCTCTAAGAAACTTATAAATATTATTCCTATTTGTTTTACTGCGCTTTTGGTGCTAGCATAATTGGCACAAACACTTAACAATCATAAAATTATAATAGATTTTGGGGTTCCATATCGAGGGTTCTACAACGAATTCTAAACTTTCTAATCGTTATGTAAAAGTGAAGGAGCTTCCAATTTGGGGAACTATATTAGAAACTATTTTTTTCTATCAATAACGTAGTTCACCATAAGCTCTAGAGAATTTTTATATTCAGAATCTTTGTAGGGTTCCAAAATAGCTAATGCCTCTATCTTAAACACATTCATTTTATTAATAGCATACTCCAAACCGTTGTGCTCTTTGACATAGGCAATTACCTGAGCAACTCTTTTCTTATCCTTATTATGGTTTTTTATAGAATTGATAAGCCATCTTCGATCTTTTTTGGCCGCTTTGTTCAATACATGAATCAATGGTAAGGTCATTTTTTGTTCTTTGATATCTATCCCAGTAGGTTTGCCTATGGCCGAATCTCCATAATCAAAAAGATCGTCCTTGATCTGAAATGCCATACCAATGAGTTCGCCAAATCTACGCATACGCTCTACATGCGCTGTATCAGGTGCCACTGCACAGGCTCCCAAACTACAACATGCAGCAATTAATGTAGCTGTTTTTTGACGTATGATTTCATAATAAATCGATTCTGTAATATCGAGACTTCTTGCTTTTTCTATTTGCAATAATTCTCCCTCACTCATTTCTCGAACAGCAACGGAGATAATTTTTAGCAAATCAAAATCTCCATTATCTATGGATAGTAACAACCCTTTGGAAAGCAGAAAATCTCCTACCAAAACAGCTATTTTATTTTTCCATAAAGCATTAACAGAGAAAAAACCGCGACGTTGATTAGAATCATCGACGACATCATCATGTACCAATGTGGCCGTATGAATAAGCTCTATTACGGCCGCTCCACGATACGTACGTTCATTAACCACGCCATCAGAAATCATCTTGGCGGTAAGAAACACAAACATGGGACGCATCTGCTTCCCTTTGCGATTTACAATAAAATGGGTAATCCGATTGAGAAGCGCCACTTTTGAAGTCATGAACTGGGAAAACTTTTCTTCAAAAAGTTCCATCTCCCCATGGATGGGGGCTTTTATTTGCTCAACGGTCTTCATTCAATGTACGAAGATAGCTCTTAAACCGACTTTATGCAATAGAAAATCCATTTGATCTTTTAAGAATTTTGATTCTTTAGTTCCTCTTTATTTTTGATCTAAATCTACAATTTGCAGATCAGTATTTTCACAAAATCATAACTCGTTTATTATGAATATCTAACAAATAACCAAGACCACAATAATGAATAAACTCTATCTAATTCTATTCAAAAAAGACAGATGTCCTCAAGTCCGAAACAAAAATAAATTGAGCTCATCTCGACTTTTCGATACTTTGGAAAAATGAACAAAAATCACTCCTATTCCATCCCCTCGGCAAAAAAGAGTCAAGACAAGCTATATACCTATCAAAACATTATAAAAACATTCTAGAATACGCCCCCGCCAGATTTCTCATTTCCATCCCTCTTTTTTCGAGATTTTGCCCGATACTTGGTCCCCCCAAAACGATAAGACAATCCAACAAAAATGGTGTTACTTTCCCAGTTAAACTCTCCATCCTGAGCATAGGGTTGTGTCCCTTCAAAAGCAAATTTCATAGTATCAAAAATATCGTTATAATTCACACTTATAGTTGCTCTGTCCTTTGCAAAATTATAGCGTCCTCCAATATTCACAAAAGACATTGGCTCTACATCAAACTGCAATCCCTTATTTGCTCCTCTGTAAAAAGCAAAGAGATTAAAGGTTAGTTTTTTTGTTACTTTAAAGTTATTGTTCATCTTAAAATTCCAAGCAGTATTTTGTACCTCAATATCTGTCCTAACAATATCTGCTGGTGTAGGTGGAGTAGCTCCTTGAGTATTCAAGCTCTCTGAAATCCCTTTCTGTTTTTGCGAAAACACGTCAAAACTAGCATTAAGACTCCACCAATTCATCAATTTATAATTCCCTGACACCTCAAATCCATATGCACTGGTATCGTCAAAATTATCATGTGTCAAAATTACTTTAGAAAGATCGATGCGGTCTACGAACAAAGCACGATTAATCTCTTCATTAATAGCGCGATAAAACACTCCAGTAGTTACATTTCCTTTCTTTAATTTTCGCGTATAATTCAACTCTAATGAATTGGTAAACTGTGGTTCTAACTGTGTATTTCCAAAAGAAGAGATCAATGGTGTACTCCACTCACGTATCGGATTGACCTGACCGATGCCTGGCCGATCTACGCGACGACTATAACTTATTTGATATTGATTTTTTTCTGATGGATTATACGTCACAAAGGTCGTTGGATAAAGTTGTATGTAATCATTCGTAAAAGCACCAACAGCATTCGTATCTGCCTGTACTTCTACCAACTCTCCTCGTAAACCTAGTTGCATCGACCATTTTTCAAACTTCTGAGAAAAAGTCGCATAAACAGAATAGACATCTCGATTATAATCAAACTCTGTGCTTGGCGTTGGAATAACATCTCCAGAGGCTGTAAAAGTAGTTCCGGTAGAATTATAGTCTATGATACTCTCAAAGAGTCTTGCCTCTGCACCCAATTCTAGTTTTGTCCTATCAGACAAGGGATTTTCATAATCCAAATTAATTGTAGTTCTTGTACGGTCTGTCTCCACAAAGTCATTATAATCAGCTATAACATCGCCTCCTAAAAAATCAAAGAATGCAACTTCTTCCTTATCAAACTGATTGTAATCTACTTCTAACTCAATAGCATGTCCTTCTTTTTCGAAATCCATTTTATAATCAAAATTATATTGCGAAGATAAATTATCAATAGAATTATTAAAAAGCTGTGTCTGATTCAAATTTGGTGTTCTTGCATACATTATTCCTGTAGTACTCCTGTTACTACCATCAAAAATATTTTGATTCGTAAAAACAGATAGTGTATGCTTTTCATTGAGATAAAAATCAACTCCAACCTTGATTAAGTTCGAGTTGCGTTCTTCTAAGAACAAAAAATCTTGGTTAATCAAATCATCTGGGCGAAAAATCTCTCCTACATTTTGATTTTGGGAATAATTACCTCCCCAATTGCCATACACATTGAGTTTTCCTTTGCGATAATTCATATTAGCACCAAAATTATATTTGGAATTGATTTCATAAGTATACCCAAAATTTACGTTACCATTAAAACCTTGATTTGCATTTTTGTGCAGTACAATATTGATGATCCCGCTCATTCCTTCGGGATTGTATTTGGCAGAAGGATTGGTAATCAATTCGATCTGTTTGATAGAAGTAGATGGAATCTGCTTGAGCAACTGCGCTACAGGAACATTTGTCAATTTTCCATCAACCATAACTCGAACATTCTGATTTCCGCGCAATGAAATATCACCCGTTTGCTGATCCATATTGACAGAAGGTAGGTTAATCATAATTTCTGAAGCAGTTGGTGCAGCAGTTGTCAAATCTTTTCCGATGGTAATAACCTTTCGATCAACTTTTTGCTCTATTGTCGAACGTTCTGCAACAACAGTCACCTCATTAAGGGCGGTAGTATCTTCTTCTAATCCGATCTTACCCAAACTAACCTTTCTATTCTTTTTTGAAATCTCAATAGTCGAATTATATGCTTTGTATCCGATATATTGAATGGTAATCATTTTTTTTCCTAAAGCGATGTCTGTTATTTCGAATACACCTGATTCGTTGGTAATCCCTCCTGTAAGTACCTTTCCAGTTGGATCTTTGACAACTATCGTCACATAAGGCAATGGTATTTTGGATTTTTGATCGATTACTGTTCCACTGATGGTTCCTACGGGATCAACATCAGGGTTGTTGTTTGCATTTGTTGTTATATACCATAACATGAGCATACAAAGCAGTAGATTTTTCATTGTTTTGATTTTTTGATTGAATAATTTTGTTAAAAACAATACCTTGTATAACATAATAGCTGATTAAACTATACTACTAGGTAGTGTATAATCCTGCAAATAAACTAAAAAAAACCAAAATCTATTATTTTTTTAACAAAAAAATAACAATACTCCATATTTCTTATCGTTTCAGTTCTTTATCGTACTACCGAATCTTTTCTATAGTCGCTTCACCTATTACAACACCTTTACGTATTTCGGGGTCTCCTTTGTATGCTACTGTAGCTTCTCCATAAGCAGTCACCTTCAGAGTTTCTTCTACATTTAGCTGAAAACTCCCTTCTCCATAACAAATCACCTTTGCTTCTTTATTCCTTATATTCAGGGCATGTACCTTACATTCTCCGTAAGCTACAATTTTATGTTCATCGATGCGCCCTTTTTTAATTTTAAGATAGCTTTCTCCATAAACTGTAGCTTTCATTTTTTTTATAGCCACGCTGTCAAAATATATCCGAGATGCTCCATATACACTTAATAAAAACTGTTCTGCCTTGAGCACGCCTTCACTAACAAAAGTTTCATCGCCTCTCACTGAAAGTTTTTGCAAATTTTTATAAGTAATTTCAATATTTGCTACCGTACCATCATATACAGAATGGCTATTTTTCCAATTCTTCTGTTGTTCCTTTTCTGATTTGGGAAATATTCTCGCGCCCTCTAGAAAAACCCTAAGTGTCGTACCCTCTAGTTCTGTTTTGAATTTTTCTATGGGTATATTGATATTTTTGACTGTTATAGATTCAGTATCTCCCTTCCGAAAAGTGGCACTTATATGCGGGCTTACTATGATTTTATCAAAACTTCCTACTTCAAAAGTTTTAATTTGCCCTTGAACAACTCCAAAATTAAGAAGTATTACCACTATTAAAAACATGACACACTGTGTACTCTTTATTTTTTCTACCATTTGATTGCGTTTTTGTTAAAGACAACGACAACATTAAATTCGTTACACTTTGTGATAAGTTTTTTAGTATTTTTTTTTCAATTTATGGTTTACTTCGAGAATTGTAGCAAGTAACTTCTGTACAGGAACAAAAAATATGCTTTTCATCGACAAAAAAAAGCCTTTTGTCGTATATGCTAAATTATTTAACAGTATTGTTTTGATTTATTTACGGTTTTACCGTATATTTACTACAGTATAAACCAAGAGGCTAATACAAATACAGAACTACTAAGAAGAAAAAATAGTGCGAGCACCGTAATGAAGTTATGATTCTTGCAAAACATATTATAAAAACCCAAACTATTGTAACCAACCGATAGATCACCCTCCAAATATTATTTTTGTCCAAAAAAGCTCACGCCATGTGAGCTTTTTTTTTAACATCAACCTAACACTGCTTTAACTTTTGAGATAACATAATCGTTCTTTTTTTTCTAATTCGTATCAAAATATGCTTGTCTACTTGACCTCACTATTTTCTATTCTCTTTTCTTACACCCTTCTACGCGACATCATTATCAAAAACAGCTATCCTAGCACCAAAACACATTAAACAACTCAAAAACAATATATTAAAAATTTTTTTTCATTAAATATTTTTTTTTTACGAAAAGGCGTTTAAATAACAACATCGAAATCTAACTATCTTTGACCGCGTTAAAATGTTAAATTTATGATAAAATAAGTGCTGAAAAATTATGCCAAAAAATATACTAGTATTTTAGACGTTTTAACATTTGTTGAAGGTTTGTGTCAAAAAAATAATCTTGTAATAATGACTCCATTTATCTGCAATCATTTTTTGAAGCCTGTTGGTCTTTGAAGACATTTTTCTAAAATTGAGTGTTTTTTTCAAAAATCAAGATAAAAACATAAAAACAATCTAGTTAAATCTCTATGTGAACATCCTTTATTCAGGAAAAAATCTGTTTAACGAGCCTATAACTGCTTTCAAAATGATGTGCTCTACAGAATCCAATAATGTGTTTTTGGTAATTATTGGTCATAAAACAGAAAATAACGTTCTGCAGTGGTTTCAACTTTTTTGGAGAAATATCATGATTTCAAAATCCACATGATCAAAGTCAAAAGCAGTATTTTTTTTTGACTAGTGAATAGTAAAATCACCCTATAGCATAATTGGATTTTTAAAAAAAAGCATTTTTATGAAACCTGTAACTAAGTACACCAAAAGCGGTCAAATTAATATAGCCTATCAGGTTTTTGGTTCTGGCACTATTGATTTGGTTTATATTCCTGGATGGGTCTCTAATATTGACTATATGTGGGCCTGTCCCGAATTAGTGAATTTCCTAAAACAATTAGGAAAAATAGCACGCGTTATTCTATTTGATAAGCGTGGAACAGGACTATCTGATCGTGTGGCAGCATTACCTTCCTTAGAAGAACGAATGGATGATATTAGAGCTGTTATGGACGCTGTCGGTTCGCTAAAAGCTGCGCTATTTGGACATTCTGAAGGAGGATCTGTTTCGGCGTTGTTTGCCGCAACCTATCCCAATCGAACAATCTCCTTGATCGCTTTTGGGATATTTGCCAAACGAATATATGCTCCTGATTATCCATGGGCTCCGACAAATGAGGAACGACAGGTGGTATATGACATGATCGAAAAAAGTTGGGGAAGTGGCGATATGAATCTGGAATCACTTGCTCCTTCCAAAGCTAATGATAGTGTATTTATGGAATGGCTAGCCAGTTATTTTCGCTCTGGAGCTAGTCCTAATGCAGCTTTGATGCTCACAAAAATGAATACGCAAGTAGACATCATTAACATCTTAGATTCTATAAAAGTTCCCACCCTCATACTACAGCGCACCCACGATATTGACGTAAAAATTGAAGAAGGCCGATTTATAGCCCAACGTATTCAAAATGCAAAATTCGTGGAACTCGAAGGTAGTGACCACCTCTTTTGGACTGGCAATACTTATGAGGTTTTGGAAGAAATGAAGACTTTTATTTTGAATACAAGACCGAAATTAGTCTATAAAAGGCAACTCTTTACCATAGTGGTGGGACGGATCCTTTCTTCAGAAACAAACATCCCAAAACATCACAAACTCATCAGACAGCATGTCGAGGAACATAGAGGTTCTATAGTCCATTATGACAAATTAACATTCAACGCTATTTTTGAAGGACCTAGCAAAGCGGTTCACTGTAGTACAACCTTGGTCGATGCTATGGAAAGCTTGAATACGCCATTGACTATTGGCATTCTTATTAAAGAATGTCTGGTAGAGAATCCTATAAATAAAGAAATTAAAGATTTTGCTAAACTAGTATTTCAGGAACCTGTGCCAAATCAAATACTGTTGACACAAACCGTGAAAAATTTACTCATCGGAGCTGAAGTGAATTTCATTCCAAATAAAACAATTTTTAAGTCCGAATCTGGCGAATCTACCTTATTATTTACAATTACCAAAAGACTAAAAAATATCCCAACTACTGCCCTCAATCATACCTGGTCATCTCAAAACGATTCTTTCTTAGAAAAAATATTCCAAAATATTAATACCCATATGAGTGATGAATATTATGGAGTAGAAACCCTTTGCAAAGAAATAGGTATAAGTGAACGACAATTACAACGTAGACTCAAAGCAATTACCAATAAATCTCCTAACAAGTTAATTTCTACCATACGCTTACATCACGCCAAAGAATTACTCCTGAATCAACAAAATACTGTTGCCGAAATTGCTTTTAAAACAGGATTCTCTAATCCGTCCTATTTTTCCAAGTGCTTCAAAAAAGAATTTGCAATAAAACCATCGGATCTGACAAAAAAAAGGTAAAAAGAATTTTATTCACTCATCGGTCTAATATCATTTATCCTTTGAATTTACTGGGATAAAATTTTCTTTTTTCGCCTCAGCTTCAGCACAAAAATAAACCGTAACTACGGCCATGCAATAGAATCACGATGTTTTTACATAAAAAAATAACAGTATCATTGATATGAATTTATATAGCTACATTGATAATGATACATTATTCACAATCTTGATGTCGCCTTTCTAAAATTCATACTGTTTTTAAAGATAATACCAGTTAAAATGTAATTGTCGGCTAAAATAATTTGAACTATTTTTCGCTAGTTTGAACTATAAATTTTAAGCATAGCTGTGGCTGCGATTTAATTTTGTAGTAAAAAATAGTCTGATTCCAATACTTACAGATTCATACGCTACTAGTCTTTCTACTTTTTTTATTAAAAATTGAAACAACAACTATGATCGCATCTAATTTTCATCGCTACCACCAGCATCTGATATCGAAATAGGTGTAATACACTCTGTTACATTAGCCTTCATTTGCATTTATATAGCTATAAATAATGTCGGGATATTTGTATTTCTCAAAATGTACTGTCGCAAAAATGATTGCATTTGACCGATCTGTTATAGTTATATAAGAGTCTTATGATGAGATTTGTACCAACATTGTAACTAGTTACTTTTTTTTCAAAAAACAGGTTTAATCCGGATATAACCTACACTATAATTTTAAAACGAATAATAAACTAAAATTTAGAAAAGATGAATATCAATTTTTCAGATACGACAATGGCTGCTGCAAAAGAACAAGTATCTCAAGGGCTCGTCCTACAGGGATATTGTAACAGTATATTACAACAGCCTTTTGTAGATTTTTCAGGTTTCTCTAATTTGGCACAAAACCAAATTAACATCAATCAGGGTTTACAAACTGCAAAAGACCATTCCAACACCTACTTAAATGGAATACAAAATAACATCATTAGTAATATCTCTAATATTTCAAATTACTATAATTTATACTCTGCTGTGCCCGTAGTACTTCCTCCAAACGCCACCACAGAGCAATGGGTTAGTATTTTGGAAACTATGAAATCGCAAACAGACACATATATCAATGCAAGTAACTTGATTGTAATTGATTTAGGAAATCTTAACACCAATATAGGTGCGGATGTTGGCTTTTTTTCTAAAACAGTTTCGGATCTAAATGCAGTTGTGAATGGAAACGAAGGTGTTCTAGCATCCATATCCAATGACTTAAGTACCATTGACACACAAATTTCTGGAGTTATTGCCGGAACCGTTTTCAGTGGCTTAGCGATAGCGGGTGGAGTGTTTTTAATCGCAGTAGGATCGATAGCTAGCTTTGTTACTGCTGGTACTTCACTCAAATTAGTGGCTGGTGGTCTTGCCATTACATCTGCTGGTGTTGCCGGATCCGTAGCTAGTGCAATTACTTTAAAAAACCTATACCAACAAAAGGCAGACCTATTAAAACAACGGTCTACTTTGAATAGTGAAGTATCCTTGGTTACAGGAATAAGTGGTGCTTATTCTCAGTTAGGAAATCAAGCTGCACAGGCTATGTCTGCAACGACACAAATGAAAAATGCTTGGGTTTCATTAAGTAGTGATTTGGACACTTTATCCAATAACTTGAAGAGTGGAATTATGAGTACAGACGTAATCAGAGAGTTGTTTTTGACAGCAGCTAATCAAACTATCCCGACAATTCTGCAAGATGTTGACATTATCAAACAACAGATGGCTGGTGTAGAAGTAAACAACACTAATGATAAGAGTATCGTTGATTACATAGACGAACTAACTCTAAGTGCAGCTTAATAACAACACACCTTTCACTTTTGACTCATATCGCTAATGATCAAAGCAGGGTTTCAACGTTAAATAGACACAAATCCCCGCCTCCTATCGATTTAACGTTGATGAACCTGTTTCATACCTAACTCAAAAAAAAGATATAATGAAATTATCAAATATTAAGACTATTGAAGTCTCGCAAAAAAAATTGACTGCTAATGGTTTGATTCTACAAACCTATTGTAATTCTGTATTACAACAACCTGATATTGATTTTTCTTCGGCACCAGATTTAAGTGATTTCCAAAAACAAATCAACAACAGCCTTCAAAAGGCAAAAAAACATGCCAACACCTACCTAAATGATATTAATCATCAAATCATAAAGTCACTATCCGCACTCAATAATTATTTTACGGTATACAGAACTGTACCTACCACCCTACCCGAAGGAGCTACAGTTGACCAATGGATTGAGGTACTCTCTGCCATCAAAAATGTATCAGAAGATAACTTAAAAAATAGTGAAGTTATCATTCAAGAATTAGAAGAGTTACGTGATAACCTGAATGCGGACTCCGCTGCTTTTGCTTTGATTGCAGAACAGGCTAATGAGGCAGTAGAAGGTGATAATGGAGAGCTAGAAGCTATAAAAAATTCCTTGAAAGAAATTGATAGGAGTATAAAAGGACAAATAGCAGCAGTCGCATTAGAAGGGATGGGAATTGTAGGAGGAGTTTTCATAATTGCAGTAGGTTCTATTTCTAGTTTTGTAACAGCTGGTACTAGCACACCTATCGTAATCGCTGGTGTAAGTATGGTATTGGGTGGAGTTACTGGCTTAGCTATTTCGACTTCTACACTCATTAATCTGTATCAAGAAAAAACAGATTTGTTTCAACAAAGTTCAAAACTCAGAGCAGAAGTAAATTTATTAGCAGGAGTTGATTCTGCATTTCATACCTTATCGAATCAAGCAGAAACTGCTGCTACAGCAAGTAAAGAAATGTCAACTTCTTGGAAAAACTTAACGACTAATTTAGAGGGATTAATTGATGATCTAACGAATGGTATTTTAAGCACCGATAATGCCCGAACACTCTTTTTGAAAGAAGCAAATAATGAAATCATTGATTTACTCCATACAATCAATACGATAAAACAACAGATGTCTGGAATTATAACAGTTCCCATACCTGAAGGAGAAACAATCCTAAGTCACCTGAGAGCCGTGTAATAAATCAAAAAAATAGCTAATACCAAATTAGCTATATACTGTCGCATATTGACTTGTTCTTTTTCTATCTAAATGCCTTGTTCATATATCTCATAGCTAAGGCTATGCAATAGCATCACGGTGTTTTACATAAAAAAACAACAATTTCATTAACACGAATTTATATGCCTGAATTGGTGTAAATAATTCAAAAATAGCACCGCATGATTTCGACACTAAACTGGCACAGAAATCATTGTATTGGCTGCTTTTTTGACCTAAAACCAAAACTATGACAACCGGATATTTATCCCAAACGATACAAAACATAATCGTTAGTAAAAACTATTTGATCGACATGATCGGCCTTCCAAACAAAGCTTCTAAAATCAGAAATCAGGCCGTAGAATTGATAAAAAAAAACAGCATCTTAATAGGAGAAGTACAAAGTGACCTGCTAAAAGATTCTGCCAAAATTCTTAAGGAATTGCAAAATGCTTCAATACTTATAAAAGAACAAGGGGCCGAAGCTTCGGCACTCATCAATAGCGCCCATAATATTGCTGTTTTATCAAAAACAAAGCTAGAATCGGCACTAGAATACAACCTTGTGGTAAAAACGAGTCTATTGAAATTCTCACAAGAGCTCCAAAATGTAAGGAGAGAGCTCCAAAACCATAATGCTCAACTTATAGTAGATGAACAAAAAGCTAAAAATAAAGCGAGTAAATTCAAAAAAGAACGATTTTATTTTTTGGCATTGGGTCCATTTGGCTTGTCAGGGCTAGCAACAGCTACTGCACTTTTTGTCAAATGGAACGCAAAGGCTACAAATGCAAAAAAGAAAATTATGGAAATTAGAAATCAAATGAACTCCTTGAAACAATTCCAAGAAAGTATCAATGCATTACAAGAAAATTTTAGTTTGGGGATCGAAGCCTTGTCAAATGTCAAAAATGCCTTAGAATTTTTGTCTGGTGATATCAAGAATATTATCAATGACTCCAATACTACTGACAAAGAACCCATTGTCATCCAACTCTATCTTAATGCCGCCATCAAAGAAGCAACTATTTTACTTATTGACGCGTCGTAGTTTAATAGTTTAAAAAAATTATGATATCGGTAAAAAATGAACCTAAAACATCTTTGATTTAGAGATGACATGAAATACGTAACAATTGCGCATTTCTTTTCTACAAACCCCTTGTTGTTCAAGAGATAAAATGAACTACAATTTTAGAAAAAGAACAATATAGAGGAAAGAGTTCTCGCAACACTCCAAGAATGCAAAATGAGACCTCTTTCCCTTATTATTGTGTGGTACTTTGCTTTTGTTATTTCACCAATTTGAACACATAATACCAGTTAAAATGCTATTGTAAGCCAAAATAATTGAACTGTTTTTCGCTCGTTTGAACTATAAAATTTGAACATAGCCATGGTTACAGTTTGATTTAAACTGAAAAAACAGTAGAAAAAGAAGCTAATTATTAGCATCTAATATTTTTTTAAAATGGTAGAATATCTTATTTGTAAACACGTTGTTTTTTTGTCCACAAACATCCTAATTATATTTCGTAACCCTAATGAGGGAATATAATGGACAAAATATTTTAGATAGAAAAAAGTACATGTCTGTATGCCACATTATGTAGTTAATTTGATATAACTCCCAAGTGCCTCGTCTGATTGAGTTAATGACTACAAATTAGTCGCTATTCGTTTAGATTTTCAAAAATCATCTTTCACAAAAGAATATAAAATTATGAGTACTGGATTTTTTTAAAGTATATAGGTATGACTATATTTTCATTGGGAACCTTTTACATTTTTTAATTTTAAGGCAAGAAAGCCCCGACCTTCTTTTTTAAAATATTCTTCTAAAAAACTTATCTTGACTTTTCATTTTCCCTAAAAAATGGATCAAACTCACTCATATTTCGTTACTTTTCTCATCTGTAGTGCTGCCATGAGTTTTGAAGAATGCCTTGTCTGGTCAAATTCTATCTCATTTTCTGACAAAAACAAAAAGTCAAAATGAGTTCAAAAATCACAGAAACTCCTACCTACACAACGTTGCTTTTTTGCCGTAAAACTACTGAAGTTATAGCGTAACAAATATTATATTCTTTTCTGTAACTTAGCCGCAGTAATTCCCTCCTCATCAATTATTTGAAAACAAAATAATCTTATTAAATTAAAAAAACGTGAGACAAAAATCCGCATCCGGACATTTTTCACAAAATCTATCATATGCATAGCTGGGAAATGAGAAACGAGAACAAATTCGACACTATTTTATAACAAAAATACTACTATGTGACGCCACATAGAGTTCCCTTTGAGCCAAATTATCTTGTATCATTATAAAACAAGGTGGTCAAAAAATATCCATTACTTTAAAAACAATTCATACCAAAAAAAATTATGAATCTACGATTTACAAAAACTACACCAAGAGGTACGAGGTCCTTTGCAAACCTAAACATTAGTATTACATTTATAAAAGCGGTTATTGGTTTGCTCTTGCTTTTTGGCACCTCAAATGCTTTAGGACAAACAATCCCTTACGATTTTGAAACAGATGTTGTCGGAGTTGCTCCTCTAAAAGTTACTGCAGTTAATGGCACCATTACTACTGCCGATCACAGTACAGAAGGAAAAGCGATGCAACCCCTTACAGTAGGCAGTGCCAACACAGCAGCTTTTGACATGGACAATTTTCCGGCTACTTTGAACTATTCTGTAACGTGGAAAGAAACCTATACCACTGCAGGGCGCAGTGGTTTTACACTTCGTGGCAATAGTGCTAACTCCATGGCCACAGGTTTGGTAAGAGGTTATCTATTTCAGGCAAGTCCGGCCAAGGGGCATGCCCGTATTTACACCTCTGATGCTAGCAGTTATACACGATTAAGCACAGACAACTTAACACCCTCGGGACCGGACACCCCTCGTTGGTATAGAGCTACAGTAAATGGATTCACACTCACTTTTGAATACTCAGACGATGGCACAAACTTTACACTGATTAGAACACTGGTCGACACTAGCTATACAGAGGCAGGCACCACACAATTTACCAGAGGATATGGTGACCCCATCTCAGGAAGTTTTGTTGATGATGTAGTTTATACACCTATTTCTGACATATATGATTTTGAAACTGATACGGTAGGGCTTACACCCACAAATATTACCGAAGCAAATGGTACTATCACCACTGTTACAGGAAAAGCAATGCAGCCTACGGCTGTATCCAGCGGCAACACTGCTGCTTTTAACATGGATCTTTTTGCTGCAGCAAAAGATTACTCTGTTGTTTGGAAAGAAAGCTATACTACTGCTGGACGCAGTGGTTTTACACTAAGAGGTAATGGCACTAACTCCATAGCCTCAGGAATAGTAAGAGGATATTTATTTCAGGCAAGCCCCTCTGCGGGTCATGTTCGGATTTACACTTCTAATGCCAGTTCCTATACACTACTAAGCACTGATAATTTAGCAGCATCAGGAGCTAATACACCACGTTGGTATAGAGCTACAGTAGCAGGTACTACATTAACATTTGAATACTCCGATGATGGCATCAATTTTATGCTTATTAGAACACTAACCAATAGCGATTACACAGAAGCAGGCACCACCCAATTTACCAGAGGATATGGAAGTTCAGTAGCAGGAGCTTCTTTTGACGATGTACTGTTTATCAATAATGATCTTACAGTTCTAGAACAAATTAGCTTACAAGCTGATAGTCCAGACACTGTAAACTCGGTAGTCACAGTAGACCAGTTAGCCACCATAACACCTATGATCACAGGTTTGATAGCCGCTAACGAAACAGCATATCAAGACTACATTGACGCCAATCCTAGTAGTTTCAGCACTCCAACTACAGCAGCAGAAGTACAGACTATGGTCAACACGGTCAATTCACCAACCACTTCCATTATCTATGATTTTGAAGCAGATGTCGTCGGAGTTGCTCCAGCAAATATCACCGCAGCAAATGGTACCATCACCACAGTTACAGGAAAAGCGATGCAATCTACTACTGCGGCTAGTGGCAATACAGCCGCTTTTAACATGGATCTTTTTGCAGCTGCTGCTGACTATGCTGTTACATGGAAAGAAACATACAGTACTGCTGGACGTAGTGGTTTTACACTAAGAGGTAATGGCACTAACTCCATAGCCTCAGGAATAGCAAGAGGATATTTATTTCAAGCAAGCCCCTCTGCGGGTCATGTTCGGATTTATACTTCTAATGCCAGTTCCTATACACTACTAAGCACTGATAATTTAGCAGCATCAGGAGCTAATACACCACGTTGGTATAGAGCTACAGTAGCGGGTACTACATTAACCTTTGAGTATTCCGATGACGGCACTAATTTTACACTCATAAGAACACTCACTAACACCGATTATACAGCGGCAGGTACGACTCAATATACCAGAGGTTATTCTGGTTCGACTACCGGAAATGCCATCGATGATGTAACTTTTGTTAACAATGATGGGGCTCCTACTGATGCAATTGCCCTTAATAATGTAAGCGAATATCAAGTTTTTCAACGAAATAACGCTAATCAAGCAGATATTGTCGTCTCAGGAACATATACAGGCTCACCAACAGCTATAGAAGCTAGCTTTAACGGAGGACCCTATGCAACGATAGATGCAAGCCCAACCGGGGGAACCTATTCAGGTACTCTTTCTGCTCAAGCTGCAGGACAAGGTATGCTACTCGTTCGTTTTGTTAATGATACAGGAATTAGCAGTTCTGTAGCTAATGTAGGTGTAGGGGATATTTTCATTATTTCTGGTCAAAGCAATGCTTCCGGACGAGGAAACACACTCAACTCCTATAGCCACCCTACATTAAAAGCTGGACTATTTGGAAACGATGATAATTGGAAAGAATTAGCAGATGCCACAGATAGTAATTCAGGACAAGTAGATGGTGTAAGTAGTGATGGTATTGCAAAAGGAAGTCCTTGGCCAATTGTAGCCACAAGTATAATGGCTAATCATGGTATACCCGTAGCATTTGTCCCTACAGCAAAAGGAGGTACCAGTACTGCACAATGGCAACCAGGCTCCAACCACTCCAACACCTCCACACTCTACGGGTCTATGAACCGTAGGATTACAGCAGTAGGAGGAGTTGTTAAAGGTGTACTCTTTTTTCAAGGAGAATCCGATTCTGGCGCTAATGTTACACAAGCTACTTATGAAACAAGACTGGGAACTATTGTAAATACCATCGAATCTGATTTTGTAGGTACCAAAACCATGGTAGGCCAAATTGGTCACTCGAATAAGACGGGTAATGATGCTATTAGAGCAGCACAAATTGCTACGATAAACGCAAATACGAATGCAGTACTTGGACCGGCAACTTACGATATTAATTTAGCTGATGAAGGAGGAGATACACTCCATTTTAAATCTGATGCGGATATGGCCAGTTTTGCCGCACGTTGGTACGCCGCCATTGATAAGGAATTCTATAATGGTGCTGATGGATATGGCCCCATACTAAATACCTCTGGGCTCGTATACGACATGGCGAATAACAAACTAACCGTACCTTTTACAGATGACAGTACTCCAGCGATATCTCTATCTTCTACAGTCACCGCAAATTCATTCGACCTCCAAAACAATGGAGTTTCCATAGCCATTGCTACTATTGCAATTGTAGGAAACACCATCGAAATTACTCCAACAACTGTTCTCAATACCACCCAAAGCATGACCCTTACCTATGCCTCTCTTAATGATGCAATAGAAGCTGCCATTTACGATCCTTTGGCACTACCAGCACAGCCTTTTTATGATACTACTATCACACTATTATCTACTAATCAAATTATCGAACAATATGCCGAGGATAACACCAACACAGTACCAGCAATAACAGACTACGCAAATGCTGGAGTAACTGGTGTAGATGCAGCTAATCTGGCTGAGGTCAATGCGGCTATAGATGCTCTTGTTGCTACGGATGTAGACACTACTGCCAAAATTCAGGAAATTGTAGATACCATAAATGCTGGAAACATCATCGAGCAATATGCCGAGGATAACACCAACACAGTGCCTGCAATAACAGATTACGCAAATGCTGGAGTAACTGGTGTAGATGCAGCTAATCTTGCTGAGGTCAATGCAGCTATAGATGCTCTTATGGCAACGGATGTAGATACTACTGCCAAAATTCAGGAAATTGTAGATACCATAAATGCTGGAAACATCATCGAACAATA
>CANLMN010000042.1 GCA_947492105.1 uncultured Aquimarina sp. | reverse complement strand
TAAAATTGATTCCTTGATATCCAAAAATGCCTTTTTTCCCATAATGCAATATACGTAATATATACGGCATTATAAAGATAAATTAGTATTATATACCTAAATTGGTGTTAAATGCCTTATGTCAGATCAGTTTGTACTATGGGAAAAGTTTTCATCTACTTACTGATGATCAAATTACCAAATACATATATTGTTTACGGCTTAAAAAATAAGTCATAGACTATAGTTTAGCCCCTAATAAGTTCGGAGTGATCTTTTAAATGGTGTAACTCTTCAAAACTTTTCGAGATCATAAAATGAAAAGCCCTATAAAGGAGATTTTCCTTCAAAGGGCTTTTCTAACAAAAAAAATTAAAATCTATCTTTAGTAATACTGCCTCGATATTGAGATAGCATATATTCATATTCTTGTTACAAATTGATAACTATGATCATCTCATTGCAGTAAGAAATATAGTTTCAAAAGCACTACCTAATCAAAATAAGTAATTAATTAGGTCAAGGAAGCTTTACTTCCTAACATTTCTTCTTTTACGGCACGCTCATCCTCTACAGAAAATTTAATAGCCAATGATATTAATGATGTGATAACTACGACAATTCCTATAAGCATATATCCACCGGATACTGCCGAAGAGGAAGCTGCTGCTTGGGCGGCATCTATTACTTCTTGTGTAGCGCCTTCATTGGCTGCAATAGCTGCTTTTTCTGCAAAAGCTGATTTTGATTTTAGCAATATTGCTGCCAAAAACGCTCCAACATTACCACCTGCACCCACAATACCACTAATGGATCCCATCGCCTTTTTATTAATAAAAGGAACTACTGAAAATGTAGCGCCCTCTGCCATTTGTACCGAGAGACTAAAGCCTATTAAGAAAACAATTGCTACTGTAAAACTCGTTACACTCGAAAAGGTTGTTAGCATAATTCCTTCTACTGCTAGGATTACTGCCAAAAACAATACCCTACCTCGCAATCCTTTTAATCTACCAAATTTATCTCCAAAAAATCCTCCAAGTGTTCTAGCAAAAATATTCATCAATGCAAAAGACAATACCAAATTACCCGCCGAGGTACGGCTTAAATGAAAAGTGTTTTGTAAGTAATCATCCATCGTACCATATACAGTAAGTTCCATTCCAAAACAAGCCGCGTATATAACGAACAAAATCCATACTCGATAATCCTTAACAGCTGTTCCAAAACTAGCTTCGTCTTTTTTGGTTTTTGGCAAACGACCTTCTGCTCTTAGTTCAGTATAATTCCCCTCTATAGTATCTTGTGTAAAGAAGTAATACACCAGTCCCATAAGAAAACAAATAACACCAGCTATGACCATTGAATATCTCCATGCATCAACTTCTGCAATACCAAAACTCACTACTACAGCAGCTATTAATGGCATACCCAATCGATTAGCACCACCTCCAAGGTTACCCCAACCTGCAGAGGTTGCATTGGCTGTTCCTACAATATTGGGTGCAAACATTATCGATGTATGAAATTGTGTGATCACAAACGAAGCTCCGATAAAACCTATAAATAGGCGGCATATCAAAAACTGTGTTGGTGTTTGTACCAACCCTATTAGTATTACAGGAATAGCTCCCAACATCAATAACCAAGTATAGCAAATACGTGGTCCATATTTATCACACAATTTACCTATTAATAGACGAGCAAAAACAGTTCCTGTCACTGCCAAGATAATAGAATTCCATTTTTGATCAGGTGTCAATCCCAAATCTTTGACTACGTATGGCATAAAAGGCACGATACCAAACCAAGCGAAGAAACACATAAAGAAAGCGATAGAAGTAATCCAAAAAGTACGGATTGGAATACTCTTAAAATTTAATAGATCAAGTTTTGTAGATTTCGTTATTGCACTCATAGAATTTTTATATTTTACTTTTATTACTTAGGGAAATGTTTAAAAATACGTATTAAAACGGGTCAAAACTAAGTAATACTACGTAAAAACTAAGTGTTAAACGAAGTTATTTTTCAAAATATATCAAATTCTTACTCTTTTTGAGATGTCGCTATTTTTTTTTCACCAAAAACGTTTTATTGCTAAGATTTCATTATCAAAAAAAACATAATTAATTCTAATGCTCCAAGAAATTGATTAAATGCTCTCTATATTTATAATAATCGGGATGTTCCAAAATTTCTGCTCTATTACGCGGTCTTGCAAAATCTATTTCTAAGATATCCCCTACTTTGGCTCTCGGTCCAGAGGTCATCATTATTACCCGATCCGCCAAAAAAATGGATTCATCTACATCATGGGTAATCATAACCGCCGTAATCTTTTCTTGATTCCATACTTCTATCAAAACATCTTGTAACTCTCCTCTAGTGAGAGAATCCAACATACCAAAAGGCTCATCTAGCAGTAATACTTTTGGTTTTAATGCAAAAGCTCTCGCTATACCTACACGTTGTTGCATTCCTTGCGACAAATCTTTGGCCTTTTTGTACATAGCATCCTCCAACCCCACTTTGGAAAGATAATATTTGACAATATTGTCTCGATCTTTTTTGGTACCATGTGCAAAAACTTGTTTTACTCCCAACATTACATTTTCATAAGCAGTCATCCAAGGTAACAAACTTGGTGCTTGAAAAATAACACCTCTATCTGGCCCTGGCCCCTTGACAGTCATATTATTTGCGACAATTGTACCTCTAGAAATAGGGTTCAAGCCTGCAATCATAGACAATAAAGTTGTTTTACCACAACCCGAATGCCCTATGATAGAAATAAACTCTTCATGTTTGACTTTGAGATCCAAATCATCCAGTACGACATAGTCCCCTTTTGGTGTAGGATAGATCTTAGTTACCTTGGAAATATCCAACATATAATTATCTGGAAAAACGCCATTATTAGGTAAGTCAACAATATTTTTCTGTTTTTTTACTGCCTCCATATTCTACAGGTTTTAGCTTGCTTTGTTTCTAAAAAAGCGTGATTTAATTACAGGTTTTATCTCAGGCAATTCATAGGTAGTTTCACTCCTACTCGCAGATCGCTCCTGCCCTAATTTCATTAAATATTCCATAATGGTGTTTCTTAATTTCTTAAAATTTTCATTGGAATTTAACCCTGTTTTATCTCTTGGTCGTTCTATATTAATGACAAACTCTGGTCCTAATGTTGCTTTTGGTCCTGGTTTTAGCGGAATGATACGATCCGCCATATAGATCCCCTCATCTACATCATTAGTAATCAACAAAGCTGTTTTTTTATCTTTGGACCAAATGTTCAAAATTTCATCCTGTAAGTTTCCTCTTGTCAAGGCATCTAAAGCACTCAAAGGCTCATCCATAAGAATAACATCAGGACTCATCGACAATGCTCTAGTTACAGAAACTCGCTGTCGCATCCCACCCGAAAGTTCTTTGGGTAATTTACCTATTGCAGGTGATAATCCTACCATATCTACGTAGTCTACTACACGCTCTTTGCGTTGTTTGTTTGTTAACTGCGCAAATGCTTGCTTTACTGCCATTCCTACATTATTGCCCACATTAAGCCAAGGTAATAAGGAATAATTCTGAAAAATAACTCCTCGCTCATGACTAGGGCCTGTAATAGGTTTTCCTTTGAACAAGACCTCTCCCTCATCTGGCATCATAAGACCAGAAATTAGGTTTATCAATGTCGTCTTTCCACTACCAGAGAATCCAACAATGGCAACAAACTCCCCTTCTTCGATACTTAGATTGATATTTCGTAAGACCTCTACTCGATTGATACCTGTTCCAAAAGATTTGGATACATTTTTTAATTCTATATATGCCATGATTTTATGTTTTATTCTTCTGTAAAGGTTACAAACTTTTGAACTGTCAACATCATACGATCCAATAAGAATCCAATGATACCGATTACGAACATGGCTACAATAATTTTGGAATTAGACTCACTAGATCCGTTCTGAAACTCTTCCCATACAAAGGATCCCAGACCTGGACTTTGTGCCAATAATTCGATGGCTATCAATACCATCCAGGCTACAGAAAGTGTAATACGTAGTCCAGTAAAAATCAAAGGAAAAGAAGATGGCAGTATAATTTTGAATACTTTCTGCCCCACACTAAGATTCAAAACCTTTGCTACATTGATATAATCCTTGTCAACACTTGATACTCCCATAGTTGTATTAACAAGTGTTGCCCACATAGAACATAATCCAACACTTATAAAAGAAATAGTAAAAGCGCTATCGCCATCCGATCCTTTACTCAATGTAACCACAATCATCGTTACCAACAATAACCATACGACTGGAGACACCGGCTTAAAAATCTGAATCAACCAATTAACCGAGGACTTTAATGTATCACTAAGTCCCAGCATAATACCAATAGGAACTGCAATAAAAAAGGCCAATAAGAATCCAGCAAATACTGTTTTGAGACTTGTCCATATTTGATCCACAAATGAAGGTCGTCCTGTATATTTTATTGGAACCAACCCTTGTTCTATCCTTTGAGCATTCGTGGCAGCAACTTTTTCTGCAAATGCTGTTTTTTTCTCACTAATTATCTTATGATCCACCAATAAAGATTTATATGCGGACCATACTTGGGCTGGGGTTGGCAAGGTCGAAATTTTACAGGTTACCCCATTTGATTCAATACAAGCTCTCTCCAAAGAAGCGGCCTCTTCTCCTCGCTCTGTAAGCGCTTTTTCGATTCGTGCATCTTTTTCTATATTATAAAGTGCCATTGCACCAGAATGCCACAATAATAGAAAAACAAATATTGATAAAATTGGTAATCCAACTTTCTTCATCAAACTTATAGTGTTTTTTTTAACCTCTTCGCCGCTGGCTAATCGAATTGCAGGTTCAAAAAAACTCAATCCTATAAAATTGAGAAGATGTATTGACTTGTCTTTCATGATTTCTTTTTTTAGGGATGAATTTTACTAAATTCGGGAAGAACTGTGATTTTACTAATTGTACTTCAAAAAATGGGATAGAGAGTGTAAAATACTCTCTATCCCCAAAGTGCAAGTAAAACTCAACACTTCCCTAAAGTTTCTTATTATTTTTCTTTATTTCCAATTTTAAAACTATTGATATATCCTATAGGATCTTTACCATCAAAACTTTTGCCATCGATAAAGTCCGTTGTTACTTTTTTGTAACCATCTGTTTGTGGTAACTCTGTCGCTTCAAGATGTCCTTCTGCTACCAATAATTCTGCAGCTTTTTTCCATACATCTGGACGATAAATCTCTTTAATTTTGCTATGATACCAATCAGCAGGTTTGCTTTCTGAAATCTGTCCCCAACGACGCATCTGGGTCAGAAACCATATTCCATCAGAATAGAAAGGATATGTAGCATTATGTCTATAAAAAACATTAAAATCTGGCATTTCTCTTTTATCTCCTTTTTCAAATTCAAAGGTACCTGTCATTGAATTTGCTAGTACAACTTCATCCGCTCCTACGTAAGCTGAACTCGATAATATTTTTACCGCCTCTGGACGATTACCTGGAGTATCTAACCATTTTCCTGCTCTGATCAATGCTTTAGTGACTGCGATAGCGGTATTAGGATTTTCTTCTACAAACTTTTTGGTCATTACAAATACTTTCTCTGGATTGTTTTTCCAAATATCGTAGTTAGTAACCACAGGTACTCCTATTCCTTTAAACACTGCTTGTTGATTCCAAGGTTCTCCTACACAGTATCCATAAATAGTTCCCGCTTCTAAAGTTGCTGGCATCTGTGGTGGTGGTGTCACAGACAATAAAACATCTGCATCAACTTGTCCTTGTATATTCTCTTTGGTATATAAACCTGGGTTAATACCTGCTGCAGCCAGCCAATAACGTATTTCGTAATTATGAGTAGAAACAGGAAATACCATTCCCATTTTAAATGCCTTACCATTATTTTTATACTCATTAATTACAGGTTTTAGAGCATCTGCTGTAATAGGATGAATAGGTTTTCCATCGGGGCCTTTTCTTACATTAGGTTTCATTTTGGACCATACATCATTAGAAACGGTAATACCATTCCCGTTGAGATCCATAGAAAACGGAGTCACTAACTCGGCTTGTCTTCCAAATCCAGCTCCAGCAGCGACGGGCTGTCCTGCCAACATATGCGATCCATCTAATTGTCCATCGATTACGCGATCCAAAATATTTTTCCAATTTGACTGGGCTTCTACAGAAACAAAAAGTCCTTCATCTTCAAAAAAACCTTTTTCCTTTGCAATTGCCAATGGCGCCATATCCGTAAGCTTAATAAAGCCAAAAGTAAGCTGTGGTTTTTCAATGGCTAGTTGCTTTGTCTTACTAGTTGGAGCACTTTCGGGCTGTATTTCTGTTGCCTTTTGTTTCTTTTTCTCCCCTCCACATGACATTATAAGTAGCATTCCTGTTACTGTTATTGCAGATCTTAGATACCTATTTTTCATACATTTTATTTTTATTGTTAAAATAACACTATGCAAAACTACGTATTTATACTTAACAAAAGAAACTAAACTACGTATTAATACGTAGTTTTATGAATTAGATAATTGTATCTAAGAAAAAATGAAAATTTTATGATTCAGCCTCCCTTTTTTTAGTAATTACTAAATAACCATATCCAAAAACTAGACATACTACTAAATTTTATTTAGCTTCAAATTGGTTTTTTCTCCTTACTAAGTCAAAAATATCGCATATCGCTCCTTATTTTAACAATATTTTGGCATCACAAAAAAATACTCAACATCGATACGCATTGACAATACATAAAGAACGCTAAGCATATCATAGCTTGCACAATACACCATAACTGGTTAAGAAAGCATTTTCGTTACTAAGACTTGAACTAAAAGAATACTCATAATATCTAGATGTTAAAACCGTAACCTACAAATAATTATTTAACAAAAAAGCCCATCCTCAAACCTAAAAAAAGAAAAAACGTTAAAGTTCTGTTACAAAATATCGGTTTTATCCAAAATTCTAACCATGACAGAGCAAACACATATACTAGTACTTAAAAAGCAAGAAATACTACTAATTGGAATTTTACAAACACTCATCTTCTTTACATAATAAAATAACAAAGAAGAATACGGTAACAGCATTTACCTACTTTTATCAAGCTGCCTTTATATCTAATAACAGGAAGAATATACCCTTAAAAGTAAAGATCAATAAATGCAATTGCTTCACCTATATTAAAAATTCAATCACTACAACCGGAAAATAAATTAGGACATCAAAAATTATAAAAAAAATAATACCATTGTGTTATTTCATCATAAAAACCTCTATTTAAACAACAAACAACACAATCAAAGAAGTAAATGATAAACAGAATACCACAATAACCCCCGCAAACAGTTACAATTTATACAAAATAGAATTGCCAAAAACTAGAACACTCTATTGTAAGCTGTACAAAAGAAGGATGTTCTAAAAATCATTGCTCTGAGATCATAGATTTCTAAAATATTTAATCATTCATCCCATCAACATACTTACAATCATATCTTAATAAACCTATCCAAAAAGAATAATTTATTAATTTTTCCAAAAAAATTAATTCATCAATAAATACAAGTAAATACTAATATTAACCAATAAAACATTGCTAAATAATGAGAATAATACATAGTTCGTACAATTCTTAAGAAAAGTTAAAAATCACAAAACACAAAATTAGACGATTGTAGACACAAAATAATACTCATACATTTACATCATCGGAGGACAGTATTTTATTCGATTCCGTAAAAAATGATTGGCCAGTTATTTTTACCATACTAAACAATTAACAAAACACAAACTATGAAAAATTTTAAATTGGTGTTCCTTGGAGGAGTACTTGCTGTATCAAGTTTAGTTTCTTGTAATGAGGACGATTCTAGCACAAAAGTAGTAGAAAACCAAACTAATGCTGAAGCAGCTCCAAAATCTGTAAAGCAAGCACAAGCTCTTAAAGAAGCGGATCTTTTATTGACTAGTATCAAAAAAGATGGCGGGATTCCATACAATTTCAAGAAACCTGCTCTTAAATTTACTAAGGGTCAAAACGTATTTTTGCCAAGTGTATTAGGTATTGATTATCGTATTGATCGATCTGTAGTTCCAGCAGGACCTACTGCAAGATTCCCAATGTTTCAAGGTTTTGAAACTCTTCCTAACGGCAAAAGAAGAAAAGCTTATTATGTAATAACAGAAGCTTCTAACAAAAAAATGGCCGAGAAACTAGGTGTTATTTTTTCCAGAAGAATGGCTGCTGCTATCGGTTCTGGAGGTGAGCAAAAAGGACGTTTCAACAAACAAGGAAGACTTGTTTTTGAAGGCTCTGTAGATTTTTCTCCAAAAAGATCATTAAAAACAGGACCAGCAGACGGTTTATTATTTGGTTTCCCACCAGCAGAAGCTAACCCAGGAGCTATTGCTGACAAAAACTGGTCTTCTTATGTAGTACTTCCTAGTGGAGTTGTTCTTAATGCACAATTGGTAGCAAACTCAACTGGTATTCATGATCGAATTCCAAATCCTAAAGGAAATGCTCGTAAGCACGAAGATGATTTGAAAAACCCGAATTTAGGTATTAAGCAAGCATCTGTTGTAATGCAATTATTAGATGGATGGCATGCTGGAAAACCTTATTATTTCCATATTGTTACTGATACTTCTGATCCAGGTCCAGCAACTATCGAGTTAGGGGTATTTGCTCCAAGATTAGCAAATTTACCAACATTTGGTTTGTTCCCAGGTGGATCTATGCTACCTTTTAGCCCTACAGCTAATGGTAGAACTACAGATACTGATGGATTTGGAGTACAAGGATTGAATACTGCTTCTTTGAGTAGAAGACAAGTACAAGATCCAACAAATACTTTTCCAATTGATCCAAGTGATGGTAGATATTCACCGATGTGGGATGCACATGTAACTGAATTTACTGTTAGAGAATCAAAACGTCCTATATTGAGAAGTTTTAAACAAATAAACAGATTATTGGCAAACGGAACATTGATTCCTTTCCGAGGAAATCGTAACCGTAGTCCTTTGGCAAATTCATTATCCGATTTGTTAACTGCAACTGGAGCTATTATTAACTGCCCAGTAATTACACAACCTGCACAAAGAGTTATTGGAACTCAAATTGGATCACCACGTAACAGATAATCCAAAAACATAATTATTTGCCCACTTTCTTGAGCCTAGAAGTCACAAAACTTCTAGGCTCTTTTTTTTATTAAAAAACATAAGAATAGCGCTACTTTATAATTATCCATTCTCAGACTTCAACCACCCCACTCTTGAACTCCAAAAAACACTACCACAAACAAAACTGTACCCCCTAAATACTATTTTAATATCCTTCCCAAAATAACACCCTCAATACTCAAATTCCTCTAATTCAAAACAAAAACAGAAATAGCGGTCTTCAATTCCAACAAAAGATTTGCGTGTATTCCGTATTGTTAAAAATAAATTTGTTTTTACTAAAAAAATCTATTTTTTTAGCCATTCCATATTCTTTTAATAAACCAAAACATAAGATTCCTCCGTCTTTAATTAATCAAAAAACAATTATGAAAAAAACACTTGTATTCGTATTTTTAATTGTGTTTAGCTTGTATTCACATGGACAATGCATTAAAGTATCCGAATCAAAAAATGAAAAAATTAATGGTAATTATTCTTTATTAGAAACAAAAAATTTTTATGGGCATCCAGTCTATGCTCATACTAATGGCAATTATTTTATTCATAGAGATGACGATAATTGGTATATCAATCAAGACAAAGATTCTCCAGATGAAAACCCATTGGCCTTTTGTAATCAGACATCTGACACCATTCCATTAACTGGTTGGAAAACTATCGACGGCGCACCTTCTCCAAAATTCGTACCTGACTGTAATTAGAAAGTACGTACAAATTCACAAAAACTACGTACAAATACGTAGTTCCTCGTATTTTTTTGTACTTTTGTCAATATTCAAACACCCCACTCTTAACTATTATTAGTTCATAATTAATTACGATTTACATGAATTTTTTCTCAACTACAAAAAATAATTCAAAAAAAAAGAAAATGAAAACCGTATCCAGATCACTTCCAATTTTAATTTTTTTAAGTTTAACCTCTTTAGCTACATGGGCTCAGAATGGCAAATATGGTGAAATAGAATATGCTAAAGCTATTAATATATCAGGAAAACAACGGATGCTTTCTCAAAAAATAGCTAAAGATTATATTTTAATGGCTAAAGGAATTAGTAGTCTCAAAATTGAAAAAGAATTTAAGTCCAGTAAATTTATTTTTGAAAGACAATTAAAAATTCTTGAGGCTAATAGTCGTAATTCTACAGAAAAATTTGCTCTCAAAAGAATTAAAAAACTATGGGAACAATTTGGCAGTATAGTCAATAGCCCTCCGAGCTATGCCAATGCACAGAAAATTATGGAGATGAACACACCTCTTCTATCAGCATGCAATCAATTAGTAAAGCATATTGAAGAAAACTCCCAAGATTCTAATCAATTTGGGTCCTCAGATAATAATGAATTAATGAACACGATTAATCTTTCTGGCAAGCAGCGAATGTTATCACAGCGCTATTGCCTGTACAAAGCAGCTTCCAAAATGTTCCCGAAAGAAAAAAATCAATTCGAGTCTGTTGCAAATCAAGTTTACACAGAGTTTGACAATGCCATTGGAACACTTCTAATTAGCAATCTCAATACGACTAATATCGAAGAAGAACTAGGTATTGTTATGTCGGAGTGGGAAAAAATTCAAAATTTCAAAAGCTCTTTATCGCTTAAAGATGTATTCATTAGCACTAATTTTTTGACTACCCGATTTAACTTAATTACAGCCATGTACGAAGGACTAACAAAATAACACTACACATCTATTTATAAACAACCATTACTTACCGACCAATATGCTAGGGAATTAATTGATATTCTCTAGCTTTATTGGTAAGATCCAAAATGTTTTTGACGTCCATTTTTTTCATTAAGTTAAAACGATGAACCTCTATTGTTCTTTTACTAATATCTAATTTTTCGGCTATTTCTTTATTACTAAAACCCGATACTGCTAATTCTAGGATTTGCTGCTCTCGCTTAGTAAGATCAAAAGTATTTTGAAGCACAGGCTTTGGAGAAACTTTGGGCAAAGAATCTATCGTAGAACTAAGCACCTCGTTGGATTTAGACGCCGTTCCCTTCATCAAATTGTTTACTAATATAGAAGACACATCACCACTAAAATATTTCCCACCATCACTAACAGTATATACCGCCTTGAGAAACTCCTCCTTACTAGCATCTTTGAGTAGATATCCAGAAGCACCAGCTTGTACAGATTGCAAGATATACTCTTCAGAATCATGCATGGACAACATAATACATTTTGTTACCCCACCAGACACCGTCAATTGCCTTACCGCCTCTATTCCAGTCATCTCTGGCATACGAATATCAATAATTACAAGATCGGGATTAAGCCTTTTTACTTGTTCTAAAGCCTCAATACCATTCGAAGCTTCTCCTATAACATCAAGACGTATCTCCTCCTCTAGTAATGCTTTAATACCATCACGAACCAAAGAATGATCATCAACCAAAAGTATGTGTACCTTATTACTACTCATGAACAATTTTCTTATTACAATTTAATATTAATTATGTGTGAACTATTAACTAATCTAGGTAAATATAATTTTTTTATTACTGCTAATAATATGTTAAATCAAAGAATTATAAATAAATCAAAAAAAGTTACATAAAAATACGTAATTAATATCAAATAATTAAGTATTAATACGTAGTTTTGTTACAGTAAATACGTAGTTTTAATTTTATTCATTATTTTCAAAATTAAAGTAGTTCGTTGGATTTACGAAATTATTTAACTCTTTACCAAAAGAGTCGTATTTCCTTAAGTTATTAAAATAAAAACAAACAGATGAAAAACAATTTAACTCTCATTGCCACATTTCTATTAAGTACAATAGGTATGTTTGGGCAAGAACTTAGTATCGATGCAGAAATCAGACCTAGAACAGAATACTTACATGGTTTTCAAGACCCTACTGCAAAAGATGCAGAGCCTTCATTTTTCACTACGCAACGAACCGCATTAAAAGCAACCTTTAAGGACGAGAATTTTAGTTCTTATATAAGTCTACAAGATGTGAGTACTTGGGGAGATAGACCCCAACTTGCTACTACAGATGGTAGCTCTTTT
This sequence comes from uncultured Aquimarina sp., assembly GCA_947492105.1. Lineage (GTDB taxonomy): Bacteria > Bacteroidota > Bacteroidia > Flavobacteriales > Flavobacteriaceae > Aquimarina. Next base: position 16,188 of record CANLMN010000042.1, on the reverse strand, counting down.
CGAATTCAAGAAGGTTGGGCGCGCCTCGGATTTGGAGATGGTTGGGCTGTAAAGTTAGGAAGACAACCCCTTTCATATGATGATCAACGTATATTAGGAGCATTGGGATGGGCGCAACAAGCACGAACGCATGATGCTGCACTATTACAATATGGCAAAGATGGGTTCGCACTTGATGCAGGATTCTCTTTTAATCAAAATGGTCCTTCTAATTTTAATACCAGCTATACCCCATCAGGCCCTGGAGTACCTGTTTTTCAATACAAAACATTACAGTTTTTGCGTTTGCACAAAAAATGGGAAACCTTCTCTGGAAGCTTTTTATTCCTAAACAATGGTTTTCAGGATGCAGCACTTCCAATCGATCCAGCAAATCCTGATTCTGGAAATGACCCAACACCAGGAGTATCGCAACGACAAACTACAGGTGTACACTTAAAGTATAAAGAAGGTGCTTTTGGTCTTAGTGTTAATGGATACTACCAATTTGGTGAATTCTCTAAGACATTAGATATTGCTGGATATCTAGGTGCAATAGACATGACATACAAAACTGGATCCACCTTGCTTGGACTTGGTTTTGAAACCATCAGTGGAGATGACAAAACGACTACAGACAAAACAGAAGCTTTCTTCCCATTATTTGGAACCAACCACAAATTCAATGGGTTTATGGATTACTTCTATGTAGGAAGACATGCAAACAACGTTGGTTTGAACGATTTTAATGCAAAAGCTGTTTTCAAAACTGGAGAAAAATCTAAATTATTGACCAAAATTCACTATTTCACAGCAGCAGAGCAATTAAACGATCTAGATACCAACTTAGCAACAGAAATAGATCTTGTATTTACACAAAAAATAAAACCTTACATTACACTGAATATTGGGTACTCTCATGCGTTTGTAGGAGATGGTCTTAATCAATTGCCAAATCGTAGAGGTCCTGGTACTGGAGGTGCTTTGACTCCAGGCGCAGAAGGAGACACCAACAACTGGGGATGGGCAATGCTTACCATAAAACCAAATCTTATCAAATGGAAAAAAACTGCCACTCCTTAAGATCTAAACATTACAAAAAATACTTTTATAATAAACCAAAAACGAGTACCACTAAGGTGCTCGTTTTTGGCTTAAAGCCCTATTAAACTCCATTCATACTCGTGTATTTTTATAAGCTGTTTCAACGTTTCTTGAATCTGGAAAAAAAAAGAATTTTTATAGCTAATCGAATAAAACTTAAGCCGCTTCTATAAAAAACACTAAATAATTCAAAGTCAAAAAAAAGAACTGACCATTAGGTAAATTTTCTAAACAAAAAAACTCTAACTAAGAATACGCCACAAAAACACTCAACACGTTGAATCACAATTACTATTATCATTTTCTCAACGAACAACTCATATAAATACGTAATTATTATACGTAATTATTATGCAGGATTACGTAAAAATACGTAGTTTTGTTTTTCCATAAAGTAGAAAATATGAAAAAAGTAGTAGTAATAGGTAATGGAATGGTTAGCTATAAGTTTTGTGAAAAACTTGCAGCAACATCCGACTTTAAAGAATTTAGCGTAACCGTATTTGGAGAAGAGCCTCGTCGTGCATATGATAGAGTACATCTAAGTGAATATTTTACTGGCAAAACGGCAGAAGACTTAAGCATGTCAACAGCAGATTGGTATGCAGATAATAATATAGAACTCCATACATCCGAGATGATCACAGAGATCAACAGGGAACAAAAAACGGTCGCCAATCATCGTGGTGTTACCTACCCGTATGATTACTTAATTCTAGCTACGGGGTCTTCAGCTTTTGTTCCACCAATTCCTGGAGTAGAAAAAGAAGGCGTTTTTGTATATCGAACTATAGAAGACCTAGAAGCTATGGCATCTTATGCCAAAAAAATAAAAGCTGAAGGTAAAGTCGAGGCAGCCGTATTAGGTGGTGGTCTATTAGGTTTAGAATGTGCCAATGCTGTCAAAGAATTGGGGCTTAACGCACATGTTGTAGAGTTTGCCCCACGATTAATGCCTAGACAATTAGACAAAGGAGCTAGTGATATGCTACAGTCAAAAATCGAAGATTTGGGGCTCCAAGTACACTTATCCAAACAAACGCAGTATCTACAGGGAAACAAGTCGATTGAAGGATTGCAATTTGTAGATGACACGGAGCTTAAAGTCTCTATGTTAGTAGTATCAGCAGGTATACGTCCTAGAGATGAAATCGCTAGAGAGTGTGGTCTTGAAGTAGGTACTCGCGGTGGTATTGTTGTTGATAACCACATGAAAACCACAGATGAATCCATTTTTGCAATTGGTGAATGTGCATTACTCAATAGTATGATTTATGGACTCGTTGCTCCGGGTTATGACATGGCAGAAATCGCAGTACAACAACTCTGTAATGAGACTGATGCTGCTATGCCTGAGGTAATCGATATGTCTACACAATTAAAATTGATAGGAACAGAGGTTGCCAGTTTTGGAGACGCACTCAATGAAGCAAAACAAGAGATTGACGAAATCGTTTATGAAAATAAACGTACTGGAATCTATAAAAAAATTAATATTTCTAAAGATGGATCAACACTTCTAGGCGGGATATTAATTGGAGATTCTTCTGATTATAATGCCTTATTCCAGATTTACAACACTGCAATGCAACTGCCCGAAAACCCAGAGGATCTAATTCTAGGTAGTCGTGGTGGTGAAGGAGGATCATTATTAGGTGATGTAATGGACTTACCTGATGATGCGCAAATTTGCTCTTGCGAAAGTGTAACCAAAGGTCAAATCTGTGGAGCTATTGAAGATGGAACAGCAGAAGATCTTGGTGGCGTGATATCTTGTACCAAAGCTGGTACTGGATGTGGAGGTTGTAAACCAATGGTCAAAGATTTGGTAGATGCAACACTTAAATCCCTTGGAAGAGAAGTAAAAGATACCATCTGCGAGCATTTTGATTATAACCGCCAAGAATTATTTGATATTGTCAAACTCAAAGGTCTCAAAACCTTTGATGAAGTATTGGACTCTCATGGCACCGGTGGACATGGTTGCGAAATATGTAAACCTCTTGTAGCATCATTAATGGCTACAATCCATGCAGATACCGCAAATAAAGAATATACCATACAGGATTCTAATGATCGATTTTTGGCAAATATTCAAAGAAATGGCACATATTCGGTAGTACCACGAGTTGCGGGAGGCGAAATTACACCACAACAACTTATAGATCTAGGTATAATCGGAAAAAAATATGACCTGTATACCAAAATTACAGGAGGACAAAGAATTGACTTCTTTGGAGCTACACTGAACCAATTACCAAGTATCTGGAAAGAATTAATTGACAAAGGTTTCGAGAGCGGACATGCATATGGAAAATCATTAAGAACCGTAAAAAGTTGTGTTGGTTCTACATGGTGTCGTTACGGAATGGATGAGAGTGTTAGTTTTGCTATTGAACTAGAAGAACGTTACAAAGGGATTCGATCTCCACACAAAATGAAAGGTGGAGTATCTGGTTGTATTCGTGAATGTGCAGAAGCCCGTTGTAAGGACTTTGGAATCATAGCAGTAGAAGGCGGATGGAATTTATACGTATGCGGTAACGGTGGTGCAAATCCAAAACATGCAGAATTATTAGCTGAGCAAATTGATAATGAAACAGTTGTTAAGTATATAGATCGATTTTTAATGTACTATATGCGTACTGCTGCTCCATTACAACGTACTGCTGCATGGTTGGATAAGTTAGAAGGAGGTATTGATTATTTAAAACAAGTCGTTGTCGAGGACACTCTCGGATTAGCACAAGAACTAGAAACCGAAATGAGTGAGCTTGTTAACAAATTTGAATGTGAATGGAAACAAGCCGTAGAAGATCCAGAAATGATGAAGCGATTCAGTCATTTTGTAAACAGTAATGATGATGATGAAAACTTGTTATTTGTTCCGTTACGTGAACAAAAAATGCCACAACATTGGAAATAATACAGTAGCTGGCAAGAAAGACCTTGTGCTATTTTTTTAAATTTTGACTTATGAACACCATGTTAGACAGTTATAAAACAACACCATTAGACCAAGTAAATGTTTGGTTCGAAGCTGCCAAAATTAGTGATTTCCCTAAGGATGGAGGAGCTTGCATAAAATATAAAAACAAACAAATTGCCGTATTTAATTTTGCTCGAGAGGGCAAATGGTATGCCTGCCAAAACCTATGCCCACACAAAATGGAAATGGTCTTGAGTCGTGGTATGATAGGCGACGACAAGGGCATAGCCAAAGTGGCATGTCCCATGCATAAAAAAACTTTTTCTCTAGAAACAGGAGAAAATCTTAACGGTGATTTGGCTTCCATAGCAACGTATCCTGTAAAGATTGAAGGAGACAGTGTTTTTGTTGGGTTTTCAGAATAGTTTACATTAACTACAGCATTACACTTACTCTAAGCTTGTAAAGTCTTTCTACTACTTTGCAAGCTTTTTTTATGCCCAATAAAAAGCTAGGAACTTGATGTTTTTTCTTGAATTACGCCATTTAGGTTCTCATATCAAATTAGCTATATACTGTCGTATATCGACTTGTCCTTTCTTCATCTAAATGCCTTGTTCATATATTTCATAGTTAAGGCTATGCAATAGCATCACGGTTCTTTTGCGTAAAAAAATACCTGTGTCACTAATACAAATTTATATACCTGAATTGAATAATACCAGTTAAAATGTAGTTGTAGACCAAACCGAACGACAAAAAGTATAATCGATGACTTTATACCATTTATCCTTTGAATTTGCTGGGATAGAATTTTCTTTTTTTGCCTCAGTTTCAGCATAAAAATAAACCGTAACTAAGTATATAAATCGTGTTTATACTGAAGCTGAAACAAAAAATCTTAATCTTTCATTCTAGTAAATTCAAACAACAAATGGTATTATATGTGTTAGAAACACCGAGCATATCCAAAACCAAACACTTAAATACCAAAAGAGACCGTCTTTTCAGACAGTCTCCTTATGGTATTTCCAAAACTTATACCAAGCTAGCTATATAATGTCGCACATTGACTTGTTCTTTCTCCATCTAAATGCCTTGTTCATATATTCCATAACTAAGGAATAGCATCACGGTATTTTTTATCAAAAAATAACAGTGTCATTAACACGAAGTTATATACCTAAAATGGTATTATACCATCAAGTTCTGTTTTATAAATCCGATTAATTTTTAATCAATCTTGTTTTATAAACTAATCCCGACTCTAATTGTGTAATAACCAAGAAATAATACCCTTGTTGCAAATCACTCATATTAATGGTCCCCTGTCCATTAGCATTCAATGTTATCCTTTTGGTTACATCAATATCCTGTCCCAACATATTAGTCAACTTGCTTGAAATTTGCGTATTCTTAATTCCTTTTAAAGTAAAAACAGCAGAGTCAATAACAGGATTAGGAGCCACTGTCAGTATACGCTCATTTGCTATTACATTTTCTCTTATTGGATCTACACTTAATACTCTATCCTCAACAGAAAATGGAATTTTGAGCAAACTATTGGTTGCATTACTCTCGATAATTAGATTACCAACTATCGGAGTAGTATTACCTGGGATTTCAAAAAACTCTATGAACAAAGTCTCTTCTTGTGGCAATACAAAACTTCCGTTAGCTAATTCTTGTAACTCAGAACCTACTGCAACTAATAATTCATACTGTACACCTTCGAGATCCGTAGTAATACTCTTAATCTCAATAGCAGATCCACTATTATTAATTATTTCTTCAAATCCTTCTAATCCTCCAGATCCAAAAGTTTCTAATTCTATCACCAAACCTTCTGGCAAACTACCTTGCTGATCCGTTACTTCTAATACAGCATCTACAGTAAAAGAATTGGAAAAAGAAGATACAAAAGTTGAGGAACTATAATTAACGGCAAAAGGTGTATCAAATAACCCAACCTCTTCTAGGCCGCTAGCATCATAAGTAATTGCGATATCTACAGTATTTCCTGGTAGTAGACTCCCACTAGCTGTATCAATAGAAAGTATCGTATTTGTATCTGGTAGAACGATTTCAAAATCTAGAGTAGTACCTCCTGCATTTCTAAGAGTCCTCACAACTGTTAGTGTCGAGTTTTCGGATACAAAAGGGTTAATTGTCGCCAAAAAATCATCATTTGTAAATTCTAATTGGATAAAACCGGTACCTCTTATATCATAGACAGCATCTCTATTTGGCAAAATAGCAGTACTCAAAATTCGAAGCATATTACCAAAACTGCCTACAACACCCGGCTGAAAACGCATATCTACAAACAATACGTCACCTACCGCGACCGTAGAATCTTCTGTGGTTGTTCTCCATTCCAATATCTCTAAAGCATCAGTATTCGGCAACACATCTTCTACAATAATATCAGCTAATCCATTATTTCGGAATTCAAAAGTTCTAGTTCTAGAATCTGCCGCATCTATAGTTCCAAAAGTAGCAATTCGTGGTAACTCAAAACGACCTCTTTTGTTAGAAGTAATGACCGTTATTGGGATTTGTAGCACAGGAGTATTGGGATCATTGCTATTAATATCCAAAGCTAGTAAGTAACGATCATCAATAGCATTTGGCCCTAATGTAACAGTTACATTTACTACTACAGACTCTTGCGGTTGTAATACACCTCTAGCTTCACTTGGTGTTCTAACTTCTAGACTCACAACATCCCCTCGTTTTCTTGGTATCGTGTATTCTAAAGGTTCATTTCCTCTATTGGAAAATTCTAAAGCTACCTCGCGAGAAAATTCCCCGGGCACTGTCGTATTGACATCAAAGAAAACATCGGGAACTGCTGTTGAGATAGTGATTCTAGGTACCAATGCATTGGCCTTATCTACAACCGCTGTTGTTCCTTTTGAATTATTCATGTTATTGTCCATAAATCCATGAACCTGTGTAAGATTCATCAATGATAAACATAGCAACATACCCCAACTCAATATGTGTCTAATCGATTTTTTAAAGTGTTTTTGTTTTTTCATGATATTTTATTTTGTTAATTAAACGTTTTACATGGAAAAACCCCTACCCCTATAGATTGTTAAATCATATAGAAACCTATCCAGTTACAAATCAAATCTCTAAATCCTCCTGACAGAAACCATCTATTTTCAACTATCTATCAACATCTTAACACTCAAAAAAATAATCCTAAAAATAAAAACTTATACTTTTAAAAATTAGAGCATTAATCTTCTTTTTTTTCCAGAAAAAAAATACTTTTATTCAAAATTTTAAGTTATCAAATAATATATTTTAAAAAAAAACTCATGAAAAACACAATTTGGATTGCACTAGGACTTTTTTCAATGGTTGCCTGTAGCGACAATGATGACGAGATTACAGAAACTACTGACCCCACAGTAAAATTAACGTATGAAGAAAGCGTAGATGGAGATTTATCAAGCTTATTTAATACTCCTACTTCAATTATGTTAGTAGAGGGAGATAACATGATCAAATCAGATCAACAAGGAGAACCAAGAGATGTAGATTATTTTACGTTTACAGTACCCGAAGGTTTTCTTTTGTCTGAATTACAGGTTGCAGGTTATAATGCCGAACCTGAAAACAAAGCTTTTATTGGGATTGCAACAGGAACTGAATTCCCTTCTGATATGGACAATACTGCCCCAAGTAACCTTTTGGGAGGGTATACCTATGGAGCTGGAGATTTAGGTTCTGATATTTTGATTCCCGCAGGAACATTGGATGGTGCTACGGGTTTTACTGCTCCGCTACCTTCTGGAAGTTATACAATATGGCTAAACCAAACTGGCCCTAAATCTGAAGTACAACTCAATCTGGTTCTAGCAAAAAGCAACTAGGTAAAACATTAGTATTGGTAGAGGTAACAGGAACAAAAAATATCTGTTACCTTTACATATACTAATCTTTTACAAATAATGTCAGAGTATTTTTTACTTATTATTTTTTTTATAGCCTTATTGATAGGCCTCTTATTAGGTCGTTATTTTGCTTCTTTGGCTTATAAAAATGAACAAACTTTACTTACAGAACGTTACAAACAACTCGACAAACAGTTTCATGAGTACAAACTCGATATCAAAGAGCAACTAGCACATACGAGACAAGAAATTACTGTTACCAAACAAGAGAGTGAAAAACGTTTAAAAGCATGCATACAAGAACGTGAAGAAATTCGTCGTGAAAAAGAATTCTTACATACCGAACTCACCCGTCGAAATACGGAATTTGAAAACTTACAACGCAAAAATCAAGAACAAAAAAATCATGTAGAAAAACTACAAGAAAAGTTCTCTAAAGAATTTGAAAATCTAGCAAATAAAATTCTAGATGAAAAATCTGCCAAATTCACTCAACAAAACAAAGAAAATATCACAAATATCCTGAATCCTCTACAGGAAAAAATTCAGCTTTTTGAGAAAAAAGTAGATGATACCCACAAACAAAGTATCGATTACCATTCGGCATTACGCCAACAAATTATTGGTCTAAAGGAGCTCAATCAACAGATGAGTAAAGACACCATCAACCTCACAAAAGCATTAAAAGGTGATAATAAAATGCAAGGGAATTGGGGAGAACTGGTCCTAGAACGAGTCTTAGAAAAATCAGGTCTAGAAAAGAATCGTGAATACTTCATACAACAAAGCATCACCAATTCGAATGGACAACGTATGTTACCCGATGTGGTTATTCATTTACCAGACACCAAAAAAATGATCATTGATTCTAAAGTAACATTAACTGCTTACGAACGTTTTGTCAATGAAGAAGATAATGTACGCAAAGAGGGATTCCTCAAAGAACATCTATTTGCATTAAAACGACACGTACAACAATTATCAGAAAAAAATTATCAAGACCTCTATGCTATTGATTCGCCAGATTTTGTATTACTTTTTGTTCCCATAGAACCTGCATTTGCAATTGCTATAAATGAAGATACAAATTTATATAACAAAGCTTTTGAACAAAATATTGTTATCGTTACACCTACGACACTTCTAGCCACATTGCGTACAATTGATAGCATGTGGAATAATGAAAAACAACAACAAAATGCTATTGAAATTGCGCGGCAAGCCGGAGCATTATATGATAAGTTTGAGGGGCTTGTAAAAGACCTAACTGGTGTTGGAAAAAAAATGAATGATGCCCAAAAAGAATACGCTGCCGCAATGAACAAATTAGTAGATGGCCGAGGAAACCTAATATCTAGTGTAGAAAAACTCAAAAAAATGGGAGCTAAAGCCAAAAAATCCCTTCCAGAAACGATTGTAAAACGGGCGGATGAAGAAAGGATATAAGAACCACATTAAAAAAGCATCTCTGTGGTAATTATAGCGAACTGAAAAGTGTTACTAAACTAGAATCCTTAACCTTCCTTCTGAAAATTCAAAACTGTTTTGAAAAAGATGTGAAACAAAAATATGTGCTTATTTTTAGTCATTTTTCAAAGAATTGAAAAAGTCAAGACAACTTCATTATATTGTACCACCTTTTTAGAGTAATTTTGCAATATGATTACAGAAATCACTTAACAAAAACGGAAACTACCAAGCCCTCTGAAGTAATTCAAGAAAAAACAAGAAAACTTCCTCAAAAAGAGGAAATAAAAAATTAGATCCCAAAAGTTATGAAAAAAATACTAGCACTTATTATTATCGGAATTTGTCTCTTATTTGCTACTTGGTATGCCGTAGTTTATTACGCTACTTTTAGTGAAGGAAATCGAAGCGGAGAATTAATAAAGTTTAGTCGCAAAGGTCTTGCTATAAAAACTTGGGAAGGTGAAATAAGTCAAGGAATCTCTGGAGCACAAATATTTTCTTTTTCAGTAGAAGATAAAAACAAAGAGGTAATAGAAAAATTAAATCAATTTCAAGGCCGCTATGTAAAACTAACATATATAGAGCGTTTTGGTACTTTTTCTTGGCTAGGAGACACCAAATATTTTGTTACCGCCGTACAAGAAGAATCCTCTCCGCACTTCAGAAAATAAATTAAAGGCTAATAATTAGCTTCTTTTTCTACTATTTTTTCACTAGAATTAAACCGTAGTCACGACTATGCTTCAATTTTATAGTTCAAACTATTTCTCACTACCATTACACTTTAACTGGTATAAGAAATAGACAAAAATTGAGTTAAAAAGAGCATTTTTGTAATCCATTGAAAAATTTAAAGACTATTTTGGGTATTATTTCTGTAAAATCTGTATTTCTATAGCAGAATCATGATATACTGTATGTGTTTGTTTTTGATAATCTTCTGCTTTGGCCTTATAGATATTAGGAACAAACGTTTGAGGATTCGCATCAATTAGTGGAAACCATGTGCTCTGTACTTGCACCTGAATCTTATGCCCTTTCAGAAAAGTATGATGAACATCTTGTAGCTTTATTTCCACTGAAGTTTTTTTGTTTGCAATAAAAGCCTCTGGATCAACGTAACTATTTCTAAAACGTCCCCGCATGACCTCACTACGTACCATCATATGATAATTACTCATTTTTTGTCCTTCTTGAGTTTCTTCAAAATCCGTTGCATTGGGAGGATATACATCGATCAGTTTTACAACCCAATCAGCAGCAGTTCCTGTAGTTGCCACTTGTAATTTGGCCAAGAGCGCCCCTACTAATGTGATATCATTCTCTAAGACTGTCGTCTCAAAAACCAGTACATCCGGACGTCTTGCTGCAAAACGCTGATCATCGGTCATATATTGCCGAGGTGTTAACACCATTTTGATATCTTCAGAATATGGAACTGGTCTTTTAGGGTCGCTCACAAAACTAGTCTTTAAGTCTGACTCAGAAGGAATTGAATCCAAAACACCTCCCTTTTTTAGATAAAAACGCTGCTCTTTTATCGCTTTTGGAGGCCATTCCGAATATGATTTCCATACCCTCTTACCTGTATCAAACATATATGCTTCAGGAAGTGCCAGTGATGCATCAGCCGCTTCTTTCAAATAATGGTTAAAAAAAACTGTCTCTACTTCTTCTTGAAATTTTCTAGATATATCACTTCCAAAATACACATTGCCTATTGCTTGCCTCTTATGAGCGTTCTTAGCCCAATCTCCATGACTCCATGGTCCAAAAACCACCATGTTTTTTGTTGTACTCGTTTTCTCAATAGTCTTATACGTCATTAATGGTCCATAAAGATCCTCGGCATCAAACCACCCTCCTACAGTCATAACTGCTGGTTTAATATCTTGGAGATGTTGTATTATGCCACGTTTCTCCCAGAAATCATCATAATTTGGATGCTCTTTTAACTGATTCCAAAATACATTATCTTTTTTATAAAAACTATCTAACTTCGTTAAAGGCATTCCTTCTTTTAAGAAAAAATCATATTGATCTTGTGTAGGAATTTTGGCAAATTCATACCAGGGGATATCTATAGGTTTGTTCTTTATTTTTCCAAATAGCTCCGTTACCCTCCAATAACTCAATAAAAAAGCACCATTATGATGAAAATCATCAAAGAAAAAATCACCAATACATGCTTGCGGAGAAACCGCTTTTAGAGCTGGATGCGCATCCAATAATGAATAAACTGCATAAAACCCAGGATATGAAATACCCCAAATCCCAACTTTGCCATTATTATTTTCTACATTATTGATCAGCCATTCTATAGTATCATATGTATCTGAAGCCTCATCAAATTGTGCTCCTTTTTTGTTAGGAATATAGGGTCGCATATTATCAAAAGTACCCTCACTCATCCACCTACCTCTCACATCTTGGTATACAAAAATATTCCCTTCTTCCATCATTTTTTTATTGGGGCCCAATGTAGATTTGGTATGTCCCCACCCATAAGGTCCAGCACCATAAGGTGTGCGTTGCATTACAATCGGATATGATTTACTCGTATTACGAGGAGCATAAATAATCGTATGCAGTTTGGTGCCATCACGCATCAGTATGTCCACCTCTTCTTTGGAATAATATATTTTGGCATCATATTTATGAAAATCATAATCCGAACATCCAAAACATAGAAGTAATAGAAAAAATAACTTAGGAATATGGAATTGTAATTGCATGCGCAAGTGATTTTACCTTCAAATATAACAAGGGAAATACTATTTATTGATTAGAATCTCTTCTTATTTCGTTAAGAAATCTCTGGTTATACTAAAAACTCATCAAAAAATTTATTTTACCCTTTAAACCTGAAACACCTATAATCCAATAGATAAAAAACACTACGAACGCAACTTGACTTTTTCTTACCCCAAAGAAACAGATCAAAATCGCCCATCTTTCGTTTCTTTTCTCCCCCCACAGCACTGCTATGAATTTCAAAAAGTGTTTTATCTTATCTTCAATCAAAAACAAAAAGTCTAGATCAATTCTATGACTCCATTATAACCCTCTTGTACCAGAGAACTTAAACCATTTAAAAATAATTACAGGTTAATAATTCATTTCTTTTTCTACCAATTTAGCCTATAATTACATTTTGTATGGTAGTACATAAAAAAGTTTCCAAAACGACAGCTAACACTCACAATCACTACACTTTAATTTTGAAAAGTAAGCTAACAGTCTTTTATCTCATTTATGTGTATTAGTTGTCACATTTGGATGTTTCTAGCAATTTCTTTGAGCAAAACTACACACATAACCACATTTCCTCTACATTTGTGAAATCAATTTTACATTAACAGCCTGCTAAAACTCTTATTTATGTCTGCAAACAAAAAACTCATTGATGCCTATCTACTTATTGATCATGCCAACGCAAATGATCCAAATACCACATCTATAGCAGGTACACTTATTGCAAAAGAAGTAGTCTATGGCCTTAGAATGACATCTACCCTATTGCATTTTATGGCTACACCTTCTGCAGCATTACAATTAGCTGCAAGATGCCAACACATTTGTAGGTGGGAGATCCCAAGAAATGAATATCCAATGGATCGTACGGGATATCTAAAATGGCGTACTGATTTAAAAAAATTCCATGCTAATAAAGCTGCTGAAATATTAGAAAAGGTAGGTTATGACCAAGAAATTATAGATAGAGTTGCATTTCTTCTTCAGAAAAAGCAATTAAAAAGAGATACCGAAACACAAATCTTAGAAGATGTAATTTGTTTAGTATTTTTGGAATTCTACTACGAAGAATTCATGAGTAAACATACTGACGAAAAAGTTATTGATATACTACAAAAGACATGGAAAAAAATGTCAGAAAAAGGTCATGATGCAGCACTAGCACTTAGTTATTCTGATCGTGGTCTAGCGTTAATCAAAAAAGCCTTGAACTAATACCCTTAATTCTAATTTGAATCAAAATACCTCTCTAGACCATAGAACCTTTAGTCGTTTCAGTACCATTTATCGATTTGGATTGGGTGCAATTGCTCTTTCGATCATTTTTGGGCAATTTTTTATTCAAAGATACCTCAATGACCATATCAAAGATTCTAGAATTATTAATGTAGCTGGAAGACAACGTATGTTGAGCCAAAAACTCACCAAAGAAATCGTACAGCTCCACCCCGGCATTCAGGACACAAACCTATTAGCACAGGCAAAAAAAATAAATACTACAATAGCACTTTGGAATTCTGCACATATGGCCTTGCAGAACTCAACCGATTCCTTGAAACTTGCGTCACTTAATAATTCCAAAGTGCTAAAGATGTATGAGGATATTACACTATATCAAACTAAGATCTATTCAAGTGCAAAAAGAATCACTCAAAAAATAACGCAAAAGCACAAAATAAGTCTAGAAGATATCCAACAAGATATTGATACAATTAGTAAGAATGAACCGATATATTTGAAAAAAATGAACGCCATTGTTTTTGAATATGATGCCATAGCAAAGCAAAAGGTTAAGGATCTAAAAAACATTGAGTATGTTGTCCTATTTATCACACTACTCTTACTCTTACTAGAAATTATCTTTCTATTTCGTCCTATGGCAATTCGCATTAGAAAAACAATTTCAAAATTACTCAAATCTGAAGAAACGGCTAAAAAAATGGCTATCAATGCTAATAATATCCGAGTCTCTAGAGAGGCTTCTGTACAGGAATTACTCGCACTAAACTATGCCATGGATCAGACGGTGTTATTTGCCAGAATACGACCAGATGGCACTATTGTAGCAATCGGAGAGCGCTTTGCCAAATTATTAAGTTATGACAACAATCAACCAAACGAATTACTTGTCGACCTCCTTCTTCTTAACGAAAAAGAAGAATCACGTTTCGAAAATTTAATTCAACAGCGAAAAGGACCTGTTTTTAATCAAGAGTTTGAAATGCTAACTCGCAAAAAATCTACATGGGTAGATGTATCCATTCTTCCTGTCTTGCGAGACAAAGGCATTTCTGAATTATTAGTTCTATGCTCTGATATCACCGTTAGAAAAGAAGCACAATTAGCGCTAGAAAATCTCACAGCCCAACAATATGAAGAACGAGAACAATTACAAAAATCAAGAGCAAGTCAAGTTGTAGAAGCCCAAGAAGAAGAGCGAAAACGAATTGCAAGAGAGATTCATGATAGTATTGGACAGATGCTTACTGCACTTAAATTTAACATTGAATCGCTCAATATTAAAAATCCTGAAAAAACAACACAAAAAATTGAGGGGCTCAAAAAATTAACCAAAGACCTGATTCGAGGAGTCCGTATGGCCACATTTAACCTTACACCTCCAGAACTTATTGATTATGGTATCAGCACAGCCTTACAAAAAATGACCAATGAATTATCAAAACTAACGGGCAAACAAATTCTATTTGAAAACAACTCAGGTTTCGATATGCGCCTTGACACCCTTGTAGAAACCAATTTGTACCGTGTGACACAAGAAGCTGTCAATAACGCCATCAAATATGCTAATTCAGACTTTATACTGGTTACTATCAATCACAGCACAAATAAACTTAGCATTATGATAAATGATAATGGCAAAGGCTTTGATATGTCTGCTATTCCCAAAAACCCAAGTAACGGAGCAGAAGGTGGAATGGGAGTTTTCTTTATGAAAGAACGGATGGCCTATATCAATGGTCGCATTTTTATCAATAGTATTGCTGATGAGGGTACACGCGTCACATTAAATTACGATTTCTAAAAAACACATTTCATTAACCTTAAGACACTTATAAAAAAATCGTTTAAAAATTAAAAAATATTCCCTCTTAAACATTGCATGATATAAACAAAAGATATATATTTGCACCCGCAATACACTATTATTGCAGAGTTCATCATTAAAATTTTGATTACGGAGAGGTGCCTGAGTGGCCGAAAGGAACGGTTTGCTAAATCGTCGTACCCCAAAAGGGTACCCAGGGTTCGAATCCCTGTCTCTCCGCAAAAATTTAACTTTATTGTAGTTACACTTCGGGGTGTAGCGTAGCCCGGTTATCGCGCCGCGTTTGGGACGCGGAGGTCGCAGGTTCGAATCCTGCCACCCCGACTAATATGAGCAGAGGGCTCTTAGCTCAGCTGGATAGAGCACCTCCCTTCTAAGGAGGCGGTCGAAGGTTCGAATCCTTCAGGGCTCACAGACGAACAAAAAGTTTGCATTATCGTGCAAACTTTTTTGTTTAGATAGGTTTTTAGACATTATAGAATTATAGTTACACTTCGGGGTGTAGCGTAGCCCGGTTATCGCGCCGCGTTTGGGACGCGGAGGTCGCAGGTTCGAATCCTGCCACCCCGACAAAAATATGAATAGAGGGCTCTTAGCTCAGCTGGATAGAGCACCTCCCTTCTAAGGAGGCGGTCGAAGGTTCGAATCCTTCAGGGCTCACTGACAAACCAAAAGTTTGCATCATAATGCAAACTTTTTTGTTTAGATAGGTTTTTGGACATTATAGAATTATAGTTACACTTCGGGGTGTAGCGTAGCCCGGTTATCGCGCCGCGTTTGGGACGCGGAGGTCGCAGGTTCGAATCCTGCCACCCCGACTAAGACAAAACCCTTTGTTATCAAATAATAACAAAGGGTTTTGAATTGCATAGATACACGTTGATGTCACAAAAAGGACTAATACCAATTTATGTATTAAATGCCGCATAAAATGCTTCAATATAATGATGATTTCCTGTGATAGATTTTATTGT
>CANLMN010000041.1 GCA_947492105.1 uncultured Aquimarina sp. | reverse complement strand
CAAACAATAAAATCTATCACAGGAAATCATCATTATATTGAAGCATTTTATGCGGCATTTAATACATAAATTGGTATAATACCATTTATCCTTTGAATTTACTGGGATAAAATTTTCTTTTTTAGCCTCAGCTTCAGCATAAAAATAAACCATAACTACGGCTATGCTTGATGTTTCTGCTGAAGCTCAAACAAAAAAATCTTAATTTTTCTTTCTGGTAAATTCAAACAACAAATGGTATAATTCACACCAATTTTTGTATACAAATTCATTTGAATGATACTGTTATTTTTTTATGCACAAACACTGTGATGCTACTGCATAGTCTTAATTATTGAATGTATAGACAAGGTGATATGCGACAGTATAGCGTATTTGGTATAATTTCTTTTTCTATTATTTTTTCACTAAAAAATTAAACCGCAACCACAATTATGAACAAATTTTATAGCTTAAGCTAGAGAAAAATAGTTCAATTATTTTAACCTAAAATTAGATTTTAACTAATGTATTAATGGTTTAGGAAATATAGATGTCAAAATGAGTGTACAATGATTTCTAATAAGAGGAAAGACGAAGCTGAATTTTTTTTCAAAACTCAAAAGGTCTGCATATCCTATAGCTCCGTCTTTCGTACTCATACTAGCGCTTCTATTATCTTAGGGGTTCCTAGCGTATAATAATGGTAGTACAATTATTATATTATTTCTAGAGTAGTAATTGTAATAACCACTACTCCATTCGTTGCGACAAATCGTCAACATTCAACACTTTCAAAATTTTATAACCTCTGGTTTTCCTATCCCTTCCGCTGGGATGATGCTGTGCCAGGAAAACAGAAATTTTGTTTTCAAAGGGAGTTCCGATAAAATCATTTCGCAGGTTGTTTTTTGTTAATTTCTGTAGTTTTCTGGATGGATTACCCTGTAATTTATAATACATATAGTTTTTGGGTATTAATTTTGCGTACCATAAATCCACCCATAAATACAATTCTATCTCCTCATTAGAACCTACGTTATGATACTCTCTGCCATTTTGTAATAAAAGTTTCATAGTCCGTTTAGCTACTTGTGTGCATATGTGTTTTACGACGATGTGTTTCCTAATTATTCTAACAAATCACAGAAGTTTTTGCTCCATTTATTGAAATATTCATAAAGGTCTAATACTGTTTGATCATCTAAGCAGATATTGTATTTGAGAAACTTTTGAACCCTGTTATTTCTAATTTCAAGATCCCTTTCAATCATTGAGATATTTAAGCGTTTCCCCCATTTTCTCAGCCACTTTTCAACCTTGGTTCTTTTCATTAAAAGTATTTTTTTACTCTTTCCCATGCTACATCTGCAACTCTTTTATATGGTATTTGTTTGACAACTTAATTAGATTTGCTATTTTCATTCAAAAAACAAATCGACGATTCAAATATAGTCAAAAAACAACTTTTATTTAACTATTTTAGTTACATAAAAACTAATTTATTGATTTTTTCATTGCAGAATGACCAAAGAAGAACTAAAACTAATCAGAAATAAGATCGGGGATACTCAAAAAGAGTTTGCTGATAAGTTAGACATGAGTCTCAGTACATACAAGGCTCTAGAAAACGGGAACAAAATTATAAAATTGCAAATAGAACTACTGGTCAAATCCATACTACAATATGAGACTGGCAAAAGTTCTTCGGCAAGTTTTTTTAGCAATTACCCCATAACATTCAACTCCGAAAATGATTTATTAAGTTTTGTTGCTGAAAATTGGGATTCTATAAAAGAAGGTAATGTCATAAGCAAGTTAATTGATCTAGAGAGAAAAACTGCTCTAGGAGATTTTATAAAGAGTGAAGAGTTCCAGAAAGTCGTTGAACGAATATTAAGCGTAAACAAAGAAACAGGAGCTATTATCCCCAAAAACTAAGAAGCTAATTCGTATCCATTAGGAAACATCTCATTAATAATTAGTTGTATTTGTTTTGTCATGGCATCATTGTTTTCTTTTTCGGTTTTCTTAATTTTTTCATCCAAATGATTTTCGATATCTTCTAATACTAAGTTATATGCATTTTTATCCAATGCCCCATCTACAAGTAATTGTTGTAATCTGCCTTTTAATTTCATAGCTCTTCTATTTTTTTAGTGTAAGCTTTAACATAATCACCATGCTTTGATTCATGAATATGGTCATTTTTGACATCGATTATCAAAAAGTTCATTATTTTCTTAAAATAGATTTTGTATTTCGCATTACTCGGTTGCAATGCTTCTAGTAAACTTTTATATCCAAATGTTAAGATTAACCCTAGTATAATACTAGTAAGGCGATAATGACTTTTTTCGAAGTCCTCAATGGTAGGATGCATTGTCCACACCAAATAAAAAAATGAAAGGACAAAAACACCGCAACTAAGTATTATTACAGATTTTTTTATCCCTTCATGTGTTATATATTTTGAAATAAGCAGTAGCAAGGTACCTAATACCAATGTGCATATTGGCCACCCAATTGCAAAGAAAAATTGCTGCCAGTTATCAAATCCAAAAAGACTGTTCAAAAAAGGTGAATACTCTTCTGAAGCCTCTACATTCAAAAGAGGAGATATCAAACCAATAACTCCAAGCAAATAAATGCAGCTTTCGGCTCTACTTATTCGAAGCTGGAGATCTGACGTTCCTTTTCTTAATTGAGTAAGAATCTTGTTGGTTATTTTCATTTTCATAATCGCCTTGGTCGTCACTATCGCAACTGACAAAAATTGATGTTGCTAAAAATAAAAAAAGAATAGATAAAATTGCGGTTTTTGACTTCATAATGTAATTTTTATAGATTTGTACTTATTAAAATTTTCTGTTAAATTTATCATAATTGTTTACAATACAGCTTAAAACTAAACATTTTTTTAAAAAAAAATCTAACACATATTATCCATTTTTACTTCACTTTTGTGCTTTTTTTGAGCAAAAAACCTCATATTTTGGGTGCTAAATCTGTCTAAAAAAGGTCAAAAAAAGCTAGCTGAGTCATTTTTTTACAAAAAAAAGACAAAAAAAATGACAACACACTGACTAATAATTACTTAAAAACCTTAAACAAACTATGGTTTTCACGTATAATTACATTGACAAATCCCATTATTTCTAAAGATATGATTACACAATTAACAATGGCTTCTCACTCCTAAATATCTCAAAAATTGTCGGTTTAGTATATTGGACATACAATCCTCGTACACTAAGGAGCACACCTATCTGTAAGGTTCAAAATCTTCTGCCATATACCTTTGTCATAATTACCTCAACAAGCTATATACAAGCATGTTAAATTCACGAAAACAACAGCGAAGCCCAGAATTGAGAGCTCTCCCGCATTTTGAATTTGAATTTTGTTTATAAAAACCCAAAAAATCGATCCTTCGTTAGTCTAATTAAAACTCTATGCATCTTACCACATCACTGACTTTGTTATAATTATACAGATAATACCATTACAAAGTATCTTCTTCTAACATTGATTAAAACAAAGTTACTGCAACTGTCTTGCAATAATGAGTTATATGATTACATTTGCATCTTCGTTGTCGTAATATTAGTACTATGCTCAAATTAATCCTTCAGAAACCCGATACCTTAGGTGCACTAACAAGTATGTTATGTGTCATTCATTGTTTAGCAACACCCTTTATTTTTCTTATGTACACCTGTACAGATTGTGAAAAAACCCCTGGCTGGTGGGGTAATTTGGATTATTTTCTTTTATTAATTTCATTTTTGGCAGTAACACGTTCTGTCAAAAACACTTCTAAAAACTTTATAAAATCTGGACTGTGGATCAGTTGGGTAGCCTTGTTTCTATTAATTCTAAATGAAAAGATTCACTTCCTTGAACTACCCGAAACATTAACATATATTGCTGCATTTTCTCTTGCTGCATTACATATTTACAACCTCAAATACTGTCAATGTAAAACTGACAACTGTTGTACTCACAAGGAATTAAAGCACGAATAAATTACATGAGACACTTCTTCTATAAAGCTTAGGTCTTTTACCGATATATATATATATTCACAAAATCAGATATCATCTCATACAATATGTAAGCAAAAAATAGCAGGTATATACCTGCTATTTTTTGTTCAATGTTAAGAAATAATATGCTTTCTGTTGCAGCATGCAATATTATTCAATAACGAGTTTTTTATTAAATACTACGCCATTTTCATCTTGTACTTTAACAATATAAACCCCTTTGCTAAACACATCGTCTGTAGCGATCCGTACCATATTATTGGCACTAGTCTTGCGATACACCACCTTTCCTAAGAGATCAACTATGGTAATGTTGGCATTTTCGATACCTGTCAAAGCGATAGTAAAATTAGAATTAGCTGGATTTGGATAAATATCTACAGATAATTCGTTAGTCACATCCAAATCACGCAACCCTATTTCTTGTGAATCAACAGCCGTTTTGCTAGCTCCATTCGTTAATCTTACCTCTATTTTCTGAACCATAAAAGACTCCAAATCTGTAGAGATAGTTGCTCTAGATCTATTATTAGACCCTTCAATATTTCGGGTTGTATTTGCTATCCAAGGCCCTCTAACAAAATTGTTATGAGATGTTAGGGTATTTGCATCTTCTGCTACTGCCTCTAATCGGGTTCTCCTTGTGCTACCGGTTCCTCCCATAGATTTTTCTGGGTGTCCAAATCTTGCGTTAATATCATCTGCAACCCATCCCCCTTCGCTCTCATTTGTGCGATATCGAGCTCTCATGTTTTTTAGTTGATTAAACCCACATTGATCTCTACCATAAGTAGTAACTCTATATTCATAATTTGTGCCAGTTGCCAATGGCAAAACCATATTCACCACTACTCTTTCATCCTGATCAGCATAATTGGGTCTATGACTATAATTGGATATGATACCATTAAACCTTCTCCCTGCCCCTGATCCTGTTCTTGTAAAAACAGCATCTATCGAATTATCATTCCTTGTATCAATCGTACTTGTGTATCTATATCTATCTTGATTTACAATTTCACTTAATAATCTCATCCCCATACGCTGCGGAGATAATAATCTTCCTATAGGATCATAGCTCCATTGGTGTACTTTTCTGACATTTCTTTCATAAGCCAATCTAGCCAATTTTACCATAAAAGCTGCACCATGAGAGGTTCCTGCATCAACAAATGATACATTAGGGTTATCAAGAAAGTTTGTGTATAACCAAAATTCGTGAAATTCTATATCCGCATCAGTATTAAAATTCGGTTTACTTCGTATCGGTGCTACACCTTCATCAAAAAATTCGATAGGGTTTAGATTTCTTTCTCTATCAAAAAAAGGATAGTAAGAAAATCCAACAAAGTCATAAGGCACATTGTTTTCACTTGCAAAATCAACAAAATTGTTTGCAAAAGATTGTATGATCTGTCCTCTATAATTACGTTGTGGAACTCCATTTCTTCTAAATACAAAGTCGATCTCTCTAAGATGCAATCCTACTTTTGCATTTGGTATTACCCTGCGTACTTCTTCTGCAGCAGTTCTATAGTGTACAAAAAATTGTTGTTCTGTACCAGCCCAATGATCCGGGGTTTCTATCTCAGAACCAATTCTAAAACGCCATCCCTCCACTGTTTCTTGACCAAATTCCTCAACCAAACCTTCCAGAACAGTACGGACAAAGATGCGCCATCTAAAATTACTGTTTGGCGGAATTCCGTTACCAAACCCTAATATTCGTGTAGATTCTAGGTAATCTATATCATTTCTCTCTTCATCTGGCACAAAGGTAATCCCTCTTTGGAATACCCATGGCGGATTATCTAATACTATTTGATGTATTCTGAATCCATTTGCTCTATACTCTCGTATTTTATTAATCATTCGGGATGGATCATATACATATTCCCCGTCTCTAAAAAATGCTAACTGACCACGAAAATCTCGTGTTTGCTCTCCTCTTGTTCTCCATCCTCCTAGTGTTCTTACAAAATTCATTCTACGAGCCCGTCCTCCATTATCTACTTGACTCTCATCTTCCCTCTCTATTCGTCCCGAGAATATTTTATTTTCTATATCCCACCAGTTAAACGTTCTTCCGCGACGATCCTCGCTATTTGTATAATCCACCCGTAGTGATGATTGTGCAAATGAGAATGCCGTCGTCAAAAACATTCCTAATACTACTCCTTTTCTAAGATATCGTTGGATACCATAGTTCAATGTCGTTTTTTTCATAGATTTTTTTTTGTGTTATAATTACTGTACGCATATACTCCCCAATGATAATAGGATCCCCATAACCCAAATTATCACTCAAACGTTTTAGTTAATTTAATGCATGAGAAGCACAAAACGTATTTTTCAATTTCTTTTTTTTACAATTGTTCACTTATCCTTTAAAAATACGGTTGGCGAGACCCGATAAGTTGCCAAAAGACACTACTACAACAAGACATAACCATCTTGCTCTATTTTGTAAAAATATAAAATATCGCAACAATATTCACATTTATTTGTATAATTTTTATTTTTTATCCTAAAAATTTATGTTTTTACCATTTCAAAAATCATAAAAACTCAACTTATGGGCACCTCAAAACTAGATAAAATTGTTTATAATTAGCGTGTTCGTATTCAAAATACGCTATCCATTAGCGCAAAAAAACAAACTAAAAACGGTCGTCTAGACACATTTTCTAGACGACCGCCCTAACAAAAAAAAAAAAAAAAACGATATCGGAAGTTTTGAGAAATTCTCATTGATACTTCTACGCTCTCCCTAGGTTACTACATTTCTTTGAGCATAGCCACAAAATTTTTATTGATCGAGATACACCAATGAAATATTATACCAAATTAATTATATAATGTCTCATATCGACTTGTTCTTTTTCCTTCTAAATACCATGTTCCTATATTCTATCGCTAAGGCTATCCTATAGCAATACGGTGTTTTTACATAAAAAAAACAACAGTGGCATTAATACAAATTTATACACCTTAATTATTCTTACTAATTCATAATCGCACCTTGTCCTCTACCACGTCCTGTAACGGCACCTCTAAAACTACCTCTACAAGCTCCCAAATAAATACGAGGTCCCCAAAGGGTACGAGAAATACTGAACTCTACATTAGTTCTTCTTCTAGACCAATTGACATTGCGTGAGAATCTAGGATCACATGGATTATTCAATCTAAGTCCATGTGTTACAATATTACCTCCTTGGGTCAAAAACTTATTGAACCCCCATTCTCTCCATCGTCCGCCAGACCAAATCCAACCCTTGGCATTAACTCCATAACTTTTCCAAATCCAAAAATTATTCACATAACACCGCATTCTCAAACAGGTTGGTTCTCCCGTGTTATCGGTGTATTCTGTAGTCATCCAAAATGTTCTACATCCTGCTCCTTGTGTTTTTTGAGCTCGCTCTGATATTGACTCTTGAGTATCAAAAACCCGCTTTTCTCCTAAGATTTCGATCATACTTTCTTCATTCAAAAATAGTCTTGCATACGTATCTGCTGCATAACGATCATCTGGATTCTCTTTCCAATTTGGATTTTTATCAAGACCATCAAGCCATCGCTTAGTCTCATTTCTGACTTTTGCCCAAAGTGTTTTTATCGGCATTCTTGTAGCTATGTTTTCTTGCAAGTCATAAAATCCAATATGATCCTCCTCTAAACGGTCTTGTATATAAAAAGAAAATTGGTCCTCCACCTCGTCGGTCAATTCCTCGTTACCAGAAGCTACTGCTGTCAAACCCTGCACCTCATCACCGTATGTTTTTTGCCAGATACTATCGGTTTTGACAATTTGTTCGTAGATAGGTTGCACTACCTCTGCCGTTTTGAGTACAAGCATACCATCTCGGTATCCTAACTCTTTTAGATTCATTTTTTGGGTAAGTTCTTCTCTTGCGCTCCGCAGTTTGTCTAGCGATTTATTATAAGCCAAATCAAACTCCTCGTCTCCTGCCAAAACAGCAGCTAGATCAGAGATACTTTTCTGTTGTATCTCATTTTGTTCTAGGTCCACGTTGGAAATTTCCTGCTCTTGTTGGCAGCCAATCAAAGTACCCAAAAGTACGGTCAACATCATTAATTTTTTCATAATATTATTCGTTTTTAAAAAATGTAAATTTGCATGGCTTGTCATCTAATATCAAATTAGCTATACAATGTCGCATATCGACTTGTTCTTTTTCTATCTAAATGCCTTGTTCCTATAGTCCGCAGCCAAGGCTATACAATAGCATCACGGTGTGTTTTTTACATAAAAAAATAACAGTGGCATTAATACGAATTTATACACCTAAATTGTATAACAAACCCCTACAAAACAAATTATTAACCTACTCTATTACAGCTTTTCGGTTTCCGCTATTTTTTATAAACCTGCAAGGAATCCAAGAGGGGGGAAATTGGTTTTTGACACCATTTATCCTTTTAATTTTTCTTTCCAGTAACCTCAAACAACAAATGGTATTATATAAAACATACCATCATGTATTGCACAAAATCTCCCCTCTTCTAATTCCATTGACAGCCCAGACCCTATATCCCTACTATCTAGACTATTGTTCTTATCGTTATCAAAATTGCGGAGATAATTGTTTTTGATCGATGAGGAGACAACCTCAAATAACCCCATAACCGACCTATAGTGTTTAGGTTATTTAACCCTTTAGATTCAGGCTGATCTACTGAAGAGAGAATTTGACATAAATTGTTCCTTTGTAGGAGAATAAAACTATATTTAATACCTAAAAACCAATAAACTATGATTACACCAATACTCTTAGGACTAACAATTTTAGCATTTGGAGCCTATATCTATAAACACCCACCCAAAACAACCGCTATACCACCATCGAGGAATAGCATATGTATGGATTACTCAAAAGAACCTATAAGTAAACTGGAGTTAGATCTCATCCATAATATGGTCACTGGATACAAGAACAACCAATTAGACACAATCGTTTCGAATAGTCTTACCATGGATTATGATGCCCATTCTATTTGGTTTGAGTTAGAAACACTCAAAAAATTTATATATCACATAGAATTCAAAACGAATGAAGCAAAAAAAACGATGACAACCGAAGCAAAAAACAAGCTTGGCAAACTCGGTGTACGCATGTATTATTCTCGATATCCAGATGAGGTAGGCCCCAATCAGTATCCAGATCTGTCGGCAGTACCCCTATCTGACTATCGAAGACTACACACCCTAATCATGATCCCTACATTAGAAAGAGATGGTGCCCATATGGATTTTGACCCTACAGACAAGGATTCATATAACTTGAGCAAAGAACAAATAAAAAAATACTTTACCTCCAAACCAAACACTCGGGTACCTGCATTGGGCATTCTCGAAAACTCTCAATCTCAAACATCCCGAATAGTTTCTCAAAATCATGGAAGTCTAATCCCTCCTGCCGATAACAGTGTCGAAGGATTTTTCAATAGCTAAAGAATGCCCAAAAATTACCTCCTCCTGAAACAAGCGTTACTACTTGTAGAGTTTCTATCTGCTATAGTAGGGCTTGTTTATTTTATAAAATTAAAAAAAAGTCACTGGCGATGGTTTTCTACCTATCTCGCTTTTATATTTGCTCAGGAATGTTTTTGGTTTTTTGACACCTCCCCAACTGGAGCAACCAAACAAATCTATTATACCTTTGTTGGTGTTCCTGTACAGTATCTATTTTTCTTTTGGCTATATGCCTACAAGTCTCTAGGGAGCAAAAGAAAATTCCTAAGCTGTTCTCTCATCTATTTGTTATCTTATATTCCTCTACACACATTTCTTACAACATTTAATGTTGTCTATTCTCTCAATTTGACCGTTGGTACTATTCTACTATCTTATTTAATTGTACTAGAATTTTTGAAACAAATCCAAAATGACAACATCCTCAAATTCAAAGAGAACAAAATGTTCTATATCACTATAGGCACCATCTTGTTTTATATCGGCACCTATCCTTTTTTTACTTTTTATAATGAACTTAGAAATGAGCCCTATCTACCAATCTGGAACATTTACTATTATTATTATATGATCTCAAATTGTATTATGTATCTATTATTTACAGCATCATTTATATGGGGAAAACATCATTCATAATACTTCTGATCTTGTTCAACGTCATATTTGTTGCTTTTCTGGCAGCAATCATCATTTTTATTCGTGAATATCGTATTAAGAAAAAAAGACATCTGGCACAAATACATACGATCGATCAAACGCACAAAAAAGAACTTCTAGAAACCCAAATAGAAATCCAAACAGCTACCATGAAGCATATCGGTCGTGAGATCCATGACAATGTAGGACAAAAACTTACGCTCGCCAGCCTGTATATACAACAATTAATTTTTGAAAACAAAACACCACAGATCAATACAACAATTGACGGGATCAACAACATTATCAATGAATCGCTCCAAGAGCTGAGACAGCTCTCCAAATCCCTAACCGATGATTATATTGCATCTAATGACATCAACAAACTACTAGAACAAGAATGCCAAAAAACACAGGCGATAACCAAATGTACCATTGCATTTCTGAATCGTACACAAATTGATTTGGAGTCCTATCATATCAAGAGTGTACTATACCGAATAACTCAAGAATTTTTGCAAAATAGCATGAAACATGCTCATTGCAAAACTATTCGGGTACTCCTAGATAGTACCCCACATGCCATAATACTACGATTAGAAGACGACGGAATAGGATTCGATATCGATGCACAAAAATCCAATGGAATTGGCCTCCAAAACATCAAAAAACGTGCAGAGCTCATAGGAGGAACTCTGACATTGGAAAGCATAGAAAAAGTAGGAACTACATTAATTTTAAAAATCCCGCTCTAAATGAAAAAAACAATTGTAATTATCGACGACCATATTTTGATTGCAAATGCACTTAGTAGCATTATCTCCAATTTTATTCAATTTGAAGTGCTTTATGTATGTGAAGGAGGACTGGACTTTCAAGAAAAGCTGACGAGTCACAAAAAACCCGATATGGTATTATTGGATGTCAGCATGCCTATTATGGATGGATTCCAGACCGCTGCATGGATCAAAGAAATGCATCCAGACATTCTGATCATGGCATTAAGTATGCAAGATGATGAGGTGAGCCTTATCAAAATGATCAAAAATGGTGCAAAAGGCTATATGCTCAAGAACAGTTATCCCGCAGAATTAGAAAAAGCTCTAGAGACTCTTGTCGCAAAAGGACGGTTTTTCCCAGAGTGGGCATCTGACAAAGTGTTTGCTAATATTGGTGATAACACCCAATACAATGCACCAAAGATAAAACTATCCGATCGGGAGTTAGAGTTTCTAAAATATACCACTACAGAAATGAATTATAGAGAAATTTCTGAAAAGATGTTTTGCAGCCCAAGAACCGTAGAAAATTACAGAGATAGCCTATTCGAAAAACTGAATCTCAAATCAAGAGTAGGTCTGGCTGTCTACGCCCTCAAAAATAAGTATGCAGAATAAGTACTGTTGCTGCCTTGAAATAAATGAAAGAGCGACAAACAACACACAGCATTTTTATCAAATAAAACAAAACAGATGCACCAAGTCATTTTTTACTTAGACTAAAGAAAAGTTAAAGATTTGAAAAACTATGATACCCACCGACAAAAATCGAGTTAAAATATATATTTTTAGATACTTATGATATCAAAAAACACTCAAACACCATGAATCGTTTAAAATCACTCGAACAAATCACCTTTTTTCCTTGCTATTTTTGGACAAAAAGAAACAATTATTATGAGGACATACTATAATTACGGTATCTGTATATAAAAAACAACATCCGTATATCGTACTCCATTACACACACAGATCGCTATAACATCTACTCTGTCCACACAGATTACCAAAAACACAAACACATATTTATGCAATACTTAAGAGACCTAACCAATGCCAAAATTGAATCAGGGCGCAAAGCCAATCCCGAATTCATGAAAGGTGTGGACGAAATCATTCATCAAGCAAAAGTTTTCCAACAAGGGAGCGATGCAATTAAGATTGGCCAGAAAGCTCCTAGTTTTGAATTACCCAACCCAGAAGGCAAATTAATATCTCTAGACACTCTGATACAGGAAGGACCTCTGGTTATCACTTTTTATCGTGGTCATTGGTGTCCCTATTGCAATTTGCAACTTAGAGCTTTACAAACCCGCCTAGACAAAATTCATTCCTTGGGTGCTACATTGGTTGCCATTAGCCCACAAGTTCCTGATGGATCCATGACAAAAGATGAAATTAGCAATATGGGCTTTGTAGTTCTCTCGGATCAAGATGCAAAAATTGCTACACAATATGGAGTTGCTTGGAAGGTGCCCACTTTTTTGCAAGAACATATGCGTGTAGACAGAAAACTCGACCTAGAAAAAATCAATAACGGCAACGCCAATATATTACCAATCCCTGCTACCTTTATATTGGGGCGTGACGGAGTTGTTGCATGGAACTATGTTAATGTTGATTATAGAACTCGTTCAGAACCTGACGATATTATCCAAGCTTTGCAAAACTTGTTGTCTATCAATTTGGATGTATAATATTTTTGTTGATTCACGAAAAATAGTTCAATTATTTTGACCTACAAGTACATTTTAACTGGTGTTATTTAAAAAAAATGGTGTGGTTCCTAAACGATCAAAATTAACTTTACACTAACATCAAATTAGCTATATAATGTCACATATCGCCTTGTTCATATATTCCATAGCTAAGGCTATGGAATAGCATCACGGTGTTTTTTTACACAAAAAAATAACAGTGTCATTAATACGAATTTATATATCTAAATGGGTATCAAAAGTAATTCTCATGATTTCGTTTACACCCTCTTCTGCTTGCTTTGATTTATGATCTTTACAATAAGTAAATAACGACAATAAAATAATTGAGATGATACGTATTATTTTATTCATCCAATTGGTTTTTTTGATTACAAACACATCTGAAGCCTACAATATCTTTGTCAAATTCTGGCGCTCTGATACCACGCCCATATACAGAATTGCTTAATGTATGCCACCCTCTTACGATTTTATTTTTGGACATATAAACCGTATCTTGTACTGGATTTACTCTTGGCTTTTCATTATACGCCTTGGCGTAGTCTCGAACCCACTCCGGTCGTCCACCCGACATATCATAAATCCCTAAGGGGTTCGGAGGGTAGGAACCAACTTCTCCATCACCGTAATTATCTTTATCACCTCCTTCAATTAGTCCAGAATTAGTTGCATGTTGTACATCGAGCCCTCTACTCCTGGCTGCATACTCCCACTGCGCTTCGGTAGGTAGGTCAATTGGTAATTGGAGCTGTTTACCTAGCCAGATACAGTAATCTCTTGCAGCAAACCAAGTCATGAATGCTGCTCCAAAATCAGGCCCCATTCCTTCATTTTTTCTCCATCTTGGGGCTATACTATCCAAACCATTAGTTGTGGTATACAGATCAAAATCTTTGAAGGTGGTTTCGTATTTGCTGATCGAATAACTATCTAGAGTAACCTCATGCACAGAGCTGGCTTGTGGTATGCCACGTTTCCCCATCACAAAAGTGCCCCCTTCTACAAACACAAAATTGCGTTTTAATTGTTCTAGATGCGCTTGCTGCTCGGGTGTAAGACCATGCTGCGAAGTACAGCTATTTGCAAAAATCAAAACAAAAAACAACGTAAATAATCTCATTAATTAATAGCTGTTTTTTGATTACAAACACATCTGAAGCCTACAATATCTTTGTCAAAATGAGGAAGTCTTTTCCCTCTACCATAAACAGAATTACTCAGCGTGTGCCAACCTCTCGTCACCTTGTTTTTTGACCATTTCAAAGTGTCTTGTACTGGATTAGTCACTGGTTTCTCATTATAGCTAGAATACCAATCCCAAACCCACTCCGGTCGTCCACCCGACATATCATAAATCCCTAAGGGATTAGGGGGGTAGGAACCAACTTCTCCATCACCGTAATTATCTTTATCACCTCCTTCAATTAGTCCAGAATTAGTTGCATGTTGTACATCGAGCCCTCTACTCCTGGCTGCATACTCCCACTGCGCTTCGGTAGGTAGGTCAATTGGCAATTGGAGCTGTTTACCTAGCCAGATACAGTAATCTCTTGCAGCAAACCAAGTCATGAATGCTGCTCCAAAATTAGGACCCATATCCTTATAATCCCTTGATCTATTCGCTATACTATCCAAACCATTAGTTGTGGTATACAGATCAAAATCTTTGAAGGTGGTTTCGTATTTGCTGATCGAATAACTATCTAGAGTAACCTCATGCACAGTGCTGGCTTGTGGTATGCCACGTTTCCCCATCATGAAAGTACCCCCTTCTACAAACACAAAATTGCGTTTTAATTGTTCTAAGTGTGCTTGCTGCTCGGGTGTAAGACCATGCTGCGAAGTACAGCTATTTGCAAAAATCAAAACAAAAAATAACGTAAATAATCTCATTAATTAATAGCTATTTTTTGATTACAAACACATCTGAAGCCTACAATATCTTTGTCAAATTCTGGCGCTCTGATACCACGCCCATATACAGAATTACTTAATGTATGCCACCCTCTTACGATTTTATTTTTGGACATATAAACCGTATCTTGTACTGGATTTACTCTTGGCTTTTCATTATACGCCTTGGCGTAGTCTCGAACCCACTCCGGTCGTCCACCCGACATATCATAAATCCCTAAGGGGTTAGGAGGGTAGGAACCAACTTCGACAGTTGAGCCATTATAATTTCTTTTTACAGTATGACTACCTACTATTTCGCCATTATCTGTAGCATGTTGTACATCCAGTCCCCTACTCCTTGCTGCATATTCCCATTGCGCTTCGGTAGGTAAATCAATTGGCAATTGGAGCTGTTTACCTAGCCAGATACAGTAATCTCTTGCAGCAAACCAAGTCATGAATGCTGCTCCAAAATTAGGACCCATATCCTTATAATCCTTTGATCTATTCGCTATACTATCCAAACCATTAGTTGTGGTATATAGATCAAAATCTTTGAAGGTGGTTTCGTATTTGCTGATCGAATAACTATCTAGAGTAACCTCATGCACAGAGCTGGCTTGTGGTATGCCACGTTTCCCCATCACAAAAGTGCCTCCTTCTACAAACACAAAATTGCCTTTTAATTGTTCTAAGTGTGCTTGCTGCTCGGGTGTAAGACCATGCTGCGAAGTACAGCTATTTGCAAAAATCAAAACAAAAAATAACGTAAATAATCTCATTAATTAATAACTGTTTTTTGATTACAAACACAGCGGAAACCTACAATATCTTTGTCAAAATGAGGAAGTCTTTTCCCTCTACCATAAACAGAATTACTCAGCGTGTGCCAACCTCTCGTCACCTTGTTTTTTGACCATTTCAAAGTGTCTTGTACTGGATTAGTCACTGGTTTCTCATTATAGCTAGAATACCAATCCCAAACCCACTCTGGTCGTCCACCCGACATATCATAAATCCCTAAGGGATTAGGGGGGTAGGAACCAACTTCGACTCGTGATCCTCCATAATTTACATCTTTAGCCCCTAAAGTCGATTTGATTTCGCCATTATTAGTAGCATGTTGTACATCGAGCCCTCTACTCCTTGCTGCATATTCCCATTGCGCTTCGGTAGGTAGGTCAATTGGCAATTGGAGCTGTTTACCTAGCCAGATACAGTAATCTCTTGCAGCAAACCAAGTCATGAATGCTGCTCCAAAATTAGGACCCATATCCTTATAATCCCTTGATCTATTCGCTATACTATCCAAACCATTAGTTGTGGTATATAGATCAAAATCTTTGAAGGTGGTTTCGTATTTGCTGATCGAATAACTATCTAGAGTAACCTCATGCACAGAGCTGGCTTGTGGTATGCCACGTTTCCCCATCACAAAAGCACCCCCTTCTACAAACACAAAATTGCCTTTTAATTGTTCTAAGTGTGCTTGCTGCTCGGGTGTAAGACCATGCTGCGAAGTACAGCTGTGGGTCAAAAA
The DNA here is from genome assembly GCA_947492105.1 of uncultured Aquimarina sp. Classification (GTDB taxonomy): domain Bacteria; phylum Bacteroidota; class Bacteroidia; order Flavobacteriales; family Flavobacteriaceae; genus Aquimarina. Next base: position 13,018 of record CANLMN010000041.1, on the reverse strand, counting down.
TACTAGTACGATTACATATAATACCTGTTTCATTTTTCTGTTGTTTCTTGGTTCCATAACATGGTATCCATGTTCCATGCTTTGTCTTTTCCTTCTAATCCTTGGATATGTTCCCGAACCCTATCCCATTTTCGTGTTTCTCCTAGTAATCCATTGCGCAAATAGATGATATTCCTATTCATTCGGTTAATCCTCCCTCTGGTATCAGTATCGGAGTCATAGGGCTTCCATCTTCCATCCTCATAGGTGGCCAAATGCTCCATCGTTTCTTGCCACTCTCTCCAGTGGCTGATCCCCTTGATAATATGTAATGCCGCATCCTCTGCACGTTTAAAGTGATCCAAAGAAAAGAACTCTGCCCAACTTTGATCCTTAAAAGTAATAATTTTGTACAACATACGCGCCTTGGACTCTGGCGGGACAAAATGCAGTACGCTGGGATTTGCATGAATGTTGTCAACCAAATTTTGTGCATTCTCCTCATTCATTTTTAATGCCTTACGATCCTGTATGAGTTCACTAACTTTATTCAAAACCTTAAAGGCTGCTAGGAGATTCACTCCCGCAATAGCAGTTACACCTGCTTTGATATATTCTTTTTGTTCCCAAAGAGCACCCACCCAAGTGGTATACACCTCATAGACATTAATTTCGGACTCAGTTTGTTCTCCTTCTGCATTCTGTTTATTCTCAAAAATATCCACAAAATTAAAGTGATTTTCTTCTAGCTTATGGTATACGAGTTTGATAAAATCAAAGAGCTGTTGTACTCCTACAGAGAATGACCAGGCACCGCCACCACCCAATCCCCATGTGGCAACAGCTTTCATTTTGATTTGGAAGGTATTGGTTTTTTGATCAAAACCAATCTTGAACTCCCCCTCGATCCCTGCGCCGGCAGTTCCGGAGAGTCCACCACCAATACTTGCTAGTACAGCAAACGATTCGGTAGTTTTTTCTGGATTGTCCCACTCTAACGCGCCAGATATCGAGGCCTCTGCCTTTGCTCCGACAAAGGCTTCTGCATTTGCCTTTGCAGTAGCATTCTGTTTGCCTAGTTTTGTGGGGAGTATCTCCTTGCCATTATACGCTGCGACCTTGTCCTTTTCTTTTTTCTTGGCCAATAGCTGTGCGGTACCATTGTAGGTGTTGAGCTCAAAATTAGCAGCCATGCCTATCGTTGCTCCCACAGAGGCGGTGACCTGACCGTGTATATGCACACGCCCTTTGCCCAAATCGATTTGTGTTGTATTGGGTTGTAATTTTTTTTCTACACCCCAAGAGATCAGCGAGACTCGCCTATTGGCTGCAATTTTTTCGTCATCTCCACTTTGGATCTTTAAGTTTTCTTCGCCATAAGCCAGTAAGGGATGTAGCTCTGTATCGATATAAAATAACTCAAAAGCCTCATCAAAATTTCCCTGACATCAGACTTATTTTTAATCATAGCCCTTTTTATAGCTTTGACAAAATTATCATATATCCGACTAATCCTATCACTTTTTAAAGATTCATAGCTCATCCACACCATCTAGGCGCTCAAGTAGACTCCAAACTATAGTATTATAGCCCTTCATATCATTAGGTAATCCACCAGAAAACCAATTTAACGTATCACCATCACTCAAAAAGAGCTGCATCTCCCAATCAGGAATATCAATCATCACAGTAGGATTACCCATGTTTTTTTTGCTCAAAACATGTTTTTCAGGAATACTGTCAATTAATGCCTTATAAGTATTTAGGTATTTGTTGTCAATTGTTTTAAATGTATTTTCAGAAAAAAAAGCAATGTTCCTTGAGCTAATTTTATACTTGCGAGAGAAAAAATAAGATTCTGCAGGGTTTCGTTTTACTATGAGAAAATTCACTGATGGTTTCTGTTGTTTTTTATTATCAATCACTAAAAGTGAATCATCAACCTTGGACTGATCTTGAACTTTAGGTTTGCAACTATAAAAATTGATAACTAAGGAAAACAGAACGTATATGAGAAAATTTTTCATTTTTTTAATAGTTACATACTTCTTCGAGCTTGTATAAAATTATTATGATTATCTATTTCAATTATAAGGTTACCTCCTAGTTGGGTTTCTAATTCATATTTTGTGTTTTTTTCAAGCAAAGAATCAGCTGCAAAAATCACAGGTATTAAGATATCGCTATTAAGTTTTAGGAATCTATTTGATTGATTGAGGATATTTTTGAACTTACAATCATCACAACTATTAAAAGCGATATATCTTTCAGAACAATGATTAATATTCATCGTTACATAATAGCTCTTGTCTGTTTCTAATTTATTGTATTCATAAATAATTTTACTTGTCAACTCTTTGTTAAACTCATAAACAATCTGATCCTTAGACCTTGTGCAATTAACAACGAGAGTAAAAGATGTAATTAGTAGAATCGTTTTTAATACCATTTTATTTAAAATTACCATAAATTTCCAAAGCCTTTTTCAAAAGATTATATTTACCATTCAAAAGATTTTTTGTTGTGCAAAGGTTATCAATATTCGCCTTTCCCTTTCCTGGAACAATTACATCAACTTCATTAATACCTACAGGATATAAATGAAAAAAAGGTACCTGCCATTGTGATGCTCTTTCAACGTCGGGACCATGAAATTCCGGGTTGGTTTCAAAATGTCCAAAACCCTCCTCTCCTTTGTAATTAACAGGGTGCGTATGAATTGTTCCAATTACCATAACTTTTTCATCCCCTTCAATCTTTCCTATTGGTTGCCAAATAACCTTTCTGTCTCGGGGTGATCTACGTCCATTATACATGGATGAACTCTCATAATCATTTTTTGAATCATCTTGAATTTCTAGTCTTATTTCTAATTTTTCTGTGTCATAAAGCATTAATGCTGCTTGCTCCATTCTACGGTTCTCACCACTATTTGAAAAATTTTTTGACTCTAAATTACTGTCATCAAGCATTTTTTTAAAATCTAACTTACCCGCATTTATTGTGATCACTTTACTATTGAACTCAAGCTCAAAAGAAAAATCATGCTTTAGGCATTCTTTAGCTTCTATTTTATCGTATAAATTTTGTTTTATCAATCTTATTTCCGAATTCTGAACAATTCCATTATAATTTCTGTAAAGAAAATCACCTCTTTCATTGTAGAAATCAATTGGTTTTATTGGATGTAAACTTACAGACTGTGTACCACCCTTTCGAAATGTAATCTTAAATTTAGTTTCTTTCATTTGTGTTTTGTATAATTGAATAGTTGTACGGAGAATTGTATTATCCGTACAACTATTCCATATTTTCCTGTTCAACTACTTCCAATTCAATCTTTACATCATCTTTTTCGATCACAAAATCTGTAAGGGTATCATTTACTAGTCTGTCACCTCCATATAAGTAGTCCTGTAGAGGGTTTTCCAAACTTAAATCCATTTTATCACCAATCATATTTCTGGTTCTTAAATTTAGATAAATAACATCACCAATTGCCGCATTCTCTATTCGTTTATTATTTGTATCCGTAAGATAAAACTCTAAAATTTTTGGCTCTTGTTCAGGCGCAGGTGTAGGCTCAGCTTCTACAACGTTAAACTCCGCATCCGACCACGGCTTACGATATACAACATGACCTATTTGTAGCGCCCCCGGAGAGAAACTAACCTCTATCAATGCTGGATTGGTACCATTGGCGGTTTGTGTCATTCGGTATTTGTAGATATAGGTGTCTTTGAACTCATAATCTACCAGTTTGCTCATCCCATCCCTTCTGTAAAAACGGACATGCCCCTCTACCATTTGTTCTATAGCCATCATCTGGTGAAGCAAATCCGTTTTGCCATCCATTTCTAGAACTAGGGTAAACTGCCCTCCATTGACTCTCCCAGAGGGTTTTCCTGCAATATCTTTGCTCTGAGAAAAATGAATTCTCGATGATTGTACATTGATGATTCTGTCATTGATAAATAGGCGGGCTAAAAAAGACATAGGCTATTATTTTTGATTCTCGTGCTATAATTTATTCGTGTCAAATCCATTTGTATCGCATTGTATAGGGCGCATACCCTGAGTTTTTATCGCCATCCGCTGCGTATGAGTAATAGCTATTGTATTGGATAAAACTCAAAAAACCAGCGTAATGATACAATAACCAATCAAAATATGCAAAAAAGGACACCTTGCCGTGCTTGGATAGTATACCGAATAAGCTATATGATATCGCATATCGACTTGTTCTTTTTACATCTAAATGCCTTTATGCCTTGTTTATACCATTTATCCTTTGAAGTTACTGAGATAAAATTTTCTTTTTTCGCCTCAGCTTCAGCATAAAAATAAACCGTAACTATGGCTATGCTTGATGTTTCTGCTGAAGCTGAAACAAAAAAATCTTAGTTTTTCTTTCCGGTAATTTCAAACAACAAATGGTATTATATACTCCATAGCTAGGGCTATGTACTAGCATCACGGTATGCTTACCTAAAAAAATAACCGTGTCAGTACTACGAATTTGTATACCCAAATAGGTATTGTTTGTCAATAAACGCTATTGTACTAGTGTCTTCTATATTGTTTTTGTTACCATTTTTTTTATATTTTTTTTTCGACTCGTTACAAAAATGTGCTTTCTACGAGCTCCTAGCCCTGCTATGCACTATAAAAAACAACACGCCTCCTCTCAAAAAAAAAGAAAGGAGCACGGAAGATCAGACCCTCGCTAGATCTTTTCGGCGTTTGTGCTCCTTTCTATCAAACTAATACCATTCCAAAACTAATTACAGACTAATAATTAGCCTCTTTTTCTACTATTCTCTCACAAAAAAATAAACTGTAGCTACAACATGTTTAAATTTTATAGTTTAAACTAGCGAAAAATAGTTCAATTATTTTGACCTACAATTACATTCTATAGGGTATAAGCATACGATTGGAGGGATTCTAAATAAAAAAATAAAGGCGAAACTGAGTGCTCCAAAAAAAAACACTCTTAGCACGCGATGTACTATCGTTTCGCCTTCCTGGCTAATTACCACCACTACTATTGCCTTAGGGATTCATATTGTTGCTGTTTGTGTGGTTTTTTGGTTCCATGCATATTTGTTTGTTTGATTGCCATATTCTACGGTACATCTAATTAGAGGCAAAGACCTCTAGAATTTTGTAAGCTCCCGTTTTTCGATCTTTTTTGCAGGGATGATACCGCCGTAAAAAATCAACGAGTTTTTGCTCAAAGGGAGTCCCTGCAAAATCATTGAGTAGGTTCGCTCTAGTGATTTTTTTTACTTTGCTTATAACTTCGCTAGGTATTTTGTAATATAAACACGTACAAGGCATGAGTTTGGCATACCACAGATCCACCCACAGATAGAGTTCTAGGTGGCTGGTCATAGCTACACTATGATACTCCTTGTTATTTTGTATCAAGAGTTTTATGTCTTTATACTTTGTTGCTTGTTCTCTTTGACTACAGAATTCTGGAAACCAAACTGTTCTAATCCTAGCACTATTAATTGGGGTTTCGGTGAGGCTCAGTATGAGCTGTACCTTATGGAGTGTATCATGTGCCAATGCTATGTCTAGACCATCTAGTTGCTGTAATATCTCATAGATGATGTTTTCTTCTTTGTCTAATTTGAGCTCCTTATTGTTCATTAGAATTTGGTTGGTTTTTGACAGTTGTTTTTCTCTATAGCTATTGCTCTTATATTTTTTGTTTGCTATCACAACCCTCGCATATTACCCTGATGCGAGAGTTGTGGAACAACACACATTAATTACTATATTTTTTTGACTATCGTCAGATTATGCAACAGACATGATTTTTTTTTGCTGTAGCGTCATAATATTCACCCAACGGTCGTATTTTATGTTTTTTTTAGTACAATGTTTAAAACAGAAAATTTCTAAACATACTTTATGTTTTATTTTCGGTCTTCCTAATCACTTTTTGATTTCTTTTTATTACTTTGCTTTTGAGTACACCTCTGTTGCGAAAAACCCTAACAAATTCACTTTTAACGCTTATTGAGGTCAATTTAACAAAAAAGTATTCAAATGAAGTTTTATTAGTGTTTTTTAACACAATTTTATCACTTATTGCTGTTTTTGAATACAAAACCCTACCAAATGAGTACATTGTCAGAGAGAATTACACTTTTAATAGAATCAAAAGGTCTAAAAATGGCTTCGTTTGAAAGAGAACTTGGACTCAAAAGGAACACTATATCTCAGATTCTAAGAAGGAATACCGAAATTAAAGCAGATATTGTAGCAAAAATACTTGAAACCTATCCAGATGTGTCCGCCGAATGGCTATTATTAGGCAAGGGAACTATTGGTCAACTAAATGCAAATGGCGAGATGAGCACTGATCATTCTTTTGCCAAATTACATCTGATCAAAAAGGAGCATATCATTTCTTATCTAGAAATGTATGAAGAAGAATTTTATCAATTAGACTGTTTTCTGCGATACAAAAACAATATGATCAAAGACGGTGTTGTTGACGAATTAATTAAACGATTGAAAAGAGCAGAACAATAAAACAGGCTAGTCAAAACACTAGAAATCAACAGTATTTATTTATCCAATCTTTGCTCTCTAACCCCCAAATCTATAAGCTCTTTTCGTAGTTTTTGATCATGTATACTCTTTCCTGTTGCGTGTGCCTCACACAGTATATCGATTTGTCTGTCTTTCTTACGACCTTTTATATAGAGGTGCTCCATTAGTGATACTCCAAACAGTTTTTTAGTCTCTTGGTCATCGATTGAATTATAGAAAACTTGCTCCTTGTCCTCCAAGTCGTATAACGTATCGACAATCGCAGCTTTTTCTTGCTCTGATCCAGCAGTATCTATGGCGTGATTTGCTATAGGTAAGAGTTTTTGATTGAGTGTTGTGATATATTGGAATGCTTTGCCCAGATTACCTTTGAGACTGAGCACCTGTCCCTCTAGATCCACCACATATTTGATAAATGTAAACGAAAATGCTATAGCGATAAAGGCAGCCATACAACTGATATACCAATAAACTCCTCCATCAAAATCACCACCACTCGGATACAGGATATAGGCGGCATAGAAGGTCGCACCCCCGAGTAGGAGTATACTCTTGATCTTGACAGCCTGTAGATAATCTTTGTTCTCGCTCCTTCTGTTGTAATAGAAACTAAACATCGAAAAAGCAGCATAGAAAAGAAAAACAGCAATCCCCAGATAATTGACGAATTGTTCTTTATTCTTAAAGAATAAAAACTTACTTTCTATTTTGATTTTATTTAAGTTTTCAAAAGCGACATCTGTTATCTCATGTTTGACTTTAAGATTACTTGCTGCGGTAACTATTTCTTTTTGAAAAGCAGAAAGATTAGAACTACTCTCAGAAAGGAGAGCAAGATCCATTAAAGTAATTTTTGCATCAATAGCATCATTCTTTAAAATATGATACTCTTTGACTAGGGTTTTGATTGTATTATCCTTAAACGCTACATGCCAAAAAGGCGCAGTAGAAAAAACTACTGCACCCAAAATGATCAATAAAAATTTATTTTTATTCGCGAAATACTTCTTCGTAACTATCGTCTTTCTCGATTGCGTTGACTGATTTGATGTCTTTCTCATATTCTTGATCGTTTATACTTTCTGTCTCACATGCTGTGAATGTAAATAAGCATAGGGTAAATGCGAATACTACTGTTAATTTTTTCATGTCTGTTGTTGTTAGGTGTTACTAAAAATTGGTCTTTGATGTCATACATGGTGCGTTCTAGTCATGTTATTGACACCATGAAATGGGTAAATCCCTGATTTTCTATTCAAAATCGTACCAAAACACCAAATATCAAGCTTATCAAACCCAGAACTAACAGCACTACTATGACAAAAACCACTTATATTCAGCGCCAAATATCAGAATTGCAAATCACTTTGTAGTAGGGTTTTACCCTATTTCGTCAGATCATTTGCATAACTTTAACTATTTATTTGTTATTCTGAGCTGTTTGTCTTGTTTCTTGTATCAACAACCCGAATTCGGGATAAGAAATAGGTATATCCATGGTGGTAGTTCATTTCATGGCATAATCTAGCTTTAGAAGACTCTTAACTCCAATATCCTTGAATGCTACATGCCAAAAAGGTGCAATAGAAAAAATTACTGCACCCAAAATCATGATTAAATACCTAGATTTTTTAATAGGGTTCATGCGCACCATCTTCCTTACTATCGTTTTTGTCGATTGATTTGATGTCTTTCTCATATTCTTGATCGTTTATACTTTCTGTCTCACATGCTGTGAATGTAAATAAGCATAGGGCAAACAAGAATACTACTGTTAATTTTTTCATGTCTGTTGTTGTTAGGTGTTACTAAAAATTGGTCTTTGATGTCATACATGGTGCGTTCTAGTCATGTTATTGACACCATGAAATGGGTAAATCCCTGATTTTCTATTCAAAATCGTACCAAAACACCAAATATCAAGCTTATCAAACCCAGAACTAACAGCACTACTATGACAAAAACCACTTATATTCAGCTCCAAATATCAGAATTGCAAATCACTTTGCAGTAGGGTTTTACCCTATTTCGTCAGGTCATTTGCATAACTTTAACCATTTATTTGTTATTCTGAGCTATTTGTCTTGTTTCTTGTATCAACAACCCGAATTCGGGACAAGAAATAGGTATATCCATGGTGGTAGTTCATTTCATGGCATAATCTAGCTTTAGAAGACTCTTAACTCCATTATCCTTGAATGCTACATGCCAAAAAGGTGCAATAGAAAAAATTACTGCACCCAAAATGATGAGCAAAAGTTTTGGTTTATTAATAAGCTTCATCTTCAACTTCTGATTCATTTTTGTCGATTGCGTTTACTGATTTGATGTTTTTCTCATATTCTTGATCGTTTATACTTTCTGTCTCACATGCTGTGAATGTAAATAAGCATAGGGCAAACGAGAATACTACTGTTAATTTTTTCATGTCTGTTGTTGTTAGGTGTTACTAAAAATTGGTCTTTGATGTCATACATGGTGCGTTCTAGTCATGTTATTGACACCATGAAATGGGTAAATCCCTGATTTTCTATTCAAAATCGTACCAAAACACCAAATATCAAGCTTATCAAACCCAGAACTAACAGCACTACTATGACAAAAACCACTTATATTCAGCGCCAAATATCAGAATTGCAAATCACTTTTTAGTAGGGTTTTACCCTATTTCGTCAGGTCATTTGCATAACTTTAACTATTTATTTGTTATTCTGAGCTGTTTGTCTTGTTTCTTGTATCAACAACCCGAATTCGGGACAAGAAATAGGTATATCCATGGTAGTAGTTCATTTCATGGCATAATCTAGATTGGGATAAAAACCTGATTAAATGATGTTTAAAATAACAAAATAAGACTTTGTTTTTGATTGAAATCTGTTAGATTTGTGAATTATATAATGGAAATATGGTTACCATGGTAACTATATTCCTACGTTAGGTTACATTTAAAAAAAATCTATGGGTACACCATTTAACTCGGAAAAAATAATTACTCATAAAATAAATGATGCTGAATTAAGTACTTTTTTGGTAGGTTTTGACATTAATGATAACGGAGATTCCAAATATCGAATTAAACCTTTAATTGAAAAACTTTCGCACGTAATTTATGAATTTGCATTTGGGTTTCACGATGGAGACACAACTCCAAACAACGAAATACTTAGTAAGCTAACGGAAGCAGCACAGTCAATTTATAAAATAGATGCTTTCCAAAAAGTTAAAGACATTTATGACAATGATGGCTCCATTACTGATGATTTAGAAGATAAATATTTAAGAAGGGGTGAATTTGGAGAATTAATTTTACATTTACTACTAAGAGATTTTCACAATACGACTCCCCTCTTGTCTAAAATATATTTTAAAGATTCATTTGGACATACAGTTCACGGTTTTGACGGAATTCATATTGAAAAAGAGACTAAAACCTTATGGCTTGGAGAATCAAAATTATATAAAGATGGAAAAGCTGGACTTAGAGAATTAGTTAAAGATATTGAACATCATTTTAAGAGTGACTACTTAAATTCTGAATTTTTAATAGTATCCAAAAAATTAAAACACTTTGACAATATACCTGAGAAAGATTATTGGTTAGATTTAATGAGTAAATCCACTAAGCTTATAGACCAACTTGACTCAGTTAACATACCTCTATTATGTACATATGATAGTGATTTATTTACTAAATATTCTGATGAAAACAACCAAGATTTTATAAATGAATATTTGGCTGAAATAAAAGAATTGAAAGAATATTTTGATGAAAAAAATAATCATCCTTTAAAAGCAAAATTGAATATTATCTTAATTCTATTTCCTGTTCAAAACAAGGTTGAATTAGTTAAGGGTTTACATAACAAACTTTCATTATTACAAAAGTTAGGAGAATGATAGAAGAAATATTATTGAATATAGAAAACGAGCCTGCATTTAATTTTGAAAACACTTTCCAACTTTATAAAAAAGTTTCAGAAATTATAATAAAAAATGAAGTTTTAGCCCAAAGGCTAATCGTAAATATCTTAGATAATAAAGAAAAATTTGACCAATCCCTAAACCTTGTTCTTACTGATTTAATTGAAGCTGTTGGCTTCTATCCATATCTAACTAAAGAAGATTTAAAGTTAGATTCAACTGATTCTCTTATTAGGCAAGTTTATCATCATTCAGATAATTTAAATAAATATCTACACGAAGACCAAAAACACCTTTTATCACTTTTAAATTCAGATAAAAATGTTATTGTTAGTGCTCCTACAAGCTTTGGAAAAAGCTTATTAATCGAAGAGTTTGTAGCTTCTAATAAATTTCAAAACATTATAATTATTCAACCAACTTTAGCCTTACTCGATGAAACAAGACGTAAGCTTAAGAAATACGATGAAAATTACAAGTTAATAGTCCGAACTTCACAAGAACCTTCTTCTCAAAAAGGAAACATCTATTTATTTACAGCAGAAAGAGTTAATGAATACAAAGAATTTCCTCACATAGATTTCATAATTATCGATGAATTTTACAAGTTAAGCTCCAAAAGAGACGATGAGAGAGCTGATTCATTAAATAATGCACTTCATTATATTTTAAAGACATTTAATAGTAAATTTTATTTATTAGGACCAAACATAGATGGAATTTCAGAAGGGTTTGAAGAGAAATATAACGCAATATTTTATAAAACTAAATCATCACTTGTAGATGTTAAAACTGTTGACATTTACACTGAACACAAAGAAAAATTTGATAAACCAAGAAAATTCAAAGAATACAAAGAAAATATTTTATTCGATTTACTGATAGATAATAATCATCAACAGTCCATTGTTTATTGTTCTTCTCCATCAAGAGTAAGATATTTATCGAATAAATTTTGTTCATATTTATTAAGTAAAATCGAAAATCCTACAAACGAAGAGCTTGATATTATTGAGTGGATAGAAGAAAATATTTCTAAAGATTGGAGTTTAATAAAACTATTAAAAAATCGAATTGGAATTCACGACGGTGCATTACAAAAACATATAACAACATCTGTTATTGACTATTTTAATAAAGGTAATTTAAATTACCTTTTTTGTACAACAACCATAATTGAAGGAGTAAATACAAGTGCTAAAAACATAATTTTTTTTGATAAAACAAAAGGTAGTCGAACACCTATTGATTTTTTTGATTATTCCAATATTAAAGGACGAGCAGGTCGATTAATGATACATTATACAGGGATAATATTTAATTTCAACCCTATTCCTCCTAATAAGCAAGTAATTGTTGATATTCCATTTTTTGAACAAAACCCAGTTTCAAATGAGGTTTTAATAAATTTAAGCGAAAATGAAATAAAGGACACTAATTCAGAACAATATAAATCTATTAAAGACATTCCAAAAGACGAAAAAGAGGTAATAAAGAGTAATGGAGTACAAGTCTTTGGTCAAAGGAATATTATAGAAACTTTACGAGCTGATATTGACAGTAAATATAAACTAATAGCTTGGAACAATTATCCTAAAAAAGAACAACTATCATATGTTTTAGGTTTAGCTTGGAATAATTTATTAAAACCGACAGAAACAGTTCGACCGATGACATTAAATGGTTTAATTACTGTCACTCAAATTTACGCTTACAAACAAAATATATGGAATTTAGTAGATAACACTTTTACTTATTTAAAAACACTTAAACAGCATAAAGAAAAAAATGATTTAGAAATAAGAGACGAAGCTATAAGGCAAAGTTTTCAAACATTAAAGCATTGGTTTGAATACAAAGTACCGAAATGGTTATCCGTAATTGATTCTCTTCAAAATTTTGTTTGCGTAGAAAAAGGATTACGTTCAGGTAGCTACAGCTACTTTTCAAATTTGATTGAAAATGATTTTCTAAGAGAAAATCTTACAATTTTATCTGAATTTGGAATTCCAAGTTCAGCCATAAGAAAATTAGAGAAATTAATACCTGAAAAAATGCCACAAGATGAAGTTATTAAATTAATCAGAAACAATAAGTTGTATGAAAATTCAAATTTCATCCAATACGAGAAAAATAAACTTAGAGAAACATAAAAAACGTAGCCTAATAACTAGGCATATGGCGTGCCGATAGGCAAACGCTATAGGTCCTGTTGACTGATCCGCCACTTGCATAAGGGGGAAAACGATTTTGGAGATGCTATTTTGGGGGTCAAAAATAGGATTTTGCTTCTAGAAACGTAATTATTTCCCAATACCCATTAATTCCCCACTCCAAAGGCTTCAAAAATCATCCGTACTTCATAGGGAGCTATAGCAGTTGTCTTTTGCCTGTTTGGAGGCCTTTGGTTCTCTGTATTTCTAGTCGTAGGGTATCACGGCTACTATACAATGATGCAAAACCCGTATGTAGGGTCTGCTGAAAAACTGTATACTTGTTGTTTTCCAGTTGATTATTGTTATATTTAATCAACCAAGTGCAAGGA
>CANLMN010000040.1 GCA_947492105.1 uncultured Aquimarina sp. | reverse complement strand
CCATCTCCTGCGATTGCTGTAACGTCTACTTCTAGTGATCCATCCGTTGCCTGTGTTAATCCTGTTCCTGCGACATCAGGATTTATTTTGTCTTTGTCAATAGCATCGTCAACAACTTTGGCAGTACTTACAGCATCATTTGCAATATCTACTGTTGCAATAGTTCCATCAAGAATGTTCTCTGTCTGTACGGCATCATCTGCTATTTTGGTGTTGTCGATAGCGTCTGCGGCTATTTTTGCTGTTGTTACTCCAAGATCTTTTATTTGTACTCCGTTTGTTGGATCTATCTCTAGGGTAGTGTCATCTACATTGACATCAAAACCTACATTTTCTAGGGCAGCATTAGTAGGTGTTCCTGTTAGTAGTACCGAACTGTTAGGGGATGATATAGTTCCATCTCCTGCGATTGCTGTAACATCTACTTCTAGTGATCCGTCGGTTGCCTGTGTTAATCCTGTTCCTGCAACATCTGGATTTATTTTGTCTTTGTCAATAGCATCATCTGAGATATCCGCCGTTAGAATAGTTCCATCTAGAATGTTCTCTGTCTGTACGGCATTATCTGCTACTTTGGTGTTGTCGATGGCATCATTTGCAATATCTGCTGTTACAATAGTTCCATCAAGAATGTTCTCTGTCTGTACGGCATCATCTGCTATTTTGGTGTTGTCAATGGCGTCTGCAGCTATTTTTGCTGTTGCTACTCCAAGATCTTTTATTTGCACTCCGTTTGTTGGATCTGTCTCTAGGGTAGTGTCATCTACATTGACATCAAAACCTACATTTTCTAGGGCAGCATTAGTAGGTGTTCCTGTTAGTATAACCGAACTGTTAGGAGATGATATAGTTCCATCTCCTGCGATTGCTGTAACATCTACTTCTAGTGATCCATCCGTTGCTTGTGTTAATCCAGTTCCTGCGACATCAGGATTTATTTTTTCTTTGTCAATGGCATCATTTGCAATATCTGCTGTTGCAATAGTTCCATCAAGAATGTTCTCTGTCTGTACGGCATCATCTGCTATTTTGGTGTTATCGATGGCATCTGTGGCTATTTTTGCTGTTGTTACTCCAAGATCTTTTATTTGTACTCCGTTTGTTGGATCTACCTCTAGAGTAGCATCATCTACATTGACATCAAAACCTACATTTTCTAGTATAGCATTAGCAGGCGTTCCTGTTAGTATAACCGAACTGTTGGGAGATGATATAGTTCCATCTCCTGCGATTGCTTTAACATCTACCTCCAATGATCCATCCGTTGCCTGTGTTAATCCAGTTCCTGCGACGTCAGGATTTATTTTGTCTTTGTCAATGGCATCATTTGCAATATCTGCTGTTACAATAGTTCCATCAAGAATGTTTTCCGTCTGTACGGCATCATCTGCTATTTTGGTGTTGTCGATGGCGTCTGCAGCTATTTTTACTGTTGTTACTCCAAGATCTTTTATTTGCACTCCGTTTGTTGGATCCACCTCTAGGGTAGTGTCATCTACATTGACATCAAAACCTACATTTTCTAGGATAGCATTAGCAGGCGTTCCTGTTAGTATAACCGAACTGTTGGGAGATGATATAGTTCCATCTCCTGTGATTGCTGTAACATCTACTTCTAGTGATCCATCTGTTGCTTGTGTTAATCCCGTTCCTGCGACATCAGGATTTATTTTGTCTTTGTCAATGGCATCGTCAACAACTTTGGCAGTACTTACAGCATTATCTGCGATATCTGCTGTTACAATAGTTCCATCAAGAATGTTTTCCGTCTGCACAGCATCATCTGTTATTTTGGTATTATCAATGGCACCTGCAGCTATTTTTGCTGTTGTTACTCCAAGATCTTTTATTTGCACTCCGTTTGTTGGATCTACCTCTAGAGTAGTGTCATCTACATTGACATCAAAACCTACATTTTCTAGGGCAGCATTAGTAGGTGTTCCTGTTAGTAGTACCGAACTGTTGGGAGATGATATAGTTCCATCTCCTGCGATTGCTGTAACGTCTACTTCTAGTGATCCATCCGTTGCCT
This sequence comes from uncultured Aquimarina sp., assembly GCA_947492105.1. GTDB lineage: Bacteria > Bacteroidota > Bacteroidia > Flavobacteriales > Flavobacteriaceae > Aquimarina. The sequence goes on along the minus strand of CANLMN010000040.1, from coordinate 28,323 downwards.
GTGTTAATCCTGTTCCTGCGATATCAGGATTTATTTTGTCTTTGTCAATGGCATCACTTGCAATATCTACTGTTACAATAGTTCCATCAAGAATGTTCTCTGTCTGTACGGCATCATCTGCTATTTTGGTGTTGTCAATGGCATCTGCAGCTATTTTTGCTGTTGTTACTCCAAGATCTTTTATTTGTACTCCGTTTGTTGGATCTGTCTCTAGGGTAGTGTCATCTACATTGACATCAAAACCTACATTTTCTAGGGTAGCATTAGCCGGTGTTCCTGTTAGTAGTATCGAACTGTTGGGAGATGATATAGTTCCATCTCCTGCAATTGCTGTAACGTCTACTTCTAGTGATCCGTCGGTTGCCTGTGTTAATCCTGTTCCTGCGACATCTGGATTTATTTTGTCTTTGTCAATGGCATCACTTGCAATATCTACTGTTGCAATAGTTCCATCAAGAATGTTCTCTGTCTGTACGGCATCATCTGTTATTTTGGTGTTGTCAATGGCATCTGTAGCTATTTTTGCTGTTGTTACTCCAAGATCTTTTATTTGCACTCCGTTTGTTGGATCCACCTCTAGGGTAGCATCATCTACATTGACATCAAAACCTACATTTTCTAGGGCAGCATTAGTAGGTGTTCCTGTTAGTATAACCGAACTGTTAGGGGATGATATAGTTCCATCTCCTGCAATTGCCGTAACGTCTACTTCTAGTGATCCATCTGTTGCCTGTGTTAATCCTGTTCCTGCGATATCTGGATTTATTTTGTCTTTGTCAATGGCATCATTGGTAATGGCCAAGGTGATATCTTTTAAAACAGCATCTACACCATTTGTGATACGTAATTCTGTAGAATTTATGGTACCTGTTCTATTACTTAGTTCATCAATAGCATCTTGTACATTTGTTGCAGTAATCCCTGAATTTGAATTGTTGTATGGATTACTAGAGGCTCTAGTGTCAATGAGTTGTTGGTTTCCGAATTCATTTGTATAGGTATATGTTCCATCATTGTTATCAACGACAGTAGTATTGGTTTCATCGGCCATTACATCTACACATAGACTGGCCCATCTATTGTTTCTAAATTGAAAAAGACACTTAACATCAGTATTATAAACCAATGCACCATTGAGCGGAGTAATTGCTATCATTGCTTCATTACTAATTCTTGTTACGACAAGAACTTTATCAGTACTTTCTAGTTCTAGAAGTGAAGCGTCGTCAATAAGATTCGGATTATCCCCAGCTTTTACTTGGGCATTAGCAAAGTCAATTATACAGATAATTAAAAGTAAAGGTAGTATTTTCTTCATAAAATGGTAAGTTTATCATAATTGCAATTTTCTTTAAACTTGCGGTTTTAACGCATTTAAAGTAAGGTAATGGCGCATCAATTCGTTGATTTGCAGCTAGTTGTATTAAATCTACAAATTTGTATCGAAGTTATCCTAGAGAATTGTATTTTGAGTAGTAGTTAAAATCGATGAAAGTAACTTTTTGTCGATTAAAGGCTTTTTTTCGCTTTGGTAAATGGTAAATTGTAGTTTTTTTATGAAAAAAAATGAGTTTTTCTAAATTAAAACATGATTAGGTTCTGTTTTCTCTATAGAATTACATCTCAATACTGGTTATATTTTAATCCTGTAGCTTACATTAGCTAAAGCAAAAAAAATATTTCACATTATTTTAGTTTACAATTATCTTTTGAAGGTTTTGGTACTGTAGTTTTGGTTGCAAAAAAAAAGTCAAAGTTATCTCTTACAACAAATTAGCTGTATAATGTCGTATATCCCCTTGTTCCTATATTCTATAACTAAGGCTATGCAATAGCATCAAGGTGTTTTTACATAAAAAATAATAGTGTTCTTCATACAAATTTATGTGCCTAAATTGGTTTTATACCTTCCAATTTTCAAAACTGTTTAGGTAAATAAAAATTGAAATTTAATTAACAACAACTCAAGGGGTGATTTGTATTGGAGTATACTCATGAAAAGAGCCGTACGACTCGGGGCTGTCAATTACGGCTCTTTGATTTTAAAAAAAAAAAATCACATGATTATTTATTGGAAGGTACGAGGGTTTAGCGTTGTAAGTAAATGTATCCGGTTTTGTCTTCTCGGTCTTTTAATTTGAGCACATAGAAATAAGTGCCTACAGGAAGTAAATCTTCTTTTTTTAAGGTAGCTCGACCATTTGATACTCCCGTCCAACCTTCTTCAGGAGTATTGCGATAATTTTCTTTCTTGTAAACTACGACACCCCAGCGATTGAATATCGTAAGTTCATTATTAGGGCTAGTTTCTATACCTTCTATGACCAAAAAATCATTTTTTAAATCTCCATTAGGGGATATTCCAGTGTATACAAAGATATCGCTACTAGCTTTGAGGATAGATCCAATGGTTAAAACGGTGTATTCATTCGGAATTATAGCTTCAGAGGTCATAGTACCAGATGTCAAATCTCCTGTGAATGCCTCATTTCCTAAGTCTATCCATTTTTCTTCGAAAGGATTCCATCCCACAACACGTAGGTATTCTGGAGTATCAGCCAGATTAGCAATTGCACTTTGTGCATCCCAAGTAAGTGTAACGCGAGTTGCAGTTTCTCCATCCAAATCCCAAAACTCCACAGGGCTTATAGCAGATAACGTTGGTTCGAATTTTGTGAGATCAAAAGAATCAGAAAAAGTACTGTTATCTTCTGGGTTTTCAAAAAAATAGGCTCCTCTCGAGGTCGTTTGCGAAGCAGATACCTCTATGCTCATTGGACGAAGTCTAAAGTCATCACCAACAGGAAAGGTAAAATCTAACAATCCTGTATTAGTCACATAACCATCTACATGTTTGTTATTGTTTTCACCAAAATATGGACTATCATTTATAAAATCTAAGGCGACTGCAGGAGTATTTCTTGGGGTAACTATTCTGCCGTTTCTAAAGTCTTTTGAATTAGTCACTCCCGTGCTAACTTCTAGATTTAATTCTCCTGCTACATCTGTGATCATATCAAAAAATACGGGACTATTATTACCAGATATAGTAAGTCCTTCATTTTTGTTATAGAAACCAACTTCTCCAGTGTTTTGGTCAAAATTGCCGTCGTTGATTACATTTGAATGAAATCCAACTTTGCCATCAGTATGAACTTGAATGTTTCCAAAGTTATGTATATTACATAAACTTTGACTCAAAAGTGCGTAGGTATTAATCAGTAGTATAGGGAGTAATAGTTTTTTCAAAATCTCTGAGTATTAGTATGTGAGGTTTTTCCTCACGTAATTTACTCGAAAATATAAACCTTCGCGCATTTAAACTAATACAATGCCAAATACAGTGCGAATAATCGATGAAATACCTATATAATCGACAAAAAACATCATAGACATTATGGTAAAACCGTAATTAGGTTTGTTTTTACAATAAACTATGATTGCTTGTTATCTTGATTTATGCACTATTGAGACAAGAAAAAAAGTGATGAATACCTTTTATTTAGTTGATTTGTAGTTTGTATTTTTTCCGCGAGGGGTCATGAGGTTGTGGCAAATGACGAGTTGTATGTTGTTTCTCTGATTTAATCTCTATGTGCTTTCGTATGTAAGTATTTATGTACGATTTTTTTTATGCTAAAAATGTTGTGTTCATTATTTGAATAATACAAAGTAGCTCATTACTAGAAAAGGTCTCATTTTTTAATTTAAAACGGGGATATCATCTGTTGTTTCTAAAAAAACACAGTCCGAACATTCTAGAGATAGTAGATACACTATTTTTAATTTCGTAAGTTCAACTAATCGTGACGTCTTCTTCTCCTGCATCAGAAAAAGAGATAGCCCCTGCCCAGAGACAATTGCATGTGCTGCTATCGTCTAATGCATTCATGCCATTAATTAGAACATCCGAGATTCCGGGAGACCATGGAGTCACAGTGCTGGGGATGCAAGGGGCTGGAGTTTGTACACCATTGGCGGCAGCTGTAGCCGCAATAACACTAGGATTAGTCTCTGAAGAGCATTGCCCAAACGACATAATGTTGACTAATGGGATGTAATCATCTACGGTAGCAGCTGGCATACTATCAGTATTCACTTCATTGGTTGGTAATATGGTTAAGCTCGATGAGGCGGTTCCATAAGAACAGGAAATTGATGCACCGTTACATATTAAATTTGCCATAGATTTTGGTTTAATTAAAGGTTTTATTCGATTTTTGGTATTCTCTTTTGATTCCAGTCATGATAGATGCATAGCTGATTCTTTTTTTGCCTTTATTGGCTGCTTTTATGGCACAATAGCGCAAAACATTGATCATTTCTCCTCCCGAGAGTTCGTAGTCTTTGGCGATAGTGTCCAAAATTTCTACTCCCTCTTCTATCTCAAAAAAGCCATTGATCAAATTTTGCCATAATAGTTGGCGCTCTTTGTATTTTGGCTTAGGAAATTTGATCGTGTTTTGAAAACGTCTTAGAAATGCTTCATCTATATTGGTTTGCAAATTGGTAGCTAGTATAATCAGCCCATCAAAATTTTCTATGCGTTGCAGTAAGTAGGCAACTTCTTGATTAGCATGTCTGTCATTAGAACTATTTGCATCAGTACGTTTACTAAATAAGGCATCAGCTTCATCAAAAAACAATATCCAATTTTTTGAAGTTGCTATATCGAATAGTCGACCGAGGTTTTTTTCTGTTTCGCCAATATATTTGGAGACAATCATGGATAAATCAATTCTATATACAGGTACTTCTATAGATTTGCCTAACAAAGAAGCTGCTAAAGTTTTTCCTGTTCCCGGAGGTCCGTAAAAAAGTACACGATATCCAGGTTTTAGGGTTCTATCCAATTGCCATTCGTTCAAAATAAGATTGCTGTGCTGTAACCATTGTTGGACTTCTATTAGTTGCTCTTTGATACTGGTTTCTAGTATCAGATCATCCCAATTCATTTTGGTAGTGATTCGGGTTGCTGGGAATTTGGAATTATAGCTCGGAGTATAGTTTTGGTTGGTGATAATAATACTGAGATATTCATCAGATATTCTTAGGGGTTCGTAAAGAACTATAGGATACTTTTCTGTGACTAAGATTCCTTCTTTATATAACAGATTATCTTTATAGATTATGTTCATGAAATCTAGACGGGTTTGTATATTATCAGCTCCTCCCAGAAGGAAACAAACGGTTTCTAGTGTAGGTATAAAACCATGTTGATTATCGTTTTTGACTCCTCCAAACTCTGAGAAAACACTATCCAAGGATTTATTTTTTATAAGAAATACGTCCAAGATTTGTGGTTTTAGATGTTTTACTAATGCCATAATGAGGATTAGGCGCTCCTCAAAACAAAGTGGATGTTTTTTTAGTATTTGGGCGTATCCAGAAGTATCTTCTTTTTGTATATCTGGTACGGGTAGTTCCCTTGTTGTGGTATAGTTGCTTTCATTTTTGAAATATAGCGCTATGGCAATATCAATAATAGCCTCTAACCATGTAATATCATTTTGTAATGTAGTAGTACTTATGCTCTCCATATGACTTCTATTAATTTTTCCATCCAACTTAATTTTAGTTTGCCTATACTCCAAGGAATTCTGTCTAGTAGCATATCATAAGACTTTTCTTCTACCTGTAAAACATATTTTTTTTCTTCGATGGATAGCCTGCCAGCTCTATATAAAAACGAATCTCTGAGACCGGTTACAGAGGTCTTACCAATACTACTCCAATGCGCAATGATTGCTTTGAGTAAACTGTCAATTAATTGCGTCTCTTCTAGATGCAAAGTAGGTGTATGCATTATTGGGCTATGTATCTCTAATCCACAAATTAGTTTGTTGAGAACGAGATCGTGTTCTTCTGCTTCGGTATTACCTGTTACAGCATATTGTAACACATATAATGCTTTGTTTTGGCAAGCTTCATTTTTGAAAACACGATTTTCTAATAATCCAATTCTATCAAAAAGTGTAGGGATATAAGGAGCTAAAATGACCAAACCTGCATTTTTGATAAAAATAAAATTCCTTTCTGTTTCCTTTTTGATTTCGATAATTTGTAGAACTGGCGATTCTCGTTCTAATTTAATCGTGTTTGCATTTTGAAGCGCAAGAGTTTGTATCGAACGGGCTATTTGTTTTGTTAGTGTAGATGTTTGTGGTATAATCTTAATAATATGTTCTGTGGTCGAGGTATCCAGTGTCGAACTGATACTTTTAAAGAATAATAAAGCCCATCGATCAATAGTCCAATTTGTATTTGATTGTATGGCTATATTTAATAGTGTGTTGTGTGCGAATTCATTTTGGATGATTTGATGCTGTGCCGTTTTGAGGCTTGACCTTAAAATTCTAAAAATTTCAAAGCAGCTGTGTAATTTGGCTCGTTCTACTACCGAAAAGAATAGGCTCATTATTTCTTTTTGCTCAGGAATGCTTGAATTTTTGAGCAGTTCATGTCGGAAGGCTACTTGCTTTAGACAAAACTTTAATTTTTCAGGATGTTCTTCATAAATAGTGCCTAAACTTGTACGTATAGCCTGTGATCCAGTGCTAGGGATAATATTGTTCCAGTGGTTCCAGGACCATTCCTTTTTTGCTATTTTCTTGGTAATATCTGGGGATATAAGAGGAGTAGGTGTAGCTATCTGTGATAGGACCCATGATATGACATTTTCTAAATTCGGGAATAGGTTCTTGTGGTGTTTAAGTCTTCCTAATAAAAGTTGGTATAAATCATTTTTGGTTATGCTCAGCTCAGCTGCTAATGCGATTATGAGGTCATGAAGCAATTTGGGGATGCTCACTTCTTGGGTGTTATTGATGTTTTGTAAAATAATGTAATTAATAGTTTTGTAGTGTTTTACTTGTGTGTTTTTGAGGGCAGATGCATCTTTTTCTAAAAGTAGGATGAATAATTTTTTTGTCTCTATAATGGATGTGGCAGCATTCGGATTGATGTATTTGATTAGGGTTTCGTAGGTGTCATTATCCAATATGTCGACACTTCTTTTTTTGTTTTTTGATGTTTTGAACCAAGTTACAAATTGTTTTGGGTGGTGGTGTAGTACAAGTGTAATAGCTTGTAAGAAAGCAGACCTTGAGGTATCGATAGCCCACCACGGGGATCTACCATGAACAAAAAAATAATGTACATATTCTATTGCGTAGTTAATGGAGTTTGTTTCGTTCGGTGGATGCCTATCTTCCTCTTCGATACGTTCCAAAACCGTTTTTATAAATTTAGGCGTTGGTGTGCTTTTCTGTCCTTTTTTTAGAATACCCAATAGTTTTATCTGTGGGACAGAATATTCTTTAGAAAAAGTCTGTAATAGTATTCTGATGCTATCATACAAATCTTGTTGCGATCGATCAAAAATAGCTTGAATCATTTTGTTGACAAGCCGTTTGTATGCTTCTTGCGGCAGGGTGTCGTTGATAGCTGTAAGGGGTTCCAAAGAAATCTCCGTTTCGACTGGTCCAATGGTTCGGTTTTTGGCAAGTTTAATGGCCTCTAGGACACGATGGTTTATGTGGAGTATCTGTGCTATTTCATAGGCATGTGCTAGAATATAGTGGCTGTTTTCTTCTTTGGTGTCTAGTACTGATAACTGTTTTGTGATCCAAATTGAAAGTGTTTTTGTAGGCTCATGGCTGTTTTTGGTATATAATTCTAGAAGCGTGTGTAATAGCTTGAAAGATGATGGGTTATAGAGAGTCTTGCTCAAGATCGTTTGGAACTGTTGTAATGACAAAAGCGTTATTCCATTATAGTACGGATGTAGTTTTTTAGAAAATTCGAGTGCTATAGAATCTAGAGGTGGAGTTGAGACATTTTTTGAATTATTTTTTTCTATCCTAAGGTCTTTTATAAAAATACGTATACTTCGATGAGATGAATAAGGTGCTTCTTTTGAGAGTGTTTCTAGAAGCTGCATAAATGATTCATCTACGGTGCCTATTTTGATGAGTTGATGTAAAAATTCAGCAATAATATCAGTTGTTGTTTTTTGTAATGCAACATAGGTATATACTGCAATAGCTCCATGTACATTTTGTAGCTCTTCTAAGGTATTAGAAATGATAGAATGTTTTTGAGATTGTCCCCTTAATTGTGATAAAAAACCCGTAATTGTTGTGAATACCTTCTCATCTGCATACAGTACAATTTGATTAATAAGCTGATTTGGAAAACGATTGATAAATACACGAGCATTCCCTGTCTTTTGTTTTAGGTAGGTATAAAGTATTTTGTAAAATCGAGTAGGATTTTCCTTGAGACTATGGATGATTTGATGGTGAAACTGTTGATTAGATGTTAATGGGCTGGTTGCGGGTAGTGCATTATGTGCTAGAAAATAATCAAAATGTGCGATAAAATCCGTCTTGCTATCTCGTATGTAAAAAGTGGCGGCTTTTTTTTCTGTTTCTTTATGTAGTAACAAAATAGTTTTTTCAAAAAGCGGGGTAGTTCTTGTATTTTCTTTTTGATCTTGCACCCCCAAAACAATTTTGTGCAAGAGCTCCTTATAGGTTAAGCTATATTTTGTAGCTATTTTGTAAATCACATATTTCAAAAAACGCGTTAGGTTGGTTATTGATGATGTTTCTGTAAAGACATAAGCCAATATGATTTCCCAGATGGCATTTCTGAAGTTCATTCTATTTGTATCAACAAATTCATATTGATCTTTGTAGTGGATGATTTTTTCTCGTGATTTATTAATCAAGATACCTTCCTCATTTTTAATAGCAATAATGATATGTTCCAAGGCAGAATCCTTTAGTTGCGTTATGAGGCGATTTCTGATGTTTTCATTTTTACAAACATCTTTTAATTGTGTTATTAAGACTTCTTTATGGTGTAGTAGTGCTGATTCCAGAAGCATTAGGGGAGTGGTAGCACTAGATGTGTGCCAAGGTAAATAACCGTATTTTAGAAAAAAAATAAACTTCGATACTTGAGATGTCCGGATTTGTTTTCTATTACCTTTTATCAAACGACCATTTTGAAGCATATTATTTTTAAAAAAATCATGAAAAGCTTCTTCTATTCGATATGCTAGATCATGTTCAAAATTGGCAGCTGAGATGGTTCCGAGGTCTAGTACAATTTCGTCATATTTGTCCAGAAACATCGGCAGGTGATGGGTGTCCATTACTTTTTGTAATACCGACTGTATGGTGTGTTCTTGTAACAGACTTATTCTTGATTGATACGCATGACTCTGTGCTGCATCATCTAATACAATATGGTATTGTTGACTTTTGATGATATGTGTGTGGGTATCTTTCAATGGGACGATGCTTGATTGTTCATCTTTTGAATCAATAAAATAAGTTGATAGGCATGATAGATGCGTTTCTTACCCGAACCTTCTTTTTGTAGTGTTTTTAACCATTTAAAATAGGAGGTTTCAAAAAGGAGCATTGTTTTGTAGTCTATCCAATGCGTGTTTGCTATAATATGTATAGGTACTTCTTCATAACAAATGTTCTCAAAACTGTGTCTGAAATTTTTGTTTTGAAACCGAACTGGCCAAGAGGGCATGACAAAACTCATTCTAAAGGAAAAGAATCGTTCATCGATCCGATCATTACCATAAAAGACATAGCATTGGGTAATTGTTTCCAAATCCTCTTGTAATCCACAGAAATCTTGGTTTTTGAATGTTTCAATTATTTTGTTCAAGGTATCCTGTTCATGGTAATTTTGTTTAGAGATGGCCAAAATATTCTCGTGAGTATCGTATAATTCTAGGCAGTAGGTCTCTTTGTGAGAGGGTACTATTGCAAATTGTAGTTCTTGCTCTAGGAGTGCATATATTAGACGAGAAATAGTCCTGTCTCGCTCTGCCAAAGATGTTTGTTGATGCTGTATAACGGTAATCCCCAAGGATGGATGCAATAACGTAAAATCAATCTCAAATCCATAATAATTTCCGAGATAGGGAGGGAGTAGTAGTGTGTGTTCTAGTAAAAAGAAGCCTTCGCTTTCTTGACTTAACTCTACGAGATAATCAACGGTTTTTTTTATCGTTTTGATCGCCTGCTCTTTGTTTTTGGCGATGTGTACAATATGAGACTTTTGATCGTTTTTTTTATAAAAAATATAACAAAGTCCGTGGGCATTGGTGTTTTCTTTGATGGTATAATTATCAGCAATAATTCCGTATTTCAGTACATCAGGCAAGAGGCTTACCTCATCTCCTATAAAGTGCATGGTATGATATAGGTTATCCTTGATTGTTTCTTTTACATTGATCTCTTCAATTTCTATGACTGCTAATTGTTCCTCGGAGGTATTCGTGTTAATTTCTTGTACAATCAGATCTATAGCTAATGATTGTGGGTATACATGTATTCCTGAATCCAAAATAGCTTGTGTAACTGATTTTATCCCAAAATCCATAATACCAGCAAAAAGCGCTATTTTTTTTAGAACCCCAGGAATAACTTCTGCTTTTTTAGTTTCATGGAGAAGTGGAGCCTTAAAATAATTAAAGGATTTTGATCTGTCATAACTAATCGTATTGTATTTATCGATTAGTGTTTGCTTGGCGGTTACTAATTGTTTTTTGAATACGCTAGTACTGATTGCTGCCCCATAGCTAGAAGTGTTGATTTTTAGTGAGGTAAAAGTTTTGAAAGTCTCTCCGTGTCTTGCTAATAAGTGATCAGCAACCTTATCGAGTCTGTCGGATGCATGTGTGTCAAAAAAAGCATTGAGATCCTGTGTTACTTTCGACCAATAATTTTTGATAGCATCGAGATTCATTGACGATGACATGGATGGTGGTTGTAACAGCTCGGCAAGTTCTGCTATATCTGGCAAGTTATTGGTGAAATAAGAAGCTTCTTTATTGTGAGTTACATCATATAATGTATATATATTATTAAGTTGTGCGAGAAAATTAATAATTAGTTGATCAAAAGGTAGTAGGTAGCCTTGTAGTTGTTTTACTTGCGCTTGCCTCATCCGTGTAGCCTGACCACTAATACCTCTATCTCCTACGCCATAAATTTCTGGAAGTTGCTTGCGGATGGGGTAGTGGTATGCAATGTCTTGTGAGTTGCCTTTGGGTATCGGAAGCTCATTGAAGGAATTAGAAGCAGCCTTGAAGCTACTGGTATCGAGTGCTTGGATAAAAGCTAATTGCTTTTTGGTTTCTTTGAGATCAGGTCGAAAGGAGATTCCTGTGTTTATGAAAATAATATTCTTATTGGATACAGGGAATACTACACGTGTCGTAGTGTTTTTGGGAATTCTAAAACGCTCCTTAATGGTGTGTTTCATCTTTGTCTTAGGATCAATATAATTCAAACACAAATTATTGATGGTAATAATCCCTGGTATTTTGGCGATAATTTTTATGAGCTCTGATACGTCTATGGTTTGTATAGCAGGTCTTAGGTCTTTATTTTTTATAAAACCATTAGAGAGTTGTGGACCATTAAAAATCTCATTTATAGCATAATGTTGATCTTGTAATTTGCTTAGGGAATAATGTCCTACTTCTGGTGCTAGATAGTTATTTACTTCATGAAAAATGGTGGCGAGTATCTCTTCTCCGTCTACCAGATCAAGCAGTGTTATTGTGAGATCCATTGTCAATGTTAGTACGTTGTAAATGTCTATCGCATATAAAGATTCGCATAAATTACGATGATCGTTATACAAGGTTTTTATTGCTGTTTTGATACGTTCATTCTCCAATGCTTCTTGTTCTGTATTTGAATGATAATCATACTTTTCTACAAAAACATGAAGTAACCCTTTGATGTTGTTCAGTTCCTTGTTATAATCATCAACAGGGTAAATCCAAACATTTTTTACATTGGCAATTTGGTCAATCCATATTTTTTGGTAATCATTAAAGGTTAAAGGATTAGAAGTAAGTATGTCCGATGCTGTAAATAGCCCATTGTCCCCAGACTCTAGAGGAGTGCCCTTTGCGGATTGCAAGAGGTCCTGAACAGGTAACGCTATTTTATGTGCTATTTCTGTTATAGCATAAGAGATGTTCTCCAAGAGGGTGACCCCTGGGTCATGTTCATTATAATCGGTCCATATACTACCGCTCAGTTGTTGCAAAATTTCCAAGGCTTCTTGATGTAGTGCTTCATAGAGGCTTGATCCTTTTTTCTTTTTAGAAATATACCCGTTGTTACTCATGGATGTTCATTTTTGAATAACGTACTCATATCCGTATCCCACAGTTTACTTATATGAAAGCGTATGGTATGACCATGACCATAGTCTGATCGTGTTTTTAACTGTAACTTGTAATTATAGGTAGTTCCTGTGAATCGTATGGCTATTTTGTTCCAAAACCAGCCATAATGGGCTTGAGTTTTTCTGATTTTATGATGTGATTTGCCAAAAGTGCTCAGTGCATGTGCATGTAGCAGAGCATATCTACCAGCTTTTTCTTTTCCTACTTGCGCCATCACTTCAAAAGCAATACAACCATCTAGATCTGTAACAATATCTTGCCATTGTCCATTGGCAGGCACAGTTCCTATTTTATAGGTGCCCACACGCATACTAGAGCCTAGCACACCTGATACCTCTAGAGTTGTTTTAGGGTTTTTGGTTCCAATTCCCACAGATCCGGATTTTTGAAAAGAAATTGCGGTCGTTGTCTCTTTCTTGGAAATGGGTGCTACAATAGATAGGCTTTTAGTCTCTTCTTGATCTAATTCTATTCCCCACTGTGGTAGTGCATCTTCTATATTCTCATAAAAACTGATAACACGATTTGATGTTTTTCCTTCTGGAGAAAGGATAAGACCATCTTCTTCATTTTTTGAAATGCCATCATCTATTTTATTCACCATAGAATCTATTAAGCTAGAGAAATTACTTTCTTTAGGTCTAGCTCCAGCTCCAAACAAACTTTTTAGACTTTGTCTATTTAATAATTTAATTTTCAATAGTTCTAGTTTTAGTAAATGATTATTTTATTTTGAACGTCAAAATAGTACTTGATTTTGACGATGTTTTGGGTGCTAATTCCTTGGAGTCATTTCCTGTTTTTGTTAGTGTTGTAGGAGTGTTTTGTGTTGTATGATCATCTCCTTGGATAATGTAATCGATACCAATTTGTAAATTTTCATTTTCTACTTCTTCTGAGGTTTCTTTCGTCAAAATAGAGGCATCATAAATTTTGTGTTTCGATTTAGGAGCTAGAATAGCCCATGGTGTTGTGGTATTAATTTCTTGATTTCCTTGATAAGTATTTACAGAAAAATTGTCCAACTCTTTTTGTACAATATGTTCTATTTCCAATGTTTTAACAGATTGGATATATGAGAGGTTTTCTATATGATTTCGTAGCATTCTTGGTACGACCGTTGCTCCGATACCTTCTATTGTAGTTGCATCACTATGTGACAGTGGACATAGATAATCGCTGATTTCTGTATTTAGAGCATTTATATAATACCCTCCTTGATCATTTTTGTAAAACGTTACAAAACAACTAACCAATAACCATTCTACCGCGGGATTTTGTACTTTGATTTTTATAAAAGAATTTGCTTTTCCTTTTATAAAACGGTGTATACTGTCCAATTCACTGGTGCTACAATAATGATGCGCATCATGTTTCCATTGATGAGAAAGTACAATAAGGGTTATTTTGCCTGCTTGTGGTTCAAAGAATTGATCTAGATTCGTGCATTTGACGGCAATAATTGTAGGAAATCGCTGCAAGACTAGGCGCTCATAGTCCCAAATAGTTAGGGCTCGATCTTTGTGTCTCAAACGCTCACTAACTTCTGTATAAAATAGTTCTGGATCCGTGGGTTTTTTGCCGCCATAGGATGCTGCGGGTTGCAGCACTTTTTTGATTCCTACAATCCTATTAGCAGGTTTATGGATGGTATGGGCTTCTACTTTTTTTCCTAGGACTGTAGCATCATCATTTGTACAGCAGGCTATGACTGCATTTGTGTAGATTCCATTAATTTTTGGGTAGGTATAGGCCTCTTTTTTGGCAACAAAACGTAATTCAAACTCTGTAGTATCGTTGGTACTATTGATGGGTAGGAGTAACTCGATAATTCCAGAAGTGCTTAATTGATTTGTGCCGTCAGCAAGTATTTGTTTCGTTGGTAACATGACCCAGTTTCCCATTTCTTTATATTCTATCATACAATTGTTTGGTTCGGTATTGTTTTCTGGATGATCATTTTTTAAATCAAAAAAGAATGATACGCTACTTGCTGTTGTAAGTTTGGTGAGTTTCAAATACAGGTAGCCTATGCCTTTAAAATCAGAAAACATTGTGTTTTTGTATACCCGACTATTTTTTACAACGACTTCAGTGCCAAAAGGTGTGATATGGGTATAACTCCCCAAAACACTCTCGGAGCTATCATCAAATGCATTGTTGAAATAAATCGTGTCTGTAGCCGAATAGTCTAATGTTACTTGCGCTACTTTGGGAACAAACGGTTTATTTGGTAAAGGAAGTGATTCCTCATTTTGGGCATTGTATGTTGCTATTTCTTTGTAGTTTTTGGCATATTGGTCCTTGCCAAAAGCATATAGAGGAGCCATCAACGATAGTCTGAAAAAACCGGTATTGGTATGAGCATCATATAGAATGGGATCCTGTTGTTGATATGCTCTAGATAAACCATATTTGCCAAGATCATGTAGTCTAATACGAGTTGTTTTGGAGAGTATTGTACTGTCATTACCCTCTGGTGTTATCGTAGCGATGGTATCAAAAAGAGAAACCTGTGTTTTTTCGGATGTTTTTGTGGGAAACCAATAGCCATTAGACAAGGCTGTAATGGATACAATAAAGGAATCATTCGTGAATTTTTCTGAGTATGCCTTGTAGTAGGTTTCAAACCCACCATAATCATAAGGGATGTTTGCCCATGCTATGTGTAGATCGAGTGTCGTGAGTTCTTTTTTGAATAATTCACTCTTTCCTACCATTAAGAAACTACCAATTATTGGTACTGCACCAAATATATTGAAGGATTTGGTCAAGGGCATTTTACCAACGTTGTTGTATATCGAAAGGTTTTTGAGTCCTGTGACATGCGTGTCTATAGTTATTGCTTCTAACATAATTCCCTTAAAAAAGGAATAGACATATATCGGAGCATATTCTTCTAAGATGATTTTGACCATCGGGAAAATGCTATGAGGTTCTGCGGGTAAAACCGAAATAGGGGAGGCCGTACGGGCTAATGTAAAATGAATAGTAAAAGTATTTGCTATTTTGTCATATCTAATGCCATAGTGTGATACAGCGACCCAGCCTTTGGCTGTGCTGTACGAAATGTCAAAGGCTTTTTCGAAAACCCTATTGAAAATAATCTCTAGAGGAGTATTTTGATGGAGTGTCATCTCGTCCAATAGTTTCCATAAAGAGGTTTTGGAGGTTTCTTTGTCCAAACGAAATGTGATGATTATTTCCCGTTCTCCTTCCTCTAGAAATAATACAGGTGAGGCAATCATACACCCTATTGTGGCAGGTGCTTTTTGGGTTATGTCGGAGTTAATAATGGTATTTTTATCAGCCCCGAATACGGCGTGGCTTTTGATGTTTTTTACCGGTTTTCTGTTATCGACAAGCTTGTTTTTGATAATATTAGCTATAATAGGTGTATTTGTGCCTATTTTGATAAAGGGACTGTGGTTAAAATATAAGGTTTGTATGGCTTCTATATGGATAGGTAGTACAAGTAATGGTTTTGTAGTTTCGAACAAAACGTTGTCTTTGCTTTCAAATAATTTTCCAGCGATCAGAGGTGTTTTATTGGGAACTAAGATGCCTTTTGATTTTGGTGCTAATTCAAAACAAACGACTGTTTTTGTTGGGATACCTTTACTCGGTGTTTGCTGCAAAATTTCTTTGTAGTAAAAATCTAAGTGCCGCTGTCCTATGGCATTCATTTGTTCTTGTATTTTGCCAAATACAATGGCAAATGCTATATACATAGCGTTATTGGGCATATGATTACCTTGAGTAAAAACATTTATTTTCAGGTAGTCACTTGCAAAGTTCTGAATATAAAGAATCATTTTTCTAAACGTATGCGAGATCTCATCTAGCCCTTCTTGCGTGTCAAAGGTGTTTTTTTCTGAACTATGGGGTGTTTTTTCTGAAAAAGTTAAGAGTCTTTGTTTTTTATCTTCCAAAACATCAGACAGTACATTTCCTATTTTGTCCGCAAGATTTTTTGTTTTGAAATAAAGCAGTGTACGATACCAATCTACTATTTTTTGATGCCAATCTAATAGGATGTCAATGGTTTCTCTAGTCGTAGCATTTTCTACTTGGAGGTTGTTTATAGGAGCCTTTATAATACCTATGATATAGATCACAGGATCTTGTTCTACGATAGTTTTCCAATTTCCATCTATGCGATTTTCTGTTGTAAAAAAATTGATCTGCTCTACATAGGCAACAATGTAGGCTAGTAGGTCCTCAAAGGAACGCTCGTCTATCTTGAATTCTGGATTCAGTAGATTTGGGTTTATTCTTTGGCGTTGTATGGTGCCTTTCCTTCGTTCTATCATTATGGGTTTGGAAGAAATATGATATTATTGTTTTCGTTTGTTGTGTAGTGCGACTAAATCAGACAAACTTTTAGGTTGTTTTGTACGTTTCTTAAATATCTCAGGAATGTCTGTGCCTTCTACTTTGTAATATGGAAACACTAGGTTGAATCGTGTATTGGTGGTTGGTATTTTGTAGTCTAAATTAATTCGAATAATACCATCTAGATAATCAGATTCATCTAGGTATACTTTTAGTAGCTTGATTCTAGGTTCAAATCGTAGAATAGCGGTTTTTATCATTTCTACAATTTGATGTATTCTAGAATTAGATATGGATTCAAATAAATACGTATAGATATCACAGCCATATCTTGGATTCATAATACGTTCTCCAAGTTTTGTGTTCAACAGAATTTCTAAGGATTGTTGTATATCCTGCTCATTAGAGATCATCTCTATCCCCAAGGAGTTTTCTTTGTGGAATGTAGGTGGAAAACTCCAGCCTGTTCCCAAGAATAAATTGTGTTTTTCTGTATCTTGTTTTTTTAATTTCATCGCGTTAATTAAGATTTATTGAAGAACCACTTATGGCTGTTGTACCATTACTACTAACTGTACATTCGCTATCACCATTGAGGGTAGCAGAACTCGTTGCTGATGCTGCAATATCACTACCGTTTAGTGTCAAAGTATTATCAGCTGTTATAGTGACAGATGATCCTTGAATGGTGAGGTCATCTGTAGCCTTGATGGTCATGGATGATGCGCTTTCTATCGTGATACCATCACTAGCTAGTTGTATTTTGTTGCTATTCTGGTCAGTAACTGTAATACTTTCGTCTTGATCACTGAGTACAACAGTGTTGCCATTGGGTGTGCATAACGTCATAACAATATTTTCGTCATCAAACTGCACTTGTAATTGACTACGTGTTATCAATGCCTTGATATTATTAGCACTGTCGGCAGGAATTGCCAGAGCCGGTGGTTGTAGCGCGCTACTATACATGCTCCCCAAGACAACAGGATAGGTGGGATTGTTGTCTATAAAACCAAGAATAACCTCGTCACCCACTTCTGGAAAAAAATAGGCTCCAAAACTGTTACTGGCATAAAAAGAAGCCAAACGTGCCCAGACAAATTCTGTAGTATCATTGAGCATTGGAATTGCTACTTGGACACGGAACTCCTCACCGCTCTCATCATAGGTGTCTTTGACAACCCCTACTTGCATTCCTTTTACATCAATAATTGAATCTTTTGTATCCGGTTCTGAGGGCGCATTTTTTACTTTTTGACTGTGCAATTCTGGGAGTACACCTATTTGTATTTCTGTAGTCCAACTCCCGTTACTAAAGTCGTGGTGTACACTGGATATATAGGCATTGCCATCAAAAAGCTCTCCTAAGCCCGTTAAGGCAATAAGGGTATTCGGTTTGGCATCTGCAGATCCCAGAAATTTGATAGAACCACGATATTTGGACATTCTGAGTCGTAATAGTAATGCATCTGATAGTTGTTGAGCCTCATCCACCGTCAAAGGAACCGAGGTGTTAAAAGACTCATCTGTATCAATTACCGCTTCCAAATCCGAATTTTCTACATCTCCCTGTGCGTTTATTGTGGGTTCACTGGCTTCAGAGTTTACAGAATCTTGTTCGGCAGGTGACCAAGCGTTTATTGTTAGAGAAGTAGCTTGTTCTATAGCATCTAACTCTAGATCCATTTCCATTATATCAACACCATACTGGAGTTCTAGAGCAGGCTCATCATCATTGGTAATAGTGCTAACTACTAATTGACCATTGTCGGTGACAACAGCCATGCCATTGCGCTGGGCTCTACTTACGATAAAATCCCAGTCAGTCGCATTGTATTGGATAATTTTCTCTTTGGTTACTGTAGTTGCAGTAATAGTACTTGATACGCCTAGATTTGTTGCTATTTGACTGATAGCATCACTGTCCAATGCATCAGTAAGAACGAGTGTACTTCTTGTTTTTGTGGCTGCTACCAAAAGGTCTTTACAAGTGACTTGAAATGTAGTTCCTGAGTCGTCTATTTTGATAGCTTGTTTGGTAACCTCTCCAGAAAATATGACCGTTGTTTCTGTAGCATATCCCAAAGAAATTTCTATTGTATTTCCTGTTTTGAAGGTGTCCGAATCTGCTATCTCAAACATCTGAGTTGTTGGATTACCATCTCTTACCGTAATTTGTGCTTGTGCTATTCTGTCAATTTCTTGCGTTATACCCACACTCATTATACCATAGGTGTCCGGTATAGCATTACCTTCTGAGGTAATTGCGAAGGAGACTAAGTTGTTGCCGCTTATTATTGGAGAGTTTGCCATAATTCTATTTATTTTAGGGGGGGCAAATATAATTTTGTGCCAGGTGAGATGTCTCTAAAATTCAGGATGTTGTTATGATGAGCTACCTCGGTGTAATACCGACTGTCTCCATATATTTTGTAACAAATAAGAGGTAGTGTGTCACCTTCTTTTACCTCGACATAATGTGTGAGATCTGGAGATTGGTTATCAGCTTCTGCCGAAATATCATCAGCAGAAATTGCGCCTTCAAAAATAACACTCAATTTGGCTCTCAATGGCGTACCATCGCTTTGGAAAAGAGTGTATGATATATTCAAAGACGTCAATTTGCATTTAAAAACTAGAGTACCCCATGAGAGTATCAAATAATTCGGTTCATGGATGCTACCATTATACGTAAAACAGGTGCTTTTGAATGTGTCTATTTGATCAGAAACGGATGTTGTTGTGGATAATAGGCTACTTACACTACTAGAACTGATAGCTCCTGTAGCATCAAAATAAATATCAAAGGATACTTTTTCGGGAGGAGTACCTTTATACCATACTGAAGTGCCGGGCGATCCTACGGGTTGAAATTTATTATATTCTATAACATGCTCATGTGTGTATGATGCGGGGTTAATTTGTACCGTACAACTATCTCCTGTCTCACTAGCGTACTCATTGTCGGAGTATGCCGTTATTTCCATTAATTCTTTGGACATCTAGCGTTCTTTAAATTTTTGTAATTGCTTCTTTACTTCTTTTTCGCAAAGACGAGTAACCGTTTCTTTGAGCACCTTCATATCCAAAACCTCTGATTTTGGTGTGATCGACTCTTCTACTATTACTTTGATATGTAATTCTCTAATTTCTATGGGCATAATTTATAGTACTATGGAATAATCGTAAGCTAATTCAAGGCTTTCTATGAGAATTTCGTTATTCATTGAATTCAAAGGAGAAAACTCCCATTTTACAGGCCAAGCGTTGATGAAACTCCAATTTTTTATAGGAAAACTATCTTCGTCCAAAAGGCTGAGTAATACGGTTTGTGTAATCATTGATGTCGATAAACCGCCGCCAATCATGGCTTCGCACCATAGGGACAAGGCAGACACACTAGAGGTAACACCTCGTTTGAGAACTAAATTTTGATATTTTGCTCCAGTAGGTACGCGATGTTTAAAACGGTTTTCTCCACCTTCGACTATTTCTTCAATTCCCATCTCCATAGACATACCTGATACTTCTTTAAAAGAAGTATCAAATAAGCCTAATTCTAGGGGGAATGTGAGTCTAAAGTAAAAACTCGGTAATGGATAATCACTCATATGATTTCTAACTATTAGCGATAGTTATGCCTTCATGAGCCAATTCCAAGGTTTCTACCGCTACTTCGTTTGCGTCAGATTTTAGATCTGTTGCCGTTATTTTGGTAGGCCAAGCGTTCGTTAATGTCCATGTCATTGTTGGAGATCCAGATTCATCTAGTAATTTGATAACAACAGTTTCTCTTTTTATGGTGTTCATTTTTATGGCGTTATACCATGTCCAGAAATTATTATCTTTGACAAAAACCCCTTTTTTTAGTGTAACATTACTGAATTTTGCTAATCCAGGCATTTTGATAGTGCTGAATGTCTTACTATCACCATGTCTATATTCTACAATTTGTGTTTCTGTATCCAATCCTGATACTTCCTGAAAAGAAGCAGTATTATCTTGTGAGCCAAGGCTAACGGTAAAATAAAATTTAGTTAACGGCCAAATAGCACCTTGTGCTGATCCATCATCTGCCATAATTGTATGTTTTTAAAAGTGATTGATTCATTTTGTGTCCTTAAATTTAACTTTGAGCTGATGTTTTAATGGTGTTGTCTCAAAGTCAAGGACTTTTATGCTTTCTGCATTTCTTGTTGGAATGTGATCTCAATAAATTCTGCGGGATGTGATACGGCAACTTTTACTGCTACGATCATGCGTCCGTTCAGAATGTCGTCGGATGTCATTGTACTCCCAAGACCTACAGTTACTGTAAATGCATCAGCAGGTTTAGGTCCAACCAAACCTCCTTGATTCCATAAGCCGAGTAAAAAACTACTGATCATACTTTTTACAGAAACCCAAGTGTTTGCATCATTAGGAGCAAATACAAAAGCACTAGCAGCTTCTTTTACAGATTGTTCTATGTATATTAATGTTCTCCTTACATTAATATACCTCCAATCATTAGAATTACCGTCTAATGTTCTTGCACCCCAAACAAGTACTCCTTTTCCGGGGAAAGAGCGAATGGCACATACAGATTTGCCATCTAATGGCATATTGAGGTCTTCTTGTGTTTTTAGATCTATTTTAATGGCAGGCGCGACAACACTTTGCACACCAACATTTGCGGGAGCTACCCAAACCCCTTCGTTATTGTCTACGGTGGTATAAATTCCGGCCATGGCAGCACTAGGAGGCATTAAATTTAGTTTTTCTAATAGATGTTTGAAGAGAAGTTTGTAGGTCGCACTAAGATTTTTGAGTACGGAGTCGGCCTTGTCTGGTGTAATACCGTCTGTCGCAGGTTTGGCAGCAAATAAAGCCGTAATATATTTGGAAATAGGGTTGGGAACCGAGTTCTTCGTTTTGGGATCCATAACGTTGGGGAATTCGGCATTGAGCATTGTTTTTATAGTAGTATAACTAGCCGCAGCGATATTCTTGTAAGATATGTCTGTTGCTTGATTCACCGTGGTATGCAACCAGGGGTAGTAGGCAGCGGCATAGCTGTTAAACTTGGCAAGTGTTGGTTCTACAGCATTTCTGAAACCTTCAACACTTGTGGTGCCTACTAGAGGTTCGCTGTAACCTCCTGGGATATCAATAAGCGCTATTCTGTTGGACAGCACTCCACAGTGGTTGATAAGTTCGCCTTGTAGTGTATAACACAAAGCATATTTTTTTGCTAGTTCTGTCTCCGTGGAGTCCACTAGCTCTATAGCATCTGGAATTATAACCATTGTTGGTTCTGTCTCTTTTTCTAATACGGTCAATGCATCTGTAAAAGGCGTTGTAGTTGTTAATCCTGTCATCGTATAATCGTAGTTACCAGTAGATACAATGTAACATGTACCGCCCCCGTTCTCATAGAAAAAACGAATAGCACTGTATAATCGATAATTTACCGTAGTGTTAGTCAGGATGTATCCAGTTGTTCCTATAAAAAAATCTGCTGGAGTCACATTTTCGGTGTCCGCTACAGGGGTCGTTGATTTTGCAGCATCTGTAGATTTTTTTTTAGATGAATCTACCGCAGTGGGTGTTGCAGCTGCCGTTTTTGCTACAGTTGTTTTTGGAGCGATACCGAATTGAATTTGCGGAGGTTTACTTCCAAAAATAGCACTAAACTCAGCGAATGAGGTAATTCTCACTGCTTTGTTTACAAGGTCTTTGCCATTGTAGTTCGTTTGTTCTGTATATCCGATAAATGCTGGGATAGCGGTGGGTACCGGAACAACGGCATTTCCAAAGGCATCCAATTCTTGGATGTATACCCCAGGTGTTTTCATTGCTGTTACTGACATTTTTCTTAAAAGGTTTTAAGGGTTAAACATATATTATGGTTTGCGTGTGATAGGTACGCTCATTATTCTTTGTTTTACTTATTACAGATGCTGTAGAAGGGACAGGCATTTTTATCTCTAATTCTGATATTGTATCCGAGAATTGATTGGTGTACTGAATTTTTAGAGCTGCAAATTGCGGAGGTCTTTGTAGTAGTTTAATTGCTTTTTTTGAGCTAAAAACATAAGCGGTCTTGTCGTCTAATACGATTTGCTTTTTTGGATCAGAATACTCCGTACTGTCTATCGTCATCTTTTGAACTTCAATCCTTTTGTCCTCAGAGATTACAATAAGGTATTCCCAAAAGGCTGCTCTGGCCTCAAAACGTAGTTGTAATACAGGTGTAGTGTTTTCTTTTAGGGATGCAAGACTATTTTTTAGTTGAATATGTAAGATGCCATAACACTGTTGATGTATTCGATCCGAGGTCGCAAAAAAGGTCTTGGAATAGGTGTGATCTCTCCATAGTTCATAGATACCACTGCCATGAATATGGAGATCAATGGCAATGCTAGTGGAATTTTTGGAGGATACTTCACTAACAATAATTGTCCCAGTACTATTTTTGATCACAATAGTTTCGGTAGCTGTTTTTTTTGTTTTTATATCAAAACGTAATGGATGTATTTCTAGATCTAGTTCAGGAGTGACAATCTCTTTTTTTTGAGATCTGTTGGCAACTTTTGAGTTTGTTATGTAGAGGAATCGGTCTTCTTTTTTTGGTAAAGAGCCCTTTGTATAGTTGTCAAAATTTTGGTCGGTATTCCGTAATTGGAAATATAGATCATCAGCAGTTGCAAGTTCTTGCCATATTGTTTTTGAAGAACATACATGTGCATAGTAATGATATTCTTGTTGTGATTTTTGAAATTGAATTCCAAAGTTTTTCAAAGTGCGTATGGTATCTTGCATTGGAGATAGTTCAAAAACAGGACATGCATTATCGAGAAAATAATCATGCGCTATACTAAATGTAAACCAATGTTGATACGACATTATGTGTTCTAATTTTAGTGTTTATGAATTTTGGTTTCTATACCCTTAATACCTGTTATGCGTTCTTTTATTTGATTTTTTTGGATACTTACCATACGCACTTTGTATACCATCGACGGAACATATTTGGCTCCAATACCACCCCATACATGGCTTAGTTCTTGGACAGGCACGTTGTATGTCTCAAAAGTCATACGTTGTATAAATGGAGCTAAATCTGGATATGTTTCTGAAGTAAAAACTTTGGTGGCCTGAAATACTCCAATAACATTAGAGAGCATTTTTAGTGCTTCCATATAATTATCAGAATTGTAATTGGCAGAGACTAATATATATAAGTTGAGGTGCACGGGAGGATTTGTTTTATTATACCCTCCTTTGGTAGTATGAAGATATTCGCCGTGGTGTTTTGTAGTTTTTTCATGTTCTAAGTTGATAATAGATAAGACGACTTTGTTTTCGATATTTTTGGTGATGCTACCATCTAGATTGATCAGACTACCTGCTACGACTACATCATCTGTTAACCCAAAAGACATTTTAAGTTCTTTGTTGAGCAAATTGCTGATAAATATTAACGCTTTTTCTAACATTCGAGATTATTTTTAGCCTGCGAATTGTGTTTTTATTGCAGCAATGACCATTCTAGAAAAATAAATACCAATAAAAGAGAGTGCATATAATACTCGAAATGATGGTTGTTTATTTGTGATACTTTTGGATACTTCTTCTATATCTTCTGTTAGCTGAGCATTCAATATATGAGCATCTTTGCTAATAATGTATTGTACTATCAATGCGATAGGAATACACATAGCCATAATGATTAGTGCCCATAAAAATTCTTTAGAAAGCACTTTTTTGATACTAGTGAGACTTTTCTTGAACTTTCCAGAATCGGTATTTATAGTTTTTGTATTCATGGTCAAAATTCTTTAAGGCAAGTTTTTTCGTTTTTTTTCTATCAATTTGTTTGCGATGTACAGTGCAAATACTCCCAATAAAAACCCTAAGATGAAAATGATGGTGTAGTTATCTATCCAGTTTTGTATTCTAAAAATGGTTACAGCCAAAAGCAATAACCCTGCTATGTAGTATCCTTTTAGCGCAGTGTCATTAAAGAAATTATTTCTCGTGTTGGGGGATACTATGGCAATAAGGAAGCCTATGCTACCAAAGAACAGAAGAAAAGACATTGTGTATAACAAGATGGTTTGGTAATTAGTGATGCCTGCTAGTTGTTTTTCTACTGTATTTATTTTGCCATTTGGATCTTGAAGGCCTAAGGTGTTTACAATTTGAGATATTATGGATTTTCCTGCCGTAGTATCAGTAGCAGTGTTGTTTGTAGAGCGCGTGTTATCCAAACTGTTTGTCGTGGTAGTTTGGGATAATTCTGTTCGGATCACATCCCAGATATCACTGTATCCTTTGTCGTATCCTAATGCCCAGATACCAAGTCCTTTGAGTTTTTTTTCTTGTATGAGTTGTGTTTTGAAAATAAAACTAGAATCATTTTCAAACCAACATTGTCTGTATTCAGAGGGTTTTCCTTTTATGGCATAGGCACTATACGCACTCTTGCTCAAAGGTTCTATATAGATAGCTTCGTTTGTTTCGATGGAGCTTTTTATGTAACTGTAGGTTCTACTGCCTATATATTTTTTTATTTTAGATTTTAGGTCTAGGTTTTTGGTTTCCCAAAGGCTCCCATAGGTAGGGAGTGCTAAGATAATTTTGGAACTAGAAATTCCATTATTGATATAATAATCAATAGAATTAGTGAGATTATAGGGTTCCCAAGTTTTTCCGCTGTCTAATGGTGCTACAGGGCCTGCAACGGTACTTGCTTTGCCATAATAGTCATACCCCATAATAACAAATCTATCCACTGCTTGATTTATAGCTTCAAAATCGATAGATTTATTCCAATTCACACTGGGTACAGTTATATAAATTTTATACTCTTTATCTGCTTTTTTTAACCTATTGGATAAGGTTAATAAGAAACTTGTATAGTGGCTTTTCTCTTTTTTGGCTACACCTTCAAAATCGATACAAACGCCATCTGCACCTCTTTTTGCTAATACATCAATAAGATTTGCTGTTAGTGTAGCTACGGCATTAGGATTTCTTAAGAATTTATGGTTGTTTTTTTGTCCAAAATTGCTGACCGTAAGTAGTATTCTTTTGTTAGGATAGGTTCTAATAGTATCTATCAAGGCAGTGGTATCCCAATCATGAGTGGTGATGGCCTGACCTGTTTTTGGATCGACCTCATAAGAAAAATAAGCAATGGTAGAGAGTAATGAAAAATTAAGCTGTTTGTAGTACTCTTTTTCCCAATAAGGATACCAACCAAAAACTTCATAATCTAAAGCAAAATCTTTGGGAGTTGCTAGCGTAATAGGAGTAATCGTATCTACATCGGTACTAAAAGTTACTGTTTTATTATCTTTTAGTAATTTATGATGTTGATGTATGAATTTATTTGCTTGTTTGGTAGTGTCGTTATGATGAAGTATTTTCTTAAAAAACTTGACTGCTTTACTTCTTTTTTTGAGAAGCTGCGTACTATCCTGAACAGGAGATGTCTTTTTTATGAGCAATGTAGCACCTATGCTTTGTTGCGCTACAAAACACATAAAAACAGTAAAAAAACAGTTTTATAATTCACAAAATAAAGGTGTTTGTTGCTACGCTGATCGTACTAGTTGTATAGTTACGATATGCCATCTTGATCAATCAATCCAGCTCTTGTAAATAAATCCTAAAAAAGTATGAATTTAGAAGGAAGTATGGGTTTTTTTTGCTGTTTGTGTATTAAAAGTTTCATAAAAATCTAATAATCTTTGTGTTACTGTTGTTTTAGGGTGGTGGAAAATGATTTTTTTTGTCCCGTGTATCGAAAACACTATAGTAGATAAATGGCAAAAAGAATAGCTTTTTAGTTGGCGCTATTTACTAAAAATTCTGCTCTGACTTTTTGTCTTTTGAGAGGCTTGACTTGTTGTTCTGATTCTAAAACACCTTGTCTTCTTCCCATCTTTTAAAGATAAAAGCTTTATAAAACGGACATAACTAAACTAGGCACTCCAGATACCATAAACAACATTTAATACCATATGATTGTTTGGTTTTTCTACTGAAGCTGAAACAAAGAAATCTTAATTTTTATTTCTGGTAAATTCAAAAGGATAAATGGTATAACTGTAACGCTATTTTGGGATGGGACAATAGTATAATATTAACCCCCAAGGAGATAACTCATTAGGGGTTAGTGTTCTATTTAGATTTGTAATTTATTTTTTCTTCCAGGATTTTACTTTATTTACTTAAAGCATCTGTTTATTATTTTATCTTTAAAATTTTGTAAGCATGCTCCTGATGCACTAAGTCCTGCAAGCCAAAGACATGCTCTGGATTCTCCTACCAATTCTTCGGCCAATATTGGTGTTGCAGCTCCATCAGTAGCAACTTCCTCTGCAGCATCTGCAGCAACAGCAGCAGACATACACCATTCAAATTTTCTAATAGCAGCTGTACCAGCACTACCACCCCCAGCACAAGTAGCAAGATCTATTATAAGTTCTGATAAACATTTCCCAATATTCTTTCCAGATGTAGTTTTACTAAAAATATACTCTAGATCATCCTTTTGTAAATTGAGTAATTCGGGGTTGTTTTTGTAAACTTGTAATTTTGTTTTTTTCTTTATTGATATTAGTGTATTAAAAAGTTCGGTGTCGTTTGATGTAGCGTTACCTTTATTCATTATAAGACTATTAAATACAATTACTTTTAATGAATTTTCAAGATATTCAGAAACGTGCTCACTTTTATTTAATTTTTCTACTAACTTATCTAAATTATTGTTGTTAATATTAGCGTGTATAGATGTTATTGTCAATAAACATACTATAAGAGGTTTTATTAATAATTTCATTTTTCTATTTATTTGTAAGATTTAGGTATAAATGTTAAGTGCTTTCCAATATGGCTAATGGAATGTTTGTTAGCTGTTACTGTTATTTTACGACCTTTGAAATTTGTTTTACTATAGAATGTAAATTTTGAAGTTTTTTTCCTCTTGGTATTGTGAAAAGTAAGTCTAGTTATATTTACCCAACCTTTTACAAGATTTAAACTACTTGACTTTCTAAATCCCTTGCTCTTTTTACCTTTTTTTGCAGCTACAGAATGATGATACCATACGTTTTTCATAGCTGCAAAATTTTTCGCACTTTTTGGAAGGCAATACAAAAGATCACCAACTGCGAAAGTGAATTCATTTTTTGCCCATAAAATTTTATTTTCGTGCCTATTTCCTGCTGGTATTTTTGATGTATGCTTATTTTTAAACTCTGTAGGTACATTAGAGCTTCCGCCTTCTTCTTCCTCTTCTGGTTCGTCCTCAATGACATCTCTTAAAGCTGCATTTTTAGAATAAAATGATTTCTCATCATTTTCTGTCATTAATATTGTTGAAGTATCGTTACTAGTATCATCAATAACATGATATGCGCTTTGTAATAAGTTTGTTAATTTGTCATCTTCAATTTCACTTCTTCTGAATGTTTTTGAAACCCCTTTTTCAATTAAAATATATTTGTAAAGTTGATTTTTTGTGAGGTTGAAGTTCATTGAGATTTCAGAGGTGTTTTGTTGAAGCGTATCTTCATTCAGTGTTTCTTCGCTTGAACAAGACCATAACAATGTTAATCCCATACAAAAAAATAGGAGAAATTTACTTTGGATTTTCATATTCAATAATTAATTAGAATGTATATCCGTAAAGTGTCCTAATTTTGTATATTTGTTTGAATTCTAAAAAGTTATTGATGGATATATTTTCTTTT
>CANLMN010000039.1 GCA_947492105.1 uncultured Aquimarina sp. | reverse complement strand
ATCATATTAGTGCTCAACTTAGTCAATTTGGCTGAGGTGGCGCACTATTGGTTAAAATTTATCAAATTCGTAATGGACGAAATCAAAAATCTAAGGGAAAAGAAAAGTTACCAAAGCCAATTCAAATATCAATTTCTAACCAGAAATGCTGCCTGAGTTTTTCAGCAGACCCTAATTAGAGATGATAAATGGTATTGGTAAAAAGATTTATGAAATAGATAACGTATTTATTTTGGTTCTGCCCAACGTTTATCAAATTCAAAGATGGTAGTTTTGACGATTTTGATTTGATGAAAATCCGAATGATTAGGATTTAGTAGATAATTAAAATCTCCTTGTACTACGGCAGATGGTACTCTGAGAACTGCATGTTGTGTTTTTTGAATAAAAGCGTCTCCAAGTTGCTGTGTAGACTTTGCGTGTGGCCAATGTTTCCAGTCTTTTGGAAGTTTTTTGGGCACATCTTGGATAATAATTGTATCTGGAATAGCTATTTCGATCAAATAATAGTCAAGAGGGAGTATTCCTAAAGGTATGCGTATAGCAATTTCTGCAGTACATAATGCTCTGGAGTCGGAGGTGTAGACCATTGCAAAGCCTTTGCTGTTCCAGCGTCCACCAGCAATTTCTGCACCACGACCACTTAGATCATGGCAGTATTTCTTTTTGGATAGTCTGTATACTTTCATGAAAGTATACCATAGGCAATACGTTGTAACTCATCTTTGAGCAGACCAATGCCAAATGTGGTGTCTAACAAAGATTTTGGAGCTAGGTTTCCCAGAGCAACATTTGTCGTAGCTAGCCATATGTCAAAGTGTTTTTTGCTCTCAAATACAGAGACGCCAAACTTATAGACCAAGGCTATTTCGAGAATCCTTTCGGATTGAACAGGGTCAAATACTTTTTTTTCTTTGGTATAACGCTGCATAGTTCTCTCCGAGATATGTAAATAGTCTGCCCACTCCTTAATACTAAAAGCACTATTCTCCATTATATTTTGAAACAAAGCATAGGCTACACCTGTTCGAGTAGTTTGTATGAGATTGACTATTCCGCGATCATCAATACTAGAGTATGATAATGCGCTACCTGAAGTATTTTCCATAGACATAAGATTTTTTCAAAAATACGAAAAAAGTCAAAATAATAACGACATTTGTCGTTATTATTATAAAAAATCTAATAAGCGTTCTAATTTCATCCCTCTAGAGCCTTTGATGAGGATAGTTCCTTCAATGCTTTTTTTCTTTGGTGCATTTTTTATAAAAGCGTCTACAGAATTATATAATTGTACTCTGGTGTCCTCTGTTTGCACTTTAGAAAAATGAGTTCCAATAAGAAAGATTTGTTCAACGTTAGTGGCGCAGATTTGTTCTAGAATTGCTTGATGTTCATCTGCGGTAGTTGTTCCAACTTCAAACATATCTCCAAGAAATGCAGTTTTTGATTTGGCTTCCAATTGCGCCAAGTTGGTGATAGCAGCCGTCATACTTGTTGGATTAGCGTTGTAGGCATCCATGATAATTAACTGTTTGTCACGTTTGAGTAATTGAGAACGATTGTTTTTTGGGATATACGAAGTTATGGCTTTGGCAATGTCTTTTTTGGATATTTTAAAATAGGTTCCTATGGCAACTGCAGCGGCAATATTTGTAGCATTATAGATACCTATAAGTTGGCTGGGAATTGTGATATTATCAAATTGTAGACTCACCATTGGATCAGCAGACTTTAATGTTATTCGTAAGTCTGCATCTTGTTTTTGTGAAAATGTATATAAGTTTTCTGTTCCAGCTTTTGTTTGAAGTTGGAGGTCATCAATATTTAAGAAAATACGTTTGTCGTGTTTCTGTAAATATCTATAGAGTTCTGTTTTTGCTTCTAATACGCCTTCAAGGTTTTTAAATCCCTCTAAGTGTGCTTTTCCTATATTGGTGATATATCCGTAATCTGGTTGGGCAATTTCGGACAATAATGCAATCTCTCCTGGATTGTTTGCTCCCATTTCTACGATTCCGATCTCTGTATCTCTATTCATAGATAAGAGTGTGAGTGGCACCCCAATGTGATTGTTGAGGTTTCCTTCTGTGGCTGTGGTTTGGTAACTGGTTGCTAATACACTATTGATTAATTCTTTTGTGGTTGTTTTTCCATTACTGCCGGTCAGTCCTATAATAGGGATCCCTAGTTGTTGACGATGATACGTGGATAGATCTTGTAAGGTTTGTAACACATCGCTAACTAAGATATGTTTGTCAGTTTTTTTGTAATCTGGATTGTCAATAACTGCGTAAGAAGCGGCATTTTGCAATGCTTTGTCGGCATATAGATTTCCATCAAAATTGGTGCCTTTTAATGCAAAAAAAAGCTGATTAGGTTTTAGTTTTCTTGTGTCTGTACAAACCCCAGAAGATTGGGTAAAAAGAAGATGTAATTTTTCTATTTGCATAAGGTTACAGAAATTTTGATATAAAAAAGCCCAGCATATATGCAGGGCTTTTTCTATCTTTTACTACTTAATTCTTTAGTCGAATGGTTAATTTTTTGTGTGCGTTGGTCTTTTATCTTTTCCTTTTAGGGATTTAGATCCAACTCTTGACATTGCGTTACGGAAACCTATATAATCCGTTGACATATCCTGAGGGAAATATCTACGTTGTGCAGGGTCTAACCAATATTCTCTATCTTTCCATGATCCACCTTTGTATACACGTACATTATCATCGATAAGTGTAGTACGGGTTCTAGATTCATCATAACTTCTTGCAATCTGTCCAGTACTATCAGCAGTTACAGAATGTATTGGAGAGTTGTACATACGTCTACTATCGTTCTCTGATTGTCCATCTTGATCATCTTCAAATCCAAAAGACTCATAATATCTTGTAGAGCTGCGATCTCCGTCTCTAAAGTTTCTGTTATCACTTTTAGAAAAGTTTGTTCTCAAATACGTTTCGTCATCTGTTAATTCTGTTTGTACGATCTCTCCTGGAAGATCTCTAGCAACGATTTTTCCGTTACTTAAAGTATCAAAAACAATAGAATCAATTGTCACAACTTTTACAGTACCATCTTCATTAATAGCGTTTTTGGTGTATACATTACCTCTGTAGTAGTTGAAATCATTAAATTCATCATCTACAATTGGACGATATACATCAGCTACCCACTCGGATACATTACCAGACATATCATACAATCCAAATGGATTTGGTTCATAGTTTTTCACTTCTGCAGTAATATCTGCTCCATCATCACTCCATCCTGCAATACCACCATAATCACCATCTGATTGCTTGAAGTTTGCTAATTGATCACCTCGGGTCTTACGCTTACCAGATCTAGTGTATTGTCCATCCCATGGATATTTCTTACGACCTCTGTAGATATTATAGGTTCTAATACCTACCAATCCTATAGCAGCATATTCCCATTCTACTTCTGTAGGTAATCTATACTGCGGCATCAATAACCCATCTTTTCTTTGGATATATAAACCAGTAGAATCATTTTTCTTTGCATTTTTAGAAGAAGACTTACCACCTTGAGTAATTTCTGTATTTCCTCCATAAACTTGCGTAGGAGCATTCAAATATGTTTCTGTATTGAATGTGTTACCTGCAGAGGCTTGAGATGGAGCATCTTTTGCAATAACGCTTTCTTCTAATAATATTCTTTCATTATTTCTGTCTGTTCTCCACTTGCTAAATGCGTTTGCTTGAATCCAATTCACACCAACAACCGGATAGTTTGCATAAGCAGGATGACGTAAATAATTGTTTGTCATTACTTCGTTGAACCCTAATCTGTTACGCCATACCAATGTATCAGGCAAAGCACCTTTGTAGATGTTCTTGTAGTTAGCTTCAATTGGTGGATATACACGTTTTAACCAATCTAAGTATTCCAAATACATGAGGTTAGTAACTTCAGTTTCATCCATATAAAATGATTGAACATGCTGTTGATTAGGTGTGTTATTCCAATCATGCATCACATCATCTTGTACCCGTCCCATAGTAAAAGTACCACCTTCAATAAACACTAAACCTGGTCCAGTTTCTTGTTCTTGGTAGTTTGTATTAGGTTGGAAACCACCTTGCTTATCGCCAAATTTCCATCCCGTTGCTCTGGAACTGTTTTTGTAATCTTTTCCAGATTTAGAGCAACTAAACGCTAAAACGCATGCTAGTAATGCGATAGGTAGTTTGAGTAGGCCATTCATTTTCATAATATATGTTACTTTTTAAGTAGATAATAGGATTCGCAATATAGTAATTAACGCTTAATTAACAAGATTATTTCAAAAATATTATTGAGTTGTTGATTATTACTAGGAATCTTAAAGTCGGTTGTTTTTTAGATTATCTATAAACGGATAAAATATTTGTTTATTATTGTTATCTTGGTTTTTTGTTGGTATTCTTGCTTTTTGAATACTAAACAAGAAGTTCAAAACGTTATTCGCTATGATGTCCAAAGTGCTACTATTTATTTCCGTTTTTTACAGTTGCTTATTAACAGCCCAACAACAACATTTCGATTTGGAATGGAATGATGAGGTCATTCATGGGTATGAAGGGAGCTATCAAAGAATTCCTGGTTTTGCCCCAGATTTTACAAATTATAACCTTTCCAAGGGGTTATTTTTTGTGCAACAGTGGGACGAAAGTAGAGAGATTAATCCTCGAAGTGCTAAAATTACAAATATTGTTTATAAAACAATAGCTAAAGAGTATTTAAAAGACCTTAATAGTAATACAATTCCAGAAAAAGTTCATTTTGTCGTTAGAACAACTACCGAAAGAGGTGTCAATGCAGGATTTATACAAATTAGCCCTATTATTAAGGAGAAAGGGGTTTTTAAGAAAATAGTTTCTTTTGACTTGAATTATACAACAATGGGTAGCTATGGAGCCAAACGAAGTTTTGGTACTAATTTGGCTTTGACCAACTCAGTACTGGCTTCTGGAGATTGGCGTCGATTTATTGTGCCAAAAACAGGTGTGTATCGAATTACAGCTAATTTTTTGAGCGATCTTGGTTTTAATTTGAATGGTGTTGATCCAAAAACGATAAAAATATATGGTCACGGGGGTAAATCCTTACCCTTATCAAATGAATTGAATACCGATTTTGATTTACCTGAAATTGCGATACAGATTAATGACGGTGGGGATGGTAGTTTTTCTGGGGATGATAGTATTTTGTTTTATGGAGAAAGCACATTGGGATATGTCCGTGAAAATGATTCTCATATTAATCCTTATGCTACTACATCCTATTATTACGTTACTATAGGAGGGAGCGTTGGAAAGCGTATACAAACACAAACAGAAACTTCTGAAAGTGCAACGGAACAAATTACAAGTTATAAATCTGTGCTTTTTGAGGAAAAGGATTTGGTAACATTGTCAAAATCGGGGCGTAGATGGTTCGGAGATAAGTTTGATATAGAATTGGAAAGAAGTTATGCTTTTGATTTTCCCGAAATTGTACCAAATTCTGATTTGAATGTCCGTGTAAAAGCTTCTGCAAAAGGATTTACACCTTCAGAAATGGAGGTTGCTGTTAATGGTGAATCTATTGGAACAATAAATTTTGTAAGTGTTCAATTCCCTAATGTGTCCAGCGATAGCGGGGTGGAGAAAAGTGTTACCACAACAACGAATACAAATGTGGTAGTTGTGAGATATAACCAACAAGGTAATCCTGATAACGAAGGCTATCTTGATTACATTCGTGTAGAGGGAACTGTTCCTTTAAAGGGATATGGGAAACAATTTAATTTTTCTCAAAAAGCCAGTATTGGTGGAGGTGTAGGTGGTTATACCTTGTCAAATGCTACCAATGTGGGAGCGGTATGGGATGTTACAGATCCTAAAGCCGTAAAAGTTGTTGCTAGTAATTCAGGGTCTAGTACTTTGACCTTTAAAGCTCCCATGGATACTGCAAAAAAATATTTAATTGTTGAAGTTACCGATTTTTATCAACCAGAAATACCTGAAAATTCTAGAGTAGCTAATCAGAATCTCAAGGGGACTATCTTCAAAAATAGCACTGGAGATTTTGAAGATTTGGACTACCTCATTGTCACGAATAATGAACTATTGTCAGCAGCAAATAGATTGGCTAATTTTCATAGAACCAATAGCAACTTGAATACGAAAGTAGTGCCCTTAGAGCTTATATATAATGAGTTTTCTAGTGGTAAATTAGATGTTGGAGCAATAAGAAATTTTGTGCGATATATCTATGAGAATGCTTCTGTACCTGAAAAACGTTTAAAGTATCTGTGCTTGTTTGGAGATACCTCTGTTGATTATCGTAATAATAGACTCGATGTGAATAATAATATTGTTCCTGTTTTTGAATCATTGGAGAGTAGTGATTTGAGAGGGTCTTTTATGACTGATGATTTCTATGCAACCCTAGACCCAAACGAAGGAATTCTTGCTAGCTCTGATAAATTGGATTTAGCAGTTGGACGGATATTAGTTGATGCTCCTGATAATGCTAATGTTGCAGTTGATAAAATTATAGAATACAATAATAGATCGTCTTATGGTAGTTGGCGTAACAGGCATTTGTATGTGTCGGACGATGTAGATGAACTTTGGGAAACAAGTATACAGTTTAATTTAGACCTGATAGCGAATAAGATAGATACTTTGTTGCTTACGAGTAATGTGGAAAAAATTCATATGGATGCGTTTAAACAAGAAACTATTGCTGGAGGGGCACGCTATCCAGAAGCTAATGCAGCTATGTTAGATGCCATAGAATCTGGAAGTTTGGTTGTTAATTATTTTGGCCATGGAGGAGAAGAAGGGTTGGCAACGGAGTTTGTTATTACAAAAGAAGACGCTAGGAATTTAGAAAATAAAGGGAAGTATCCGCTGTTTATAACAGTGACTTGTAATTTTACAAAATTCGATAATCCAGAAAGAATTACCGCAGGTGAAGTAATGTACGCTAATCCTAATGGAGGGGCTGTGAGTATGATTACCACAACAAGGCAAATAGGAGTGCCTCAGGGAATTCAGTTTAATGATAGATTGCCAAATTATCTTTTTCCAGAAAATGAAGTATACACAAGTATTGCTCAGGCTTTGGTACGTACGAAGAATAGTGTTTTTAATAGTGATTCGAGAGTTGTGTTTTTTATTGGCGATCCGGCAATGAAGCTATCAGTACCTAAAAGACAAATTAGATTAACAAAAATTAATGATGTTCCTGTAGGGAGTGGAGACGTAAGTGCTTTAGAAGCGCTTTCAAAGGTGAAACTATCAGGAGAAGTAGTTAAGGGAGGAGCAATTGATGTAAAATACAATGGCGTCCTGTCAACAGTAGTATTTGACAAACAAGGTGAACGAACAACTCTGGCAAATGATGGTATCAGAGATGAGTTTGGAGTGATCCAAAAATTAACTTTTAAGGAGTTAGGCGGGGTGATTTTTAAGGGTAAAGCATCCGTTAAGAATGGACTCTTTAGTTTTGAGTTTGTTGTTCCAAGAGATATAAAGATCCCAGTAGGGACAGGCCGAGTGAGTTTTTACGCAGAAAACTCTGTGATTGATGAAGATCAAGCTGGGCGGGATGATACAATATTAATAGGAGGTATTAATGAAAATGCACCAGAAGATACAAAAGGACCAGAAATAACGTTGTTTCTTAATGATGAAAATTTTGTATCAGGTGGAATCGTGAATAGCTCTCCAGTTTTGATTGCCAAATTTCAGGATGAGAATGGAATTAATACCTCGAGTGGTATTGGTCATGATATTATTGCGATAATTGATGGGGATGAAACTAATCCTATTGTTCTGAACGATTTTTATGAAACGAACCTAGATGATTTTACTGCCGGGTCTCTTAATTTTAAGTTACGAGATTTAGAGCCAGGAACGCATACCTTGAGTGTGCGCGTGTGGGATGTGTATAATAATAGTAGTACACAAGAGATAGAGTTTGTAGTGTTAGCCGAAGAAGAGTTTGCTATAGAGAATGTTTTGAACTATCCAAACCCATTAATTAATTATACAGAATTTTGGTTCAGCCATAATAATCCAGTCTCAGCAATACTAGATGTACAAGTGCAAGTCTTTACCGTATCCGGAAAAGTAATATGGACACATAACCAATCATTATCGGGTAAACGTACCTATCGGGACGATATTACGTGGGATGGAAGGGATAATTTCGGAGATCGTGTAGGAAAGGGTGTATACGTATATAAGATTTCGGTAAAATCTACGTTAACCAACAAGACGGTTGAGAAAATTGAAAAACTCGTCATACTATAACAAATAAAATATATTAGTCCAAACCAATTTTGAAATATGAAAAAAATCATTTTTATTTTCGTGGCGATGTTATCAGCGCCAATATTTAAAGCCCAAGCTCAGGATGATAGGGAAAATAGAAGAGTTATCACTACAGGAGTTCCGTTTCTTGCGATTGCAGCTGATCCAAGAGCTGCCGGTACGGGGGATCAGGGTGTAGCAACAACAGCAGATGCCTATTCTCAACAATGGAACCCGTCCAAATATGCTTTTGCATTAAAACAACAAGGAGTAGGAGTTACGTTTACACCTTATTTGAGCAATTTAGTCAATGATATTTTCTTAGGTAATCTTACATATTACAATAAGTTTAATGAGCGTAGTGCGCTTGCAGCTAGTTTTAGATACTTTAGTCTAGGGGAAATAGAGTTTAGAGAAACAGCGGATCAAGAGCCTTTAATTCAGCAACCAAATGAGTTTACTTTTGATGTGTCATATGCGTTGAAGTTAAGTGAGAATTTTTCTATGTCGGTAGCAGGAAGGTACTTACGTTCTGATTTGAGAATAGCAGTAGACGATGTAGATGCATCTTCTGCTGGGAGTTTTGGAGTAGATATTTCTGGATACTACCAAAGTGAGCAAAAGCCTATGGGTAATTTTGATGGACGTTGGAGAGGAGGATTTAACTTTTCTAATATAGGAGGGAAAATTAAGTATGATGATGTAGGTCAAGAAAACTTTATCCCTACTAATATGCGTCTGGGTGGAGGATTTGATTTTATCTTGGATGAATATAATAAGATTTCTACATCTTTAGAATTGAGTAAACTTTTAGTACCTACGCCTTTGGATCCGGATTCTACAGATAATGGAGGTAATGGTGATGGTGCAATTACTGATGAAGAGCGTGTAAGTGCACAAAACCAATACAATGATATTGGTGCTTTTGCAGGGATATTCAAGTCTTTTGGTGATGCGCCTGATGGTTTTGGAGAGGAGATCAAAGAGTTTACATGGTCTTTGGGAGCAGAGTATGTGTACCAAGATGCCTTTTCGCTTCGTGCAGGATACTTTAATGAAAGTGAAGAAAAAGGAGCTCGTAAGTTTTTAACGCTTGGAGCAGGATTCAAATATACAATAGTCAATATTGATATCTCATATTTGTTCTCTACATCAAAAGTACGTAGTCCATTAGAAAACACACTTCGTTTTGGTTTATCATTCAACTTTGGTGATGATTATCAAGAGTACTAGAAAAAACATAAAGAACTAAAAAA
This sequence comes from uncultured Aquimarina sp., assembly GCA_947492105.1. Classification (GTDB taxonomy): domain Bacteria; phylum Bacteroidota; class Bacteroidia; order Flavobacteriales; family Flavobacteriaceae; genus Aquimarina. The sequence continues at coordinate 23,596 of CANLMN010000039.1, read as the reverse complement.
AACCTGAATCGAAAGATTCAGGTTTTTTTTAGTTCCAATTTTTTAATTTCCCTACAATTTTTTAAGTTTTTGTAATTTTATTTTCCAGAGTTTTAGGGCGTCATTATGTTTTGCGATATTCTTGTATACTTCCTTAACGAGTGGATTATTTTGATCAACATTTTTGAAAAACTGAAGGTTGTTTTCTAATTGTCTAATCTCACTACTGGTTTCGTCTATCTTTTTGCGTATAAATATCTGTTCGTTTTGCAAGGCCCGATCATCTTCTTTGTTTACGAGCGCATTGAGTTTGTTTTCGTATTTGATCATTTCTGTTTCTGTACGACTCATGTCAAGTTTTCCAAAAAGATCATCTAATAGTTTGTTGAACTCATTTTCAATAGCTTTTTTGTCATAAGGAATACGACCTAATGTTTTCCATGTAGCAATATGTGATTTGATTGTTTCCAAGTCTAACTTCGTATCTCCGGATAATTCTATAGCCTTGGTTTTTTCCAACTGTGCTACCTTGTTTTCGTAATTAACAAGGAGTTCTTTGTTTGCTTCTTTGCGAACTTCATGAATTCTGTCGAAGTAATGATTACAGGCAGTTTTGAATTGTTTCCAAACCTTATCGCTATCACGGTGCGGAACGTGTCCAATACGTTTCCAATCGGCTTGTATTTTTTTGAAAATTGGAGTTGTAGCATCAAAGTCTTCATCATCTTTATGCGCTTCAGCTACTTTTATGAGTTCTTGCTTTTTGTGAAGATTGTCTAATTGTTCTTTTTTTTGTGACTTATAGTAATTGTTCTTTTGGCGATTAAAGTCTTTTACAGCATCTTTAAAAAGTTTCCAAGTTTCTTCATTTACTTTTGCCGGTACTTTTCCTGCTTTAAAAAAGGCTTCTCGTAATTTCTCAATTTCTTGAATTTTTTGTTGCCATCCACTATGATTGGTTGCGGGTTTATTAGCTATTGCTTGAATATCCGAGATGATTTGATTCTTAGTCGTCAAATTCTGTTCATAGATCTTGTCTTGCTCTTTGAAGTGTAATTGTCTGTTTTCATGAATTGTTTTGGTTAATTCACTAAACTTGTCCCAGATAACTTCACGATATTCTTTATCAACTGGTCCCAGATCTTCTTTCCACATTTTGTGAAGCAACTGTAATTCTCTAAAGGAGCGATTTACATCAGTTTCTTGTGCAAGCTCTGTAGCCCGATCAATGATTTTGAGCTTTTGTTCTAGATTATGTTTGAAGTCCAAATCTCTAAAATCTCTGTTGAGATGCAAAAAGTCATAAAAGTTTTCTACGTGATGATGGAATGTGTTCCAGATAGTATTATATCTATCACGTGGTATGGCTCCTGCATTTCTCCACCGTTCTCTAATGTCTTTAAAATGATTATAAGTAGTGTTGATGTTTTCATCCAGACTGAGGAGTCCTTTGAGTTCTTCAATAAGGTCTAAACGTTTTTGTAGATTTGCCTGAAGGTCTTTTTTGAGATTTTGATAATAGCCATTTCGCTTTTCTTTATAGTCAAAATAGGTCGAATTGAATTCTTTTTTTAAAGGTGTAGAATAATAAAAATCAATAATATTGCCTCCATTAGTCAGGAACTCTTCTTTTTTGAGTTCTAATTCTTCTCCAAATTTATTGTTGAATTCTGTTTTGAGCTCTTCTACATGCTCTTTTATGGCCTGAATTTTTTCGTTTTTTACCAAAAGCTTCAGTTCCTTGACCAAAGCTTCTTGGCTCATCGCATGATAATCTTTTTTTTCAATTTGATGTTCTAGATGAGCACTCTCGTCCTCACTATGTTTGGCGACTTCGTCATCGATATATTCCTGTGCCTTAGAAGAGGTCGATTCATTCATAGGAGTTGGTGTATTCAAGGTGTTATTTTCTGTAGTTTCTAGCTCAGGGGTAGAATCCGTGGTAACTTTTGGATTGTCCAAATTATTTGCCGTGATGTCATTTGCTCCAACATCACTGTTATCTACTATAACTGGTGTTTGTTCAGGAGTAGTAGTTTTGGATGCAGCGTTTTTTTCCTCGTTTTTTTCTGCTTGAGGTAGATTATCAAATGTAGACATCACTAATGTTTTTAAGAGTTCTATTATTTCAATGGTTACAAGATACTAACTCCATATAGAAACTCAAAAAAAGGACAGGAGTTTATGATGTTAATATTGTGAGTTTACGAACGTGTTTTGTAACGGAGTGATCCAATACTGATCAAGGCTTGCCATGACCTGTATGGAGCGGCAGGAATAGTCTTTTTTAGTTTAAAAGTTTATAATACCGGTATAGGTATATAAATTTGTATTGATGATACGGTCTTTTTTTGTATGCAAAAACACTGTGATTCCATTGCTTAGTCTTAACTTCGGAATCTATAAACAAGGCATTTAGACGGGAAAAGAACAAGTCGATATCCGACATTATATAGCTAATTTGGTATTAGATCATAATTTTTCCCACATGGTGTCTGCCTTTAGGCGAAAGCTCCCAATATGATTAAAATTACACTCTTCTGGAGAGATTACAGAGAGAAATGGTTGCTCATTTTTATCTTTATACAAATGATATGTATTCCCTACTATAGGTTCGAAGTTAAATTTTGAGCTATATATCAATTTGTTATACTCAAATTCTTCCATCATATTTTGATATTGCACTTGTAGTTCCTTATAGCGAGCGTTGAGTTGGTGATTCACACGATTGATGTTTGTGTTCTTCCAACTAGTGGTGTCAACTGGAGTAATTACAGGAGCGCCGATGTTGGTGGCATAAGGTTTCAGATGGGCGTCGTATTGTTGTGTTTTTTCGTCAAAAACAACGGCATCAGGTTTTTTAATTTTTTTCTCTTCTTTCTTCATGTTCTGTAATTGTTATGGTGCTCAAATTTTTTCAAAGAAATATACCAAAATAATGGTGATATTCGGATTTTTGAAATAGAATTCATCATCTGATCTTATACCAAGTAGAAATATAATTATCAGTCAAAAAAATAGTAAAAAAAGAAGCTAATTATTAGCCTGTAATTATTTTTTTAAAGGTGTAATCCAAGAGTTGAACAGTGGTAAAGTGCTTTTTTATTTTATCGTTTTGAAATTTTGTTGAGGGTAATATGACGTTGTCTCGAACATTTAAAACGTCCATCATCTTCAAAATTGCGTTTTTTTGCATGTTTTGTCTTTCGGCCTTGTACACGTTTTCTCCACATGCGGAAACTCGAAGGTTTCATCTCTTTTCGCATCAAAGAGATAACATCTTGCTCTTTGAGACCAAATTGTAAGGTAATTGCATCAAATGGGGTTCGATCTTCCCAAGCCATCTCAATAATACGGTCAATCGCACGTGGGGTTAATTCTTTTTTCATCTTTTTTTTAGGTTTAAGTTTTTTTCTTAGGATTGGGATGTGTATGTTTTTTTAGAATTCTAAAACGTTCTTTTTTTACCAAGGGATTTTGTTTTAATTCCCATAAGGTGTCACTAGCCCGTTTTCTAGTACTATTCATATCAACAATGGGTAATGGATAGGTTTTGCCAGGTACAAAATTGTTGAACTGTTGTTCCATAGGAGGCATTTTGTGTGGTTCATGAACAAAAGCCGTAGGTATATGCTGTAATTCGGGAATCCATTTTTTGATAAAAACACCTTCGGGATCATGTTCCCTGCTGTTTTTTATAGGGTTATAGATACGGAGCATGTTGATGCCGGTTTCTCCAGCTTGCATTTGTAATTGAGGATAGTGAATGCCGGGTTCAAAATCCAAAAAACAACGCGACAGATGTTTGGTAGCTGCTTGCCAAGGTTGCCATAGGTTATGCGTAAAAAAGGAAACGACAAGAGCTCTCATCCTGAAGTTGAGATAACCAGTTTCTTGTAAGCATCGCATGCATGCATCGATCAGTGGGTATCCTGTTTTGCCATTAAACCATGCCTGTTGATAGTTTTGGGATATTTTTTTTTTGAGTTGATGATAGCCAGCATTAATACTTTCGAATTCCATGAGCTCTTCCATCTCAAACTTTTGAATAAAATGTACTTGCCATCGTAGTCTAGAGGCAAAGGCATCAATTTGTTTTTTGTAAGAGGAAGTGACTCTGATACCCATTGCGTACTGAAATATTTGGCGTATAGACAGATTTCCCCAGGCCACATAGGGAGACAATCGACTACAACCCTTCTTGGCCAAAGCAGGCTTAGATATATGCGAATTGTAGTTTTTGTAACGTCCTTCAAAAAAAGAGTGTAGGTACTTGAGTCCATTAGTGGTACCTCCTGGTTGAAAATTTTTGGTTTTGGGAGTTTTTAGTAATGGAATGTCAAAAACTGCCTCAATTTTTGTAATGGTTTCAGAGGATAAAAAAGCATGTGGTTTGGGTAAAAATTCAAAAGGAGCTTGTTGCATATAGTGTTCGCAATCTTTTTGCCAAGTTGATCTGTTTTGTAGACCTCTAAAAACTCCATTATTGATGTTTTCTACCCAATTGATCATATTGTTTTTGCAGAATCGGACAAAATGCTTGTCACGATCATAGGTGATTTTTATTCCGGTTTCTTGATGGGAGAATACGGTGTTTATTTTCCAAAATTGTTGTAGCGTGCTAATTGCATGGGATATCTCAGAGTTTACGATGAGTATCCTTGTGTCATGAACGGCTAACTGATTATTCAGGTCTTGTAAGGATTGTTTGATAAAATTCCAATGACGTTCGCTATAATGTGGATCGTGTAGTAGTGATTGTTCAAAAACATATAAAAGTAGTACAGGTGTATCTGCGGCTAATGCATTGTGCATTGCCTCATTGTCTTGCAGGCGTAGATCACGTTTGAACCAAACTATATTGATATGCTCTTTTTCTTTGTCCATTAATATGAGTTTGGGTTTTGGGTAATATGGTGTGCGCGAATTTTTAATGCAGTTAGTTTATCTTTGTCCATCTTATGAAGCATGTTTAGCATCATGCTCATGCGATGATTATTCTTGAAAAAATCCTGTTTTTCGTCTATAAAATTCCAATACAGCGCATTGAATGGACAGGCGTCATCTTCTGATTTCTTACTCACTTTGTAATGACAGCTCTTGCAGTAATTACTCATTTTGTTGATATAGCTTCCGCTAGAAACATAAGGTTTGGTGGCAACAAGACCACCATCCGCAAATTGACTCATCCCTCTTGTATTCGGGAGCTCTACCCATTCTATAGCATCAATATAGATGCCTAGGTACCATTGATCGACATCGTTAGGATCTGTTTGTGTAAGCAAGGCGTAGTTTCCTGTAATCATAAGCCGTTGTATGTGGTGGGCATAAGATGTTTCTAAGCTTTGAGTAATCGCATGATGCATACAATTCATCTTGGTGTTACCTGTCCAATAAAAATCAGGGAGTTTATTGGTGTTGTTCAGTTTGTTAAGGGTTTTGTACTCTGGCATCTTTGCCCAATATAATCCACGCATATATTCTCGCCATCCAAGTATTTGCCGGACAAAGCCTTCTACTTGTGATATATGGATTTCTTGTTCATGTTCTCGCCAGTAATGGATTACAGACTGTATGACTTCTCGAGGGTGTAGCATTTTGCTATTCATGGCAAAGGACAACCTACTATGAAAAAGGTACTGTTGTTTGCTATGCATTGCATCTTGATAATCCCCAAAATGAATCAAAAGGTGTTCGCAAAAATACTGAAGGGTTTCTATGGCGGTAGTTCGCGAAGTGGGCCAATTGAATTGATTTGTGTCGATGGTGCCAATAGTTTCTACGCCTTCTTTGTTGAGAAGTGACACGATATCGGTGACCGTAGTGTGGTTTTGATAGGCCAAAGGTATTTTAGGGCTTCCTGTCCATTTTTTGCGGTTGTTTTGATCAAAATTCCATTGACCTCCCTCAGGATCTTTTTGGGTAAGCATCATGATATCGTGTTTTTTCCGCATATCACGATAGAAATACTCCATGATAAATTGTTTTTTGCTGCTAAAGAAGTTTTTTACTTCATTTCGTGAAGTGAAAAAATGTTCAGTATCATAAAAAGCTGTTTTTATGGAAATTTGCGAGCAAAAATCTTTGAGTTGAGTGTCTAATCGATGCTCGTCAGGTAGTTGGTATTCAAATTTTTTGATTTCTTTTTGTGCAATAAGTGTACTCAGGTTTTTGCTTAAGTTTTGTTGGTTTATAGGGTCGTCTAATTGGTAATAGATAACGGTATGACCTTTTGCCTGGAGCGCATCAGAAAAAGAACGCATGCTCCGGAAAAAAGCAACAACTTTTTGGATATGATGCTTTACGTAATCTGTTTCTTGACGCATTTCTGCCATAAAATAGAGTACATCATCACGCTGTTCTTGATACCAAGAGTGGTTACTGTTTAATTGATCACCAAGTAGGAGTCTGAGAGTCATTTTTTTTTGAAATCTAGGGTTAGAATAATGCGGTTTGTAACCACAGACGGCGGTATTTTTGTGTAGCGTCATAGCGTTCTGCTTGTAACGCTATGTTGAATGTACGATCTCGAGGATCATTACCAAGACCAGCAACATAGAGCCAATTACCATAATTGCTGTGTACATCGTAATCAATGAGTAGGGATTCAAAGTAAGCGGCACCGATACGCCAATCAAGACGTAGTTCTTTTGCAAAATAAGAAGCTACATTCTGGCGCCCTCGATTACTCATCCATCCAGTATGTTTTAATTCTAGCATATTGGCATTGACAAAGGGGTAGGGCGTGGATCCATGAATCCAAGCAGATACGTGGTCTTTATGTAGAATGCTATGGGGTTTCTTATTTGATAGGCCGTTTGGTGAAAAAATTTTGTGACGATGTTTGAGCGAGATGTATTTAAAAAAATCTCGCCATATAAGTTCAAAGATCAACCAATAAGTAGATTCATTTTTGACAACAGTTGCTTCGTATTTTTTGATTTCGTAAAAGAGTTGTCTAGGAGAAATACTTCCATTGGCTAACCAAGATGAGAATTTGGAGCTATAGTCCGTACCTACTAAACCGTTGCGCGTCTTTTTGTAATAAGAGAGTTTTTGTGTCTCCCATAGATAGTTGTGGATACGTCTCCAAGCATGGGTTGCTCCACCGCAAAAAGGAAATGCAGAGCGAACATCGGTCTCAAATGAATCTAACCCCAGTGTTGTCAGAGTGGGGATTACTGTTTGTGTGTCAAAATAGTTAGAAGGTGCTTTGGGTTGGGGATGAACCAAAGGGCGTATAGAGGAATGTTTTTCGCATTGTTTTCTGAAATTTGAAAAAACCGTTGGAATTTGAACAATTGTCATTGGAATGTCATCGGGATGAAATAAAAATTGATCATAACTTTTTATCCATGAAATTGTAGGTGGTATTTTGTCGACAACTCGAGCGATGCAAAAAGATTCCTCTGGAGTCCATTCGTGTTGCGAGTAGAGTGTTGTAATAGTATGCTTAGCGATTAGTTCTGGAATGTTTTTTTCTGGTGTGCCAAAAAAAGTATATAAAGGTATACGTAGATTGGCAAGTTGTGCTTTTAGATCTTCGATGGTTTCTATTAAAAATTGGGCACGAAATTTTTCTGTCTTTTTGAAACCGAATTGATCTGCAGCAAATTGTCTCGGATCAAAACAATATACTGCAATGACGGATTCATGTCCTTGCGTTGCTTTACGTAAAGAGGTATTATCTTGTATTCTCAGGTCATTTTTGAACCAAACTAGTGCCTTATTTTGCATAATACTTGTTTTTATTTCTTTTGCAACGCTCGCTACAGTATTTAACCTCAGTCCAAACTGTAGCCCATTTTTTGCGCCAATCAAAAGAGCGATTACAGACGATACAAATTTTGGAAGGGAGGTGCTTTTTATTCATAAAAATTTTTTGTTTAACAAATTTACTTAAAAGTTGAACAATTTTGAGTGTTTTTAGAAGGTTTAACAGAATTATGAAGAATTAATTCCAATACATTTTTTAGCTTTTGATTCTTAGTTATATTTACAATCGTTAATAATAGTAAATCATTTTATGTCAATTCATCTATGAAATTTAGTATTAGTCGATAAGAATAAGTTCTATCAGTTAAATGATGTTTGTGGCTGTAAGTATGTAGTATATTAGCGAGTAAATATTTTTTGATAACAGTAACGGTATTGTTTCAAAGTAAAAAAGATCACATAATTAACAAAATCCGTGCATGAACAATAATGGTAAGTTTGTAATTTCTCTTGATTTTGAATTACAATGGGGTGTTTTTGATAAAGAAACATTAGAAAGTTATAAGACTAATATTCTAGGAGTGCGAGAAGCACTTCCCAAGACTTTGGAGATGTTTGATAGTTATAATGTCAAGGCGACTTTTGCGACAGTTGGTTTTTTATTTGCAAGGGATAAAGAAGAGTTATTACGTTTCATTCCAAAAGAAAAACCGCAATATACAGATCCTAATTTATCACCTTATTCCAAACAGTTAGCATTAGTAAAAGATTCAGAAAGTGAGGATTCTTTGCACTTTGCAGCAAGTCTGATTGATTTGATAAAAAAATACCCAGATCAAGAATTGGCAACCCACACCTTTTCTCACTATTATTGCTTAGAAGAGGGACAGAAGGTAGATGATTTTAGAAGGGATACACAAGCGGCAATAGCAATTGCTCAAGAAGGAGGAGCGGAGCTCAAAAGTTTAGTGTTTCCAAAAAATCAGTTCAATGAAGAATATCTTCAAGTATGTAAAGAGCTCGGGATTTCTTCATATCGCGGCAATGAGACTTCATGGATTTACAGTGCCAAGAACGAAGAAGAACAAACCCTACTCAAACGAGCATTCAGATTATTGGATACGTATCTTAACATTTCGGGGCATAATTGTGCAACAATGCAAGAGGTAGGAACTTCTTATCCATACAACATACCATCAAGTAGGTTTTTGAGACCTTTTTCGCCAAAATTAAGTTTTCTAGAGGGATTTAGACTGCGTAGGATTCTAAAAAGTATGACACATGCAGCAAAAACAAAAACCATTTTTCACCTCTGGTGGCATCCACATAATTTTGGAGCAAATCAGCAAGAAAATTTTTATTTTTTAACTAAGATTTTGGAGCATTACCAGAAATTGAATGCCAAATATGGTTTTGAGAGTGTAACAATGGCAGGAATAGCGAATCAAATTAAGGAAAATAATGGCTAAGAAAATCGTTATGTTGGCAGGCAAGGGTACTGCAACTACTTATATGTATAATGGGTTGAAAAATGATTTTGAAATCCTCAAAGTAGTCGTAGAAGAACCAGTAGCTCGCAAGCAGTTTATTAAACGACGTATCAAAAACCTTGGAATTTGGAAAGTTTTTGGACAGTTACTTTTTCAGGTAGGATATGTACCTATACTTACCAAGTTTTCTCAAGGTAGAATAACACAACTTATAGAAGAAACAGGCTTGTCTGATCAAGCAATTCCTGAAGCAAAAATTTTGTCAGTAAATTCCATCAACGCAAAAGCATCTCTGGAATTACTCAAAGAGTTACAGCCTGATATTCTTATTGTGCAAGGAACACGTATTATCTCCAAAAAAATACTGAATAGTGTCAATGGGGTTTTTATTAATACGCACGCAGGGATTACTCCAAAGTATCGTGGGGTGCATGGTGGCTATTGGGCTATGGCAAACAAGGATGCTGAGCATTGCGGAGTAACGGTACATTTGGTAGATCCCGGTATTGATACAGGAGGGATTTTGTTTCAAGATACCATTGATGTTACGTCAAAAGATAATTTTGCCACCTACACCTATCATCAAGCTGCTGTAGGTATTGCATTGATGAAAAAAGCACTCACAGCTGCTTCTAGGGATATTCTAGGAACAATTCAGGGTCCCAAAGAAAGCAAGTTGTATTACCATCCAACCCTATGGAAGTACTTGTATCTTCGTATTTTTAAAGGTGTGAAGTGAGGTGTCGTACTATTTCGTGTTGTCAGAGAAGATCCTAGATATGGAGAGGAGTTAATTCAATAGTCGTTCCATATCTTGGTTAGCAAAAATGGTGTTATGAAGTTATGGCCAGTGTTTAGTGATGATTTGCATGTTGTTTTGAGTAAGAATGTAGGATGGATAGATGTCATGAAGAGATGATGTTGTTTTACTTTTGTATCCAAGTGCATTTGTATAGTGATATTTACAGAAAAAGAACTTTAAAAAGAAATAACTTGCAAAAATCAAGGCTATATCCGATCTTTGCTGTCAGGAAAAAAATGCGATTATAGAAATCGCTTGTTCTTTAAAAAAATAAATGCGTTATCAAGAAAGGTGGAGGGAATAGACCCTTTGAAACCTTAGCAACCCTTAGTCAAAGCTGATACTTGTCAGGACATATTAAGAAGGTGCTACATTCTATCTGCCAAAGCAGAAAGATAACTACGAAAGAAGACTTCTTCATACTTTCACGATAGCATACATTTATAAAAGATACATATTCATTATAGGATGATTATGAAGAAAGTTACGATATGGAAAAAAATATTTCTGAGATACTAAAGGAACGAATTTTGGTGCTAGACGGTGCGATGGGTACAATGATTCAACGGCATAAATTTACCGAAGAAGACTATCGTGGAGAACGATTCAAAGATTGGGGACAACCCTTACAGGGAAATAATGATCTCTTGAGTCTCACTCAGCCAGAAGCAATCAAAGAAATACATAGTTTGTATTTTGAAGCAGGAGCGGACATTGCAGAAACCAATACTTTTTCGGGGACTACAATTGCAATGGAAGATTATGGAATGCAAGATTTGGTTTATGAACTCAATTATGAGTCTGCAAAAATAGCCAAAGAAGTGGCCAATGCTTTTACCAAAGCTAATCCGGATAAGCCTCGTTTCGTAGCGGGTTCTATTGGACCTACTAACCGTACAGCGAGCATGTCACCAGATGTGAATGATCCTGGGTATAGAGCTGTGACTTTTGATGATTTACGCATTGCATACAAGCAACAAACCGAAGCCTTGATAGATGGCGGTGTAGATATTTTATTGGTAGAGACAGTGTTTGATACACTCAATGCAAAAGCAGCATTGTTTGCCATAGAAGAAGTCAAAGAGGAGCGTGGCTTGGATATACCTATTATGGTCAGTGGAACAATAACTGATGCAAGTGGGAGAACACTTTCTGGACAAACGGCAGAGGCATTCTTGGTTTCTATATCACATATACCAATGTTGACAATAGGATTTAATTGTGCATTGGGGGCAAATCAGCTGACACCACATCTAGAGGTTTTAGCAAAAAAAGCACCTTTTGGTGTTTCTGCCCATCCAAATGCGGGATTACCTAATGCCTTTGGAGAATATGACGAAAGCCCGCAGCAAATGGCAGAACAGATCAAAGAGTTTTTAGAGAAAAATTTGATTAATATCATAGGAGGTTGTTGTGGTACAACACCCGAACATATAAAAGCTATTGCAGATTTAGCAAAAGTATACAAACCACGTTGTGTAATAACCGAAGCGGTATAGAAAGACTAAGGTAAAATGAAAAAATATTTACAGCTTTCCGGCTTAGAGCCGATGATTGTGACCGAGGATACCAACTTTATTAATGTTGGAGAGCGTACCAATGTTGCAGGTTCACGTAAGTTTTTACGATTAGTCAAAGAAGAAAAATTTGACGAAGCTCTAGAAATAGCCAGACATCAAGTAGAAGGAGGAGCGCAGGTTATCGATATCAATATGGATGACGGATTGATCGATGGCAAAGAGGCTATGGTACGATTTCTTAATCTGATCATGGCAGAACCAGATATTGCTCGTGTACCCATTATGATAGATAGTTCCAAATGGGATATTATCGAAGCGGGATTACAAGTTGTACAAGGTAAGTGTGTGGTCAATTCAATTTCGCTCAAAGAAGGAGAAGAAGAGTTTGTCAAGCATGCAAAACTAGTCAAACGTTATGGTGCCGCCGTGATTGTAATGGCGTTTGATGAAGTCGGACAGGCCGATAATTATGATCGTAGGATAGAAATAAGTCAACGATCATATGATATTCTAGTACATCAAGTCGGGCTTGCACCAGAGGACATTATTTTTGACCTCAATATTTTTCCAGTGGCTACAGGAATGGAAGAGCACCGCCTGAATGCTATAGATTTTATAAAAGCAACTCGCTGGGTTCGTGAAAATCTACCGCATGCTAGTGTCAGTGGAGGGGTAAGTAATGTTTCTTTCTCTTTTAGAGGGAATGACGGGGTTAGAGAAGCAATGCATTCAGTTTTTTTGTATCATGCCATCAAGGCGGGTATGAATATGGGGATCGTAAACCCAGCTATGTTAGAGGTATATGATGATATACCCAAGGATTTATTAGAACGAGTAGAAGATGTAATATTAGATCGTAGAGATGATGCAACGGAACGATTATTAGATTTTGCAGAGACCGTTAAGAGTGGAAAAAAAGAACAAGGAGCGGATCTAAGCTGGCGAGAAGAACCTCTTCAGGACAGAATTACTAGGGCATTGGTCAAAGGAATTGATGCTTTTATTGTAGAGGATGTAGAAGAAGCACGTCTTGCAGCTGATAAACCGATTGAAGTAATCGAAGGGAATTTGATGACAGGAATGAATGTCGTGGGAGATTTGTTTGGTTCGGGAAAAATGTTTTTGCCACAGGTGGTGAAATCTGCTCGTGTAATGAAACGGGCTGTAGCTCATCTATTACCTTATATTGAAGAAGAGAAACTAAAGAACCCAAAGATCGAAGGGGAATCCGAAAATGCAGGAAAAATATTGATGGCAACGGTCAAAGGTGATGTGCATGATATTGGAAAGAATATTGTTTCTGTAGTACTAGGATGTAATAATTATGAGATTGTAGATTTGGGTGTAATGGTACCTCCAGAAAAGATTCTGCAAACAGCTATTGATGAGAATGTTGATGTGATCGGACTCAGTGGTTTGATTACACCATCATTGGATGAGATGGTATACCTAGCCAAAGAAATGGAACGCAAAGGATTCAAAATTCCGTTGCTAATTGGAGGCGCAACAACATCAAAAGCCCATACTGCAGTCAAAATTGATACCCAGTATAATAATGCCGTAGTACATGTCAATGATGCCTCTAGAGCGGTAACAGTAGTTGGTGATTTGCTTAATGACAAATCTAATAAGAAGTATGTCGAGGATATCAAAATAGACTATGATAAGTTTCGAACCCAATTTTTGAAACGAACCAAAGTCAAAGAATACCTGTCTATTGATGAGGCGCGTAAAAATAAGTATCAAATTGATTGGGATACTAGCGAAATAGTTAAGCCAAAACAGTTGGGCATTCAAGTGGTCCAAAACCAAGAATTAGAAGAATTAGTACCGTATATAGACTGGTCTCCTTTTTTTAGATCCTGGGATTTACATGGGAAGTATCCAGAAATTCTTACCGATGATGTCGTTGGTGAACAAGCACAAGAGCTTTTTGCTGATGCCCAAGAGATGTTACAGCAGTTATTAGCAGAAAAATGGTTGACAGCCAAGGCGATCTTCGGATTATTTGAGGCAAATACAGTTGATGAAGACGATATAGAAATTAAAATTGAAGGAAAAGAGGCCGTTCGATTTAGAACATTAAGACAACAGCTCAAAAAACACGCAGGAAAACCAAATTTTGCATTATCTGATTTTATAGCTCCTACAACTAGTGGTCGTAAGGATTACATGGGGAGTTTTTGTGTAAGTACAGGATTTGGAACCAAAGAAAAGGCAGAAGAATTTGAAGCAGATCATGATGACTATAATTCGATAATGATTAAAGCACTTGCGGATAGATTTGCAGAAGCATTTGCAGAATATTTGCACGCCAAAGTTCGTAAAGAAGCTTGGGGGTATTCTAGTGATGAACAGCTGACAAATAAAGAATTAATAAAAGAGGAGTATAAAGGGATACGACCTGCACCAGGATATCCGGCCTGCCCTGATCATTTAGAAAAATTAACAATTTGGGAAGTGTTGCAGGTAAAAGAACGCATAGGTGTTGAACTTACAGAAGGTTTGGCAATGTGGCCGGCAGCTTCCGTTTCTGGATACTATTTTGCTAATCCAGAAGCACGCTATTTTGGGCTAGGAAAAATAAAAGAAGATCAGGTAGTAGATTTTGCAAAGCGAAAAAATATTGATTTAGAATATGCCAAAAAATGGCTGAATCCAAATTTGAGTGAATAAATACAAAGAACACAAGCTAAAAGTATCGAACCAAAATTATCGATAATTATTAGCTTTATATATCCATTTAGCACCATGACTATAGAAGATTTTATACATGATTTTAATGAAATATACAAAGGAGATCCTTGGTTAGGAGTTTCCATAGTGAAATCAATAGAAAATGTCTCATGGAAAGATGTGAATATTAAGCCAGAAGGGACCAAAAAATCAATAGCAGAAATGCTCTTACATGTTGTTAATTGGAGAATTTTTGCTATTGCCAAGATAAAAGAACATAAGGGATTTAATATAGTCCTAAATTCTGAAGATGATTGGACTCCTATTACGATAGAATCAGAGAGTGAATGGGATAGTCTTTTGGAACGCTTAGAAGAAACACAGACTGTGATTTGTAACTTGTTGCATGCCAAAAGTAACTATTGGTTTAATGAAATTACTACAGGAAAACCTTATACAAATGCCTATATGATGAGAGGGGTAATACAACATGATATCTATCATCTAGGGCAGATTAATGGACTGCAGAATAATTTGGAATTTTTAAAGAAACAAGACAGTGAAAGTCTATAGTTTTGTGAAACTTACGCCAAAAGATTATTTAATCTTCGAGGGCTAGGACAAAAATAATAGACAAGTATTAGGGTGAGTAAGTGTAGCTGGTTTTTTAGAAAAAATAAATGCTCTTGATAGAATCAAATTAGTTATTCAAAATCTTTTTGGATGATTGGTAGGTTTACTGGAAGTACAAGGAGCTTTTTGAGTTCGTGTCCAACGGTTTGGTATAGAAAAAAACAAAAACCCAGAAAAACTTTCGTCTACCGTAGGCTTGTTTGTTGATAGTGTAGGGAGATGTTTTCTATGACGTTCTAGGGCATAAGACAAGATACTGTAGCAGAAATTTAAAAGTAAAATAGAATAATACGATTCGAGCGAGCGCATGAAAGTAACAGAACATATAAATAATGCAAAAGGAAAACCGTTGTTTTCCTTTGAGATTATACCGCCACAAAAAGGAAAGAATATTCAAGAACTATATGATAATATAGATCCGTTAATGGAGTTCAATCCGCCATTTATTGATGTCACTACTTCTAGAGAAGAGTATATCTATATAGAAAAAGAAGGGCTGTATGATAAAAAAATCACAAGAATGCGACCAGGAACACTGGGTATTTGTGCAGCAATCAAATTCAAGTACGATGTAGATACAATACCGCATGTATTATGTGGAGGTTTTACCAAAGAAGAAACAGAGTATCTATTGGTAGATTGTCATTATTTGGGGATTAATAATATTATGGCGTTGCGCGGAGATGCTATGAAAGGCGAAAAATACTTTGTGCCAACACCAGGAGGGCATAATTATGCTTCTGATTTGGTGGATCAAATAGCAAAAATGCGAGAAGGGAAGTATTTACACGCTACACAAGAGCATGGAAATCATCCTGATTTTTGTATAGGAGTAGCTGGGTATCCCGAAAAGCACTTAGAAGCGCCATCAATGGATACAGATATCAAAAGGCTGAAAGAAAAAATTGATCAAGGAGCAGATTATGTAGTGACACAAATGTTTTTTGATAACCAACGCTATTTTGATTTTGTTAATAGAGCTAGAGCAGAAGGTATTACAGTTCCTATTATTCCAGGAATCAAACCCATAGCAGTCAAACGTCACCTACAACTATTACCACAGGCATTTTGGTTGGATATGCCCCAAGAATTAATTAATGCAGTGGAGCAATGCAAGAATAACAAAGAGGTTCGGCAGGTTGGTGTAGACTTTGCTATTCAGCAATCCAAAGAATTGTTGGAGTTTGGTGTGCCAGTACTACATTATTACTCAATGGGGAAATCTGATAATATCAAAAAAATTGCTAGTGCTTTGTTTTAGAACAAAGTATAGTTATGTCTTTGTTTTCTTACAAATGAGTGCACAAAAAAATATGTTAATTCACAATAGAGAAGGGGATGTTGGTGTTTTATAATACGAGAGACTTTGATTTTGTTATTAGAGGCAGGACAATAGACCTATGATACTATTTAGAATATAATTGTAAGAGTGTTGTAATAACAAATTCAAGGGCTAATTGCTGTAAATGGTATCGTATGGTATCCCCAAATCTTCCTGTGTGAATAGATTCGGGGAAATGTTTTTTTTATGATTTCTGTATTTTTGTGACCTATGATTAAGAAGCTGCCCATTTTTTTGATGCTTGCCTGCATTATAACGACTGCACAAGAGTTCGAAAAATCGAATTATGGTTTAGACGTTCTAAGTTTCAACGGAACAATTGCTAGGCATAACCCTGATATAGCGCATCTGATTACAGACCATCCAAGTGGAGTCATAGTTTCTATGAATAAAAAAACGTTTGGGTTAAAAAAATGGGAACGAGTCTATAAGTATCCAGATTGGGGAGCCTCGTATATGTACCAAGATATGGGTAACACCTATTTGGGAGAAAATCATGGATTGTATGTGCATTATAATATGTATTTTTTCCAACGACGGTTGATGTTGCGAACTGCAACCGGTTTGGCATATAATACAAAGCCCTATGATCCAGATACTAATTTTAGAAACATTGCTTACGGTTCGCACATCCTCAGTACAACCTATGTCTTATTAAATTACAAAAGAGAACGTATCTTTGATGCTTTAGGTTTTGAGGCAGGATTAGGAATCGTACATTATTCTAATGGTAATGTTCATGCTCCTAATAAAAGTACGAATACTATCTTTCTAAATTTTGGGGTGAATTATTTATTTGATACCAAAACAGTAAATGAATACGTCCCTATAGAAGAGGATGTAAACAAAGTAAAAGAGCGCATTCATTATAATTTCATCTTTCGAACAGGGATCAATGAGAATGATATAGTAGAATCTGGACAATTTCCATTTTATACTTTTGGTTTTTATCTCGATAAACGACTGAGTCGCAGAAATACCATCCAATTGGGAGCAGAGTTGTTGATGTCCGAAGCCTTGGCCGAATATATTCGATCCAGAGCTGTCGGTGGATTCAATGACGGAACCAAAGGTGATGAAGATTCCAAAAGAGTAGGGGTTTTCTTGGGGCATGAGTTGACGATCAATAAATTTTCTATACTTACGCAATTGGCTTATTATGCCTACTATCCCTACGATTTTGAAGGGCGATTATATAATCGCTTTGGATTACAATATTATATCAACAAAAACTTTTTCACTTCACTGAGCGTTAGGTCTCATGTGGCAAAGGCCGAAATGGCAGAAATTACACTAGGATATCGATTATGATTCGTCTTTTATACTTTATCGTCTTACTCTTGTTTTTTGGTTGTAATACCGAGAATGCACCAGATTGTTTTACGACAGCAGGAAATACCACAAGAAAAGAGCTTGTTGTTGGGGAGTTTTCAAGAGTTCTAGTAAATTTGAATATAGAATTGATCATAAAACAAGGGGAGGAATTTGAGGTAATTGTACAGAGTGGAGAGAATTTAGTCAATACTATCAAAGCAGAGGTGCAAGGGGAGCGTTTAGTGTTGACTAATGATAACGGCTGCAATGTGTTTCGTAAATTTAATCAAACAAAAGTGTATGTAACCACGCCTAAATTAACAGAGATCAGGACGGCTTCTCAATTTCCTGTGCACTCAGATGGAGTGCTTTCCTTTTCAAATTTAAGTTTGATTTCTGAGGATTTTAATGAAGAATCAGCAACGACAACGGGTAATTTTGAATTGCAAATAGCCTCAGAAAACCTTCGTATTGTAAGCAATAACATTTCTTCATTCTTTATTGAGGGTACAGTAACAAATCTTAATGTTAATTTTGCCTCTGGTATAGGACGTTTTGAAGGAGGGACATTAATAGCGCAAAATGTACAAGTGTTTCATAGAGGAACAAACAAAATGATCGTACATCCTATACAATCCCTAAAAGGGGAGCTTCGTAGTACAGGAGATCTTATTTCAAAAAATAAACCCACAACGATAGAGGTTCAAGAGTTTTATAAAGGACGATTATTGTTTGACTAAGTTTGGAGTTTGGTGCCAAATAATAACAGTTAATACCAATTATAGGTATATAAATTCGTAGTAATGACACTGTTATTTTTTTATGTAGAAACACTGTGGTGCTATTACATAGCCTTACTCATGGAATATAGGAACAAGGCATTTAGGTGGAAAAAGAAAATTTTATCCCAGTAAATTTAGAGGATAAATAGTATTACATAGCTAATTTGGTGTAGAATGTAATTGTAGACCAAAATAGTAGGAAAAGAAGCTAATTGTTCGCATGTGATTATTTTTCAAATGCTATATGGTATAATTGTAAACTGCAACAATTTGAACTTTTTGTTTTGCTGTTTAAGTCTATAAAATCCTTGCATTAGCCAGTAGTTGTGGTTTAATTTTATTGCGAAAAGGAATAGTAGAAGGGGGAGTGATTTAATTTCTTTTGCCTCTGGAAAAAACAAGCACTTCTTGATCAATTATAGTGTTTTTTGCACTTCAAAGCATAAAACTACACGTTGTTAGTGAAATTTTATATTGGATGAATTGATATAAGAAGTATATTTAAAACATTGTTATTGTGTCAGTTCTCTAAATAATCCTTCCAAGTTCTTATTTCTTCGAGATAGTTGCAGTGTTTTGAGTTTATTGTCATGAGCAAAATCAAATACCGCAGGGCGCATATCCGTTGTAGTGCTAAAGATAAGCTCATAGACAAAGCCGTGTGTGTTTTTTACTTTAGAAATATTTGGTAATCGGAGTAAAAAGGCTTCTTCTACACGATAATCAAACTCTACTTCAATAATTTGTTCACTAGCATCGTGGAGATCAGCTATTTTTTTATCTGCAACTAGGTTTCCTTTATTAATGATAATCACTCGATCACACATAGCTTCGACTTCTTGCATAATATGTGTAGAAAGGAATACCAGCTTTGATTTGCCAATACTCTGTATTAATTCCCGAATGTCAATCAATTGATTTGGATCTAGACCAGTAGTCGGCTCATCCAGAATTAATACCTGAGGGTCGTGGAGCAAGGCGCATGCAAGACCTACTCGCTGTCGGTATCCTTTGGAGAGTTGCTCGATTTTTTTGTTTGCCTCCTGACTTAGTCCAGTCATGGTAATAACCTCTTCTATACGGGATTTTGGCGTTTTGTATACTTGAGCATTAAAATTGAGGTACTCCCGAACATACATTTCCAAATATAACGGATTGTGTTCTGGTAGATATCCTACGCTTTTTTGTACTTCTAATGGCTGTAATGCAACATCATATCCATTGACGATAGCAGTGCCTTCAGAAGGTGGTAAGTAGGTGGTAAGAATTTTCATTAACGTCGATTTTCCGGCGCCATTAGGACCTAAGAACCCAACTATTTCTCCTGAGTTGATTTCAAAAGAAATATCGCGTAGAGCAAGTTGTTCATCATAGGATTTTGAGATGTTCGATACAGAAATTGACATATTCTTAGGTTTTACAAATCAAAAATAAGGATTAAAGAACAGTTTTAAGAACAATCATTTGTAATAATTATACCAATTGGATTTTGGGTTTTATGCAAAATAGAATTAAGATTTTTTTATGCTAAAATAGCACTAGTAAATAAGCTTTAATTAATAGAATATTCAAGAGTATGATGGGTATGAGTTGTTTATATAATTTAGTAAATAAGTTTAAATCAATTTGTTAAAAGTGTTTGGTTTTTTCTAATTTCCTAACACTGTTTTTTTTGCAAAATGATAAAAGCATTATGTTCTAAGCTCGTTCTATACTCACAATAATAGACTTAGAAGCAGGAGTGTTACTTTTTCTTGCTGTTTGATTTATGGGTACAAGAATGTTGGCCTCCGGAAAGTACGTGGCAATACACCCTTTTGGAATGTCGTAACCAATAATTTTGAAATTATGTGCCTTACGTTCTTCTCCTTGGTAATGGCTTATTAGATGTACAACGGTTTGTTCTACTAAGGATGCAGCAGCCATGTCTTTACGATTCATTAGTACCACACGACGCTCGTTGTAAATGCCTCTGTAACGATCGTCTAATCCATATATCGTTGTGTTGAACTGATCATGAGTTCGTATAGTCATCATGAGAAATTGTCCTTTGTCTAAGAGAATGTCTGAAACGGCATTCGTTGTAAAATTGGCTTTTTTGTTTGGAGTATCAAATACTTGATTTCTTGGGTTGTTAGGTAGATAAAAACCATTTGGGGCTTTTATTTTTTCATTATAATTGTCAAAACCGGGTATTACTTGAGCAATGATATCACGAATTAAGGTGTAGTCTGAGGCCGTTTTGATCCAGTCTATTGTGGTGTTTTTTTCAAAAGTAGCGGCTGCAATTTTTGCGACAAGCATCGGTTCACTCAAAAGTTTGTCCGAAACAGGAACAAGGTGTCCCTTAGATTGATGAACAACTCCCATTGAATTCTCAACTGTTACAAATTGTTCTTTTCCATTTTGTATATCTCTTTCTGATCTTCCTAGACAAGGTAATATGAGTGCAGTTGTTCCGTGTACAAGATGACTTCTGTTAAGTTTGGTGGAGATTTGAACGGTCAATTTGCAATTGCGTAATGCCTGAGCAGTTAATTCAGTATCTGGAGTTGCGGAGATGAAATTCCCGCCCATAGCAATAAAAACTTTATCTTTTTCAGCCTTCATGGCTTTTATGGCATTGACAACATCATAACCATGTTTTCGCGGAGGCGAAAAATTAAAAACCGTACCGAGTTTATCCAAAAAAGCTTCTGGAGGTGCTTCCCAAATCCCCATCGTACGATCACCTTGGACATTACTGTGTCCTCGTACTGGACAAACACCGCCACCTTCAATTCCTATACTTCCTTTTAGTAAAAGGATATTCACGGCTTCACGGATATTATCAACAGCATTTTTGTGTTGAGTGAGCCCCATGGCCCAGCAAATAATTATTTTATTACTTTTGGCTATGAGTGCAGCGGCTTCGTTAAAAATAGAAAAAGGAATTCCGGTCTGAGCAACCAAATCATGAATGTTATGTTGTTTTAGCTCAGTGACAAAATTTTCGTAACCAGCGGTATGTTGTTTTATAAAATCAGTATTCAGAACAAAATCAGAACCGGTTAATTCTGCATCTACTAAATACAAAAGAAAAGCTTTTAACAATGCTACATCTCCATTGATTTTGACTTGAAGAAATAGATCTGTTAGTTTTGTTGGCTTGCCTAATAGTTCTAGTGGTTTTTGAGGATGTTTGAAAGCCATAAGGCCTACCTCTGGCAAAGGGTTGATTGTAATTATCTTACCGCCGTTTTTCTTTGTTTCTCTAAGAGCAGAAAGCATTCGAGGATGATTAGTTCCTGGATTTTGTCCCATAACTATGACTAAGTCCGTTTTGGAAAAATCATCTAATTTTACCGTTCCTTTCCCAATGCCTATAGTTTCGCCTAATGCTTTTCCGCTAGATTCATGGCACATATTAGAACAATCAGGTAAGTTATTTGTGCCAAATTTTCGTGCAAATAATTGGTACAAAAAAGCAGCTTCATTACTCGTTCGACCCGAGGTATAAAAAATAGCATCATTAGGTGTTGGTAACGCCTGTAGTTTTTTGCCAATATGCGTAAAAGCAGCATCCCAAGAAATTGGACGATAGTGTGACTCGCCTTTTGCAATAAAAAGAGGCTCCGTAATTCGACCGCTTTTTCCTAATTCATAGTCTGACCATTCAAGTAATTCTGCCACACTGTGTTTCGTAAAAAAACTGGCATCTACCTTTTTTTTCGTAGCTTCTTCCGCAATGGCTTTGGCGCCATTTTCACAATATTCTCCTAATGATGAACGCTCCTTAGGATCGGGCCAAGCGCAACCCGGACAGTCAAAACCCTCTTTTTGGTTCATCTTATTCAATGCAGAAAACCCCTTACTATAACCCGTTTCTCTTGCTATATGTTCCAAAGTTGATTTTATGGCTGTCACCCCTGTAGCGTATTCAGGAATCACTCCTTGTTGTAGGCCAGTAAAATTTTCTGGAGTAATAGTTTTTTTTGAATTTTTATTCTGCATAATATTTTATCTTAACTATCAAACGGGATCGATTGTGGTAAATTTTGTAGCGTTCTTGGATTTTGTTTCCGTAATTCTTTCCGCACCAGAATATAGGTTGAAACTTTTGTTCTTTGCAAATCCAATAAGAGTAATCCTAGATTTCAAAGCAATTTGTACAGCAATATTTGATGGCGCACCAACAGCAATTACTACAGGGATTTGGGCCATAGCCGCTTTTTGAATAATTTCATAGCCAACTCTACTGCTTATAAACAGAATAGACTGTTCTAGTAATTTCTTGTTTTTTACTAACGTATGCCCAATAACCTTGTCCACGGCGTTGTGTCGTCCTATATCTTCTTTGATGCATAAAAGTGTACCATTTTTGTCAAACAATGCTGCGGCATGTAGTCCACCTGTATGGTTAAAAAGATGCTGTTGATGACTGAGTTTTTTTGATAAGGAGTATATGGTGGTTAAGGATAGCTCCATACCTTGCCCAAGTGACTGTGGTAGTGTTTCCATGAGTTGACTTATCGAACGTTTTCCGCAAACACCACAGCTAGAGGTGGCAGTAAAATTACGATCAAGTAAAGATAGATCGATCGTGAGATCTGGCTTTAGGAGTATTTTCAAGATGTTTTCTCGATGCTCTGGGATGGTTTTTTGACAATAATGAAAGGATTTTATAGCGTCAAAAGAATCTATGATACCTTCAGCAAAAAGAAAACCAACTGCCAGCTCAATATCATTTCCAGGAGTACGCATGGTTACTGTAATCGATGTTTCCGAAATAGCGTCACTTTTAGTGTAAATGAGACGTATCTCCAAAGGAGCTTCTACAACAAGTAAATCAGGGACAGAATCTAAATGTTCTTCCTGTACTTTGATAATAGTTGTTTTTGAAACTCCGATTTGTGACATTATATACTGAGGCTTTAAGCAAATTTAGGTATTATTACCGAAACAAGTTCGTATAGTATTAGGATGATCTGTTTATAGTCTAAAACAATAGTTGATGTAAAATAGGTCGTTTAGACGATAATTCATTATGTCGCTAAGGGTGTTTTTAAGTTTGTCATTGTTGTTCTTTTCATGATAAGTTGTTTTTGGTAAGTGTAGCGATGGTCGTAGAATTAAGGGATTGTAGGAGCTACAGCGTGTTTTTGCTAAAAATGCTGATGTTAGAAATTTGATAATTCAATCAAACCATTTCTGGTTACCTATATAATAGTATTGTCAAGAGATTGGAAATACTCGATTTTGCGGTTTTGTTATTTCCTTATACGAGAGCGTTACTGTCTGTTGTTACAGAATTATTATTTTATGCTATCTGATTATGAATGATTTGCAAAAAAGTTTAAAAA
>CANLMN010000038.1 GCA_947492105.1 uncultured Aquimarina sp. | reverse complement strand
TTGATTGAAATCTGTTAGATTTGTGAATTATATAATGGAAATATGGTTACCATGGTAACTATATTCCTACGTTACCACTAATTAAAATGAAAATACATCTAATCTTATTTTTATTATTTACATCAAATGTATTTTGTCAAGTTAGTAATATTAAAAAAAGTATTGAACTTTATGCAAATGGAAAGTATAAAGAATGTATATCTAGTTTAGTATCTACTGACTTGGAGGAAATTGATCTTGAAAATAAAATAACTATTCATTATTTAATCGGTCTATCAAAAAAACAAATCAACGACAGTACTTTTTTTGAAAATTACTCTAAAATCGTAGACCTTTACGACAAAGTCAACGATAAAAATTATCTAAAAAAGTCATACTCTAAAATTGGATTTGCATTTAGTAAAACTGGTGATTTAAATTCTGCTAGATATTTGTACAAGAGTGCTTATTATTTCAAAAAGAAACAGTTCGATGATGAACAACTCTATGATTATTCTTTAATATCTCTAAAAAACAACTATTATAATCAATCACATAAACTATTAAGTAAATTAAAAAGAAAGAAAAAATTTAAACCTAAAATAGATAGTCTTTTAAACAAAACTAAATTTGAAAAAGAAAATCCAATACTTAAAGATTTCAATAAATCAAATAAAATAGAAATTGATATATTATCTTATAATTGCTACAATAGTTTTAAAATTAATTCAGTAATAACAAAAAATGGCACAAAATTCTTGATTCAATCTAGACTCAACGAAAGTTCTAGAAAGTTAGTTACAGAAAAAAAAATAAAAGAATTTTACATAAGTCAAGAAAAAATTGATTCAATAGTTGTTCTTGAAAAAAATTTACGAAATATTGTAGAATATAAATCACTAGGTGGAATTGCTGGTTCTGGAGAACAAATCAAAATTAAAAGTAATTCTCGAGAATTTAATATTGAAAAGAATAGTATAGGATCTGGCCTATTAATGCGACTAATATTGACTGACATAACACTAGAGGAGTATCTAAATCAATAAACTAGTGGTAATAACTAGGCATATGGCGTGCCGATAGGCAAACGCTATATGTCCAGTTGACTGATCCGCCACTTCGATAAGGGGGAAAACGATTTTGGAGATGCTATTTTGGGAGTTAAAAATAGTGTTCTGCTTCTAGAAACTTAATTATTTCCCAATACCCATTAATTTCCCCACCCCAAACGCCTCAAAAATCATCCGTACTTCATAGGGATATAGCAGCTGTTTTGGAGCTGTTTGGAGGTCTTTGGTTTTCTGTATTTCTAGTCGTAGGATTTCATGGCTATTATACAATGATGCAAAACCCATTAATTAGTAGATCTCCATTGAGATACTTGTTGTGCCTGTAGTCGTTTATAAGTGTTTACAAACATTAACAAATGATTTTGGGTAACCCATAATTATGGGTGTATCCAGAGTCTGATAGTTCATCTCACGACATGCTCTATATATCTATAAAAATCTGATTAAATATCACTTAAACAACATACAAGACTTTGTTTTTGATTAGAATCTGTTAGATTTGTAGTAAATACATGGAATGTAATAGCGATTGCTATTACAACATTGTTGGCAACAATATACCAAAAAATGACATTTAACGATATAAAAGAAAAATATTCTGACCGAGAACCAGCATTTCCACAGCATTTACCAAAACCAAATGAATCGTATTTAAATGATTTGATTAAAAAATATAATTGCAAATTTCCAAAATCATTTATTGATTTCCAATTGAAATACTGTACAGAAGTTCCTATTGGAGACTTTTCATTTGAAGGGTTTGGTTGGGCGAATAAAGAAATTGAACCAAATATGAATTTGGAGGAAATCCTTAAAGATTACTCTGATTTAGAATTCCCAAATTATCTAACACCATTTAGATATGATAATGGCGATTATTGGTGTTTTGACAATCGTAGTTCTGAATCTGAATTTCCTGTTGTGATTTTTGACCATAACTCAAATGATATTGAATCGAGCCCAAATTATAACTGGAAAAATTTCATTGAATGGATTGACAAAACCATGGAAAACGAATATTAATAATTCTTATTCTAAAAATGGTGTTCAAAGAAAAAACAACGTATAATGAACTTTATAATTATCTCAATGGAAATTTGATTTATAAAAAGTGGATTGATACTGGTGAATCAAAAGTATTTGATGTGATGGCTTATGATAAATATACGATGAAATCAATAACAGAAAATGAATAAAAACTGTGTACAATAACTAGGTTATGGCGTGCCGATAGGCAAACGCTATATGCCTGTTGACTGATCCGCCACTTGCATAAGGAGGGAAAACGATTTTAGAGATGCTATTTTGGGGGTTAAAAATAGTGTTCTGCTATTGGAGTAATAGTGTTTGTGATATTGTTATTAATTGTTTTTAGGGATTTGTATTAGTTAAACACCAAATGCGATGGTGTTTACTTTTTTCTAATGATCATTTTACGTATTTCAGGCTCCAGATTTGTCCACTGCCACTTTCAGAAGGTTATAGAGTAATACAGATACTACTAGGACACAGTTCTAGTAGTATCTGTATTACTCTATACGCAATTAGTAACCAGCAACTTGAAATCCATCAAAAATCCGTTAGATTTGTAAGTAACATAAGAGAAATATACCCTATTGGGTATATCCCATTATTACAAAGCATTAATGCTCAATAAAATATAATAAATGGCAGACAATACAATTAAAATTTTAGAGAAAAAAGACCCATCAAGAGTTAAAGAGGAATATAGTACCTTAACTATCAAAATTAGACCTCACAATCCAAATGTAAAAATGAGTGAGCAAGTTAAGCGAGGTGCTTCTATAAAATTCGCAAAACCGTTAGTAGAAAAAATTGAAGGTCCATTTGATGAAAACGATAATCTCATTGAGGAACTTGAAGTTGGTAAAACATACATTTTCAAAGCAACTAAGTTCAAAGAATTTACGTTCACGCCAATAAAACATATTTGGTGGGCGGAACAATTAGATGACGGAGAAATAACTGATCTAGAATACAAAAAAGGAGAAAATCCGTATTTGGATGATAAAGGAGTTGTTTGTTTCAAATACACAGTTAAAGAATGTGATAAAGTTAGAATTTAAGCTTATGTAGCTAAACCTATCAAATCAGTTAGTATTGAAAACTGTGTTCAACAAAATATCAACAAAGGAGGAGCATTCTTATTCATTCTTGCAGATGAAATATTACCTTCAGGAAAATTAGTTCGAAAGGTTATTATTCCTCCTAACAAGGATATTATAAAAACCTTAACCAAAGGTAATTATTATGAGTATTTTGGAATGCAACCTACTGACTCTTTTGCAAATATTTCGATTGGAGAACACGCCTCGGGAGTAAAGCCTAGCCAATATATGTCTGCAAGTACTTTGAAATCCGGAGCTCCAAATATTGATGGTTCAACACAATATATTGATATAAAAAAGGCCAAATCCGCAGGCTGTACAATTCATTCAACAGAAGAAATAATTAAAGATCTAAAAAGACTTAAAAATGAAGCTCCAACTCCAGAATCTAAAGCTAGATTACAAAAAGTAATCGATGCAGTAGGAAAAATGGAGAAAGAAGTTTTGATAGAGGGTAATATTCCAAGTAAAGCTATTAAATCTAGTACTTCAATGAAAATAACAAAAAGTTTAAGGATTGTTAGTGTTATTGGTATGGTCATTACAGCTTATGAATTAGAACAAGCAACTGAAAAATCTATAAAACAAGAATCATTTAAGCCAATTGCAGCAGAAACGATTAGACAAGTCGGAGGTTGGGGTGGTGCAATTGCTGGCGCCAAAATTGGAGCCTTAGCAGGAGCAGCAGTTGGAATTGAGACAGGCCCTGGAGCTTTAATTACAGGAGCAATTGGTGGAATTATTTTTGGAACTGCTGGTTATTTTGGAGCAGATTGGATAGCAGATTATATTGATGAAAACTAAAAACTATGTTACATTTCTTTTATAAATACCCTCATCGATTTTACCTTTCTAGTACTATGTATGAAAATATCTTAAAAAAATACGATTGTATAACAACAGAAACTATAAAAGATTTTCTAAAAAAACAATTTGACTTAAAAAAAAGTAAAATATCAGTCGAAAAAATAACAGAATATTTATTAATTGTTACTATACGATTCAAAGAAGAAAATAAACAGAGGAAATTTAAAGAACTTACAGTTAAAAACAACGAGTTGTTTCCTCCTTGGAAGATTTTTCCAAATTATTTAGAACAATATATTTCTTGGGATCAAGGAGTACAATATGATTATTGTGTAAAAAATTGGCTTCCTTTTTGGAGAAATCTAAGTGAAAAGCAGAAAAATGATTATAGGATTAAATATGAATGCTCTAATGATTGGAAAAATTGGTTAGACGAAAATAATAACGTTTTGTAATAACTAGGCATATGGCGTGTCGATAGGCAAACACTATAGGTCCAGTTGACTGATCCGCCACTTGCATAAGGGGGAAAACGATTTTGGAGATGATTTTTTTGGGGTTAAAAATAGCGTCCTGCTATTGGCGTAGCAGTGTTTTTGGTGTTAAAAACTATATTATCAGGGATTTATAGTGGTTAAACTCCTAATATTATGCCATTTATTGCTAATTATTTCAGTTGAGTCCATAGCGATCCTGTATGGGCAATAGGAACTGTTTTTGGTCTTTTGAGAGTTCTTTGGTTTTTTGTATTTCTGGTCGTAGGGTGTCACGGCTACTATACAATGATCCAAAACCCATCAATTAGTAGATCTCCATTAAGGTACTTGTTCTACCTGTAGTCGTTTATAAGTGTTTGCAAACATTTACAAATGATTTTGGGTAATCTATAATTATGGGTGTATCCAGAGTCTGATAGTTCATCTCACGACATGCTCTATATATCTATAAAAATCTGATTAAATATCACTTAAACAACATACAAGACTTTGTTTTTGATTGAAATCTGTTAGATTTGTGAATTATATAATGGAAATATAGTTACCATGGTAACTATATTCCTACGTTGTGCATAATATCACGAAAATACCGAAATATTGAAAGAAGAATACCTTGATAAATTATGGAATGAATTTAAATCAATTGTGGAAAGACATATTCCATCTACAATGATTGAATCAAATGGATATAGTGGTAGTAGATTTGACGCAAAACTTTCAAATAAAAATAGGTCATTTTTAGATTCAGATTATTATTATCAAAAAGATAAAAAATTCGTTCATTGGACAAATATTCAGAATCTAATGTCCATCTTAAATTATCGAGAATTAAGATTTTATAATCTTCATAATTCATCTGACGAAAATGAATTTAAATATGCCGCACAAAAATTTGACATAACAAATGAAATTATAGATTACTCTAAAAACTATTTATACACATTATCATTTTGCGAATCTAAGGAAATTAACAATCCTGACTTATGGACAGAATACGGTAAAAATTATTCTGGAGTTGCTTTAGAATTCGAAATAGTTAATGACCCAAAACAATGGGAAAATTATATGCTTTCACAAGTATATTATGAAATTCCAGCATATATTCCTGCTCTAAAAAACGAATTAGAAGATTTCAGAAAAAAACATCCAGGAGCAACAACGGAAATAGATTTAGGAAAATTAATTGCTTTTCACAAGAGAAAAGAATTTTCAAAAGAACTAGAGATAAGATTATCAACCTATTTCCCATTTACCACTGCTCAAGAAATTGAGAAGTTTTGTAATACTGAATTTAGATTTGAAAAAAATAGAGCAAGAGAAACTAATTATTTTGGTTTAAAACTATGGGTTAATAATGAATCCCCATTTGTTAGAGACAATCAACCTGAATTAGACAAATCTCTAAAAGTTGAAGACGATTATTTTGTTTCAAATCCAAAAATAAAAATAACCAATATACATTTTGGTAAAAATTGCGGAATAACTAATCAAGAATTTCTCAAATTTTGGACTACTTTAAACAAAATTGTGCGCCACAAACTAGGTTATGAAATTGAAATTGAACCAAACCTCTTCGGATGAAAATACTATGCACAATAACTAGGCATATGGCGTGCCGATAGGCAAACGCTATATGCCTGTTGACTGATCCGCCACTTGCATAAGGGGGAAAACGATTTTGGAGATGATTTTTTTGGGGTTAAAAATAGCGTCCTGCTATTGGAGTAGCAGTGTTTTTGGTGTTAAAAACTATATTCTTAGGGATTTATAGTGGTTAAACTCCTAATATTATGCCATTTATTGTTAATTATTTCAGTTGAGTCCATAGCGATCCTGTATGGGCAATAGTAGCTGTTTTTGGTCTTTTGGGAGGCCTTTGGTTTTCTGTATTTCTGGTCGTAGGGTTTCACGGCTACTATACAATGATGCAAAACCCATTAATTAGTAAGATCTCCATTGAGACACTTGTTGTGCCTGTAGGTGTTTCTAAGCGTTTACAAACATTTACAAATGATTTTGGCTAATCCATAATTATGGGTGTATCCAGAGCCTGATAATTCATCTCACGACATGCTCTATATATCTATAAAAATTTGATTAAATAACATTTAAACAACATACAAGACTTTGTTTTTGATTGGAATCTGTTAGATTTGTGAATTATATAATGGAAATATGGTTACCATGGTAACTATATTACGGCGTTACAAAACATTAACGCTCAATAAAATCTATTAAATGGCTGACAATACATTTAAAATAATAGAGAAAAAAGATCCACCAAGAGTTAAAGAGCAATATAGTACTTTAACCATTAAAATTTAGACCTCACAATCCAAATGTAAAAATGAGTGAGCAAGTTAAACGAGGTGCTTCTATAAAGTTCGCAAAACCATTAGTTGAAAAAATTGAAGGTCCATTTGATGAAAATGACAATCTTGTAGAGGAACTTGAAATTGAGAAAACATATGTTTACAAAGCCACAAAATTTAAAGAATCAACATTTACACCTATAAAACATATTTGGTTTGCAGAACAATTAGATGATGGAGAAATAACAGACCTTGAGTACTGTAAAGGGGAGAATCCTTATTTAGATGATAAAGGTATTGTTTGTTTCAAATACAAAGTCAAAGAATGTGAGAAGGTAAGGATTTACGCTTACGTAGCTAAACCTATTAAATCAGTTAGCATCGAAAGCTGTATTCAACAAAAAGTTAATAAAGGTGGAGCGTTTGTTTTTATGCTTGCAGATGAGATTTTACCTTCTGGTAAATTAGTTAGAAAAGTTATTGTGCCGCCAACAAAAGATATAATATCATCAATTAATGGAAATATATTTGAACGCTATGGAATGAATCCGCCCAACCCATCATCAAATATTACAATTGGTGAGCACGCATCAGGTCTTAATAACAGTAAATATTTATCCTCTAGTAGCATCTATCCAGATGGAGCTCCAAATTTTAATGGCTCTCCTCAATACATAGATATAAAAAAAGCTAAAGCAGCAGGCTGCACAATTCACTCAACAGAAGAAATAATTAAGGATTTGAGAAGACTTCAAAGTGAAGCTCCCTCTATAGAAGCCAAAGCTAGACTCGACAAAGTAATTAACGCAGTTGGAAATATTGAGAAAGAGGTATTGATAGAAGGAAACATACCTAACGAAGCTATAAAATCTCAAACAACAATTAAAATAACAAAAGGTTTAAGAATTGTTAGTATCATAGGTATGGTTATTACAGCTTACGAATTAGAACAGGCAACAGAAAAATCTATAAAACAAGAATCATTTAAACCTATTGCAGCAGAAACTATTAGACAAATTGGTGGCTGGGGAGGTGCAATAGCAGGAGCAAAAGTTGGAGCTTTAGCTGGAGTAGCCGTTGGTATCGAAACGGGTCCAGGAGCTTTAATTACAGGTGCGATTGGAGGAATAATTTTTGGAACTGCTGGATATTTTGGAGCTGATTGGATTGCTGATTTTATTGACGAAAATTAAAATATTATGTTCGGACTATTTTATAAACATTCTTATAGCTTTTATTTACCTAGCCAATTGATAGAAGATATATTTAATTCTCATAATGAATTAACATCAAAATTCATCACTTTATTTTTTTCTTCTCAATTAAATAATCTACAAGAAAAGCAAATCGACATCAATAGAATAACTGATTTTCTATTTCATATTAACATAAAATTCAAAACAGAAGGGGAATTAAATAGTTTTAAAAAATTCATTGATAAGTTTAAAGAACTTTTACCTCCTTGGAAAGTATTTCCTAATTTATTTCAAGGTTCACCAAGATGGAATCAAGGTTTTGAAGAAGATTATTGTATAAAATACTGGATCCCCTTTTGGAAAAACCTAAGTGAAAAACAGAAAAATGATTATAGAATAAAATATAAATGTCCTGATGACTGGAAAAATTGGTTAGATGAAAATAATAACGTTTTGTAATCGAGTAGCCCGACGCGGTAAAATTTACCACGTTGAGGCTCTCACACCACCGTACGTACGGGTCTCGTATACGGCGGTTCACCAGATTGAAGTCTGTAGCTTATTTATATAATCTAGCATAGGTTTGTATCCTTTTCGTTTAAGCCTAGAAAGCGTGATCGTTGTTTTAAGAATAGGGCTTTGGGCTACAGCTTACTCCAGAATTAACAACAACACCTTCGCAAAAAAAGCGATTTTGAACGTAAACCTATCGATCTAAATCGACAGAATTAGCTATCTCTTTTAGTGTAGAGGGGTCAGCATCCGACAGAACGACAGCTGTAAACTGTCGCAAAAATCAATGCTTTTGAGGGGGTCAGCTTAGTCCAGTGTATCCATACCTACTCTAACCTATTCCGTCTGGTCTATCCTGTCAGAATCCAGAAACTTCAAGAAAATTCAGTAAAAAACAGCAGAAAAAGAAGCGAATATTTACTCGTAGTTATGTTAAAAATGGACTTGTATACTAAATCTGACGATCTATATCCCAAGCTTCGAGGTACTCTTTGACTCTCTGTACAAATTGACCTCCTAATGCACCATTAATTACTCTATGATCATAAGAATGTGACAAAAACATTCTATATCGAATCCCTATAAAATCACCTTCTGGTGTTTCTATCACTGCTGGCACTTTACGGATTGCTCCCAAAGCTAATATTCCTACTTGTGGTTGATTAATAATTGGCGTACCCATTATACTACCAAAGGTTCCGACATTTGTTACAGTATAGGTTCCTCCTTGGACTTCATCAAGTTTCAGAGCATTAGTTCTTGCCCTATGCGCCAAATCATTGACTATTTTTGTCATCCCAAGTAAACTATATTGATCTGCATTTTTGATTACTGGTACAATGAGGTTTCCATCTGGCAAAGCAGCTGCCATTCCCAAATTAATTTGCTTCTTTTTGATAATTTTAGTACCAGAAACAGTACTATTCATCATCGGAAAGTCTTTTATGGCCTTTGCAACAGCCTCCATAAATATTGGAGTAAAAGTAACAGGTTCACCCTCCCGCTCCTGAAAAGTTTTCTTTACACGATTACGCCAATTCCAGATATTTGTTACATCTGCTTCGATAAAGGACTGTACATGTGCTGCTGTTTGTAATGAATGCGTCATATGTGTTGCAATCATTTTTCCCATACGAGTCATTTCTATAATCTCGTCATCACCAGACATTATAATTGGTTCCGTTTTTACCTCCTTAGGATGTTTTTTATCTGAATCTATATTTTCTATAGGCACATCAACCTGTTGTTGATCTCTATTTTTTATATACTCTAAGATATCATTTTTTGTTACTCTACTTTCTTTCCCTGTTCCGTTGATTCTTGTCAACTCCTCTTGAGTAATCCCTTCTTTGGCTGCAATATTACGTACCAAGGGTGAGTAGAAGCGTCCTTCTGCACCTGTTGTAGTAGCTACTACGGGTGTTTGTATTTGTTGCATCTGCGCTTCTAAATTTGATGCGGCTGATACTATTTCTGAAGCTCCTTCTTGTTCTTTCTTGTCCTGAGCATCATTCTTTGGAGTGCTGGTGACTGAAACATCCGCTCTTGTTGTTTCTATAATTGCCAAAACTTGACCAACTTGTACAACATCATCTACATCAAATAATTTTTCTATTAATATGCCATCAACTTCACTTGGTACTTCGCTATCGACCTTGTCTGTGGCAATTTCCAATAAAGGATCATCTACATCTACCTGATCACCAACACTTTTTAACCATGTTGTGATAGTTGCTTCTGCGACGCTCTCCCCCATTTTAGGAAGTTTTAATTCGAATTTTGCCATATTCTTAATGAATGGAGGTTTTTGCTATATTTCAAGCAAATTTACTCAAAGTGTATGTGTTTTATTCTATTTATGGTAATAAAATTATCTTAAAGCTAATTCAAAGGTTTAAATCCTTTAAAAAACAATTATATCTCCCCGACTATCACTACTATTACTCCCAATAACAAAATTACATC
This sequence comes from uncultured Aquimarina sp., assembly GCA_947492105.1. GTDB lineage: Bacteria > Bacteroidota > Bacteroidia > Flavobacteriales > Flavobacteriaceae > Aquimarina. The sequence goes on along the minus strand of CANLMN010000038.1, from coordinate 25,207 downwards.
CTTGAGGTCGTATTTTGAAAGTTGTTTGGGGCGTCTTAATACGTTTCATTGTCTTTATTATATCCAAAAAGCTAATTGTATTATTATCAAATATAATTTCTCTATTTTTTATCGTCTCTTTTGTTAAACTTTCGAGGGATATAATGGTCACCCCTTTGATGAGTTTTTTCTGAAGATTGTTTTTTAAATTTGCATCGTCAGACACTAGATAATATTCTTCTATCAGATGTTTATTTCCTGAGGTTTTCTGAAGTGAGCGTGTCATTAAAGAAAATTGGATTCCTAATTTAATAAAAGCGTCATAAAAAACATTAGTTCTAAAATGCTTTTGATAAAACAATTGCATTGCTCCATAAAATCGTTCTAAGTAAACACGATCTCTGATAGTGCTTTCTCCTTTATAATGTATTACTGATAAATTTCCTACGTAATAGTTATTCCAACCTTTTTTCAACATTTTATAAGAAAGATCTATATCTTCTCCGTACATAAAATACTCCTCATCAAACCCACTCACTTCGTTATAGGTTTGACGTTTCATAAACATAAAAGCACCAACAAGAATAGGTACAGAAGCGTTTGACGTTTCGTGCAAATGGTTGGCATAATAATCTTCGTCTTTTGTTATTTTGATACGGAACATTTTAGAAAAAGAATTCTTAGGTGTTGGGATGTTCCGTTTACTCTCGGCTAGAAAATTCCCTGTACCATCTATAAGATGCACCCCCATAATACCAAACTCTCCTATCTCCTTTGCTTGTTTGACTAAATCTACAAAGATATTTTCGGTTACTACAGTATCCGGATTGAGGATACAAATATATTCTCCTCTTGCTACTTTGACTCCTTGGTTATTTGCTTTCGAAAAACCAACATTTTCTGAATTTTCTATAAATTGTACCTTAGGGAATCGCTCTCTTACCATTCTACAGCTATCATCAGAAGAAGCATTATCAACAACGATAATCTCCGCCTCTATTGTTTTTATAGCTGCTTTTACACTAATAATACACTGTTCCAAAAAATAGCGCACATTGTAATTAAGAATGACAACGGAAAGTTTCAGGGTATAATTTTTTTAGATTTTTGATCTGATTGCGAATATAAGAAACTCCTATTAACTTACATAACAGATCCATGGTGTTTCTTCATAAAATTAAGACCGTCCTAAGGCTTTTTCAAAAGGGATTCGATTCACTATGCTACGTCCCAAAGTGACCTCATCGGCATACTCTAACTCATCATTTACCCCTATACCTCTTGATATTGTAGATGTTAATACTTTTACTCCTTCCAGCTGTTTATAAATATAAAAGTTGGTGGTATCTCCTTCCATAGTTGCGCTAAGAGCAAAAATTAATTCTTTGACCTTTCCTTCTTTTACTTTTTCTATCAACGGTTTTATTTGCAAATCTTGAGGACCTATACCATCCAATGGACTTATCTTACCACCCAAAACATGATACACTCCTCTATATTGACTTGTATTCTCTATTGCCATCACATCCCTGATATCCTCTACTACACAGATCAAATCATGATTTCGATTAGGGTTTGCACAGATTTGGCATAGGGCTACATCACTAATACTATAACAACTCTTACAGAATTTAATCTCTTGTCTTAATACCTGCAATGCTTTGGTCAATTGTTCAGTTTGCTCTTTGGGCTGGCGCAGTAAATGTAGAACAAGTCGCAATGCAGTACGCTTACCTATACCGGGCAATTGAGACATTTCGTAAACTGCATTTTCTAATAATTTTGAAGAAAATTCCATAACCACAAAAGTACTTTTTTAATTCTTATTTCAGAATTTAGAATTCAGAAATTCGAGTATCTTTGGATACATACATTCAAACCACTCATAAAATCAAACGCATGCAACCTTATCAAATTCTTATTCTTATTGCTGTGTATTTTGCTGTTTTAGTTGGTATTTCTTATTTGACCAGTAAAGGAGCAGACAACAACACTTTCTTTAAAGCAAATAAACAATCCCCATGGTATGTTGTTGCTTTTGGGATGATTGGCGCATCGTTGAGTGGTGTCACTTTTATATCTGTTCCGGGCTGGGTAGAATCCTCGCAGTTCAGTTATATGCAAGTCGTTTTTGGCTATTTGGTAGGTTATTTTATCATTGCGTATGTATTAATGCCTATTTATTATCGTCTTAATGTAACGTCTATTTATCAATACCTCGAGCAACGTTTTGGCGTAGTGAGTTATAAGACGGGGGCTTTTTTCTTTTTTATATCTAGAATTCTCGGTGCCTCTTTTCGCCTTTTCTTGGTTGCTATCGTATTACAATATTTTGTTTTTGACAGTCTAGGGATTCCTTTTGAAGCAACAGTAATCCTATCTATTTTACTCATATGGATTTACACTTTTAAAGGAGGTATCAAAACCATTGTATGGACTGACACATTACAAACACTATTTATGCTTATTGCAGTGTTTTTGGCCATATTCTTTATCAATGATAAGCTTGGATGGACAATCTCCGAATTACTCAGCTCTACAGAATTTGAAGATTACAACAAAACTTTCTTTTTTGACTCCATTTTTGCTAAGAATCATTTTATCAAATCATTTTTTGGCGGGATGTTTATTGCCATATGCATGACAGGCTTAGATCAAGACATGATGCAAAAAAACTTGACTTGCAAGAGTTTAAAAGATGCTCAAAAGAATATGATCTCTTTTAGTATTGTTTTGATTGCGGTGAATTTTGTGTTTCTTTTACTTGGCGGTCTATTATTTATTTACGCAAATAAGTTCGGAATAGCAGTCCCTATTATGGACGGCAAAACCAAAACAGATCTCTTATTTCCTGAAATCGCAATGAATGGTAGCTTAGGCTTAGGAGTCTCTATTGTTTTTTTCCTTGGTCTCATTGCCGCTGCCTATAGTAGTGCAGATAGCGCACTTACTTCACTAACCACCTCGTTTTGCGTTGATTTTTTGGCGATAGAAAAAAAACCAAAAGAAACACAAAATAGCCTACGCAAAAAAGTACATATCGGAATGAGTGTACTACTGATCATCGTCATTATCATTTTCAAACATCTCTTGAATGACAATGTGATTAGCAATCTACTTACAGTTGCAACCTATACATACGGTCCCCTACTAGGTTTATTTTCTTTTGGCATTTTTACAAAGTACAAAGTACACGACTCATATGTCGCTCCTGTAGCTATTGGTGTTGTCCTACTCGTTATAGGCATTGCAAATATTCCTTCAGAAATCCTTAACGGTTATCAATTTGGGTATGAATTATTGCCACTAAATGGACTCCTCACTTTTATAGGCTTGATATTGATCCGTCGCAAGGAGCACTAATGTACAAGCAATCTCCACATATATATTAGCTGCCTCTAACAAAGAAAAAAACTGTGAATTCTCGGTACCTGGATTAAAAATAACACGTCTTGGTTTCAAATTTAGAATATATTCATAATACTCTTCTTGCCGTTGTGGATTCAGATACATGGTTACCGTTTCGATATCTGGAAATATTTTTTTTTCGGTCTCAATAACAACTCCTTCTATCTCCCCTGCTCTGAGTCCTAGGGCTACGACCGGTTGATCATACGCTAATAATTTTCTAATAGCTTTGTTAGAATAGCGTTCAAGTTTTAAAGATGCTCCTATTACTAATGTTTTATTCTTAATCATAATGTCTCATTTTTTTTAGCTAGTTAAACTAAGGTTTTACAACAAAATCACCAAATTTGACATCTAAAAGCATCTAAAAAAAGTAGTTACAGGCTAATAATTAGTTTATAACAGATATATTATCAGTTGTCTACCCACTTTTTTATTATCCAAAAATCTTAAACATATACCCTATACCTGCCACTATGCTCCCGAAGCAAGTTTTTTCCTCAATTTTAATGTACAACCAAACTATCGTATAATAGTGTTATTTTTTTACCAAAAAAAAGATAAAAAATTGGATTACACTACGCTTGAACTTTACAATACCACCAGAATTATCTGCATTAAATTCCGTCTCACGTATTCAATTATCAGTTTATCAGCAGATAATTAGCAAAAAATAGTGCATTTACAAAAATTCACTTAAAAACATATCATAATGATAAACAGCAAATTAAAAACAAAAACAGTTTCACTTGTGCACACAAAAAATAAAAAACCACACTTTTTTTTAACACCCCTGTAACTTTTCAAGAAGTATTACGTCTATTAAGATGTAGAGTTTTCATAAAGACCTTAAAATCTTGTTAGTTTAGTTTATTTATTGTATTAATTGCTTTTAAAAAATAGGTAAAATGTGTTAGTTAGTTAATTACTAAAAGCCATTAATACAAGGCCTCCATATCTTCACAAATATGGAGGCTTTTTTTATGGTTTTACCTAATTTTATATTCGCTCTACTAGACATAATGAACTATACAGCCCTAATTAACTTTTTGGCCACTATGAGTAATGAAGTTCATACTTTTGACCGAGAAGCAGTTAATATTTTGATACGATGGTGCGCTCCTAGATCTTCTCGATACGCTATTACCACCTCATAACAGCACTAGCCCAAGTAAAACCACTTCCAAAAGCTGCTAAGACGACCAAATCACCTTCTTTTATTTTATCCTGCTCCCATGCTTCTGTTAATGCAATAGGGATAGAGGCAGCAGTTGTATTACCGTATTTCTGGATGTTATTAAAAACTTGATTATCTGATAATTGAAATTTATTTTGAATAAACTGAGAAATCCTTAGGTTTGCTTGGTGAGGTATAAGCATATCAATATCAGAACTAGATAATTTATTAGCCTGTAAGCCTTCATTAATAACCTCAGCAAAACGCGTGACTGCATTTTTAAAAACCAATTTCCCGTTCATATACGGAAAATAAGGAATATTGTCCGTAGGGTTTTCTTCTATAATAGCGGGAACCCAATTTTTCATACTAGGCCCCATAAGCACCAACTCTTCGGCATGCGCTCCTTCACTATGCAAATGTGTAGAGAGTATCCCTTGTCCTTCTTTTGTACTTCTAGACACCACAGCAGCACCAGCTCCATCTCCAAATATCACAGAGACTGAACGTCCCCGAGTCGTCATATCCAATCCGCCACTATGGTTCTCACTACCAATAACCAAAACATTTTGATACATTCCTGTTTTGATATACTGATCCGCTACTGATAATGCGTAGATAAATCCACTACACTGATTACGTACATCTAAGGCCGGAACTGTATCCATATCCAAAATATCCTGTATTTGCACTCCTCCTCCTGGAAAATACATATCAGGGCTTAATGTTGCAAATATGATTAACTCAATATCGTTTTTGGAGACATTGGCTCGTTCTAAAGCTATCCTAGCTGCCTTAGCGCCCATAATAGCAGTAGTATTTCCATCTCCTTCTTTTATATGACGTCGCTCTTTAATACCTGTGCGTTCCTGTATCCATGTATCACTGGTATCCATTATTTTTGAAAGATCATCGTTGGTCACAATATGTTCTGGAACATAATGTCCTAAACCAGATATTCTTGAAGTATACATAATTTGTGTTTATTTTTCTAAATAAATCAAGACACCAAATGCGTCTAGAATAAGTGCACCAAGATATGGAATACCTTGTTAACTATCAAATTCTATGATCAAGCAACTATTAATCACTATAGGATTTCTACTGGGGATATCGTGTAAAAAGGTAAGAAAATTGTTTTACAACTCTAGTTTAGGACAAAAAACATTAAAAATTGTTTTATTCGTTTTCTTAATATCTAAACTTACTAAAATTTACAGTAAGATTTGCAAATCTATTAATCACAAAGTCCTTTTCTGCCTGTCTAGCATTCATATAATAATTGACTGCAGATGTAAAGCTTTTTTTATCTATCAATTCCAATGCCTTCAAATCTTCTGCAGAGAGCACCTTATAATGTTTGCGACTTAAACCTCTAAAAGTTTTTACAGGATCTTCATACTTATTTTTTATCTGTAACGTGGTATATCGAAACATTTTTTCGGCCTTAGAAATATCATACTTTGACCCCTTATTACGTTTTTGAAAATCATTCAGAATAGTATTTGCTTCGCTTTTTGTATATGCCACACCAAATACCAATCCTCCTGAACTTGTTTTTGCTTCAAACTTCACTAATTCTCGATGACGTTGACCAAATGCTAAAAAAGTCAACAAAAATAAGAGTAAAAAAGTAATATTTTTTATATAATTCTGTTTCATGTTATTCGTCCTAAAGTAGTTTGCTTTGTATTCATCACAAAATTAATCAATAAAGACTTAAAAAAAAATCTGATAACTGCACAATAAATGTTTTTTCGACAACATACAAAAACCATAGACAAAACATGGAAAAACCTTGTCATATTCGTTTTATATTAGGTCTAGCTAGCACTCTACCACTCCTTAACAATGTCTTTACATTCTCTATACTAAACAATTTCTTAATACATTGATTTACAGAACTTAATTATTCTAAGTAAATATCAATATAGATGTGAGTCTTCAGCTATTATTATCTTTATCCAAATAGTTACAAACCAACAAAAAACATCAAAAAATAACGTTAAACACTTCAAAACAAGCATACTAAATAAAAATAAATTTTACCACATACTCAAATAACGAAAAAACTTATAATTTTTACGAAAATTTCATATTAAATTATCGTAAAAACCTACTGTAATAGGCGCCTATATTCATCGAATATGTAACACCCTCAAAACGTTCAAAATACTACTCCATTCTCCAAAACATCGCCTCTCATAATTGTTAAAATTATACTTTTTACAAAAAAGTCCCATACCTTTAGAGAAGGGAAATACTTACATAACAAAAAATTCTTTTTATTTCCTTAAAAGCGTCTAAATTAAAATAGTAGTCAAAATGAGTAATTCTATATACTGATTTCATTTTTTTCTAAAAAAACACCTACTTGCTATGATCATGTTTAAAGTCCCTAGAGCTGGTTAACAATTATCTTTTATCGTTTGAAATTACGGTAATCAAAAATGTATAATCACACCTCTACTTATAAAAAACAAGACCCAAATGGCACTTCAAAATTCTTAGTAAACAAAAAAACTGTATATTAAAATATCTTTATGTTTTTTAATATATTTAGAGAAAACCCAATAGTAGCTTTCTAGCAATATTTAGAAAATTAAAAACACAAACGGATCGCATACTTAAATAATGTTTCATGACCATCACAACTCCAAAATTTGACACTACGCTATTGCAAAACATTTTTGCATCACAGCAAAAGCATCAATACACTATAGCTGCAACTACTGCCAAAGAACGAATTGCAAAACTCAAAAAACTATACAATGCTCTGGATAGCACATACAGAGTAGAAATTCATCATGCATTACAAGCTGATTTTGGCAAAAATCCTGCTGAGACAGATCTAAATGAACTCTACCCTATACTGAAAGAAATCAAACATACTATCAAAAATTTATCAAATTGGATGCGTGATGAGCCCGTTGATAGTCCGTTTGCACTTATAGGCTCGAGATCCTACATTAAGTATGAAGCCAAAGGTGTCTGTTTACTTATTTCTCCATGGAATTTTCCCATCAATCTTACTTTTGGCCCTCTGATCTCAGCAATCGCAGCAGGAAATACCGTGATAATAAAACCTTCTGAGAACACTCCACATAGTACTGCTATTATGAAAAAAATCGTAATCGCATTATTTGAACCAAAAGAAATTGCCTTAGTAGACGGTGAGGTAGAAGTCGCAACAGCGTTGTTAGCACTTCCTTTTAATCATATTTTTTTTACAGGTTCTCCTAATATTGGCAAAATTGTCATGAAAGCAGCGGCAAAACATCTTACCTCCGTGACACTAGAACTAGGTGGTAAATCTCCCTGTATCATTGATCACACCGCAGACATAAAAAGCGCTGCAAAGAGTATCGCATGGGGCAAATTCATGAATGCCGGACAAACGTGCATTGCTCCTGATTACGTATACATCCATAAAACATTAGTAGAGCGTTTTCTTACTGCTCTAAAAGATGTTATTGTAGATTTTTATGGCACTACCCCAACATCGTCAGAGGACTATGCTCGCATAGTGAATATTAATCATACCAAAAGAATTCAAGGTCTTATCGACGATGCATTAGAAAAAGGCGCAAAAATTGTTATAGGAGATAATGAGGCCAAACAAGATAGCATGATTCCTCCAACCGTGATGACAAATGTTTCGTTGGATAGTACATTAATGCAAGAAGAAATTTTTGGTCCTGTACTGCCAATTTTAACCTATACTGATTCGGAAGAAGTTATTACTCACATCAATAAGAATCCAAAACCATTGGCTCTATATATCTTTGGAAAAAATAAAAAGAACATCAAATATTTTTTAAACAACACTACTGCAGGGGGAACTTGCATTAACAATAATATTTTACATTTTTTCAATTCGGAGCTTCCTTTTGGGGGAGTAAACACAAGTGGTATTGGAAAATCTAAGGGCATCTATGGTTTTAAGGAATTTTCTAATGCTCGAGGAGTCTACAAGCAGCTATTTCCTGGCGCCGTATTGTTATTGATGCCTCCATATACGGATTTCAAAAAAAAGCTAATTCGTTTTACAATGAAGTGGTTTTAGAAAAACAGGAAACGTGATCGTACTTTATAAATACTGTACAGAAGTGGTTTATTTTTTTCTAATTCGCTATAACAGCCTGTTTTTTGTCAGAATTAAAAAGATCTAAACCACTTCACCATCCAAAACATCACTATAGGCTACCATAATTTGAATTGCAAATGACTCAAAACACATTAAATATCATCATATTACACCAGTTAAAACACACTTATAGCCCAAAATAATTTGATCTATTTTTTACTAATTCGAACTATAAAATTTAAACATAGCCGTGGGTACGATTTGATTTTCTCTCGTATTTTGAAGACTATTTTTACAAATTCATATCATTTTGTGCTATAAAAATATCAAAATGTCAATTTCAAAAACTCTTTTTTTGAACAATATTTACATCTGTAAATTTGGAAAGACAAACAGATTATTTAAAAAAAAAACGAATTTTACCAACCAGAAACAGTATGTTGTTATACCAGTTAAAATGTACTTGTAGACCAAAATAATTTAATCTATTTTTTGCTAGTTTGAACTATAAAATTTAAGCATAGCCTTGGTCACAGTGTAAATTTTAGTAAAAAAATGTAGAAAAAGAAGCTAATTAGTAGCCTGTAATTATTTTTTTAATGACAGTATACATCATACTATATTCTTGTTACGCAGTAGAAGTGCTTTATAATTAATTGCTCCATGACAAAAAAGCAAATCGAATCCAAAAGAGCTAAATATGCATCTACAACCCGTATCAACAGGGCTATTCTGTCATTCTTTAATTTACATACAATGAGCACTTAAACAATGTAAAAGACTCAATAAAACCTATTCTCAATTAATACTAAGTTTTGCTACTCCATGAATACGATACAAGAAAATAGCTTTAAAAAAATTGAATCTATTTTCTTTTCTTATTTGATTCCTTTAGCTTTTTCTATAGCTACTCATAATTCTGTCGTTCTTGTATCAAAACAATCACACCAACAGCATCAAAGTCAACAACACGAACCTATAATCCAGAAGGGGATTCTTTCTCGTTACTTCATGGAAAGAATCAGTGCAAATGTTCGCTCTTTACATTTAGCAAGTTATCATATACATAAATTAATTATCAATATATCAAATCAACGAATTAGTCCATTAGAAAAGTATGAAGTATCTAGTCGTATATCATGGGTTCAATAAAAAGATTCTGGAGCTAATCAAGACATAAAATACTTACTGAAAGCACCTTAACATCAAAATATACTCTTGTTAGAATTTTTGGAATAGAAGTATTGTAGTTATCCTAAAGCAAACAAAAATCTAGAAATCCTTCATTAAATAGAAAAAAGAGAGGTTTCTATCAAAACAAAGATCAAAAGACTCAAAACACGTCACTATCCATTATTACAAATTAACAGTCTATAAAATGCAAATCAATAACATATCAAAAAAAAGAATAAGTTTTATAATCTCCTTATCCTTTACGCTTTCCTTTTGTTTTGCACAAGTACAGAACGTGTCTAGTTTAGATCAAAATTTCAAGAATCCACCTCATGAGGTACGCCCACAGGTATGGTGGTGGTGGCTTCAAACACCTACCACAGAAAAATCTATCACCCGAGATCTTGAAGAAATGAAAGCCAAAGGACTATCAGGTTGTCTGGTTATGGATGTTGGCGTGGGACCTTTTGGCCCCCACAAATGGAAAAAGAAAACGATCATCGATACTACCGAGATTAGATATGAGCTCACCAAGGAATATAAAGGTGGAAGTTTGAAGCAGCCTAATAAAAAAATGATAACATGGTCAAAACCATGGAGAGACAAAATTCGTTTTGCATCGCTCGAATCAGGAAGGTTAGGACTTGATTTTGGCGTTTTTATTGGTCCTGCAGGATGCGCTGCACCTTGGGTAACTCCTAATTATGGACAACAAGAAATCGTTTGGGATACTATAAGAGTAGTTGGAAATAAACTGGTAGATCAACAGCTCCATAAACCTACTACCCCCGTTCAAACAAAAAGACAGCATGAAAACCAAACTGTAAGAGATGCCCAAAACTCCTATTACCAAGATATTGCTGTTTTGGCTATACCACAAAAGACATCATTTACATTAAAGGAAGTTTTGGATATTTCGGATAAAATTGACACCAACGGACATTTAAAATGGAAAGCACCCAAGGGTACTTGGCAAATTTTTCGCTTTGGCTACCGACCTACGGGACGCAATTTACAAGGTGTTTTTTATATAGATCATCTAAGCAAAGAGATTTTTGATTTACACTGGGAGCACACTGTAGGTCAACTACTAAAAGAGATGAATACAGAAGAAAAACGTGCCTTTAAATATGTAGAATGCGACAGTTGGGAAGCGGGTGATCCAAATTGGACCAAACATTTTCCTGAAGAATTCAAAAAACGTCGAGGTTATGATATTATAAAATATCTGCCTGCATTGATCGGAGTAACCGTTGAATCTCTCGAAACCACTAAACATTTTTTAAACGATTTTCGATTAACTATTAGCGATCTTATTTCTGAAAATCATTATGGAAGACAACAAGAAATTGCTCACAAACATGGACTAGACTCGTATGCCGAGGCCGCTGGACCTCATCAATATCAAGCAGACTTAAAAAAATGTGTCAGTAAATGTGATGTTGCCATGGGCGAATTCTGGATGCCATCACCTCACAGAGAACAACCTAGTGGTCGTTTTTTGGTACGTGAAGCTGCAACAGCCGCACATACGTATGGCATCAAACAGGTTTTTGCTGAATCGTTTACCGCTGTTGGGCCAAATTGGGAGGTTTCTCCATTTATGATGAAAGCTGCTGCTGATCAAGCATTTTGTGATGGTCTTAATTGGATTTGCTTTCACACCTTTACGCATCGTCCGTCAATTACTGATGTGCCAGGGCTAACCCATAGTGCAGGTACTCATTTTGATCGCACTACTACTTGGTGGAATCAATCAGCTCCTTTTGTAACGTATCTATCGCGATGTTCCTTTATGCTTCAAGAAGGACGCTTTGCTGCCGATGTCCTATTTTACAAAGGGCATGGTCTACGCACGGATGCCGATGCATTTGAATGGAAAGATGGCATGAAAAACCCACCAGCTAGCTTGGGTACAGGTTATGATTATGATTCATGTAACGAAGATGTTTTACTAAACAGACTCAACACCAAAAATGGAAAACTAGTCCTACCCGATGGCATGAATTATCAGGTATTAGTGATTGATAAGAACACCGCTGTATCATTAAATGCCCTAAAAAAATTGATAACCCTAGCCAAAAAGGGTGCTACAATTATTGGAACTATAGAAAATCCAATGTTAGGTAATACCGATGATGCTATTCGATATCAAAATCTCATAAAACAGATTTGGGGAAATCCCAAAAAAGGGGAACACAAAATTGGTAAAGGAAAATTTGTATGGAACAAAACGGTACGAGAGGTATTACAACATCAAAAAATACTACCTGATTTTGAGTACACTGGTCTAAGCGATACTGGAGTAATTGATTATATTCATCGAAAAACAGAAAAGGCAGATATGTATTATGTCGCTAGCAAATGGCAACCTATCGAAAAAATAAAATGTACCTTCCGAGTCAGTGGCAAACAACCCGAATTATGGGATCCTGTTACTGGAAAAACCCGAATTCTATCTAATTTCAAAATAGAAAATGGAAGAACTATTATCCCAATGGAATTTGGACCATGCAGCTCATATTTTGTCGTTTTCAAAGAACCTATAACCGTACAAAACTCCGAGTCTAACTGGCCTGTTTTACAAACTCTACAGGAAATAACAGGTTCTTGGGAAGTAGGTTTTGACAAAAAATGGGGAGGTCCTGAATCCATTATTTTTGAAAATCTAGGAGATTGGTCGCAACATGAGGATGTAGGGATCAAATATTACTCTGGCACTGCTACCTACCGGAAAACATTTGATCTAGAAAAATCGAATTCAAATCATGAGTTATATCTCGATCTAGGAAAAATACATGAACTGGCACGGGTAAGACTAAATGGAATTGATTTGGGGGTTATTTGGACAAAACCATATCAAGTAAACATTACTTCTCAGGTAAAAACAAAGGGAAACCTATTAGAAATTGAAGTCGTAAATCTATGGCCAAATCGTCTTATTGGAGATGAGTTCTTGTCCGAAAAGGAACGATTTACTCAAACCAACATCCGAAAGTTTACAAAAACAACCTCTCTCCTTCCCTCTGGATTAATTGGACCAGTACAAATTAAGACCACAAATTAACACTCCATATTCTTATGAAAATACGTATTGCGATTTTAATACTGCTTGTGTTTACTTTTTTTTCTTGCAAAAAAGAAAAAGAATTGACTACAAATACTACTGAACCATATGCTTATCTAAAAAAAGGCTTTGAAAACCCTCCAGAATCAACAAAACCAGGCATTTATTGGTATTTTTTGAGTGGACATATTTCCAAAGAAGGTATCACCAAAGATTTGGAAGCTATGAGAGATGTAGGGATCGGAGAGGTTTTCATCGGAGATATTTTTTATACCCCCTCTACAACCAATCGCTACGGTCTCAGTTATGATACTCCTATGGGAGATACTCCATCACTGAGTAAAAAATGGTGGGACTGTATGCGCCACGCGATAAGCGAGGGAACAAGATTAGGAGTGAACATTAGTTTTTTTAACTCCCCTGGTTGGAGCCAGTCTGGAGGTCCTTGGATCAAGGAAGAAGAGGCTATGCGATACTTGACATATTCCGAAACCCTTGTTTCTGGAGGCAAAAATATTACACTTAATTTAGCAAAACCCAAAACATTTTTTCAGGATGTATCTGTTTTGGCATATCCATATAAAGAAAAAATCATTCCAAAAACCACAATCAAAGTCATCAACGGCAGTACTTCCTCAGTATCCAATCTTCTGGATCAAAACACATCAACTATCACCACCTTTGGCAACAAAGAAAAAGAACCTGTACTTCTAGAAATTTCATTCGATGAATCCATTACCGCACGAAGTCTTACCTTGAGCCCTACAAAAATGCATTTTAAGGCCAATATTGAAGTGCAAGCTTTTGAAGACGGAGCATTCAAATCTATAAAAAAAATTAGTTTTGATCGCGCTTTGAGTCTCTTGGGGCGTGGCCCTATCCCCAATGCAGATATGATTATAGCACTGGATCACATTCCATCAAAAAAATTTAGAATACAAATAGATAACGTACCTGCAAATTTTGAATTATCGGGTATCCATATTTCCGAAGCATATAAAATTGAGCATGCTCACGAAAAATGGCTCAATAAAATGGCTAATAGAGGAGTTCCTTCTTGGGAAGTATTTCAATGGAAAACCCCAAAATACCAATCACAAAAAGGTGTGCTGAATACAAATGAAATCATCAATCTCACAGAATACCTTGATGGTGATGTTCTCAAATGGAAAAATGTACCGCAAGGAACATGGAAAATTTTACGTATTGGAATGACTCCTACAGGACAAACCAACCGTCCTGCAACACCAGCTGCAAGAGGACTTGAGGTAGACAAATTAAGTAAAAAAGCACTACGTTCTCACTTTGACGCATACATGGGGAAAATGATCAAATCTATGACCCCAACAGAACGAAAATCTCTAAAACGGATTATTGCTGATAGCTATGAAACAGGTCCTCAAAACTGGACCGATGATATGAAAACATCTTTTGAGCAAGTTTATCACTACGACCCAACACCTTGGCTAGCAACCTTGACAGGCAGCATTGTGAATTCTGCCGAAGAATCTGACCGTTTTTTGTGGGATATGCGTCGTTTGATTGCGGACAAGGTGGCAGATGAATATGTCCTTGGACTCCAAGCTATTTGCAAAGAATATGGCGTTTCTATGTGGCTCGAAAATTATGGGCACTTTGGTTTTCCTTCTGAATTCTTAAAATACGGTGGACGCGCCGACGAAATTGGTGGTGAGTTTTGGGTACATCGCCAAGGTCCAGAGTCTATGCTCGCAGCATCTGCTAGTCATATTTATGGCAAAAATAGAGTGTATGCCGAATCCTATACCTCTCGCGAAGTACCTTATTCTGTAAATCCCGCTCAACTAAAAAAATCAGGTGATTGGAGCTACACACAAGGTATAAATCAAGGTATCTTGCATGTCTATATCCACCAACCCTATGCCGATAAATTCCCGGGTATGAATGCATGGTTTGGTACCGAATTCAATAGAAATAATACTTGGTTTACGCAAAGTAAAGAGTGGATCACCTATCTGCGTCGTAACTATTTTCTCTTGCAACAAGGCAAGCATGTAGCTGATGTCTGTTTTTATATAGGCGAAGAATCTCCCAAAATGAAAGGTTGGGTGGATCGCAAACTATCAAGCGGTTATCAATATGATTTTATCAATGCAGAAATCATACTGCAACAAACCACCGTGCAAAACGGAAAACTCGTCTTACAAAGTGGTGCAAGTTATGGAGCTTTGGTACTTCCTCCTTGGAATACGATGCGCCCCGAGGTATTAGCAAAACTAAAACAATTGGTCGAACAAGGAGCTACTTTGATAGGATCACCTCCAGAAAAATCTCCCAGTCTTCAAAATTACCCTAAGTGTGATGATGAAGTAAAACAATATGTCCAAGAATTATGGAACACTACACTTCCTGATTCCAAAGATTTTTTTCATAACAAACTAGGTAAGGGGAATGTATATTCAAATGGAAACATCAATACGATTCTAAACAAACATGAAATATATAAAGATCTGATATTCCCTTATGCTTTGAATATAAAATGGGTACACCGTAAGTTACAAGATGCTGATATTTATTTCATAACCAATCAAGATGATAAGAACATAATCTTTGATGCTTCATTTAGAGTTGCTGACAAAAGCCCAGAGCTATGGTCTGCACTAGATGCTACATCACGTAAATTACCAATATATAGTAATGAAAAAGGGCGCACTGTAGTACCTTTATCCCTTAATGTGGGCGAAAGTTATTTTATTGTTTTCAAGAATAAAGGTCATGGACAAAAGAAAAACCTCTCCAAGAAACAAAACTTCAAGATTCCAAAAACTATAAAACAATTACACGGCCTCTGGGATATTCAGTTCAAAAACAAATGGCTTAAGACTGATTTTACTATTCAAAAACAACCCTTATTTGATTGGGTTACTTCCACGGACGAAAGGATCAAATATTTTTCAGGAACAGCTACATACACTACTACTTTTGAATTAACAGAGGACGAGGCAAAACAATCCTTATATATCGATTTTGAGAACGTTAACACTATAGCTTCTCTAAAATTAAACGGACAGGAACTCGGTACTATTTGGACACGTCCTTATCGTATCCCAATAACAGCAGCTATCAAATCAGGTACAAATCTGCTAGAAATAGACGTAACCAACAACTGGGTCAATCAGATGTTATGGCAAAATAAGAAACCTAGAAACAAACGAGACACCTGGGAGTTAGTACACGCTCTTGAAAAAATGCCTAATAATGGAGTCATGTCCTCAGGTATTTATGGCAAAGTGTTTATATTAAAAGATGAATAAAATAATCCCTAGTAAATGAATCCGAATCGAGTACCCAAAACAATATCAATACTATTACGTAGCAACGTTATACTAATAGCAGTGTTACTAAGCTTTTTTACATCAAAATTAGATGCTCAAAGTGTATCACTAGAACAGAATTTCCAGAATCCGCCACCATCAGCAAAACCTCGTACAATGTGGTTCTGGATCAATGGGAATGTAACTAGAGACGGTATTACCGCTGATTTGGAGGCGATGAAACAGGTAGGCATACAGGGCGCTCTGCTTTTTAATGTCAACTTAGGAAATCCCAAAGGGTTTGCTGATTATCTCAGCACCGAATGGTTAGAACTCTTTAATTATGCAGCCTTAGAGGCAAAACGACTGGGACTTGAATTGAGTTTTCATAATGGTGCAGGTTGGTCATCATCAGGTGGACCAGCTATTACTCCAGAATATGCTATGCAAAAACTGGTCTATTCTGAAACGATACACCAAGGAGGCAAAATATTCCAAAAAATGTTGCCGCAACCAGAAACACATTTGGAGTATTACAAGGATATTGCATTACTTGCTTTCCCAAATCCAAAAAACAAAAAACGTATCACTGCTTTGGATACAAAAAGTCTTTCTGAAAAAGTTCGAAATCATTTAGCTCCTGATGACACGCCTGTGTCTGATTTGGCCGTAATTAAAAAATCAGACATTATTGATTTGACATCCAAACTCACTGATGATGGTTTTTTAGCCTGGGATGCACCGATTGGAGAGTGGGTCATTTTGCGCATAGGACATACTCCAACTGGCGAAACCAACCGATTTCCTAGTGATGGCGGACGTGGTTTAGAATGTGACAAAATGAATACAAAAGCTGTGGATCTATTTTGGGAAGAAAGTATTCAACCCATCGTAAATAAATTAGACACACTCATTGGAACCACAGTCACTAGAAGTCATATTGATAGTTATGAGGTGGGCACAACAAACTGGACTGCGGGTTTTGCAAAAGAGTTCAAAAATCTCCGTTCTTACGAATGTCAACAGTATTTACCTGCCCTAGCGGGCTATTATGTAGAAAGCGGAGAAGAAACAGAACGTTTCCTTTGGGATTTCCGACGTACCATAGGAGATTTAATTGCCAAAAATTATTATGGGCATTTTAGCAAGCTCTGCCATCAGCATGGAATGAAATTCTCAACAGAACCCTACTGGGGGCCTTTTGATAGTATGCAAGTAGGTGCAACTGCAGATGTTGTCATGTCCGAATTTTGGAGCGGAAGTCTTGCCTTTTTCGATTCTCCCAAATTTGTCGCTTCTATTGCAAAATTAAATGGGAGTCCGATTGCCGAAGCAGAATCTTTTACGGGCCTAGGGGGTTGGAATCAGCACCCCGGAGCACTTAAAGCCATGGGAGACTTAGCTTGGGCTCAAGGTATTAATCGTTTTGTTTTTCATTGCTATGTACATCAACCTTGGAATGTAGGACCTGGACTAACTTTGCAACTATTTGGTACTGATTTTAATCGTCTAAATACGTGGTGGAATCAGAGTAAACCGTTTATCGACTACATCAGTAGAGGTCAGTTTTTGCTTCAGCAAGGTACTTCTGTAGCAGATGTTTTAGTTTTTACAGGAGAATCTTCTCCAAATGATGCACTCTTAATACCCGAAATAAAAGCTCTGGGCTATGATTATGATGTGATCGGAGCCAATAAATTAAATTCACTATCTGTAGAAAACGGTTTTATACATACATCTGTAGGAGAAAAATATCGTGTCTTGGTACTCCCCCAAACTAATTGGATGACTCCAGAAACATTGGCAAAAATCAAGGAACTGGCTACAAAAGGAGCTGTTATTGTTGGTACAAAACCCAAAAAGTCTCCGAGTCTTGAAAAATATCCAGAATGTGATACCAGAGTAATACAACTAGCAGACGCTTTATGGGATACAGCCTTGATAAAAGACATCTCAATTGTAGACTTGTTAAAAAATGAAGCGTTGCCTCCTGATTTCTCCATTGCGAAAGCTCCTCGTGAGTCGATCGATTTTATACATCGAAAAACAGAAGATACTGATATCTACTTTGTCGTAAACTCTAGAAAAGAACGACGAACGCTAGCTTGTCGTTTTCGGATAACAGGAAAACAACCCGAACTCTGGAATGCCGAAACGGGCAAAATTACAAAAGCTACCGTATGGAAAGATAATGAAGATGGCACGACAACTGTAACTATTCCTTTTGCACCAGAGGGTTCTGTATTTGTAGTATTTCAAAAACCTGCATCTACAACAGAACACCTAGTAGGTACTTCTTTACAACTTCAAAACCCCGTATTAGAACCTCTTTCAGACTTGAAAATCATAAAAGCTACTTATGGCACATTTTTACCCGATGGTCTGGTTGATGTCACAGAAGTAATAGCAAACATTGTCCAAAATAATAACTTACGTGTGCATGCCACTCGGAGTCTTTGTTCCAGTGATCCTGCCCCTGGATACAAAAAAGAATTACGCATTCAATACAAAATTGGAGATGTGATGCTAGAAAAAAATGCTATGGAAAAAGAATGGTTAGAAATCACAAATTCTGACCATGAAAAATTAGAAATTCTGAAAGCCGTATTTGGTAAATTTGAAAGAGGAATTACTGGCATCCCTCCGAATAAGCCCGTATATGATGTTACTGAAAAAATAAAATCTATGGTCGCATCTGGAACCTTAGAAATTCCGGTATCCAACCATCTTATCAAAGAAAGTACTACAAATACAAAGAAGGCTTTGCATCTTGTTTATACTACTAGTGGAGAAGAAAAAACAGTAACTGTTGCAAATGGAGGCCTTGTAAAATTAACGCAAACTGCACCTGAATCAAAGTTCTTCTATAAAAATGGAACAGTACATTGGCAAACACCAACTGCAGGAAAAATTACCTATCACTCCTCCACAGGAAAAACACATCGACTAAAAATAAAGTCAATTCCTGATCCAATTGAGTTATCAGGGAACTGGAAAGTTGATTTTCCTCTAAAGAATAAAACTTTTGTACATGAAACGTTTGACACATTATCTTCATGGACTCATGCATCCAATGAGGACATCCGATATTTTTCGGGTACGGCAAGTTATACCAAAGAATTTGACATCCCTTCAGATCTTCTCCAATCATCCCATGCCTTGCAACTAGATCTTGGTAATGTTCGGATCATAGCCGAAGTCATTCTAAATGGAAAAAATCTTGGAATATTGTGGAAAGCTCCATTCAGAATTCCTATTGATCATGCGGTTCATGAAGGTACAAATACCTTGGAGGTAAAAATCACCAACCTCTGGCCCAACAGATTGATTGGTGATGAACAATTAGCTCTTGATTATACACGAAAAGGCCCTAATGTAAAACAATGGCCGGACTGGCTTCTGAACAAAACAGACCGTCCAACAGCACGGGTAAGCTTTGCTGCATATAAACATTATACCAAAGATTCGGAGTTACTCCCATCGGGTTTACTTGGTCCTGTAAAAATTGTGGTCTCCAAAGTGGTAGCACTCAAATAATACCAAATTAGCTATATAATGTCGCATATCGTTTTGTTCTTTTTCCATCTAAATGCCTTGTTCATATATTGCATAGCCTTGGCTATACCATAGCATCACGGTGTTTTTACATAAAAAAATAACCGTGTAAGTAATATGAATTTATACACCTAAATTGATACAACTGATGTAATCATGATTTTTTTTACACATAAAAATAGTTGAGGCATGAATATGGCATTTCACAATCAAATGGGTTTGATTTATATTCGAGATCTATAGAAGCACTAATACCACAAGATTCCTAAAAATAATTCTGGATCAACAGTCGTAGCCTCTACGCTTATACTTCACGATTCCTTCTATTGACTGACTCCATCACGTAGTACGATGGTGTTTTAGTACAACTATAACTTATAGGTTTTGTCCAAAAGCTCATGATCAAGAACGGTATACCCCTCTTCATCATAATAATAAGCGCTTTGAAATGCATGATCAATCTTAATGTTTTTTAAAAGATAGGAATGAATTTGGTGTACCTCTTGATTGAACGATTCTTCGTAATAACTAGTCATGATAAGTAATTCCCCTTTGAGGGTATTCAATTGTTGTCTATCATACCCTACAAATGGGCTACCCTCTCTGATACGGTGTACTACAGTCCATGTTGTTGGGAGATAGGTAATCTTGTCACGTTCTAATGATAACCGATAAAAATTATTTTTATAACCGCCTGTTTGATCCTTTTCTGTCAGTGTTAACGTTACTTCGATTCGTGGTTGAATCATAGTACTAGCACTACTGCTCATCAAGCGAAACATCAGTGCATCGTGATCTTCATACGCTCTTAGAACCATAACATTACTGAAGCGAATATTTGCACGAGGCTTAGAAAAACGTCCATATAACAAACCTGTTATAAAAGAGAAACTAAGCAAGCCAATCATGGCTTCAAAAGAGGAAATAAATCCAAAGATAATCCCTTTTGGAGACATTGTTCCGTACCCGACTGTCGTAATTGTTTGGGCCGAAAAGAAAAATGCTCTAAGAAAATCACGACATACACTTCCCGATGGCGTTGTTATAGCCTCTACACCTAATAAGGTATAACACAAAGCAAAGATACTATTGAGTAAAATATACCCCACAAATACGTAAGCAAAGAACCGCATCCATGAAATGGCTATCAGATACGCATAGGCATCTGATAGTCCACCACGTTTGTTTTTGTGTCTAATATTAAAAGATCCATCTTGATTGACAAATCGTTTGGCTTTTGCATTTGACGTCGCACCAATACCGGGATCTTTTATACGCCTAGCCATGTTACAGCTTGTTTATTATTAGCTTTTTACAAAATCAATGATTTTTTTCTCTAATTCTGGTGTAGCCTGTTGTAGTGGTAATCGCACATACGATTCGCAAACTCCCTTTGCCTTAAGAATGCTTTTTATTCCAGGAGGATTCCCTTCTGCAAAAGCATATTCTGTTGGTTTAATTAGATCAAAATGTATTGCATATGCTTCCTTATTCTGAGCACGCAATCCTAATCGTACCATTTCTGAAAATTCTGAAGGAAACCCTTGCCCTACAACAGAGATAACTCCATCTCCACCTGCTGTAACTAGTGGCAATGCTAATTCATCATCACCAGAAATAACCTTAAATCCTTCTGGTCTTCCTGCTAATATTTTTAAAACCTGTACTATATCTCCCGTTGCTTCTTTTATGGCACAAATATTTGGGTCTGATGCCAGTCGCAAAGTTGTCTCGGCAGACATATTTACAACTGTACGTCCAGGTACGTTGTATATTATAATTGGCAGAGGTGCTACAGCTGCAATAGCCTTGTAATGTTGATAAATTCCTTCTTGACTAGGTTTGCTATAATAGGGAACAACAGACAATATTGCTGCAAAATCCTGTAGATCTGTAGTTGTGATCTCCTCTATAAGTTGTTTCGTATTATTTCCTCCAATACCAATAACAATTGGCAAACGTTTATTATTTGTTTTTATAATGCAGTCAAGCACCTCTTTCTTTTCGTGTTTGGAAAGTGTTGCTACTTCGGCTGTAGTTCCCAACGCTACCAAATACTCCACATTTCCGTCAATACAATAGTTAACCAAGTTAGTTAACCCTTCAAAATCAATAGAACCGTCTTGATTAAATGGTGTCACCAAAGCGACACCGGTTCCAGTAAGAAAGTCATTCATTATCTATAATTACTTTTTATTCAATAAACTTTTCAAAATAAGGTTTATCGTATTATATAATATTCAAAATCTTTAGATATTTTTTTAGTTCAGCTATAAAAATATTTGTATTTCCTTTTACTGATTCTATAACCAAATCATTAATACGATTATCTACCTCTCCAAAACCTATTTTAAATTTGGCTTTTGATGCTGCGGCAACATAATTGATTAATGCATGGTTTTCTGTATAAAAATTAATTAAAACGTCATACTCTTTGGACACAAATTCCTGTAACAAGCCACTTTTGAAGGAGCCAGTATTACCAACACCTTTGTCATTAAAATAGTTTGCTTCTCCAACATGACCTTCTTTTTCATTGTAATCCTTTTTGTAAGCAATTACTTTGAGGTTTGCGGATTTAACTCCAAGTTCATCAGCAACTTTTACCAAAGACAGTATATTGACTCCATTAGAAGCGTCAATAAGAACTGCAAGAGTTTTTAATTGCTTGATTTCTCCACTAGGCTTTCGCTTTTTGAGCTCTGCCTCGAAACCCTTTTTTAAAGCTCTATTTTTAAGCCCTTTAAAAATCATATAGTTATATGCTGATTACGCCATGAAAATTTGCTCACAAATGTAGCTATTTTAGCACGTAAAACCACCCTCTTTATAAGAAGAAAATTCAAAAGACCATAAGATCTAAGTTATTTTTGGGTTTAGAAAATGTATTCTTACTCCAAATCTCTGTAGTATCTATCATGATCTTATATCATTTGTTATTTGAATTTACCGAAAATAAAAATTAAGATTCTTTTGTTTCAGCTTCAGCAAAAACATCAAGCATAGTCTTAGTTACAGTGTATTTTTATACTGAAGCCGAGGTAAAAAAAGAAAATTTTATCCCAATAAATTTAAAGCATAAATGGTATGAATGCCTTATTCCTTTATTCCATGGCTAAGGCTATCTAATAGAATCACGGTGTTTTACATAAAAAAGTAACAGTAAAATCAACAATAAGTTATACACCTAAATTGGCGTAATATACCGATACCCCAAGAGAAACTGCGACCATCTATGATGATATAAATCAAAAAAAATTAGATCTAGATGATCCTAAAAGCTTTGTAAACTTTTTGATTTATAGACCGTGTCATCTGAGGTGCTATATTTGATCAAAAAAAACAAAGCCAATGGATGGTAAATTGTTTTGAGTACTTGCAACTCTTTTACTGATAAGTAAAATGTATCCAAAATCAGGCTTATATCACTTACTGTAAAACTGAGCATCACCAAAAAAAACCACATGGACTGTTCTGAGCGAATACGCACATATTGTATTCCTGCAGTAATTAATAAAACATATAACAGTAAGATCATAATCGTTGCTGGTATAGTAAGTCCACCCAAAACTGCGTACAACTCTAACAGCGTGATAATAAATATAATTGTGGACAAAGTAGACGCCATTCCTATCGTAAAAAGATCTCTAGAAGAATACTCAAAGGGACCATTATTCTGATAAAAGAAATAAAACAGCCCGCTATAAGCTATACCAAAAGAAACTATCTGAATGAACAAGCCATGAGACACCATATATTCTCCCATAACTCTACCTAGGTATAAGAATAACAGTATAAAAACGATTCTATAATCTAAAGACTTACTTTCTTTATAATACCATGCAAAAATTACTAATGGAACACAAACGATTAATAGACTACCAACTATCTCAACTTCAAAAACTACCGTTATTATTGATAATAATATCAATGCAAATATGAGGTATTTTAGCATTTCAATAATTTTCATAATAGTATTATTAACGTAAAGCCAACATCTAATTAAGTATTCTTGAGAGGAATATTCTTCTGGAGGAATGATCTGAATATCTATTGAAATTGTCGGAAAAACTGTATCAAAAATATGCTTTTCACGTAATCAAATATAGGTAAAAAACCAGTAATTTCCTTTATCCCTTCCAAAAAACACTTAGAGCTACTGCCGAAGCCATTAATTTTATCTTATTCATCAGAAAAAAAAATTCTTCGGAGTTCAATCAGGAACACCTCTGTGATACGGGTCTTAGCTTTAAAAATAAAAAAGCATTTCAATGGAACAAAAACTTCCTATTTTTGCCAAAATAAAAAAATGAACCGCTACAGAAAATTAAAAATAATAGCATGAGTAATGTTACGATACTTTTGTCTACTAATATGATCATTAATTACAATTAAAAGAAAAAATACGCATGTCCTATAACGAAGAAAACCTGGTGTTAGCTCTAGAAGAAAATCTCAAAGATGAAGAAGAACGCTATGCACAGTTAAAAATTATTACCATTATTGTTGGTATCCTTGCACTATTACTGCTTGGATGGGTAGTTTACACAAGTTTTTTTGTAGAAAACAAAAAAACTCTTTCGTCTGAAGATATGAAACAATCCCCCTATGTTATCACATTAAATGACAGTATCAACAAACTCAACAATCAAATAATAGCGCTCGAAACTGCGGCTACAGAAACCGAAACACTTGAAGATGAAGCCCCAGAGGATGAAGCTTTTGCAGTAGAGCGTACTGATTCCTTGGATGATCAAATCGTTTATTCTATACAGATAGGAGCATTTGAACAAAAAGAGCTATCCTTATATTCTGAGAGTTTTTCTAATTTTAAAGAAATCAAAGAAGGTGACTATAACAAATATAGTATTGGCAATTTCGAGCACCTCTATGAAGCACAAGAACTACTCAATGAAATCATTGCAATGGGATTAAAAGATGCTTTTATTGCTTCTTACACCAATGGAGAACGCATAAAAATTGAAGAAGCTTATTAGGTGTAACCTACTATTACTGCTAAAAATGTAATTGTAAATTACAATAAATGGAATTATTTTTTGCCTATTTGAACGGAAAAAATGAAGCATCGCTAGTGGCTTGGTTTAATTTTGTTGTAAAAAATAAGAGAAAAAAAAGCGAGTTGTTCGTTGGTATTTTTCTCTAAGTGGTATAACATAACGGTCTTCTTGGTTTTTTCTTTTGCTTAAAAAATGCACCTTATCTTATCAAAATTCAGCTCATTTCCGATCCAAAACGAAAAGTCAAGGGAAGTTTATATAGAAATAAATAGAGAAAAAATAAAAAAGAGACTGTCTGAAAATAAAATTTTCAAACAGTCTCTTTTTAAAAAACTCATCTAAATTTTGTTATTTAGATTATCTCGATAAAATCAATCATTATAGAATGAAATAGCATTTATCTTTTTCTATATATTAATTATTTCTATTTGGAGCAGAAGTTGATATATT
>CANLMN010000037.1 GCA_947492105.1 uncultured Aquimarina sp. | reverse complement strand
AAAGAAAATATATCCATCAATAACTTTTTAGAATTCAAACAAATATACAAAATTAGGACACTTTACGGATATACATAACTTCTAATAATGTCTATATTCTCTTGTGAGGTTGTAACGATATCCTCGGCTATTGGACGTACTTTTTTCAGAATTAAATAATTGATAAGTAGACTTGTAGTTGAGGTTAGGAAATAGATGTTCCAGTTTGGAGAATTGAGATGAGTCAAAAAATAAATAGAGACTCCACAAAGAGAATACTGAAAGGATGATTGCAGCACCGGTGTAAATCATCCGATTTTTGAGTAATAGATTTGGTGATGTAACCCAAGTCAGCAGCTTGTTGTAATTACTTTTTTTATTCTGAAAGTGCATTCCCAAAGCCTGAAAATCTTGTCTCCAGTCTAATTTTTGAGCTAATTCTTTAATCGCCTTTTGTCTATCCAGAATTTCACTTTTAAGGGTCGATGAGGATAATCATTTTGACAATAGATCGGTGGCAGGTTCTGTAGTTGTCCTGTTCACTAATTGAAATATCGAATGTTGTCCAAAAATATCTAGATCAAATGCGTATGGATGGTGATGATTTATAAAAGCATCTCCAGCATCAAATTCTCCGAGCTTACAATGTATTCGTAGAATTTCCTGTTCGTTTATTTTTTTCAGGAATGCTGTATGCTTTTTTAGGTAGACTCTTTTGGTATAATGGTGCAAGAGAACAGCAAAAATTAATACCGAAATAGGAAAAACAATGTAAAAGATAGTGAATAATTTATAACTGAATGAGGTGATAAGAATAGTACTAGAAATTATAAAAGTTAGAAGTCTTAATAAGGACAATCTGCTCAGAATTTTTGTTAAACGTACTGTTTGGGAGTGGTATTTTTTTACATTTTCTTGGAATACTTCCATTATTGTTATTTGGGATATAAGACTGGTTCAAACTTCTTGGATTCTGAAGAAAAATAGGCATTTTTTGATTAATTTCATAATTGCAATCCCTAAGACAGCTTCGTGTAATACCAGTCAAAATATCACTGTTTGCCAAAATAATTGAACTGTTTTTCGTTGGGTTGAACTGTAAAATTTAGGCATAGCTGTTGCTATGGTCTAATTTTCTAGCGAAAAAATAGTAGGAAAAGGGGCTAATTAGTAGCCTGAAATTACTTTTTTTGAATGATGTAAAGCCTATTTAGGCATGAATTGTTTCGTACGTATCTCAAGAATTATTGAGCTTTTGGACAAATAAATTTGTTAATGGTAGGTTAAAATATCAAGGATCCAACTATAGTTATTTATTGGTGTATGCATCGTTTTTTTGATTAATTAAGTGTTTTTTGTAAGTGTTTTGTCATTTTTGTGCAGATAATTTAGTGTTTATGTTAAAATTTGATTAATTTTTCACTAATTACGTATACAGTTGATTTTAATTTATTTAGATTTAGGAAACTAACTCAATTTAATTTAAATGAAACGAAACAACTATTATGTTGTTCTGGTAATGATATTACTGGGACCAACGATCTATGCCCAAAATCTGAAGGAAATTGTTCAGAGCCATTTCAAAAACAAGGTTGTAGCTGCGGCCAAAACGAGTCAAGCAGTTTTGTCAGAAGAGGATGTCTCTGAATTTAAGATTACAGATGTTGTACCTTCATTGAACCCCAACTTAAAACATGTTTATGTCCAGCAATATCATAATGATATTAAAATTGAATATGGAACTTTTAAGTTAACTCTAAAAGATGATAAAGAGATAACTTATGAGGTTAATCAATTTGTAAGCGGTTTGAAGTCCAAAATGAATAGTGCAAGAAAAACAGTTACTATTTCTGCCTCTGATGCTATTATGGAAGTTGCCCGAAAACATAATTTGGCTACTCCAAAAATGAACAGTACTGCCAGAAAAGGTAGTGGTCTTATGAGTTTTAGTGAAACAGGTATCAGTAGAGAACCTATCACAGCAGAACAAGTTTATTTTTATGATGATAACAAGTTAAAATTATCATGGAAAGTCAGTCTTTATGAAAAAGATGGTCAAAACTGGTGGAGTACCATTGTTGATGCAAATACCAAAAAAATCTTGGAAGAGCATAATATGGTAATCAAATGTAATTTTGGAGGTGGCCACAGTCATGATCATGGTAGCAGTGTATTTGCCAATGAGACAATGGGACCATTAAGAGAATCTTCTGCAGCTGCCGTAGGAGGTGGTTCTTATAATGTATACGCTCCTCCAGTAGAAAGTCCGAATCATGGAAACAGAACAATTGCTACAGATCCAGCAAATGCAGTTGCTTCTCCGTATGGATGGCATGATACCAATGGAGCTGCAGGTGCCGAATTTACGATTACGAGAGGGAATAATGTACGAGCTCAGGATGATAGTAATGGAAATAATGGAACAGGTTTTTCACCAGATGGAGGAGCTGATCTTAATTTTGATTTTCCAATCAATCTTAACCAGCAGCCTAGTCAATATCGCAGTGCAGCAATTACCAATTTGTTTTATTGGAATAATATTATGCATGATATTTGGTATCAATATGGTTTTGATGAAGCTAGTGGAAATTTTCAAGAAAATAATTATGGAAAAGGTGGACTGGGAAGTGACTCTGTAAATGCCGATGCTCAGGACGGTAGTAGTTCTAATAATGCCAATTTTGCAACACCGCCAGATGGGCAAAACCCAAGAATGCAAATGTTTTTATTCACCAACCCTACACGAGATGGTGATTTAGATAATGTGATTATTGCACATGAGTATGGACATGGAATATCTATACGTTTGGTAGGAGGACCGTCTACAAATGTATTAGGTGGTTCAGAACAAATGGGAGAAGGTTGGTCTGATTGGTTTGGTCTGATGCTTACCATAAAACCAGGTGATGTAGGTACTACTCCAAGAGGAGTGGGCACATTTGCCATAGGGGAGCCAACCACCGGTAAAGGGATTCGCCCAACGGCATATTCAACAGATACTGCTGTTAATGATACGGATTATAATGATGTAAGTAATTTGGTAGCTCCTCATGGAGTAGGTTACGGTTTTGCAACCATTTTGTGGGATATGACGTGGGAGCTAATAGCATTAGAAGGTTTTGATGAAGATTTTTATAATGGTACTGGCGGGAATAACATCGCAATGGCATTAGTTATCGAGGGATTAAAAAATACCGCAAATAATCCAGGATACGTTTCTGGTAGAGATGCAATCTTACAAGCAGATAAAGATTTGTATAATGAAAAATATAAATGTCTTATCTGGGGGGTATTCTCTGCGAGGGGCGTTGGATTGGGCGCTAATGAAAATAATAATGGAGGATCAAATGGAAAAACAGATCAGACGGTGTCTTTTGTAAACGGTTGTACGGATCCAGGTCCAGACCCTGAGCCAGAAACATGTTCTGGTAGTGTTGCCGCATTCCCTTATTCCGAAAGCTTTGAAGGATCATTGGGATTATGGTCGGATGCTACAGGTGATGACTTGAATTGGACTATTAATAGTGGCGGTACACCTTCTTCAGGAACAGGGCCAAGCAGTGCAATAGATGGTACTTCTTACCTGTACGTAGAGGCTTCTGGTGATGGAGATGGATTTCCAGGAAAAAGAGCAATACTGAACGCTCCATGTTTGGATCTTAGTTCTTTGTCATCGGCTACATTTAGCTTTCAATACCATATGATAGGCTCTGCAATAGGTACTTTGGCAGTAGAGGCTCGTACCAATAATGATGGAAACTGGGTAAGTATCTTTTCTAGAACAGGAGCGCAGGGTAGTGGTTGGAACATTGCAAATATTGATTTGGCTGATTATGTTGGAGAATCTAGTGTACAATTACGATTCAATACAGTTACAGGAGATAGTTGGGAAGGTGATGTAGCAATTGATGCAGTTTCATTACAAGAATCTACGGGTAATCCAAATCCAAACCCAGTGGGTTGTACGGGTGGAGTTTTTAATTTCCCATATGGACAAGGTTTTGAAGGTAGCTCTTTCCCCGGATGGGAAAATAGTGATGCAAATGATGTTGATTGGAGGCTGAACTCCAATGGAACACCATCAAATACCACTGGTCCTAATAGTGCAGCAGAAGGGACTACCTATGTATATGTTGAAGCATCTACTAATGGAACTGGTTTCCCTACCAAAAGGGCAGTGCTCAATACTCCTTGTTTTGATCTTAGCGAGTTAAGTGATGCTACATTTAGTTTCCAATATCATATGTTAGGAAGTGCAATGGGTAGTTTGACATTAGAGGCTAGTGATGATAATGGAGCTTCTTGGGATGTCATATTTACTAGGTCAGGGTCTCAAGGTAGTGCATGGATTACGGAAACTATTAATATGGCTTCCTATGTCGGAGGTAGCGTACAGTTCCGATTTAATGCAGTCACTGGTACAAGTTGGCAAAGTGATATCGCGATTGATGATGTTAGAATGATTTCAGGAACTTCTGTCAATTCATTTGTAGAAAAAGAACTCCTTGCTCAAGGTGGGTTTGTCGTGAATATTTTTCCAAATCCAGTAGGTAGTGCTAAAAAAATTAATGTAATAATACAAAATAGCACGGATGCGATGAATTCATATGAGGTGATTAATATCATTGGACAGGTAGTGTCCAAAGGAATATTAGAGACCAGTAGTATTGATGTGCATGATTTGCAATCAGGAGTGTATATGTTGAAAATTCAGAATGATCAGAATAGTGTGATAAAACAGTTTGTGATTAAATAATACCAAATTAGCTATATAATATCGTATGTCGACTTGTTCTTTTTCCATCTAAATGCCTTGTTCATATATTCCATAGCTAGAGCTATGTAATAGCATCACGGTGTTTTGCATAAAAAAGTAACAGCTCTATTACTACGAGTTTATATACCTAAATTGATGTAAATCACTCAGCAAGTTCTGAACAGATTACTATAATAGAAGAAGGCTATTCGTTAGGAATAGCCTTCTTTTTTAGGTTTTAGAGTACACTACAAGTAATTATTTTTTAAATGGTAGTAGTGCAAAGATTTTTGTTTCCTTCTAGTATTTGGGAGTAGTATAAAATGAAGCTCTATCCGCCGCAAACTGTACTTGTAAGAGCGCTTTCATTCGTTTTTTTACTGATTTGAATTTTTTATCTGCGGCTACATTTTTATCTGCAACTTTATTATTGTTTTTGTGGTTGTATAGTTCTGTAAATAATAGCTCTTGGGATACACTGTTACGCCACTCTGTATAACGCCATTCTCCATCAGTTACGGTGCAACCCATGTATTTTTTGCCTCTAGGATAGAGACTATAGGCAGCGGCATCCCAAGCTTTAAGAGGATCATTAAGTAATGGAACAATACTTTTGCCATCAATCTTTGGTTTTTTAAGCCCACAAATTTCTGCAATGGTAGGAAATATGTCAATATTTTCGACCAAGGCGTCTGATTTGGAGCCATTGGTTTTTGCTTTGTAATTCAATTCTCTACTGATAATTAGTGGTACTCTTACATCTAGTTCCATATTAGAATGTTTGCACCAAGCGCCATATTCTCCTAATTTGTATCCGTGATCACTCATGAAAACAATAAGGGTGTTTTTTCTTAGATCTAGCTTGTCTAGGGTATTCATTATTTTTCCAATCTGCGCATCAATATAACTTATAGAAGCGTAATATCCGTGTGTTAACTCTTTGGTAAGATCATCGTTGAGGGCATCGATATTAGGAATGTTAGAATAATTTTTTAGCTCGCCCCATTTGCTTAAAGCAAGTTTATACATATCTTTTGGTTTCTGCCTTGATGGGACTTTAAAGTCATTTCTGTTATATAGATCCCAGTACTTTTTCGGTGCATTAAAAGGTAAATGTGGTTTGCTTAATCCCACAAACATCAAAAAAGGATCATCTTTTAGTGTTTTTAACGCCGCTATAGCATAATTTGCAGCGCGACCATCTTTATAGGCTTCATCTTCCACATCTGCGTTTTCAAATGCGGGTCCCTTTACCTTCTTTTTTTCTTTTTTTAGGCGAGCTATAAGGTCTTTATTTTCCTTTTTGACATAGGAGTTAGGTTCTTTTGAATGATAAATATCCCATACATCTTTGTCATCTCTACCATGGTGGTATACTTTTCCTATACTTGCCGTTTTATAGTTATTGGCTTTAAAAAATTGCGGCATAGATTCGATATCTTTCCTTACCTTACGCATAGGTGTAAATATATCATAGATACCAATAGTTTCTGGGCGTAAACCTGTGAGTATACTCATCCTAGAAGGAGCACATATACCTTGTTGTGCATATGCTTTATTAAACAAAACACCTTTTTCTGCAAGAGCATCTATGTTTGGGCTTTTTACAATGTCATTACCGTAACATCCCAAATCGTCCCGTAGATCATCTACAATAAATACCAAGACGTTTGTGTTATTTTGAGCAACCAATAGGTTGTTCGATAGCATACTGAATGCTATGATAAAAAAATATATACTTCTCATAATCAATTTTAATTACATTTTTGTTGGTGATATCTTGTGACAATTTGATCTAGAAAATTATGCGATATGCCTACTTCACGTCAAAATCAAATTAGGGGGTGTCATTTTTTAGCTTTTTTTTTGGGTTCTGGATGTGATTCAATGTATGTTGATAACAATGATTTGATGTAATCGACAGAAGCTTCTTTTGCACCACCATTTGTAGCTCCCGTCATCCAATAAAGTACCATGCCGGCATCAGAACAATCCCATTTGCCTTTCTGAAACTTAACAACATTATCCACTTCGGCAATTTTTCCTATGGTCCAGATCCATTGTATTCTAGAATCAGGATGATTCTTTGCCCAGTCCCATTCTTCCAATGCTACTTTTAGATTTATGTTTTGATCCGGGATCCGAACTTCTTCTATGCCAAAGTCAAGTATTTGTTGCCAAGTATAGAAATCTCCAGCATTATCATTCGCAGGATGATGTGTGATCACTTTGACATGCTTATGTGCTTCTTTGGGAACGGCTTTGAGTGCTAGTCCAATAATATCAGGCTCTCCTGCTTCTACAATCCATAAAGGGTTGTCTGCAGTAGATTTTTTTATTGCAGCACTTAGATCTTTTATGGTTTCTTTTTTTTGTACTATAGCATCAAAAAAGGTTAAGTTGTCATAACCACCCCAGCGTCTAGCGGTTACATCACAACTAAGTTGCATTAGATGGTGTCGTTCTTTTTCTGCGCGTTCCGAAATACGATTTCCTCTAACCAAATCACAGCTATGCGAATAATGAACCAGTCGATCTTCTAGACCTGTCGCCCGTAATACCGCAAGCGTAATAGCAGTAGCTCCGAGATCATCCGGATCTGGAGAGTTTCCATCTGCTACAATAGCAATGCGACCAGCTGGAGGCGCAATTTTTTGTGCAGATAACATACTAGTTGTTAATGTTAGGCATACAATGAGTAGTTGTAGTGTTTTATTCATCTTGTTTATCAGTGTTAATTTTTACAGTGTTTTTTAGTGTGATTTGCTATCATATTTCTTTCAAAACGATTCCCTTGTATATTGAGAAAAAAGCAAAAACAATACCATGATTTTATTAGGAAACCTTTTTTGTAAAGAAGATTTTGACAAATATAGTACTTTATAACTTTTAATATATGTATATTCATAGCAGTGCTAAAACGTATAAATCATTGCTTAATAAAGACTAAAATAACAATGCGAACTATTTTTTTTATCCTTATCATTTTTGTTTCCTCCTTTGCTGCGATAGCACAAGAGACTAACTATGTACAAGATGCGATGCGATATTTAGAGCTAAATGGTACAACCAAGCAGTATAATCAAGCGGTCGACCAATTATTTGTCATGCTGAAGAAGCAGTATTCCGGAGTTCATATTCCGGATAGTGTATGGACAGAATTAGAAGAGGTGAAACCGCAAGAATTGATGAAAATTAAATCTTTATTAGTTGCTGCATACCGAAGCAATTTTTCTCAAGAAGAAATTAAGAAAATGATTGAATTTTATAGCTCTCCTGCAGGAAAACAACTCGCTACTGATCCAACTGCAATGACAGAGGAACAAAAGAAGGCGTTTGTCTTATTCGGACAGTCAGAAATAGGTCAAAAGATCGAGCACAAAAAACAACCACTAAGTCAAATGGTGGGAGAAGTTAGTGAGCTATGGAGCCGAGAATTGTACAAAAATATAACAGGACAACTCAAGGCTAAGGGGTATAGTTTATAAGGCCATATAAAATAGGAAGTTATTTGGCAAGGCAGAGTTTGGCCAGATAGTCATAGTGCTGGCCTTCGGTAACGAGTTCACAAGTCCATCCAGATGATACGCATGCTTTTGCTAAAGTATCAAAGTCTAAATACAGCCAGTCAAACCAATCAGAGGATTGGTTTTTGTATTTTAACTGATATCGCATTTCGCCAAAATACGTTTTGGTGGTGTCAACCCAAAATCCGCCATCTTCATCTTCAAAAAGGTAAGAGATGTTAGATGAATCCAAAAGTACTTGACCATTTGGAGTTATCAGTGTTTTTAGGTGATCCAGAAATGTAGATATTTTGTCAAGCTTACCAATAATTCCACTACCATTCATTAATAATAATATAGTATCAAAGGAGTTGTTTTCTAGTTGTAAAATGTCTTTGACGATAGCTTTTTTGATTCCGCGTTTTTGACAAACTTTGATTGCTCCTTTAGAGATATCAATCGCTGTAATATCCAAATTCTGCCCTTTTAGGTATAGCGCATGGCTTCCAGCGCCACAACCAACATCCAAGACCTTGCCATAAGATAATTGCAATGCTTTTTGTTCTAAGTGAGGCATTTCTGGATATTTCCGAAAAAGATAAGGTACCGGAATAGTATCATCGTCAAAATCAGGAGAAGTAACGGTGATGTCTTCTGTATAGTTGTTGTCAAAATAATCGCTAATTGCGGTGCCAAAGATATCGTTATTCATAAATTGAGTTTTCGATGGAATCATTCATTATTTAGGATTTCCATTTTCTAATTTTTGATTTCGTACTTTTACAATCTTATTCATCTCAGTAAATTTCAAACTTCAAAGCCATGGAACCTTCATTAGAATCACTTCCCGATCTTGCCAAAGATACACATAAGGAAACCAAAAAATTCTTTGTCAAGCTCAAAAATAAGCCTCCAAAGGATTTGGATCGTTCTATGGAAAAATTACACAAGGCGGAGTTTGCTAAGACGGAATGTTTGGAGTGCGCAAATTGTTGCAAAACCACCGGTCCTATTTTTACAGATAGGGATGTAGAACGTATTTCGAAACATTTGAAAATGAAAGCCGTCCAATTCGAGGAGCAATATCTACAAACAGACGGAGATGGAGATTTGGTGTTAAAAGAATTGCCTTGTACGTTTTTGGCCGCGGATAATTATTGTATGATATATGATGTGCGACCTAAAGCGTGTAGTGAATACCCACATACCAATCAAAAGAAATTTCAAAATATAACGGATATTACCTTAAAAAATGTCGCAATCTGCCCAGCGGCTTATAATATTGTCGAAAAAATGAAAATAACGATGGAAAAAGACTTCTACCAAATTAAAAAGAGTAGAAGGTAGCTTTTTGATTTGATAGTAGGAGCCTCGTTACACCATTTGTCATTTGTACAGCAAGTAGCGGCTCCTAACTTTTTTGAATTTTTCTAAATCTTCTTGCCAGCTAGCATGAATTTGATCTGCAGATAAACCTTGTTGAATTTGTTGTTGTAATTTCGTAGAACCTGCATGTATGGTAAATGACGCTTTTTTGAAGAATTTGTCTTTTTTTGTACAGTTTTGGTAAGCTTCGATTAACCAAGTGAGATCCACACGACTCATTTTGGGGGTTGTGCGCAAATCTTTGCCATTGCATGGAACGCCTTTATGCTTAGGGTTTTTGGCCCCATCATTGGGTTGAGGTATATATCTATAACTAAAATGTTCTTTTGGTAGATCAGGCGCTCCAAATATTTGAAATTGTAATTCTGTACCACGACCAGCATTGATCGTTGTACCTTCAAAAAAACCTAAACTGGGATATAGATTAATGGCTATATCGTTGGGTAGATTGGGCGATGGTTTTATCGGTATGTGATAAGCAGTGGTATGAGTGTAGTTTTTTAATGGAATAATGGTGAGGTCGCAGTGTAGATTACCACCAAGCCAGCCTTCTCCATTGACCATTTTTGCGTATTCGCCAATTGTCATACCATGTACAAGAGGGATGGGATGTATACCAACAAAACTTTGATGAGCAATTTCTAGCGTAGGACCATCGACATAATGACCGTTGGGGTTGGGGCGGTCTAATATCAAGAGGTTGATGTTGTTTTCGGCGCAAGCCTGCATTACATAATGGAGCGTAGAAATGTAGGTGTAAAATCGTGCGCCCACATCCTGAATGTCAAAGACGATAGTTTCTATACCAGCAAGTACCTCGGCACTTGGCTTCTTGTTTTTGCCATACAAAGAGATGATTGGCAGTCCTGTTTTTGTGTCTTTTCCGTCTAATACCGTTTCGCCAGCATCTACTTTTCCTCTGAAACCATGTTCTGGAGCAAAAACCTTCGTGATAGTTATTTGATGTTTTAACAAAGTATCAACTAGATGCGTGTAGGTTTCTTTTGTGCTATTCTTGGTTCTAATACAGCTCGTTTGATTCCCTACTACTGCAATTTTTTTACCTTTTAGAATAGAGAGATACGCTTCTACCTGCTGCGCTCCAATTAGGAGGGGAGGCGTTTTTTTTGAAGAGCTAGCCGAGTCCACAACGGTGGCATGTACTGCTTTTGGTTTTTTAGCGATTTCGCTTCCGCAAGAAATAAAGGGAAGGAATAGAAATAATAGTGTATTTTTGAATAATGAGTTTATTGATAAAAACATAAGTGCTTTTGAATTTTGAATATTTCATTGCCCGACGTCTTATCAACGGCAAGTCGCATAAAAGTAGTATATCGACACCAATTATAAAAATTGCAATCATTGCAATTGCTTTGGGTACGATTATGATGTTGGTTGCGATTGCTACTGGAGTAGGGTTGCAAAAAAAAATACGTCAAAAAGTAGCATCTTTTGGCGGACATATTACCATTTCAAATTTTGATAATAATAACAGTCAGGTTTCCTTAAAACCAATCAAAAAAACACAGGAGTTTTATCCAGAATTTACCGCTGTATCCGGAATTAATCATGTACAGGGCGTTGCGACAAAAATTGGGATTATCCGAACAGAAACAGATTTTGAGGGTGTTGTTGTCAAGGGAGTAGGGAAGGATTTTCGTTGGGATGCTTTTCGCGAGTATCTTAAAGAAGGTAGACTTCCAGAGTATACTAAAGCATTGAATGAAGAAATATTGATTTCGCAATATTTGGCAAATCGCTTAGGTTTTACAGTAGGAGATCAGGTAGTGACCTATTTTCCTAAAGAAAATTCAAAAAGTAATACATTTAAACTTCGTTCCTTTGATATCGTAGGAATTTATGATTCTGGATTCGAACAATTAGACAAGACGTATTTGATCGCTGATATTAGACATATTATTCGACTGAATAAATGGAAAAAAGATGAGGTTGGGAGTTTCGAGGTTTTTATTGATGATTTTGATGAGATCGAACAAAAAGGGATAGAAGTATATCAAAATACACCCTCAGAACTCGATAGCCAGACAATTACACTCAAAAACGCCAGTATTTTTGAGTGGCTCAAGCTATTTGATATGAATATTATTGGGATTATAGGAATTATCATTCTTGTAGCAGGAATCAACATGATTACTGCATTGTTAGTGCTTATTCTAGAACGGACACAAACCATAGGTATTCTCAAATCTCTGGGAACAACAAATTGGAGTATCAGAAAAATATTTTTGTACAATGCAAGTTACTTGATTTTAGTGGGATTGTTTTGGGGAAATCTTATAGGTGTCGGTGCTTTGTTGTTGCAGCAAAAGTTTGGATTCATTAAATTAAATCCAGAAACATATTATGTGAATACGGCTCCAATATATCTTGATGTTGGATATATTCTGTTGCTTAATCTTGGTACCTTAGTATTATGTTTATTGATGTTACTTGTTCCATCCTATGTTGTTGCCAAAATATCTCCTGTAAAGGCTATGCGTTTTGATTAAGATGTTGTTAAAGAGGGTGATGCTGGTTTTGTGAACCTGTATAACCCGTGGTAGCATACAGTAGTATTTGTATCCTTAAGAAAAAACTAGTAAAAAGATAACTGTTTTTATAAAACATTTAAACTTTTGGCTCTTCCCTTTTTGTATCTTTAACCTTCGAACATTAAGATTTATGAAATACGCAAATACGATACTAGATACGATAGGTGATACACCTTTGGTCAAAATGAATGTCCTAACAAAGGGTATTGATGCCTTGGTACTAGCCAAATATGAGACATTTAACCCAGGTAACTCTATCAAAGATCGTATGGCACTCAAGATGATAGAAGATGCAGAAGCCGAAGGTAGAATAAAACCTGGGGGTACAATTATCGAGTCTACTTCTGGTAATACCGGAATGGGGCTGGCATTAGTAGCTGTAGTCAAAGGGTATAAATTGGTTTGTGTCATAGCAGATAAACAATCCAAAGAAAAGATTGATATTCTGCGAGCTATGGGGGCCAAAGTACTAGTTTGTCCTACGAATGTAGATCCAGATGATCCTAGATCCTATTATTCAGTAGCAAAGAGACAAGCGCAGCAGATACCTAATTCATGGTATGTAAATCAGTATGATAATCTATCCAACACGCGAGCACATTACGAAACTACAGGTCCAGAGATTTGGGAGCAAACAGATGGAAAAATCACACATTTTGTGGTAGGAGTAGGTACTGGTGGTACTATTTCTGGTGTTGGGAAGTATTTGAAAGAACGCAATCCTGATATAAAAATTTGGGGAGTCGATACTTATGGATCTGTTTTTAAGAAATACCATGAAACTCGAATTTTTGATGAAAATGAGATTTATTCCTATATCACAGAGGGTATTGGAGAAGATATTTTGCCAAAAAATGTCAATTTTGATATTATAGATGGATTCACGAAGGTAACAGACAAGGATGCAGCAGTATACACACAGCGTTTGGCCAAGGAAGAAGGAATGTTTTTGGGGAATAGTGCAGGAGCTGCCATAAAAGGCTTGCTGCAATTAAAAGAACATTTTACCAAAGATGATGTCGTCGTGGTGTTATTTCATGACCATGGGAGTCGGTATGTAGGTAAGATGTTTAATGATGATTGGATGCGTGATCGTGGATTTTTGGAAGAAACCATTTCTACGGCAGAAGATTTGGTTCGAGAACACGATCAAAAACCTTTGGTAACAGTCAAAACAGAAGAATTGGTATCTCATGCTATAGAGCGTATGCGGAAATATCAGATTTCGCAAATCCCCGTGGTGGATAGTCATGGATTTGTGGGATCTGTTGATGAGACTGCATTGTTCTCAGCATTTCTGGATAATAAAGATATGGCAGATACGCCAATAAAGGAGGTGATGAAAGCGCCATTTCCGATCGTAAATAGTTTTACTTCTATAGAAGAAATTACCAAACTGATCAAAAACGGACATCAAGCAGTAATTGTAGCGACAGACGACGAAAAACATGATATTATCACCAAATATGATGTAATTAGTCATATATAATAGTTTTGTATAAGTTTTGAAAGAAGATTTTATCCACTACGTCTGGAAATATCAAAAATTCGATCCCTCAGTAATACAAACTGTGAATGAAGAATCTGTAGAGATTCTCAATGTAGGGATGCATAATCAATATTCTGGTCCAGATTTTTTTAATGCAAGACTCAGAGTAGCGGATCAACAATGGGCTGGTAATGTAGAGATACACCTCAAGTCTAGTGATTGGTATGCCCATCATCACGAGGTTGATCCTGCTTATGATAATGTAATTTTGCATCTAGTTTGGGAGCATGATATAGATGTGTTTCGCAAAGATGGAACAGTGATCCCTACAGTGGTGCTCAAAGAAATAGTTGATGTACTGGTGCTAGAGAACTACAAAAAACTCTTAGATAAACCCACTCCAAAATGGATCAATTGTGATACTCAATTACAAGATGTTCCTGCTTTTTTGATTAATCACTGGAAAGAACGACTGTATTTTGAGCGGTTGGAGCAAAAGAGTACGCAGATTGAAACATTGTTAGCAACAACGCATAATGACTGGGAAACCGTGCTATTTCAGTTATTGACAAAAAACTTTGGACTGGTAGTTAATGGGGATGCTTTTAGGAGTCTAGGATCTTCATTAGAATTTTCTGTCATCAGAAAATGTAGTGATAGTGTAGAAGAATTGGAAGCACTGCTTTTTGGTCAGGCCGGATTATTAGATGGAGTTGTTGAAGAGCCTTATTTTGAGGATCTTAGACTGAGGTACGAGTATCAGAAGCATAAATATCAACTAGATGCATCTGGAGTATTGCCTGTGCAATTTTTTAGACTTAGACCACCAAACTTTCCGACGATTCGATTATCACAATTGGCAAATTTGTATTTTAATACGAATAAATTGTTTACAGAGTTGATGGAATGCAAAACGATAGAAGCTTTTTACAAAATTTTTGATGTTACCACATCTGTATTTTGGGAAACACATTATACGTTTGAAAAAAAATCAACAAAACGTAAAAAGAAACTGACACGTTCTTTTATTGATCTGCTTTTGATTAATACGATCATTCCACTACGTTTTTGTTATGAAAAACACATAGGGAAAAATTCAGAAAATATCATTTTGCAATTTGTAGAGGCTATAGGAGCCGAAAAAAATGGAATTATTGATAAGTTTAATACTTTGGGGATAGAGAGCCTAAATGCAATGCATTCCCAAGCCATAGTTCAACTCAAGAAAAAATATTGTGATACTAATGCATGTATGCAATGTGCAATTGGGAATCATCTATTGTCGCAAAAATAAAACTTAGTCTATGTCTTCGATCTTTTTTAGTACCTTAGTTAGGTAAAAAAAGTACAATGGATAAGCTATATTTGACGTAATACTCTTAAAGATGTAATTGTTAGCTACAACAATTGGAACTAATTTTGGGTAGTTTAAGCGATAAAATTGAAACATAACCGTGGCTTCGGTTTAGTTTTTGAGTAAAAAAAATAGAACAAAAAGGAGTGGATTATGAGTCTTTAGTTAATTCAAAATGGTAAAAGAAGAGTTATGAGTAAAAAAACTTTTTTTGATGAGTAATACGATCTATAATATTCGTTATTTTTTTGAGCGCAATGGCTTCTATGTTTCTTCTCGTCTTGGAGATCGGTTAGGAATGCGTGCAAAAAGTGTTCGATTGTTCTTTATCTATGCAACCTTTGCAACCGCAGGATTAGGGTTTGTAATCTATCTTACACTAGCTTTTTGGCTCAAATTAAAAGATTTGGTTTATACCAAGCGTACCTCTGTATTTGATATTTAGAATTTTATTATAATCATCGTGTTTTATGCATAAAATACTCACAAAAAAAATATACTTAGCCTTCGTGCTGTTGGTTACAGTGTTGATTATTGGGGTGTTAGGTTTTCGTTTTTTTTCAAATTACTCTTGGGTAGATGCATTATATATGACCGTAATAACGGTGTCCACTGTAGGATTTGGAGAAGTAGCTCCTTTGGATCAGGCGTCCAAGCTTTTTACGGTTTTTATGATTATTACCAGTGTCGTTATTTTTGCTTATAGCGTTTCGGTAATTACAGAGTATATTTTTAGTAAAACGAATTCAGAAGAGTTCAAGCGGAAAAAAACACAGAAGATGATAGATAAATTAGAACAGCATATTATTATCGTTGGATATGGGCGTAATGGAAAGCAAGCAGCTGATAAGCTGCTAGCATACGGAAAACCTTTTGTGGTTATAGATAATAGCAAAGAGCTAATCCAGCGATACAGTAGTGATGATTTGCTTTTTTTGGAAGGAAATGCAACCGAAGACGAAACTTTGGTAGAAGCAGGTATCAAGAAGGCATCTTGCGTCATTTGCACATTACCCGAAGATGCTGATAATTTGTTTATCGTGCTTTCTTCTAGACAGCTTAACAAAGGGCTGAAAATAATAAGTCGGGCTTCGCAGGATACATCCTATAAGAAACTACGGCTGGCTGGAGCGGATAATGTGATTATGCCGGATCGCATTGGTGGAGATCATATGGCCTCATTGGTGGTGGTGCCAGATTTAATTGAGTTTTTGGATAACCTGTCTTTAGTTGGTAAAGGATCTATTAATATAGAAGAAATCTCTTTTGAGGATATGTTTGAGAATACCCACGAACGTACAATTCGAGATATCGATATGCGGTCCAAAACGGGTTGTACTATTATAGGATATAAAACAGTAGAAGGTGAATATATTGTAAATCCAGAGGCTGATACGGTGTTGAAACCTAACTCAAAAATTGTGGTATTAGGCAGGCCAGAACAAATACAATCACTAAATATCGAGTTTGGGCTAACTTGAAGATGCTAATTATTAGTTAAAATAGATGATGTAATCTTGCAAGAATCTCAATAGTAATAAGAGGGTTTTTCTTGTAGGGTTCTGTTTTTTAGTGTTTTGATTTATTGCTTTTGGAGTGCGTCGTAATGTTTGTCTTTGATTTTAAAGACAGGTTTGTGGTGATACTTTTGTAAACAAGCTTTTTTTTTACCATCTTGCTTAATCATACCATTTTTTAGATGAATGGTATTCACTTTTACATCTCTAAATAAATACTAGTATCATTATGAAGAAATTTCTTCTTTTACTCCTAACTATACTAATTCCGTCCATAACATTTGCACAAGAAACAGTCGAAAAAGGCTTGGATCAAAAAATTGATGAAGCTTTTGCTCCAGTTTCAGAGTTTTTTAGTGGTGTCATCTTTTTTACTATTGGTGGCGTGCCGTTTGTGATAATTTTATTAGTTGTCAGTGCATTGTTTTTTACGATTTATTTTGGATTTATAAATATCAGAAAATTTCCTACAGCGATTAATGTTGTTAGAGGAAAATATGATGACATAGAAAATCATGGTGTAGAAGATAAAATAGCAGTCAATGTAGTAGAGGGAGATTTGCCCGATACGATTAAAGATGAGTCTCAAGAAGGTGAGGTTTCGCATTTTCAAGCTTTGGCTACTGCAGTTTCAGGTACTGTGGGTAATGGGAATATAGCAGGAGTAGCATTGGCCATTGCTTTGGGAGGGCCAGGAGCTACCTTTTGGATGATTGTTTGTGGACTTTTGGGGATGTCTACCAAGTTTGTAGAATGTACACTAGGAGTTCAGTATCGTGATGTAGGAAGTGATGGTACTATATATGGAGGGCCTATGTATTATATTAGTAAAGGACTCAAAGATAAAGGCTTTGTGACCTTGGGGAAAATTGTCGCAGGTTTATTTGCAGTTTTTTGTATTGGAGGCTCTTTTGGAGGAGGTAATGCTGCGCAATCAAATCAGGCTACTATAGTTATTAAAGAGCTGATGGGATTAGAGAGTGAAAGTGCAGGGACGATTATTGGAGTGATTCTGGCGATTATCGTAGGGATAATCATTATTGGTGGAATCAAAAGAATAGCAGCGGTTACAGAAAAAGTAGTGCCTTTCATGGCGTTGTTATACATCATAGCATGTTTGTATATTATATTGACTAATTTTTCATTGATTGACAATGCTTTTGGTTTGATATTTTCTCAAGCATTTACGCCTCAAGCAGGTTTGGGAGGAGTTTTTGGAGTGTTGTTAATTGGTTTTCAAAGAGCGTGTTTTTCTAATGAAGCAGGTGCAGGATCGGCTTCCATTGCGCACTCTGCGGTGAGAACAAAATATTCTGCCTCAGAAGGGTTGGTAGCATTATTAGAGCCATTTATTGATACCGTAGTAATTTGTACAATGACAGCTTTAGTTATTATTATTTTTAATTTTGGAGGCGCCTTTGAATATGGGGGGGACGGAAGCGGAGCTGTTTTGATTGATGGCGTTTCTTATGAAGGAGCAGGAATTACC
Source organism: uncultured Aquimarina sp. (assembly GCA_947492105.1). Classification (GTDB taxonomy): domain Bacteria; phylum Bacteroidota; class Bacteroidia; order Flavobacteriales; family Flavobacteriaceae; genus Aquimarina. The sequence goes on along the minus strand of CANLMN010000037.1, from coordinate 18,491 downwards.
TCAATGGCTTTTGCACAGTACATTCCATATTCTAATGTCTTTTTGACTATTGCCGTTGTGTTATTTGCAGTCTCTACAATGATTTCTTGGTCGTATTATGGAATTCAATCTTGGAAATTTTTGTTTGGCAAAGGCAAGGTGATGGATTTAACGTATAAGTTCTTGTTTTTAGTTTTTATAGTGATCGGTGCTGCAGCAAATATGGGGTCTATTTGGAGTTTCTCTGATTCCATGATTTTTGCAATGATCTTTCCTAATATGGTCGGATTGTTTCTACTATTTCCTGTGGTTAAGAAACAACTTAATCGATATTTGTCCAAAATAAAAGAAATATAACAGCTGGTAGTGGTTGGCGCGTTGTGTGTTTAAAAAATGAGTAATGGATTTCTAACGTATTTTAATATTCACCGACGTTTTCGAAACGGCGTTTTCAGTTTGTTTATTGGTATTAGTGTTTTATGTACTGCGATCTTTCTTTTAGAACCAAAGGGGGATGCTATTTCGGATGATTTAGTAGTTTTAGAAGTGTATGAAGATGCACTGAGCATCTTGAAAAAAGAACAAGTAGCACGAAATGAGCAATACAAGCAAAAGCAATTTAATCCGAACTTTATTTCCGACTACAAAGGATATGTTTTGGGGATTTCTCCCAAGGCTTTAGATAAAATACATTCTTTCAGAACAGGTGGTAAATGGATAAATTCTTCTCAAGAGTTCCAAGAGGTTAGCGGTGTTTCGGATTCTTTATTAAAAGAGCTGGCACCACTCTTCAAATTTCCTCAAATAAAAACAGCTAAAAGTAATAAAAGCGACACTCCTAGTGGAAGCAAGTCGTGGGCTCAAAAATCAGATCTCAATCTTGTTACGGCTTCTGTACTTCAAGAAGTTGTAGGATTACCTGATTTTATAGCCCAGAGAGTGGTCGATTATCGGAATAGTTTAGGGGGTTTTGTAGATGATATACAGTTAGAAGATGTTTATGGTTTATACCCAAAACAAAGGAAGAAGGTGTTATCTTTGTATACAGTAAAGGAGAAGGGTATCGGTAAACTTTTAGATATTAATACCGCTTCGGTACAAGAACTAATGACGGTGCCTTATTTTGATTTTGAGATGGCATTAGCACTACGAGATTTTATTAAAGAAAACGGTAAGATTAAATCCTTTGATGAATTGGATCAAATTGAAGACTTTCCAATAGGTAAAGTAGCTAGGATAGCATTGTATGTAAAAATATAACAAGAATTGTTCAAAAAAATATTAAGAAATAGTTATGGATTTTGATTATTCTGAAGTGCAAAAGATGGTAGCACAATCTGCCAAAGATTTTGCCGAAAAATATATAAGGCCTCATGTGATGGAATGGGATGAGGCGCAGACTTTTCCAATAGAAGTATTGAAAAAAGCCGGAGAGTTAGGGTTTATGGGGATTTTAGTTCCAGAATCTCTGGGAGGATCCGGATTAGGTTACCACGAGTACATAGCAATTATTGAAGAGATATCAAAAGTAGATCCGTCTATAGGGCTTTCTGTGGCAGCACATAATTCTTTATGTACGAATCATATTCTGACTTTTGGAACAGAAGAACAAAAACAGCAATGGATTCCAAGGTTGGCAACAGGGGAGTTGATAGGTGCATGGGGACTTACAGAGCATAATACCGGAAGTGATGCGGGTGGAATGAATACTACTGCGGTCAAGGATGGAGATTATTATGTGCTTAATGGTGCAAAAAATTTTATAACTCATGGCAAATCGGGAGATATTGCTGTGGTGATTGTACGTACAGGTGAGAAAGGAGATTCTCACGGAATGACTGCTTTTGTTATAGAAAAAGGAACCCCAGGCTTTACGGCAGGTAAAAAAGAGGATAAATTAGGTATGCGCGCAAGCGAAACTGCAGAGTTAATTTTTGAAGATTGTCGTGTTCCTGCAGCCAATATATTAGGAGAAGTAGGAGAAGGTTTTGTTCAGTCCATGAAGGTGTTGGATGGAGGTCGAATTTCTATAGGTGCATTATCTGTAGGAGTGGCAAAAGGAGCTTTTGAGGCTGCGCTTAAGTATTCTAAGGAACGTGAGCAGTTTGGTAAGCCTATAAGTCAATTTCAAGGGATATCATTCAAGTTAGCAGATATGGCTACAGAGATAGAAGCATCCGAGGTGTTGCTTCACAAGGCGGCGTTTTTGAAAAATGAAGGTCGCGGTATGACAAAATTAGGCGCCATGAGTAAAATGTATGCAAGTGAGATGTGCGTGCGAGTAGCAACGGAGGCTATACAGATTCATGGAGGTTATGGATATCTCAAAGATTTTCCTGTAGAGAAATTTTACAGAGATGCAAAACTTTGTACCATAGGTGAGGGAACAACAGAAATTCAGAAGTTAGTTATTGCGCGAAATATTTTGAAATAATTGATTGCAGGTAGTTTTATTATCTGTATATTTGCAGCCTGATTTAAATGAAATGTATAAGCTTGGCGTAACGAACCAAAGTGGCGTTTGATTTAAGTAAGTAAGAATTTTAAAAGAAAGGAGGAACATCTATGTTAATTATACCAATCAAGGACGGAGAGAATATGGAGAGAGCGCTGAAGCGTTACAAACGAAAATTTGATAAAACTGGAACAATGCGTCAGTTGAGAAAACGTCAGGCATTTTCCAAGCCTTCTGTAGTGCGTAGAGCACAAATACAAAAAGCACAATATATTCAAAGATTAAGAGATGCAGAGGATATATAAGTAAAGCTGTATATGTTTCCGTATGGTAACATGTAGTTTTAGTTATTGTTTTCTTTGTAAAGAGAGATACAGTTTTTAGTGTCTGATAGGTTTTTGTTATCAGCTATTGAGAATCACTCTTAATTTTAAGAATCAAATTTGTCGTATTCGGAACGAAATGTTTTGAAAGTATTCTAAACACTCCGTTCTCATACGTATAAAATATAACCATTAGTGTCAAAAGTTTAGTACTTTTATGACATTAATGGTTTTTTTTATGGAAATATTTCAAGCGTTCACGGATTACCTGTCTTTAGAAAGAAAATATGCAAAGCATACAGTTCAGGCTTATTTGGCTGACATAAGTTCTTTTGCGGTTTTTTTTGAAGAACATTTTGGGGTAGTTGCAATTGCTACAGCAGATTATGTGCAGATTAGGCGCTGGATTATTGATTTGTCGGATAGCGGCCTGAGTAATCGAAGTATTAATCGAAAAATAGCTTCATTAAAGGCGTATTACAAATTCTTGTTAAAAACCGAGCAACTTTCAGTGAATCCATTGGCAAAGCATCGGGCGCTAAAAACAGCAAAGAAAATTCAAATACCATTTTCGGAACAAGAGGTGCTTGATGTGGTTCATGGTTTGGAGGATGGAGAGGGGTTTCGTGATTTGCGGGATAAGTTGATTGTAGAGTTGTTTTATGCAACTGGTATGCGTAGGGCAGAGTTGGTTAGTTTGGAGGTTGCGGATATTGATTTTTCTAATAAACAATTGAAGGTATTGGGCAAGCGAAATAAAGAGCGTTATGTGCCATTATTGCCATCTGTTTTGGAGACGTTACGGCAATATCTTGTAGTTCGTGAGGGTTTAGTGTCTCAGGGTTTGGGACTTCCTTTGTTGCTTACAGAAAAAGGATGTAAAATATATGAAACGCTTGTTTATCGTGTGATTAATGGCTATTTTAGTAGGGTGTCTTCTAAGGAGAAAAAGAGTCCGCATATATTGCGTCATTCTTTTGCAACGCATTTGCTTAACGAAGGTGCTAATCTAAATGCTGTAAAAGAATTACTTGGGCATTCCAGTCTTGCGTCTACAGAGGTGTATACGCATCACAATATCAAACAGCTTCATAAGGTGTATGATAATGCACATCCTAGGAATAAGAAATGATTCTAGGAGTTTTTTTTGTCCCAATGTTTCTCTTTAGAGTCAAAATGATGTTTAACCGTTTAATTGTAAAGGACTATGAAAGTAAATCTGCAATCAGTGAATTTTAATGTAGATCAGAAGTTGGTGAATTTTGTTCAAGAAAAGTTGGATAAGTTAGAGAACCATTTCGATAAGATAATTTATGCCGATGTTTTTTTGAAAGTGAGTAATACAAGTGCAAAAGAGAATAAAATAACAGAAGTTTTGTTAAGTGTTCCGGGAGATGAGTTTATTATCAAAAAAACCAATAAATCCTTTGAAGAAGGTGTGGATGAGTGTGTTAGTTCTCTTGAGAGGCAGTTGCGTAAGCGTAAGGAGAAATTAAATTCGCATGTTTAGTGAAATTTTTTGCAAAAAAGTTTTTTTAAACTAAATAAAAGCTCTACCTTTGCAGTCCGCTAGAAATAGCGGGCTTATTTACGCTGAAAAAGACAAGTAAAAAAGCCGATGTAGCTCAGCTGGCTAGAGCAGCTGATTTGTAATCAGCAGGTCGTGGGTTCGAGTCCCTCCATCGGCTCTTTTTTCAGCCTAAAATAACGCACTGATAACAGTGTTGTTTTTTGAAATATTAAACAATTCAGAAGTTTGTAACAAAGTTTTTGAATAAAATTGGGGAGATACTCAAGCGGCCAACGAGGACAGACTGTAACTCTGTTGTTTTTAACTTCGCAGGTTCGAATCCTGCTCTCCCCACAAAACAAAGCATGGCTAGATCTTTGTAAGATGTATGCTCGGTAAAAGTAAAGAAGTTCAAATTTCAAAAACCAAATTCGTTAAGAGTTTGAAGTGCTTTTTGGGGTTTGAAATTTTTGTTTTTTGAAGATTTGAAAAGACCTTTGGTTGCAAAAATGAATGATAGAAATTTGCAATTATAAAAGCGGGAGTAGCTCAGTTGGTAGAGCGTCAGCCTTCCAAGCTGAATGTCGCCAGTTCGAACCTGGTCTCCCGCTCAAAAAATGCTCCAAAGCCGACGTAGCTCAGGGGTAGAGCGTTTCCTTGGTAAGGAAGAGGTCACGAGTTCAAATCTCGTCGTTGGCTCATGTTTTGGATGTAATTTACACTAATATATAACTAAGATTAAATAAATTAATTATGGCAAAGGAAACTTTTGATCGTTCCAAACCCCACTTAAATATTGGTACTATTGGGCACGTTGATCACGGTAAAACAACTTTAACCGCAGCAATTACAAAAGTATTAGCTGATGCAGGTCTTTCTGAAGCAAGAGATTTCGATCAAATCGATAACGCTCCTGAAGAAAAAGAAAGAGGTATTACTATTAATACATCTCACGTAGAATATCAGACTCAGAATCGTCACTATGCACACGTAGATTGTCCAGGTCACGCCGATTATGTAAAGAATATGGTTACTGGTGCTGCTCAGATGGATGGTGCTATTCTTGTGGTGGCTGCGACTGACGGTCCTATGCCTCAAACTCGTGAGCACATCTTGTTGGGACGTCAAGTAGGTATTCCAAGAATTGTTGTATTCATGAACAAAGTGGATATGGTGGATGATGAAGAGTTGTTAGAATTGGTAGAAATGGAAATCAGAGATTTGCTTTCTTTCTACGAATATGACGGTGATAATGGTCCTGTGATCGCTGGTTCAGCTCTTGGAGCTTTGAATGGTGAGCAAAAGTGGGTTGATACAGTATTAGAGCTTATGGCACAAGTTGATGCTTGGATCGAAGAGCCATTACGTGAGATTGACAAAGATTTCTTGATGCCAATAGAAGATGTATTCTCTATTACTGGTCGTGGTACTGTAGCGACTGGTCGTATCGAAACTGGTATTGCTAATACAGGAGATCCTGTTGAGATTATCGGTATGGGAGCTGAGAAATTAACTTCTACTATTACTGGTATTGAAATGTTCCGTCAAATCCTTGATAGAGGTGAGGCTGGAGATAATGCAGGAATACTTTTGAGAGGTATTGAAAAAACGCAGATTTCTCGTGGTATGGTAATTACTAAGCCAGGATCTGTAACTCCACACAAAAAATTCAAAGCAGAGGTTTATATCTTGAAAAAAGAAGAAGGTGGACGTCATACTCCATTCCATAACAATTATCGTCCACAGTTCTATGTACGTACTACCGATGTAACTGGTACTATTGCATTGCCTGACGGAGTAGAAATGGTAATGCCTGGAGATAACTTAACTATTACAGTTGATCTTATTCAGACTATTGCAATGAATGTAGGTTTACGTTTCGCTATCCGTGAAGGTGGTAGAACTGTAGGTGCAGGACAAGTAACTGAAATTTTAGATTAATTTCTAAAAGAAGTAATATAAAATAAATCACAGGTATCTGTTGTTCGACAGAATAAGAGATGCCTTGATTTTATAGCTACGGGTTTAGCTCAGTTGGTAGAGCACTGGTCTCCAAAACCAGGTGTCGAGAGTTCGAGTCCCTCAACCCGTGCAAGAATATAGTAAGTTTTAGTAATAAAGCTTTTTATAATTAAACTGTTCGAAGATTTTCTACAATGAATTATGTGGAGAGTCTTCGAACAGTTGTAAATACTAAAAACAATGGCTGGATTAATCAATTACGTATCAGAATCATATAACGAGTTAAAAAATCATGTTACTTGGACTCCTTGGGCTGAAGCACAGCGCTACACATTAGTAGTAGTGGTGTTTTCTGTGATTTTCTCATTGGCGATCTGGGGTGTTGATACGGCATTCAGTAATGTAATTGAGCAATATTTTAAATGGGTTAAATCATAATATTGCTATGACAGAAACAAGTAATAGTACAAAAAAATGGTACGTAGTTCGTGCTGTTAGTGGACAAGAAAATAAAATTAAAGAGTATATAGAGCGTGAGATATCGCATATGGGACTCGAAGATTTTATTGAACAAATTTTAGTTCCAACAGAGAAGGTTGTACAGATTCGCAATGGAAAAAAGGTAAATAAAGAAAGAGTTTATTTTCCAGGATATGTGATGATTCAAGCTAATCTGTCTGGAGAGATACCTCATATCATCAAATCAATAAATGGGGTGATAGGCTTTTTGGGAGAGGTTAAAGGTGGAGATCCAGTACCTTTGAGAAAAGCAGAGATTAATAGAATGTTAGGAAAGGTTGATGAATTAGCTGTAAAAACAGATAATGTTGCAATACCTTTTACAGTAGGAGAGACGATCAAGGTTATTGATGGACCATTTAATGGATTTAATGGTACTGTAGAAAAAGTAAATGAAGAAAAACGTAAACTTGAGGTAATGGTTAAGATCTTTGGTCGTAAAACACCATTAGAGTTGAGCTATATGCAGGTAGAGAAAGTTTAACGTGGCAATTAAGTTAATCAAGTGTTACATTTAATATAAGTTAGAATTACTCGAACTGCTTCCACATGAAGAGTGATTCTTTTTTAAAACAAGAAAAATGGCAAAAGAAATAAGTAAGGTTGTAAAATTACAAGTACGTGGTGGAGCGGCTAATCCGTCCCCACCTGTTGGCCCTGCTTTAGGTGCTGCCGGAGTAAATATCATGGAATTCTGTAAGCAATTCAATGGTAGAACACAAGATAAATCTGGTAAGGTATTACCGGTGGTAATTAACGTGTACAAAGACAAATCTTTTGATTTTGTCATTAAGACTCCTCCAGCAGCTGTACAAATAATGGAAGCAGCAAAAACAAAAAAGGGATCAGGAGAGCCTAATCGAAAAAAAGTAGCAGCTGTTACTTGGGATCAGATTAGAACAATCGCAGAAGATAAAATGCCTGATTTGAACGCTTTTACCGTTGAGTCTGCAATGAAAATGATCGCGGGTACTGCGCGCTCTATGGGTGTAACCGTAAAGGGGCAAGCGCCATTTTAATAGCATAAAGAGTTAAGACAATGGGAAAAGTAACAAAAAAGCAAAAGGAAGCACGTGCTAAAGTGGATGCGAATAAAGCATATTCTATAGAAGAAGCTTCTGCATTAGTTAAAGAAGTAACAACAACGAATTTTGATGCTTCTGTAGATTTGGCTGTACGTTTGAATGTAGATCCACGTAAGGCTAATCAAATGGTTCGTGGGGTAGTAACATTGCCACATGGTACTGGTAAAGATGTCAAAGTATTAGCATTGGTAACTCCAGATAAAGAAGCAGAGGCGAAGGAAGCTGGAGCTGATTTCGTTGGATTAGATGAGTATCTTGATAAGATCAAAAGCGGATGGACAGATGTTGATGTCATAATCACAATGCCAAGTGTTATGGGTAAATTAGGACCGTTAGGACGAGTGCTAGGGCCGAGAGGGTTGATGCCAAATCCAAAAACGGGAACTGTAACTATGGATGTAGCCAAAGCAGTATCTGATGTTAAAGCAGGTAAGATCGATTTTAAAGTGGATAAGACTGGTATCGTACACGCTGCTATAGGAAAATCTTCTTTTAGTGCGGATAAGATCGTAGGTAATGCACAAGAATTATTATCAACTTTAGTGAAGTTGAAGCCTCAAACATCAAAAGGAATATATATTAAGTCAGTTTATATATCTAGTACAATGAGTCCTAGTATAGAAATTGAATCTAAAGGTTTAGCAGGATAATTAAGTTAAGATATTAGATTATGACAAGAGAAGAAAAATCACAAGTAATTGAAGACTTAACTGCTCAATTAGCCGAGAACTCAAATATCTATTTAGCTGATATATCAGGATTGGATGCAGGAGTAACTTCAAACCTACGTAGAGCATGCTTTAAAGCAAATGTGTCTCTAAGTGTAGTAAAAAATACATTGCTTGCCAAAGCAATGGAAAAGTCTGATAAGGATTTTGGAGAGCTTCCAGAAACTTTAAAAGGTAATACATCAATCATGTTTGCAGAAACAGGTAATGCTCCTGCAAAAGTGATAAAAGAGTTTCGTAAGAAATCTGAAAAACCACTTCTAAAAGGTGCTTTTATAGCGGAAGCTATTTATGTTGGAGATGAAAATCTTGATGCATTGGTAGAGATTAAGTCTAAAGAAGAGGTGATCGGAGATATCATCGGTCTATTACAGTCACCAGCTAAGAATGTAGTTTCTGCATTGAAATCTAGTGGAGGTAAATTAGCAGGTATCATCAAAACATTATCCGAGAAAGAAGGATAATCCAAAGTAGTACGCACTTTTTAACAATTATATTTAAGTAAAAAACATTTTAAAACGATAGAAAATGGCAGATTTGAAAGATTTCGCAGAACAATTAGTTAATTTAACAGTAAAAGAAGTTAATGAATTAGCTACAATATTAAAAGACGAGTATGGTATCGAGCCTGCTGCTGCAGCTGTTGCTGTTGCTGCTGCCGGAGGTGCTGGTGGAGATGCTGCTGAAGAAAAAACTGAATTCGATGTTATTCTTAAAGCTGCAGGTGGTTCTAAATTAGCGGTTGTAAAACTTGTTAAAGAACTTACTGGTCTTGGTCTTAAAGAAGCAAAAGGACTTGTTGATGATGCACCAAGTGCGATCAAAGAAGGAATTGCTAAAGACGAAGCTGAAGCATTAAAAACTCAATTAGAAGAAGCTGGAGCTGAAGTAGAGCTGAAGTAAGCTTTTTTTAGAACAGAATAAAGGTTTAGACCTGAAGCGTTGCTTCAAGGTCTAAACCATTTTGTGTATATATTACTTTGGTGATATTGCAATGACATTAATTCTTCAGAAATAGAAGTTTAATGTACTTTACAAAAGGAACTGTAATGGTTGCTTATATTATTTCTGAAACGTGTTATAAACACGCACTACATTTTTATAATTTTAATTTAATTCCGTCCATTGATGTTAGCAGCGCAAACTGAAAGATTGAATTTCTCTTCTGTGAAAAACAGACCTGACTATCCAGATTTCCTAGATATCCAGATCAAATCTTTCCAGGATTTTTTCCAACTGGAAACCAAATCCGAAGAAAGGGGTGATGAAGGGTTGTATCACACTTTTATGGAGAACTTTCCGATTACGGATACTCGTAATCAATTTGTTTTAGAATTTATTGACTATTTCGTGGATCCACCACGATACACGTTACAAGAATGTATCGAAAGGGGACTTACATATAGCGTGCCGTTGAAAGCACGTCTCAAATTATATTGTACAGATCCTGAACATGAGGATTTTGAAACAATTGTACAAGATGTATATCTTGGAACGATCCCATATATGACACCTAGTGGTACGTTCTGTATCAACGGAGCAGAACGGGTAGTCGTTTCTCAGTTACACAGATCACCAGGGGTTTTCTTTGGACAATCTTTTCATGCAAATGGAACAAAATTATATTCTGCCAGAGTAATTCCTTTTAAAGGATCATGGATAGAATTTGCTACCGATATAAATAGTGTAATGTACGCCTATATCGATAGAAAAAAGAAATTACCTGTTACAACACTCTTTAGAGCAATTGGATTTGAAAGAGATAAAGATATCTTGGAAATATTTGACCTAGCAGAAGAGGTCAAGGTATCAAAAGCCAGTCTGAAGAAAGTACAGGGACGAAAACTTGCTGCACGTGTATTGAATACATGGCACGAGGACTTTGTGGATGAGGATACAGGAGAAGTTGTATCTATAGAACGTAATGAGATCGTATTAGATCGTGATACAGTTTTAGATAAAGAAAATCTTGAAGAAATTCTTGAAACAGGTGTAAAAACGATTCTTTTACACAAAGAAGATAATGACAAAGGAGATTATGCCATTATCCATAATACGCTACAAAAAGATCCTACGAATTCTGAAAAAGAGGCAGTAGAACATATATATCGTCAATTACGTAATGCAGAACCGCCAGATGAGGAAACTGCACGTGGTATTATTGACAAATTATTCTTTTCGGATCAACGTTATAACTTAGGTGAAGTTGGTCGTTATAGAATGAATAAAAAATTAGGTTTGGATATCGCGATGGATAAGCAGGTGCTTACCAAAGAAGATATCATAACTATTATTAAGTACTTGATCGAATTGATCAACTCCAAAGCGGAGATTGATGATATTGATCACCTTTCTAATAGACGTGTTCGTACGGTAGGTGAGCAATTATCGCAGCAGTTTGGTGTTGGTTTGGCACGTATGGCGCGTACGATCCGTGAGCGGATGAATGTTAGAGATAACGAAGTGTTTACACCAATTGATTTGATTAATGCAAAGACATTGTCTTCTGTTATTAATTCATTTTTTGGAACAAATCAGTTATCTCAATTTATGGATCAAACAAATCCATTAGCAGAGATCACGCACAAGCGTAGATTATCAGCTCTTGGACCAGGAGGTCTATCTAGAGAACGTGCTGGATTCGAGGTTCGTGATGTACATTATACGCATTATGGTCGTTTGTGTCCTATTGAAACTCCAGAAGGTCCAAATATTGGATTGATATCTTCTCTTTCTGTGTATGGAAAGGTTAACGGAATGGGATTCATAGAGACACCGTATAGAAAAGTAAATAATGGACAGGTTAATTTAGAAGATGAACCTATTTATTTGAGTGCCGAGGAGGAAGAGGAAAAATTGATTGCTCAGGCAAACATTCCAATGAATGAGGATGGTACCATTACTGCGGACAAAGTTATTGCTCGTATGGAGGGAGATTTTCCAGTAGTGGATTCTTCTAGTGTACATTATACGGATGTTGCACCAAATCAGATTTCGTCAATATCGGCTTCATTGATTCCTTTCTTGGAACATGATGATGCAAACAGGGCATTGATGGGATCAAACATGATGCGTCAGGCGGTACCACTTTTACGTGTGGATGCGCCGATCGTTGGTACAGGATTAGAACGCCAAGTAGCGTCTGATTCTAGAGTATTGATAAACGCAGAACGTGATGGTGAAGTAGAATATGTAGATGCAAATGAAATTTCTATAAAATACGATAGATCCGAAGAGGAGCGTATGGTAAGCTTTGATAGTGATTCCAAGACGTATAAACTCATCAAATTCCGTAAAACGAATCAAGGAACTTCTATCAATTTGAAACCTATAGTATCTGTAGGAGATCGTGTATCCAAAGGACAAGTGCTATGTCAAGGATATGCTACCGAAGATGGAGAATTAGCTTTGGGTAGAAATATGAAAGTGGCATTTATGCCATGGAAGGGATATAACTTTGAGGATGCTATCGTAATTTCTGAAAAAGTTGTTCGTGATGATATTTTTACATCTATTCATATCGATGAGTATTCATTAGAGGTTCGAGATACCAAATTAGGTAATGAAGAATTGACTAATGATATTCCTAATGTTTCGGAAGAGGCTACCAAAGATCTCGATGAAAATGGGATGATACGTATCGGAGCAGAGGTGAAACCTGGTGATGTTTTGATCGGAAAAATTACACCTAAAGGAGAAAGTGATCCAACTCCAGAAGAAAAGTTGTTACGTGCCATTTTTGGTGATAAAGCAGGTGATGTAAAAGATGCTTCTCTAAAAGCATCGCCATCATTACGTGGTGTCGTTATTGATAAAAAACTTTTTGCACGTGCAATCAAGGATAAGCGTAAGAGAGCACAGGATAAGGAAGATATTTCTATCTTGGAACAATCTTATGAAGCTAAATTTGAGACGCTACGTACACAACTTATAGATAAACTTTTTGTCATTGTTGGAGGTAAGACTTCACAAGGTGTACAAAATGACTTAGGAGAAGAAGTTTTACCAAAAGGTAAAAAGTACTCTCTAAAAATGTTGAATAGTGTAGATGATTACGCGCACCTTACCAAGGGGCAATGGACCATGGATGACGATGTCAACAAATTGGTTGCGGACTTGATCCATAATTATAAGATTAAGGAAAATGATCTACAAGGGAATTTAAGAAGAGAGAAATTTACTATTTCTGTCGGAGATGAATTGCCAGCTGGTATTATCAAACTTGCCAAAGTTTATATCGCCAAAAAACGTAAGTTAAAGGTAGGTGATAAAATGGCAGGACGTCACGGAAATAAAGGTATTGTAGCGCGTATTGTACGTGCAGAAGATATGCCTTTCTTGGAAGACGGAACTCCAGTTGATATCGTATTGAATCCACTAGGGGTACCATCGCGTATGAATATTGGTCAGATTTATGAAACAGTTCTTGGATGGGCAGGTCAAAAATTAGGTCGCAAGTATGCAACACCAATCTTTGATGGAGCTACTTTGGATCAAATTAATGAGTTGACAGACGAGGCGGGTATTCCAAGATTTGGTCATACGTACTTGCATGATGGTGGTACAGGAGAGCGTTTTGATCAACCAGCAACAGTTGGAGTGATTTATATGCTGAAACTAGGGCATATGGTTGATGATAAGATGCATGCTCGTTCTATTGGACCGTACTCATTGATTACGCAACAACCACTTGGTGGTAAGGCGCAATTTGGAGGACAGCGTTTCGGAGAAATGGAAGTTTGGGCATTAGAGGCTTATGGAGCGTCTAGTACATTACGTGAGATATTGACTGTTAAATCTGATGATGTAATTGGTAGAGCCAAGACATACGAAAGTATTGTAAAAGGAGAACCAATGCCAGAACCTGGATTACCAGAATCTTTTAATGTATTAATGCATGAATTGAAAGGTCTTGGTTTGGATATCAGATTAGAAGAATAAAAATGATCTGTTCCTCATGCAGTGGCAAGGGGAACAGGTTTTTTAACTTCCTCTCAGGGTTTTAAAAAAAAAGCCCATTTTACAACACTATTAATAATACAGCATTATGGCTAGAAATAATGATAAGAATGCGGTAAAGAGATTTAATAGAATCTCTATTGGTTTAGCTTCTCCTGAGTCTGTTTTGGCAGAGTCAAGAGGTGAAGTCTTAAAACCAGAAACGATCAATTATCGAACACACAAACCAGAACGTGATGGTTTATTTTGTGAGCGTATTTTCGGTCCTGTAAAGGATTTTGAATGTGCTTGTGGAAAATATAAAAGAATACGCTACAAGGGGATTATTTGTGATCGTTGTGGTGTAGAGGTAACAGAGAAAAAAGTACGTAGAGATCGCGTTGGACACATCAACTTGGTTGTTCCAGTAGCACATATCTGGTATTTTCGTTCATTACCAAACAAAATAGGATATTTATTAGGATTGCCATCCAAGAAATTGGATATGATTATTTATTACGAGCGTTACGTAGTAATTCAACCTGGTATAGCCAAAAATGAGCAGGGTGAATCTATTCAAAAAATGGACTTCCTTACCGAGGAAGAGTATTTGAATATCATAGATACCTTGCCGCAAGAGAATCAATATTTGGACGATTCTGATCCAAATAAGTTCTTGGCAAAGATGGGAGCAGAGTGTCTTATAGAATTGCTAAGACGTATTGACTTGAATGAGCTTTCGTATGAATTGCGTCACAAGGCAAATAACGAAACATCAAAGCAGCGTAAGACAGAGGCCTTGAAAAGACTACAAGTAGTAGAAGCTTTGAGAGATGCAAATAAGAATCGTGAAAATCTACCGGAATGGATGATCATGAAAGTAATTCCGGTGATTCCACCAGAATTGCGTCCATTGGTGCCATTGGATGGAGGTCGTTTTGCAACTTCTGATTTGAATGATCTTTATCGTCGTGTGATCATACGTAACAATCGTTTGAAGCGTTTGGTGGAAATCAAGGCTCCAGAGGTGATTTTACGTAATGAAAAACGTATGTTACAAGAATCTGTGGATTCCTTATTTGATAACACTCGTAAGTCTTCTGCAGTAAAAACGGAATCTAATAGACCTTTAAAATCTCTTTCTGATTCATTGAAAGGTAAACAAGGTCGTTTCCGTCAAAACTTATTGGGTAAACGTGTGGATTATTCAGCACGTTCGGTAATTGTTGTAGGACCAGAATTAAAATTATTTGAATGTGGATTGCCAAAAGATATGGCAGCCGAATTGTATAAGCCTTTTGTAATCAGAAAGCTGATTGAAAGAGGGATTGTCAAAACGGTAAAATCTGCTAAGAAAATCATAGACAGAAAAGAACCTGTTGTATGGGATATTTTGGAAAATGTATTGAAAGGACATCCGGTACTGTTGAACCGTGCTCCTACGCTTCACCGTTTAGGAATTCAAGCATTTCAACCAAAACTTATCGAAGGAAAAGCGATTCAATTACATCCATTAGTATGTACGGCATTTAATGCGGATTTTGATGGAGATCAAATGGCGGTGCACCTACCTTTAGGACCAGAAGCTATTTTGGAATCACAATTGCTCATGTTGGCTTCTCATAATATCTTGAATCCAGCCAATGGTTCTCCGGTAACTGTACCATCGCAGGATATGGTCTTGGGACTTTATTATATGACTAAGTCTCGTAAATCAACACCAGAACATCCTGTAAAAGGTGAAGGATTGACCTTCTATTCTGCAGAAGAGGTTGTTATTGCTCATAATGAAAAACGTTTGGATATTAATGCAAACATCAAGATTAGAGCAAAGGATTTTAATGACGCTGGTGAATTAGTATATCAGATCATCGAAACGACAACGGGTCGTGTATTATTTAATGAAAAAGTACCTGAAAAAGCAGGTTTCATCAATCAAGTATTGACCAAGAAAGCACTTCGTGATATTATTGGAGATATTTTGAAAGTTACAGGTGTACCAGAAACGGCAGCATTCTTGGATGAGATCAAAGGGCTAGGTTATGGATTTGCCTTTAGAGGTGGATTGTCTTTTAGTTTGGGGGATATCATTATTCCAGAAGCTAAAGGAGCGATGATTGAAGAAGCTAACAAGAAGGTTGATGGCATTATCGGAAACTATAATATGGGACTTATTACGAATAATGAGCGATATAATCAAGTTATTGATATCTGGACCACAACGAACTCTGAGTTAACAGAGTTATCGATGAAAAATATTAGTGAGGATCAGCAAGGATTTAATTCCGTGTATATGATGCTTGACTCTGGAGCAAGGGGATCAAAAGAGCAGATTCGTCAGTTGACGGGTATGCGTGGTTTGATGGCTAAGCCGAAGAAATCTAACTCTGGTGGAGGCGAGATTATTGAAAATCCAATTCTTTCTAACTTTAAAGAAGGTTTGTCAATTCTTGAATATTTTATCTCGACACACGGTGCACGTAAAGGTCTTGCAGATACGGCATTGAAAACGGCAGATGCAGGATACTTGACACGACGTTTAGTGGATGTATCACAGGATGTGATCGTCAATACAGAAGATTGTGGTACCTTGAGAGGGGTAGAAGTATCTGCTCTAAAGAAAAATGAAGAAATAGTAGAATCATTAGGAGAACGTATTCTTGGTAGAACAGCGCTCAACGACGTCATTAATCCAGTAACACAAGAGCTATTAGTAGAAAGTGGAGTGGAGATCGATGAGATCATGATGAAAAAGATTGAAGAGGCACCAATTGAAAGTGTTGAAGTACGGTCTGCGTTATCTTGTGAAGCAAAACGCGGGATATGTGTCAAATGCTATGGGCGTAACCTTGCTACCGGAAAAACGGTACAACGTGGAGAAGCTGTTGGTGTTGTAGCAGCACAGTCTATTGGAGAACCAGGAACACAGTTGACTTTGCGTACCTTCCACGTGGGAGGAATTGCAGGTAACATTTCTGAAGAAAATAAATTGATCACCAAATTCAAAGGTAGAGCCGAAATCGAAGATTTAAAAACGGTAACCGGAGAAGATACAGATGGTAATGAAGCAGAGATTGTGATCTCACGTACTTCTGAGTTGAAAGTGTATGATGAGAAGTCAGGTATTGTTTTAAGTACCAATGTAGTACCTTATGGTTCGCAGATCTTTATCAAAGACGGAGATATGGTAGACGCTGATACAGTAGTATGCCAATGGGATCCATATAATGGTGTTATTATTTCGGAGTTTGCTGGTAAGATCAAATATGAGAATATCGAACAAGGTGTGACCTACCAGGTAGAAATTGATGAACAAACTGGATTCCAAGAAAAAGTAATTTCGGAATCTAGAAATAAGAAATTGATTCCTACGCTGCATATTATAGGAAATGGGGATGAAGTGATTCGTTCTTATAACCTTCCAGTAGGAGCGCATTTAATGATTGATGATGGTGATAAGATCAAAGTGGGTAAAATCTTGGTGAAGATTCCTCGTAAGTCCGCAAAAGCTGGGGATATTACAGGAGGTCTACCACGAGTTACCGAATTGTTCGAAGCTCGTAACCCATCGAATCCTGCTGTAGTAAGTGAGATTGATGGTGTAGTTTCTTTTGGAAAGATCAAACGTGGTAATAGAGAGATTATCATCGAATCCAAGTTTGGGGAAATCAAAAAATATCTGGTAAAACTGTCAAATCAGATTCTTGTTCAAGAAAATGATTACGTACGTGCAGGAGTGCCATTATCTGATGGCTCTATAACTCCAGAAGATATCTTGAAAATTAAGGGACCATCGGCAGTTCAGCAATATTTGGTCAATGAGGTACAAGAGGTATATCGTCTACAGGGAGTAAAAATCAATGATAAGCATTTTGAGGTAGTGGTACGTCAGATGATGCGTAAAGTACGAATCAATGATCCAGGAGATACAATTTTCTTGGAAAACCAATTGGTACATAAAGCGGATTTTATTGAAGAAAATGATAAGATTTTTGGTTTAAAAGTTGTAGAAGATTCTGGTGATAGTAGTACGATTAAAGCTGGTCAATTGATCACACCACGTGAATTGAGAGATGAAAATTCTATCATGAGACGTGAAGATAAGAATCTTGTGGTTGCAAGAGATGTAACACCAGCTGTTGCTACTCCAATATTACAAGGTATTACTAGAGCATCGCTACAAACTAAGTCATTTATTTCTGCAGCATCGTTCCAGGAAACAACCAAAGTATTAAATGAAGCTGCGGTAAGTGGTAAAGTTGATAATTTGGAAGGATTGAAAGAGAATGTGATTGTAGGTCATAGAATACCAGCCGGTACAGGTATGAGATCATATGAGCACATTATCGTTGGTTCTAAAGAAGAATTGGAACAACGTATGGAAAAGAAGCAAGAAGTAAATATGAATTAAGTTTTTGAATAACCTAGAATTGACCATGTTTTCTTGTAAAATGTGGTCAATTTTTTTATAAAGTATAAGGATCATGGCAGAAGAAAAAAAACAAAATCAGTTGAACATCGAATTAGACGAAAGTATTGCTGATGGTACGTATAGTAACCTAGCTATTATCAATCATTCTGTATCAGAATTTGTTGTTGATTTTGTCAATATTATGCCAGGACAACCCAAGACCAAAGTAAAGAGCAGGATTATTTTGACTCCCCAGCATGCAAAAAGATTTCTCAAGGCACTACACGATAATGTCAGCCGATTTGAAAATGCACATGGTGAAATCAAAGATTATGAACAATCACCTATTCCTTTGAATTTTGGGCCAACAGGACAAGCCTAAAAGCATACAGTTTTATATACGTAAAAACTCCTTTGTCAGATGATAAAGGAGTTTTTTGTTTTAATCCAATTAAGATGTATAATATGGTTTAGGAAACAATTACAGGCTAATAATACCATTTATACGTATCGCTCCGAGCAAGTACATCTTTCCTAGCTCTACCTTCTGACCTACCTTTGCTTGAAATTAGTAATTAGGT
>CANLMN010000036.1 GCA_947492105.1 uncultured Aquimarina sp. | reverse complement strand
TTTGCTAAGTCTTTTCCGATATAGCCTTTATCGGCAAAAAGTTTTCCAAATATTTTATCTAGGAAGCGTTTTTGTTTTAGAGGTGTTCTATCATCATCACTAGCTTGTGTGATGGTAAAAGTTAGTATTTCGCCTTTATCGTTGATCACAATATGTAATTTAAAACCGTAGAACCACCCCATGGTTGATTTGCCTGTATTGGCTATTCCTTTTAATACGTTTGTTTTTGCAAACCCTTATAGGAGTTGAATCCACAAAAGAAATACCTGTACACTCGCCTAAACAACAGGTTTTCAAAAACAAAGTCATCGGCATTAAATTGTGTTGCATCAGTTCTGTAAACCTATTATAGGATACTGTCTTGGGAAATTGGTCTTGTATATGCTTTTGGACATAGTGAATATAGAAATGTTTAAAAGTCCTAAAACCACCTAAATGAAAAAGCACTGTAATAGTAATAATTTCACTCTTAGACATCACTGAAGGGCGTTTAGAAGGATTCCCGAGCAAAGCTTTATCAACTATTTGATCGTATTCTTTACAAAACTCATCGATAACACAAAATATTTCCGTAATTGTTAGTATAACAAACCATAGATAGATTTTTAGATTAAAAAATTGAATTTCAGAACTTTAATGTACTGAAAATCTATCTTTTTTGCTACAAAAAAAAACCTTAATATTAATCGAACTCAGGTTAGTAGTAAGAATATGTTATTGATCTTCACAAATGAATAATACTACTAGTCCATAAACATCTGCAGGTTCGTTAATGCAGTTGCTTGGAGCAATATATGTAAGAATTTGGCTACATAAAGGCTCTAATTTTGGGCTTTAGGGTTGCCAAATATTGTTATGCCTAATCAAGTAGACCAAGAACATATTTTTGATTTGGTAAGTTATAGTAATGAAACGAATTGTTTTTTGTTTGAAATCAGGACTGTAAAGTCATTTTTCATAGTTCTAGGATATTTATTTTACCTCTGAGAATCTTTAAACATATATCCGAGTAAAAGTACTAGCTCTAGATATCCGTACATAACAAAAATGGAACATTACGTGCCCGTAATGTTCCAGATATTAGGTTGCTAATAGCTAGACTATAGCTATTACTCCTGTTTTATTGATTCTCTATCGGTAATCCTGCATAATTTTCAGAAAATGATTTAATTGCTGCTTCAGAACTAAATAGATAATCTAAAGTGGCTAATTGCATTTGCGTATCAAACTGACTTTGTTTAGGATCAAGAAAAAGAGTCGTAGTCATCCACCAAGAGAAACGTACTACCTTCCAAATTCTTTTTAGTGCTATTTTTGAATAATTATTGAGTAACTCCTCATCATTATTAATAAAGTAGTCGATAAGTCCTTTAGACAAAACACTAATATCACCAATAGCACAATTCATCCCCTTAGCTCCTGTAGGAGGAACTATATGAGCTGAGTCTCCTGCTATAAATAGGCGATTATGCTGTAGTTTATTACACACCATACTTCTAAGAGGTATTACTTTTTTATCCAAAATATCACCTCTTGTGTTTTTTACTCCAAGTCTAAGATCTAGTTCATCCCATATCTCATCATCCGACCAGCTATCTGTCGTTGTGTCATTTGGACACTGGAAATAAAATTTCGTTAAATGAGCACCACGCATGCTTTGAATAGAACATCCATTTGGGTGATATCCACAAATAATATTTTCAGAAATCGGCGGGGAATCAGACAATACTCCGTAAAGAGAATATGGGAATATTTTTTCTATAGTTTCTTCTTTATGATTAGGTATTGAAACTCGACTAATACCATGAAATCCATCGCAACCGATAATAAAATCACATTCCAAAGATTGTTCTTTATTATTTTTTTTATAAAATAATTTAGGCTTGATGGTATCTAAATCTTCTATTCTTTCAGCTTTAGCTTCAAATATAATCTCCAAACCATCATCCTGTGCTTTATTTATAAAGTCACCCACTAGTGCTTTTTGTGTATAAGCAACTACCGTTTTTTTGTTGTTTGCCTCTAAAAAGTTTATGAAATGCTTATTTTTATTATAATGAAAAAATATTCCGGAGTGAACTAATCCCTCTTTTTTAAGATTATCGCCTACGCCAGAAGACATAATAAGATCCACACTAGTCTGTTCTAATATCCCTGCTCTGTCTCTATTTCGTACATAATTTTCAGTTTCTTTTTCTATAATGATACTGTTAACCCCTTTATTGTATAGTAATCTAGCTAGCAAAAGCCCTGCGGGCCCAGCGCCAATTATTCCAACTTGTGTTTTCATTTAATTGTATTTTGCTTTTATGAATCATTTTATAAAATGATTTAAATATTCACCGCATGTTTCTTAGCCATTAAAAGCTGTTGTTCCGTGCTTAATAATTCATAAACATTACAAATTAAATCGTCCGTCCCTTTTTTTATCATATCACGACTTCTCCCCATACGCGTAGCTCCATCATCACCAATGTTCCTTATGGCAATAATTTCTTGATTTTTAATCGTAACGTCAATATAATATTTTTCGAGTAAACTCCCGAATGGTATCGTAGTAGATCGAAGGTCATTTATTAACCCTGCTGGGACATTTTTTTTTTCAATTCTAAGATTAGCTACTAAAATCTCATAATCCGTATCTTCTTGTTTAATTACGGATTCTCTTATGTAGATATCTTCTGATTCTATAGGTTTATCGCCTATTTTACAAACATATATATTTCCGAAATTTTTTTTTAAATGTGGCGTAAATAGCAAATCTTTATTTAATAATTCCTTACTAAAACTTAACTTGTTTTCTGACGTAGAACTTTGAAACATTTCTTTTTTAGAATTAAAAGGAATGTTTTGAGTTAGTAAACTTAAGAATGGTGTTGATTTCATAAAGTCGTGTAGATTAGATTAATTTTTAATTAAAATTTTTGTGTGTTATTTAAGTTAGAGTCGTCAAAAATCAAATACTTTACAAATTGCAGTGATAATAATATGTTAAAGTTATATGCGTCAGTGTGTTAATCGTATACCTTATAGTGTGTTACGTCTATAAACTAGAAATCTTCTGGCTCATTCCCGATAAACATATAGAAATAGAAAAAGTATATAACTCAATGTTGTAAATTTAACTGCGTATAGCAAAATCTAATAATTAGGAATGACCACTGTTAAGACGTATCAAAAAGTAAATACTCACCAAGAAAGTTCAAGTTTTGAAATTTCTCGTATGGAAGACATTTATGATAAGTACCATGGCAAAGTAGATGATCCGCATAGACATAATTACTTCACTGTTTTAATAATTAAAGAAGCATCGGGACAGCACAAAATAGATTTTAATAGTTATGAGTTAGGTAAACAACAGTTGTATTTTGTAGCGCCTGGACAAGTACATCAGGTTATAGAAAACGAGAAATCCTTTGGTTATGTTATGACTTTTTCTAGTCAGTTTCTAGTAGAAAATTCTATTCCATTATCGTTTATAGAGAGTTTAAATCTTTTTTCTAATTATGGACAAAGCCCACCATTATTACCTGAAGAAAATCAGTTTGCGAACATCACTACATTTACCCAAAATATTTTTGAATTGTTTCATAGCAATGCAGCAATGAAGTATTTATCCATAGGTGCTTTTTTAAAATTACTACTAATAGAGTGTAACAACATTTACGCTATAAACTCTGCTGAAGAAAACACCTATTCTTCTAATAATCAAATTATCAAATCATTCAAAAATGCTGTAAATACGTACTACAAAAAAGAGCATTCTACCAGTTTTTATGCCGATGAGCTTCATATCACACCGGACCATTTGAATCGTACGATCAAATCCACCATAGGTAAAACTGCAAAAGAATATATACAAGCCAGAATTATTACCGAAGCAAAACGATTACTTTATTTTACAGACCAAACCAATAAGGAGATAGGTTACGAGCTAGGCTTTAATGCGCCAGCAAACTTCAGCGCTTTTTTCAAGAAACACACTCAAGTTTCTCCATCTAATTTCAAGAAACACGAGATCAAGACCTTGTCCTAGGGTCTATATCGGATTTTCATAAGTTTCTCCCTTTTTTTTATATTACACAGACTTCAAAACTTTCGCATCTTTGTAATACGATAAAAATAAAGAACGATGGAACGTAAGAATTTCTTAAAAAACTCACTTGCAGGTAGTATAGCAACAATGTTCGGAGTTTTCGTTTTCGCAAAAACAGAACGAAAGACAACAAACGATTCATTAATAAATAATAACATTGGGTACAATCATTTACCAAATAAAGAAACAAGAACGATGAATACGATACTTCACAAAGCAGATTCAAGAGGAGATGCAAATCACGGTTGGCTACATTCTAAGCATACCTTCAGTTTTGCAAATTACCATAACCCAGAGCGAATGAACTTTGGTGTACTAAGAGTACTAAATGATGACACTGTTTCAGAAAGCAAAGGTTTCGGAACTCATCCTCATAAGGATATGGAAATAATTTCTATTCCGCTTGAAGGTGATTTGAACCATAAGGATAATATGGGCAACTCAACGATAATTAAATCGGGAGACATCCAAGTGATGAGTGCAGGAACTGGCGTAATGCATTCTGAATACAATAACAGCCCTGACAAACCCGTAAAGTTCTTACAAATTTGGGTGATACCAAACAAGCAAAACGTTGAACCACGTTATGATCAGATAACATTGGACACAACTGACCGTAAGAATAAATTACAACAAGTATTATCACCTAATGCAGATGATGCTGGTGTTTGGATACACCAAAACGCTTGGTTCAATATGACCAACCTTGATAAAGGCAAAACGGTTGAGTATAATTTGAACGATAAAGAAAAGAATGGTGTATATGCCTTTATTTTAAAAGGGAATGCAACTATAAACGGACAAACTCTCAATGAGCGAGATGGCTATGGTATTTGGGATATAGCAACCTTGGATATCCAAGGAGACAGCGATGCCGAAATCCTATTGATGGAAGTTCCCGTAAAACAATAATCAGCTATAAAATCAAACACTAATTCTCAAGAAACACAAACAATGAATACAGCAATAAAAACATCCTGGAATATAGACGCAGACCATTCAGAAATAGGTTTCAAGGTAAAACATATGATGATTTCTACCATAAAAGGAGCTTTTGAAGATTTCAACGCATCTGTAGAAACAGAAAGCGATGATTTTAAAGATGCAAATTTTAACTTCACGGCTAAAATCGACTCATTAAACACAAAAAATAACGATAGAAATACGCACTTGAAATCAGAAGATTTCTTTAATGTAGCAGAGTATCCTGAAATGAAATTTCAGTCAAAATCCTTTGATGGAGATACTATAGTGGGGGATTTAACGATCAAGGAGGTCACTAAGGAAGTAAAATTGAATACAGACTTTATCGGTGTGGCTGTAGATCCTTATGGGCAGACAAAAGCTGGTTTTGAAATTACTGGAAAAATAAACAGAAAAGATTTTGGTCTCACTTGGAACGTCGTTACAGAAGCTGGTAGTATCGTCGTGAGCGATACCATAAACCTAGCTATAGACGCGCAGTTTATCAAACAATAGATGATTAGAAAATATTTCATAGGGATTGCCTCTTTATTTAGTCAATCCCTATTTTTTTATTTACATACTTTTGGAGGTAGTCCCAATTATTAATTTGCGGGATTAAAAATTAAGCCTTTATCTTCTTCATTGCTTTTTTTGCCTCTTTCTTTTCATCCCGATTACCATTTTCAAGGTAGTATTCGATTTTAGTGAGTGATTTTTTAGACGTTCTCTTTCCTAGAGAAAATATGGCCGACATCCTCAATTCATCTTCTTCTAAGAATCTGATACCGTTTAAAAAATAATTAAAGGCTAATAATTCGGTTCTTTTTCTACTATTTTTTAACCAAAAAATTAAATCGTAGCTAAGGCTATGCTTGAATTTTATAGCTCAAACTAGCGAAAAACAATTCAATTATTTTAGCCTACAATTACATTTTACGAATGGTATTACACAACTTTTAGTTTCGTTACATCCAAATTGGGCAAAAATTTACGTAGAATACCACCTTTTACCTGATTGACATCATACTCTATCAAAAAAGCAGTCGGATCAATTTGATCGACTATGCGATGTATCTTGATAATCTCAATACGATTAATAACGATTTGTATGACTTCAAAATCCTCCTGTTTGCCATGTTTGCCATATCCTTGAACACCGTCAAAAACGGTCATTCCAGATCCTAATTCTTGAGTAATGGCTTCTTTTAGCTCTGGATAATTTTTGGATACAATCATCACTCCTATGTAGTTCTCAAAACCTTGCAGTGTCAAATCTGTAATTTTTGCGGTCACCAAAAATGCTAAAATAGAATACATCGCAGTCTCTTGCGAAACAACGAAGGTGGCAATACCAAAAAGTAGTACATTGAAAAGTAAAATTACACTACCAACGCTCAAACCGAATCGTTTGTTGATATACACCCCCAAAATCTCCGAGCCATCAAGTACTGCTCCATTCTTGATCGTTATACCAATACCAGCTCCCAAAAAAAGTCCTCCAAAAATAGCAATGAGTAATTTGTCTTCTGTTACGAGTTCAAAATTTTCGAGATGCAGTAATAGTGCAAGACTCAGAATACTCAAAATGGATTTGAAAACCATTATTCTAGACAATCTTATATAAGCCATGACTAAAAAAGGTAGACTCAGTATAATTAAGGCCCAAGAAATATTAATCCCCAGTGCTGTCTTGAGCAAAATTGCTATTCCGGTAATACCACCATCAATAAAACCATTTGGCAACAAAAAAGCTTTGAGTCCTATACTAGCTAATATTACACCCAAAGCAATTTGTGTATACTCGTTGATACCTTGCAATACTTTTCTCCCAAATTTTGTATTATTAATTACAGACATATAATCGTATTTCTATTTTTCCGGACTCATATTGGACTTCCTCCTCTAGTTCGCTTTTTATTTAGAATGAAAAAAGCACAGTTCTAATCATACGCACTTCTCTAAACGATATATTGAGTGCATCAAAGCGTAAGATTCTTGTCACGGCTGTGCTCATTGTTGCCGAATCATAGGACCGCATTTTTAATGTTGACAAAAAAATTACGCTATCAGTAATTGTACTAATCTACTGTTTGGAGAACTGAAGACAATTCGCTCATCGCTATTTGCAAATAATGGTTACCAGCATACGAAGGACAAATAGTACAGTCGTCAAAATAAAATTTAATGGTATCTCCATCCATCACAAAGTTATCCTTGAAAGTGTTAAATTTTTCTTTAGAAAGTAATTTGCAAGAACTATATGCCTCATTCTCTTGTATAAGCTGTTGTAGTTTAACATTCAACAACTCAAAAACTGTTTCCTCACTACCTAGCCTGAAAACTTCGTTGTATCCAATAAACTTCCCTCTTTTCAGATCATAATTAATTCCTTTGAAAATAAAAGAGATATGATCTGGGTCGTCATAATAATTGGCTTTGTACAACAGAATACTAATTTGTTCTGCGGTACGGTTATAAATTTTAAAATCTGTACTTCGCTTAGTTCTTTGCACATCATCAACACTTGGGTCACAAAAGAGCGCATCATTTTTGAGCACGTTCACTACCGAGGCATCCAAATTCAAATAATCTTCTTTTAGATAGCTATTAAAATTATGATACACGGGATTTTTATTCTCGTTGAGATACGGATACTTGTAATGCAATACCAAATTATTCTCTTTTTTATAAAAAGTCTTTACGGTGAATTGCTGGTCTTTGGACATGACAGCATGATCAATATCTTCTGCTATATGAGCTTCCTGATCTGTTATTACTGTCACAGAGTCAACAGTATTTTGAACAATATTACTACTGGCTACTTGCTCTTTGCATCCGATAAAAATGATTATTGCTGCAATAAAAAGGATATTTTTCATACTCATAGTAGTTTAAAGTTATTACTTACATGTTTGTTGATTGTGTCTCTTATCAACAATGTAAATATCTCTAAAACTATCCATATATTTTTATTTATATTAATGATAATATATATAAACAAAATTTATGAAACTACTAATTGTATGCGTTAATCGTGATACTCTCAAAAAAAGCAGCACATCTCAACAACCTTGATTTGAGAAAAAAATACGATAGGATTATTGCTACAATATCGTCTTTTTCTTCGTTCATAACCACACGACGAAATGCAAAATCACTTCTATTAGTCTAGTTCACCTGTATTGTGGTACTTTTCTCGTCCGTAGTGCTGCTAAAAATTTAAAAAAAGGGCTATAGCTCATCAAATTTATTACATTTTTTGTCGAAAACGAAAATCCAAGAAGAGTTCTACAACAAACATAAATATCAAATTATACTAAAAAAATTCTTTAATAATTTGATCCTTTTCTGCTTCTACATATTTTAGAAAGGCTGCTGCTACTAGAGAGAATTTTTTGTTGTTTAGCCAAATCAAATGCCAAGTTGATTTTATAGGAAAATTTTTGACAGGAATAATTTGTAGTCGGCCAATTTCTAGTTCATTTCGTATACCAATTAACGGCATAATCGAATATCCTAATCCAGCTATCACGGCTTGTTTTACTGCTTCATTGGACGTAAGTTCCATTGTTTTCTGAGCAGACAAATTGTTTTCTTCCAAGAATTTTTCCATGGTATAGCGCGTCCCTGATCCAGACTCTCTATAGATAAGAGGTAGCTCTGCCAATATTTTTTGAGGATATATTTTTTTTGAGAACTTCTTTTCGGTACTCCCTACCAAGTACAATTGATTCTCCATTAACTCTACTTTTTCGTATTTCAAATTTGTCGGAAGTACAGAAACCAAAGAAAAATCTACCGAATTTTGTTCTAAACTTTCCAGAACCTTTGATTTATTGGTAACATCCAAGATCAGCTCTACCCCTTCATGTTGCTTGATAAAACCCGAAAGAAAAAAGGGCATTACATATTTTCCTGTAGAGACGATAGAAATTTTCAAAACACCAGATAATTGCCCTACATAGGCCATTGTTTTGTACTTGATCTCTTTGACCTCATCTAATATTCGACGTCCAGCTATGGCAATTTCCTCTCCAAAATCTGTTACATACAATTTTCTTCCAATTACTTCGGTCAGTGGCACAGGAAACTGATCCTGAAATTTTTTGAGTTGTATAGACACAGCAGGCTGGGTGAGATACAAATCTTCCGCTGCTTTCGTAATACTCTTACGCTCTACTATTTGTAAAAATATCTGTAATTGATGAAGGGTGTAATGCATAATCTAAATTAATATATAACATAATAAATATAAATAAAAATATATCATAGTACTCTATTAAATTTGTTGAAAGAAATCCAAAGGTTCTACACGACATCTATATTTTTTTGAAAATCATGTAGATCAAACACGAAATTATCTGTAGTTCCTTTGGTTCAAAAATGCTCAAGTATGATTCTAGTTTTCTAAATCGATAGTAATCGCAGTACTATTTTTATATAAGATCAAAATGGTTGTCATATTTAAAACATCAAACACATCTCAGTTACTGAATAAACGTAAAATACTTATAAATAGTCAATTAAACCCTCTGAAACGCTGCACAATAATACATAGCTGTATATCAGACAACTACTATAAAATATCAAAACGAGTTCTAATTATTTAAAAATACCACATTATGGAATTACTAGAACAGGCGTCTGCCTTTGAAAATCGAAAAATGAGCCATATGAGTATGAGTGATCGTGTAAAGGCATCACGAGAAGCCAAAGCTCTCGTACTCAAAATCAATGAGCTCTATAAAAAGACTAGAGATCCAAAGCTCATGGACGTCATGAAACTTATTACAGTTAAGAAAAGAAAAATTGAAAAACGTCTCAATGGCATCACGAAAAAGGACATAATGTAACGATTTGTAGGCAAATTTGAGAATTTCTTAAAAAATATTATTATTAATTATCATTTTTTTAGTTTAACTTAGGTTGAATTTGAAAGAATTACCAAAAACTACTACCATGTTTGTACTAGATCAAGAGCAAGAAACTTCTGTAGCATTACATCAAGTAAATTTGATCAATGGAAAATTCACAGCTTCGGAGGCTTCTGATATCCTCAATTCTTTGATTGACAAAAAGATTAATTTTCATAAAATACAACGACTGGGGCTTACCGAAGGAAATCATCATGATGACTGTCCTTATGATAATTCTCGAATAAATGAGCTTATAGAAGAAAAAGAACAAATGAAGAAGGTATTACTAAATTCATTGAAAAATGGAAAAAAGCTAATCCTAGAAGGTCAGATTTCAATTAAGGTAATTGAATAAAACACTTACCTAAACTGGTTTAATTAAAAATTGAAATTTGCACTTCTGAAGTCCGCTTTTGCGGACTTCTCTTTTTCTATTTGGTAAAAAAAGAGGTCTTTTGATATAAACTCTGTATTTTTGCACAAATTTTTTGTTTGAAAAACATTTTTGTCATACTCCTTTTATTATCGATCTCCATTAGGCCTTTTTGTCAATTGGGTACGCTTGGATATTATCAGTTGCACATTGATACGATTATCAAAAAATATTGTGTCAATAAGACTAAACCCAAATTACAGTGTAACGGGAAATGTTATCTTTCTCAACAACTGCGTATATCCCAAGAATCAAATGCTACCGACCAAAAAGGGGGCCATACCATCGTAGAAGCATTTTTTCCTGTTTTTTTTCAAGAATCAAATACCACTACTATAAAACCACCTATTACAAGGATTCTAAAAACATACTGGACTATTGCTAGTTCTTATTCCCTAGAGTTTGTTGATATAATTGATCCACCGCCTCAGTTTTTGAACACATAGCCAACTTCTTGGCAAGAAGATTCCTATTTCGTATACCATTTCGATTTTGAACTCGTTCTAAAAAAAAGATTATTTTTTATCTGTACGTGAAAAACCTAAGTACAAGTACTTTTATGCTTTTTCTTGTGACCTAAAAAGTAACGGTAGAACAACTCATTTTTTTAGTAACGGACTCAAAAAACTCATAGGTATTATTACAGAAATGAGGCAAATCAACATGTCGTACCGAATAAAGATAAAAAATATCATAACTAGCTTTTATGCATTTTTATCGGCACTATTTGGTGACCTCATATTTTATACAGGATGTATCTCGAATATATCCTACAAACATCGCATATCAAAAACTTAACATGAAAAACATCATTTTACTCATCGCGCTATGCATGGGTCTACACACCTCCGCTCAAACAACTCCTAACAAAAGTGTGAAAGACACTACTGCCCTCAATGAAGTATTTGTTACATCTGCCAGTAGAGAAGTTCAACGCCGTTCCGAAGTACCAGGCGCTATTACCACACTCAACACTGCCAAAATAAAAGCCGAAAAAGCCTTTGGTCTTGATCAATTAGTGAATCAAGTACCTGGAGTTTTTATGTCCACTTCTTTGGCCGCAAGTAATGAACAACACTTTATGGCTGTTCGTTCTCCAATCTCTACCAAAGCCTTGTTTTTATACCTAGAAGATGGGTTACAAATCCGTCCTACGTCGGTTTTTAACCACAATGCTTTGCTAGAAATGAACAATACCTCCATTGGTCGAATCGAAGTATTAAAAGGGCCCGCCTCTAGTATCTATGGAAGTGAAGCTATTGGTGGAAGTTTCAATTTTATTACCAAAAATCCTACTGCTGATCTTAGCGGTGCTATAGATTTCCAAACCAATAACCTAGGTTTTAGCCGTTATGAACTAGAGCTATCTGATCAAACTAGCGAAAAATTTGGCTTCTATATTGGTGGCCATTATGCCAAACGAGCAGACGGACCTATTGAATATAGTGATTACGAAAAATTCGCCATCACTTTTAAGACTGTATATGACATCGCTCCAACAACCAAATGGACAACCGTTGTTGATTTAGTCGATTATCGCTCGGACATGACAGGTTCCTTGAGTGAAGATGATTATACTGGTGGTAATTTTGAAAGTGATCAAACCTTTACAGAACGAGAAGCAGTAGCCTTTCGATTGAGAAATACGGTAGATCAACGTTGGAATATCTATAACAAAACTTCTTTTAATTTGATCCTAAGAGACAATCGTATGGATCAGAATCCCTCCTACCGCGTTCGCCAATTTAGAGATGAAAACACTCGACAATTGACTGGCTTTGGATCTGGAGAACTCAACTCTAATCAGTACAGTAGTTATGTTGGCTTGGTACAACACAAAGTCAATTTTGATGATGCAAACTCTTTGATTATTGGAGGTACTTTGGATTATTCTCCCCAAAAATATGTAGCAGAAACTTTGGATGTATTCGTGGATACCGAAACAGGAAGAAATACGGACTTTATCCTCAACGAAGGGGATTACATCCTTAATTATCGCGCAGATATTTATAATTATGCGGGCTTCTTTCAGTATGAGATGTCTCCAATCGAACAACTAAAAATCACTGCTGCGTTGCGCTATGATGAATTCAAATATGATTACGACAACCTTGCCGAAGACATCGTAGCCACCCCAGACTCTGAGGACACCTTTACAAATCTTGCTCCGAAGTTTGGAATCAATATTAATCTTGACAAACGAACAGGTATATACCTCAATTATGCCAATGGTTTTACACCACCACAGGTCTCTACTTTGTATCGTAACAATAATGCATTACGAGGAATTAAACCAAGTAGGTATGACAACTTTGAGCTAGGGGGATACGGAACTATTACCTCAGAGCTACAAGTTGACCTAGCACTCTACCTCTTGAATGGAAAAAACACCTTGATCACCCAACGAGATGACCAAGACAATTTCTTTAACACCAATGCTGGCAAAACCCGATCTTATGGTGTAGAGTATGGAGTTACATATAAGCCTATAGCAGGATTATCTATAGCACACAACGGTAGTTATGCAAAGCATCGGTATATCAATTTTTTTGAAAGAGGTGTGGATTATTCTGGTACGGATCGCGAAACTGCTCCAAACTTATTAGGAAACACCACAATAAGCTACCAAAACAGCCTACAAAGTGGCTTCAATTATAGATTTGCTGCGACTCATGAATTGGTTAGCAAATACAACACTAGTTTTGAAGGACAGGTAAAAGATGAACAAGACACTTTGAGTACTGCTACCTATGATGGACATTCCATTTTTAACTTCAAAGTTACGTTTGGTTATAAAGGATTCGAAATTTGGGGACAGGCACTCAATATTTTTGATCAGTTATATGCAGCACGAGCGTCATACAACCGATTTAGAGGAGAGAACAGTTATACTATTGGTAATCCAAGAGCCTTGCATCTCGGAGCGCGTTATAATTTTTAGATCATGCAAAAAAAACATCAATTGAATCTTTGGTTCTGGAAGTGGCATTTTATTGCCGGCTTGATATCCCTTCCGTTTATTGTACTATTATCCATCACAGGAGGAATTTATTTGTTCAAAGCAAATTATGAGACGCCTATCTACGCACCAACTACAACAGTTGTTGCAGAGGGAACAGCGCTCTCTTATCAGGAACAATATCAACTAGCAAAACAACATGCTCCCAAGAAACTAAATGCAATGGTGGTACCCCAAAAAGCGACTGATGCTACAGCATTTAGCTCAGGTCGCTTTGGTGGAAAAACAAGTCTCTATATTGATCCTTATAAAAAAGAAGTTACTGGGCATATACTCCCCAAAGAGTCTTTGATGTATACAGTCCAAAAATTGCATGGAGAGCTTCTGTTAGGTAAGTTTGGCACTACAATCGTAGAGCTTATTGCAAGTTGGATGGTCGTTTTACTAATTACAGGACTCTATATCTGGTGGCCCGCAAATGGATGGAGTCTCAAAGGTTTTTTTGTCCCAAGAATCAAACAGGGTAAACGATTATTCTATCGAGATCTTCATGCAATTTCGGGATTTTGGATTTCGGGATTATTGTTATTAGTTCTCGCAGGTGGTTTTCCTTGGACCGATACCTTTGGTAGTAACTTCAAATGGGTCCAAAAAGTAACCCATACCGGCTACCCCTCCACTTGGCAAGGACGAGGTGTAACATCATCAACTATAGAGACAACCAAACAACAACCTCTGCCTCTAGATGCTATTGTGGCAATGGCCAAAAAAATGGAATTACCAGGAGAAGTTACTATTCAATTCCCTAAAGGAAAAAAAGGAGT
Source organism: uncultured Aquimarina sp. (assembly GCA_947492105.1). Classification (GTDB taxonomy): domain Bacteria; phylum Bacteroidota; class Bacteroidia; order Flavobacteriales; family Flavobacteriaceae; genus Aquimarina. The sequence continues at coordinate 24,194 of CANLMN010000036.1, read as the reverse complement.
TTACAGTATTTCTAACAATCACATTCCCGACCAAAAGCGTCAAGTAATGATTCATTTGGATCAATATTCTGGAAAACCAGTACTACAACACCAATGGAGCGATGTTGGTTTTTTGATGCGCGGTAGAATGTGGGTTATGGCATTCCACCAAGGAGAATTTGGCCTCTGGAACTGGTGGTTGATGTTATTTGTCGCTATTTTATTAGCATTGATGAGCCTCTCGGCTATGGTTTCTTATATATTACGAAAACAAAAAGGTAATTGGGGAGTTCCAAAAGTACCCAAATCATTTGTAGTGAGTTATGGACTAATAGCACTCTTGATAGTCCTAGGGCTTATATTCCCTCTTTTTGGAATCAGTTTGATTATCTTGTTTTTGTATGAAAAATTTGGCAAAAAACGCATTTCCACAACAAAAAATGTTCTAGGCTAGGACTCTTTTAGGTGTTGCATTTGCTTTAACTATATTTTATATAAATCTCAAAATCAACATCTCAAACGGGGATCACACTACATTTTAACTGCTATTATTAATCATAAGCATGTTGTTTTTGACCTTATCAAAAAGGTTCATGGACAATCTCCTGTAAACACATCAATTCCCGCCCCAACAGGTTTTACATATTCCTTGGATAAGATAAATTTATCCATCTCGAACCCATCCTCTCGCATAGAAAACTTTATGATATGTTCTCCTTGCGTTAGGACATCTAGGTATATGAGCATTGGATTATCACAAGATTTTTCGCGCAATCGTTTACTACTCTCCCATTGCCATCTATTCTTAGCCGAACACCATTGCATTCTTTTTCCAGAATCTGGCCAAGTATTATCAATACCCACATGGATTCCGTTATCCTCTTTTCCTGAAGAATTAGCGCGCACCCATACAAAATATTTTCCTGTATTAGTAAAGTTTACCTTATACTCTACAACTGCCAATTGTCCTGGTATTTCAGAAAAATTTTCGCCTCGCACTAATGGATCTTCTGGTTTATCATCATTTTTGCCATAAACTCGAGTATCTGGTAATACTTCGATATATTTCTGCCCGCTGGCTTCACTCGCTAGGTGATCATCGGGATCAGTAGAAGACTTAGCCCCTCCATCTCCAATAACAAACCATTCTCTTAGACTTGTATTTGTTTGTCGAAAAAAAGTTTCTGCCTCTACGGCTACAACTCCATTTTGTTCGATAGGAATACAATCATTAGAAAACCTATTTTTTGATGTTTGGACAGCACTAGTGTCGTCTCTACTGGTTGTAAGCCCAGAGCCTTTTGTAACAGTTTGTGCAGTTGCTATAATGCACAAACCGCAAAACATTGTAAAAGATAGCTTTAATTTCATAGTCATAATAGTGTTTACTACTGAGTATCGTTCATTTTTTTTACACAGCATAATTAATTAAAATTTATTCAAAGGACTCCCTCAGATCAATCAAATAAAAACTATTCTTAGAACAAATACAATCTAATAATTGATCGGTATATCCCAAATAGTTTCTTGAACACGTAAGTTTATACCATTTATCCTTTTAATTTACTGGGATAAAATTTTCTTTTTTCGCCTCAGCTTCAGCATAAAAATAAACCATAACTACGGCTACGCTTGATGTTGCTGCTGAAACTGAAACAAAAAAATCTTCATTTTTCTTTCCGGTAAATTCAAACAACAAATGGTATTAGGTTCAAAAAACACCTTTTATTTGAACAAACTTGTGCCTCAAAAGTGTTTTTTGTGGATGGTACCTTGGAGATAACAATAAATACTACTCTATTTTTAGTTATTTTTAAGCCACATATTTCAAGTTATCAATATAGAGTGTTTGCCTTTTGATGACAGCAAACATTCTTGCTAGTTTAGCCACTGATTTGTTTCGAATTATGTTAACTGTACTCATTTTAGTTTTACTCTGTTCTACTATTTTTTGATAATAATGTTTCATTTCTGTATTATATTGAATGACAGAAACGACACAAAAGTTAAACATAGCTTTGGTTATAATTTTTCATTAAAATACACGCTATAAGTTATTCAGGAAAATTTATTTCAAGTACATTGTCACCTTTTAATCATAGTCATAGCTAGCACGCAAACATCATGACAAAAACTATATATCGTAATGACCTATAATATCATCCTCAAAACACTTTTGATTACCTTTTTTACAACCTACGGGATTGCTCAAGAAAAAACAAAAGAACCTACAGCTGTTACCACAAATACTACAATCGACAACAAAGCTGCAAAATTAATAGAAGAAACTATTGCTGCGCATGGAGGAGTACTCTACGAAACAGCCTCTTATGCATTTACTTTTAGAGAAAGAAATTATACGTTTACAAATACCCCGAACGGCGCATATACCTATACTGTTAGCTCTCGCAAAAAAGGGAAACAACAAACAGATTCTTTGGAAAATGGTGCTTTTAAGCGTTTCGTCAACAAAGAAGAGATTTCGCTCTCCTCAAAAGAACAAAACAAACATTCTGAAGCGCTCAATTCCGTCATCTATTTCACTACCCTACCCCACAAGCTTCGAGACAAAGCCGTCATCAAATCCTACCTTGGCACTCAAACAATCAAAGGAAAAGAGTACCATGTTGTGGGTATTACCTTTCGAGAAGAAGGAGGCGGCAAAGATTATAAAGATGCATTTCATTACTGGATTCATACAGAAACAAAAAAAATAGATTACCTAGCGTATATGTATCACGTCAATGGCGGAGGGGTTCGTTACAGAAGCGCTTATAATACTCGTGTAATCGACGGCATCACATTCCAAGATTATATCAACTACAAAGCAGCTGTAGGCACCCCACTGATAGCACTCCCCAATTTGTATGAAAAAGAAGAATTAAAAGAATTATCACGAATAGAAATAGAAAACATTAATAATTTAAATTCAAAAAAATGAAAAACATTCTAATACTTATAGCGTGTGCAACTATATCTTTAACTGGACATGCACAAGGTTTTGACAAATTAGACAAAAGTGTGATGGACGCTGCTTTTTACCCTGCAAAAGCTCCAAAAAGAACCTTTGCAAAAAGCGCTGCCAAAAAGGAAGCACTAACCCCAAAAATTAGGGTCCTCTATTCTAGACCCCTTACAAAGGGCAGAACTATTTTTGGAGATTTGTTAAAATTTGACAAACCTTGGAGAATCGGTGCCAATGAATCTACAGAAATATTATTCCTGACTGATGTCCAATTTGGAGATACAGCAGTAAAAGCAGGAAGGTATTCGCTAATTATCATACCCACTGCAACTACGTGGACACTAAAACTAAATACCGAAAATGATGGTTGGGGAAATTACTCCTATAAGCCCGAAAAAGATATCGCTAGTATTACTGCTCCTGTAAAAAACAACTCTAAAAAAATCGAAGCACTTTCTATTTCGTTATACGAAAAAAGCACGAATCTCGTACACCTAAAAATAGGGTGGGATACTTCTATTGCAGAGTTCCCTATTACATTACAATAATATCCTACCTCATCTCCATTTAGCCATTCTCTATGAGGATGATAGATAAGCACCGATTTAGCTTTGAAACAACAGGAATATTTCACCTTTTTTTTCAAAGTTAAATTGGTTTAACCCTCATTACCCCTACCATTTGATACACTACTCGATGAAACTTTGGCTACTATTTGGGTAGAATACTATGATTTCTTCAGGACGCAACACTCACTCCAAATATAATATTTTGAAGACTTGACCCCTTTAAAAAATAATTATAGGCTAATAAACTACCTCTTTTTCTACTATTCTTTCACTAAAAAATCAAACTGTAACCACGGCTATGTTTCCATTTTAGACTATTTGTTGTTTGAATTTACCGGAAAGAAAAATTGAGCTTTTTTGTTTCAACTCCAGTAGTAACATCAAGCATAGCCTTAGCTCTGTTTATTTTTATACTGAAGCTAAGGCGAAAAATAGTTCAAATAATTTTGGCCTATAATTACATTCTAACTGGTATTAGATCGAAAAAGAACAAGTAGATATGCGACATTATATAGCTCATTTGTATAAGTCCATCACCATATTGATTTGAGCTATCTCTATAGTGTTAATTTTTTGCAGTTTCGTAAACTTTGAGGAGTACTAAAGTAATTTAAACTTTTTGATTATGGCAGGATTGATCGAATGAGAGAGGTCAGTTGGTCGTGATAATACGTACTTTTTGATCATTTAAAATACTTTTTACCCTTCATAGTAGCGCTACAGGCATTAATTTTATTAACGAAAAGTTAAAATCCCTCCATACACGGTAAATAATCTTGTTTTTAGTCAAAAAAAATAAAAACATCCTATATTTTCGCATTAAAAAACCTATCAAAACCAATTTAAAACAATTATTATGAAAAAAAAGTTAATTTTCGCTGCCTTATCAGCACTAATACTATCAAGTTGCGAGAAAAATGAAGAACAAAACACTACAACGATTGCGCCAGAAGAACAAAATTCAGAACAGAGCCTAGCCCATAGATCCCTACCAGAAAATCGTACAGATGGTACCGATCAGGGATATTTCTGGACGATGTGGCGTGCAAAAGACAAGAACGGAAAACTAGACATTACATTTCCTTACTCAAAAAAATATAGCGGTAATTTTGAAATTTCCTACAAAAATGTCAAAAATGTTGTCGGAGGCAAAGGTTGGGAAAAAGGAACCCAAAGAACTATTAACTATAACATTGGACATCTAAGTGGTAATCCAGAATTTGTAGGGGTATACGGTTGGACCCAGAATCCAGATGTCGAATATTATGTATCAGAAAAAGGAAGTGGAGGTACAGATAACGCTGGTAACGGCTACAAATTTGTAAAGTCATACAAAAGCGAAGGGAACTCCTACAGATTTTATGAGAAAAAGATCAGCGGTTTACCATGTGCGCTCCAAAGTGGCCCTTGTAATTTCTGGAGATACAAAAGTATCAGACAAAACAGGTCCGCAAATAATAAGAACCAAAAAATAAACATGAGGGATCATGTGAGAATCTGGAGGCAAAATGGTTCTGCAGGAGGAAGAAGAAAAAAATGGGGTACCTTTGTTCAATACCAAGTATTCGGTATAGAATCCTTCAGTAATCAAGAAAAAGCAACAGCCAGAATAAACGCTACCATCTGGTAAATATCTCGCATCCATAGCGCTGCTATAAATGTCAAAAAGAGCCTTATCTAGTCTGATTTTATCGCATTTTCGATTCAAAACAAAAAGTCAAGATAAATAAGTTCATTAAAAAAGGTCAGTGACATACTGACCTTTTTTTTAATTATTACCTTCTCTAGATTAAGAGCCTGAACGGCTACTCAACTTTTAATCACCCTCGACATTATCGAAGGGGACCCCCTTTCATATCAAGCTCAAATGCGTCTGCACGATTATTAAACTTGGCCCCAAATATCATCTCAAAAACTCTAGTGCTATTGGCTCCAATAGTTATTTTTTCTCCTGGATCCGAAAAACCAAATACTCTACCCTTCCTTGTTGAGCTATGCAAAATTTTATCAAACAAAAATAAAACAGGTCTCCTATTCACTATTGTATTTGACATATTCTTAATCGCAACATTAGCTGAAGAAGCCTTGTTTCTTATAGTTCTAGGCAAATTAGTACTCATAAGAAAAGCCTGACCATTTTTTGCAACTGTTACTCCCGAACGATTAAAAATCGCATCCTTTCCTGGTCTAGGTACAGCCCCATCATAGAGTGTTATTCGCCAACCAAATTTATAGGATTTGACCATTTTAGATTGACTGTGCGACTGACCCAAAATCTCTTCAAAACTAAGCTCTTTATCCGATAGATATAATGTCTGCCCATCGTCGACAACATTTTGATGATAATTTGTATCTAATAATTCTTTAAGTTCCTCAATATCTCCCTTACTCATAGCACTCAACTCATACGCCCTACTATTAGTCACAATTTTAGTAAAACCCTCAAGTGCATAATCGCTTCTCAGTGCTTCTACTTGACTATCTGCCATGTCTACTGATAATTCTTCAACATCTTGATTACAAGAATAATTCAACAAAGATATACCTGCCATGAGTATATACATCTTTTTTAGTTTCTTCATTTTTTTGTGATTTGTGATTTGTGATTGTTAAACATTTAAAAATCAAAAATAACTTAAAAATCAAATAGTTAGCACACAATCTATTTGCTCAAAATGAACAAAAACATGCTCATTTTTGATTTCTTTTTATTCTTAATTCCTCCTACCAAAAAGCCTACAAAAAACGTTTTTCTAAGCAAAACTTTTAACACCCTGACACCCCATCACAACAGGTAAATTAAGAATAGCTGTATCTATTTCATTTTCAGAATCTCTACGTAATCCTAGAACAAATTAAGAATTAAAAAAGCCAAATTCTATAAACTTGATACAGCTTAATTAGTAATTTTGAGAAAAAAAATAGCAACAGATAAAACAGCACCTATGAAATTGTTGACAGGAAGCATATCCTTCTTCTTAGTACTAGCAGGATGTCAAAACACAAAAAATAAAGCAGCTCACAACAACAACAACAACAACAACAACACCGTTCATACAGAAAAGCATTGGAGCTATAAAGGAGAAACAGGTCCCTCTCACTGGAAAGAAATCGAAATAAATTCTAATTGTGATGGAAAATACCAATCTCCTATCAATATTGTAAATTATAAAGTTGACAAGACACTTGCTCCACTAAACATATCGTATTCTGATAGTACCCACATACATGATGTTGTCAATAACGGTCATACGATACAATATAATTTTGATGTAGGGGATCACATTACCATTCATAACAAAAAATATGAGTTAAAACAGTTTCATTTTCATGAACCAGCAGAACATCTCATAGACGGCATACGTTATCCCATGGTCCTACACCTAGTACATGTGAGTGATGCTGGAGAGTATGCTGTACTCGCTGTAATGGCCAGAGAGGGAAAAAACAGTGAACCTTTTGATTTTTTGGAAAGCTACTTACCCGTTCAAATCAACGAAACTAAAACGGTAGATAAGGCGTTTGACATGAATTTGAATTTACCGAACAACAAGGCATACTTCAACTACACTGGATCCCTAACAACACCACCATGTACAGAAAGTGTGGAGTGGTTTATTTTTAAAGAACCAATAACAGTTTCTCTAAAACAAGTTGAAGAGTTGAGAAAGCTTATGCCATTGAATAATTATCGCAATGAACAACCTCATAATAGTAGAGAAATACGTGCTACAAAATAATATTGAACTCATTTTATTTTTGTCTCCACCGACATACTAACGTTTTTTTTGAAAAATCTTATACCGGTTAAATTGTAATTGTAGACCAAAACACTATCAAACAGTTTTTGCCAGCCTAAAACCCTCAGTAAGGTAGGGGGTGGCTACGGCTCAATTTTATAGTACAAACACCGTAGAAAAAGAAGGGAATGATGTGCCCGTAATTATGCCGTAATATACTATACTAATTCACCTATTAAACTCATAAATAAGTCCGTCTGAAGCTAGACCTTCATCTATTTTCAAAATGTCATCAGTAATACTAAACTCCCCTTGTTTAGCATCATTTACATACAATATTTGCATGTCTTTATCTTGTCTAACTTCGAACATATAGGTTCCGCTATCCAATCCAGAATAAATATTTTCGGGACCCGTCGTCATAATAGTATTCTCAACGAGAAGCGTATTTGAATCATCATTAAAAAACCATGTCACTTCACCTACCGCATAATCAATCTGAACTCCTTTCAACCCACCTTGTATATGGACTAAATTCCAAACTCCTGCCAATTTTTCTTCCATCATCACTGGAGAAGGAACAACCACATCATCTGTTGCACAACTTGCAAAAAAACCACCACCTAGTATTAGGAGCGCTAATACTATCTTTGAAATCCTGTTTTTCATAACTACCTTTTAGTCAATAGATAGAAAAAACCCCAAATGGTTGCGTAGACCAGTACATATAAATTAACACTACTTCGTGAATCGTGACCAGGCCAGTTTCAAGACTACTAATACTACAATAAACACCATCAGTAATTGGGTAAAACCACCCACGAATAAGATTCCAAAAAACATTTTTTGTAATACAAAAACTATAATGAAACTAATGACAATTAACATTACTAGACTTGACAAACGCCTAAAACCAGGTATTTGATTCATTTTTACTTTTTTATTCATAATAAAAAGTGTCAAAACCGCTGCCAATATAGGAACAAAATACGCGACAACACTTACTTGCAACAAACTAGCTCGTAAGATAAATAAGCTATACAGCACCAAAATTAGTGCTAAAATCCCCGGAACAGCAACTCCATACACCAAAAGACTCATGAAATACTTCAGGCCACCTATAGTATTTTTGTTCACCAACAAGGTTGTAATTATCGTCAACACTAAAAGTGTGACAAAATATCCCAATACCCAATATTGATGTTGACCAAACCAGTTTAATAAATCTTGTAATGTCATTTATATTATAAATTAAATTAGCCCATACTCAAACTCTCATAGAATTTGATACGTGCCCATTTGCATTTTATTATTCCACAAAACCAACAATTAACACCAAATTAGCTATATAATGTGGCATATAGACATGTTCTTTTTCCATCTACATGCCTCTTGCTCATATATTCCATAACTAAGGCTATGCAATAGAATCACGGTATTTTTGCCCAAAAAATAATAGTGTCATTAACACGAATTTATACACCCAAATATTGCACTCACACATTTCTCACAATACACAAACTATTCATTATAGATCCACCTTGAAATATTATACCAATAGAAGTACAAACGTCGTAACAAAATCTTTTACTACCAAGATAAAAGCGTTGGGAACCGGGTTTAGAGGAGTCAAAAAAGAAGAACTTTTCCTCTTTTAAGTTAACCAGGGTATTCCTGTCCATACAACTATTACTCTAGATCCAATTTTTTGACACAAAAATCAAAAAAGAAAAATCATGATGTTTTTTTTGCTTGAACTCAAATTATCACTAGCAAAAGGAACTATTGCAAATATAACTATCTCAAAAAACAAAAAAAGCCTCCCATCTTACAGGAAAGCTTCTCATTGGTTAATGCCAAATACATTTGGCGGTAACCTCTATCCTCAATTTCTCAAGGACAACACAACATCTTTGTTATAGAATATACTTAATACAAAAAAAGCCCCACAACTAAATGAGGCTTTTTTGATTCTGAACGCTTTCAGAATTTGCGGTCTGGACGGGACTCGAACCCGCGACCCCCTGCGTGACAGGCAGATATTCTAACCAACTGAACTACCAGACCGTTTGTTGCGGTGGCAAATATACACCCCTTTGTCCTGTTGAGCAAATATTTTTGAATATTTTTTAAATAAAAAAAGAAAAAACCTGCTTTTGATCATCTAAATTTCTGACGTTCTACCATATAAGTAGTCAATATTTTATCAAAATCTTTTGTCGTATCTACAGCTACGTATTTGATTTGATACTGCATACATTTCAATTTTAACTCAGAGAAATATGCACTTATAGCTTCTTTATACGAATCTTTGATCGTATCCGCGTACAGATTAATGTAGGACTCTGTTTCTACGTCTACAAAGCGTGTAGGCTTATTATTAAAATCAAAATTGATTTCCTTTTCGCCATCATAGGTATGAAAAAGAATCACTTCGTGCTTATTATATTTTAGATGCTGCAGCGCCTCAAAAAGTTTGTCGGGGCTTGTCGTAGATTGTAACATATCAGAAAAGAGAAAAACCAAAGAGCGTCTGTTTATATTTTCTGCAATTTGATGTAAATAGGTGTATGTATCCGTTTGTCTTGGAGCTGACGCGACATTGAGGGTTTTATTGAGCTGATCCAGAAGCATTCTATGATGCCGTTCACTACCTTTTTCTGGTGCGTAATAGTCATATTGATCACTATAAACACTCAATCCTACAGCATCACGTTGCTTTTTGAGAATTGCCATAATACTCGCAGCCGCCAGTACAGAGAAACCAATTTTATTGAGTGATCCCAAATGATATTCATTGATTTTGGGATAATGCATCGACGAAGAATTGTCTATAATAAGGTGACAACGCAAATTGGTTTCCTCTTCATACCGTTTAGTATACAGTTTATCTGTTTTGGCATATAGCTTCCAATCGATATGACGTGTACTTTCGCCTGGGTTATAAATCTTATGTTCTGCAAATTCTGCAGAGAACCCATGAAATGGACTTTTGTGCATGCCCGAAATAAATCCCTCTACTACCTGTTTTGCTAATAATTCTATATTAGTAAACCCACTGGTTTTATTAAGCTCTGACTGAATATCCATATAGTTTATATTCTTTTTTGCAAAGTACACATCATTGTGTTGCCTTAATTCTGTAAATTAAAAAAGGTTTAGCGATATGCCAAACCTTTTTCTATTTACTTATCTATATGAGTTTTGCTATTACAAAAGTGCATCGATAGCATTTGCGTATTCTGTTTTTGGAGACACACCTACTTTACGACCTACAACTTCTCCGTTCTGAAAAATCAAAACTGTTGGGATGTTACGTACGCCATACTTTGCAGCAAATTCTTGATTTGCATCTACATCAACCTTACCAACTATTGCTTTGTCTTTGTAATCTTCGCTTATTTCTTCAATAATTGGACCTACCATTCTACAAGGGCCACACCAAGCCGCCCAAAAATCTACTAATACTGGTTTGTCACTTTTTAATACTACCTCATCAAAAGTAGTGTCTGTTATTTCTAGTGCCATATTTTCTAAATTATTTATTTATCCGTAATTAAATGTACACAAAATTAGTCAATATTTTTTTCGAAAGCTTACAAATGCCTTATTAGATTTTGTTATTTGACAATTACAACAGTCTATTGTAAAAATATAAATACTTATAATAGCGTTTTTAAGACGGTATATATCCCCGCTATTTGCTTTCAATTTTATTGTTTTAAAACTGCCCTGTACTCCTAAAATAGTATCTTTGATTCTGAACAAGTATTTTATGCACACTATCATTCAACAATTTCTTCTCATTTCCATTTTTTGTTGCATCTCCAAATTCACTTCTATTTTTGGTCAAACTCAAAAGGAATACAAAATAGCAACTGTTGCTTTTTATAATGCAGAAAACCTATTTGACTACGAAGATGATCCATTGACATTTGATGATGATCGCACTCCAGAAGGAAAAGACCATTGGACTGAAGAAATCTATCATAAGAAAATTCATAATATTGCCACGGTTATTGCCCAAATCGGTCAAGAGCGCAGTAAAAATGCTCCTGCTATTATTGGTTTGGCCGAAATCGAGAATCAAAAAGTTCTAGAGGACCTTGTAGCAACTCCACAACTAGCACCTTATAATTACCAGATCGTACACTTTGATGCTCCTGATCGCAGGGGCATCGACGTTGCTTTACTTTTTCAACAAGGTTTTTTTGTAAAATCCCATGCAAGCAAGCACGAATTACTCATCTATGACAAAGAAATTACAAACAAAAGAGTTTATACTAGAGATCAACTTTTGGTAAGTGGCTTTCTGGATGGGGACGCTATCCATATACTCGTGAATCATTGGCCCTCTAGAAGAGGGGGCGAAAAACGAAGTTCGTATAAACGAATAGCAGCAGCAAAACTCAACAAACACCTCATAGACTCTCTACAAACAACTGACCCATATGCAAAAATTATCACTTTGGGGGATCTTAATGATGATCCAACTAGTCCTAGTCTAAAAAAGGTATTGAAATCTATGAGCAACAAAAAATCTGTCTCGACCAAAGGACTCTATAATCCTATGGAAAAATTACATCGCCAAGGTTATGGATCTTTAGCGTATGGAGATACCTGGAATTTGTTTGATCAAATACTCTTGACAAAAGCATTTTTGGAGAATAAAAACCAAGGTTACAGCTATTACAAAGCAGGGATCTATAGTCCAGATTTTCTAACAACTCCACAGGGCAGATATAAAGGATATCCTTTTCGCAGTTTTGCCAATGGCACTTTTACAAACGGTTACAGTGACCATTTTCCAGTTTATATACACCTTGTCAAAGCAGTAAAAAAGTAATTAAAACACCTTGACTCCTTGGACAATTGTCGTTTTTCCGACTTTTTTTCGTTCAGGAGCAGACTTGGATAACGGCGCAAAAGAAGCTGTAGATATCATAGAGCTTGCATCTTTTGATGTAACCTCCTTTGTACTAGAGTTTTCAAAAAGTGTTAATCGATATTCGTAATCAGTGCTTGGTTCTAATTGCTTATCGGCATCCAACATCCGTAGACTCATTGCGGCAGTATTACTACCACGTTTTTTGACTACAAAGACCCCCTTGCCAACAAGTAGCTCTTTGTTTTTGAACAACTGTAGCAAAATAAACCCATTATTTTTTGCAGAATATTCTACTACAAAACCAGGAATCTGTTTGGCTTTTCCGTCCAAAACCATTGGAGGATCTTCTGCAAAATAAACTTCTTGAGCCTTTACGTGAATCCCTGTGAAGAGAAAACCACAAATGAAAATCATAAAAATCCAGTACTCTTGTACACTTTTACTCATTATTTTCTAATGCTTTTTGGGAATTTACATGAAAAAAATGTGCCAAAGCCTCTTTTCTCAAAAAAAATATACTTTTATAATTCAAATAAGATCAAGGGATTCACTAAAACCCAAAACGATTCATTCTTGTTATCGGTTAAAAATGAATTTACAGAGCTAAAATTGAGTTTTCAAAACGTTTTTAGTCCCGTAAATTTTGGAAACCTGCCCTTTTTATTGTTATTTTAGAATACCGAATTTAATAATTACCTCAAATTATAGCATTGATGACTCTATTCTAAAAAAAAATTTGGTCACTGTTTGACTTGTTTACAATTATCACAAAAAAAAGTGCAAAATGAAGAAAAACCATGCTCTCATAACAGGATTGTTATGCTGTATTTTATGCATATCTAGCTATGCACAAAAAACATTGATTAAAGAAAATCACACATTTACAGAAAACCTAAAAAATTGGGAAACAGAAGTCTGGGGTGACACCCGAAGCCAACCAAAAGCCAAAATCGTAATTGACAACAAAGATGGCCATGATGACAAAGCTTCTATCAAAGTTCTAATCGACAAGGCAGCCAAAGACAATCCAAACAAAATATTTTTGCTACGCAAAGGTCTCAAATTAAAAAAAGGAAAAACTTATACGATTAGTTTTTGGGCAAAAAGCCGAGTTGCTGATGATAGTGTTCGACTCTTGATTTATTCCTCAGAAGAAACAGGAAGCTCCAAAAACTGGGGTGGCGTAGTAGAACGAGACTTACGCTTCTTAGGGGATGGCACCTGGCAACAACTTAGCCATACGTTTGAGGCTAAAGATAAATATCCTGGAGCTCCCGCTGATTTTGGAGACCTAGGCATTTCTATTGGTTTTGGTAGCAGAAAAGGCGAATATCACGTCGACAACTTCAAATTAGTACGTATAGACTAGGTAGATTCTTCACAAAAAATAGAAACAACACCTTCAAAATTGAAAATATCTTGAAGGTGTTGTCATTTTTAATACTCATATACAGCCTATTAATTGAGCAAAAACCGTATATAGCATAGGGTGATTATTTTGTATCTTTAAGACTTAAAATTAGACAAGAATTTTATTTCTTTGTATTTAAATGATCAATGCTTATGAAAAACTTTAAATTAATTTTAGGCGTAATCTTAACGCTCTTATCGATTGTTATTTTTTATTATGGTTTTGAGATAATTGAGGATGTGATGAGAAAAAAATCTTCACTTTATGAATATCTTGTATCACCATTGTTACTTCTTTTTTTAGGGACTTATATTTTATCAAGTTTAAAAAGCTCAGAAGAATGAATTAAAACTACTTTGAAATTTTGGGTTTGCCTTTACCCGAACCAAATACATCCTAACTAATTTTTACCAAACTCCTGCATGAGTATCATTCTCGTACAGGAGTTTTATAGCGTGCTCTATATTGATTTATATAGAAAAAGAACAAGTCGATATGCGACAGTATATAACTGATTTGGCATTACCCCTAAAAAATAAAAAAGCTATAACTGTATTTTGACGAATCCACACCTACACAGCACCTAATCTACTAGTTAGTATTACATATCACCTAGCCCATTTTCTGAAAATTATTTCATTCGCACGTCCTATAATTGATACCACGGGTACCATCATACTGTTTTTTGGACAAAAAATATTCGTCCTATCAAAACGCAATTGGATTTTCTACAAGCCAAAAACGTAACTCCATTATACCCTACATCTTCAAAATTACACAACGAAACAGTTTTAAAGCTCTCTAAAAACTACCTACACTACAACTATGCTTGACCTCTTTTCTTTCCTGAGACCACAAAATACAATGTCCACACATCAAACACAAAGTTGGCTAGATATACAAGATGTTTTAACTATCTTTAAAGCAAAGGATTGAATTTAGAATTATACTGAATTCATATCTATTGTTTTTTTGACGAAAATGTTATGAAATATGTTGAGCATACAGAACTACTATTTTTTCTTTTTACCTCAACTCAAAGTATAGCAAGAACCATTGAATTACGCACATTTTATGAAAAATTCGATACTACTAATTCTTTTTACAGTCTTCATGTTTGGTTGCAAAGCTCAGGAAACTCACCACATTGAAGAAGAGGATACCACCTTTCTACTAAAACCCAAAGAGTCTACGAGTTTCAAAAGTCCAAATGTGCGCTTTGATACAGTCATAGAAGATTCCCGCTGTCCAGAAGAAACACAGTGTATTTGGGCTGGCGAAGCCAAGGCAACCATTTCTATACTACAGGATGGAGTAGAAAACACACAAGAATTAGTTTTTGGTGTAGATGGAATTAACGAAAACAACACAAAACTACTTTGGACAATAGAAACTACCGAAGTTCATGTGATTGGATTGACCCCTTACCCAAAGAATGGCATGGAAATCAAACCTGCTGATTACCGTCTCCTTTTGAAAAAGATAGACAAATAGCATATATACCACCTTATAGTATAGTCATATAGTTTTTGATTGGATCTCTTGACACGCGAAAACTTTTACATTATAGCTAGAGGCATTACATGGATCAATAATATATGTACTAGAGCCTTCTTTTTTTGCTAGGAATAAAAAAAACATGATTCTATATCAAGCAAGTTTTCAAAATTTTATTGCTATTATTTCTAATCTCCTCTCACAAAACACTGTAAACCACTATCCTTTTTTTTATAAAAGTCCAATCTCAAAAGCAATCCCATATTTTGAAAAATGCCCCTACCCTTTATTTAACCGAAACACCACTATTACCCCCTCAAACTCTTCCTTTTTGATTCAGTTTGTCTGACACCTTATACCAAATGAGCTGTATACTATCGCATATCGACTTGTTCTTTTTCCATCTAAATACTTTGTTCCTAATATTCCATAGCCAAAGCTATGCTGTAGCATCACGATGTGCTTACATAAAAAAATTACAGTGTCATTAATACGAATTTATATGTCTTAAATTGTATTAGAACTTTGCAATGAGAATTAAAAACTTCATAAAATCTAATGATATCTAGGCCTGAAGTTACTCCGTAACCTACAATTTCAAAAATATAACAAGGCAGTAGGTTTTGCAGTAATTTAAGGTCACGGTAGATTTTCTAATGCATAAAACGAGTTCAACGACTTTGTCCTTTTAGATGAATTGGAAGATATTTTGATAAAACTCTACACCACTAGCTAGGCAATTCGATCTCATCATACGTTTTGCACAAAAATCCATCGTCTGCTTTTGACACAAAATTAAAATACCATAAACATCAAATCCGATTTTTCACAAAATTCGCAATAACCAAATGAACTATTTTAAGACCCAAAACCCCATACTCCACCAGTTGCTTGGAGCTTTTTGAGCAGCTTTATAGCCTTTTTTTAAACAAATACTAGTCTTTTTAGTTTTTTTTAAAAAAATTTTTACGAGAATGTTTTAGGGTTTATTCAATTGTAAATCAGCATATAGTTTCCAGATAATATCTAACAATCCTACCAAACACTCATGCATTCGAGAATTATGTATTGTAAGTAAAAAATAAAAGTGTCGTCTCACTAAACATCGGAAGATATTTATAAAATACGCAGAAACAATTGGCCAATTATTATCTATCTCTTTCGAAACACAAATAATTAAAAAAAACACTGAAATTATGAAAAATTTTAAATTAGCCCTTTTAGGAGGTGCGCTAGCGATGTCATGCTTAACAGCTTGTAACAATGATGAAACAGAAGTTGTATCAGTAGACCAAGAAGAGGTAACGGCGGCATCAAAATCTTCTCAAACTTTTAGAGCAATAAAAGAAGCAAAATTATTATTGGCTAGTATTAAACGAGATGGTGGTGTACCATTCAACGCAGCTAAACCTGCACTTACATTCACAAAGGATCAAAACGTATTCTTGCCAAGTGTATTAGGTATTGATTTCCGTATTGATCGATCTGAAGTACCACAAGGACCAACTGCTAGATTCCCAATGTTTCAAGGTTTTGAAACCTTACCTACAGGAAGACGTAGAAAAGCATATTACGTTATTACTGAAGCTTCTAACAAAGCAATGGCAAAAAAATTAGGAGTTATTTTCTCTCCACGTATGGCTGCATCAATTGGTTCTGGAGGTGAGCAACGAGCAAAATTCACTCGTGATGGAAGACTTATCTTTGAAGGATCAGTAGATTTTTCTCCAAAAAGATCTTTGGTAGCAGGTCCAGCAGACGGTTTATTGTTCGGTTTCCCACCAGCACAAGCTAACCCAGGAGCAATTGCTGATGACAAATGGTCTTCTTACGTAGTACTTCCTAGTGGAGTTGTAATTAACGCACAATTAGTAGCAAATAGAACTGGTATCCATGATAGAATTCCACACCCAGATGGAAACGGTCCAGAGCAAGAGGATGATTTGAGAAACCCTAACTTAGCTACTGATCAAGCATCTGTTGTTATGCAATTGTTAGACGGATGGCAAAACGGGAAGCCTTACTACTTCCACATCGTTACTGATACTTCTGATCCAGGTCCAGCAACTATCGAATTAGGTGTATTTGCTCCAAGATTAGCTAAATTACCAACATTCGGATTATTCCCAGGAGGATCTATGTTACCTTTTAGCCCAACTGCAAATGGTAGAACTACTGACACAGATGGTCTAGGAGTACAAGGATTGAACACTGCATCTTTGAGTGAAAGACAAGTACAAGATCCAACAAATACATTCCCAATTGATCCTAGTGATGAGAGATACGCACCAATGTGGGATGCACATGTAACTGAATTTACTGTTCCTGAATCAGATCGTCCAATATTAAGAAGTTTTGATCAAGTAAACAGATTATTGGCTGACGGAACATTGATTCCTTTTAGAGGAAATGCGAACCCAAGTCCATTAGCAAATTCATTATCTGATTTGTTAACTGCAACTGGAGCAATCATTAACTGTCCAGTAATTACGCAGCCTACAATCAAAGCTATAGGAACTCAAATTGGAGCTCCACGTAACAGATAATCCAAGAGTATATTAATTATTAGTAGTAATATAATTTTATGAAAAGCTTAGAGGTAGTAACATCTCTAAGCTTTTTTTTATTTTAAAAAAACTAAAACCACTTGGTTATACCAATCTCAAATTTTACGTTCTTTAGGTCAAAAAACAATTTTGCTTTCTAAAACCTTCAGAGCACATCTTGCCTTGGCAGCACTCAATATCATGTACGGAATGAATTATCTGGTTGCCAAAGGACTGATGCCAAATAGAATTGAACCTTCGGCATTAGCAATTCTCCGGATTGGTGGAGCAGCATTTTTCTTTAGTCTCATCACTATTACTACTCGAGAAAAAATAGCAAAAAAAGATTGGCCTAGACTCATTCTCTGTGGAATTTTTGGATTAGGAATCAATCCTTTGTGCTCTATGAATGGGCTCAATCTCACATCCCCTGTGGATGCCTCAATTATCATGACAGCTACGCCACTGCTTACATTGATTTTTGGTGCTTATATTCTCAAAGAACCTATTACTAAGCAACGGATGTTAGGGATATTTTTGGGTGCTTTGGGTGCTATTCTTCTTACTTATCTCAGTGCAAAGGATAATAACAATAGAGCTACAGCATTGGGAAACATCATCATTGGTGGTAGTGCAACTTCTTTTGCGTTGTATTTGGTACTCGTAAAACCACTCTTACAAAAGTACCAAGTGTTTACAATTATCAGTTGGGTCTTTTTGTTTGGTTTTCTTTTTGCCCTCCCCATAGGCACCCCACAATTAATAGCAACTGATTTTGGTGTTTTCAGCGCACAAAACTGGATGTCATTGATATACACCATCATATTTCCAACCATATTAGCAAATCTTCTTAACGTTTTTGCATTACAATATGTACGACCAGCCACCTCTGGGAGCTACATTTATGCCCAACCTGTTATCGCTATGATTTTGGTAGCTGTGATGGGGTATTTTGTAGCCAATAGCTATCAGGGAGAAATTACTACAGCAAAACTCGCCTGTAGCATACTTGTTTTTGCCGGTGTCTATTTGATCAGTACCAAGAAAAAACAACAATCTATTTCTAAAACCATTTAAAAAATAACGCAGCACAAACACTAAGGTGCGCACCCAAAGCTGGTGTGATAACCAAAGAAAAATGAGGAATTAATGGCAACCGCAACCATCAGTATCACATGCTTTTGTTCCTTTTTTTGATATTTTAGCGGGTTTCCAGAAGAATTTTTTGATCAAAAAACCTAGTGCCCCTAAAAAAGTAAGGTATACAGCAATATTTTGAAGTACATCATTCATTGGATCATAATTAGTTTTAACAATGCGTCAGGGATAGCAGTAGAAATCCCATAGATGCGATAGCATTATGGAATTGGAACGTATAGCCCGCTCGGACGCCATGAATATACAATTTTCTATTTCTATTTTAAAATTTGATAAGCCAATAACGCAACTATATAGGCAAAACCAGACATAACTACCAGTTGTATTAGCGGCCATTTCCAACCATTCGTTTCTTTTTTGACAATTGCTATCGTGCTCACACATTGCATAGCAAAGGCATAAAATAATAATAACGAAATTCCGCTGGCCAGATTGAATAACGGCAATCCAGAAGCAGGATTGATTTCGCTCTTCATGCGGTTGCGAATTGTCTCCTCTTCTTCGCTACCCACACTGTAGATAGTCGCCAATGTACCTACAAAAACCTCTCGCGCAGCAAATGAACTAATGATAGCGATTCCAATTTTCCAATCATACCCCAATGGAGCAACCAGTGGTTCGATGGCTTTTCCCATATAACCGATATACGAGTGTTTTAATTTCTGAGAAGCCACAGCCGTAGTCAACGCATCCCCTGTAAGCTCTGGTTGCGTTTGTTTTACATGCGCTTCTGCTTGATTAAAAGAAGCTCCAGCCCCATTACTAGCGAGTACCCAAAGGACAATCGAAATAGCCAAAATGATCTTTCCGGCACCAAACACAAAAGCTTTGGTTTTTTCAATCACATTAATTGCTACATTTTTGAATAACGGAAGCTTATAATTAGGCATCTCGACCACAAAGAAGGCCTTGGATTTCGTTTTTAGTATTTTATTAAGAACCCAAGCAGAACCAATTGCGATCAAAAAACCTAAGAGATAAAGCGCCATTAATGTAAGCCCTTGATAATTGAATACCCCTCCTATCCGCTGATCCGGAATAACCAAGGCAATAATGATGAGATAAACAGGTAATCTCGCAGAACATGTAGTAAAAGGTACTACTAGAATAGTAATGAGACGTTCCTTCCAATTCTCTATATTACGAGTAGCCATAACTGCGGGAATTGCACAAGCAGTACCCGAAATCAACGGTACAATACTCTTGCCGCTGAGACCAAAACGGCGCATGACACGATCCATCAAAAATACCACACGACTCATGTAACCCGTCTCTTCTAATATAGAAATAAACAAAAATAAGAATGCGATTTGTGGAATGAAAATAACAATACCTCCCAATCCTGGAATAATCCCTTCTGCGAGTAAGTTGGTAAATGCCCCAGAGGGCAAACTATTTTTGGTAAATTCACTAAGCGAGGCAAAAGCTGCGTCAATCAAATCCATGGGATAACTAGACCAGTCATATATCACTTGAAAAATCAATGTAAGAATTGCAAAAAAGATGACATACCCCCAAATTTTGTGTGTCAATACACGATCCAACGAGCTACGAAGCCCTTTGGCTGCATTCTCATCAACCATCATTGCTTGTTTGAGCGTTTGATTAATGAATTGGTAGCGTTTAATTGTCTCTTTTTGCTGTAATCTTTTGAGGTCGCTCTTAGATTTTGTTTGAAAATCTGTCGTATCTGGAACGCCATTACGTGAGACTTTGCCAAAATTGACATCCTGAGTAATAACCAACCACAGTTTATAAACAGATTGACCAGGGAATGCCTTTTGCAGTCGCAGGAAGTAATCTGGATCAAAACTAAAAGCATCTAAACAAGGTTTTGTAGAGAGCTTTTTGTAATCTATAATCAACTCTTTGAGCTGCTCGACACCTTGATTTTTGCGAGCACTCACCAAGGCTATTTTGGTTTTTAATGTCTTTTCTAGAAGCGGTATATCAATAGAAATCCCTCTTTGCTTCATCCGATCTGCCATATTAATAACTAATATAGTAGGGATTTCCAAATCCTTTATTTGGGTATAGAGCAGTAGGTTTCTTTTTAAATTTTCGACATCACTAACCACCACTGCAACATCCGGAAAATCTTTGTCATTTTTGTTAGAAAGAACCTCTATTGCCACATTTTCATCCAAAGAAGAGGCATTGAGACTATACGTGCCAGGCAAGTCTAGAATATGCGCTTTAATTCCGCGAGGGAGTTTGCAGACGCCTTGTTTTTTTTCTACAGTAATTCCGGGATAATTCCCCACCTGCTGGTTAAGGCCTGTAAGTAAATTAAAAACGGATGTTTTTCCAGTATTAGGGTTGCCAATAAGGGCGACATTGATTTGTTTTGCCATAAAAATACATTGGACAATGAGGCTGATTAAAGCATTTCTATTTCGATCTGTGCAGCCGTTTCTTTTCGGATTGCCAAATGACTACCATTCACATTAAGATACATTGGACACTCAAAAGGAGCAGTTTGTAGTAATTCCACTTCATTACCAGGCAAACAGCCCATTTCTAGCAGTTTGAGAGGGATCATATCCGTAGAAATGGCTTTAATCATTGCTTTTTGACCTCTTTTCAGCTCTGCGATTGTCATTATATCCTTATTTAGATTGAATCTAGACAAAAGTACTGTAAAAATATTGAGTATGGAAATAAAGGTTAAGAAAAGTACCACTAAGTCGCTACTACCCTATTCATCTTCTTTTTTTAGAATAGAAATATCAGAGAGCAATTTTTGTATAGCTTCTGAATCCGTACCGTCATAGAAGCCTCGAATTTGTCTTTTTTTATCTACCAATACAAAATTTTCTGTATGGATCATATCGTATGGCCCACCATCGCCATTAGATTTTGCAACGAGGTAGGATTTTCTTGCCAAATCATAGAGCGCTTTTTTATTGCCCGTAACCAAATTCCATTTGCGATCATTGACCCCCTTCTCGAGCGCATATTTTTTGAGTTGCGGTACGCTATCCGCATTAGGCAAGACAGTATGTGAGAGCAAGAGTACATCCTGATCATTTTTGAGTTCTTGTTGGATTTGCACCATATGATCTGTCATAATAGGGCAAATAGTTTGACAGGTAGTAAAGAAAAAATCAGCCACATAGATTTTGTCTTTGTAATCAGTTTGCGTAATGGTTTTTCCGTTTTGATTCTGCAACTCAAAATCAGCTATAGTATGATACTTCCGGACATATTGCACCGTACTATCCACAAGTACACTGTCTATATGTTCTGGATTATATATCGGCAAAACTGGCTTTGGTTTGAGGATACTATAAATAATAGAAATGATCATCACCGATAATACCGATAATACGATCGCAAAGAATTTATATTTAGAAAAGAACTGTAACATGAGTTTGCACTATTTGATGTAAAATTACAAGATTTGATAATTTTGTGAGCTGTTTATTTCCCTAAAAAAACATAAAATAGCAAGCACCTAATCGCTTTTCTTTTTATATGCCCTTTGAAAAGATTACTTTTGCGAGACAAAATTTTGAAAACAAACACATGAGTCCGTTTTTTATAAAAGCCATACAATTATTATTGAGCTTATCCTTTTTGATTATTTTACATGAGTTGGGACATTTTATCCCTGCCAAACTTTTCAAAACCAGAGTAGAAAAATTCTATCTCTTTTTTGATGTCAAATTTTCTTTATTCAAGAAAAAAATTGGCGAAACCGTTTATGGTATCGGTTGGTTACCGCTAGGAGGTTATGTAAAAATAGCTGGAATGATCGATGAGAGTATGGATAAAGAGCAGATGGCAGGACCACCACAACCATGGGAATTCCGATCAAAACCAGCATGGCAACGTTTGATTATTATGCTTGGTGGTGTTACTGTAAATTTTGTGCTAGCAATCATCATCTACACAGGATTATCCTATGCTTATGGAGATCAATACATCAAGGCTGACAGCCTCAAAGATGGCATCCATGTTGCACACCCAGAAATAGGAAAAAAATTAGGAATACAAACTGGAGATAATATTATTGCCATCGATGGAGAACCCATAGAGCGTTTCAGTAAACTACCTTTGGAAATTATTAATGGCAATACCATGACCATTATGAGAAATGGACAGCAGATCCAACAACAGATTCCGATAGATTTTATTGAAAAACTCTTGGAAATGGATGAGAAAACCTCTTTTCTAACGTTTAGACATCCTTTTGTTGTAAAAGAAGTTGCCGATGATTCTCCTAATAAAAATCTAGGCCTCCTAAAAGGAGATGAAATCATTGCATTCAATGGTCAGAAAGTCCGTTATTTTGACGAGATCACGCCTTTGCTCGATACAAACAAAAATGGTAATGCTGCAATACAAGTAAAAAGACTTGATGGCTCAACAAAAGATTTTGTTCTAAAAATTTCTGAAGAAGGTAAACTAGGGATACACCTAGGTGGATTACAATTCAAAGAATTAGAAGAAAGAGGTTTGTTAAAGATCAATAAGATAGAATACTCCTTTTTTGAAGCTATTCCTGCTGGAATTAATAAAGGAACCTCTATACTTGGCAGCTATGTCAAGCAAATGAAAAAGATTTTTAACCCAAGTACAGGTGCATACAAAGGTGTAGGAGGTTTTGGAGCTATTGGAGGGCTTTTTCCAGATGCGTGGGATTGGCAGACCTTTTGGAGTACAACAGCATTTATTTCTATCATTCTTGCATTTATGAATATTCTCCCTATACCAGCATTAGATGGTGGGCATGTAATGTTCTTGTTATACGAAATGATTACAGGCCGTAAACCTAATGATAAGTTCATGGAATATGCGCAATTAGTAGGCTTTGTAATTCTCTTAGTACTTCTAGTATTTGCCAACGGAAACGACATTTATAAACTGTTGACTAAATAATTTTGAAAAAAAAGTGAAAAATGTTTTGAGAAACTAAAAATAGTCTTATATTTGCACTCGCAAAAGAGAAAAACATTTTCTAATTTGTCAAAGAGCATTCCTCTTTAGCTCAGTTGGTTAGAGCATCTGACTGTTAATCAGAGGGTCCTTGGTTCGAGCCCAAGAAGAGGAGCTTTAAAAATCAAAGAGTTACATCCAAAAGATGTAGCTCTTTTTTCATTTAAAAAGGTTTTTGAACACATTTTGAACACAACAGGCGCACTTTAACAAACGATAACTGCGCTTTAAAGTATTCAATTAGATAAAGTAGTAACAGTTTAGAGTGGTTAAAATTGATAGGAATGACTATTTCAAACATGAGAAAGGGAGTGTCTTAGAATAACATTAGTAGATCTAATTATCCATTAACGTCCAGAAATTCTTTGCCACAAACTTTTTTTCCGTTCCAATACAATCGTAAACAAACTATCGGCTTGTGACCCATGATTCTCGAATCGAATTTCGGCAACTGCCTTTTTTCTACGGAAGAGATTCCAAGGTTTTTTTCCAGGCTTTTT
>CANLMN010000035.1 GCA_947492105.1 uncultured Aquimarina sp. | reverse complement strand
TTTAACCTAACAATAACTTTTTTGCATTATTTTTAAACTTTTTTGCAAATCATTCATAATCAGATAGCATAAAATAATAATTCTGTAACAACAGACAGTAACGCTCCCGTATAAGAAAATAACAAAACCGCAAAATGGAATATTTCCAATCTCTTGACAATACTATTATATAGGTAACCAGAAATGGTTTGATTGAATTATCTTTAAATTAGCCTCCTGTTGACAAAACAAAATTGCCTATTGCACTATGACAAACTATCTAAAACGATTCATCACCACCCTAACACTAGGTCTTATCCTATCTAGCTGTGTTAACCTCAAACACGTAAATCATTATTCTACTGCATCACTACAAAGTATACAGTCCTTTGAAGATTTGAACTACAGCTTTAAACTAAGCTGTTTAGACAAGTGCATCGATATCAAAACAAATAATCTACAAATTAACTCACATGAATGTGATTGTCAGTTGGAAAAAACTGCCGATAGCATTACATCAAAAATCTATAACACTATCCAAGGATACTTTGATGGTCTTGCAAGGCTTTCGAACAAGGAATTTGCCATCTACAAAATCGAAAGTCTTGAAACCGCACTACCTGAAAACATTTTTCGCTCTTTTAAAATAGAAAAAAAACATGCTGCATCTTATTCCAAAATTTCCGAAATCATCCTACGTACCTTTACTGACAGTTATAGTCAAAAGAAAATCAAAAATTACATCAACGAGGCCAATGAACCTATAAAAGAATTATTGTCTTTTTTAGACTTTACCATTTCCTCGAATCTCTATGGAAAATTAAATGTTAAAAAAGAAAGAGTCAAATCCTACTATTTCGATTTAATCCAAGATACCTCTCTTTCAATTATAGAAAAAAAGAGTTTGGTTGCTGAATACTACTACAAAAAAAATATCATTGAAAATCAACAGAAAAAACTTAAGATCTATTCAAAGGCTTTACAAAAAATAGCACTAGGACACCAAGAGCTCTATGAAGGTCTTGAAAACTTATCCATGAAAGAAATGACTCAAACGCTTTTTCAGTATGCAAGTGAGATCCATTCAATAGCTTCAGAATTTAGAAAAACCAAAGACTAAAATGAAGAAATTAACATCTAAACAAACAAATGAACTTGCCAACAACTTCTTATTATTCGCGCAAACCATAGGAGAATACAGATACAAACACTACACCTCTTTAACTCTAGTACAAAACAAAAAACTTGAAGCATCACAGACACAAGTCCTCAACTACGCAGATAACTTGTATACCTTATCAACAACTTTGGTTCTGGAGGACATAGCACATTCTTTATCCCAAATAACAGCAATAACAAAAAATATAAAAAAGTCGTACGAATCCTTAGAAAACATACAAAAGGGAATCTTAATAGCAAAAAACATTGAGACATTAGGAGCGTCACTTTTGAGTCTAGAACCAAAATCCATTGTAGCCTCATTGGATCGTCTAAAAACAATCATTGAAGGATAACATACTCACACTAATGAACATCTTGATGTACTATCAACATATAATGTCACATATCGCCTTGTTCTTTTTTCATCTAAATACCTTGTTCCTATATTCTACAGCTAAGGCTATGCAATAGTATCATGGTGTTTTTACTTAAAAAAATAACAATATCATGAATAAGAATTTAAATAACTTAGGTTGGTATAAAATAATAATTTACTCAAAAAGGCATATTCCGGTATCTTTCTAAATAAAATTTGCGTAACCAAATAGTTACTCATATATTTGTAACCGAACAGTTACAAATATATGAGAAGAGATGTTTTTCAAGCCATAGCTGACCCAGTAAGAAGGGAAATCATTCAATTGTTATCCGAAAGAAATTTAACTATCAACGAAGTAGCTGAAAAATTCACCATTAGTAGGCCCGCAATTTCTAAACACTTAAAAATTTTGCATGAGTGCGAAATCATACAATACAACAAAGCAGGAAGAGAACGCTTATGCATGATCCAACCTCAAAAACTTATCCCCGCATTTTTATGGATAAAACAATACAACAAACTTTGGGAAGATCGAATTGATTCCTTTGAAAATTATATACATCAACTACAAACAAAAAACGACAAAAATGAATAATCTAAATGACAGAACATTGACCATTACAAAAACTTTTAACGCACCCGTAAAATTGGTTTGGGATGCTTGGACACAATCCGAACATATACTAAAATGGTGGGCACCCAATGGTATGGATATCCAAATTATCGAACATGACTTTACCGTTGGTGGAAAATGGAAATACACGATGCCAATGCCTGATGGAAGTGATTTTATATCAGAGGGACGCTATAAAGAGATTATTCCGCAAAAGAAAATCATCACTTCGGCAGATTTCAAACCTATGACAGAAGGTGTTGAATTACAATCTAATTTTGAGGCAGATGGAGAAAAAACAATTTTTATTTTTAGTGTAATTCATGCTACTCCTGCATATTGTAAACAACAAGAAAAAATGGGCTTCTATAATGGTTGGGGCAGCACTTTAGCTCGATTAGAAAAAGTATTGGAAACTATATAGAATTACTAGTCTGGACAACAGCGAATACATTCTCCGTGATCTATTAATTGGATTACTCCAGATTCATTAAGCCCATATATTCTAATACACAGCTTGTGATTCCATTTTTATTACAACCTAAAAATGGAATTATTTGTTTGTCAGCTCAAAAGATTAAAAAACACAATAATTATTCTGATTTTGTTTTATTCTCTACCAAATCAACAGTAGAAAACAATCACGTAATGATACAAAACACTTTTATCAAAAAAACTATACACTTTTGTTTGCCAATTGTCCGCAGGCGGCATCGATATCTTTGCCTCTTGATCGACGTACATTGACTACAAAGCCTCTTTTTTCTAAAGCATCAACATAATTATCCGTAGCTTGTGAGGATGCCTGCTGAAACTGTCCATCATCAATCGGGTTATATTCGATCAAATTAACTTTGCATGGTACATATCCACAGAATCTTACTAGTGCCTCTATGTCTTCTTTGCGATCATTAATCCCCTTCCACACGACATATTCATAGGTAATCCGGCTCCCTGTTTTTGCATACCAGTACTCGAGAGATTCTCGCAACTCTTCTAATGGAAATTTTTTACTAAACGGCATAATCTCTGCTCGCAGTTCATTAATTGCTGTATGTAGTGATACAGCCAGCCCGAATCGCACTTCGTCATCCGCTAATTTCTTGATCATTTTGGGAATACCCGAAGTAGAAACAATAATCCGTTTGGGTGACATACCCAAACCTTCATCAGAAGTAATCATCTCAATTGCCTTGAGCACGTTATTGTAATTCATCAATGGCTCTCCCATTCCCATAAAAACAATATTAGACAATGGACGATTGTGATATAATCGACTTTCATTATCTATGGCAACTACCTGATCATAAATTTCATCTGGATTCAGGTTTCTCATCCTTTTGAGTTGTGCCGTAGCACAAAATTTACAATCTAGACTACATCCCACCTGAGAAGAGACACAGGCTGTTGTTCTTGTAGGAGTTGGGATCAATACAGATTCTACCGTAAGTCCATCATGTAAACGCACTGCATTTTTGATAGTACCATCACTACTTCGCTGCATTTGATCTACACGAATATGATTAATAACAAAAGCATCTTCTAGCAATCTCCTAGTCTCTTTGGAGATATTGGTCATAGCCTCAAACTGATGAGCACCTTTACTCCACAACCATTCGTAAACCTGATTCCCTCTAAATGCCTTATCCCCATTAGAAACAAAAAATGCTCTAAGTTGCTCTTTGGTCAATGCTCTTATATCCTTTTTCTTACTTTCCATTAGACTGCAAAAATAGGGCTTTTTTGAGATTGCGTCGAGATTATTATTTGGAGCTTATATTTTTTTTTTAAAAAAACCGTCTTATTATCGTAACAAAACTCTTCGATTTGTCACTAATAAGTAAAAACAATTAAAAGGACACCGAAAGGTTCAAAACTCAAGATCTATTTATGAAATTAAAAAACTTCTTATTTGCTTTACTAATTCTAAACAGTTGCGCATTCTATGCACAAGAAATTCCTTCCAAATTCCGATTAGCCATCAATAGAGGCTTAGGATATCGTATTGGAAAAATTCCTGATAATACCCCTAGCGAAAACAAAACGTATATCAGAAAACTAAAATCAGGTTATTCTTTTGATGTAGAAGCTAATTATATGATTGACCCTGCATGGGGACTAGGTATACAATACAGTAACTACACCTCTAAAGGGAATACAATATTAAATTTGACGGATGATCTTGCAAGTTTTATTAGAATCCCTGTAGCCGATGATATTAGCATAAATTATGTCGGGCCACAATATATCACAAAAAACACTACAGAGGACGGTCGACACAACCTAATCGCCTCTCTTAGTTTTGGCTACTTGAATTACAAAAATGACGCAAAGATTGGAGACATACCTTTGACATTAACGGCAAATACCATCGGATATGCAATTGGTATAGGCTACGAATATCGCATTGCTCACAATATCGGTATTGGTGCTAAATTTGGGGTTGTAGGCGGTAGTGTCTCAAAATTTAAAATGACCATTGAGGGAAGAACAGAAACTATTTCCTCTCAAGATCAACAGGGAATTGAGAGAGAAAGCTTGACAAGAATCGATGTCATGGGTGGACTACGCTTCTATTTATAAAAGTGTGCAATAGTTTTTTTACATTCGAAATTGCATAGACACTAGCATTCTCTAGAAATCTAGCATACATCAATATAGATGCATAATGTACACGTCAACTTGTTTTTTTTCAATCTAAACACCCTTTCCATTATTTATGGCTAAGGCTATGCAATAGCATCGCGCTGTTTTTATATAAAAAAATAACAGTGTCATTAATACAAATTTATATATCTAAATTGAATATAAAATGATCGTAGAAATAACCGTTATGTATTATCATCAATCAAAAAAGCCCTGACTTCTTTAAGTCAAGGCTTTTTTGATTATTATTCTATTCAATGAAATGACATCTTCTACAATATCAACATTGCATCACCATAAGTGTAAAATTTATATTTTTCTTTTACTGCTTCTTCGTAAGCTTTTTTCATAAAATCATGTCCAGCAAATGCCGATACCATCATCATCAATGTAGACTTTGGTGTATGAAAATTAGTAATCATACAGTTTGCAATACTAAAATCGTACGGTGGAAATATAAATTTATTTGTCCATCCAGAGAATTCATTTAGTGTATTATTTGAAGAAACAGAACTTTCTAAAGCACGCATCACGGTTGTACCTACAGCACACACACGTCTCTTTTCTAGTATTCCTTTATTAATAGTAGTCACAGCTTTGTGATCTACATAAGCTTCTTCACTATCCATTTTATGTTTTGACAAATCTTCAACCTCTACAGGATGAAAAGTCCCTAAACCAACATGCAATGTAACTTCTGCAAAATCCACACCTTTGATCTCTAATCTTTTTAACAAGTGTTTAGAAAAGTGTAGTCCAGCTGTTGGTGCTGCTACTGCTCCTTCATTCTTAGCATAAATAGTTTGATACCTATCTTGATCTTCTGGCTCTACTTCTCTTTTGATATATTTTGGCAATGGTGTTTCTCCAAGATCTGTCAGTTTTTTTCTGAACTCTTCGTAAGAGCCATCATACAAGAATCTCAAGGTTCTTCCTCTTGATGTTGTATTATCAATTACTTCTGCAACCAAACTCTCATCATCTCCAAAATACAATTTATTTCCGATACGAATCTTACGCGCAGGATCCACTAACACATCCCAAAGACGTGTTTCGGAATTGAGTTCTCGTAATAAAAATACTTCAATTCTAGCTCCAGTCTTTTCTTTATTTCCATACAAGCGTGCTGGAAAAACTTTGGTATTATTAAGTACCATAACATCGTCTGCACTAAAATAGTCGATCAAATCCTTGAAACTTTTATGCTCAATAGTCTGCTCAGCTCTATTAAGAACCATCAAACGCGCTTCATCACGATTTTCTGCAGGGTATTCAGCCAGTAATTCTGGAGGTAGATCAAAATTGAAATGTGATAACTTCATGTAGTCTATTTTTTTAAGAAGTGCAAATATACGATCCTGTGATAGGGGATGTCAAGTAAAAAAGGAATTATATTTTGGATTGGCTTACTAGACAAGGGTTTTATATATATTGACTTTTACGCCAAAATACTGTAACACACCTTACCATCCTAATGTCTTGTATTTCGAAAATCACTTTGGACGCTCAAGAATTATTATCCCCCTTATTCTTTTATCTGAATGAATAACATCAAATTAGCTATATAATGTCATATATCTACTTGGCATTAATACGAATTTATATACCTAAATTGAATTAGGCACAGTTTATTCGCTCAATTTTTGAATCATTTTTTTTGAATGATTGATAGGTCCTTTTTTATTATTTGGTGCTAATTCAATAACTTTTTTAAAATTTTTAATTGCTTTTTCGTTATTTTTATTAATCCTATAATATTCGGCTAACTCGAAAAAACCTCCATAATAATTAGGGAATTGTAATGTTAGAAACTTACAAAGATTTAAACAATTTGCACCTTCTTTTTTTCTAGAATAACTATAGGCTAGCCTACTTAAATTCCTCTTGTTTATTTCGTATTTGCTTTTGTCGACAACTAGTTTATCGTAATATTCTTTAATGTTTTCACTACCATTAATACTAATCTCTTTTTCTATCATTACATCAATTGGCATGGGTAGTTTATTGTCAGAGTATAAACTAGCTAACGCAAGTGCTCCTTGCTTTAATTCTCTACCGTTATGCTGCGAATTAGTATAAATAGCAACTGCAATATTTTCTGAAGGAATACGCAATACAGAACTTCTAGAGCCAATTGTATTTCCTGTATGCCAAACATATTTTATTCCGTTTTTGAACGATATGAGCCATCCGAAACCAAAACTATATCCTTTTTCGTTGTTCTTCCAGTTTTCATCCCAATTTGAAAAAGCATCATTTTTTAAATTTGGTGTGATTAGTGAATTATTAGTTAGACATCTGTCCCATAAATAGAAATCGTTTATAGAAGAATAAACACCACCATCTCCCTTTACTGCAGATGTTATATTTTGGTCTTTTCTTTTGAAAACGGAGTCTTTGGCTATATATCTGTAACCGTAAGCTCTATCTTTAATTTCGATATCTTTTTGATAGATACTACTATTAGTCATACCTATTTTTTGAAAAATTTCATCATTCATAAATTGTTCAAAGGACTTTTTAGAAATTCTTTCTACAATTAAAGATAAAATAGCATATCCTGAATTACTGTATCTGGATGTTGAATTTGCTGGGAACAATAATTTGTCTTGTTTTTTTAACAAATTAAGAACATCTATATCATCAAGTTGTTCTTCCCTGTTTTTATCATATAGTTTGAAGTAGTCTTTTAGACCTGATCTGTGAGACAATAAATTTTTTATAGTAATATCTTTTCCATAATCTGGAAATTCGGGAATCACTTCAGTTAATTTTGTTTCATAATCTAGCTTGCCTTTTTGTATTAAAATTAAAATGGCCATTGCTGTATATTGTTTTGTTGCAGATCCAAGTCTGTAATTAGTTTTGGAAGAGGCCAAAATCTTATTTTCTAAATCAGCATACCCAAAACTCTGACTCTTTTTTATTTTACCATCTTTTATTACTATGATACTTGCACTTGGCTTTTCGCCCATGTAGTCCTTGAAAAGATAGTTTATGAAATCTTGATTATTATCTTTTTGCGCATATAATCTTTCATAGGGATTAATAATACAAATAATAATTAAAGAGATTAATGTTAAATATGGATATTTCATTTTTGTGTTGTGCTTAACAATTGGGTATATTTCTCTTATGTCACTTACAGGTCTAACGGATTTTTGATGGATCTCAAATTATTGGTTGCTACTTGCGTTTAGATTTCTGTTGTTTTACTGGAACTGTGCC
The DNA here is from genome assembly GCA_947492105.1 of uncultured Aquimarina sp. Classification (GTDB taxonomy): domain Bacteria; phylum Bacteroidota; class Bacteroidia; order Flavobacteriales; family Flavobacteriaceae; genus Aquimarina. The sequence continues at coordinate 30,718 of CANLMN010000035.1, read as the reverse complement.
CTAGTAAAGTTTGTATATAACACCATTTATCCTTTGAATTTACTGGGGTAAAATTTTCTTTTTTCGCCTCGGATTCAGCATAAAAATAAACCATAACTACGCCTATGCTTGATGTTTCTACTGAAGCTGAAACAAAAAAAATTTAATTTTTCTTTCCGGTAAATTCAAACAACAAATGGTATAACGTAGCTCTGTTCCATTTTCTAAAAGATACGTAGCAAAGGAATGCCCGAACCTATGCGGCCTTACTCTTTTAAGGATTCCTGCTTTTTGTGCTTCTTTAACAATAATATTTTTTACACTTGTAGCACTATACTTAGCTCCTTTTTGCCCTTCAAATAGGTGTTCTCTAGGTTTCCATTGCTTATAACACCAAATTAACTATATAATGTCACATATCGACTTGTTCTTTTTCCATCTAAATGCCTTGTTCCTATATTCCATAGCCAAGGCTATACAATAGCATCACGGTGTTTTTACATAAAAAAATAACAGTGCCATTAACACAAATTTACACACCTAAATTGATATAAAACACACTTCTAATTCTTGCTTAAACCAAAAAAGAAACCATTTTCCAACACTCTTAAAACTCCTACTTCTCCAACTGTATCCCTATCTTTTTCATATCTTCCCAGAAGTCTGGATAGGATTTTGATACTACTTCTGCATCTGCAATACAAAGATTTGTCCGTAACGCTAGTGGTGCAAATGCCATAGCCATCCGATGATCATTATAGGTAGCAATAGTAACCCCAGAAGTCATACTATTTGATGGTGCCAATATAAGTGTATCGTCTGTAATCGTAACCATTCCTCCTAATTTCTCTATCTCTGTTTTGAGCGCCTCTAAGCGATCCGTCTCCTTAATTTTTAGCGTATGCAAACCTGTCAAATGACATCCCATCCCTAAACCAAAGCAACTAACAGCAATAGTTTGTGCAATATCAGGAGAATTAGACAAATCCAACTCTTCATTCGCAAACCATTCCTCATTTGCTGCTCCAGTTTTTTCTAATGTAATCGTATCGTTTTTGTAGGTAGTTTGCACTCCAAAATTATGGTAAATCTTTGCCAGAGCAGCATCTCCCTGATAACTATCTTCTTTATAACTACCCAACGTAACCTTTGAATTTTCTGACAATGCTACGAGACTATAAAAATAAGAAGCAGAACTCCAATCAGATTCTACAGTTATGGTAGTTGGTGTCACTTCCTTTTTGGAGGGAATACGGATAACATTGTCCGCATAACTCCCTACAACCTGAATATCTTTGAGTAAACTCAAAGTCATTTTGATATATGGTACAGATGTCACCTTACCTTCAAGAATAATCTCTAAACCGTTCGGCAATGTAGGTGCAATAAGCATTAATGCCGAAATGTATTGACTACTAATATTGGCTTGTAGTGCTACGGTGTTTTTTTCAAGTTTTTTTCCGGATATTCGAATCGGAGGATACCCTTCATTCTCTTCATATGAAATTTGTGCTCCTAATTGACGTAGTGCATCGACCAAAATTTTAATGGGCCGTTCTTTCATTCTTTTACTTCCTGTGAGTACAGTCTCTCTACCTTCTTTTGCAGCAAAGTAAGCTGTCAAAAATCGCATAGCTGTTCCTGCATGATGAATATCTACAAGTTCCTCATTGCTTGCCAATGCTTTTTGCATCAGTTCAGAATCATCACTATTGGATATATTCTTTATGCGTATTTGAGGATATAATGCTTGCAAAATGAGTAATCTATTAGCTTCACTTTTAGACCCTGTGATTTGTAAACTTGTATTCTGTACTGCTCTACTGTGTTGTAATTCCAAATTCATCCGAAACTTACTGTTTGCTTTTTAATGTTTTTCGATACTTGCCATAGGACATCCACATTCCGTAAAACATGCCACCCAAAAATCTTGAGAGCAGAAAAAACTTCCATTTCCCATCTCTAAAATTCATTTCAACAAAGGTGCTAAAATCTAACTTGAAAAACGAAATAAAGCTTTGTAAAATCGTGACAATGATTACAAAAAAAAATCCAATCTTCGTCACATTCCACCAATACGCCTTTGTTTTAAAAATATTTAAGGCCATTACTTACTGTAACTTTTTGTTGTTGTGGTGTCGATCGTGGTCTCTTTTTGTCTTGATATCTAATTTTTTATTAAAAGCATCCTCGAGATTGACTCCAGTTTGATTTGCCAAACACAATACCACAAACATCACATCTGCTAACTCTTCCCCGAGATCTTTGTTTTTATCACTATCCTTTTCGCTTTGCTCACCATAGCGTCTTGCAATAATTCGCGCCACTTCTCCCACTTCTTCTGTAAGCTGCGCCATATTTGTTAATTCATTGAAATAACGAACACCGTGATTCTTGATCCAATCATCTACGGCTTTTTGTGCATTTTGAATATCCATACTACAAAACTACACTTTTTTAAGCACTACTTGTTCATTCTCTTTTGCAATAACTTTATTGTAGAATTCTTTTAAGGCTGGGTAGTATTCTGTCAAAATCAAGGGAGAACTGATCTTTTCTGTAACGTGCAATTGGAGCATACTGGACTTTATACTTAGCTGATAGATAAATTGCCCCATACTATCAGGTAATTTCAAAATTCCGCTCTGAGGCGCCTCTGTCACTTTATAGCCTTCTGGTATAGCAATTGTAACCATATAATCATGGGTATATCCGTAGCCAAAATCTACAGGATATTTGCGTTCATCCGACTTAAAAATATTTTCTGCATTTTTCAAAAACAGCATAGGAGAAAAGAAAATTTCATCTCCAATTACTTCGACTTGATTCTGCGCTTCAAAAGAAAACTTTTCGGTAATTACTTCTCCGAATTCCTGGTGTCCGTTACACTGATAATGCTCCACGCTAGTCAGATCAAATTTCTTTTGTATATGAGACCCTAGAGACCTTGTTGCACTATCAAATCCATATTTTTTCCTAAAATTATATGCCAAATACTCTTTTTGTTGGCATTTTGCTTTTCCTTTTATCCCTCCATTTATATCCATATCACATTGTACAATGTACTGTAGCTTGGAAGCGTTGTTGGTTCTAAAATTCACTATTTGCTCTACTCCTGATGCTGCAACCAACCTTCCATTACCATATAACACTCGATCAGGAAGTACATTTGGCGTACTCCATATATCTGAAGCATCAAGATAAACTGTTGAATTATCATCAAATCTCACTCTGCAAATCACATCATCAAAACCATCTAAAGTAGGAAATAAAGAAACTGCTTGTCGAGTTGTACCCACCAATACCATATCAGTATCTAATTTTGCATATTTGAGCATTGCTGCCAAAATTAAATTGATATCAGCTGTATTGCCTACTCCTTCTTTGTATGCTTTTTTTACACCTTTGTACGACCACATGGACAACTGCTCATTCCATTTTATTTTTTGCTTTACAAAATCAAAAATTTTTGTTACTCTTTCTTTCGGATCTGTGACTCCAATTAAAAGCTGATCTACCTCTTCTTTAAAATAATTGTTTTTTGCCAGCTCCTCTCCAAAACTATCACTATCAAACACCCTTTTGATCACATCTTTCCAGCTAGAAGCGTAATTTTTGGTCACACCATTTGGATACTTGATATAAGAGAGCTCAAAAGTAATTGCAGAAATATAGTTCTTTGTATTGCCGCAATATGGCTCTCTTTTGAAAGGTGCCACACTACTAGCATAAATCTTATATTTATTTAGTTTGTTGTCATATTGATTTCCATTAATTATAACACTCCCATTAGCTACAGACTCCTTGAGGTTTATAGGTAAATATCCAGAAGTGAATTTTCTAAAATTAAAATACTCTGGGGCAGTTATATCAACCTCCATTTTTACAATAGGAATATAGTCTTGCAATACAACCCTACCTATATTAAACAGAAATGGAGAACGTATTTTATACTTATACTCAATAACTGCACCTTCTCGTAGTTTTGGCAAAGTAAACTTTACTTGATCATAATTTTCCGAATATTCACTCTTGAAAATACTCTCTTTGCCCATTTTGGTTTTTTCAATCCTTCCATCTATCAAATTATATGTTACAGCCTTTAACGAAGACAAGCGCTCTTCTTCATATCCATTTTTATAAAGGTTTTCTACATGATTAGCGTGATCAAAACCTTCTTTACTATATAATTTTATTCTTTTACAAACCTCTTTTATCAACTCAAAACCTACCCCTTGAGAATACGTATAATAAACCTTTGTTTTGGCATATAAGACAGCAGCAGTTATAGTGGTATCCTTGACATAGGATTGCTCTTGGAGCTCTTTTATGGACACATTTCCAAAATTAAAATCCTGTGCCCGTCCTGAAATAAAAATTAAACTTAAAACAATTAGAAAATAGTTTTTTTTCATCTTTTAGTATTGATTCATTATTGTACCATTTAAAAAAATTACGGACTAATAATTACATTTTAACTGATATTATATTGCAGTGATTACTTTTTTCAAACTTGATACATTACCCAACTAAACACCTTATATCTTATCTTGAATTTTGTGTTTTTTACACCTAAAAAATTTATCCAAATACCCTAATAGCTGATACTCTCAAATAATAATTCAGGCATTTTACATATCAAACATGACTACTCGTACAGCATTGTATTTCGACATTAATACGAGATCAAGGAATAATTTTTACGCTCAAAGTTTCTTTAGAACAATTTTCTCGTTATCTCCTTTTTTTATTTGTTCTCGAAATTGGCGATACCCTTCATAATCTTGTTTGGCAAATTCCCCTTCATTGATTTGTAATTTTCGTTGATATACCAATGTCGATTCATTCAACTTTGTCACACTGTATTCATAGGTCCCAAACTGGCTTTCCTTTTTTTTGGCATCTGGAAGCCCCCCCACACTATATCCCTTTGGAAGTTTAATTTCATAAACATCTGTATCTACAAAACCTCTTGGAATAACTAAAGATGTTTTCCTATTCTCATATCTTGGCAAACAGGTGTATTCTCGATTAAAAAAATTAGGATTAACAAGGAAACGATCCCCTACTTTACGCATATAGTTTGTAAGATTCAGGCTTACTTCTTCCGTAAAGACAACCTCTTGTTTATTGTTTTGAAAATCCAATGATATCAACTGAAGTTCATTGAGGTATTTCCAATAATCTTTATAGTACAGCTCTCTATCTTCTTTGTCTTTTTTAGGTATTTGATATCGATAACCGTACCGTGCCCCTTTAGATTTAATATTAACATCAGCCATGATAGAATGATTTTCTCGAATAATAATCTGTGCTTTTGTCTCCATTAAATTGTCAGACACAGGATATCTTTTGGTATGCTTGATCACTCCCCCTTCTGGAGTCAGCACTAACACATCTCTATCATCTGTAAATCCAGCGATAAAGTCAAAAGGCGCATCTTGATTTGTACATTCTAACCAAAAATCTTCACCATCATTACTAGGGATATTAAGAATCGCATGATTCCCTTGCATCGATGCGAAATCAACATCGATATCTCTTCTTGAATCACCACCATACACTACACTATAATATGCCGAGATCCCCTGTGAATCCATTAATGCTTTGGTATAATTAGACAAAGCTTTACAATCGCCATACCCTAGCTTATCGACATCGCCTGCTTCCATTGGCATCCATCCACCGATACCGAGCTGCACCCCCACGTAGCGAGTCTTTTCTTGTACATATTCGTAAATACGTTTTGCCTTTTCCTTTGTCGTATTAACATTCTGGAGCAACCCTGCCACCTCATCTATAGTTTGCTGAGGCAGCACTCCTTTTCCGGTGATCAAATTATCAAATTGCCATTTTCCGAATGAGGACCAATCCTTGCCACGTCCCTCAACGCCATACAAAGCAAAACTATCCAACGCCACTCGTACCATAGGCATTCTTTGAGCAAATGCAGGACTATATTCTTCTTCTAAAACTGCCGGAACAGTTTCTAAGACATACTTTAATTCACTCCGTTTGTGCTCGGACATTATGTTAAATTCTGAAAAACCACTCTCCTTTTTTCGAAAAGGTATACTACTAGGATTCAATAATTGATATGTGGCCTTTTCTAGACTCATATTATAAGCAATAATCGGAAACCAAGAAGGCACAAAAGCCGAACTATTGGACTCCAGCTCACTCTCGTACAAAACTGTATAGGGATATATTGTTGGAGTATAATCTATATAACTCACTCTATTATCTGTTACTAGACTATTCCCATCAGAGACGCTCTGATCTATGAAATCATTTTTTTTATATTTTTTTATTGGACTACCAAGAGCATTATAAACCACTGCGTGTTGCTTCTTAATTTTTACTCCTGGGTCGTAGTAATCATATATATTTGGTACAACCCTCCCTTTTTCATTCAAAACAGTGATAACCAATTTTCTTTTGATCCGCACTTCATGAACAGAATTTACCTCTACAACCAACTCAGACAACCTCACAACAGCATTTGCATTGTTTGTCAATATAGTATCCATTATCACTGCTTGCAACTGCTCCTCATTCTGTCCAAAAGAAGACATAGCACTGCCTATAACGCTTAGCGTTATAGTACAAATTAATTTTCTAATCATTTTTGGAAAAATTAAGCTTACTCCTTGTTTTTTGTATCAAAGCAAATAGTAATAGGACCATCGTTCAGAAGTGTCACTTTCATATCTGCACCAAAAACACCTGTACCGACTGATTTATTCAAATCTCGTTCTAATCGATGTACAAACTGTTCATATAAAGGAGAAGCAATTTCTGGTTTTGCCGCATTGCTATAACCGGGGCGATTTCCTTTTTTTGTACTCGCGTACAATGTAAACTGGCTTACTACAATGGCATCGCCACCGACTTCCATTACATTTTTATTCATAATTCCGTTATCGTCTTCAAAAATTCGTAATCGACTAATTTTCCCTGAGAGCCATTCAATATCTTCTATAGTATCATCTTCTGTAACTCCTAACAAGACTAGAAGTCCAGTTTGGATAGAAGAAACCACTATATCATCAACAGTAACCGAAGCATGGCTTACACGTTGCACGACCGCTCTCATATATTAGTGTCTTTTTTGTCTATTTTGTTACGACTCTTCGTAATTATTTTTTCTATAATGCTGATTTTCATCTTCGCCTTCTAAGATTTGTAGATAACTCTTATAGCGTGACCATGCAATAACCCCTTCTTCTAATGCTTCTTTGACAGCACATTGCGGTTCCTTGACATGTAAACAATTATTAAATTTACAATTCTCTTTTAACTCAAAAAATTCAGGAAAATAATCTCCTAACTCCTCTTTGTCTATATCAACCACTCCAAACCCTTTGATCCCTGGAGTATCTATAATCTGTCCTTCAAAACTAAGGTCATACATCTCTGCAAATGTCGTTGTATGTAATCCTTGTTTGTGTTGGTCACTAATCTCCGCCGTTTTTAACGCAAGTCCAGGCTCTATAGCATTTACTAAAGTAGATTTACCCACACCACTATGACCTGAGAACATTGTTACTCTATTTTGCATTAATTTCTTGACCTTGTCAATGTTCTTTCCACTTTTGGCTGATATACCAATACATTCATAACCAATATTACGATACAACCCTGCCAAAAATCTAATCTCGTCTGTCTCCTCTGGCGAATAAGCATCTATCTTATTGAATAACAAAACCACTTTGATACTATATGCTTCTGCCGTTACCAAAAAACGATCAATAAATGTAGTAAAGGTTGGTGGATTATTTAATGTAATCATTAGAAATGCACTGTCAATATTTGCTGCAATGATGTGTGTTTGCTTAGACAAATTGACTGATTTTCTAATGATATAGTTCGTTCGATCATGGATGTAATGAATCACTCCAGTCTCCACATCATTTGTAGTTTCTAATTTGAAGTCTACATGATCACCTACCGCAACCGGATTGGTACTTTTGATTCCCTGTAATCGAAATTTTCCTTTGATACGACATTCGTATATTGTACCATCATCAATTTTGACATGGTACCAACTTCCTGTAGATTTATATACGACTCCTCTTAGCATACTGCAAAGATGCAAAATTAGTTCATGACCCCATAAAAAAAGACCATCTAAAAGCTTTTAGATGGTCTTTCTTATACAAATTTTCGAAGGAGACTAGTAAAACTTAGCTCTACTATCTTCGATTTCTGCTGCTTCTTTAAGCGCTTTTATCACTTGGGAATCTACAGCATTAATCTGCTCTTTAGTTGCCTTGTTTGCATAGCTCTTATAGTTATCCAATTTCTTAGCTTCTGTTTTTCCGGTCACCTCAATAACATAGACTCCTTTTTCTCCTTGAATTGGTTTAGAAACTTTTCCTTTTTCTAATCCAAAAGCTGTCCCAACTACTTTGGGTTCGTTACCAGCTCCGCTGATTGTTGGATTTTTGAGAGTTAAAGAAGCTGCGTTCTTCACGGTCACTTTTTGGCTTTTTGCTATCTCTTCAATAGTCGCTCCACTAAAGCCAGCAATAATTTTTGCTCCTTTTTTCTCATTACGTATAATACCCTCTACATTTGTTCTTGCATCTGCAACACTCATCAGCCCTGCTTTTGCCTTAGCGGTTAATTGCACCACTGCAAATCCATCCTTTACCTGAAAACGCTTGATACTTCCGATAGCTCTTTCTTCATCAAAAGCCCATTGTACAATCGTTCGTTGACTTTGTAACCCTGGAATAAACTCATCCAAAGCTTTTATCTTATTCACAGGCTTCACTTCATACTTATCAGCTGCTGCCACTTCTGAAAAATTCCCTTTGGAAGAAGTCATCTCAAACTTGGTCGTTTTCTTGAAAACATCATTCGAAGTCTTTTCACTAACCTCAATTTTTTGAGCTATTGTAGCAATTTTGACAGCTTTTTGCTTATTTTTCTGATCCTTGATATCAATAATATGATAACCGAACTGTGTTTCTACAACACCGATATCACCAACTTTACCTTCAAATGCATAATCATTAAATGCTGGCACCATTCTGCCAAAAGTAAAATAGTCTAGATCTCCTCCTTTATCTTTGTTAGAATTATCTGCAGAATATTTTGCTGCTAATTCTGTAAACTTGGATTTACTTCTTTTTACTACTTCGAGAATACTATCTGCTAATACTTTTGCTTGTTCTTTTGTTCTAGTAGAATCTGTTTCGGTTTGTAATCCTTTCCAAGAAACCAAAATATGACTTGCCTTTACAGAATCTGGCAATTGTTTCTGTGCTACTACTCTTGATAATTTGATATACCCACCATCTTTGTATGGCCCATAAACACCTCCTACAGGCGTATTATATAATGTATCTGCAACAGCAGCCGGAAGATCTTTCTTAAATGAGAATTTGTCTTGAAATTTCATTGCTGAATTTTCGTTTACAAATGTCTCATAATCTGTCACCGTTTTAAATCCTGACAACGTATCTGTTGCTTTACTAGCATTGTTATACTCTGTTCTTGTATTGAGAAGTGCCTCAACCTCCTTTTTTAACTCATTTTCATCAGCTAGACTCGGTTCTTCTTTAAAAAACACATATTGTATATCTCTTGTAGCTTCTGTTTTGAATTCCTTTGGATGATCTTTTATATAAGCAGCTATTTCGCTATCACTTACCGTAATTGTAGAATCTACTATCGTACTATACGGTACCTGTGCATATTTGATACTTACCTTGTCATTCTCTGCTTTGTAGGTCAACTCTCCTTCTTTTAGGGTAGCACCAGCAGCAGCTTTTATCATATTAAAATACTCTTGCTCTTTGGCAGATTGAAGAATTCCGTTTTCGAAATCTTTCCATTGTTTCTCAGCTTGAGCATTTCCTCTAATAGCATCACGATACTCTTTTACCTTTGCTATATCAAATACTCCAGCTTCATTTTGGAACGTCGGATTATTTCTAAGACTTTCTTCTAAAACATCTAAATTTTTATCGTTTCCAATTTGTAAACCTAAAGTCTCGAATTGCTCTTTTAGTATAATACCACGTACTTCTTGGTCATACACATAGTTGACTGCTCTGATAGACGACCCGTTTCCAAAACTTCTAGATGCTGCATTCACCTTTCTTGCAAAATCCTCTCGCTTAATCTCTTCTCCATTGACAGAAGCGACCGTATTCTGCGATTTCTGCGAGCTAAATCCTCCATTACGTAGCACATCTGCTAAGACAAAAGAAAATAATGCCAATGCGATGATGACTATAAGAAAAACGGAACGCTGTCTGATTTTATTTAAAACTGCCATAGTGTAATCTGTGTTTTTGATAATACAGTGGGCGAAAATAGCATTTTATTCCTAAATATACCAGTGGTAATACATAATTCTATACTTGAGCACAAAATTATCCCTCTAAGTCTACAATTTTTAGCTCTACTAACTCTATCTTGGTATTTGTTGTTTCGATAATATGTAGTTCAAAATCGTCAATGGTAACAACATCCCCTTCTTCGGGAATTTCTTCTGTATGATTCACGATTAGCCCCCCTAAAGTTTCGTAGGTTTCACTTTCTGGAAGTTTTATTTTATAGGTTTCATTAATGTAATCCACTTCCATACGCGCCGAAAAACGAAAATGTCCATCAGACAACCGTTCTTCTACCAAAGCAATAGAATCGTGTTCATCTTCAATTTCACCAAAAAGCTCTTCTACAATATCCTCTACTGTTACAATCCCGCTGGTCCCTCCATACTCATCAATAACCACCGCAATACTCTTATGTTTCTTAATCAATGTATTGAGCACATCTTTTACAAACATTGTTTCTGGCACCAGCTCTACTGGGAGTAAAATTGATTTGATATTCTTGGGTTTTTTGAACAACTCAAAAGCATGAATATACCCAATAATGTCATCGATTGTTTTATTGAACACCAATATCTTCGAAAGCCCTGTTTGTACAAACATGCTATTTGCTTCTTGCGGTGTCTGAAATAAAGAAATCGCTACGATTTCTGTTCTTGGCACCATCACCTCTCGCGCACGTACATCTGAAAACTCTAATGCATTCTGAAAAATTTGAATTTCGCTGTCAATCTCATCATCATCTTTGACGGTCTCCATCTGCTCACTAATGTAGTTTCCCAATTCTGTTTTGGTAAAATACAATTGCACCTCATCTCCTTCTGTTTTGAAAAATCGTTTTAGCACAAAGTCAGATATCCAGATAACAAATGAAGATATTGGCGAAAATACAAGATAAAACACATAGGCAAACAAGGCAAAAACCTTGAGCATAGAATTGGCATATATTTGAAAAAACACCTTAGGGAGAAACTCAGCGGTTAAAAGAATAACTAAAGTAGATATAACCGTTTGTGTAATCAAATTTAGATCCACCAAAAGATAGTCAATAAATCCCCATCCTGATACCCCAATTAGGGTTTCGAACCAATGCATCAACAGGTCTCCCATAAAAAAACCATAAACCACCAAAGCAATATTATTACCCACCAACATGGAGGCAATAAATTTTGAAGGTTTTGCGGTTAATCTACTCAATATAGTCGCTAAGAAACCTTTTTGTTTTTTTTCTATTTCTACAAGAATCTTATTGGAAGAAATGTACGCAATCTCCATTCCAGAAAAGAAGGCAGAAAGCAACAAGGACAATAAGATAACAAGAATCTCCATTATTGGTTATTCCCTTTAGCAGTCATTTTTTCTCGGAAATTTCGTTTAAAAAAGAACATAAATAATGCTATGGCCGCAAAGAATATATACAAATATCCTCTTTTACCTTCCGTACCCCAGACTGCATAGGCTTCGTATAAAAAAAACACAAATGCTACGAGGTATACATATTCAATAAAACGAAAAAGTTTAAACATTTTTATTCTTCTATAAATTGTACACCAACATTGGTGCGTGAATTAAAATTACTAAAATCTTGATTAGCATCAAAACCAAGCCCATCATTAAAAGATCCATTTGAAAATGTTGCTTTATAAGGCTTGTCTGTAAACATCCATCCATTCCCCTGATCCCAATACAACTGTGGAGCTTCTAGATGCACGCTATCCCCTGTTTTGATATCCACATCACCACGTAAATCAATAATACCTGTACTCTCATAAGAGACACCGTATTTTGAGGTCACAACGGTCTTTTTCATTTCTTTATCAAAGACATCCAGTACCAATCCATCAGGAAATTCTCGATATTTCATTTGACCACTTGAATAATCTAATATCGTTGGCGTTCTGAGTACGGCCTTGAGTTTTCCTGAATCCGTATATTTCAATTGAATTTCTTTGCCTACCGCATCGGGAGCATTTTCAAAATTAAAAGGAGCTTGCTCCTGGATATTATTTGAATCACATGCAAAAAACAATGTCACAGCTAGTGCCGTGACAAAGTTTATTATGATATAATGCTGTTTGGGTAGCATAGTATTTGGGTTTGATGATTAAAGCGCAGGAACCTTAATTGACTCCCCTATCCAACATCCAATCTTGATGGTTTGTCCCTGAACACCTTTTTGGAAAACATCTGATTTGGATGGTGCTTTTGCATTAAAATTTGCTGCGGCCTTGGAAGCATTTGAAGAAACTGATGGATCTACACGTCCCGCCTTATTTGCATAACGAGCCGCCAACCAGTATACTGCTCTTTTGCTAAATACATCCGTACCACAATTATTAGCACTACTAGCAATCATATTTGCTATTTGCAAATACGCTACTCCCAGAGAAGGCTTTTGTTGCAATGCCTTATTATAGTATGCTCTTGCTTTTCCATAACTTCCTTTTTTCTTGTAGCTACTAGCAATCGTATAATACACTTTGGCCTTATCACTTTTATTTGTCTCTAATTCTGCAGATTGGTTATAATACTCCAACGCTTTGGCACTATTCTTATCTTTTTCTGCTAATCTTCCTAGATACAAAGCTGATTTTGCTGATGGCTCTAGTTTGTGTTGTGATTCTACTAATTTGAAAAATAAAGGATCATCAGTACATTCTTTGGAATACATTCTACGTGTAGCTCTTTTTACCCATTCGATGTCTCCTTTTTTGGCATCAAACTGCCCATTATATAATGGTATTAGGTTTGTACAATCTGCTAGCACCCCTAATTTTCCATTCACACCTCCTTTTACTTTACTATATGCTTTCAAGTTAATCTCTGCATTTTTTAACTTTCTCGCTTCTTTCTTTGTCAGTGTAGCTCCAGCTTCTTCTTTGGCACTTAGTTCAGAAATAACCTTTGCTTTATTGCTTTCTTCCTCTTCTATCTTTTCTGTTACCACATCATACATATCAAAGACTTCTTGCAACTCTTTTTTCCCATCTTTATGCAAATCTACTAGCAAAGAAAAATAAGTATACCACTTTTTTGCTCCATGAAAATTTGCTTGATCTTCTTTATACGCCTTATCAAAGGTTGCATATTGCTCTTCTTTTGTACCAATCTTATGATCATACATTAACTGCGCAATATTCGAATACGCATTCCCTTTTTTACTTTTGGTAGGAAAATACTGCAGACGCTCCTTATACATAGCAATCAACTCATTTGCTACAACTTTTTTCTGATCTCCTGTAGCTTTTTTAAGCTTTGCTTTTAGCAATTTTCCAGTAAACTGATATGTTGCTACGCTATATGTAGGACACTCTTTACGAACTTTAGCCAAAGGTGCTTCGGCGGCTTCGTAGTTTTTTACTTTAGCATGTTCATACGCAATAGACGCAGTAGTTTTACATTCCTCGCTTATCGCCTGTGCAAACGTAGCTGTAGTTCCGAGTGCAATAGTTGATATGGCTAAAATAATCTTCGTTTTCATCTGCTATTTTTTTAATTTATTAATTTACTAATGATGTTTTACTCTTGTACTACAATAAACATCATAAAGGTTGTTAGTTAATCGTACTTTCTTTTTATGAACCAACGGTCGTTCAAAGATAATCCAAGAAATATATTTAGGAAATTTTCTTGCACTAACCCTGCATTCGTTGTTCCTCTTCTACCAACCTCTGCTCCTACATTGATTGTAGAAAACAGTCTTGGTATTGGTAAACCTACTCCAAAAGACATGCCAAATTCTCGAACGGGCTCATTATTAATTTCCAAGCCCAATTCATCTAAGCGCATACCTGCTCTATATATAATTCTATTCCAGTAACTTGTAAGAGAATTATATTTTGGAATATAATACCCACCAATACGAGACCCAACTGCATTGACATATTTTACATTTGGGATTTCTGTTGTTCTCGAACCAAAACTATTTGCTTGTTGATTGGTAACTTCTGTTGACACAAACCATTTATTTGCTTGACCAAAACCAAGACCCACAGTAAAGTCTGTAGGCAATTTAATATCCCTATCCAGTGTAATGATGTTTTGTGCATCCCTTCTATCAAAAAGTTCTACTCCCTCAACATTTAGCCCAATAAAAGACCCTAACAATCTTGTTGTTTTGGTTCCAATTGATCCCTCGGGACTGAGAATTACTGAGGCAGAGAAATCAATTTTTTTATTAATTTTTCCTTGATACGTAGTACCCAAGGTGTAACTCATACCAGAAAGCTCTGATTTTCGGACATCTCTAGTTCCTAACTGCAGCCCAGATTCTCGAGTTATCAATTTATCCTCTATGATACCAAAATTATATTGCGCTTCTAACCCTACATTGAATCCTTTTGCTATTTTGTATGCAAATCCAAGAAAAACACGATTCATTCCTCCTGTTCCTATATACTCTGATGTACCATTACCCTCTACAGAAATAAGATTATACCCAACTGCAGTATAAGGTAATATTCCAAACCCAATACCAAATTTACCTGCAGGAACACCTATAGCTAGATAATCCAAACTCGTTGTAGCGGTCTTGTCTTTGTCGGTTTCATTTTTGATCGTGAGCTGTCTTCTACTTGCTCCTAGCTCATAAGTAGTGAGCTTTAAATCTGCATAAGACGCTGGATTTTGAGGATTGATATTCGTTGGATCATTATATGTTTTGAGTCCACCCATCATTCTACTAGTAGCTGTCCCTCTGAACTTCTGCAAACCTTTCCCATAAAATGAGTAGGCGGATGTTGTGCCTTCTTGCCCATGTACAGCTATTCCTGTTGTGATGATTGTTAATACAATCAAAATTTTTCTTATCATTGACTCTTGTTAAATGCTAATAAGTGATTTAAGCCCTCCAATAAAAAATCAGAGTTGGCAAAGATGGTGTTTTTTAATCTTTTTGACAAAAATTCTGCATCTCCACCACTTAAAATGACGATTAAATCAGGGTAAGTGTGACAATATTCCAAAATTATTCCATCGATCTCATGTTGTACTCCATAAATCACCCCAGAATGTATTGCATTATCTGTACTATCTCCAACGATATCTTTTGGGTTCTGTTGTCTTAATAAAGGTAAGTTTGCTGTAAAATCATTCAAACTTCTATACCGTAATTTAATTCCGGGTGCTATAGCTCCTCCCAAATACGTATTCTCCTTATTTTTAAAATCATAAGTAATACATGTTCCGGCATCTATAATGAGGGCATGTCTACTCGGGTACTTGACCGCAGCCGCTGCAACAAGCGCAATGCGATCTATGCCTAATGTTTGCGGCGTACGATAATCATTCTTAAAAGGCAGCTTGGCTGTATGATCCAATATAAATAGATCAAGTAACGATTGAAGTTGTCTTACTACTCCTTGATCGACTCTAGCTACAGAAGAAATGATTCCCTGGGAAATCTCTGGGAAGTTTATCAATAACTCATCAATAGTCGTAAGCAATCGCTCATGCGTACTGATTTTCTTGACCACGAGCTCTCCTTTTGTAAAAACAGCAGTTTTCACAAAAGAATTTCCAACATCAACAATAAGATTTAAAGGTGTTTGCATAGAATGCGAAAATACAAAGAACTTTTTTTTTATTATTTACTTTGTAGATATAAAAAAGGTTCTTATATTTGCACCCGCCTAGAGCACTGAACATCTTTAAATGATCAAATCACATAGAGATTTTTAAGACAAGGTAATGGTAAGGTACCTTAGCTCAGTTGGTAGAGCAACGGACTGAAAATCCGTGTGTCCCTGGTTCGATTCCTGGAGGTACCACACTTAAAACAAAGGCGTCACATTATAATAATGTGACGCCTTTTACTTTTGAAGTACTTTCATTTACCCCTTTCAAAAACCAATGGATCAATGGATCAAGATCAATTGTTGTGTTCATGCAAATACTATAGCTCAACTAATCAAAAGAAAGAAGGGGGTACGTATACCCCCTAATTGAACTAAAATATTTTGACCAATATTAATGAATCATTATTTTTTTCATGAAGTCTTCTTGTCCTGATATCGCAATAACAGTATACACTCCAGCTGGATAATCGGTAATATTAAGCTTAATACTACTCTTACTACTTGATCCCTCATAAACAAGTTTACCTGAAACATCTATTATATAAATCCGCTCTACTGGCGCTGTACCCAAATTGACATTCACGTACTCTTTTGCAGGATTAGGAGAAATCTTCAATGCTTTTTCTCTAAAAGCTGTAGAAAACATGGTAGATTCTTCAGTTTTCAGCATAGCTCCTGTATCTTCTGGATTCTGCGGATCAAAAAGACGTACACTCTCACAACCAGAAACAGTATCTATTACTCTAACTTGAACTACATTCCCCACCAAAGCTCCCGTAACGACAATAGCATTTGAAACATAATTAGGATCTACGACAAAGACTCCGGTCGCATCGGCAACAGACCACTCATACACATAATCAGGTAACGGTGTTCCTAATTGATCGATCGAGAAAAGGAGACCTGGTATAAAGTTTACTCGTCCACCAGAAATATCTGGAGCATCTCCATAAGTCAAAACAAATGGGTTACTGGTAGCAGTACAGGAACCCGAAGAACTATTTACGGTAACTGAAATAGGACCTGGCAATGGATCATTTATTGTTGTATTAGGATCGCCTGCAATCGTTAATACAATCTGGTTAGTCCCTTGACCACTGGTAATAGTATATCTGGATGTAGCTGGCAAATTCCATGTAAAATTTGTTCCGGAAATATCCGTAACCCCGAGTGTTACAACACCTCCTGTACTTGGTGATATACAGGTATTACTACTACTAGGAACAACCGTTATGTCACTAGGTTTTTGTGGAGAAATAGCTCCATTAAAACTAAACGCTTCGCTATTAGCGCACCCATTGGCAGTCGCGACCACTGAAATAGAAACAGGCTCCGAACCAGCTGTCAAAGTAATTTGTTGTGCATTTGAAGGTGTGGTAATACTCCATCCTGTTGTGGTATTACCAAGATTCCAAGAATACCCATCTGCAAAATCAATATCACTTGCTTTCAAGATATACTCTTCTCCTGAAATAAAACAAAAATCAGCACCCATAACGGATTCCGTTATACTCCCATAAGTTATCGCTACACCACTTGGAGCTCCTGGTCCAATAGCAACTTCTAACTCGCTTGTTACGTCAGTAGTACTACCACAATCTCCAATAATACTAGCAGTAATTACAAAACTACTACTATTTTGATCTACCAAATCAAAAGAAGGTATATAGGTTATCTGACTTCCATTCCCTTGTGATCCTGAAGTCACATCAACCGTCCAATTTGCAGCGCTAAGATTCCCTGATTGATCCTTTAGCTGTACATTCCAATTATACGTATTTGAACCGCCACTCACAGTAAAAGTTACTGGTGTTATATCTCCAAAATTGATACAATTCGGATCTGCCCCTGTTATAGCAAGTGGTGTAGACGCATACCGATTGATATTAACGGTACTAAATTCATCTCCACAACCATCATTCGTTGCACGTACCGTAATATTCCCTGAACTGTTATTGGCAAAGCGAATAGTTACTTGTGTATTATCAGGTGTTGGGTTGATAATCTCCCATCCGCTTGGAACAATCCATTCATACTGAAAGTTATCATCGGTATTATTTGTTATTTCAAAAACTCTTTCGGTTGTAATATCAGTAGGCAAGCAAAATGTTTGATCTATCACAAAATCTATTCCTTCTTGCATAGCAATAATTGGGACTGTAGGACGTGCTTTGATGATTTTTGTATACACCAACCCTGGATTACATGCTGGCC
Organism: uncultured Aquimarina sp.; assembly: GCA_947492105.1. GTDB lineage: Bacteria > Bacteroidota > Bacteroidia > Flavobacteriales > Flavobacteriaceae > Aquimarina. Next base: position 12,600 of record CANLMN010000035.1, on the reverse strand, counting down.
CTAGATCCAAAAACACCGTAATATCTTCGGTATTATCTAATACTCTTAGCGCTAATGCACTTCCATCAGCACTAGCGAATTCTTGTTCTAATTTATCCGCAGGGAACCTCCATTGATACTGCCCTGCATCATTAAGTCCCAATACAGGTGGTATTGCCAATACTATAATATTATCTTGACCCAATACATCATCACTTGCACATTCTGGTCCTCTAATGGCGATTTGTTTATCTGATTCTGACAAAATCTTTCTTACCAAAAAAGAACGTGTTACAGAACTACACAAATCACCAGAACAATCATTGGTAATACGTACTCCAATGGTAGATGTCCCAGGGTTAAGTGATTTTAGGCTCACTGTGCTAGCATCTCTAGCCCCTTCTATACGTGTGTACTGTCCGCCACTTTGAACAAACCAACTATAGACTACATCTCCTGCTCTGGGGTCGGATGTTATGCTGAGCTGCATTGTTCCATCAGAAGACATACAACTACTCCCCGTAATTTCGCCAACAAGATTTGATAATGGTGTCACCGCTACATCTACTGTATCTTGATCAGCATTATCCATAGCGTCCGTCACCAGAATAGTCCCTCCTCCAAATACTGCTCTTACCTGAAAAGTAGGCAAATCACTAAAAATCAGTGATACTTCATCCCCCGTATCTGGATCAACGATCAATGCCCCATTTAACGCTGTTGCGATATAGGTTTTTCCCATATTACTAACAGAAACTGTCGCTGCATTTTTGCAATCAATCGTAACCGATTTATTTCCTCCGTCGATAGTTGCGGTTAATTGCGCATGCCCAAATGCAACGCAGCACACAAATAGATAAATGTGTAATAATTTTTTCATAATTGTTTATGGTTTTTAAAATTTAGACAACACTAAATACTACGTAAATATATAAAACACAATAACTTAAATTGATTGTTTTAGTTTTATTTAACTATTGTTACGTTGGAAATATTTTAAAAACTATACCCTTCCATTTTTTGCTATAAGCAAAAAATGGAATTACTTTTTGCCCATACAGTTAAACAAAAACGAAGTAAATTCATAACCCAAAAACGACCTAAAAAAAACCTCATCACCTATCAACTAGGGGCAAATCACTTATACTTTCTCTTATTGATCGTCGAAAAAATCTTAACACCAAATTAGACCTATAATCTCGCATATCGAATCGTTTTTTTTCTATCCAAACACCTCAAACCATTTAAAAAATAATTACAGATCTCAATTAGCTTCTTTTTCTACTATTTTTTCACTATAAAATTAAACCATAGCCACCGCTATACTGAATTTTTTATAGCTCAAACTAGCAAAAAATTCTTCAAGTATTTTGGCCTATAATTACATTTAATTGGTAATATTAATACGTCACCAACCAAGGATATGCATTATAATCTCCGTGTTTTTTTTTGTATAAAAAAATAACATCACTATCAATAAGACTTTATACATCTAAATTATTATTAGATCCTTCTTTGCATTTTTTTCACTAATACTTATCCCGAATTCACCATTAGTGAACACAGAATTACATGGGACTAGTCATTTTTGATAATTTTCTTTTTGAAAAGTTGATCTCCAATCTTGATAATCGCCATATAAACTCCTGATTTTGTATTACGGCCTGCCGTATTCCTACCATCCCACTCATAAGAAAAACTATCAAACACCAAGTCTCCGTCCACTAATTCCCGAACCTTGACCCCTTGAAAATTATAAATATCTATGGAGACCTCTTTTTTTGTAGTTACACTTCCAGAAAACCTTACCTCTTCCCTAAAAATAGTTGGATACGCTTGTACTCTTACGATGTCTTGTACAGAAGAGTCAGGAATCTGTTGCCCCCATGACCTTCCTAAAGGCTGATCTAACCAAACCAAAATAAACTCTGTATCGTCTGGCAGTCCCTGACCCACATGACGTCCCACACTGAAGGGATAATTATTATCGTTCAGAACTCCAATCAAAAAAGGGTTAAATACCACAACACTCTCTATGGTAACAAATGGAAATGCAAATGCCTTGCCTACCCCAACATCTCCAACTAAACTGGGTTGTGAAATACGACGAATATCATTGATTTTCAACAAATCCAAATTCAACCTCTTACTAATCGTATCATTTTCTGTATTGATTTCAATTTCATATATTGCTTTAAATCCATTTACATCTCCCTGCGAGCCATCTCGCTCGATGATCAAGCCTCTTTTATTACCAAACATTACAAAATCACCTATAGCAGATGCCCGTTTATCAATAGGGTATTGATAGCGCTTACCTGTATAGGTCTTTGTTTCCAAATCAAATTCATGTATCAACAAACTATCATCTGCTCCAACCAAAGGTTTTTCTAAAAGCGGTAATAATGTTCGCTTATCATTAGTGAGCGCCATCCCTTCGAACCCGCCACTTCCTTTTACTCTAAATGGCGCATCCAATTTTGTTGTACGATATGGCCAATATAGCCCTGCCAACCAAGGCGTATTTTCTCCATTTTGATCTTGAATATTTGTCCCATCACCCGCAGGGCCTACCTTGGGAAAATCACCGAACAAACACACCGTTCTAATTTGAGGATATTCTTTGTGTGCAATCAACAATGTCCTAAAATCAAAACTTTGAATATCTGCACGATCTTCTAACCGATTTGCTACAATAACATTAGCTACTGCTCTAGTAAAATACGTTGGATCCATAGTCCGCTCAGCAAAAACAACCCCCCGATCATCCTTATCTGTTCTGGGATTTATTTTCGTTTCTATATTATACCTAACTCGGGAAGCATTTTTCCATCTCTTTGTAGCCTCAGGATGAGAAGCGCCTTTTCCTTCTTGATAATATGTCTTATAAAAATCTACAAAATCAAATACCTGTTGCAATGACGGTATTACATAACTATCCACAAGATTTTCTTGAACAGCAAAATCTTGTGATACTGGTGACAAGCCTCGATCATTAGTTTGGACCGGTCTGCCAGGCAGAAGTTTGTCTGCGATAAATGTTGTTTGAATCTCTGCTAATGTCAAATGCTTTACCAATACCTCATCTTCAAAAGTATAAGTAGAACCATCTGCTTTTCGTGTTTTTGCTGCTTCTATATGTGGATCATGATCCAAGACAGGAATGCCATCAAGTGTAATCCCCGTATCCGTTTCTATGGTTGGCATTAGGTTATCCAGTGCTACCTCTATTGCTGGTAAGGTATTTTCTGGACGTAAGTTTCTTGCCCCTCTATGCCCCTGAGCATCAAATAATGTAACATCAATCAAACCATCCTCATTCACAAAATCTGCTTTGCCATCTGCATTCTTATCAAAATTCTGAACTGCCTCCAACAACAAATCTGGACGATCAGAAATAATTCCTTGTACACCCAATTCTAGCAAAAGGTTCATGTTTTTCAAATCATTTACCGTATAAACAACAACATCATGACCGGCTCGATTCAAAGAACTCACATTGTGAATTTCACTAGAAACACCTTCTCTATCTCCTACCTTGGTCTCTGGATTATTATCATCTAACATGACAAACCACGGGGACATTACTGGAGCTTTGCTTCCGTTTGCTAAGGCATGTGCCCGCATCGCATTCATCACACGCTGTGCACTGTACTCTTCATTATAAGGATTTTGAGGCGCCCTAAGTTCTTGTCCAGGATTTTCGAAATCTGGCAATGCGAATGGAGGATCTAACAGTATTCCTTGATTATCAAAGTGTAGAACAAAAGGCCCAAACTCATCTCCAATCCAATAATCTCCTTTTGAATCACGCTGTATAGACTCTATATCAAAATCTGCTCCAGTTAGGATTCTTTCTTTAGTAAAATGATTGACAATAGCAAAGGGAATCATATTATTAGGATCACTAAGTTCTGTAAACCCTTCTATTTTTATTGTGCCTCCTCGAGGTTTTAATATCGTTCTGAACCGAGGCCTAATATGATACAATCTGAGATTATAATCCGAAGAGTTCTCTAAGGATCCAAACCCATTATCAGACAAGGCCGTAAAAGAACCGTCAAAATTATTCAGGACAGAAGAAAACCCTTGAATTGGCTGTTTATCCACAAAAGGAACTGCCTGGTTATTAACACCATCCTTTCCGAGATAATTTCCCGAGGTAGGTCCTTTTGCAAAACTTGCTGCTGGCAATACAGCTCTTCCAAAAAGAAGATCTCCGCGATTACTATACAAAGAACGATGTCTAGTCCCCATTAACATTCTGGACTCTTGCTGCACACCTTGATGAAGATCCAAAGCTTTACTTGTCTTTGATGATTTTATTGACAAATTTTGTGCTTGTGTTGTTGACACATAAAAAACACTGGTGCTCAAAAGTATAAAAAGCGAAAATTGCTTGAGATGCTGCTTAAAATTAATCGTAGTTTGATCCATAATATTTGTTGTGTTTTAGTTTTAGTTAGACACTTACAAAACTACTAGACACACATTATGTAATCATTCCTAGTATATAAACAAAAGATTATATGAAGGTTATCTAAACCTTTTTTAGATAACATTAAAACAATGCTAGCTACCCTCCCCGACCATAATGTTGTGCAATAAGGCACCTAATTTTGGCTCTTTTCTAATTTTTTTTACAAAAAAAACCTGAGTACTACACTGCCATAACTTATCCGATCTGCAGTGTTCTACTCAGGAGTATAAATTAAAAGATATAAAAAATCTTTATCCCAAAAGTTTTTAGATCAAGAATTCTGAAAACAAAATTTGACTAGGCTCTAACTTTCTGCTCCCATTTCCATGCAGAACTCATGGCATCATCTAGCTTAGAAACAGCTGTCCAACCTAGCTCATTATTTGCGGCAGTCGTATCGGCATAGGCTGCGGTAACATCTCCCCCCCTACGATCGACAATTTTATAATTCAACTTTTGTCCAGACACACGTTCAAAAGAATTGATCACCTCTAATACAGAACTCCCTGTACCCGTCCCAATATTAAAAGTTTCGTAATTTGCTTTATTATTACTCTTCAACAGACGTTGTAATGCAACTACATGGGCTTTAGCAAGATCCACAACATGAATATAGTCTCTAATACAGGTTCCATCTTCTGTCGGATAATCATCTCCAAATACAGACAACTCATCTCTTAACCCAAGGCCTGTCTGTGTAATATATGGCACCAAATTTTGTGGCACCCCCAAAGGCAACTCTCCTATTTGTGCTGTTGGATGCGCTCCTATTGGATTAAAATATCGCAAGGCAATTGCTTTGATATGCGCATTGACCCCACAGGTATCTTTGATAATCTCTTCGCCAATCTGTTTGGTATTACCATAAGGAGACTCTGCTGGTTTTACAGGAGCATTTTCAGTTATTGGCAACTCATCTGCCTGTCCATACACAGTACATGACGAACTAAATATAAAATTTGCTTGTTCTTTTTTTTCTAATTCCTGGAGTACATACACCAAAGTATTGATATTATTTTCATAATACAATAGTGGATTCTGTACACTCTCCCCTACAGCCTTGGACGCTGCAAAATGAATCACCCCTTGGATATCTTGGTGTCTTTGAAAAAAATCACGAACCTTATCACGTTCTCGCAAATCAATGTGTTCAAAAATTGGTTGTGTTCCACTAATTGCTTCAATACCTTTCAAAACATCTGTTGAGGAATTAGAACAATTATCAATAACAACAACTTCAAAACCCTCTTGTTGTAACTCCACCACTGTATGTGATCCAATAAATCCTAATCCTCCTGTAACGAGTATTTTCATGTGCTTATTTTTTATTCAACTCTTAGTTTACAATTCTAGATTCAAAAGTACATTAATAATTTAGGAATGCTAATTTTAGCAAAATAATTACTCCCCTGTTCCGAATCGATATTGCAACTGATGCTCATACACCTCACTTGGTGTTATAATTGTGTTTTCGAAACTAGCGTGATTAGGCGCATCCGGAAAATGCTGCGCCTCTAAGCAAAGACCACTATAGGGTTGATAGATCACCCCATTTTTTCCTCTTTGATTTTTGGTATGTACACCTGTATAAAACTGCAACCCTGGTTGACTTGAATGTATCTCTAGGCTTCGTTTTGCATCTGGCGCAATGAGTTTTGCTGCAAATAAAAGTTTTTTTGATTTGTTCTCCAGAACATAATTATCATCAAAAGCAATTGGCATCAAATCTGGTTTTTTTGCATCCAGATTGGATTGGATTGATGTAATTGTAGAAAAATCATACGAAGTTCCTTTGATATCCAACACCTTTCCTGTAGGGATATCTTCTGTATCTTTTTCGGTTATCTGCTGTGAGTTTATTTCTAATACATGCTCAAAAATAGAAGATGCGCCTCCATCTTGTAGATTAAAATAATCATGTCGAGTCAGATTCACAATTGTTGTAGCATCTGTGGTTGCAGTGTAGTGCATATCCAATATATTACCCTCTGTTAACTGGAATCTCACCTGTGTTTTCAAATTACCCGGAAAACCTTCTTCTCCTGCTTTTTTCAAATAAAAACACTCCAGAAATGGCTGTCCTTCATTATCTTTTTTAATCGTACAGTCCCAAATTCTTCTCTGAAAACCTTCTGCGCTATGCAATTGATTATCACCTTCATTTTGTACAAGTTGTACCGCTTTGCCATCAATGACTACACGGCCATTTTTGATCCGATTAGCATTGGGTCCTACTAAGCAACCAAAATAAGGGTGATCCCCTTCGTACCCTTCTATATTATCAAAACCCAAAACCACATCCAGAAGCTTCTCTTCCGTATCGGGTAGTATCATTTTTTGGATGGTCAAGCCATAATCCAAAAGACAAATTATTATTCCATTAGAATTCCTAAATTCATAACAATGTACATCTTGTCCATTTTGGAGTTTCCCAAAACTAAATTTCTGAATACTTGATTCTTGTAGGTTTTTTGACATCTAAAAAAATATTTATGATTTTGAAAGTATCATCTCTTTGTAGGTTATGATCGTGTTATATCCTTTTTGTCTAAAATAATCATGAGCAGCCACCCCACCAGTGGCCAGCATAAAATCGCCACCCCATCCTCCTAGACTTTTTACTGCCCCTACAAAATCAGAAAAAAGCTCGGATTTTACCGTTGGGAACTGCAAAATTTTTGACAAAATAGCTTCATGCTCTATCAACAATTCTTCAAAATCATTCAACTCTTGACATTGTAGAACAGCTTCTGTAATTTCATTAATTCGTGATTTCGCTTTCGCTAAAGCGAACGTATCCAAAGAACGATAGTGTGCTATGGCATCTTTGCTATCCTGTTTCTGATTGCGATACACAAAAAACAATGCTTCTCTAAAAGGTGGATCAAATAATAGTTCTTCTACTTTTGGCGCACTCGGAATTCGAGTATACAAAATTGGTGTATCATGAATAGCGCATGCAATATCATATCCACTACCTCCAAAGCTTTTTTCTAAAAGTACAAAAGGGTCTACCTTTGCCCATTTTGCAATCGTTGCGATCAAAGTAGAAGATGTTCCCAATCCCCACTGACGATCAAATTCTAAGCGAGTGGTAACATATAATTCGTTTGACGATGTAAGAAAATCCGGATTTAGTTCTTGGGCAGTCTTTAAAATATCCAACAATGTGAAGGTGATTTTGGTTTCTGTAGCCTTGTATTTTTCTGACACTTGGATCACTCCTTTTGAGATTTCCAAAACAGTTTCAAACCAGCATTCTCCTTTTAGATCCAAACTTTTCCAATAAATCTTAGATACCTCCTGACAAATCTCTGGATACGTAGTTACTTCCAAAAATTGTCCTTGTTTGGTCGGCACTGCCAAAGCTGTTGCCCCATCCAACACCAGATATTCTGCTGTCAGTAATAATTTGCCGTGTGCGTAATATATTTTTTTATCCATCCGTCAAAAAAGTACTATTATCCACGCAACTCTTCCAACTGTGTCACTACCGCATTATGAGTTACCGTATGTATCTTGAAATAATCCACCAGTTGTTCTTTTTCCATATTTGTCGCTCCAAACTGATTCAGAATATTCATAAGATGCATTTTCATATGTCCTTCTTGAATCCCCGTAGTTATCAAAGAATTGATTGCTGCAAAATTCTGTGCCAATCCTGCCACAGCAGTAATCTCCATCAATTCTCGTGCATTAGGTTTTTGTAATAGCTCCAAGGCTAGTTTGACTAATGGATGTAAACTTGTCAATCCACCAACAGTTCCCAATGCCAATGGCACCTCTATATAAAAAGTAAAAATACCATTTTCTATAGCTGCATGCGTGAGGCTCCTGTACTGTCCATCTCTGGCAGCATAGGCATGTACTCCCGCTTCTATAGCTCTAAAATCATTCCCAGTCGCCAAGACTACAGCATCAATACCATTCATAATACCCTTGTTATGTGTAACAGCACGATAGGGTTCTACTTCTGCAATTTTGACAGCACGCACAAATTTATCCGCGTATTGTATAGCTGTCAATTCCTCTGTCTCTGGCAATTTATCAACGGGACAAGATACTGTTGCCCTAACCAAACACTCTGGCACATAGTTAGACAAAATGCTCATGATTATTTCTAGCATTTGTTCTTCGGGCGTAAAATCAGTGTATGATAACGCCTCCAAACGGAGCGTTGTAGCAAATGCCTCTAAACAAGAATTAATAAAATTAGCCCCCATAGCATCTACAGTCTCAAAAGTACAATGTAACTGATAATAATTTGGGATTTCTGTAGTTTTATCTCTCAAGCTAATTGAAGATATACCTCCACCTCGTTTTTCCATATTCTTGGTCAAAGAAGCAACGGACTCCATTAACTTTGGTTGTACGAATTCAAAAAAACGCTCGAGCTTTGTCACTGCTCCTGTATAACTAAAATGGACCTGACCTACTTTGACTGTATTGAGCACCTCTGTAGTAAATCCACCTCTAGAATCCCAAAATTTTGCCGCTTTACTAGCCGCAGCAACAACAGAACTCTCCTCGATTGCCATCGGAATCGTATAACGCTCGTTGTTGATAACAAAATTAGGTGCTACACCAAATGGCAAATAGTAATTAGAAATCGTATTTTCGGTAAACTCGTCATGTAATTGTTGTAGTACACCATCAGAGTTTTTATATTGGGCTAATACTTTAATAGCCTCACTTGGATCCTGAAAATAGGCATTAGCGATCCATTCAATTTTTTGAGCTTTGGTTAGCCTAGAAAAGCCGGAAACAGCTGCTGTCATGTGTCGTTCTAATTTCGTACAAAGATACTTCTTTTTCTAATTTAGAATCCTGAATTCAGAATTCAGCATTAAAAAATATATCTTTGGATATGACTAGCAAAAAACGAAGTGCCTCTGGTATACAAATCACCACCATTATCCTGATAGTTATATATGGTATCTGGGAAAAAAACGTACAACAATATCTGAGCACACATCCAGAAGACTCAACTCTTAACAGAATTGATCTATGGTTTATCCTACCTATCTTAGCACTATTAATTGGTATCTCAGCTTGGAAGTTTTTCAAAAAATAACATACAAAAAATTTGGAAATACCTATAACATTTGAGCTATTTGACCGTGAAATCTCTCTTCATATTTTCTTCGAAACATTGGCTTTTTTTAGTGCCTTTCGCTATTACGTCTGGTTACGAAAACGCACAAAAGATCCGATTAGCACGGATAATCGATTATGGATTATCCTAGGCGCTACGATTGGAGCCTTTGTAGGATCTCGATTACTAGGAGCCTTAGAAAGCCCATCTGTATTATTGGATATGAATTGGCTACGAGTATACCAAAGCAAAACCATTATTGGCGGCCTATTTGGAGGCTTAATGGGGGTCGAATTGATCAAAAAGGCCGTAAAAGAGCGAGAGTCCTCAGGAGATTTGTTTGTATTCCCAATCATTATCGGTATTGCCATTGGACGTGTCGGCTGTTGGCTCACGGGGACCTTGGAACCCACATACGGAAGTAAAACGAGCTTTTTTATGGGTATGGATTTGGGAGATGGTATCCAAAGGCACCCTACAGCACTGTATGAATTATTTTTCTTGATTATACTATTTACGCTTTTGCGAAAGCTTACAAAACAGTTCGCTTTCAAAAACGGAAGCTTGTTTCAACTTTTTATGATATCCTATTTTGGTTTTCGTTTTTTTATGGAATTTATCAAACCCAACACCTTTTTTATCGCAGGTCTTAGCAGTATCCAATGGTGTTGTATTTTGTGTTTTGTTTACTACTACAAGGTGTTTTTATATCCAAAATCGTTAGTCTTATAAGTTTTTTTTAAAGAACTGAATCTATTAGTCTATACAAATTATCATTTTTGAACCGCCCAAAATCAAAATCTTACAAAGTATTTAGTATCTTAATTACCCATAAAAGAAACCTCAAATATGCCAGAAAGAAATTATATCTACTACGATTTCACCACCAGTTTGTGTTCAGAATGTTTGACACGTGTGGATGCCAAAATCATCTTTCAGGACGACAAGGTATATATGCTCAAACGCTGTCCAACTCATGGTTATTCCAAAGTATTAATTGCCGATGACATAGAATATTACAAACAAATACGTAATTATAATAAGCGCTCAGAAATTCCATTAAAATTCAACACAGACACTCATTATGGCTGTCCGTATGACTGCGGGCTTTGTGCGGATCATGAACAACACTCCTGTCTTACTGTGATTGAAGTAACGGACCGTTGTAATCTCACATGCCCTACTTGCTATGCTGGATCATCTCCCACCTATGGCCGTCACAGAACACTAGAGGAGATCGAGCGGATGTTTGATGTCATTGTGGCCAATGAAGGGGAACCCGATGTGGTTCAGATCAGCGGTGGAGAGCCTACGGTACATCCTCAGTTTTTTGAGATTATGGATATTGCCAAATCCAAACCCATCAAGCACCTTATGCTCAACACTAATGGCATTAGAATTGCCAAAGACAAAGAGTTTGCTAAGCGCTTGGCTAGTTATGCTCCAGATTTTGAGATCTACCTACAGTTTGATTCTTTCAAACCAGAAGCCTTGGTGGAGCTACGTGGAAAAGATTTGACAGACATACGCAAAAAGGCATTAGAAAACCTGAACGAACTTCAGCTATCGACCACCTTGGTTGTCACCTTACAAAAGGGGTTGAATGATGATGAAATGGGAACAATCATTGCCTTTGCTCTAAAACAACCTTGTGTCCGCGGTGTAACTTTTCAACCCACACAAATCGCCGGCCGCTTAGAAAATTTTGACAATAATGAACACCGCATTACACTTACAGAGGTACGTCGTAAAATACTGGAACAATCTCCAATTTTTGAATCATCGGATTTGATTCCCGTTCCCTGTAATCCCGATGCATTAGTCATGGGATATGCTCTAAAATTAGAAAACCAAGTCTATCCACTAACTCGCTATCTAAATCCTGAAGATTTGCTTGATAATTCTAAAAACACAATTGTATATGAGCAGGATGAAAAACTCCACTCTCATATGCTGAACCTTTTCAGTACTGGAAACTCTGTAGAAAAAGCGCAAGAAGAACTACACACTATCATGTGCTGTCTCCCTGGTATTGACGCGCCCAATATGAGTTATGATAATCTCTTTCGGGTTATTATCATGCAGTTTATCGACGCTCATAATTTTGATGTCCGTGCAGTCAAGAAATCATGCGTACATATTGTAAATAAGGATGAGAAAATTATTCCATTCGAAACCATGAATTTATTCTATCGTGATGACAAAATCAAACGTTTGGAAGAGCTCAAGGCAAAAATAGGATAGAAAAGCCATTCAATTTTTTTTTCGAGTTATTATAAAATATTCTTTTTTGAAATGCCTCAACAAAAGCTCTGAAATATCTCAAAACCAAAAAAACTTAAAAACCCACTATTACAGGACAACCCATTTTTATTTTAAATTAAATTCTTTTAAAATTTTGCCATGGAAGGAATCGGAATACTACTCTTTTTGATAATTGGAATTATAATAACAGCTATTATCTGTTTAATCAAAGGCTACAAAGCTATTAATACCAATAAAAATGACACGGAAGCATATACCAAAGGCAAGAGCACATTGAGAATTGGAATTATTATTTCGATTCTAATTTTTACAGCCTTATTAATAGGCTCTTCGCTTTGTTTAGGTATGTTATGATAATCACACTAATATCATTTCTTATTACGAATCACAGCACCGCACAAGCAACTACTCACATAATCATTTATAATCATGGGATTCATACATTTACGCATTAATTCTACTACAAACGCACACCATGAACAAAGCAAATAAATCAAACAAACTATCTAGAAGATCTTTTACAAAAAAAAGCAGTTTTGACCGCGGCAGCAGGACAAATTAGATAGCAAATACGCCCCTAATAAAAGAGAGACCAACACGTTATAGACCGTGTTGACTGATCCGCCCTTGCATAAGGGGGAAAATGATTTTGAAGATGATTTTTTGGGTATTAAAAATAACGTTCTGCTATTGGAGTGGCAGTACGTATCGCTCCGAGCAAGTACATCTTTCCTAGCTCTACCTTCTGACCTACCTTTGCTTGAAATTAGTAATTAGGTTA
>CANLMN010000034.1 GCA_947492105.1 uncultured Aquimarina sp. | reverse complement strand
TTGCACTTGGTTGATTAAATATAACAATAATCAACTGGAAAACAACAAGTATACAGTTTTTCAGCAGACCCTAATTACCCCCGTATCACACCTTCTACTTTAGGATAAAAAAAATCCTAATGACACCTTTTTCTTTAACTCCACCTATAATCTTCTTTTATTTTTTAGTAAAGTAATTGCTTCAGCTTTGGAGCTAATATGAAGTTTTTCATAAATATTTCGGACGTGATACTTAATGGTATTAAGACTTACATATAATTCTTCTCCGATACTTGCATAACTTTTCCCCTCTGCTAACAAGGTGAGCACATTATTCTCTCTCTCTGTCAACTCATCAAATTTTTCTTCTTGAAAAGACTCCACTACCATCCTTGCAATATTAATACTCATGGGCGCACCACCTTCTTTTGCCTGATATAAGGCACCTAGTATCTTTTCCTGACCACTACTTTTGGTCAAATACCCAACAGCTCCTGCGCATAAGGCTTCAAAAACATACTTAGAATTTTCATGGACACTTACAACAATAATTACCACCTTAGGTAATTTTGCTTTTATACATTTGATGCCTTCAATACCACTTATACCAGGTAATGTAATATCAATCATTACAAAATCAGGGGCCAAAAAATCAATATTCTCCAATGCATCCTCACAATTGGTAAAGGCACCGATAACTTCAAAGTCTTTGGCGGTGTTAATAATTTTTACATAAGACTGCAAAACGATTTCATAGTCTTCAATTAATACGACTTTTTTTGTTTCCATGTAGTTGTTGAGTATCTTACAAAGATTCTATATATTACAAATTATTTTCTCACCCGATTCGGGTGGTATTTTCATTAACATCAGTCCAAAAACCCTTTGAATTGAACTATTGTACCATTTTTAGATCTCACTATTAGCCTACCTCCTATACGCTTTGCTCTTTTTTTCATATTGAGTAGTCCATTCTTTCGTTTAAGATGGTCTTGTAAAAAGCCTTTGCCATTATCCGAAAACTGAATCATTAAACCATTTTCTTTTTGGCAAAAAATTAAATTCACCTCCGTAGCATTGGCATGTTTAAGGCTATTTGTCATTGCTTCTTTAAACAACAATAATAATTGTTTACTCCAATAATACGGTAATTTATCCACCCCTCCCATCAATTCTTTTTGCACCTTGAAAACAATTCTCTTATTCTGAAAAAGCTCTTCTCCAAAATCTGTTAAATACACGATAAGCTCTTGCAAATTATCGCTCTTGGAGTCTATTGCCCAAACAAAATCTTTCATCCCAAAATACAAATCTTTAGCATCTTTACGCACTTGCTCGGCCATATCCTTTGCCTCTGTATTTTGTAATTCCCTATCCTTGATCATCATTTCGGAAATTACTGTAATTCCTGCTAGCTTATTCCCTAATTCATCATGAAAATCTTGCGCTACATTTTCTCTTACAGTAGCTAATTCTTTTTCTAAAATTTCAGACTGCGCAATAGTCTTTCTCAAAAACTTATTTCTTTTTTTTACTTTTTCTATTTGTGACAAGGCGAAAACTATGACACCAATTATACTTAATATCCAAAACAATATCGTTACCCAAAGCTTTTTGTACCATACTTGCGTTTTTGTTATTAGAATTTTTCTAGAATAAGACCAATTACTTTGAGGATTTCTAGCTCTAAATTGAAACTCATAATCACCAACTGCATAGTTTCTTAATCTCACACTTTTTGTAGCTAACACGTTCCAATCTTCATCAGCATTGATGCGGTATTCCAAAAATGTCTTTTTCTCTGAAAAATCTACGATGTCCAACGTTAAACGATCTACTTGCTCCTCTACGATGATTTCTGGCGCAACCATGGGTTTATACGGTTTCTTATTTGCAACAGAAACAACTCCATTATTTCCGGCCAAAAAGATATTTCTTGCCGTATCTTCTACAACCTTAGTTATAGAAGAGGTAGGGAATCCATCCTTATTATCAAATGTATACATCATTTGATCCTTGTACAATGCAACTCCTCTTTGTGTAGCAATCCATAATTGCCTATGACTATCCAAAAACACATCATTAATTCTGGAACTAGGCAATCCATTCTTTTCTGTAAAACGAATTAGGTTGTTATTCTTCTCCAAAAGAAACAAACCTTCTTTTGCCACCAACCAGACCCCCTCATCACCGCCATTTTGTAGTTCTATAATCCCGGTTGGCTCATTAGACTGTGACCATGTCAACCTCCTTTGGCATCTACCTGTAAACCTATCATAAATCAGCACTCCATCATTTGTTGCCAACCAAAGCTCATCCTCTACAACGGTCAAATCATTGACAATATTTGCGGCCCCTGTACCTGGACAAATAGTTATACGCTTAGTTGTTTTGTAGGGAGTGTATGATAGGCATTCAAAATCATATTGAAATGCAATCTCTTGACTATGAAAAAACTTTTTTTTCGATCGAAACACCTCATAATCCAAAAATCTAAAATGCTTAGAACTTGATGACCCAAAAGACCATAATGGTATCTCTTTCCCTTCTAATAAATCTGCCCCAAATCCCTTCACTTGATGATCCAAGATAGCCATAGTGGTTTTGCGCGTTTCCAAATTGTACTCATACAACTTATTTACCGTTACAAAAAACAATCTATTATCAGAATGCAAAGTAATATCGAGAACATGTTCTTTTTCTATTATTGGCTGGGGTACTGCATTTGTATCAAAATCTACTTGATACAGACCGTCTGCTTTGGAAGTAATCCATAGCCTCTGGTTTTTATCAAAAAAAAGATCACTGACTAATATTTTGGCATGAGTTCTTTCTGTAAGATCTTCCCAATAATTATAATATTTGTGGTGCAGATAAACATGATCATTGGCTGTCTTAGAATTTCTGGTTACAAAGACCTCTGCAATATCTGCTTCTGCGTATTTATAGACATACTGATTATCAAAATCATAATATTCTCTACTAATTATACTGTCCCGATTAAATATATAACGGGTATTATCAACAAAGGCATAAAAAAGCGTTTTCTGATACGCCCCAAAATCACGTACCACTTTATCTCTCAAGAAATTAAAAACAGGAGTTGTTTTATATGAAGAACGGTATTGTACAATTCCTTTTGTTATTTTTTTGGCCGTAGTTAGTTCCATTCCATGATAAAAATACAAGGAATCCCTAACTTCTTTTTCTGCCATCTTTACATATCCTACACCTACATCACTCGTCATGGATAACTGATCATTAGCTACATAACGCAACCCCATTGTTCTTTTATTGAAGCAGAGTCCGTCTTTTTTTTCATACACATAATACATTGACGAACTTTTTGCTATAATTTCGTCTCCAATTATATAAACGTCCATGTTCTTACTTAGACTATCATTTGGTATTTTGGGTTTGATAATCGTATCATTTTTCAGAAAATGCAACCCTCCTTTCCAGCAACTTATCGCTAATGTATCTCCGTTATAGCGCTCTATATCAACTACAAAATTACTTCTCAGACCATCCTTAACATCAAGAATTTTAAAGTCAATTCCATTAAATTTTGCCACTCCATCATCCGTACCGATCCATAAGTATCCCTGATCATCTTGATACAATCTAAACGTAAAATCATTTGGTAACCCATCCGCAGTAGTATAATGTTTGAAGGTTATTTGGGCCGAAAGCATCATAGGAAAAACAACAATGAGACATCCAAAAAGCTGGATTACCAATCGCAAATAAGACACTATACATATACTTTTTCTCATAAGGTTTTGATGCAACTACAAATTTACGCAATCCAGAGTCAGAAAAACTACCCATAAAGGGTGGGAAAACATTTTACATCCTGCAATAAGTTTGTCATATCCAATATATATTAATTCTGAACTCATTTTGATTTTTCCCTTTTCCAAAAAAAATGGATCAAATTCGTCCGCATTTGGTCACTTTTCTTATCCATAGCACTACTATGAATTTCAAGAGATGCCTTGCCTAGTCAAATTTTATCTCATTTTCGGTGGATAACAAAAAATCAAGATGAGTTCTTTTCTAAAAACACTATCAATTATGAAAAAAATTATCAAAATTTTTGTTTTAATTTTTCTATTTCAAAATCAAATTACTCATGGACAAACAGAAATTGCCTACAAGGATGTCACTCATTTTGATCACTCTTATAAAAAACTCGCAGACCTCTACAGTGATTATTCTGTTGTTGAACTTGATCTCAAATCAATACCCCAATTAGCTCGTAAGAAGGAATCTTTTGTTTTGCGAACGAAAACAAAAAAATGGGTTATAAAACTCGAAAAAAACAATCTATTTGGTTCGGCAAATTTTGTCAACCCTCAAATCTCTACCTACAAAGGGGTCGTTGTCGGTTCTAAAAACAGTGCCGTCAGATTAACTCTAAAAGACAACTATATTAGTGGTTTTATAAGAGATGAAAAATCCACATATTACATTGAACCCCTAAGCTTACATGATTTACATAATGACAAGAACAAATATGTTGTCTATGATTCCAAAAACACTTCTAGCAAATTAATGGAAGGAGCTATCGACATACCTTTTGAGTTACCTAATACCTCAAATCCTCTGCATACCCTAACAGCAAGAAAGGGAGCTACACGTGTTCAAAACTCCTATTACCTAAAAATGGCTATCGAAGCAGATGAAGAATACTACAATATACATGGAGAAAACTCAAGTATTGATATTATCTCTATAATAAATATGTCAGAAGAAGTCTACAATCGTACTTTTGACCTCAACATCATCATCACCTATCTCAATGTATACAAATCCAATGATCCTTTTGATATACCAACCGTTCAAAATCAAACATTTTATGATGCGTTTGATGTTAGGAATGACTTCATCAACCACTGGGAAACCAAAAACCAACACATTAAGAGAGACATCGCAGCATTATTCACAGGAAGAAACATGACCTTTTCTGGTGTAGCTGGGGGGATTGGTGTTACTTGCAAAACCCCATCAAAGTCTTATTTCGTCTGCAAAAAAACTATTGATTCTAAAGGAGATACCGTTACTCAAGAAAAACTAATTGCAGCCTCTGTATTATTCTCGCATGAATTAGGACACTGTCTTAGTGGAATTCATCCTAATTCTCAAGGATGTGATCGAACTACTCGACAAGGTTCTATAATGTGTGGTGATACTCAATTCAAATCAACTACTCCATACTTCTCCCAAGATAACATATCGAGAATGTCCAACTTTCTTCAAACGTATGGTACTTGTTTGACCAATGATCTACAACCAGAACAAGATTATCCTATTCTGTGGACTGCAAAGGCGAACGTTACAGAATCTGAAGAAAACAAACTGACCTCTACCACTAATAGTAACTGGACTGCAGGAGCATCTTCTCTAAATATTATCCCAGCCAACGAAGATGGATGGATAGAAACCACTGCAGGTTCTTTGACTTCGGGAACCATGTTTGGACTATCTTATCAAGACACTGATGCAAGGTGGAACACCATAGACTTTAATTTTTATCTCACAGAATATGGAGGAGGATCAATTAGAATCTATAATCGAAGTACTCTAAAGAAACAAATCCAAAAATTTAGCCCCAATGACCTTGTTAGAGTAGAACGAATTGGAAGCACCATCAATTACAAATTAAACAATGATGTAATTTATAGTCAATCTTGTGATCCGACCAAAGAATTGATTGCAGATATCTCTTTATACAAAAAAGGGCATTTTCTTAATAATTCCTACTGCTCCCACCCTCCAAAACATCTGATACAATGGATTTCAAAAACCAATGTAACAGAATCAGAAAAAAACAAATTAAGTTCTACTACTAATAATAATTGGACTGCAGGAGCTGCATCAATTAATATAATTCCGGCCAATGAAGATGGATGGATTGAAACCACAACAGGAGCATTACGACAGGGTGCTATGTTTGGCTTATCTTACAGAAACACTGATGCCAAATGGAATACTATAGATTTTAATTTCTACATATCTGAGTACATTTCGGGTAACTCGATGGGACAGATTCGTATTTATAATAGATCAAAAAGAATTAATGGAGATTTCCCTTCATACAACCCAGGTGACAAAGTACGTTTAGAGCGTGTAGGTAATATGATTCATTACAAATTAAATGATGAAATCTTCCTAAGTCAAACTTGTGATCCAACAAAGTCAATGATCGCAGACATATCGCTATATAGAAAAGATCATCATATAAATAACTCATATAGTTCTCATCCTGCTATTTTGAACCCTAGTCCCAAAAGTATTGATGCCGTACAAAAAGACTTAGACCCTATCACTCTATACCCTAACCCTACTCAAGGACAATTCACTATTGGCCTAGGCACGGTTCCAGAAACTGATACAAATGTACAAGTATACAATATTAATGGAGTATTAGTTTATGAAAAACTATTTGAGAAAATTACAGAGCCTAAATTACAAATCAATTTGGAACCACAACTCAAAGGACTATACATCATCCAACTGACCTCGAACACAAAGGTTACAACACATAAAATCCTAAAACTATAAGTCTTCTAACAAACATTAAAAAAAATAAAATAATTATGAGAGGCTGTCCAAAAACACAGCCTCTTTTTATCATCTATAGAGAATTTAACAACCGCTTTTACCAGACTTTGAGTTTATCACAATCCTCTATCCTGTAGCATCAATTCAAAAGTTTTATTGGTGGTATCAAAAAAACTACCCTTTTCGGGTGGGGAGATTCTCTACTTACAGCAATAAGTTTGTTGCATCAAATATTTATTATTTTTTAACAATAACTAATCATGAAAAAATTACTTTTTATTACGCTAAGTTTATGTACAATTCTATTATGTTCTGCAGCTCCTGACAATTGGGACAACAGAAAAGATCCAATTGTTGGATCGATACGCCTGCAGAAATGCAATCAAACTGATGTTGTTGTCGAAGTTTTAGGGCATCTAAAAGAAGTTGGACTAACTCAAACAACACTTAAAGCAGAAATTTTATTACAAGGACGTCGTCCAGATGGAATCTATGAGGATATAGGCAAACGCTATGTAACACTAAAACAAGTTACTCATGGAAAAGACAATAACAACAGAAAAAGATTACGTTGGGGGTGGTTCCACGAATATCGTGTAACCTTTGAGAATACTGATGGTAAATACACTGAATTTGCTGCTGTTATAATTGAAACTGATGGAAAAGGGAAAAACCGTAAATTTTATTCTTGGTTTGGTTTATATGGCTATACCAAGAAAAAAAGCCTACCAAACATGGATTTGATAACAGTCAATAACAGTACTGATCAAAATCATCAAATCTCTACAGCAGAAAATACAACTATTAGTTTAAAAAACATTGATTACTGTGGTTGTGCAGATGTCTTCTTTTCACTACAAAAAATAAATAAGTGGTGGAGTCCTTTAGATCAAGATAAGAAAAACTGGTTTAGTAGACCTGTACTATCAAACGGAGGTTCATGCAACAGCAATGGAAGCTCAAATAAAATCGTAAAAACAATATATACGCTAAAAGAAATTTCTGAAATGCTCGGAATTGAAATTGAACCAAATACTTATTACAGACTTAAAATTGCATTAGGCGTTGGCCCATGGAATGCTATAAATAAAATCTTTTATACGGGTGAAGGTACAGATCTATTTACAACCGCTTCAGCAAAACAAGCAAACACTCAATTAGATTCTTCTGTAATTTTGAATCCATCAGCAGAAGCACAAGATGATCTATTAAAAACAACTAACATCAAACTGTACCCCAATCCTACTGAAGGTTTATTCACTATTGGTTTAAACTCAATTTCTGATGCAACATCAAATGTACAGATATATAGCATCAATGGTGTGTTGGTCTATAACAAACATTTTGACCAAACGGAAAATTCATCCTTACAAATCAACCTCGAGGAGCAACCCAAAGGCTTGTATATCGTACAGCTGACTCACAACAATCAAGTTACAACACATAAGCTTGTCAAAAAATAACCGAATACACCTCTCGAAAATAAAGACCTTCGATATCAAGTAATCTTGGTTTACTACGGGAATCCTAGCTGTTAGGGGCAGTATATGGATTCCCGTTTTTTTTATTGTAGTGGCTCAAACAGACTTTTTTTTCAAATCGCAATAAAGTATCCTTTTTTATGCAGTTTTCTACTTTTTCGTAGTCCGTAGCGCTCTATAAAGTGTGCAAAACACCTCTATTGATCAAAAAATACTTGCACCACTACTGACCGGTCCATCTTGCACGTATTAAAAATTGTAAACCACTTCATCGAATCACTAGTTTACCCGTTATAATTTTTGTTTCTTTTTCGATCTGATAAAGATAAATTCCTTTTTCCGGAACATCAATTCTCACTTGGTTGTTTAGAGTCGTTGTTTTTAGCAACTCTTTTCCCTGGATATCAAATAATGTAAACAATACATTTTCCAAAATACCTCCTAGCCATAAGGTAGCACCATTTGTCAACGGATTAGGGTAAACAACACTCTTTGATTTTTTAATTTGTACAGGCGCTACATCTAGTGAATTTTCATGACCGTTATAGAACGGACCAAAAGAAGTGATCTGAGGATTGGCATAAGTAACTGTTTGAAGTGATTTGTCCAAGGTTGTCGCAAAAGCAACCTCACTAGCCCCTCTTTCTGTAGCTATATCATCATCACTACACTTAAAAAGACGTAACTCTGAGGTATTAACTATTCCTGTCAACACTCCCACTCCTTTGAAACGAATACTCTTGAGAGGAGCAAAATCAGTATTAGTTCCATAGTTATTAATTACCCAATAAGTACTATTAAGCGCAAAATTCCTGGTATTAGGATCAGAAAAAGTATGTAGTTTACTAACCACTACTTCTCCATTGGGCAGCACTCCGTTTCCAAAATCAATAACTACATCTGCATCGACAAAATCTTTGCGTCCAGGCTGAGTAACATTTAGCTTATAAACACTACCATTACCAACGGGAGCTGTAGAGGTCAAAAGCTCTGGAGTTCTTTTGACTATTAGATCTCTATTTGCTTTCTTGTCATATACTTTGACACCTCCAACTAACTCATTGAATTGCCAATAAGCTTGCAAGTTAGGATCAGACATATCCGTTTGGATCAAGTGCCTTTTTAGTCGTATTTCGTCCTGCGAAAGCGCCCTATTCCAAATCTTGAGCTCATCAATAAACCCCCTGTATACCCGATACCAAAGCCCCAAATGACTTCCTACATAATACTGATCCATATCAAAGGGCTTCGTATTGGTATGTCTTTTTACTGTTTTTTTTCCATTGAGATACAATGTAACCTCTGTGGGAGTGGTTACCATAGCCACATAATTCCATTTTCCTGGTTCTACGAACAACCCAGAACTCCATTGTTTTTTTACACCTTTGTAGTGAATCTGCAACTCATTACTTTTTCGAATATTTAAGGCAATACTACCTCCATTTGTAGCATCTTTTGCCGAAAAAATACCGGCACCTCCCATTTGTTTCACTTCATCCGGTTTGATCCATGCAGTCATTGTAAAGTGTGTTAGTGTATCCAACCCAAAATCTGTGCCGTACAAATACTCCTTACTAAGACTATTTTTTGATGTCGTATACAACGCCTTTCCGACATCAGACACCACCTTTGCGCACATATCTTCTTCAAAAATGATCATCCCTTTAATGGTTTTGGTATCTGACCTTCCGTCAGCATCTGTGACCCTCAATGTCACATCATAACTCCCCGGAACATCATACCGGACTTCTGGATTTCGTATCGTAGTATCCGATACATAACTAGCTCCCGGAAAACTCCACTGCCAGCTTGCTCCTTTATGTTTCAAAACTGAAAAATCATCAAACAGGATATTATCTCGAGAACAGTAGTGTTTTTGTGCCAAAGTAATAGGCTGTGCAATGGGAGCTGATTCTTCGTATAATCTACTCTCTACAATCCCTCTATTATAAGTAGCCGCGCGCATTTTGCCATCTTTATAAAAAGGAATCAATTTATTAAACGCTTTGCGTGTAGGCAGTCCATAGTCAAAAGCTTCCCAATCTGTCATTTTGGAGTTTCGGTAATAGATACTTGTATACGTTACAGCATACACCCCTCCATCCGTACCATCTTGAACAATCAAATGTCGCACAGCATTATCCAATGTTTTTGTTGTCAAATTTTGCCAGGTAGTACCACCATCTAATGATTTGAACACTTTATTCGGACTATCATAATTATTCCCATAAGAAACATATAGTTCATTTTGGGCATCTGTAGCAACTTGCAACTCAACGTAAGAATGACGGGAGGGACCTTTTATTTCACTCCATGTATTACCCTGATCTATAGACCTCCATAGTTTTGTTGCATCATCTGGCAAATATTGCACAACATATATCATATTGGGATTTGCTCTTGGGATTTTGATATCAGTAACTTTATGTGTGGCATTAGATCCAAATTCATGAACCAAACTATAACTTACACCACCATCGTACGTTTTCCATAATTTATTATTTTTTCCCAAATACTGTGTATTCGCATATCTAGGATCATTAGTAATCTCACTTCTTTTTGCTAGATTGTAGACCTCTTGATTGGGGTAAATAGAAGCATTAACAATTGCATTTGTTACTGGATCTGTAAAATTCTCAGGAATTACCTTATCCTCTAGGTCACTAAAACTAGCTACATTGCTCATTCTATTTACATAGCCTGTAGGTGCCTCACCCCCTCCAAGTACAAGAAACTTCCCATTGGTATAGTTGGGGCGATAAGCCGTGTTTCCATTGTGATAACGCCCTCCTACAATAATATCTTCATTCCAGCCTTGTCCAAATCCCCAATACTCCGCTGCATCGATCCCTGTTGTTTTGCTTGCTATGTAATTAAAATCTGTATCATACTTATCCAATCCACCATCAGAAGCTACCCATACATCCTCTCCATTAATTTCGATTTCCTGAATATCTGGATGCTGATAGTAACCACTACAACCATCACATTGATACCCTCCCCATTTGGTAAATGTTTTTGCTCCATCCTTTGATTTAAATAAATTCAGCATACCTACTAAGAAAACATCTGGATCCGTATCCGAAACGGCTATTGATGCATTATAGAATCCTTGGTCATAGCCTCCTCCTGCAACTTTGACACAAGACATACACCAATCATCTTTTCTATTATAAGGTCCACCCGGATCATTATCAGGTTGTCCATCTCCATCTCCATCATATGGCAACATCCAACTCTCACCAGCATCATCACTCCTATAAATTCCTTGAAAATTCACATCTTCCAAATAAGAATCGTCACTCCCCAATACCAAGACATATAATCGATCCGAATCCGCATCGGTAACCCCAATCCTAGCCCCTCCATCGCTTATTGCTCTGCCATCAGTTGGGTAATACCACCCCTTGGTTTTTACCTCAAAAGAACCTCCATTATTAATAGATTTCCATATCTCTATACTGTTTGTTATGGGATTAGTCCTAGCAACAAACAAGGTAGCACTATCATCAGTCTTACGCTCTACATCCCAACACCTACCACCGGACAAAACTAAGCCCCATGCTGCTCCTCCATCTATAGATCGGTACACTCCTTGTTTACCTACAGTTACAATGTCCATATTGTTATCTGGATTAACAGAAATATCAGTGATACTAAGATTTGGTGAGGAATGTATTTCTGACCAAATCTTTCCTTGGTCTATTGATTTATATAAAGAATTATTATTCGCTACATAAAAAACCTTATCATCATTAGGGTCAATAGCAACCGCTCCAATCCCTCTAGAACCAAATGCAAGTTCGTCACCTATGACTACCCAACTCTCTGCTTTGTCTACAGAAAAATACAATGCTCCTGTCTCTGTCCCTGCCAACAATACCTTTGGATTGCTCAAGCTTTGTTCTAGCGTATATACATTCGCTTGACGTGATTGTTTTTTGGATCCAGCAACTTTATAGGTTTCAAATGGTCCTATTTGTTTCCAATCTGCTTTTGAACGATTCTTTTTTTCTGATTTCCTTAATTTTGAATCCTTTTGTCTGGGTATTATTTTTTTTTTGCGTTCCTTTTCTTCGAATACACTTGGTATATAAACACTACCATCGTCCAAAATGTAATTGTTTTCGTAAATAATACGCATGAAATGTTTGTAATTCTGTGTATGAACATTTTTCTCTAGGACGTGTTTTTGATAATACATTTCATAGGCAGTTTCTATCTCTTGTACATTTGGCGTAGTACTATACAAGAGTCTTGCCCATTCTGGACTAGTACTATCCAAAGTCGGAATGGACTTAAATAATTCTGGGTACTTGGGTTGTAGTACCTGCGCTTTTTTTTGTGCAAAAACGGTCATTGTGCAAAGTATAACACAAACCACACTCATCATCTTTTTCATGAAAAATCATTCTTTAGATTTGGAGGAGGGTGTACTATCCAAAACAGTCTAGACTACCATTTTGTTTACTACCAGTTCTTCTTTATACACTATAATCACTGGTTAGGTGTCAGTTTAGAATTTTGAATTACTAATACCAATTTCGCTATATATTATCGCATATCGACTTGTTTTTTTCCCATCTAAATACCTTGTTCATGTATTCCATAACCAAGGCTATGCAATAGAATTACGGTGTTTTTACATAAAAAAACAACAGTGTCATTAACACGATTTATATACCTAAATTGGTGTAAAAACTATTTTATCTTTTTGGTGACTAAGAAGTGCGTTGTACATGTTGCGCTTTTCAATGTATCACCACGCGATCATTTTCTTTCGCCTACAAGTTCTCAGCTCAGTTGAGTCAAAAATAAATTACTAATCTCGTATGTTAAAGTGTATGAAATATTCTTATTTATTCTGGTTTCAAAGCTTGCAAATTGCGCTCAAACATCTAGATCTGGACAGGTAACACTCTATAGTTTTGAGATAATTCCTTTACTACAATATAACTAAAACGCTGCAAATCATAGACATGCATTGAACTCACTTTTTTTACGGAAAAACCGTACTATATTTTCTAAAACAAAAAAACCACCCTATAACTAGAATGGTTTTGCATTTTACAAAAACTACTTTTATTTTAAGAACGCTTATTTTTCTTTTTTGAAGGTATTTTAAAATCTCTATTCGCTTTAACTTTGTTAAACAATACAGTTACGGCTACAAACAAACCGAGCAATAACATTCCTCCACCATCCATGATATATTCAAAAAAACTCATAATTCTATTATTTTACTTGAAAGAAGTCGTCAGTAGTTTCTTTTACTTACAGTAACATTCAACATATTATACCATTTATAGCCTACTCACAGACTCATGATTCATTAGCTTAACTGTTGTTTGTGTATTACACAATTTTGTAGAGTCCAAAGCTAGGATATCCAAAAAATCACATCACTCTTAACGAAAAAAACTTTTATTTTGCTAACAGTAATAAGAACAATATAATATCCATAGAGGACAGTATACCTAATGCTATTTAAAGCGTTTTATATACATTGTGTAGAATTAAAAAGTTTCTACATTTTAATGAAAATGGAGCGACTACATTTTGTGGTAGTCTTTCTATCAAAATTAAAAGGCCTTTTTATATTACAACACTTGCACTAATAAAACTATTTTTTCTTAATCCTGCAGCCATACCTCTAAAAAACTAATTAACAGGGTAATAATTCGATTCTTTTCTATTATTTTTTACAAGAAAATTAAACTGTAGTCACTAACCACATCTACTTTTCCTAGTTTAAATTAATACCATTTAAAAAATAACTACAGGCTAATAATTCGGTTCTTTTTCTACTATTTTAGCCTACAATTACATTTTAACTGGTATAACAAGAAATATTTCAAATTATTGTGATTTACAATTATAATCAGATGGTATAATAATCCTCTTGACACGAGTAACAAACAATACTCCGCTCATTCCAATAGTCTTTAGACTAAATTTTACAGCGCTGTTTATACACAATATTCCAAAAAAAACAGGGAATCGTTCCAAAACAATTCCCTGTATCATATTTTCAAACTTACTAGCAAAGGTAAACCTGTAGTTGAATTATCCTTTTATGCGTCTTAGCATTCTATTTGATAACTAATTTACGACTCGTTACTTTATTATCTTTTGAGAAAGCTTTGACCAAGTAAATACCTGTTTCAAAATCGCTGCTTTCAATTTCTAAAACACTTCTTTTGGGTGCAGCTTGGAATACAGTTTGTCCCAAGATATTATAGATCTCTACACGCTCTACATTATGAATTCCTTTAAAGTTCATGGTAAACCTATTCTTTGCAGGATTCGGGTAAATTGTCATTGCAGATGGGTTAAGTTTAATTTCAGAAACACTTAGAACCTGACTTTCTGGAATGGCCTGCCATTTGCTTCTATCATCTGTATCTGGAGCTGGAATATGGGTTACGCCTCCACTCTCTTCATGATACAAGAATCTATCACTGTCACCTGATTCGAATCTATATATGTCCTCCGTTTTGTTGTAATGGGATGTCCACACCTTGTCACTATCAGTTGCAGGTGCGGCTTTACCTGTACTGACTACTGCATAAGCACCACCTGCAAAGTTAGCTCCTGGTCCACGAAGTATTCCAAAAGTCTTGCTATCGATATTAATAAAGTTTCCACTTTCTACAAAAGTCCAATTTTTGTCATCTCCATTACCTGAATCACTCATGGTAACTAATCCTGAAGTTACTCCTGCATCGGTTAAGAATTTTCCTGTAGCTACGTTTCTCAATCTAAAAAAACCAGTATCTGCATTTGGATTATACTCTACCTCTTCTCTTTTATATTTTGTATTTGCCCATCTAATTTGAGCTCTACCACCTTTTACTCTATAGGCGCCATATCTAATACCTGATTCGCTTCCTCTTTCTGGTTCTGGAATATTCCAATTAAAAGTTTTTCCTCCGATTACTGCATCGGAATAATGTATTCTTTTTGAAGGGTTGGTCGGATCTTTTCTAAAACCTACTTCAAGCTTAATATCTATTGGCACATTTTTTTCTAAGTCGGTTAAATAAACGATATCTCTACCATCATCTCCAGATCCTCCTCTGAAATTTATTTGTTCTCTATAAAGCTTAAATGAAACCTGTACTTGCTCACCTTGAGCGTTTGTACCTAAAACTGGTTTTACTAGATAAAGACATATAGCTGGATCACTAGGTCCGCCGCCGCCAGTGTGTTTTCCTTTTGATTGCATGATGTAGGTACCATCACTTGCAGTACCCGAAGCATCACCCACTTCTATAACTCTAACAGTCCCTGTAAACAGCGCGTAACTACCAACGCCAGTAGTACGAGACCTAGGCAAAGAACGCTCTATACGGGGTTGTAATGAGGTTCCAAGATGATTAGATCCATCTGTGATATTGTATATACCCCATTTGACTCCATCAATGGTACTTTCTTTATAATTTGCATAACAACTTCTATCATCAATTGTCCCTACATTAACAGGGTTCGGTAAATCATCTGAAGTTCTAGTTGCATTTTGACCTTCTGGATTACATGTTGTATAAGGCCCTGTTTCTTCATCGGACTGATTTTGTTGTGCTTCTAAAAAAAGTGAAAATAGCGTAAAAACTAAAAATAATAGGGGTTTGAAATTAATTCTCTTCATAACTTTGATTTAAGGTTGGTAGTGTCAGAAAGACACGGGTGTTAAATTTAGTTAAAAAAGCGTAAAATTCTTAGTTTTATATTTAAAAAACGAGATTTTAACAAAAATACAACTATTGTCTAGCGCAAAGGTTTTTCAAAACAAAAACAACCCAAAACACCTGAAAACAAACCTATTAACACACAATCTCTTACTATCCTTTTAGTTCCGTTGTATCATTTCTTACTGCATTACATATCCAAACTAATGTGCTACCATTAAAAAAAATAATTACAAGCTAATAATCAGCTCTTTTTTCTACTAGTTCACTTATTTTGGCCTACCATTATATTTTAACAGGTATAATTTGAATTTATAAAATTCAAATTAGCTATATCATGTTGCATATCGACTTGTTCTTTTTCTATCTAAATACCATGTTATACCATTTGTGGTTTGAATTTACCGGAAAGAAAAATTAAGATTTTTTTGTTTCAGCTTCAGCAGAAACATCAAGCATAGCCGTAGTTATGGTTTATTTTTACACTGAAGCTGAGGCGAAAAAAGAAAATTTTATCCCAGTAAATTCAAAGGATAAATGGTATTATATATTTAAATCGGTATCAGTTCTTTTTTCACTTTAAAAACGATACCATTACCCTCGGTTATCGAAATCAAACCCGCTTGCTGCAAATAGCTTTTCAGAAAGATGTTTTTTACGTCCCATAAATACTATAAACTTGTGCTTCGTGTTTTTTGGACATAAAAAAATCCCGATGCTACTGCATCGGGATTTGTTTGATGTGGGTCATACTGGATTCGAACCAGTGACTTCCACGTTGTCGACGTGACACTCTGAACCAACTGAGTTAATGACCCATCTGTTTTCTTAAATATTTAAGTGCGCAAAAATAATAAAAAAACATAATTATTATTAGGATTCTGGTGCTAATTCTATTTCCAATCCATCTAATTCTGGTGTTATTGGGATTTGACATCCTAAACGCGAGTTATCCTCTACATAAAATGCTTCTGCTAACATCAAATCCTCGTCATCACCCATCTCTGGTAGTTGATGATCTGAAGTCACATAACATTGACAAGAAGCACACATGGCCATACCTCCACAGGTACCTTCTACAGGTAGCTCATATGCCTTGCAAACCTCCATTAGATTCATTGCCATATCTGTAGGCGCTTGTACCTCATGTACTACACCTTCTCTATCTTTGATTTTTATTGTTACGTCCATTGGTTGTTTTCATGACCCTCTCCTCTTATAGAAAGCCGAAAGGGCCATGAAGTATTGTATTATATTGTTCCTATTATTTTATAGTAGTATACTAGGTTATCCTATTGCTTTTACTACCTCTTTTTTGGCTTCTTTTTTAGAACCATCAAACCCGGTTACTCCTCCTACAGTCGTATATTTCATCACATACTTTTTGTCTGGAAAGATGCGCTGGTATGCACTCTGACACATAATAGCCGCTTCGTGGAATCCTGAAAGAATTAATTTTAGTTTCCCTTTATAAGTATTTACATCTCCAATAGCATAAATCCCTGGAATATTTGTTTGATAATCATACGAGTTATCTACTTTGATTGCATTTTTTTCTATCTCTAGTCCCCAATTACCAATTGGTCCTAATTTTGGAGACAACCCGAATAATGGAATAAAATTATCTATTTCCATTTTGATTTCTCCTTTTTCTTTGTGTACAATCCCAACACTTGCTAACTGTCCATCTACTCCATGTAATTCCTTTACCTCGGCATCTGTTACCAAATTAATTTTTCCGACTTTGGAGAGCTCTTCTACTTTTTCTACGGAATCCAAGGCACCACGAAATTCTTTGCGACGGTGCACCAATGTAACTTCACTCGCAACATCAGACAAAAATATAGCCCAATCCAATGCAGAATCTCCACCACCAGCAATAACTACTTTTTTGTCTCTATATACTTCTGGATCTCTAATGATATAAGCAACTCCCTTGTCCTCAAAATCTGCAATGTTAGGAATAGGTGGTTTACGTGGCTCAAAAGACCCTAGTCCACCCGCAATAGCGACTACAGGTGCTTGATGTTTGACTCCTCGTAATGTTGTTACAACAAAAGTACCATCTTCTAATTTTTCGATTGTCTCTGCACGATCACCAAGTGTAAATCCTGGTTCAAACGGCTTGATTTGTTCCATCAAATTATCCACTAATTGACCAGCCATGATTTCTGGAAATCCGGGGATATCATAAATTGGTTTTTTTGGATAGATTTCGGAACACTGTCCTCCTGGTTGAGGCAAAGCATCAATAAGATGCGTTTTTAGTTTCAATAATCCTGCTTCAAACACGGTAAACAATCCTGTTGGTCCCGCTCCAATAATCAAAATATCAGTCTTAATCATTTTATTCCTTTTAAATTTTCTTCTTCTTAAAAAAACGACTTCTCAACGTTCTTTCTTTGCTATTAATCCTTTGGTGAATTCGTTGAGTGTTTCTACCTTCTCTTCAAAATCTCCTTTAATGGTTTTTCTAAATTCATTCAAATTCTTCACCAGTTCGTTTACATCATCTGGGATGACTTCTTCAAAAAATTGACGCAAACGTTTTGCTGTCGTTGGGGATTTTCCATTCGTCGAAATTGCTACCTTGACATTACCTTTGGTTACAATTCCTCCCATGTAAAAATCACAATATGGTGGATTATCAGCTACATTGACCAATTTGGCTTGAGCTCTACAATCTTTCCATACCTGTACATTGACCTCTGGAATATCCGTAGTGGCTACCACCATGTGTTTCCCTTCTAGATATCTCTTGTCATATACATCAGTAACCATTGTCACGCAATATTTCTTTGCCAACGCTGTGGTACCTTCTCGAAACATCGGGGCAACCATAGTTACTTTGGCATCTGGGCTAGATTTGGTCAAAAATGTCAACTTTTCTTCTGCTACATTCCCTCCACCTATAATCAAAACATTAAGGTTTTTGGTTTTCAGAAAGATAGGGTACAGATTATTGCGCTCTACTCCCGCAAAATGCTCTGCTGAAGACGGATGCACGCCCGTATCATTATTTGAATATTCTGCTTTCATTAATTACTTTCTCTAACCACTACTTTTTCTGCTACTTTTTGTAAAGTTGCTCTATGATTTACTACTTCTCCAATGACAATAATTGCTGGATTGGAAAGCTCTTTTCTTGCAACAATAGCTTCTATTGACTGAATCGTTCCAATTCCTATTTGTTCATTTTCTCGTGTTCCGTTTTGTATAATGGCAATTGGTGTCTCGTGTTTGCTTTGTGCCTCAAATATCTTTACAATCTCTGACAGCTTTCCCATTCCCATCAAGATCACCACTGTAGCATTAGATTGTGCAGCCAACTGCACATCATTTGACAATTTATGTGCTTTGGTAGTCCCAGTAATCACCCAGAAACTTTCTGATGCTCCTCGTTTGGTCAATGGGATATTCTGCATAGCAGGTACTGCATAGGAAGAAGAAATTCCTGGAACCATGGCTACAGCCACATTATGACTTGCAGCATAGCTCATTTCTTCTGTCCCACGACCAAAAATAAATGGATCTCCCCCTTTTAATCGTACTACATGCCCTTTTTTCTTGGCATAACTTACAATCAATTCGTTTATTTGCTCTTGTTGATAGACATAGCATCCCTTGCGTTTACCTACAAATAATAATTCTGCATTTACGGCATGTTCCAATAATGCTGGGTTTACCAAGGCATCATACAATACGACATCAGCATTTTGTAGTGCTTTGATTGCTTTGAGCGTAATCAAATCTACATCGCCTGGCCCTGCTCCTACTACGGTAAGTTTTGGCTGTTTTTGATCTGTATGATTGTTATTTATATCCAAATTAATTTTCTAATTTTCTTTTTTCTAATTAAAATTCGTTTTTATGAAAAAAAGACGAACTGCCATCCTTCGTTATGATATGTTAGTTTTGTTACACACAATTTTCTAATAGCAAATTCTACTAGAAAGATTGAGTATTTCTAAACACGATCTCCTATTTTTTTTACCAAAAAAGAGATCCTAATTACCTATACTAACCTTCATATACTTTTTTCTTAAGAGCGACACAAAAATACGACATAAACACGTAGTAACGCCCTCCTAAGTCAAGTTCATGACAGCTATAGCTACTATCCAACCTCAGCTGCTCTGTAGGCTCTAGCTTTTTCTACAAAAACCTCTGCTGTTTGAATAAATGCTATTGCAAAATCCTTACTTGGGGCGTTTTTGTTGATTTGGTACACCTGCTCTGCAAAGGTTCCATCTAAAACTACTTTATTACTCGCAACAAACTCGGTATCAAAACTCGTAATGATTCCTGCTTGTGTATTTGTCTTTTTATTTTCTGAAAGCAACAATGCCTTTGCTGCATTTACTTGCGAACTATAGGCATGGTAGATAGCATCGCTATACACCTCATTCTCAAAAGACGCTTTGGCATTCTCGATTTTTTCATCACTTTCCAAAAACAATGTTTCAATCAAATCGATAACTACACCAGCACATTCTCCAACACCTATTGCTTTTACATACTCTTCTTCTGTACCCCAATCAATAAAATCAGCTGCTACCAGATTATCTACATCTGACAAATCAGTTAGCAAATCATAGAAATATCTTTCGCCTTGAGCTACATAATAATTTACAAATGATTTTCCTGCGGCATTAGTTTCAAAATCATCAAAGATTCTACGCAAAGCTTCTGGACCACGACTACTAGGAATTTTGACAACTTTGTCTGCAAAACGTGCTTCACCATTCCCTAAATTACCACCACCTAACAATACCTGTAAGGCAGGTGCAATACGCTTATCTTTGGCACGAATCGTCATTCCTTGGAATCCGATATTTGCCATATTGTGTTGTCCACAAGCATTCATACACCCACTTATCTTGATAACAACATCTTCGTTCTTTAAATACTGTGGATATTCTGCTTTTATAATCTTCTCTAGTTCCTCTGCAATTCCAGTACTACTCGCAATACCTAAGTTACAAGTATCTGTCCCTGGACATGCTGTAATATCCACAGCTTTGTTGTAGCCAGCTTCTGCAAAGCCCAATTTCTCTAGCTGCGTATAGAACAACGGTACTAATTCTTCTTTTACATAAGGAATCAAAATATTTTGACGCAAGGATAATCGAATTTCGCCAGCAGCATATCGCTCTACCAAATCAGCTAACAAGCGTGCTTTATCTGTATAAAAATCTCCCAACAGTACTTTGATCCCAATAGCCACATATCCTTCTTGTTTTTGAGGAATCAAGTTGGTACTTTTCCAAAGATCAAAAGCTGCTTGATCTTTAATTGTTACTTGAGGAATATCAGAAACCTCTGCAATTTGAGGCTGCTCATAACTGCTCGCATCAATAGCTACGCTTGTATAAGGTACTGCAGTTTGTTCTGCTGCTAATAATGCTTTAAAACCATCCAATCCAATATCTTTGATTAAGAACTTCATACGAGCCTTGGCACGACTTTTACGTTCTCCGTGGCGATCAAAAATTCGTAATACCCCATTCATTAATGGAATAATTTTGTCTGTAGGCAAAAAGCTATATAATTCTTCTGCTAATCTAGGTTGTGATCCTAAACCACCACCTAACATTACTTTGAATCCATGTACGCCATTTTCTATTTTGGCAATAAATCCTAAATCATGCATGTATGACAAACCTGTATCTTCATCCGTTCCAGAAAAAGACACTTTGAACTTACGTCCCATTTCTTGACAGATTGGATTACGCAAAAAGTTTTCGAATACTGCATGCGCATAAGGGGATACATCAAAAGGTTCATCTACATCAATCCCAGCGGTCTCGGAAGCGGTTACATTTCTTACTGTATTCCCACAAGCCTCACGGAGTGTAACATCATCTTTTTCTAACTCTGCCCACAATTCTGGAGTCCTATTAAGATCTACATAATGTATTTGTATATCCTGACGTGTAGTAATATGCAAGCGTCCTCTAGAATATTCATCAGAAACAGCACAGATACGACGTAACTGATTAGATTTCACTTTTCCATAAGGTAATTTGATACGGATCATTTGTACGCCTTCCTGACGTTGTCCATACACTCCTCGTGCTAAACGTAGACTACGAAATTTCTCTTCGTCTACTTTTCCATTGTGAAATTCATTGATCTTATTGGCTAAATCAATAATATCTTTTTCGACAATTGGATTTTCTATTTCGGTTCTAAAACTTTGCATATTTTTGAGATGTTAGGCATAAGCAACTAATTAAAAAAATACTTATACCTGATTTCTTGATTATAATTGACAACTTCGTAAGAAGTATTATTCTATAAATCCTACTCCTGCGGTATTATTGGTATTAGGATCTATTAAGATAAAAGCGCCTACCGCTTTGTTTTTGCTATACGAATCAAATGCTAAGGGCTTACTCAACTGAATCGCAACTTCTCCGATTTCGTTTAACTTTAGCGTATTTGCATCCGTATTATCTCCTGAAAAATCAGGTGCAATGGTTCCTGTTATATTTTTGATTTTTGAAAGAATACGATTACTTCCGTTTTGCAATAAATAATTTGCACCAACTTGTAACTCTCTGGTATCCATCCAACAGATTTTTGCTGTTAGTTGCTTATCTACCCTTGGTTTTTCTGAAGATTTCACTAACATATCACCACGACTCGCATTGATATTATCCTCTAGGGTAATAGTACATGAACTACCACGTCCTGCTGTTTCGAATTTTTTGTCAAAGAAGTAAATCTCTTTTACCTTTGAAGTAGTCATAGAAGGCAATACTGTTACAGCATCTCCAACGCTTAACTCCCCACCATACAATTTCCCTGCATAACCTCTAAAATCATGGAATTCATCTTTCTTTGGTCGAATTACTGTTTGTATCGGGAATCGTGCTTGTGATGCCTCGTATAGATCTTGAGCATTAAGTTCTTCTAAATGCTCTAACAAGGTCTGACCATTATACCAAGGCGTATTCTCTGATCCATTAACAACATTATCTCCTTTTAATGCACTTACTGGAATAAATGTTACATTCTGTTCTTTGTAATTACTTTTGGCGATTAATGCTTCAAATTCACTTTTGATGGCGTTGAATTTTTCTTCTGAAAAATCCACCAAGTCCATCTTATTTACGGCAACAATCACATCTTTGACTCTCAACAAATTATTGATAAAAAAGTGTCTATATGTTTGCTCAATAACTCCATTACGTGCATCTACCAAAACGATAGAAGCTTGTGATGTAGAAGCGCCAGTTACCATATTACGAGTATATTCGATATGCCCTGGTGTATCAGCTATAATATAACTCTTTTTTTGCGTCGAAAAATAGATATGTGCTACATCAATTGTAATTCCTTGCTCTCGCTCTGCTACCAAACCATCTGTAGCTAAGGAAAAATCTAAGTAATCAAAACCATTTTGTTTACTTCTAGTTTCGATCGCTTCTAACTTGTCTGTTGTCAAGGATTTTGTGTCATATAAGATACGTCCGATCAAGGTACTTTTACCATCATCTACACTCCCTGCTGTTGCTATTTTTAATACTTCCATGTTCTCACTGTTGTAAAAAGACTTAAGATATCAAACTTCGGCCTTTTTATTTTTTTTTAAAACTTCTAACTCAGCTATTCTATTTCTACCTTCTAGAAGTAACCTTGCTGTTTTCTTTTCTCCATCGCTGCTTCTGAGCGTTTGTCATCAATCCTTGCACCTCTTTCTGAAATTGTAGAATCCCTAATTTCTTCTACAACCTTATTTATCGAAATGGCATCAGATAACACTGCTGCAGTACAGGACATATCACCTACAGTACGGAAACGCACCATACGTTCTTCTACCACCTCATCTTCATCTCTAAACACCACATCATCCTCGGCAGACCAAATCATACCATCTCTCACAAAGGTCTTTCGTTTGTGTGCAAAATAGATAGACGGAATCTCAATATCTTCTTGTTCTATATAACTCCAAACATCTAATTCTGTCCAATTGGAAATTGGGAATACTCGTACATTTTGACCCAAATCGATTTTGCCATTCAAATGATCAAAAAGCTCTGGCCGTTGGTTTTTTTCGTCCCACTGTCCAAAATCATCACGAACAGAAAAAATACGTTCTTTAGCTCTTGCTTTTTCTTCATCACGACGTGCTCCACCAATTGCTGCATCAAATTTGAATTCTTCTAAAGCATCCAAGAGTGTAGTTGTTTGAAGACTATTACGACTTGCGTATCGTCCTGTTTCTTCTACCACCTTACCTGCATCAATTGCATCCTGTACATTTCTGACGATAAGCTCTACACCTAATTCTTTTGCCAAACGATCTCGAAACTCAATAGTTTCTGGGAAATTATGCCCTGTATCTACATGCAATAATGGAAATGGTATTTTTCCGGGGTAAAAAGCTTTTTGTGCCAAACGCACCAAGGTAATAGAATCTTTTCCTCCTGAAAAAAGCAAAACGGGACGCTCAAACTGCGCTACCACTTCTCTGAAGATATATATCGCTTCACTTTCTAATGGATTTACATTCAAAATCGTACTCATATCTGTTATATTCTTTTCTGCTGCTATTGTTGCTATTTCGCTCATCCTTCTTTGTATTATTACGTTCGCAGCTTCAGTTTTTAGTCTCTTAAATTAAGTTCACTCGTACTGTGGCTACTTCCTTTTTCTTAACTCGTATGCAATCCGCACTCTCTGTTTTCTAAAACTTTTGTAGGATCAAAATATTTATGTTCGTTTGGCAATTCATGTTCTTTCATGAACACATCCAAGTCCTCATCACTGTAGTAATAGAACGGACTCACTTTGAGCACACCATTACCACTCAAGCTCAAAATATCCAATGAATCTCTAAGTGCCGTTTGCCCCTTTCGTAAATTCGTAAACCAGACATCTGGTTTATGTGTTCCCATAGCTCTTTTAAAAGGTTCCAATTTTACTTGTTCAGTAAACACTTTATGCAATGGATCATCCACTCCAGGAATCCCCATTACAACATCACGGTGTGCAGAAGTTTCTTTGGGTACATACAAATCTATATTCAAAGATAATTGTGCTATGGTTGCCTCGGCGTGACGATACGTATTTGGCGTATTATAACCCGAATCACACCATATTACTGGAATATCTTTCTTGGCTTCTACACAGACAAACAAGATTGATGCCTCGTAAGGTCGGAAATTTGTTGTTACCACAGGTTTTTTTGCATGACTCATAGCC
The DNA here is from genome assembly GCA_947492105.1 of uncultured Aquimarina sp. GTDB lineage: Bacteria > Bacteroidota > Bacteroidia > Flavobacteriales > Flavobacteriaceae > Aquimarina. The sequence goes on along the minus strand of CANLMN010000034.1, from coordinate 17,665 downwards.
CATTGCGCAATCTCCAAAGGTGATTTGGTCTTTAGCTCCTTATTATATTGTGCTATTTGTTCTATTGTGAAACTCATTTTTAAACTTTTATTTCAAATTGATATACATTAGTCGTAAAGACTACCTTAAATAACAAATCATCGTCCCCATTTGATTCCATTCCACACGCGCTCGTGAAAAAAATATAAAATCATTTTGGTCACAAAATCTACTGACGCAATTGATGTCGCTAACGCTAACTCACCTGTCAAAAAATAGGAAACTATCAAAGTATCCAAAGTACCTACTACTCTCCAACTTACTGCCTTGGCAATGCTACGAACTGGCTTCTCAGAAACCTTGTCATCCTTATAACTTGTCTTATTTGTTGCTTGATCTATAATCATCTTATTTGGAAACCTACAAAGCTTCTACTTTTCTTTAAAATTCATTAATCCTATCGGACTACTAGGAATTGAACACAAAAGTAGACTATTTTTTAGAATAAACAATTTTTTTACTCTAAAAAATATATCAATTTTCTCCAAATATAAGATTTTTCCTACTAAATAAAACGTAATAATAAATTCAAAAAATACTACAAAAAAATAAAAAACCAGCAGAATACACCCCAAAAACCCAACAAAATCAATCAAAAATACAAATATGACATCTACAAAATATTTAAACAAATCAAAACAAAATATCCTTTAAACACAATAAACATCTTTAAAAAACATTATATTTATAGTTATATTAAGAAAATTCCCTCAAAAAACTACTCTCCCCCTTATACGGCTATACCATACAGAAGCAGACATTAAGATTTATTTATTAACTTTTAATCTTAGAATCATGAAATCACCTGTTCATTCCACTATGTTTTTTATCCTAATTTTTTTATTTTTCTGCTGTGAAGAACCTCAAGAGCCCCTTGAAACAGTAATCAAAACTAAATCACAAACATCTTCCAATTTGTCTGGAGAGACTAAAACAAACCTATTTCCTTGCAATTTTGACTTAGAAAAACTACCTCCAGAAACGAATCTAAAACTAACTTGTATATACAATCTTAGAGGAAAAAAAATAACGCTTCCCAAAAACACCACACTTACTTACTCCGAAGGCGCCAAAATTTATAACGGCACCATTTCTGGGGAAAACCTAATCCTTGACAGCAAACTCCTCAACAAAGAACTTTCTATCCAAGGAAAGGCGCAACTCAAAAACTCAACACTCCATATTATCCCATCGAATTGGGGAATTATTCAAGGAAAAACAACAACTCAAATTGCTTTGGAAAATAGAAAAAACATTAATCTTGCCATTAAAACAGGGCATCAACTCAACGCTTCTACCATAGAACTAGACCAAATTGACGCCTATTTTTCCGTCTCTGGAAACATCTTGAGCCAAACAAAAAACGCAAAAACCTCTATCCGAATTCCATCAAACACACATTTTAAAATGTCTGATAACACCTACCTAAGAATACAACCGAGTAATGGATTTACCGACTATCTTTTACACGCATCATTAGGTTACAATATCACTATCTCTGGTGGTCATTTGATTGGTGATCGTTATGAACATGATTACAGCCCCATAAACGATATACTCGGAATTCCCAGAAACACGCATGAGTACGGAGCCGCTATTATGATCGCGGGCGTGCAGAATGCAGTAGTAGACAATGTAGATATCACCTCTTCTACAGGAGATGGCATTCTATGCCAATCCAGCGCTATAAGACATCCAGATGGCACTCCACAAAAAAATGCTATTATCAACAAAAATATCGTTATCAAAAACAGCAGAATTACACAATCTCGTCGAAACAACATTAGCCTTACAGATGGAGATGGTTATTTAATCGAAAACTGCTCCATTACAAACGCCGGACTAGATGTCCCAGGAAACCCTGCTGCAAATGGCACTTGGCCCAAATCTTCTATAGACATGGAAGCGTATAGAATTGTAAAGACCGTTAACGGACGACAACAATTATTAGAATATGAAAAGCTTACCAATATACTAATAAGAGGAAATAGATTTACAGGAAACAGAATTGGATTAGTATTCTGTACAGTCTCTCGTGCAATTGCAGAAAACAACTTCTTTGATGATGGTATTGGCTCTCTGAACGCCAATCACTGTATCGTAAGAAATAACATTTTTGAAAGAAGTAATACCTCGAACATGGATTTCTCGAGAGCAGTCTCATTTAATTCTTTCATCAGAAACGGAGTAGAAGAAGCCATAAACAATGAGATCAGTAATAACACTATTACTGGTTACAAAATTGGTATTGCAATCCAAGGCGAAGGAGCCAAAATTTACAAAAACAAAGTTTATGATTTTCAAACAGGACTAAACATCGGTAAGCGATTAAAAAATGTAGCCATTCACAACAATGAATTCAAAAGTCGGCGTGCCGTATCTTATGGCTATTTCTCTCTTGGTGCTACCACAGAAAATGTCGTGATACACAACAACAAAGTGGATGTACTGAATCGAGGAATCTATTTTATGAACATCAACAAAGAAACCAGCAGTTCCAAATTTCATCTTACGATCAAGGACTGTAAATTCAAAACAAAAAGAGAATTATACTTTCAGAATTGTAAAAATATTACCTTTAAAAATAGCACTATATCATCAAAAACCATCAAAGATAATTGTGAAAACATCATAGAGCAAAACATCAAAAAAAACAATACTCTATAGTGATAGCACACTACCCCTTTACTCAAAGATCCAATAGCGTACTATTACTACATATATCCAACAAATATCAAAAGACGTTTAATGCCGTATATCAAACTATCCCAAAATATTATCCACACACTCCACGGCTAACACCAAATTATACCAGTTAAAATGTAATTATAGGCTAAAACAATTTGAGATATTTTTCGCTAGTTTGAGCTATAAAATCCAAGCATAGCCTTAGCTACGATTTATTCTTTTAGCGAAAAAATCGTAGAAAAAGAACCGAATTATTAGCCTGTAATTATTTTTTAAATGCTATTAGTTATATAGTGTCGGATATCGACTTGTTCTTTTTTCACCCAAATGTCTTGTTCCTATATTCCATAGCTAAGGCTATGCAATAGCATCATGGTGTTTCTACTTAAAAAATAACAGTATCATTAACACGAATTTTATATACCTAAATTGGTACAGCACTAGAATTATCCCAGTCAAAATATACTACCATTTGTTGTTTGAATTTACCGGAAAGAAAAATTAAGATTTTTTGTTTCAACTTCAGCAGAAACATCAAGCACATCCTCCGTTACGATTTGTTTTTATGCTGAAGCTGAGGCAAAAAAAAAGAAAATTTTGTCCCAGCAAATTCAAAGGTCAAATGGTGTTATTAGACTGTAATTGTTTTTTTTTTAAATGATAGTATAATTAAAGCATTTTAACAACAACGTCATGAATATTCATACGGCATTACATATCTTAATCGACATAAAAAAAGCACACTACAAACACTCATTCGAATCTACGTTTGGGTTTGACAAGACAAAATGATCTTTTTGCAGGTAGTTTTTTTTGCAGCAAATTCAAAACTCAACTATCATCATATCATTTTACATCAAGGCCTGATCGATATCCGCTATAATATCATCAATATGCTCCAAACCAACAGAACAGCGTACCATCCCATCAGTAATTCCTACTGCTAACTTATCCCCTGTTCCTAGCTTGGCATGTGTAGTTGATGTAGGATGGGTTACTATAGTTCTCGAATCTCCCAAATTTGCAGACAAGGAACACATCTTGATACTATCAAAAAACTTTCTCCCGGCATCTGTGCCTCCTTTTACTTCAAATGCTACAATGGTACCACCAGCACGCATTTGTTTTTTGGCTATTTCGTATTGCGGGTGAGATTTCAAGAATGGATACTTAACCAAATTCACTTTGGGATGTCCTTCTAAAAACTCTGCCAACTTTAGTGCATTCTCACACTGTCGATCTGCTCGAACAGCTAAGGTTTCTAAACTTTTGGACAACACCCAAGCATTAAACGGTGACATTGCAGGACCGGTGAGTCGAGAAAAAAGATAAATCTCCCTAATTAATTCTTTTTTACCTACGGTGACTCCCCCTAAAACTCTCCCTTGTCCATCAATTAATTTGGTAGCAGAATGAATTACTAAATCTGCACCAAACTTGATTGGATTTTGCAAATACGGTGTGGCAAAACAATTATCGATAATCAACAAAATATTATGTTTTTTAGCGATACGACTCAACAACTCCAAATCCAACACATCCACTCCCGGATTTGTCGGCGACTCTGCATAGATAAATTTTGTGTTTGGTTGAATCAGTTTTTCTACTTCCGTTACCGCATCAATTTTGAAGTAACTTGTTTCTATATTCCATTTGGGAAAATACTTTGTAAACAGCCCATGCGTAGCTCCAAATACAGATCTACAGGAAACTATATGATCTCCTGCATCCAACAACGCTGCAAATGTCGAATAAACTGCAGCCATTCCAGTTGCAAACGCAAAACCATCTTCTGCCCCTTCGAGCTTACAGATTTTGGACACGAACTCATTTGTATTGGGGTTACTATAACGACTATACAAATCTCTTTGTTTTTCTTCTGCAAAAGAAGCACGCATTTCTTCTGCATCTTCAAAAACAAACCCAGAAGTAAGATACAATGGAACCGAATGCTCCATATTCTCAGTTCTAGTTAATTGATCACGTATTGCTGTTGTTTCAAAATTCTTACTCATATCGTTACTTCTTTATCATTTACCACTACACTATACGTCACAGTAGCCGTTGGCTCCAAAGTTTTGGAAACCGAACAATATTTCTCAAAAGATAATTTAGCTGCTTTCAGCGCTTTTTCTGGAACTATTTCTCCTTCCAAATACACAGTACAATGTATCTTTTTGAAAGGTGTAGCTTCTCCTTCTTTTTGGCGATCACCCGTTACTTCTGTACGATAGGTCAACACCTCTTGTCGTTGTTTTTGAAGTATCGAAATCATATCGATAGCACTACATCCAGCTACGCCCATCAAGAGCAACTCCATAGGACTAGCACCAAGATCATTTCCACCTTGCTCAGCCCTTTTATCTAAATCTACCACATATCCACGTTCATTTTTTACTTGAAAATGGAATGCTTCATTCACTCTATCTAGTACTACTTTCATCTGTATCTTCTTTTTTTTAGTTAGTAAATACTGGTGCTAATAAATTTGTTAATTGCTCATATTCTATCAAAAATGCATCATGTCCATGCACTGAATGAATCACTCCATAAGTTACATCGTGTCCAATTTCTCTCAGTTCTGTGACAGTTGCCATATTCTCTGAAGCTGTAAAAAAGGTATCCGTATCTACGCTGATAATATGAATTTTTGCTTTTATAGTCTTTGCTACTTCCTTAAAACTCCCTCTTCCTTTTGTAATATCAATATTTGCCAATACATGATTCAGTGATTTGTAAGCTTCTAGTGCAAAACGTTCTTTTAATTTTTTTCCATGATGCAACAACCAACTTTCTATGTTATAAACCCCTAGTTCTTCATTAACACTTCTATTAAATTTCAATTTGAAAGATTCTGCTGTCCGATAGATTAACATAGCATGCAATCGAGCATCATGTATTGGATCATTAGAATTCAATAAGATTCGTTCTTGAATCAAACAATTGGCCCTAAGCCAGTCAGACGATTTCCAATCTGTTGCCACAGGAATCAAATTTTCAATGAGGTCTGGACACAAAGCTGCCATCTCCCAGGCAATACCACCACCTAGAGACCCTCCAACAACCGCATAGAGCTTATACACATCAAGCTGTTCCAATCCTTGGGCAAATATAGCAGCCATATCACGTGCTATAAATTTTTTGTAATCCTGTGTCAAATTAGCCTCTACTCCATCAAAACCATTTCCTGGAGCATTAAAAATTACAACCGTAAAACGCTGGGTATCCACACAATTTCCGTCCCCTACCAGTCGACTCCACCAACCACCAACACCGGTAACTTGCGAATTACCTGTTAAGGCATGATTTATCAATACAATCGGCGCCGTATGTAATGGCAGACCAAATACCTGATATGATAACGGAATTGCACTACATTTCTCTCCAGATACAGTTACAAAATCCTCTATTGTTATATATGATAAACGTGCTACCAAAAATGTTGTTGTTTTTTTCTAAATAAGTTATCGGCAGAATGCGAAGTGTACAAAAGTGTAGCGACTCGTGAGTTATCTATTTCGTATGAACGAATAGAATTTAGCACCTTCTTAGATCCTGACAAGGTCATCAGAATTACCAAGGGTTGCTAAGGCTTCATAGGGTCTATTCCCTCCGCCTTTCTGGATAACTAATCAATAATGTTTATGAAACGTGGGGTAAAAGTACCATTATTTTTTAAAGTAGGGCAGCTTTTTTCATAAAAAAACTACCCTATATGGTTCACTATAATTTAAAAGCTTCTTGAACTTGAGCTACGTAATCTAATTTTTCCCAAGTAAACAACTCTACTTCTTTCTCTACACGACCAGAGTAAGGACTTTCAAAAACCTTGGTAACTGTCTTTGGATTTTTTCCCATATGTCCATAAGCTGCAGTTTCTAAATATATTGGGTTTCGCAACTTAAGACGTTCCTCTATTGCAGCTGGACGCATATCAAATATCGTCGCAACCTTAGCCGCTATTTGACCATCTGTCAATCCAAGAGTGCTTGTCCCATAAGTATCAACAAAGATTGATGTTGGTTCAACTACTCCGATCGCATAGGACACCTGGACCAAAACTTCTGATGCTACTCCTGCAGCAACAAGATTTTTTGCAATATGTCTAGAAGCATATGCAGCAGAACGGTCTACTTTACTTGGATCTTTACCAGAGAAAGCTCCACCTCCGTGCGCTCCTTTTCCACCATATGTATCGACAATAATCTTACGACCTGTAAGCCCCGTATCACCATGTGGTCCACCTATCACAAATTTGCCAGTTGGATTGATATGGTACACTATAGCATCATTAAACAATTGTTGTACATGTTCTGGGAATTGTGCCACAACTCTAGGCATCAAAATAGTCACAATATCCTTCTTAATTTTGGCTAACATCGCATCATCTTCATCAAAATCATCATGCTGTGTTGAAACCACTATAGCCACAATTCGCTGCGGAACGTTATCATCACTATATTCTATTGTTACCTGACTTTTGGCATCTGGACGTAAATAAGGAATCTCTGTTCCCTCTCTACGCAAGGCCGCTAATTCTATTAAAATCTTATGAGAAATATCCAACGCCAACGGCATATAATTCGCTGTCTCATTAGTAGCATAACCGAACATCATACCCTGATCTCCAGCCCCTTGCTCTTCTTTGGTTTCACGATCTACACCTTGATTAATATCTTGCGATTGTTCATGTATCAATGAAATAACCCCGCAAGAATCCCCACTAAATTGATACGCTCCTTTTGTATACCCAATAGTATTAATTACTTCTCTAGCGATATTCTGCACATCGAGGTATGTCTTTGATTTCACTTCTCCAGCAAGCACCACTTGTCCCGTAGTTACTAATGTCTCACAAGCTACTTTGGATTCTGAATCAAAAGCAAGAAAGTTATCTAAAAGCGCATCACTAATCTGATCAGCTACCTTATCCGGATGTCCTTCAGAAACACTTTCTGAAGTAAATAAATATGCCATATAGCGTTATATTATGTTTTGTACGTAAAAAATGACTGCTATCTGGAGTACACTGTTTTAGCATTTCTGTGCTTCAACACACTAAATAAATTTTAGTAGTGCTACACCAAGGGTCGCAATCAGTCAAATTTTTCCCTTTTTTTTTATTTTTTTTCGAATTAAGCAAAGGTAAAAAAAGTCCTTCAATCTAGGTCCTTCTTTTTTAGATTAAATTTATTCAAAAAACAAACTACTATTTTATGCTTTTAAAAAATACGAACCTCCAATACACCATCATTTCATGATACAGCAAGAAAACTAAAAAACAATTTACAAACACAATAATTGCATCATTTAAAATCTTAATACTCGCCCACCTTGATTACTCTTTGGCCATTTTACAGGTGGCTATCACTTCTTTCTAGCAAACAGATTCTCTAGGATTTATCGCACAAAGCAACAGAACAAGGAGCTAAATCACTTGCTACAAACAAAAACAACAGCAAATCACCTTAATAGTAATACTTAGCAGCCATTCACAAATTATTCTTTTGCAAAAATGGGGGATATCCCCCTCTTGAGCACTGACCATAAAACATACCTTTGTACAACTGTTGGTATTTGTTCAAAAAACAGGATTTAGTATAAAGACTAACCTCTTTATAGCTCCCTTATTAACAGAAAAATACATCCGATTATCATCAGATTTCTAAGACAAACAGTCACGAATAAAATATGCTAAAAAAATTAAACAGACCTAACAACATATTTTGAAAAACAATTTAAAAAAAAAGACGTTATATAAAGTAACCACAAAAAAGTTACTATGGCTGAGCATTAGAGATATTTGGGATCATATTCTCACAGAATGGGCCGTTATTATACCTTCCCCAAATTTAGACCAAGCCTCGAACAAATCGAGGCTTTTTAGTACACATATTTGACGTCCAAAAACCAAAATAGACATCCTCAAAAAAAAAGTTTTTTACACCTGTTTTTTTTAAACAATTTAAAACATGCATTTTAGCTAAAAACAGCAAATTATAATTACGTGAAAACATCATTAAAAATGCGTGCCACACCTTGTTTTAAACAAGAAAATGTTTGTACTTTAGTCCTAGGTTATTTGCTAATTCTAATTTTAAGCTTTAGGGGTTCTAACGTTTGAAAAATTAACAGTATTTCAAATTACCGACAAACTGTTTTTCAGTTAAAAAAAAAGCTATCCTCAAATCTGCATTGGATAGCTTTTTGCTTATAATAACTTGTCGTATTCCACAAAACAAGTATTTTTATAACAAAACCACCTAAATTACAGACCTCTTGAACGCAACTTTCAAACGAAACACATGGTACTTTATACTTCTTGCAATTCTTGCAACCCTTATTACCTATAGTAATCATTTCGACAATGCTTTTCATTTTGACGATTTCCATACCATCACAGAAAATCCACACATTAGAAGCCTTAATAACATCCCTTCTTTTTTTACGGATGGCACAACAACAAGTAATCTTCCTCAAAATCAAACATATAGACCAATTGTAGCTACATCAATCGCCATAGATTATTGGTTTGACAACTCTTATAATCTATTTTTTTTTCACCTTGACAACTTCCTGTTTTTTCTTACCCAAGGAATTCTTCTTTTCTTTTTTTTTCACAAGATCCTTATTACATCCTCAAAAAGTAGCTACAGTTTTCACATCTCGGCCGTATGCGCTCTACTATACCTACTACACCCTGTAATGGCAGAAACCGTCAATTACGTTATTGCTCGATCAGATATTCAGTCTACATTTTTTGTAATACTGGCCTTTGTATTATACCAATACTCTGATTTTGGCAAACGCTACTACCTGTATAGCATCCCTATACTCATCGGGACATTAGCAAAACCAACCGCATTGATGTTTGCTCCATTGTTTTTCTGTTATGTTTTATTATTCGAATCAACAACCGAAAACCTATCATTAGTCAAAAAAGCTAAACATGCTATCCAAAGAGCCTTGAAAAAAACAGTTCCAATTCTTTTGTTTTGCGTGATTCTCTTTATTTTCCAAAGAAGAATGACTCCAGACACCTATACAACAGCAGGAGGTACTGTTTTTAACTACCTAATCACACAACCCTATGTCCTTTTTCATTATTTCAAAAGTTTATTTCTACCTTTTTCCCTAAGTGCGGATACGGATCTAAATCCATTTGAATCCGTTTGGAATTACAAGTTTTTCATTGGAGTAATTTTCATCCTAGGAATATGCTATGCGCTCTTTAATTGCCTTAAAAAGAAAGTGCACTACCCGATTGCTTTTGGGATTTTGTGGTTTTTTATTGCCCTTGCTCCCACCTCAAGCGTTATCCCCCTAGCAGAAGTGATGAATGATCATCGGATGTTCTTTCCTTATATTGGACTGATCCTAAGTGTTGTATATTTTTGCTATCTCAAACTAGAAGCATACAAAAAAAACAACTGGATCAACTACTACACTATCATCTCAGGCACCATAGTCGTATTAGCACTCTGTGCGTTTGGCACTTTCCAAAGGAATATTGTCTGGGATACAGAAGCATCCTTATGGAAAGACGTTACTGTAAAAAGCCCAAAAAATGGTCGCGGACTCATGAATTATGGAGTTATTCAAATGGGAAAAGGAAACTACTCAGAAGCGGAAGCTAATTTCTCAAAAGCACTAAAATTAACCCCAAATTATCACACCCTTTTTATTAACCTAGCTATACTTCATAAAGCTACAGGCAACAAAAAAGAAGCAGAAAAATACTTTAGCACAGCAATCACCAAAGGCCATAAGTACTATAGCCCTTGGTATTATTATGGCCAATTTTTGACACAAAATTCCAGGCCGCAAGAAGCTATTGAAAAACTATCTATGTCCCATAAAATCTCTCCCAATCATCTAGGAACTCGAATCCTTTTAATGCAAAATTACTTATCCCTAGAAAATTGGGACTTATTGCATCAACTAGCAAAAAGTACTTTAAAAATTGACCCCAAGAACAAAGAAGCTCTAAAATACTTGGATGATAGCATAAAAAAACAAAGCAAATTCTCAAAATCAGAAAGCAAAACCGTTTTCGAGTCCTCAGCTATCAAGTACCTCAATCTTAGCCTTGATCACTATCGTAAGAAAAAATACCATGAATGCATTGAGGCAGCACAAAAAGCTTTGAAAATAAACCCAAAATACGCAAAAGCCTATAACAATATTTGTGCAGCCTATATCGAACTAAAATTATATCAAAAGGCCGCCAATGCATGCAAAAAAGCACTGAAAATAGATGCTAATTTGACTATCGCTAGGAATAATCTAAAAAATGCAGAAGTCAATCTCTAGATCAAATCAGTTTACTTGCATACTACCATTTAAAAAAAATACTTCCAGACTCATAATTCATTTCTTTTTCCACTATTGTTTCACCCTAAAATTAAACCGTAGCCAAGGCTACGCAATAAAATCAAGGTGTTTTACATAAAAAAATAACAGTGTCACTAATACAAATTTACACACCCTAAATTGACACAAGAATAAAAAAAACCATAAGGATTAGTATTTTTTTTACGGCCACCTCTTTGCCCAAAACTTGTAAAAAAAAGTAAACAAACCACAAGCATCACTAAATATACACAACCCCATCAAAGAAAGACTTATACCATTTATCCTTTCACAAAAAAATCCGAATTACGATTTTACAGTCTCCCAAAGTTCCAAAGCTTGTAAGCTCTCTACGGTATCCATGAACTCAAAACCTAGTATCTTTTGCGTAGGAATCGTATTAAAAGTAGTCATTTTTTTGAGCCCCAGCACGCTTTCTGAAGATACCGGTATTGTGATCCTGAGAAATTCCACTAGCTTACAAACACCATACAAAAAACCCATCGGAACAGGTACAAAAATCAATTTCCGCCCCAACCTAGAAGACAACTCTTCGTAAAAAGCTCTCATTGTCCATGCTTCTTGGTGAGCAACATAAAAAATACCAGCATGAGCTTGTTCCACAACAGTAGTTATCACCTTATATAAATCACACATCCCAATAGATTGCAAAGGTTGCTGTCCACCTACTAGCGGAAAAAACCTAGATTGCTGCATTTGCTGATGCATTCCTCTCAGAAGCCCCCCATCTCCAAGAATAAATCCTATTTTGAGAATAGCATGTTTTGTAGTATCCAATAAACTCTCACATTGCATTTTAGACTTTCCATAATGCGAAACAGCATTTTTGTGTGCCGAAAATGAAGATAAAAACACTATTGGAACGGCCTTTTTTTCGCAAATCTCAATCAATCTACGCATTCCTTCATAATTCACGGCATCCGCATTTTTGTCTTTATCAAAACGTACATATGCTCCATGCAGCACCGCAGTAACATCATCAAACTCTTTTTCGTCCCCACCTATTTCCAGAGAGTACCTCACATACTCTACTTCAGGAATCTTCTCTACCGGAGGATGGTGCACAAAAGCTTTGACCCTCCATTTCAAACCAATAAAATGACGCACAAAACACCCTCCCAAATAGCCATTAGCACCGGTAATTATAATCGAAGGTTTAGTCATTTTCTAATACGTTTTTGGCTACACGATGTGCATTTGCCATGAGTGTCAAGGTCAAACCTTTGGCAGGTAGATAACGGAATCCAGAACCGTCTGCAACATATACATTTTTGGTTCCTCCCAACTTTCCTTTTGGTGTTATAGTAAAATGCTCCCCACTTTTGCAAAAGGGCAATGATCCCGCATAATGGACACTAGCTCCCATAGGTGTTTGTATTGTTTTTAAAGATTGACACCCTAATCTACTCAATGCCTTTTGGATATCCTTCTCACGACCTCTATTTATTTGCTGTTCTTTATCAGAAAGCTTATAAGTGACATGCAATACATCTCCAGAAAACGTATCCGCATTTTTTTCCATCTGCATATATTTTGAAGATGATGGCCACTCTGGGTGATGCACACCTGCAATAGTAAAAGCGGAGTGCAAAAATTGCATCAGAATACGACTATCAGCAAAATTCAAAGGAGCTTCTTTTATTAATTTAAACAACAACAAAGACCTATAACTGAATAAGGAAGCCATACTAACATCAAAATTATCATTGTTCTTATCAACAAATAACATCAATTGACTAAAACTTATGTTTTTTTGCTCAATCCCCTTCCCCAATCGCCTCCATTGCAAACAAGGCATATAAGAATAAGGATTACATATAATGGGCATACGCTCCTTTTTGTAATCAAAAGAACGAGATACGATTCGCGCAGAATTCAAAACCCCAGGAGCCAATATTAATTTTTTACACTCAAAAACCTGATTATCATTCGTATCAACCCTTTTTACATAAACACGAACAGCAGCATCTGTTTCTTCAAAACGAAGAACACAACAATTCTTATGATACGAAAAGTTATTTTTCTTCTCTAACTGTTCTATTGTAATCCAAGATCTATATGCAGATTTATCTCCATCTCCCCAAAACCCCATATCCTTGTACTGAACAGCTTTACGATCATCTTTATCCTGAGTTAGCAAAGCCAGTGCAGATCGACCAACATAGATCTGTTGTTTATGAAAACGTTGCTTTTTCTTTTCATAAGCTGCCAAAATCCCTTTGGCATTCTCACCAAGTTCCGTAACAGCCTGAACATCCAGAAGATTCCGCAAACAATATGGAGTAGCATCATCTTTTGCTCCAGAAACACCTATATGAGATATTACGGATTGGTAGGCCGGTGTCATTTCAGAGGCTTTTAATCCAATAGCTTCTAATTCTTTTTGAGAATAAACAAAACACCCCAAACCCCATCCTCCGCCAAGCCCTCCTTTTGCTACACTCTCCAAAGGCTGAAATGTCTCTGATTTTATTGGTAAAATTGTTTCTGCCAGTCTTGTCAAAAAATTCCGCGGAGGAGTGAGCTGCGAACCCACCCTAGTTGTCTCCCAAGGTATACCCTCCATCTCGGCACCTAGAAAATAGCGATGCTGATCAACATCTTGCGTCCTCAACGTTACAAAATCTTTATTCGGCAATTGTTCTTTATACATTTCATCCGTCACTCCTACATCTAACAAAGCAACCGCAACCCCCTTATCCACAAGGGTCTTTGCCGCAATCGCTCCAGTAGCACCAGAACCTACCACAATATAGTCGAATTTCAATGACATTTGCGCTGTATGTTTTTAACCATTAAAACTCCTATTATCGCCCTGAGCACAGCACGAATTCCCGCAAAAAAAACATTGAAGTAATCCGAAATCGAAAAATCCCTTGCCAAAAAACTGTCTGTATAATTTGGAGAAGCCTCCAGAATCGCCAACATGGTAAAAATTTTTCTTCTAGCCTGATTTGATGGATCAACAAGAGCCAAACCAGCATCAAGGCAAGATAATTTGAACTTGTTTTGAAACATCTCTTTGATTAGTATTTCTTCAAAATTCGAAAAATTCAAATCCAAAATCTCCATAGCTTTTACATAAAGCTCCTCTTCTGCTTGTTGCAGTGGCTTGGACAGCAAATAAGTCGTCATCAAACGTGCCTCAGTAATATAATCCAAATTCAAAAGCTTTTTCAGTTATCACCAATATTTATCTACTTTCACTCTTACCGATAATTTGTCTCTAGTCTATTTCTAATAACTCCCAAAAACAATATCACCGTTAATATCAAATTTATATTAGTCAAAAGCTAAAAAGAAAAAACTCCGACCAAAAAACACCTAAAAACATTTAAAAGATAACCATATACTAATAACTAGCTTCTTTTTCTACTATTTTTTCACTAGAAAATTAAACTATAGCTACAGCCATGCTTAAATTTCATCGTTCGAACTAGCAAAAACTAGTTCAATTATTTTAACCTACAATCACATTTTAGCTGATATAATTTTAGAAATGAATCAACATAAAAATACACTTTACAAAAACACTCCCACAGCTCATACAATACTATTGATTTTTACGTATTGCAGACAACTGCTCCGCTAACAATCCTAACAAAAAAATCAATAACCCAGTAAGCACCAAAGTACTTGCACCTACACTAACACCACGCCCTAATAAAAAAATATGTGTTCCCCACGACAGTCCCAAAAACATAAAAAATATGGCTATGGGCAAAAAAATACGAGTCGGATTAAATAAAATAATGATATTGATAATTTCCAATACCGTTTCAAAAGCAGTTCTTACACCAATAGTACTTGTTCCCTCTAATCGTTTTTTGATCGTGATAGGCTCTTCAAGCACCAAATGCTTATTATTTACAAAAGTCAAGGTAATAATATCACTAAATGACATTGTATCCGGAGTCAGCTTCAGATATCGTTGCACCAATTTTGTGTCATAAATTTTCATTCCAGAATTGATATCATAAACCGATAATTTCATTAGCATTTTGGCCACAGTACGTATGATAGTTTTGCCAACTCCTCTAAACACAGAAGCAGAAGCATGCCCCTTTCTACTACCTATAATTAAATCTGCATTAGTCGCTTTAGCTTTTGCATATAATTTATCAATATCACTCAAAACATGTTGCCCATCTGCATCAATGGTAATAACATAATCCGTAGCACTCGCTGCAATACCACTTTTTATAGCTCCCCCATATCCCTTATTCACTTTATGGTTTACAACTTTTAAACAATCGAATTCCGTCTCAAAACTTTTAAGCAAATTCTTGGAATCATCACTAGAAGCATCATTAACAACAATTAATTTATACGACTTCTCTCTACAGTGTTCTAAAACACTAGGAAAAAACAACCTCAGAGAAGCCTCCTCATTATAAGCCGGTATAACAACAGTTAGTGTAGTAGCCATAAAAAGTATTTAGTTTTTATAAAGCTAAGTTTTTTTAACTAAATAAAAAAAGCCTTGTCAAATATGACAAGGCTTTTGCAGAGCGGGAGACCAGGTTCGAACTGGCGACATTCAGCTTGGAAGGCTGACGCTCTACCAACTGAGCTACTCCCGCTTTTGTGCTGCTATTTTGTTATAGCGATGGCAAAGGTACACCTTTTTTATAAAACACCAAGCAAAAATTAGTTTTTTTTATTCTCTTCAAAAAACATACACTCAAAATACTTTATAAAAACCCTCCTATAATACTGTAAATCTATACATAAGCAATTAGAATTTGACAAAAAAAATCTATAACTTAACCCATAACAACATTGAAGAATTGTTTTTAATCGATATTTTTTGCTTTTTAACGCATATTAAACTACCTTTACGGTTAAACCGTATTGAAACAATAGAAGTTAGCACTATTTCAAGCACTAACACTTGTAAGAAAACAACCCTAGATATGTAGTCTTCTATATATCCTGATAACGATATACCCCAAAATATGAGAATAAAACTACTTTCTCTTTTCATCATACTATGTGTTAGTTTTACCACTAACGCACAAGTCAAAATTGGTGAGAACCCGAATACAATAGATGATACTTCTATATTAGAACTCGAAAGCTCGAACAAAGTATTAGTGGTTACTAGAATTACAGATGCAGAAATGAATGCAATTACCCCTCTTGATGGTGCTATTGTTTTTAACACCACGGTCAATTGTTTATTTCAATATCGTAATGCTATAGGCTGGGAAAGTCTATGCAATAGTTCTAATGGATCAAATAATCAAACCATCAGCTACAACCCTACCACTAGAATACTTACTTTAGAAAATGGAGGAACCGCTGACTTATCTTCACTTTATCAAACCATAACTAAATCGGGTACTATCATCACCGTAACCAATGGTGATGGAACCTCAACACAAATAGCAGAAACCATATCCACTCTTGAAGACAGAGGAGATGGAACTTATATCTATACCGCAGAGGATGGTACCGAAACCATTATCGGAAACTCCCCTATTGTAGGAGTTGTAGGAGCAACTGGTGAGCAGGGTCCTACTGGGGCGACCGGAGCAACAGGCGAACAAGGAATCGCTGGGGCAACCGGAGCAACGGGCGAACAAGGGATCACAGGTGCAACCGGAGCAACAGGCGAACAAGGAATCGCTGGGGCGACTGGAGCAACAGGAGAACAAGGAATCACGGGAGCAACTGGTGCAACAGGCGAGCAAGGAATCACGGGGGCAACCGGAGCAACGGGCGAACAAGGAATCACGGGAGCAACTGGAGCAACAGGTGAACAAGGAATCGCTGGGGCAACTGGAGCAACAGGCGAACAAGGAATCACCGGAGCAACGGGTGCAACAGGTGAACAAGGAATCGCTGGGGCGACTGGAGCAACAGGCGAACAAGGAATCACGGGGGCAACCGGAGCAACTGGTGAACAAGGAATCGCTGGAGCAACGGGAGTAACGGGTGAACAAGGAATCACGGGGGCAACGGGTGCAACAGGCGAACAAGGAATCACTGGTGCAACTGGAGCAACGGGTGAACAAGGAATCACGGGAGCAACTGGAGCGACAGGCGAACAAGGAATCGCTGGGGCAACCGGAGCAACTGGTGAACAAGGAATCACGGGAGCAACCGGAGCAACTGGTGAACAAGGAATAACAGGTGCGACCGGAGCAACGGGCGAACAAGGAATCGCTGGGGCAACCGGAGCAACGGGCGAACAAGGGATCACAGGTGCAACTGGTACAACAGGCGAACAAGGAATCGCTGGGGCAACCGGAGCAACAGGCGAACAAGGAATCGCTGGGGCGACTGGAGCAACAGGTGAACAAGGAATCACGGGAGCAACTGGAGCAACTGGTGAACAAGGAATCACGGGAGCAACTGGTGCAACAGGAGAACAAGGAATCACGGGAGCAACTGGTGCAACAGGCGAGCAAGGAATCACTGGGGCAACCGGAGCAACTGGTGAACAAGGAATCACGGGGGCGACTGGAGCAACTGGTGCAACAGGCGAACAAGGAATCGCTGGGGCAACCGGAGCAACGGGCGAACAAGGGATCACAGGTGCAACTGGTACAACAGGCGA
>CANLMN010000033.1 GCA_947492105.1 uncultured Aquimarina sp. | reverse complement strand
CATCAACGGCTATCGTAGCACCATTTTCTATAAGCTGAAGCACTTCTCCATTGTCACTATTAACGATCGAAAAATGTTCTACGGCAGGAAGAAATATTTGATTTGTAATTTCTATACTACCAGTATCAGCTATTCTTTCTCCATTATAAAAATAGCCTAAGAATAAAAAACTTGAATATTCATCTACATCAAAACTTTGAGTATCTACAGTTAAGATTAACTCTTTGGTTTCTAGGGGGGCTAAGGCTTGAGCAATACGTTCCAGGATGTTATCAAATAATCCTTGATGAGCATAAAATATATCATAAGTTAAAGGAACATTATTTGGGTTTGTAAGCTCAATTTTAATTTGAGTATTTTCTCCTTTTGGGGTCTGTAATTCTAAAATACCTTTTTCTACTTCTGTTATGTTGGTTATTTTGATTGTAGGAGTTAATGGTGGTAAACCAATAATTCGTATTGGTACAACAAAAGGCTCTTTTAGTTCTTGTACTTTGATATTAACATCTATAATTTCTGCCCCTATAATCATTGGCGTAACATCAAATATAATCTCTAATATTTCGACATCTTCAGGTTTTTCTGCAGCTGTTCTCGGAGCAATAGTATTATTTACTCCTGTAGTATTCCAATCAACGATTGAAGTACTCATGTTATCGGACAGGTATATATCACTAATAGTGAGTTTTTGGGTTCCAACATTGTTAACTTGAAGATCTTCTGCAAAACGACCACCTACTATAGAGGCACCACCAGCAGGGAATAGTTGTTGCAGCCTTCCGATCTGATTGGTTACCTCAAAAGTAACCGGAATTCTTAAAACCTGAGTGTCAGCATCATCAGTGGTGATGATAATTGTACTCAAAAATAGACCATTATCTAGTCTAGAAGCACTTAGTTTTGTAGCGATTTCTACAGAAGCACCAGGAGCAATAGTCCCCATAGAAGGAGAAAACGACATAAAATCCGCAGTACCTTCGGCTATTTCTTGTGTTAAATCAAAAGAAACATTAGTGTTTCCAATGTTTTGGAGTGTAAAAGTTTCTGTACTAGATACAGAGGCTATACTTTCTATATCTATAGTAGTATCAATTTTGTTTCGAGATACTGTAATACTATTATCAAAAGCTTCAAGGCTTATAGGGATTGTTGCTGTTATATCTGTTCCAGATATATTAAGCTTTATAATCGAATTATAGCTTCCGGGTGTTGATGTATCTTGTGTTATTATCGTTAGTGGAGTGCTTTCGCCTGCATTGAGTACGATGTTCTTGTTTATATCGAGTACTGTAATAGTATTGCTGTCTTCTGTAGAGACTTCTATAGTAATCGTTTTTGTACCTGTGTTTGTAATAATAACTTCTTCTGTAGCTACATCATTGATTTGTTTTGTGATAAGATTGATTTGCTTCTTGTTAACGTTAATAGGAAATAAATTAGAATCATTTAGTTCCCAGCCCATATCTTTGAATAATCCACGAGTAATATTGCCGATGTCAAAATTTGATTCTGAGGTGTTTATTCTTGGCGTCATTAAAGAATTGGAATTCCCAGCTAAAAATGTTCCCTCATCCCAATGAGAAAGACTAGAACTATTATTAAATGGTCTTGGGGAAAAAATCTTAGGTTTTGTACCCTGTAATGCCGCTTTAGAAAAGAAACCGTCCATAAATAGATTGTTTCGTGTAAATACACTCAATAATTGATCACTTTCTACATTTACAACTCTCTTGTTCATATTATCAACAATGAATTTATCATAAGGTCTATTCCCAAGAAATATAAAAACATTGAGGCTACTAAAATTTGTGAATTGGGAAGCAGCAAAACCTAATCCATGTCCTAGTTCATGTAGCGCAATAGTTACAAAATCATACGTATCCGCAGGGGTGTTTCCATCTAAACCAAAATACCAATTAATATTAGAATTGAATGTAACTCTAATTTCACTAGACCTTTCTGGCATCAAGACCTCTCCTGCAAGTGCATTAGCCAAAGGAGCAGGATAGATTAAACCCGAAACTGGAGCATTTGGGAAATCAGAAACGAAATAAACAGAGCCAGCACTGGCAAGAGTTGTACTCCCATCTCGATTCTCACTTATTTCTCTTGGAGCAAAATCCAACGTTACACGAATCGGTACATCAGAAACTAATTCATTTGCCCAGATATCCAAAGCAAATTGGAAAGCCTTTAGCGCTTCAGGAAAATCAGAGACCGCGTCTGATGGAATTATTTCAAATTGCGAACCTGGATTACTATTGAAACTATTTTTTTGTCCTTTTGCAGCAGCCCTCATTTTGGCAGGTACTCTGGTATGTGCATTTTTATGTATACCAGGACAGCTAATGGTTTCACCTTCGTGAAATTTCATTTTTTGCTTTTGGCCGAATCCCGTTTGTACACAACATATAATGAATACTGTTTGGAGAATTATTTGCGTCAAAGAGAGACGTGTTTTTAGTTTTGTAAAAAAAATTGAAGTCATTGTACTTGTTGTTTTATAGTGGTTTTTGATTTACGTGTTATAATTATAACGCTTGAACTCAATAATACCCTACCATGCATTAATGAATTTGGATAAAATAATACGGTTTTTGGATTTATATTTTGTATTCTAGGCTTACCAAATATTATCAATTTCCTGTAATAGAGATTGCTGTTTTTGGCTTTTGATTTTCTACAAACTCTTTTTGATAACCTTTTGACTCTCTTTTTGATATATACCCATGTTTGTTCACAAGGATTGCACTTTGATGTATTCTACTGAGCCTAATATATGGGGGTGTTTTGATATTTTTTGTCGAGTCAAAAAATAATACTAATTTTAATTCATTAGATTCGAATTCTTATAATTATGAAAGGTGTTTTGTTGACGTTTCCTGCTTTAAATACAATACTGTTGCATCTATTGAAGCCCTAAGGTCATGCAATAGAGCATCATGGTGTTTTTACATAAAAAAATAACAGTGTCATTAATACGAATTTATATGGCAAAATTGTGTAAGCTCTATAGAGATAACTGTTTTTTAAATTTATACTGAAACTTAATTTCAGGAAGATGTGTAAGTTTTATGTGCTAGAATTCTATTTATCTAAGGGAAGTCTAGGGAATATATAAAAGCTAAGACAAATGAAACAAAATAGATGTGAAAAAGGACTATTTCTTTCCGTTACGTAGAGATTTTTTTTTGAAAAATAGTGTCATCACTCTATTAATACCAATATAGATATACAATGTCGTATATCAGCTATTAACTCATTTTGTAGTTTTATAAGACACAATGAGTCGTGAATGATATGAGATCTATTATATTTCAAATAACATGTCGTCCAGACTTTGAATCGATTATTGAAAAAAAACTTATAGATTATAACAAATTCAAAGTCTCAATGTGCATATGTTAAATTTTTCGAAGATTGAATAGACCCAAAGTACCTATTATTAATGAGATTAGTAAGGTTGGAAGTATCAGATATCCCCAGTCAAAATGACGTTTTGGATGATAGAACTTTGCTCCATGATTTTTCCAATCAATAGTATCAGCAGAATTGTCCTCAAAAATTTTTGTATAAAAACTTAAACGCAAATTCTCGTGAAATTCAGTAAGGGCGTCCAAGAACTTTAGGTGACTCTCCATATCAGTTCCTGCCAAACTATTAAAAATTAGTTGTGTATGTATTGTCGGTATAAAAAGAGCTACTTTTTTACTAACACTAGCACGCATCATCATTTTTTCTTTCATTTTGATACTAATGTCTTTTGATTCCAAATCTCCCATGTGTTGCATTCCATAATACCATATCCAACTGAATTTATCTTCTGGAACGGGATACTTTTTATACTGAGGATAAGCTTCTAGAAATCCTGTCATAGTAGCATTTTTTTTCAAATCCCATTTTTCGTGATAGCCGTCTCTTTGCGCTACCATAGCATTTAACGCTTCTGGTACTTGATAGGCATTAAGTACATAATTGTTGACTATCGCTGGAGCCAGAATAGTCAATACCACCCAGATAGAAATTAATATGAGTGCATTAAAACTAGAATCTTTTTTTCTTGAGATGATCCACAAACATAAGGCACTCCAAAAGGATAGATATAATATGCTTTGTATACATATCGCTATAAATGTATTGTCTACAGGTATTTGTAATATAACACTTGCTAGAAACAATAGGAAAATCAGAATAACTAAAACAAAGAGTATTCGTACCAAAAGTTTTTTTAATAAAAATCGTGTTTTTCCGACAGTTTGTGCTGCTACTATTTTCCAAGTACCTAGTTCCTTTTCTTCAGAATATAAATTAAAAGTCATTGCGATCAATACCAATGGAAATAGGTAAATAATCACAAACCCCAAATCCAAATTCCCTGACATCAATAATGATGGGTTTTCAAAATCGGTATCATATTTCTGACCTTCTAATGCACGGATAGTTACAGCCTGTAATAGTGGGTTAATATCACTCTGACCAATAGAAATCGCACTAAAAGTTGTGGGTGCTTTTATCAAAGTA
This sequence comes from uncultured Aquimarina sp., assembly GCA_947492105.1. Taxonomy (GTDB): domain Bacteria; phylum Bacteroidota; class Bacteroidia; order Flavobacteriales; family Flavobacteriaceae; genus Aquimarina. The sequence continues at coordinate 42,984 of CANLMN010000033.1, read as the reverse complement.
AAACGTAGATAGTATAACAACAAGCCGAGATCGTCACTGTGATATTCCAAGTTACGTTCAATACGCTCTTCTTGGAATTTTTGTGCTGTAACAATAGTTTTTTCCTGTTTGATCAAATAATGTTTACCAATTAAGATACTGATAAGCCCTACAGTTAGTAATAAAACCAAACTGACCAAGAATATCTTGGTTCTGACAAATGATTTGAATAATAAGTAATACATTTTAGATAGCTTTTAGGTTCGAGGATGTACTTAATAGGCCTACAAAAGATAATAAACTCCATGCGAGCAAAGCAATGAGAGAAATTGTTTCGTTACGTAAAACCTTTGCAACACTCAGGAAACGGTATTCAAATGGTGGGAATTCTTTCCAATGCGTATTAGAAATAATCTTAGGACCTGCTTTTCCTTTGTTGGGAATAAAATCCATTTGTAATTGATTCATTGTTTGTGCCAGCTTATAACGATAGGCTTCGGCTTCTGCTTTGAAATGTAAAAAAGACTGAAAATCCGTTCCAGAGTAGGCCATAGACCAATTTTTTATAGCAGTATACGGATTGATAAAAGCAGATAAGCGTTCCAAATTATTTTGCTTGCGATAAACCTGATACAAGTGATCTTGATGTTCCAAATAAATTTTGGTACTCATAGCTTCTCCTTGTGCCATAATAAACCCACTATAATTAAAAGGAAGATCTTCTACCTTTGTAACATTATTGGCTAATAGGACAGAATCTTTTAGTGCTTTGAAATGAGGATCATCAGGATTATGACTATCACCTTTCAGAATCAAATCATGTTCGACGGCTGTTTCTATTTCTATTTTGGAAGGAGTAGGATACAAATAATATCCAATTGCTTGCAATGATTTTGGTAAGATGATAACAAATAACAACCAAATTCCTAATAGTTTGATTAGAGCACCTTTTGCCGTTTTGCTAAAAGCCGATACGAGAATAGTACTTGTACACAGGATAGCAAAAAATAGTAGGTAAGAAAGTATTAGCAGTGTATATCTGAGTAAACGCTCAGAATTCATATCGTCATGAGCTGCGAATAGTACAAAGAGTAGTAATGTAAAAAAGATAACCGATAAGAAAATTAAGGATAAGGAGTATAGTCCCAGCCATTTACCAAAAACAATTTCTCTTCTAGTAATACCTTGACCTATCAAGAGTTTCAAAGTGCCATTCTCTCTTTCTCTAGCTACAGTTGCATAGCCAAGGTAGAAAATTAATAAAGGGATAATTACCCTTAATAACATAGCCAAACTCACTTCTCCGAATCGTAATAAGCCTGTTGACATACTTGCTTCAGAAAAGTTCACTGTATTTTGTTTGTGTGCCTCTAGGAATACAGCGTTACCGACAAAATTTTCGATGCCTAAATCAAAAATACTAAGAACATGCTTTATTCTCAGAGCAAAAGAACCATAATGAGACATGCGATGCGGATGCTTATCGGGGTTGTTTTCCCAACTCTTTTGTACTTCTTCTTGTACTAAGTTACGAGTATGATTTTGGTCATGGTAGTTTTCCCAACCGCTATAGGCTGCAAAAAGAAGCAAAAATACCATTAGACCCAAAGCAATATTCATTACTTTGGATCTAAAAGCATCTTTACATAGTTGGCAAGCCAACAAGTAAATTACATTCTTTCTCATGCTCAAAATTTATAGGTAGCATTCAGTAAAATATTTCTTGGTGCTCCAGGTGCTAATCTAGAAGAGTTTAGTGCCCCTAACCAATACGTTTTGTTCAAAAGGTTATTCGCCTTGAGAGTCAATTGTATGTTGGAATTTGCAGGTTTATAAAACAAAGCAGCTTCAAAAACGGTATATTCTGGAAGTAATAAACGGTCTGCATACCATGAATATTTATCCCCACTATATTGCATGCCTAGTCCTACACTAATCCCTTTGAGGATATTGTTAGAAAAATCATACTTTCCCCAAAGGTTGGCACTATGTTCTGGAGCTCCTCCAATACGCTCATCAATAAGCGTGGTATCTTCATCTTCGACAATTTTGGCATCTGTAAAGGCATAGGAGGCTACTAATTGAAAGTTTGGAGTGATATAACCAGAGAAATCCGTTTCGAAACCTCTACTACGCTGTTCTCCTCTAGCAGTTAAGTTCTCCAAATCATAGGTGTCGCCAATAAGAATATTCTTTTGAGTAATATCAAAAACAGCAAAGTTAAGTACAGCTTTTCCATTAAAAAAACTTCCTTTACCACCAATTTCTTTGAGACTACTCTCTAATGGATCGAATCTACCAGGAGAAGCCGACCAAAAGAACCCTTCGGTAGCAGGAGATAGGGATACCGTGTTTGTCTGAGGTTGGAACCCTTCTAAGTAGGTACCATAAGCACTTATGTTTTTCGTGATTTCATAAGTCCAACCAATTCTAGGAATAAAAGCTTCATTCTTAAATTCTTGTTCATCTCCTTCATAATCAAAGATGTCTTCAAAAAATTCATATCTCAAATTAATCAAAGCAGAAAACTTACCAATCTTAAACTGATTCTGAATATAAACACCTGCAGTAGTAGAAAGGTTTGCCGGAATTTGAAATTCACCAATGGGATAATCCTTGGTTTCTCGAATCCCATTGCTAGGGTTTATTAAATCAAAATGTGGTACACTTGGTACAGGCATTACTACACCATCAATTTCCATAGTTTGAAATTCGTCTGCTTTATCAACTTCAAATCTGGCAGTAGTACCATTTAATTTTAAATACCGTCTAGCTCCGTTTTGTCCACCACCAATAGTACGTTCCCATCGGGTTCCATCAGATCCTACAAGGAATTTATTCGTGATTTGATCTCCTTTGATATCATAATTAAAAAATGCACTAAAATTATCAGTATCCCAAAATTGTTCACGCTCTACATAACGCATAGCCGCCAAGGTAGGTATGGCATTTCCTTCAATATCTACCGCAGCTGCGTTTACAGTTCTATGTTCTGCTAGGTCTTCATCCCAAGTTTGTTTCATATATGAGGCGTTAAAACCAAAGTTATCTGTAAACTTCTTAGAAAAATTCGTCATTACAACCACTTCTTTTGACTTGAAGAAATCATTAGAGGCTCCTACATTTAAAGAAATAGGTGTACTATTCAAATCAAATTGACCATTAATACTTCCAAAAATCGGCTGTCCTCTATCTAAATTACCAACTCCATTGCTGTAAATCATTTCTACATTCAGTGCCGTAGTTTCATTAGGGATATAACTAAAGGAAGGTGTGATTAAGAACGCATTATTCTTAACCAAATCTCTAAAAGAATTTGCTTCTTGAAAAGCGGCATTAAAGCGATATAATAATGTCTTAGAATCATTCAAAGGACCTGTAAAATCTGCCGTTGCTCTCAGTGTTCCAAAACTACCAGTAGTTGCAGAGACTTCACTACGTTTTTCTTTTAAAGGTTTTTTGGTTACCATATTTACAGTTCCTCCCGGATCAGCACTAGAAAAAGTAACCGATGCAGGCCCTTTAATTACTTCTACACGCTCTATATGAGAGGTAATAGGTTGTAGGAAATAATACTGACGCGTACGCATTCCATTGAGTATTTGTCCGTCATCAGCCTGTGTAATTCCCCGAATATTATAGTGGTTATATAGACCAGTAACTGTCACATTGCTTACCGTTTTTACGGCATCAGGTAATTGAAAAGCAAGACGATCTGCTATCAATTCTTTGGTTACAGAAGTTATCGCTTGGGGTAACTCCTTATTTTTTATCGCTATTTTGGTGGCCGAAAAAGAATAATCGCTATTGTAGTCTTTTCTAACTCTACCAACAACTTCTACGGATTGTAGTTGCTCTTTATTCTCTTTGAGGGTTAATGTACCTAGATCATAGGTTTGAGTTTGACCAAATGATTTTTGTAGGCGTTGGGATTGCATTCCCATATAGCTTACATCGATTTGATAGTTTCCAATTTGTTCCGGTTCAAAGACAAAGTTACCATTCTCTTGAGATACGGTACCTTTGGTAATTCCAGAGTCTAAGTTAGTATATGAAATGGTTACTCCCAAAATGGGCTGATTTTCTATATTGACTATTTTACCTTTTACCGAAATTTGAGCGAATACGCTATTGATTGCTGCTAGTACCATCACTAGTAGGAGGGTGTTTTTTCTCATAATTATTAGATTGTTTCTAAGTAAATTTGATTTAATTTATCTGCATTTATGTCTTTAGACTTTAATTGTTGTACTAAAACTCCTTTTTTCATAATACCAATGGTAGTACCTAGTTCTACGGCATTAAAAATATCATGAGTTGCCATAAAGATTACTTTGCCCATAGCAGCTAGTTCTTTACAAATTTTAGTGAATTCTGAAGTCGCTTTTGGATCCAAACCAGAGGTAGGTTCATCCATAAAAATTACTTCAGCATTTTTGGCTAGCGCGACAGCAATACCTACTTTTTGGCGCATTCCTTTGGAGTAAGAGGATAATCTTTGGTGTTGTGCATCTGATTGTAATCCTGTTTTTGCCAAAAAAGCCTCTAATTGTGCTATGGTATATTTGAATCCAGCCAAACGACTAAAGAAATCTAAATTTTCTACACCACTTAGATTTTCATATAGTTGTACTGTTTCGGGGATATATGCAGTCAGTTGATTGGTGTTATCTTTACCAACCTCTTTGTTACCTATAAAAGCCTGACCGCCATCTTTTTCTATAAAACCCAAAAAAATGTTAATAGTTGTGGTTTTTCCTGCACCATTCTGTCCAAGCATGCAGAATATTTCGCCTTTAGAAACTTCAAAAGAAACATCTTTTAATGCTGTTTTTCTTTGGTAAGACTTGCATATGTTTTTTGCTTTCAGCATAATAATAGTTTTATTTGTAATTGATTATAAATTGTACAAGTGTATAGACTCGTATCTAATAAGGTTTAGAATAGTATCATGACTATTTTGTATTTTGACATCCAAAAGTGAGAGATAAAATCAAACGTTGGTAGTTATTACTTCATTTTTTACTAAAATGTTCGTGAATCAGAAACGTATTATAAACGTATTTTGATTTTGGAAGGAGCTGTAACCGAAGTGATTGAATTTATTAAAAAATTCTTCCTAATGAATAAGAATTAAGTTGGGCCTATGTTTATACTATTTTTGAGTATATAATAGCACCTAATAGTTTATTGCTACTATTCAGATCAGATTTCTTATAAAGTATAGTACTGCGCACTAAAAAACACTGAAGTTTAAGACATTGTCAAACTAATGAATATTTTAAAATAGCATCACCTAATTCTAAACTATAAATTTATTTACAGGTAATTAGCATAATTATCTATACAGTATATTGTAGAGTCAAATTGAACCATAATATCTTAGAAAAATAGGGGTAGTGTTCCATCCAAAAATGGGATATTTAAATACGAGAGGGGGGAGGCCTAGCAAAAAGGTAACTTGATAATAACTGGTCGCTATAAATAAAATATGGAACTAGACTAAGTAGTTTTTGTTCCGATAAAAGATATTGTTTTTGAGGTACAATTGTAGTATTTGTTCCTAAAATAGGTGTGAAATTAGCGGAAATTGTGATATGACAAACTTCACAATGTTCTATATCTAAATCGTCTACATCATGAGAAAGCACATGAAGTCCCGCCACTTTGAATAATAAAAACAAAGCAATAAAAAACAAGGAAATAAAATGCTTTCTATTTTTCATAATAGTGGGTAAATATAAATAATATTATAAGTTGTTAGTCGTATTTACAATGTTTTTTTGTCCGAAAATACGCTACTTTTATCTATATGCATCCCCCTAAGTACAATCGAATGGAGAGGAAATAGACTTTGCAAGTATAATTTTAATGGTCACATAAGAAGAGTAGGTTGATTTATAATGAATCACGTATTATATACAGAGAATTATTTTTTTATTTAAAGAAAGTATCGCTTATTTGTATGGAACTCCTTACCTGGCAATAGTATCTTGTTCAATTCTAGACCCTTCTAATTCAAATTTTTGATAAACTAGACGTTCATCTGGTCCATTCAAAGTAAGGTTTTCAAACAATATTTTGGTTTGATAAGTACTTTTTTTAAGCGCCAAAGAGTCATTAAGTATTTCTTCTGTTTCTGCAGTAATTTCTGTTGTGATCGTTGCAGTACCGCCAGAACTGACATACTCTTCTAGGACAGAAATATTGCTTGGAGGTAATAGGCCACAATAATAATTACGATCGACTGTGGTATTGAATTTGCGATACACTAACCTGTTGGTTGCATTAATGGGAATATTGAATGAATCTACTGCTGTAACAGAAAAATTGGTTCTAGAAAAATTAAAAGAGACTCCTTCTTGTGTTTCATTGTTTATTTTGAAGTAGATAAAGTTGTCTGTTGTTGCTTCGCAAATTTCTAGAGTATCTTTGTCAAAATTAAATTCAGTTACTATTACATCACCTTGAGAACAGGATAATATAAAGAAAAAAGTAATCAAGGTATAAAAGATGTTTTTCATCAGTTTATTATTTGTTGTATTTCTGTTATTCAGGTCTGTTTTATAAGTGTCATTATAGCTGTTTTTTTATGTAAACTACATTGACATTAAAAAAGAATTTTATTTTGTTATAGATTCTGACATTACTCTATTGCCAAAGAGACTCAGATTTCTTTCGATTATAGATTGATCTAGTCCATCCAATATAAGATCTTTAAAAATTATCGTTGTTGTAAATTCCGTTTGCACGCTGTTTTTTTTGAATTTTATTCCCGCTTCGAGTTCGGCAGAAACTGTTTCTGTTGCCAGAGGATTTAGATAATTAGGTAATGCATCAGGGTTTGTAGTATTAGCGACTACATCATTTCGAGGATCACTATTACCATCAATATCTTCTAACCGGGTGGGTATGCCATCTCCATCATCGTCCGGATCCAAATGATCTGGTATCTCGTCATCATCTGTGAATAGAAAAGCTCCATTTTCTCCAAGTTCTGCCGATGTTAGTATATTATCATTATCATCATCTTGATCTTTGTAGTTGGGAATACCATCTTCATCGGTATCTATAGAGTCATCTATAGGTTCTTCAACACCATCTCCATCATCTTCATTAGTGATTCTTGTCGTAATGATCGCTGTGCCACTAGAGCTTACAAATTCTTCTTCTACATTTATATTACTAGGAGGGAGTGTGCCGCAATAATAATCTTGGTTAATAGCGATATTGTATCTTCTGTAAGTAAACTGATTCTCTCCGTTGACATCTATCTCAAATTCCCCTACTGTTTTTTCATCAAAGCCAGATTTTGTAAAATTAAAAGACCCTCCTTCTCTGGTATCATTATTAATTTTAAAATAAATAAAGTCATCTTTAGTCACTTCACATAAGTCAAGATTTATTTCATCAAAATCAAAATCTGTTACAATAATATCTCCATCATCACAAGAGTAAATACATAAGATTGCAATGAACAAAAAAGCAAGTAAAGTTCTCATTAAAAAAAAGTTTTTTCAGTGTCCAAAAGAAACAACAGCAATAATCATTCCTTGATGATGTTTCATAAATCAAAACATAAGTCCAAAGATACTAGTTTTTAGATATATTTCTGGTTGTTGAATTTAAATATGTCAAGGTGCTTAATGTTCAAAAAATAGTAGGAGTTCTAATTATTGTCGATCCCAAATACTTTGGCAATTGTAGAGTAACTATTCAGAACTCATATAAGAGAAATCCACTAGGGAGTTTGGGAACTACATAAGTGCTTTTTGGAGGCATTTTGAGAGCTGCATCTGCTACGTTCTTTAGTGCTGTGATGGAAACCGGTTGCATGCCAAATCCAATGCGGTAAGAACCGCTATCTATATGATTTTTGATTGTTGAAAGGGCTTCTTTAGCATAAAAAAAATGAATCCTAGGATCTTTTCGAACATCGGTAATTCCCAAAATAGGTTCAAGAATAGTGTCGTTTAGAATCTGAGGTGCTAATGCACTCAAAACATTGTTAAAAGTATAGGCTTCTTTTTTTAGCGAAAGATGATAAAAAGTATCCTCTAGATACATTGAGAATTCGGTATTTGTATGAAGTAACATCTGTTTTTCTCCTTCAAACTTTTTTATATAATAATATTTAGAAATTTCAGAAAGGATCTCCGAGGGGGTATAATTATTGAGATCTGTAATCAGTCGGTTAAATTCATGGATTTTTACTTGGGATTCTGGCAAAAGATAACTCATAAAATAGTCATGTGTTGTTTGCATGTTAGTACCTTTTGTTTTCTGTCTCATTATTTGTGCTAATTCATGGGACGATGCACAGCGATGATGCCCATCTGCGATGTAGAGGCTCGGTATTTTTGCAAAAGCAATCACTAATTGCTCAATTATTTGTAGGTTATCGACTGTCCATAATTGATGTTGTTCACGATTTTCGGTCATAAAATCATAAGTTGTCGATGTACTTGTGATTTTAGTAACCAAAGACTCAATATCCTTATTGTCGGGATAGGTGAGGAGTACAGGTTCCGCATTAAATCCAACTTGTTTTAGGTATTTGGCGAAATTCTTTTTGCGTGAACTAATAATTTCTTCATGTTTTTTGATGATCGTATTTTTATAATCTAGAGTGCTCGTTTTGGCAATGATTCCAGTAAATACACCTTGATTATTCTTTTTTCTATACACATAATAGCAGGGAGTTTGTTCTTGTTGATAATAATGTTGCTCTCTGAAGGTTTTATAGGTGGTTTTAATACGATCAAAACGATCTTTTGCAGGGAGTTTTGGTGAATTAGGAGTGGCTCCGGCCATAATAATTTGCAGAAAAGAATACGGGTTTTTTGCAAGAATTGCAGATAATTCAGCCGAAGTGTAATTTTCAAAGGAATAGGAAATTACATCAGTAACTTTGTCCTCTGCAGGCCGAATAGCTTTAAAAGGGAGTACTTCTGCCATCTTTTAATATACTTTTATAAAAAACGTCTTGTAGCTACAGACTGTAAAAAAAATCTTTTATTCAGGATACTTCTACTAAACAGAGTATCAAAATTGCTAGAAACGCTACAAATTTCATGAAGATTAGTTGTCAAAGCTTGGAGCTACATTCTCTGCTTTTTTGCTTAGCGAATAGTCATAGAACCCCTCGCCACTTTTGACACCTAATTTTCCGGCTTGTACCATATTGACAAGTAATGGGCAAGGTGCATACTTGGGGTTTTTAAAACCATTATACAATACCTCCAATATCGATAAGCAAACGTCTAAACCAATAAAATCTGCCAATTGTAATGGTCCCATAGGGTGCGCCATTCCAAGTTTCATAATTGCATCTATTTCTTTGACACCTGCAACACCATTGTACAAAGTTTCGATTGCTTCATTGAGCATTGGCATCAGAATCCTATTGGCAACAAAACCCGGGTAATCATTTGCCAAAACAGGTGTCTTTTCTAGTTGTTTGGTAAGCGTTACAACGGTGTCTATAACGGTTCTGCTAGTGCTATACCCTTTTATGATTTCTACCAATGGCATTACGGGTACGGGGTTCATGAAATGCATCCCAATAACTAGTTCAGGACGGTTTGTTACAGCTGCTATTTGTGTTATGGATATGGAGGAAGTATTTGTTGCCAGAATAGTACCTTCTGGACAAATTTTATCCAGTTCTTTAAATATACTCAGTTTCAGTTCTAGGTTTTCTGTAGCCGCTTCTATGACAAAGTTGGCATACTTTAATCCTTTTTTCAATTCTGTATGAGTTGTAATATTTGCTAGTGTTTCAAGAGACTGTTGAGAACTGATTTTTTCTTTAGCTACCAGACGTTGTAGGTTATTTGTAATTGTTTGTATCCCTTTATCCAAAGCATTCTGAGAAATATCTATAAGCTGCACTTTATATCCATATTGCGCAAAGGTGTGCGCAATACCATTCCCCATGGTTCCTGAACCAATAACAGCTATATTTTTCATAATGTTTTTTGTTTAGTTTAGTTTAAAAAAGTCTGTTGAAATAGAATATTTTTTTAGAAACAAGAAATTATTTGTAAAGCCACACGTAGCGCTTCTGTAGCTTGTTGTAGAGATACAATAGGGGTTGTACCTTCATTAATGGCTTTTGCAAAAGCATTTAGCTCATCAAGTATCGCATTATTATTAGGGATATTGGGATTGGCAAAATAGATTTGTTTTTTTACACCTTCGGCATTTTGTAAGATCATGGCAAAATCATCTGGATTTTCTGGAGCGTCTTTCATTTTGACGACTTCACATTTTTTTTCTAGAAAATCAACAGAAATATATGCGTCTTTCTGAAAAAAACGGGATTTGCGCATGTTTTTTAATGAAATACGACTTGCAGTAAGATTGGCTACACAACCATTTTCGAATTCGATCCGAGCATTGGCTATGTCAGGTGTTTCACTGATCACTGCAACACCACTGGCACTTATATTTTTTACTTTGGATTTGACAACACTCAGAATTGCATCTATATCGTGAATCATCAAATCTAATACCACAGGAACATCAGTTCCTCTAGGGTTGAACTCTGCCAAGCGATGTGTCTCGATAAACATTGGGTTCTCAATCATGTCTACTACGGCAGTAAAAGCAGGATTGAAACGCTCTACGTGACCGACTTGTCCTTTTATTTGATGCTTCTCACTTAATGCAATAAGTGCCTCGGCTTCTGAGACGGTGTTAGTAATAGGCTTTTCAATAAAAACATGTTTCCCTTGCTCGATTGCTTTTTTTGCGACTTCAAAATGTGCAAAGGTCGGTGTTACAATATCCACTACATCCACGGCAGCAATCAATGCTTCTACGGAGTCATATAGTGTATATCCAAATTCTTCTACAATTGCTTTGGCATGATCATCGTTGGCATCAAAGAAGCCAAGTAATTCATAATTTTCAGATTGTTCTAATAAACGTAAGTGAATTTTCCCCAAGTGCCCTGCACCCAAAACTCCAACTTTTAGCATAGTGATATGATTTTACACAAAAGTAGCATTTTTTATAAATGCATTCTTAATAAAAAGCTAAATGATATGGGGATAGAAATTCTTTTATGATTTCAAGGTTTTTTTTGTCTAAATATTAAGTTAAAAGGTAAAAATGCTTTTTTGACGAGAAGAAAAGTTTTGGAGATAGTTTTTTTTTTTTTTGATGTTGGTATGATCGACGAATAGGAGGAGGTGAGTTGGTAATGATGATAAGTGTTTTTTTTTGAGCAATTGCAGTGTTCTTTTGTTTCATAGCAGGGTTATGAGCAAAGAAAAAGACAAAAATGGAGGTGTAAAGGGGAGGTGACGAAGAGAAAAAAGTTCAAAAGTATAATTTAACTACAGTATCCTAGTCAATATTCTCTAGAAAAAGTAAAATTCGAAAACCTCTTGTAGCGCTCTTTTTTTTAAAAAAAAATATTAAGTAATAAATAATTGATTAGTAGAAGAGAAAACCATTTTTTATCATAGCAGACATATCTACAGTCTGTGTTTTTATGTGAAACTTAAGCGCAAAAACTCCTGTGCTTGAAAATCTTTATGTAATTTTAGCTTGCCAATTATACAACTCAGTTAACATACGTGAAAGATACATTAAAACACAAGGGGAAAAGAAAGCAATTAGTAAAAGTATTAGAAGACAAAGGTATTCTGAGTAGAGCAGTGCTGAGTGCAGTTACAGAGATTCCCAGACATTTGTTTATGGATTCTGGATTCGAGGATCATGCATATCAAGACAAAGCGTTTCCGATAGGAGCAGGACAAACTATTTCGCAACCATATACGGTAGCTTTTCAAAGTGAGCTTTTGCAGTTATCCAAAGGAGATAAGATTTTGGAAATCGGTACAGGATCGGGCTATCAAACTGCTGTTTTGTGTACTATGGGAGCCAAAGTTTTTAGCATAGAAAGACAGCAAGAATTGTTTAAAAAAACCAAATTACTTTTATCCAAATTGGGATACAGACCAAAATATCTATCTTTTGGAGATGGATACAAAGGATTGGAAGAGTTTGCTCCCTATAAAGGAATTATCGTAACAGCAGGAGCGCCTTATGTTCCAAAACCATTATTAAGCCAACTAGCAATAGGAGGACGCCTTGTAATCCCTGTTGGAGATGATCCACAAATGATGACCCTTTTTGTTCGCAAAACAGAAACGCAATTCGAAAAGACCGAATTAGGAGAATTCCGTTTTGTCCCATTATTAGAAAATAAAAATTAAGAGAAGTTTTTACTGTTTTTGATTTATAATAAGATGAAGTAAGTGGTATTCTTTTTATTCTTATGCCAGTTAAAATGTACTTGTAAAACAAAATAATTTTGAACTATTTTTCGCCTCAGCTTCAGCATAAAAATAAACCGTAACTAAGGTTATGCTTCATTTTTCTGTTGATGCTGAAAGAAAAATATCTTAATTTTTCTTTCCGGTACATTCAAACAACAAATGGTACAAGTGTAGTGCTACAAGTGTAGAAAACATTATTGTTGAAGCAGTACAAAAGCAGGTTTTACTGGAACTGTACCTTAATAAAGTTTGTATATAACGTAGCTCTGTTCCATATTTCTATACGATAGAGTAGCAAAGGAATCTCTTAGCATATGCGGCCTTACTCTTTTAAGGAAACCACAGAAATCTATACGCAAGTAGCAACCAATAATTTGAGATCCATCAAAAATCTGTTAGATTTGTGAATGACATAAGAGAAATATACCCAATTGGATATGTCTGATTGTTGTGCTTAATACCTATAAAATGAAAACAGATAAAAATCACGAACCTACATTAGCATATTCCAAAGCCTTAATGGAAATTTTTCCTGATTTTAACTTTGACGAAATAAATTTTATTGTAAGTAAAATTACTTTCACAAGATTAGATGCAAAAAAGCTCTATTTAGTGGCTGGGGAAATTCAAAAAAATTTAGCTTTTGTTTTCGAAGGTTTACTTCGAATTTTTTATGTAAATGACCAAGGAGAAGAAATAACTATTGCTTTTGCAAAAGAGAATAGCCACGCGGCAGATTATAGTGCTTTCATTAACCAAAATCCTTCCAAGTATTATATTCAATCTTTAGAGTCTAGCCTATTAGTTAATATTCCATATACATTAATACAAGAATGTTATGCCAAGTATAAGAATTTTGAAAAGTATGGGAGATTAATTGCAGAAAGACATCTAACAAAACGACAAAATAGAATTGAAAGTTTTTTATTTGAAAATGCAGAACAACGGTACATTAATTTTATTACAAGAAATAAAAATATTGTAAATCGAATTTCTCTTACTGACCTTTCTTCCTTTTTGGGTATCAAGAGACAAACATTAACTAGAATCAGAAAAAAAATTAATTCTCTTTAAAATTGACACATTTGTGTCAAATAATTAGCGTTAAAAATTATGAGATTTGTTAGGCAACTAACAGCATTAAAAATGAATTTTAAAAAAAGTATTGCTATTCTACAAAAAGTGTCACCAAAACTGACAGCCAAAATAGCTTTTAATTTTATATCTAAACCTGAAAAAAGAAAAATCAGAACTTTTGAGAAAGAGATTCTTGAAGTAGCAAAGAAAAGCGTTTTTCGTTTTAATAAGTTTAACATTTCTACTTATAAATGGGGAAAAGGAAATAAAAAAGTTTTACTTGTTCACGGTTGGGGAGGAAGAGCTTCTAATTTTGGAGCAATTATCCCAGAATTAATAAAAAACAATTACCAAGTTACAAGTTTTGATGGTCCTTGCCACGGAGATAGCACAAGAAAAAAAACGAGCTTTTTTGAAATGGCAGATTTGGTAAAGCTATTTTTAGAAAAAGACAACTATGATTTAATTATGTCTCACTCAATGGGAACCGTACTTGTATTTACAGCTATGAACTCACTTAAATACAAAGTAAATAAAATGATAGCCTTAACAACACCGAGCAGATTTTTAGAATTTATAGGTCTTGCTGTTAATCAATTTGGTTTAACAAAAAAGACTACAAAGTTATTAATTGATAAAATACAAGAAACGACAACTGAATATAATCCTATTAATCATAAAGTTAAAAATGTGATTAATAACATAGAGATAAAAGATATTACTTTCATTCACGATAAGTCTGATAAAATAATCTCAATAGAAAAGACAAAACAGGTTAGTTCTTTTTTTTCTAATTCTAAACTTATTGAAATAGAAGGAACTGGACATTTTAAAATGCTTTGGTCTAAAAAAGTAATCAATATCATTGGACAAGAAACTTTAAATATCCAAGAGATTTGATTAAACTTGACTTCTAAAAAGTACTAAGCACAACAAGGGTTATAATTAATACGAGTTTAATTATTTTTTAAATGGTGTTATTTGAGCCCACATAATTGCACTCTACATGATACTATGATTCAAAAGAATATACGTCGTGTTATATTTTATTGTTCTTAGGAGTTAGTTGGATGATGTATTCATTCCAAAGGTGCTATTCACCTAATATTGACTTAAACTAAACTAAAAATTGCAATGGCATAAAGATAGAATCGTAAGAATCGCAATAATCCAAAAGCAAGATAACTAAGAAAGGGGAAATTAATCATCCCTGCTGCTATACTGGTAATGGAGAATGGGATGGGAAGTAATGCCCCTACAATAATCAAGAAACCACCCCATTTTTTGGTATTTTTGATATGTTTTGCCATTTTTACCTCTAGATAATTATGAACAGAAGGAATCTTAGTGATTGATTTTCCCATAAAAAACGATACAACACCGCCTAAGTAAGATAGTAATGCTAGAGTAGATAGTGTGATTAATGGATTAGAGGCTTTGTCACTCCAAGCTATAAAAATTTCTGGTGGTATTAGTCCTAAAAAAGATTCAGAAATAAAAAACGTTAGAAAAATAACCCAAGAATCATAAGTTTCTGTAATACGAACTAATAAATCATTTAGATTTACAAAATAATTTAGGATCAATATACCTACAATAAAAACAATAATAGGTGGTAACGCTTTTTTGAGACTAGCTCCTAAAAATTTGTAAAAACCCGTGTAGGTATAATATTGATGCAATAATTGAAGACGTGATTTTTTTGAAGATGTCAAGCTCATAAATATAATCGTTTTGGGGATCGTAAATTTAAATTAAAAAAACAGAACCTAAAAATTTTCTCAAAATAAGAACAACTTGTTGTAGCAATAAGCCATTCCTAATTTAAAAACGTGGTGCAATTTCCGATTTTTTTCTTCAAGTATCATAGTTAAAATTAGTAGAAATACATTTTTTAGTAAAAAATTAAGAACTTCTTTAAAATCCCTTTCCCTAGTAGTCGTATTTTTATACGTTTATTAACACGGAGTTTTCAAAAAGTTACGATCATGGATATATTAAAGAATAAAACGGTATTAATAACAGGCGGCAGTAAAGGAATAGGTTATGGCATTGCAGAAGTATTGTTGGCACAAGGTATGCGGGTTGCAGTAACTAGCAGGGATAAGGATCGTGCGGAACAAGCGGCAGAGGAACTTAATAAAAATAATTCAGGAGAAGCACTAGGGATAGGTGCTGATGTAGTAGATTATCAAAGTCAAGAAGAAGCTGTAGCTCAGGTGATCGCTAAATGGGGGCAATTGGACGTGTTAGTAGCGAATGCGGGAGTAGGGCATTTTGCTCCTATAACAGAATTAACACCCGAACAATGGCATCAAACTATAGATACGAATCTTACAGGAGTGTTTTATAGTGTAAAAGCTTCATTGGATGCATTGAAGAAAACCAAAGGTTATATTTTTACGATTTCTAGTTTGGCAGGAGCAAATTTCTTTCCTAGTGGTGCTGCATATAATGCAAGTAAATTTGGTTTAACAGGTTTTACACAAGCGATGATGTTAGATTTGCGCCAAGATGATATCAAAGTGAGTACTATTATGCCTGGATCTGTTGCGACATATTTTAATAATCATGTACCCTCAGATAAAGACGCATGGAAAATTCAGAGCGAAGATATTGGAAAGTTGGTATTGGATTTATTAACCATGCACCCGCGAACTTTGCCTAGTAAGATAGAAGTACGTCCATCAAAACCACCAGTAAAATAATAGTATATGGATGTATCACTACATTCTAGTTGGGAAGAACATTTGATAAACGAGTTGGAGAAACCGTATTTTAAGCAATTAGTTTCATTTTTACAAAATGAGTACGCTACAACTACATGTTACCCTTTAGAAAAAGAGATTTTTGCGGCCTTTGAGTATTGCCATTTTGATGATGTCAAGGTGGTGATTCTCGGTCAAGATCCCTATCATGGTCCCGAACAAGCTAATGGCTTATGCTTTTCTGTCAAGGATGATGTACCAATGCCACCTTCATTGATTAATATTTTTAAAGAGATAGAAAAAGATCTAGGGCAGCCTTTTCCAGATTCAGGGAATTTGGAGCATTGGGCAGCACAAGGAGTACTGTTACTCAATGCTACTTTGACTGTACGTGCACACACAGCCGGATCTCATCAAAAGCAAGGTTGGGAAAAATTTACTGATGCAATAATCCGCTTGATTTCTGATAAAAAAGAAAATATTGTATTTATGCTTTGGGGAGGTTATGCAAAAAAGAAAGGTGCAAAAATTGATGCAACAAAACACAAAATCTTAATAAGTGGTCATCCTTCTCCTCTCAGTGCAAACAGAGGGTATTGGTTTGGTAATAAGCACTTTAGTGAAGCAAATGATTTTATTCAGCAACAAGGACAGCTTCCGATCGTTTGGTGATAACAGTGTTAGAAACAGAAGTTTTTGAAGTTTCTATTTCTGGATTGAATTTTTGAGTATGCGCAATAATCTCTTCATTTTTTTCAATTACTAAATCGATAACTTCTTTTTTAGATTTATTTACACTAAAGGTGAATAATAGAAAGTTCACAAAAAGCAAAACCGCCAACGCAATAAGGAAAGTAACCATAATTGTTCAATTTTTAAATTATAATATATATGACTATAGGGGGTCACGCTATATTAATTATCATTATATGTTAGGGGTGGCTTTACAAATATAATACTAAAAAAATAATCACTTATGTTGCTGATAATTAAATATACAAAAAAAGGGTGTTATTGTTTTAGTTTCAATTTTTTTTTTCTATAAACTATTTATTTATATCAAAATATAGTGCAAGAAATTATGGATATCATAAAAATGATAGTTTTTTGAGTGCATCAATAATTTTTGTGCGTAGACAAAGGTTTTGTGTCCAAAAAAAGTGGATTGATCTCCTTGATCGATTCGTAATTTTAATTTTTTTGAGATGATCGTAACAAAAATTACATAAACTTCGCTAGACTTTACATTATAGCTTGTTCATATATTCCATGGCTCAGGCTATGCAATAGCATTATGGTGTTTTTACATAAAAAAAACAGTGTCATTAATACGAATTTATATACCTAAATTGAATTGGTATAATCCAATTTTTAGGGAAAATAAAAAGCCAAAATACGTTTAAATACGATCTCAATATATAAATAATGTCAATTACATTTTTAGCTAGGGAGTCCTGTGTCAAACCCATCAATGCTTAGTGAGTTTTTTTCTTCACGATACTTTTTGAGACGATCTTCTCCTTGCTTATTAGCCCAATTTTGGAGTTGTTCTCGCTCTCCTACATAACCCAAAAACGGAACGGCGTATCCGCAAGATGTCTGGATTTTGTCTATATTAATTTCTATTAACTGCCTAGAGCCTGCTATTTTCGGAAATAAATTAATATAATTTTGCCATTCAGAATCTTGTTGATGATAGACATTAGCATTACCATACAGTCTTAGGATAAGTGGCTTACCTTCAAAAGCACAGAACATGATGGTAATTCTGTTGTTTTGTAGTAGATGTGCAGCAGTTTCATTACCGCTGCCAGTAAGATTGAGCCACAAAACTCGATTTTTATCCAAAATTCGGAAAGTGTCCATTCCTTTTGGGGAGACATTAACTGTTCCACTAGCAGCAGCCGTACCGACAAAGAAAATATGCTGTTTCTGAATGAAATCTTTTAAAGCTTCGGGAATTTCTGTATAAAATTTAGCCATACGATAATGATGTATAGTGTTAATAATAAACTGTATTTAGTATTAAAGATACTGTTTTTCTATAGAAGTGGAGTATGCTTTTTGGGTTCTGATAATAATTGAGTGTTTCTCTTGTTTCAGAGCAGTGATTCGACCTAAGAAAGATACGGAAATGGGGTGAAAAAGGGTGTTTTTATAGTGATTTGAAAAAAAATTAGAATTAGGTCATAATTTAATTATTAAACTGATGATTAATATTTAGTTAATGATTTAGTGTTTTTTGAAAACAGATAATCCTGAACTAATTGATCTTATTGCACCTAGGTGAATGAATAAAATATCCTGCCTTTTTATTTAAGACTAAAATGTTAATTACCTAAATTTGCGCATGCAAAAAGTTTACTTCGATAACGCCGCAACTACGCAACCACATCCAGAGGTGATTACTGCTATGTTATCCGTAATGAAATCTCATTATGGTAATCCATCTTCTGTTCATGGCTTTGGAAGATCTTCTAAGACGCAATTGGAGCAAGCGCGCAAAAATATTGCACGATATTTTGGTGTACAGTCTTCTGAATTAATTTTTACTTCTGGTGGTACAGAAGCTGATAATTTAGTGTTACAAGGAGCCGTTCGTGATTTAGGAATTACAGATATAATTACCTCACAAATAGAACATCATGCTGTGCTACATACCATTGAGTTTTTGGCACAACACTATGATGTAACCGTTCATTATGTCAACATAACAAATAATGGTGTCGTCGATTATCTACATTTAGAAACACTTTTGCAAGTAAATCCTTTGAAAACATTGGTCAGTTTGATGCATGTTAACAACGAAATTGGTACTATTTTAGACTTAGAACGAGTTAGTGTTTTATGCAAAAATGCAGGAGCATTATTTCATAGTGATATGGTGCAGTCTTTTGGGCGCTATGAATTAAAGGAGGCATTGCAATATGTTGATTTTGCTGCAGCAAGTGGTCACAAGTTTCATGGTCCAAAAGGTGTTGGTTTTGCCTTTGTCAAAAAGAATAGTGGTATAAAAGCGCTATTGGTGGGAGGCGAGCAGGAGCGAGGGTATCGTGCGGGAACGGAAAGTGTTCATAACATTGTTGGGATGGAGGTCGCTTTGCGTAGTTTTTATGATAATTATCAAGAAGAGCAAAAGACAGTCTCTGCACTGAAAATGTATTTTGTTCAAAAAATAGCCGAAGCAATCCCAGATGTATGTTTTAATGGGAATAGCAATAATTTTGAAGAAAATACTTATACTTTGGTTAATGTTTCTTTGCCCTTGACTCCAGAAAAAGCAACAATACTACTATTTCATCTCGATCTCCAAGGTATCGCTTGTTCTAGAGGTAGTGCATGTCAGAGTGGAAGTATTAAGGTTTCTCACGTTTTACAACAATTCTTATCGGAAGAAGCGTTGCAAAAACCTGCACTTCGTTTTTCTTTTTCAAAATATAACACCAAATCAGAAGTAGATTATGTAGTTCAGGTTTTGAAAGATTTTGTTCAAAAAGTTTAGTGCCAAAGTAAGTTAAGATAGAGTAAAAGCATTCTAATACTAGTTAAAATGTAATTGTAGGCCAAAATGATTGAACTATTTTTTTTGCTAGTTTGAGTTATAAAATTTAAGCATTGCTGTGGCTACGTTTAATTTTCTGGTAAAAAAAATGGTAACACACCCTAATTATTAGCTTGTAATTATTTTTTAAATAGTATTATCTGTAGCGTTATTACGAATTTTAAAAAGCCTCTTATCGGGTCAAATTTTATCCCATTTCCGGACCAAAAAAGGAAAAGTCAAGAGGAGTTCTAAATAAATAAACTTTATAAACGCATTTTCATTCGTAGATTAAAAAGCCTAGGAGTCAAGAAATTGGGTATTGCAAACTGTCTTTGACTCACGGCATCACGTACAAAAATATTGGTGATAGAGTTCTTTACATCAAACATATTATAAATTTCGAAACCAAGGGATAATTCTTTGAAATTATGAAATATATGACCTTTTGAGAAACGTTTGTTTTGATCTACTAGAATATAACTAACTCCTAGGTCAGCACGTTTGTAATCAGGTAATCTGGTTTTTGCAAAATCATAAATATCAGCATTGCTAGGAGAGCCACCAGGGAGTCCTGTATTATACACAAGATTTAGGTATCCTTTGAGATTCGGTAGTTTAGGTACGTAATCCTGAAATAGGATACCAAATTTGAGTCGCTGATCTGTTGGTAATGGTATCCACCCTCTATTACTAATGTTTTGTTCAGCTTTTAGGTATCCAAAACTAATCCAGCTTTCTGTGCCGGGAACGAACTCCCCATTAAGGCGCATGTCTAACCCATAGGACCTTCCAATTCCATTATTACGTGCACGATAGCGTATACGGACATTTTCAATAGTATAAGGATTTAGATCGTTTAATGATTTATAGTAGGCTTCTGTTATTAACTTAAAAGGTCTATCCCAAAGAGTAAGACTCCAATCATGACCAGCTACAAAATGGATAGATTTTTGAGAACGAACTTTTGGTTGTACTGTACCATTTAGATCACGTAATTCTCTATAAAATGGAGGTTGGTAGTAGTATCCACCTGATAGCCTAAAAAGCATATCTTTTTTCCATCCTGGCTTGATGGCAAATTGTCCTCTGGGTGTCAGAAAATGTTGGGATATACTATTTAATTTGTCCCCTGTAAGTGTCCAGTTATGATTTCGAACTCCAAAATTATACCATACCTCACTAGCTCCCCAATCACTTCGTTTGCTATATTGTACGTATCCAGAAAAGCGATCAATGGTAACGTTGTTCGTAGCATTAACATTCGTGAAAGGAACGATGGGGCTAGCAAAAGGTTCGTAGGGTTGATTATTAACAAAATCAGGAAGATTAGGACGATCAGAAATTCCAAACAAATCGACAATTTCAAATTCCTGAATACGATCTATAATATCTTCTTGTGTGTATTTGACCCCCCAATCTAATTGATGGTCATCTTTGACATAGGTTCCTTTTTGTTCTATGTTAAAGATTAATGCATCAAGATCATTACGGGCATGTGTTAATTGAGAACCTACTCCTTGACTGAATTCTACCTCTCCCAAATTTTCATCACCTATACTAGTATTTGGTTCTCCTATGCGGTATTGTGCAAGAATATCAAAATATTCCTGTTCTTGCGTGTGATATGCAGATCCTATTAATTTGAGAGTTAGATTTTCATTTACCTGATAAGTACCTTTGAGTGCTCCAAAATACGTGGCATATTGATCTTCTTCTTGACCTTCATAAAAAACTAATAATGCTTTGGAATCCTGGATAGTTCCAAAATTTGTTTGTCGCGTTAGGGGACGATTGTTGTAATTATTGATGGCAATATTTCCTAAAAAACCCAATTCAAACTTTTTGGATAAACTATAACTTATATAGGTCTGCGCATCTATGAATTTTTGTGTGTAATCCGTTTGTGTCTGTCGTCCATTGACAAAAAGACTATTGTCTCTATAGCGTGCACCCCCGATAACAGCGAGTTTTTTGTCCTTGGTAATTCCTTCTAAAGATACACTACCTCCAAGAAAACTTGCTTCAGCCGTAGCGCCAAATCGGGTAGGTCTCCTGTAACTTATATCCAAAACTGAGGAGAGCTTGTCTCCATATTTTGCCTGAAAACCACCAGCAGAAAAATCTACATTACGAACTAAGTCAGTATTTACAAAACTTAACCCTTCTTGCTGACCAGAGCGAATCAAAAAAGGACGATATACTTCAATTTCATTCACATAGATTAGGTTTTCATCGTAATTACCTCCACGAACGGTATATTGCGTACTAAGTTCGTTATTGGAGCTCACTCCAGGTAGTGTTTTCAATAAACCTTCTACACCTGCATTGGCAGATGGCGTGTTTCGTATTGTTTCAGGGTCTAGAATAGTAATTCCTTGTACTTCTTTGCGTTCTTTGCCGGATATGACTACTGTGGTGATTTGTTCTATTTCTGTTTTTAGTATTGGATTTAACTCATATTCTTGATTTTCTTCCAATTTTATTTTGATAGAAGTATTTTTGTACCCGATATACGAAAAAGTGACTGATATTTCTGTGTTTGCAGGGATTTCTAAAATGTAAACACCATTTTTGTTAGTTTGGGTGCCATTATTCTTATAGCTCACATTGGCTCCTTCGATTGGGATTTTGGAAGCATCCAAAACAATACCTTTTAGCGTTGCTGTTTGACTTATTATTTGCGAACAAGTTAGTAAGCAAATACCAATAAAAAAGAGAAGTGATCGATTATTCAAGGGTTATGTTTTATTTTTTCTAAAAAATATTGCGTTAAATGTAGTACTATTCCCGACTTTATCTAACACAATAAACTCAAATTTATTTTCTGTTGCATTGACTATATTGTCATTAAAGTCATAAAAAAGTTTTCCGGTTTTATAGTCGTACTCTAATAAAATAAATTTTCCGTTGATTGTAGCTTTGAAAGTGTCTATCCCTGTACCTTTATCTTTGATTTTTAATTCCAGAAAGCGGTGATTAGAAATCCACTTTTTATTTTTAAAATTTAATGGTTGTATTGTCGGAGGAATTGTATCCTGAGCAAGTGTGTACTTACCAAAACTGCGAGTTTTGGTGGTAAATCTATTTTTCTTTTTGATTGTTTTGGTATATTCCGGTTTGCCGTATTCATTAAGTTCTGCTATGTACAAGCTTTGTCGATCTTTGGCATTATAGTGACTAACATCTATAGAAAGTGTCAAATTTTTATGTAATGCCGTAGCTTTGTCATGGATACTAATAGTATCACCAGACACGGCAATGTTTAAAGCAGTGTTTTTATATAAAGCATTTTTGGGAATATGCAAGTCAAAGCGTTCTTTGCTCCAAACAAAGTTTTCATTTCGTTTTGCAAAATCCGTAGTTACAGGTGTTGGAACCGTTGATGGTTGCTTACTTTCGATACCTATAATAGGTACACGAATTATTGAAGTATTTCCTGCCAGATCTTTAATAGTTATAGTATATATGTAAGAGAGTCCATCAGTAATTTCTAGGTATCCTTTGTCTACTACATTTTTGTAGATGCTGAGTGGGTCAGTATCTTCAACAAATAATTTTCGGATTTTACTTTTATAATTTTTATAGTATGCATAATCTATATGCTGATTGAGATAACGCGTTTCTGAGAATGAAAAGCGTTTCATTTCAAGTTCAAAATTTTTCTGACCGTTGATTTCTGTACTGATCATGTATACGCCATTCTTATTGGGAGCCATATTTTGTCTGTCTACAGTAGAAACACCAAAACCTATACTACCGCAAGCTTCTATGGTTGGAGTCTTATAACTACCATCTTTTTGGAGGATGAGTCGGAGCTTTTGTTTTTCTTTGTCGTTACTAACGTGGGCGTCGATATCATCTGATTTTGGATACACCCAAAGACTATTGATAATTGGTTTCTTGGTGTCTTTGACATCTATTCCAAATAGCAAAGGATTCATTGGTCTAGAATATTTATCCCTAATCTCAAAATGAAGGTGGGGTCCGCCACTACTACCTGTATTACCACTGTAACCTATTATTTGTCCCTTTTTAATCTTCAACTCATTGGCTTTGGGGTAAATTTCTATTTCATATTTTTCTTTCAAATACTGACGTTTTCGCGTATAGCTATCAAGTATAGGGGCCAAGTTTTTCAAATGTGCATATACACTCATGTATCCGTTTGTATGCTGTATATAGAGTGCTTTTCCATAACCCGTATGAGATATCTTTATCCTTTTTATATAGCCATCTGCAACAGCAAATACGCTAGCACCAGTTTTTCCTTGTGTTTTGATATCAACACCAGAATGAAAATGATTTGAACGCAATTCTCCAAAAGTTCCTGATAATACAATAGGGATTTCCAAAGGATCGTCAAAATATCCTTCAGGAATCGCTTCTTGTGCATGTACAAAATGAATACAAAAACAGAAAAAAAGAAAGTAAATTCGCATAGAGAGTAAATGTAAATATTTGATCGGAAAATTGAACTATTATTTCAAACAAAATTTATGATATAAACACCAGACAAAAGTAATGTTATAAAATAATAAAACACTAATTCAAAAAGCGTGCAAAATAATATATTTATTATTATTTTTAGTATAAATAACTGTTTTTCATTTATTTGTAAGCTATGTTATTTGTGTTTTTGAAATTACTTTTAAAAGAATTGGGTTTTTTGAGTAGGTATGTTAACTTTGTGTAACTTATTTTGGACTAGCAAATGAAGAGTGATATAAATGAAATTGTTGATTCTCTTGAAAATAGAATTACTAAATTGCTTCATGCACATGAATTATTGAAGCAACAGAATACTGAACTTAGTAAAACTTTAAATGAAATGACTACAGTATCGGAATTTCAATTTAAACAAATTCAAAAATTAGAACAACGATATAATTCACTTAAAAATGCAAATGCCATGTTAGGCAGTGACGAATATAAAAAAGAAACCAAGCTTAAAATAAATGCTTTAGTCAAAGAGATAGATTTGTGTGTAGCACAACTTTCTAAATGACCTTGATAATGAGTGATCAGTTAAAAATTAAACTTTCAATCGCTGATAGAGTATATCCGCTGACTATAAATCCATTACAGGAAGAAGGTCTGCGTGCAGCTAGCAAAAAAATTGAAGGAATGATCAAACAATTTGAGAAAAATTATGCCGTAAGAGACAAGCAAGATGTATTGGCCATGTGTGCATTACAATTTGCCGCTATGGTAGAGCAACGGGTTATAGATAAAGATAATAATACTGACGAAGCATTAGATAAATTACGTTCTCTGGACGATTTATTAAAGCAAAAGTTAGCATAAAAACATACGTTCATTTAAATACACAGAAAGTTACTGCCTGTACTAGTTATTACATTTTGATAAACTCAACAAGATTTTTTTTAAAAAGGGTGAGTTTAAGTTGTAAAAGCGCGCCGCTCCTTTGGGATTGCGGATTCTTGAGCAACTTGTTAGCCCTAAACCTGTTCTACAGAGTTTATACAAACACTTTAACTTGTGCAGGCTTTTTTTTTAATCCTGGTCTATATGTTAGGACCTTATAATTTTTTACTATCAAACACAACTATGGATACAACTGTATTTTTGATTATTGCAGCATTAGTAGGCATCGGAGTAGGCTTTGCTATTGCAAAATTTTTAGAACGCTCCAGAGCTTCTGCAGAAATAGATGCTTCAAATAATACTGCAAAAAGTATTATTAAAGATGCCAAAAATGAAGCAGAGAATATTAAAAAAGATAAAATACTACAAGCCAAAGAGAAGTTTATTGAACTAAAGGCAGAACACGAAAAAGTGATCTTGTCTAGAAATAAAAAGATGGCTGAAACTGAAAAGAGAATAAGAGACAAGGAATCTCAGATCTCCAATGAGTTATCTAAAAATAAAAAGAACAATCAATCTCTAGAAAGTAAAATCAGAGATTATGAACAACGATTTGATAAGCTTTCTAAAAAGGAAAAAGAAGTCAAAAAATTACACCTGAATCAAGTACAACAGTTAGAATTGATTTCTGGGTTGTCAGCAGAAGATGCTAAAGAAGAATTAATGAAATCCCTGAAAGAACAGGCTAAGGCTGACGCAATGGGATTGATACAGAATAGTATAGAGGAAGCAAAACTTACTGCACAACAAGAAGCAAAAAAAGTTGTCATCAATACAATACAACGTATTGGAACCGAAGAAGCTATAGAGAATTGTGTGTCTGTATTTAATATAGAAAATGATGATGTCAAAGGGCGTATCATTGGTCGAGAAGGACGTAACATACGAGCTATAGAATCAGCTACTGGTGTAGAAATTATTGTAGATGATACTCCTGAAGCAATTATTTTGTCATGTTTTGACTCTGTGAGACGAGAGGTAGCACGTTTGTCATTACATAAACTGGTTACTGATGGTAGAATACATCCCGCTCGTATCGAAGAGATTGTCAAAAAGACTCGAAAACAAATCGAGGAAGAAATTATCGAAGTAGGTAAACGTACGGTAATTGACCTAGGGATTCATGGATTACACCCAGAACTAATCAAAACTGTAGGACGTATGAAGTATCGTTCGTCTTATGGACAAAATCTATTACAACACTCTAGAGAGGTAGCAAAACTTTGTGGTGTGATGGCTTCCGAATTAGGGTTGAATCCAAAATTGGCAAAACGTGCCGGATTATTACACGATATTGGTAAGGTGCCAGAAACTGAAACTGAAACTCCGCACGCTGTATTAGGAATGCAATGGGCAGAGAAATATGGCGAAAAACCTGAAGTTTGTAATGCTATTGGAGCACACCACGATGAAGTCGAAATGACATCATTATTATCACCAATTGTACAAGTTTGTGATGCGATAAGTGGTGCTAGACCAGGGGCGCGTAGACAAGTATTGGATTCGTATATTCAGCGTCTCAAAGATCTAGAAGCTATTGCATTTGGTTTTGGAGGTGTCAAAAAAGCTTACGCAATACAAGCGGGTAGAGAATTACGAGTAATCGTAGAAAGCGAGAAAGTAAACGATGAAAAAGCGGCATCTTTATCATTTGAAATTTCGCAAAAAATCCAAACAGACATGACTTATCCGGGACAAGTCAAAGTAACGGTCATCCGTGAAACAAGAGCTGTAAATATTGCAAAGTAAAATGTAGTTTTTTTGCATAAAGAAGGCTATAAAACTATAAAATAGTAAAAAGAGGGTGTTTGAGAAGTCAAACACCCTCTTCTTTTTGTTGCGAATCTTTCATAAAAGAAATGTCAATAGAAAGATTAATTGTGTTAAGTGTATTTTTTTGGTTGTATTATTAACAACAATACATTATTCTTTAATAATAATCACTTTTTGGACAGCCTGTTTATGCTCTTAGCTTTAGTATCGTTATCAAGTGTAAAAAACATTGCAGTTGATCAAAAAAAATACTGATCATTACTGCTAATTGGTGTAATACAGGGTAATTCAATATAGGTATATAAACTCGTATCAATGCCACTGTTATTTTTTTATGTAAAAAACACTGTGATGATGTTACTGTATAGCCTTAGCCATGTATCTTATAATGGTTGTTACGGTTTGATTTTCTAGGGAAAAAAAAGTAAAAAGAGGCTAATTCTTAGCCTGTAATTATTTTTTAAAATGGTGTTAGATCAAAACATAATTATAAGTAGCTAAGAAACAAATCATACCCCTGTCTGTAATAATCTTTTTTATTAGGAATACTCCAAAATGACGAGGTATAAAATTATACTATTTAGTCATCATTTTTTTCAAAAGAAACACTTTCGTATGCACCTATATCTGGTGCAGTAGCATTTCTTGTAGTGCCTAATATATCAGTTCCCATCCCAAGTACAGTAGCTTTTCCATTTGCAGCAGAGGCGTCACCAATATTGAATAAGTTTTTTTCTACATCTTTAAAATTAGGGGATTCATTGAGGATTATATTTTGGTATAAAGCAGTATTCGTAAAATCGTAAAGTTCCTTGTCTTCTTCAGGAATTTTTAAATCTTCTTCTTCAAATCGTATTAAACAATTTTGAAAATTATAATTGAGGGGGATATCCATAGCTCGATCAAAGCCAATCTCTGCTTCTTCATTACCATATATAATACAATTAGAAAAGTTAGCTTCTTGCAGTGGTGCTGTAATAACAGTATTTGGACCTGTAACAAGTGCGTTACTTAATAATACTGAAGGAAATTTTCTAGAACTATTATTCCAATAGTTTGTAAATGTGCAGTGTTCAAAATTATAGGTACCCCCTAAAGAGCAGTTCAAAGAAGCCTCACCGGAGTTCCCTATCACTAAATTTTCTCCAGTTACTGTCCAATTACGTGCAATAATACCAGCAATAGTACTATTGTAAATTTGACTATTTTTGATATCTAAAGAAGGTGTTGCGTTGTTCGCATTAGCATCCATTAGAATTCCAACAGTACTATTCAGGATAGTTGCATAATTAATTTCATGCTTAGAGTTTCCAGAAAGTAACCAAATAAGCCCCCATTGTCCGGCTATGTCCTTAAAATCAGATCCAGGTTCTTCGTCAAAAATATTACCACTCCCTAAGCGGTCCCCTTGGAAAATAACTTGATTTTCAAAAGGTTTCTTAGGATCAGGGCTTAGCGTTCCATTAACTTTTAATGTTCCTTCATTTGCTACAAGTAGTCCAGAGCCTTCATGAAAATGAATCCGAGCACCAGCTTCTATAGTAAGTGTTTTGTCATTTGGTACCAAAGCGTATCCATAGATAACATAAGGTTTTTCGTTGGTAAAAGTAAGTTCATCATCTTCTAGAACAAAACCTTGTATTTCTATATCTTCACCATCTTCATTTTGACCCAACACTAGAGATTCTGTAGTACCTCGAGTATCCAAACGTTGAGGGAATAGAAATACAGCATCTTTGACCAAAGTCACCAGATCAACATCTTGCTGACGAGACTCTATGTCAAACAGCACTTTGTCCGTCAATAAAAACTCTTTTTGATCGGGGGTTAATTCTTTGATGTCTGCTGTGCTTTCTACAAAAACAAAAATACTATCCTTGGCAAAAATAGTTACATCAGTAAATGTGGTGCCTGAACTACCATTAACATTAAGTCTAAATTTTGAGTTGTTACCATTTTGCAATCGTACGTTGGGAATAGAGATATCTTCATTTCCTCTGTTATACACCTTAAATGAATAGGTAGCTGTACTGATATTAGAAAAAACAGTATCAAGAAATACCGTATCTCTAGAGAATTGTAATTGCCCAGTGCTGGGAATAGTTTCAAAATCATTTCGACAAGAACTCCAAAGAATAACGAAGATGAATAGAAAAAAAGGTACGATATAACGCATAAACAATGTGTATTTTTATATAAGGAGTAGTTCTAATTGAAGTTTGTACTCATTATCTTCAAAAATATAAACTTTATCTGCAATAGTTATATTGTAAAGAGATAAAGTTTTGTTGTTATAGTAAAGTTTTGGAATTGTGTCTAGAATAATACCATTTTAAGGATGTTGTAGGTGTGTTATTTTATTCTAGGAATTTTGAATATGAACGCTAAATAAAGGCTATGTATATTTTTTTGTCTAAATTTATGAAAAGAAATAAATCATGGCAGTGATCCCAGTAAGTGTCTTAGAATTTTTGGAGGCGCTAAAAGAAAATAATACTCGTGAATGGTTTGCAACGCATAAACCAGATTATCAAGAACAAGAACAGTATCTCAAGGAATTTTATAAGGAGGTAGAAGCGGGGCTTAATGAGCATGATATAATTGAAAAAATAAAGATTTTTAGAATTCATAAAGACGTACGTTTTAGCAAAGACAAAACACCATATAACACGCATCGTAGTGTTAGTTTTTCTAGATCAGGGGCACATCTTAGAGGGGGGTATTACTTGCGGATAGCACCAGGTAGCTCTGTCGTTGCGGGAGGTTTTTTTGCACCACAACCATCGGACTTATTACGTATCCGAAAAGAATTTGAAATGGATGATACCGAAATTAGAGATATCTTGAATCAACGGGATTTCAAAAAAATATATGGTGGTTTTGATACGTCAAATCAAGTAAAGACGGCACCAAAGGGGTTTAGTAAAGAGCATGCAGCGATTGATCTAATCCGCAATAAAAATTTTGTTGTCAGGCATGAACTTACCGACAAAGAAGTATTACATCCAGATTTTGCACAACAAGTGTTATCTTATTTTAGTTTGCTACGACCGTTATTTGATTATATGAGTGATGTTTTGACTACAGATTTGAATGGCGTCTCTCTTTTGGATCAATAACAGAATAAACTAGGAGGCTTTTCCAGTTTGTACCTTATCAAATTCTGATATTTTGTGCTGCAATGCCTCGTAATTAACTGGTTTAGTGAAATAATCATCAAATCCTACTGAGATAAATCGCTCTTTATCTTCGGGAAGCGCAAATGCAGTAACAGCAAAAATTGGTTTTGTTTTATAGAGGTCCATAGCACGCAGAAATCTTAATACATCACATCCATCCATATCCTCGCTTCCCAAATTGATGTCTAATAATACTAAATCAAAAAAATTTTCTGAAGCAAAACGAATACCATCAGGTCCATTATAGGCGATGGCTAGCTCATAGTTATTCAAAACTTTTTTCATAACCAAAGCGTTAACTTTGTTATCTTCTACGTAAAGAATTTTCACTTAAATAGTGTTTTTTTTGGATATTTAATAACTTCAAGAGAGATTAAAATTTCATAACCTACATAAGTCTAAAACAATTTTGTGTTCGTATAAGATACAAATTTTATATGTAAATACAAATAATTTTTGATGTTTAATGAGTTAAATTCCAGATAGTATCGAATATATCTTATGTTCGATACTATCTTTACTTTTCGTTATTATTCCAAAATAATAGTATTTTAAAAATGATTGAAATTATGGTATTCATCGCAGCTCTACGTATGAGTAAAGTAACGAAATATGGGCGAATTTGATTCATTTTTTAGAGAAACGAAAAAGTCAAGAGGAGCTCTTTAGATCAAATAACGAATAGTTTTCTTATCTGGGTATGAGCAACAAAATTACACAGGTTTTTTTCCAAAATTTCAAACGACAGCTAGATGTAAAGTGAAATCATCGTTTATCAGGCAATTTTTGAATCATTTTTATACAGAGGAAATTTGATTGTAAAACGACTTCCTTTGTTAGGTTCACTTTTTACCTTGATTTCGCCGTCCATTAATTCGGTATATTTTTGGGCCATAGTAAGTCCAATACCAGTACCTTCATATATTCTACTAAGTCCTTGACTTTCTTGAACAAACATCTCAAATATTTTTTTTTGATTTTTTTTGTGAATACCTATTCCTGTATCCTCAATTGAGATTTTGACAAAATCTTTTTTGCTGCTAGTTCTGATGGTAATTGTTCCTCTCTCTGTAAACTTGATAGCATTGTTGATAAGTTGATCTATAGATATTTTTAATAAGTCACGATCCCCCATGATTCTAACAGCTGTGATACTGAGATCCAAATCAAATATTATTTTTTTGGAGGTGGCGTTGTGTAATTGTTCATGATAGCATTCTGTAATTAATGTGTTAACATCTAATTCTACCAAATTCAAACTACCACTTAGCGTATTTATTTGACTAAGACTGATCATTCCTTCTAGAGTATTGATCAATCGGTCACTACTTTCTTTTTGCATTCGTAGAAGTTCTTTTCGTTCGTTTTCTTCTAATTTGTTGGAAAGTAAATTATTTACACCAAGTATTCCATTCAAAGGTGTTCTAATCTCATGACTTAAATTCATCAAAATACTAGATTTTAATTCACTTAGTTCTTCGGTCTTTTGTTTAGCTTTTTTATACTGTATTTCTGATTTTTTTCTGGTAGTAATATTCATAAAATGTATTAAGATACTAGTTATATCCTTAATGTCATTAAAAATAGGGGTGTAGCTAATTTCGTACCATTGTGTTGTCCCATCCGGAATAACTCTGTTAATTTCTTTAGTGATCTTTTTTCCTTGTAATGCAGCTTTAAAGTCTTTATTAAAATTTTTATCAAAATTTGAAGGAAATATAGTAAGGAAATTGGTTTTGTTTTTAGAAATATCTACTTTGAATTCCTTCAGGATTGCTTTTTTTATACTGTTATCTACAAATAAAATTTCGGCATTTACATCTAACAAAATAGTATATAGGTATCCATTATTTATAATAGCTTTTAAGCGTCTTTGATATTGAGAGATAGATCGTTGTTTTTGTATTCTATCCTCAATATTAATTAGATTGCCGATCATCCGCACGGTTTTGTTGCTAGTTTTATCTTTTTTGCGCCAAGCGTGCACTTCATAATGATTATAAATGCCTTTTATATTACGAAGCCTGTAGTGATTAAAATAATGATGTCCTTTTGCATTGATTCCATCTATATGCCGTTTGTACGCATCTTTTGTATCTTCTGGATGTATCATTTTGCGAAATTCTTTTTCCGGAATATGAGAATCTATCAGTGACAATCCTAACATGCGTTTGAAATTTCTAGAATAATATACCTTATCAGTACGGAGATCATGATCAAAAATACCAGATTTAATACCTTTTAGTGCTAATTTTTGTGTTTCTGAATGATGTCGTAAAGATTCAATATAATTCTGTTCTTTGGTTACATCTGCTATAATTCCTGATACAAGTATATGTTTGTCGTGATAACTAATAATTTCTGCTTTGAAATCAACCCATTTTTCAACTCCTTGTAATGTATTAATCTTTCCAGTATACTCAAATGGAGTAAGTTCTTGGAGGAGTGTATCAAAACGCTTCCTTATTTTTAGAGCACTTTTTGATTGATAACATTCAAAAACAGTATTCAAGGTTAAATTGGTATCATCTTCAATCTCAAAAATATGACGAAATTCTTGAGAGCAATAGAATTTTTTGAGTTCTACGTTATAGTGCCACGCCCCAATCTTTGCTACTCTCGACATCATTTGTAATGATTGTAACAAAGTATCTTCTTTTGTGGATTCACGACCTCGTAAATAAATGAGGTCATTGACATATATGATATGTGTATCTATAGTTATCCACTCTTTGAGATTATTTACAAACGAGAAATAATGCTGAGCTACTTTTTCTTGAATAAATAGTTTTTGAAATAATTTTTTATAATGTATTTCATCCTCTGGCGGAACCAATTCATATACATGTAAGCCTATAATCATGTCTAGTGGTCTAGAAAAAACCTTTTCCCAGCGTTTATTAGCTTTTAGTATCGTCCCATCTTTACTTAATACACCTATTATTTCTGTAGAATGTTCTAGAAAAATTTCAAGATCTTGTATCGTAATACTCATGTATTTTAATAATTAGGTTATTAATGGAGGAGCGGTTTTGATACTAAATTTAATAAAAACTAATACATTAATAGTTAATAGGAAAGGATTAATATTTGTCAGATTTTGAATTTGTTACAATTGAATGTTTTTTTATTACAACTACAGTTCTATATAAAAGAACGATTACTGCTACAGGTTATTTTTTTTGCAGTTCAAACAGCCTTATTAATGGGAGTATGTAAGCTCTTGCTGTGAACACTTTTTTCACTATTTCCTCAAAAAAACCTAAGATTCGAAGCTACTTTGCTATGAATTAGCTCTATGCAGCTGTTTATAGTCTATTCAAAGTGCTTCATTTGATCAAAACTCAATTCATACTTGTTGAAGAAATAGAATGCTGAGATGAGATTATGACTTATTCTGAACGTAGCTATCAAAAGTACCATCGGTATAAAATATAACGATCCGCTCTACACTAGGAGTATTTTTGAAAGTTTCCTTTTTTTCTGATGTCAAAGGATTTTTATCAAATGTCGATGGAATTTCGGTTGATGAAAAAAGATCTGTAAGCGTTTTGTCTGGAACGGTGGCAGTTTTTTCTGGCGTAGGAGGAAGCTCTACTTTTTTTTCTATGGGTGGGGGTGTTGTTTTTGGATAAGTTCCAGTACCATTCAAGAGCCAATACAATTCAACTTCAGGAAAAGCATCAATAATTTTCATCACAAATTCTAAGCTAGGTTTATTTCTTCCCGAAAGGATATGTGAAATAGAGGAGCGTCCAACTTGAATGGCATCTGCAAATGCGGCAGCAGATAATTGGTGATATTCCATGATTTTTTCAAGTCTCTTACTGAAGTCTATGTTGTTTACCATTGTGAACTAGTGTTGTGAAACATTGTGTTTACAAATGTAACAAAAGGATTTTCAAATAACCTAAAACAATCGCATTTTTATGTTTTTATGCTAAATAATCACATTAAGTAATTGCATCTAACTAATTGATATATAATATTTTGTATATATATCAATAAATACAGTAATTTCTGGATATTTGTAGTTTAAATAATCAAAATGATGCCTTATGTACTGTTTCTAATTGTAAACATAACACTCTAGATCTCTTGTATACAAATGTAAACTTTGTAATGTTTACATTTGTAACTCCAAAATTAAATATGATGACAATACAAGAATTAGCTGATTTTTTTGACAGGTATAAAGAAGAAAGATTACATGGTAGGTACGTACATTTTGAAATGATTGAACCCTTATTAACCAAATTAGCTGCAACTTTTGAGGTTCGCCAGTTGGGTGTTTCAGAAAATGGTTTGCCTATACACCTTGTCAAAGCTGGTTCAGGAGACAGACGGTTGGTTATGTGGTCGCAGATGCATGGGAATGAAAGTACCACCACCAAAGCTTTATTTGATCTATTTGAACTCTTATTAGACAAAAACAATGCTACTGCTAAGCAAATTTTGGCAACTTGTAGCTTATATATAGTGCCCATATTGAGTCCTGATGGTGCTTTATTATACACAAGGCTTAATTATAACAAAGTGGATCTGAATCGTGATGCCCAGGAGCTAACGCAGAAAGAGAGTGTTATTCTTCGTAACCTCATCAAAGATGTAGCACCTCATGTAGCCTTTAATCTACACGGACAACGCACTATATTTAGTGCAGGAGCTACCAATAATATTGCAACAGTGTCATTTTTGTCTCCTGCGGGTGATGCAGAACGTACTGTTACTGCGGATCGCAAAATTGCAATGGAGATTATAGTTGCGATGAATAAATACCTACAAAAAGTAATACCTAACCGTGTAGGGCGTTATGATGATGGATTCAATATTAATTGTGTAGGGGATACGTTGGCAAATCAAGGAGTTCCAACCATATTATTCGAAGCAGGACATGCACCAGATGATTATGATAGAGAGCAAACAAGAAAGTATATTTTTTATTCCTTAGTATCTTCTCTTGAATATATTGCAACACACACGCTCAGTGGAGTAGGACATGAGCAGTATTTTGAAATCCCAGAGAATGATAAATTATTTTATGACTTTATTGTTCGTAATGCAGTGGTACATGGAGAAATCATGGATATAGCACTGCAATACGAAGAAAAATTGATTGGAACTACTGTCAGATTTGTACCAATTATTGCCAAAATGGGGAATTTGGTTAATTATTTTGGACACAAAGAAATTAATGTAAAAGGTAAAGAAGTTACACATTCTGAAGATATGATAGCTATAGTAGAGGGAAACAAGATGTTGAGTTTTTCTGTGAACCATGAGATATTCTCAACAACGCTAGTAAAAAATTAAATTTAAATTCTTAAAAACAGGATTTTTCTGTTATTTTTGCAGCTTAAAGACGAAAAAAGACATTAAAAATATTTTAGTATAAAAAATTATGGCAAAATTTAAATTAGATGAAATAGATCATCAGATTTTGGACATGCTTATTGAGAACACAAGAACTCCATTCACAGATATCGCTAAGAAACTTTTAATCTCAGCAGGTACTGTCCATGTACGTGTTAAAAAAATGGAAGAAGCTGGTATTATCGTAGGTTCTTCTTTGACACTTAATTATCCAAAATTAGGATATTCCTTTATAGCATATGTGGGTATATACCTACAAAACACATCACAAACAAAGTTTGTTTTGGAGCGTATTAATGAAATTCCTTTTGTTACGGTAGCACATATTACTACAGGAAAATTTAATATCTTTTGTAAGATACGTGCTCGAAGTACTAATCATGCAAAAGAAGTCATTTTCATGTTAGATGATATAGAAGGAGTATACCGTACAGAGACGATGATTTCTCTCGAAGAGAGCATAAATGACAAAAAACGATTAATGCATTCTATTTTTAAAGAATTGTAATAATCTGTATAAGAGAAACTTACAAAGAACCCTTTAAGATTTTTCTTGGAGGGTTTTTTAATGAAAAAACCGTGATGTATCTTTGGACTTCCATAATAGGAAATTATAAAGGTGATTCCAATAAAAGAGTCGTAAGCAAAACAGTATAAAACACAGAAATGGCTAGAAAACCAAAAATTGAGCGTTTTAATGAAAATGTTCTTTCTAAGTATCAGATTTACAATAGTATTTTTATAACATTGCCTTTTGACACCATTACCAATACTGGAGTGTTGTTGCCACTTTTTCAAGAAATTTGTGAGAAAGGTTTTGAAGCTAAAAAGACACCGACACAAATCATTAACGAGTTTTTTGAATTGTATCAAAATAATCCAGATGAAGGCAAGAAACATGATTTACTGTTTCGTTTTATACAATATATAGAGCGACAAGTTGTGTTATTTGATGCGATAGAAGATGCAGCCTTTCCTACAGTCAACAATATGGACGGTAGAGGGACCCTACGTAGTATAAAAGAAGAAGTGCAGGCAAAAGGACGTTTAAAAGAGTTGCAGGAGTATCTGAAACGTTTTAAAGTACGACCTACATTGACCGCACATCCAACACAATTCTATCCAGGAACTGTATTGGGTATTATAAATGATTTGGATAGTGCAATACGAACTAATGACCTGCTAACTATCAAGAAATTGTTGGCACAATTAGGGAAAACAGCATTCTTCAAAAAAGAAAAACCAACACCTTATGATGAGGCAGTTAGTTTGATTTGGTACTTGGAAAATGTATTCTATCATGCAGGAAGCAAAATTTACAATTATATTCAACAGAATATTTTTCAAGGAGAAAAATTAGAAAATGAGGTTATCAACCTAGGTTTTTGGCCAGGAGGTGATCGTGATGGAAATCCTTTTGTGACTACAGAGATCACACTCAAAGTGGCAGAACGTCTTAAAAATACAATTTTTAAGAACTATACACGAGATATCCGTAAGCTGAAACGTAGAATTACCTTTGGTCAATTGCAAGAGCAATTGACACGCTTGGAAATGTTATTGTATCAAAACTTGTATTATCCAGAGAGTGCAGAATCGTTGACATTAGAAATGTTGAGCGGGGATTTATACAAAATTAGAGAAGAGCTTATCAAAGAGCATCAATCACTATTTTTGGAAGAATTAGATGATTTGATTAATAAAGTAAACCTTTTTGGATTCCATTTTGGAACTTTGGATATTCGTCAGGATTCTAGAGTACATCATAATGCCTTGACGCAAATTGTCAAAGAGTCGCAGGAGATGAAATTAGGTTATTTTCCTGATAATTATGCCGAATTGCCAGAAATGGAGCAGGTAGATATACTTTCTCAGGTCACTGGAAAAATTGACCCTTCGCAATTCAAAGATGATATGGCTAGAGCGACTCTAGAGTCTATCTATGCGATCAAAACCATTCAAAAAAATAATGGGGAACGAGGAGCGAACCGATATATCATTAGTAATAATGGTAGTGCATTGAATGTAATGGAAACTTTTGCCATGTTACGTTTATGTGATTGGGAATTTCCGACTACAGATGTAATTCCTTTATTCGAAACGGTACCTGATTTGCAAATTGCGCACCAAGTAATGGAGCAATTATATAGTAATCCAACATATATGAAACATCTCCAAGCACGTGGGATGAAACAAACGATCATGTTGGGCTTCTCAGACGGAACAAAAGATGGTGGATACTTGATGGCTAACTGGGGAATCTACAAGGCCAAAGAGGCATTGACAGAAATTTCTAGAAAATATGATATCAAGGTAATTTTCTTTGATGGACGTGGTGGACCACCAGCGCGTGGAGGAGGAAAAACAAGTCAGTTTTATGCTTCTATGGGGTCTTCTATAGAAAATGAAGAAATACAAATGACCGTTCAAGGACAGACTATTAGTTCTAATTTCGGAACCTTGGATTCTTGCCAATATAATTTAGAACAATTACTAGGAGCTGGTGTAGTTAATGAATTGTTCAAGGATGAATCAAAGATATTTTCGGCGGATAATAAAGATACGATGCAGGAGTTAGCTGATATAAGCTACCAAACGTACGTAGATTTTAAAAATCATCCCAAATTTTTGCCGTACCTCGAGCGTATGAGTACTTTGAGATATTATGCAAAAACAAATATAGGTAGCCGCCCATCCAAACGAGGTAAGGGGAGTAAGTTGGAGTTTAGTGACCTAAGGGCTATTCCATTTGTAGGTAGTTGGAGTCAATTGAAACAAAATGTACCTGGATTTTATGGTGTTGGTACAGCATTAAAAGCATTTGAAGATAACGGTGAATTTGATAAAGTAATTTCTTTGTATAAAGGGTCCACTTTCTTCAAAGCACTGGTAGAGAATAGTATGATGAGTTTGACCAAATCATTCTTTGAGTTGACAGCTTATATGAAAGAGGATGAGGAGTTTGGAGCATTCTGGGATATTATTCATAACGAGTATTTGTTGACTAAGCGTCTATTGTTGAAGTTGACAGGATATACACAATTAATGGAGAATGAACCAGCAGGTTTGGCTTCTATACAAGTACGTGAAAATATCGTACTACCATTGCTAACGATACAGCAATTTGCATTAAAAAAGATTCAAGACCTACAAAAAGAAGAGAATCCTGATAAAAAGAAGCTAGAAGTCTACGAAAAAATGGTGACCCGATCATTATTCGGGAATATCAATGCTAGTAGAAATTCAGCATAAAACCTTGTTAAATATTGTAATAACAGCCCTTAAAATTTGTAATTTTAAGGGCTGTTTAAGTTAAATTATAGTTCATATGATAGAAAGTTTGTCTCCAGAAGAATACAATTCGTATTATGGTACGTATATTAGTAAAGTGACCAACCCAAATATTATTTCAAGTTTGCAAGAAAGTCAACAGGAATTTTTGGATTTCATGAAGACTGTTCCTGATGAAAAAATGCACTATGCGTATGATAAAGAAAAGTGGACTTTTGCAGAGGTATTACAACATATCTTAGATACGGAGCGAATTTTTAACTACAGAGCATTATGTTTTGCAAGAAATGATAAGACGTCCTTGCCGGGATATGAGCAGGATGATTATGTGCCTTTTTCTAATGCAGGAGAAAAGGATAAAGAAGCCTTTATTAGTGATTATTTGGCTGTCCGTAATAGCTCTATATCATTGTTTAGAAGTTTTACTCCAGAAATGTTACAACGTATCGGTAAAGCTAATGGTAGTTCTGTAAGTTGTCGAGTAGCAGGATTTGTAATAATTGGTCATCAGAAACATCATTTGGAAGTGCTACAAGAACAATATCTGACTTAAAATCGTCAACGCAAAATGACGGCTTTTTTTCAATAATAGCGATTCCAATGGGGTGGCTCTGTAAAGCTCAAAAGAATCGCTGATACAAATATATTTTTGAGACTAGGAGGAACTGGCACTTGCATTTTTTAATCCTTTATAGGTACTATTAGAATGTGTTTGTTTTGTAAATACATGTTCAGGTTTGTGAGACTTTCCAAAATGTTTTTTAACAGCATAATGACATAGCTCATCCATATATTCCTCTAGGGTAGGACAAGTAATCCCCATCGGTTTTAGTATAGCTTCCGTGTTAGTGGTATCAAACTCTTTTGTGATGGATACATAGTCGGTATAGGTGAGCATTTGTTTGATCTTTCTTTTTTGTTTTTTAGAGCTAAAAACTGCTGTACACTTGGCCAAATATTTAAAGAAAACAGGCTTTATTAGTCTAGGCATTTTTTTGGGATTTTTTAGTTGATAATGATCAGCCCAATAAAATAAATTTGTAATAATTTTTTTAATTACAATCGGAAAACTCTCACTTTTTCCTTGGCCTATCGTCAAATGAAATGTTTGAGATATTGCCTTTTCCCTTTGTCTAGAAATGTGATAGATACCTTGGGCTACATAATCAACAGGAACAATATCCACAATGGAATTATAGTCTGCTGGTGCTATTTTTAATAAACCAAAATAGACCAATTTCATGGGTTCGTATAATACATTAAATGTTTTGGTCCATCCAGTTTTGGAATTTCCCATGACAATACTCGGTCTATAAATGGCAATAGGTAATTTTTGGGCATATTCCTGAACCAAAAGTTCAGCCTCGTACTTAGCATTTTCGTAATTATTATTAAAACTTTGGTTTTTAGTTAATTCATTTTCATAAATAATGCCTGCTCTTTTACCTGCAACATAAGCAGTACTCACATAATTAACCAACTGCAATGTGTTATTTTTTTGAACTTCTAAGGCAAAATCCAATACAGTTTTAGTGCCCGCTACATTGATGTTTCTCATTTTGTCTAATGCACCTGTTAAATGTACACTAGCTGCGATATGATAAATGCGATGAATTTTTTGGGAGAGCTTTGTGTAAGCTTCAAGATCCATTCCGAATCGTTGTACCGTAATGTCCCCTTCGATCAAATGTATTCTGTTGCTCAAGTCCGGACAGTTTTTAACACCATGTTGACCTCTTAATTCTTCTAATAACTGATTAAAACGGTAGAGTGCTGTGTGATTTTTATTTGCTCTAATTAAAACATATAAATCTCCCGTAGGTTCATTTTCTATTATATTTTTTAAAAGTTCGAAAGCTATAAAACCTGTTGCTCCTGTGATAAAGGTTGTGTTGTGATGCATTCTATTATTCATAAACGATGTGTAAACCTAGGACTTTTTTTTGTCAAAGATATGACAACCATAGTTTG
This sequence comes from uncultured Aquimarina sp., assembly GCA_947492105.1. GTDB lineage: Bacteria > Bacteroidota > Bacteroidia > Flavobacteriales > Flavobacteriaceae > Aquimarina. Next base: position 2,411 of record CANLMN010000033.1, on the reverse strand, counting down.
ATTATAGAGTTGCTCATCAATTTTTAGTTTTTATTGTCCTATCGATACTTGTAAAATGTTTTTCTTACTTAATAAAGTGTGTTATAAGAGTTAGTAGGGGGGATGTTTCTAAATTCGATATCTAAGTCGGTCAAAGTATAGTTGCATAAAAAAAAGTAAAGAACTGTTCATCTATGAAGTTATAAAATGGCACGTATTAAATTTATATTATTCTTAAAATAAAATTAGGAATAAAGACTAATTAGTCCAATAATTTTGCTGAATATTGGTAAATTTGAAAAAAAAATTACATTACATAATGGCAATCTTAATATTCATGATCACCCTATGGTATATGGGGCTCTTTTTTCAAACTTTTTTCTTGCATAGATACGCAGCTCATCAGCTGTTTACAATGTCCAAGACCATAGAGAAAGTTTGTTTTTTTTTAACGTGGGTTTTTCAAGGTTCGAATTACCTAAGTGCCTATGGATATGGAATTATGCACAGAATGCATCATGCGTATGTGGATACCGAAAAAGATCCGCATTCTCCTAAGTATGATGCTAATATGTTTAGTATGATGTGGCGTACAAAAACGATTTATCAGGATATTAATAAGAATAGAATTGCGCTGAATTCCAGATTTACCAAAAATGTACCGCAGTGGAAATCATTTGACACTTTTGCAAGTTCTAATATATCTAGAATGGCTTGGGGTATCGGTTATATTGTTTTCTTTTACTTCTTTGCTACAGCATGGTGGCATTGGTTATTTTTACCTGTAGCGTTCTTGATGGCACCGATTCACGGTGTTATTATCAATTGGTTTGGACATATTGTAGGTTACACAAATTTCAAAATGAAAGATACTTCAAAAAATTTATTCCCCATTGATTTTTTAATGATGGGAGAGGGGTATCATAATAATCACCATAAGAATAGTGATCGAGCTAATTTTGGTGGGGTACGTTGGCATGAGATAGATCCAACCTACTATATTATGTTATTGTTGGATAAATTAAAATTAATTCAATTAAAGGAGAAAGCAATCAGTAAAAAATAAGATGTATTGATTCAATGACTCGTCAATTCTTTTAATTCATTCTTTAGGTTTTTTCGGGCTATGCTTTCAAAAGCTTCATAGTAGGAAGGGGTGTAAAAGATGTTTTGTCTACAGAGTATCGTATTTAGAAACCTTTTTCTTCCAATTTTATATAAGTAATTAGGGATATATGTATGTTCTCTTCTAATTTGTTTGCGATATACGGAGTATTTTTTTTGGTTTTCTCCTAAAATGGAGAGATCAATATCAAGGAATAGTTGAGTGAGTGAATTAGATGATTTGTGTGATTTTGTTGATCTTATAATATCACAAATCATTTCTGATGTACTAGTTTCTAGATGTAATATTGATAACCAGTGTGCTGCAAATAAAGCACTTTTGTACTCATTATCTTTTCTACCTGCTTTATAGATTACATCATGAAATAGTGCAACATTTATAAGTATCGTGTAATCTTTTTCAGAAAGAGATAATTGTTCTATTTGAGAGATTAAAGTCTCTATATGAGTCAAGTTGTGATAAAACCTTTGTGGGTGGTTATAATACGTTTTTACAATAGAAAAACAATGTTCCAAATCCTTGGGAGCAGCTTTTTTGAGAGTGACACTCCAAATGTTATATATATTAATAGCTTTCATAATTCAAAGGTCAAAAAAACAAGAAAGCTATGCATTGATGTATGATAAGATTTAGTTCTTCGTTAAAGCTTTTCGAATTCGGCTTAGAGATTCTGGTGTAATGCCCAAATATGAAGAAATGTAATGATGAGGAATTTGGTTCAATAGATTGGGATAAAGTTCCAAGAACATTGTATAACGTTCCGTTGCGTTTTGATACTGCAATGATTCTATTCGTTGTATAGCTAATACATAATTTTTTTCGGCTAATAGACGACCAAAAGTATTTAACTCTAGACTTGTTTTATACAGCTCATGCCAATCAGCATAGAATATGGAGATCAATCTACCAGGGATTATACATCTTATGATTTCAGTACTTGGTTGTTGGGTTAATAAGCTAGGGAATGAAGCGACAAGAGGATTTCTTTCTTCATAATTAAAATAGCTGGTGATCTCTTGACCATTTTTTAATTGATAAACCCTGTATACTCCAGACAGGACAAATTTTAAGGTTTTAGAAACCTGATTTTGATTTAAGATAAAATCTCCTTTTTTATAATCCTCAAGAGATAATTTTGAACTAATTTTTACTTGATCGGTATTGTTCAACACTACTGTGGTGGAAATAAAGTCAAATAATTTTTGATATTCGTTGCTTTCCATAGTGAATTAATTAGGGTCTGCTGAAAAACTGTATACTTGTTGTTTTCCAGTTGATTATTGTTATATTTAATCAACCAAGTGCA
>CANLMN010000032.1 GCA_947492105.1 uncultured Aquimarina sp. | reverse complement strand
AAAAAGGCAGCAACCTTATATTAAAGTTGCTGCCTGATATTTTAACATTTACACCTTGGTTTTACCATGGAAATCGGGGGGCATCATTTTCTTATGTATAATGTTCGATAACACTCATTGTTTTCATTTTCTTCTTTATAATAAGCCCTAGCATTAATTTTCTCCCCTATTTCACTTAAATGTTTAGCGGATTTAATTGTAGCCTCATAATTTTTTTCTCCCTTTGCAAACAAATAGAAGGATGGAGGAGTAATATCTAACTCTTTTTCTAACAACTCAAATGTTAATGGAACAAGATCTTTTTTAGAAACACAAGTTAAAGGAATAACTAAAAAAACATCATATTTTTTGTCATCAACTAATGACAAAAAACAACCAAACAAAAATAAACTCCCTTCAATCCAATTTTGTTTTTCTTTAAAACATTTATCAATGTCGTTGATATGAAGATCTACATATTTTTCCCATAACTTATCTGATATTACTTTATTAATCCAGTTTTGAATAAAAAACAAAAATTCACTTTTTTTATCTCGGTAGTCTCCAGCCATTTTGAACAAGAATTTTAATCTCTTTATTAGTTAATATTTTATATCCATGTTTCCAAGTGCCATCAACATTTAAAGCTGACCCATTGTTGAAATGAACATGGTCTAATTCCCCTAAAATTTTACCTTTATCAAAACGAGTAATTGTTTTAGGTAATTTCCCTGTTTGTTGAAGCTTATTTAGTTGATTAAGACTTTTTACCTTACTAAACCCTTTATACGCGGCACCTATAGATTTATTCAGTTTTAATTCCCCATTCCAAGGGTTCAAGTTATTCAGTTTCGCATGTCTAAATCCTCTACCAGCACCTACAAGACCACCTAAAACAGCACCCATTCCTGCTCCTTTTAAACCTGCATTAAATGCATCTCCTATATTTGCTCCTGATAATAAAGCTCCTGTAGTTCCACTAGCAAAACCTCCTAATCCCCCACCAATAGCACCACCTACAAAACCTTTTATAGCTGAACCAGATATTTTTAAACCATTAATGGCAACGCTGCCTATATTATTAGCAGCCCAGGCGCCTGTACCTGCGCCAATCGCTCCTGTAACTCCACCTATTACACCTTGTAGTAATCCATTTCCTAGACCATCCAAAAAACTACCTCCGCTAGTCCATGTGCCTACAGCGCCACCGGCAAATCCTGCTCCTGCCCCAACTATAGCTCCTGCTAATAATGGGCTTGCGATACCTGCTGTTGCAATGGTAAGTCCTACAGCAGCTACAATAGTTATACCTGCTGTAATTGCTTTCGAGTTAGTTTTAATCCATTTCCCTATCGATCTCCAAGAGATCTCCCCACTCGGATCATTAAATTTAAGCGGATTATTCCATACATATCCATAACGATTAAAACTTTGTGTATTGTATGGATCTTGGATAAAATTATCTGGTGATAAGAATCGTCCAAGGTTAGCGTCATACATACGACCATTCATATGGATCAGCCCTACACTTACAAAATGTTCGTGACCTGTATAGCCCCTACTTAGAAGCGTATTGTACCCAAAGGTGGTATGTTGTCCATTTTTTTTGTACTGTTCGATAGTTCCCCAAGCACCAAAATGAGTCTGTTCTATTACTGTGCCACTCGAATTAGTAATGGCCAAAATACTCCCCAAATGATCCCTATGCAAGTAGTTGTAAGCATTACTGGCATTAGAACCATTCTTTTTGACATGTACAATGCCTGCTGTATAGGCGTCTCCGCCAATATAGGTGAGGATTTTTGTCGATTTATCACTGGTATTATAGATAATCTCTGCTGGTATGATTGCAGAATAGGATTTGGTATAGGTTCTTTTGCTTTTATCAGCATCCAAACCGCCATAATATGCGACACTACGGTTCATCATCGGTCCGTATTCAAAGTCTACACGACCGTGATCTTTCTCGTATATAGTTACGGGTTTTTTGAAAGCGTTATACGAGATTTGTTGCACAGAATGGGTTTCATAGAAAGAAGTACCATTAGAGTTTAATTCAATCTCCTTGGTCCTGTAAGTGCTGTTAGCGTCATAATTATAGGTTCCTACAGAGGAGTTGATATCAATTCTACCTTTGGGATCATAGGTTTTGGAATGGGTTATAGCACCAGATATCGTTTTTAATCGATCCAGAGTATCATACCCAAAACTTTCGGATCCCCTGAAAGCTTTATTATGTCGACTCATTAGATTACCACGTTTTTCATCAAAATCAAAATCAATATCCATGGCAACACGCCCTCCTGTTTTGTCTTCCTGATCTTTGAAGTTGGTAGGGAGCCCATAGGGATCATAGGTTGCTTTATTGAGGATATTATTTCCGGTTTTGGTTTCGGTCAATTGTCCTCGGTGATTCATTTTTTTGATTTCCCAAAGCACTGCATTCGATGTGTCATCGGTATATTTGTAGACATCTCCTGATTGAGGATGAAAATGACTTTTGACACGTACCGAACTTTCTTGACCAGATACTAAACTTCTAGAAGTATAGGTTTCTTTGTCCACTCGGCCCTTAACATCATAGTTTATTAATCGCGCATAAGAGGCCTCGGTAGTCGTTTCTGTTATTCCCTTAGGACGATAATTATGATCTTTGTCATAGGCATAAGCATAGGTATAGGATTTGTTTTTTAGTTTATCCGAGCCGTCAATTTTTTCAATTAATTTTGAATTGCTTTCATAAGAATAATTTAATTCCAAATTCGTTAAGTCTCCGACAATTGTTTTTTTCAACAATTTCCCAACAGCATCATATGTGTACGTATTAGTGCCTTTGGGAGTTGTTTCTGTTTTGACTTGCCCTAGAATGTTATAGGTATAGGTATATTTTCCGGCAGCGGGATCGTTCAGTTCTTTTTTTCTACCCCAACCATCAATTTTTGTAGTGACAATATGTCCTTCATAGTTCGTAGTTTTTGGGGTATTATTGGCATAGTAGGAGTAGGTGATGGTTCCTCCGGGATCTGTCAAGCGAACAACATTACCCACAGCATCTTTGGTCGTAGTTATGGTTTTGGTTTGATCATTTACAGATACCTCAAGACTCCTCTCTTTATAGGTAGTCGTTACTGTAATACCATTATAGAGTGTTTGTGATTTGGGTCTATTATAATCGTCATACGATTGGGTAGTCCATTGCGATGGATTTGCACCAAAATACGGTTGACTTTCTCTATAAGTTTTTCCTGTAGCATCATATTCCTTTTTGACACTTACCCATTGATTCAATACATTTCGGGTTTTTTGTACCATTTCCCAACCTAATCGATTGGTATAGGTTTCACTGCCTCCACCAAGTGTACTAGATGTAGTGATTTTTAGTCCGCCATCGGAGAGTCCGGTATAAGCAGTAGTTGTGGTATTATCAAGATAATCGGTTGTTTGGATCAAGCGATCCCAAGAATCATATTTGAACTTTTGAGCCTTGCCAAAGGGATTAATTTCTTCTTTTAGATGACCTAAGTGACTAGTGTCGTACTTATAGGTGGTTTTCAAGCCCTCTACATCCAAAGACCATTCCATCAATCGACCTCCTGGGTAGTACTTTGATTCTTCTACACGATTTGTTATACCTGCTCCACTAATTGTTTTTTTAACAATATTTCCATAAGTATCATGCTCATAGGTTTCTGTAAGCCAATCTGTGTTGTTTCCTTTAGTTTTTAAGGTTTTTATAAAATTATTTTGGTAGGTATACGCTTCTTCCGTGCTAAAACTCTCTGAGCCGAGTTTGGTGGTGGTTATTTTTGTTTTTGGACGACCAATATAATAATTTGCTCCAGTGCCAGAAGGATTATCATAGTAGGTAGAGCTAACGGTTTTGCTACCTCCAGGATATGTAGATACAACAGAATTAGGGGTATTGTACTCATTATACTTATAATTAGTGATAGTTTTGACTCCGGTCAACCCATTTTCACTCACCGTATTTTTTGTAGTAAGACTATAAGACTTGCTTGCTTTCAGGCTATAGTTGTAGGTATTACTAGTTTTTGAAATAAAATTACGTGTAGGATAATTTCGGGCTTCATAGAGACTAGTATTCGTTGTCCAAGATTTTTCTACCGCCCCACGTAATTCGGGATTGTATTGCGTAACTGTCCAGAATCTATTGACATTAGTAGCACTCCAGCTACTACTAGCCATATAATTAAACCCTAGCATGCCTAATCCATTTGCAGATGATACTAAACCGGCGTATTTGAATTCTTTGGATCGCGTATGTCCAGAAAACGTCTCTGTAACTTTTTTGAGAAGTTTGAAATCATTAGCTCTTCTGATTTCTGTATAGGGATAGGTATAAGATTTTGAAAAGTTATCAGAATACGTATTCGTAAACAATACTCCTAAATCGCTTGGAACCATACCGTCATATTCAAAACGTTGTGTGAGGCCATTATTTTCCGCAGATCGAATACAGACCTCTGCTCTATGAAAACCGTTGTATCTATATATGTTAATTTTTCCGTCATAGGTGACATAGGCATATTCTCCCATCAAGTTACTTTTGGAAAAATCCGCAAAAACAGGATGACCTTTGCCAATTATTCCTTCGTTATATTTTTCGGAAATACGCTTACTAGAGAATGAAAGATAGTTAGAGGCTATAGATTGATTGGTTGCATAATCAATCCATTGTACAGAATAAGTTTTATTAACTCCTTTTTCTAGAGGATTAATCAGTGTATGTTTGATTAAATCTGTTTTTCCATCTTTGTTATAATCTACAGGGATATAGAAATATTCTAGTGAAGATTGTGCATAACCGTCAATTGGTGAACGGTAATCATGATAGTTTTCAACCTTGTTTTTCCTATAATCAATTCCGATATTTTTGCTGTGATACACAAAACCAGTACCATTAGAAATATAGAAACCCCATGTGCTATTCCCATCACCTTGAGAAAATAGAAAATCTGTTTTTCCATCTCCGTTATAGTCACCAGGTAAAATCGTATTATCTGTCTTAAAGTTCGTGTTAGTAATAGTTGTCTTAAATACGAGACGATTGTTTTTGTTTAGAGAATAAATATGGATTTTGTCATGTGCATGATGAAAAAGGTCTGTTTTTCCATCACCGTCATAATCTCCCGTATAGAATTTTTGATTGATCTTTTCAGCGTCTAATAATTCTCCTATTACAATAGAATTATTGTGATTTGTATTAGGATTTAAGTCGATTAAATACGCTTTGGATCCAGAATTTACAGTTTGAGGTGGAGGACAGGTTTCTATGGGTCTTCCGCTATCCAATCCTACACAGTTGTCGGTATTCGTTTCTTGAACATTTTTATTAATTGCCAAAATATCTGTGATACCATCTCCATTAAAATCTCCTGAGATATAGTTTATATCATGTTGGTTGCCTGATTTTTGATTTGGATCTATTTTTGCAGTAAAAGTGGTGCCAGCAGTAGCAGTAAATCCGCTTTTTAATAAAATGCTATTATTTGCAAAATACCCTACGGATTGACCACCAGTAGACACCGTGTTGTTGGCGTTTATTGTATGTGCAGTATGATATTTCTCTTGTGTTGAAGGACCAATTGCTGTCGTAATTGTTTTGGTATTTGTTAATTTTTTGCCTTTATCAAATCGAATGGGGACATTCCAATCTATCGTATATTCGGGTTTTAGGATAGTATTCGAAACCTGCTCTATTTTATTAATCTCAAAAACAGCTTTATTAGAACCGGGTACATGTCTTAATAAAATAATCCCTTGGTTATTACTAAACTTTCCTTCAGATGTCAAATAATTCGAAACAAAAAGTTTTTCAAATTTATCAACCTTTATGATATTCCTAGAGAAACTGGTTCCAGTTCCTTGACTATAAACAAGATCACTAGTTTGATTTTCGTCTCTATCATTTGAAAAACCAATAAAGTCAATCTTTTCATCTCCGTTAAAATCACCAGAAATCAAAGAAGATTCAGAATTGTCTCCTATTTGATACGATAAATTTGTTTGCGGTAATGATGTAATATCATTTGCAGTGGGGTCAAAATAATTGAATTTCAATTCTGGTAGTTCTTGACCAGAGCGATTTTTTTGCTTTATAGAGCTAACACGATCTACACCATAACTAGTTTTTCCATGCTTTAGGTTATAATGATAATAGGTAATTGTGTTGTTTACTTTTACCTTAATATCTGTTAATAATCGGTTATTTGTAAAAAATTGTCCACCAATTCCGATAGGGTTGACCTGTTTTTTAGTATCATATTCAAAAGTAACTTTAACCTTAGCCGCAGGATCATTGACACTATTTAGTCGCAAAGATTCGTTTATATTGGTATAACTAAAGGTTACAGTATTGTTTTGTGTATCTGTAATACGATGTAAACTCCATTCTAGTTTAGAATGAGACGAAGTATCTTTTAGATAAGCTCCATACCAAAAACGCAAACCATTGGGATAATAAACAATAAAGTATTTTGGTCCGTAAGTTGCTCCGTATTTCGAAGTTTCAAATGCAACGATTTTTAAATTTGAAGAATTCTCTGTTTCGTAAACAGATTCTGGAGCACCATAGGTTCCTGATTTGAGTATTAATCGTTGTCCGTCTAATACAAAACGGTCATCAGCATCAAAATCTACAGGGTCAATAAATCCATCATGATGCATTGTTGATGGAGCACGTGATATAGAAGATAGTCCCGAAATACTCCAACCCCAACCAGCAATGCCGTCACCTGAATGACTATTATATGCTAACCCTAAGTTAGGGAAATGACCAAGTACATAAGAAGGTGTCTCCAAAGGGATTTGATATGTCATCGCTCCCGATGGAGATACAGAAAAATCGGCCATGATTGATTTTCCATAGGTATTTTGTGCATGAGTTGTATTGTAGGCAACTAGAAAAAAGGCTACAAGTATAAAATGTGAAAATATTTTTTTAGACATGGTTTTTTTTTTAGTGCTTAATAATTTTTTTGGTAACTACATCTCCATTATTGAGATAAAACCTGACGACGTAGAGCCCATCTGCATTGCTGCTTAAGTCAATTGTAACTTGTTGTTGTCCGGAATCAAAAGGTAGTTCTCTAGTGCCCATACCAGCACTGTTCGTGATTACAATGGTCGCAATATTAATGGATAATGATTGTTTCCATTCCAGAATAACGATACCTTTAGTTGGATTAGGATATACTTCTATGGTTCTAGCAATGGTAGCATCCGTTTTTTCAATATCAGTAGCTATTTCTTCTGTTATGACAGCCTCATCAATAATTTTTTTGTGGCTAGTACCTTCACAACTTGTTCCATCAGAGCAATAGACGCGGTTTGTTTGATTACCTGCGACATCATAACTGAATTTTATTTTGGCCTGTGCTTGTAGTGTTATGCAGCTTAACATAAATAGGAGTAAGGATAATATATTTTTCATTAGTTTATTTTTTTCTTAATAACAATTCAATTTTTTCTAATCGTGCTTTTAGTTTGGCGTTTTTGGCCTTTAAGATTGTTATGTTTTTCAATTTCTCGTCCTGTTCTAGAGTGTATAAAACCAATTCTTCGATTTCTTCTAGTAATTTGTTGGTCTCATTTAATTAAATTAAGGCTAATGAGTGCGCTTATTCCCGAAATTATCTTTGTAGTTTTCATAATAATGTTTGTAAAAGGGTGTTTTATCTTTTATCCAAAAAGAATTGATGTATGTACTATGTGATGTTTTTATTTGTTCATTACAAGCATTAGTATCATCAAAAAGATATTTGTTACAGAATTTTTTATTTTTTTCATGTCTAAGGCCAAAAATATGTAGAAATGAGGAGAATTAAAGCAATATATTAGCATAATTGTGGCGTTCATTAACATAAATTTTTGATAATAAATTTCCGCAGTGATTCCCAAAGACAAAAGGATTTAAGTTGTGCTATTTCCGGAATATCAAGATGTAGTTGTAGAAAAGTCATGATCAGTTTAATCGCTTGTCAATGATTTTAAAACCTAGGTTATGAACAGGATAAATGAACTTATTTTTTCTGTATAATTCAAAATATTTTGAGTTTTCTATGACTATTCACAAGCTTGTTTTTCTAAATTCATATATTATTTGTAGAAAATTATAAACACTATAAAATAGTGTTAAAGAAGCTTAGGGGACTGGTTTGTTATAGTAACTTGATATAAGTTTGTGACAGTTAACAATTTAAAAACCAATGTCATATTATGAAAACAAACACACACACAAATTATTTTTTGGGTTTTTCACTTGCATGCGCTCTGTTCTTTACAGGGACTAGCGAGTCCAAGGCTTCTGTAAACACAAATGATGTAGATGTATCAACAAATGATCGCACTTCAGCTTTTTTTGTGAATGGAGGAAAAGTACGATCTACCGATGGATTAAATACGATTGTTACCATCACCGGAGATGGAAAAGCGGATCTTGTAACTTTTAAGACTACCAGCAAAGCTTCTGATAAGTATATATATTTAATAACAGATGCAAACGGAAATATTCTTACTACAGAGCGATCTAATCATGATTTTGAAGGGGCGAGTATAGGAATCTGTAGAGTATATGGATTATCTTTTACAGGAGCTTTAAGGATTTCGGGAAAGAATGTAAAAGATTCTAAGCTATCAACAGGAAAATCTTCCATCTCTTCAAATTCTATTACTATTGATCGAAGAGGAAAAGGAGCGGTTTTTGGAGGTAAATTGAGTGGGGGACCTTTTAGTTTCTGCGTAGATGGAACTCCAGATAAGGTTTCTGGGATTAGATTAGCTGGTAATGTAGGAAAAAAGTCTGGATACATCATTACAGATGACAAAGGAAAGATTTTGGGGTTACCACCAACATTGAAAGCCGTAAGAGGTGTTAATTTTGACGAAGCCGGTGAAGGAACATGTTTTATTTATCACATTGCTTATAATAATGTACGTTCACTAGAAGCTGGAAAGAGAATAAAAGATTTGAAAGGAAAATTCGACTTATCCAATAGAATTCGAGTAGATAGAGCTAAACCAAAAGGTGGCAGAATCATTGGAGGGCCATATAATTTTGTTGTTGATGGAAAAGCTGATCGTCTTAAAGGAATAAGTGTCAAAGGAAAATCAGGAAGTAAATTTTCTTGGATTATAACAGATAATAAAGGAAAGATTTTGGGTTTACCACCAACATTGAAAGCTGTAAGAGGTGTGAACTTTGATGAAGCTGGTGTGGGAACGTGTTTGGTATGGCATATCAGTTATGAAAGTGGTATTGTAAACTTAAAAGAAGGTAAGAATGTAAACAAACTATCTGGCTGTTTCGGTCTTTCCAAATCAGTAAAGGTAGTGAGAAAAGCAATGTCTAGAGGACGCAAAAATGTCAATGAAACAAATGTATTTACAGAAGCATTGACTGATGTTAAGTTATTTCCACAACCTGCTTCCTCTGTACTAACGGCTGAATTGGCAACCGAAAATAGTACCAGTACAATTATGGTAAGAATTAATGATATTGTTGGGCACGAGGTGAGTTCAATGAGATTCCAAAAAAATGAAGCTATAAAAATGGATGTAAGCAATCTTAGAGAAGGGATGTATCTTATGACACTTCAGAATGAAGATACTGGATATCGTATGACCAAACAAATCATGATAAAGAACTAAAGATTTTTCTTTCTTGAATGCAAGATAATAGATCATGATGTTATCCATCATGGAATTTACAAAACAGTCTCCTAAACTATCAATTAGGAGACTGTTCTTTTTTTGTATATTTCATAAAAAAATAACTCGTACCAAAGAAGCACAAGTTATTTTTAAATACAATTTAATATGATATGTTAGGATTTTATCCTAAAAAAGAATGAGCTTTCGGATCGCGATCTTCTTCATCTTTATCATTATATTTCTTAAGTTCTAACATCCAATAAACAAAGGCAGCAGAACCAATAGCCATAAATAGCCAGTTCATAGTATTAGCAGCAGTCCAGCTTTCAAGCTCCAAAGCTCTCAAGCCGTGTAGTGGTGCAAAAGCTACATTTTCCATAAAATCTTGAAAACCTTCTAAAAAATCTTTCATTTGTTTGTTTTTACATTTGTAATACTATTTTATGAAAATTAAAATGATCATCCTAATCGAATCCTACTGGATTATAGGTGCTAATTTCATAATAGTATTTGCTTATATTTGAAAACCTGTTTTGATATCCAAAAATAGATTCAAAAGACAAAAATATAAAAAACCAGTGATTTTAACCACTTTTTTCAGTAAATCTAAACCTATTAATTTTATTCTCGTAGGAGTTTATTTAGCATTTTTTTTTGGAATAGCACATTATAAGACAGGTTTTTCTGGCGAAATTTTAAGTATACTACTACTAATTGCAAGTTTGGGAGCCTATTTATTTACAATGTTGGGCGTTGATTTTGTTATCAAAAGAAATGAACTAGGCAAAAGTACGACCTATGGCATTATGCTTTTTGCGGTATTGACTACGTTATTACCAGTGGCATTAGTGGCTCCAAAGATTATCATAGCGAATTGTGCTATCGTTCTGGCAATACGTAGAATTATAAGTTTGAGATCTCAACGAGAAGTACAGAAAAAAATACTAGATGCTTCGTTATGGATCATGGTTGCTTCGGTTTGTTATTTCTGGAGCATCTTGTTTTTTGTTTTATTGTTCTTGGGGATTGCATTGTATGTGGGACACAATTATAGAAATTGGCTGATTCCTTTTAGTGGTGTTCTAGCAAGCTACATTTTGGGTACATGTATAAGCTTGTTACTTTGGGATCATTATTTTTCTTTTGCATCCTATATGACAGATTTTTCTATCTTTTATGTTGCATATTCCTCGTCCTCACACTGGATAGCATTTGGATTATTAATTACCTTTACAGTGTTTTTCTTAATTTTTTACCTAATAACATACAAAAATAGACAAGCCAAGACCAAACCAGCTATTATTTTGGTGATAGCATCACTACTAATAGCAATTTTGATCGTATTCATAGCGCCCCAAAAGAATACGGGAGAATTGTTCTTTATGACCGTTCCAGTAGTGATCATGGGTACATCTTATCTAGAGAGTGGATTCAAGCCCGTTATCAAGGAAGGGCTTTTGTGGATTTTGACAATATTGCCATTTGCTTGGGCTATTTTCTGACAAAATAATTTAATATCGTAAGTACAAAATATAATACCTTTGTGCTTTATAATTTCTATTTGATGATAAGTCAATAAAACAAACCATACATGTTTACAGATAAGGCCAATTCGATTTTTCAAGAAGTGATAGCTACCTATCATGTCATAGATAATGTGGATCAAGAGTTTCATAATCCCTACAATAAAGAAGAGGATCTTATAGCACATTTATTGTATCGTAAATGTTGGATTGATACCGTACAATGGCATTATGAAGATATTATCCGTGATCCTCATATAGATCCAATTGGAGCTTTGAAGTTAAAAAGGATGATAGACGCTTCGAATCAAGATCGTACGGATATGGTGGAATATATCGACAGTTATTTTTTAGATAAATATAAATTTGTTGCGCCTAATCCAGATGCAACAATTAATTCAGAGAGTCCTGCATGGGCAATAGATCGATTGTCAATTTTGGCACTCAAGATATATCACATGCAAGAGGAAGCAACTAGAGTCAATGCAACCGTAGCGCATAGAGAAGCGTGTCAAAAAAAATTAGAAATACTCCTAGAACAGCGAGTTGATCTTTCTACAGCGATTACACAGTTATTACAAGATATCGAAGCAGGTAATAAGTATATGAAAGTGTACAAACAGATGAAGATGTATAATGATGATGAGCTGAACCCTGTACTAAGGGGAGAAAAATAATCGTTATGAAAAGGTTATTGCGAGGAACCTCTCGCGACACTGTACACTCACCTATTAATTCAAAAAATGAGATCAGGCATTTATTGGTTATTCGATTATCCGCTATGGGAGATGTGGCGATGACGGTGCCAGTGCTCAAAGTATTTCGGGCAACGTATCCCGAGGTGAAAATCACCGTACTTACGCGTCGGTTTTTTGAACCTATTTTTGCAGGTATTGATAATCTAGAGGTCTATCATGCAGCTGTAGAAACACGACATAAAGGAATTTTTGGTCTAGCTCAATTGGCCAAAGAACTCAGGGGATTAGATGTTGATGCCGTTGCCGACTTACACAATGTAATTCGGTCAAAGATTTTGAAATTTTTTTTTAATCTTAATGGGATCAAAGTTGTACAATTGGATAAGGGTAGAGAGGCAAAAAAAGCACTTATAAGACCAGCTAATAAGGTATTCAAACAACTAAAAACAACTCATGAACGTTATGCAGAGGTTTTTGCAGTGTTAAACTTTCCAATGAATTTGGAACAAAAATTCATAAAAACCACAATTCCAGAGCTTACACCAAAAATTCTCGCATTGACAGGAGAAAATACGTGCAGATGGATAGGAATAGCCCCTTTTGCACAATACAAAGGAAAGACGTATCCTCTAGAATTGATGATAGAAGTAATTGAGCAACTACAGAAGCAAGAGAAACTAAAAATTTTTCTCTTCGGTGGGGGAGAACAAGAATCAGATGTTCTGAACACTATAGCAAGCAAGTACGGCAATGTAGTGAATGTTGCAGGAATGTTGTTGTTCGAAGAGGAACTCACGTTGATAGCAAACTTGGATGTTATGCTCTCCATGGATAGTGGAAATGCACATTTAGCCGCTATGTATAACATTCCGACAATTACCCTTTGGGGAGTCACACACCCCTTTGCAGGATTCATGCCTTTCGGGCAACCAGAACATTTTGCGATACTGCCAGATTTAATTAAATATGACCAAATACCAACGTCTATTTATGGAAACGAAGTTCCTGTAGGCTATGAAAAAGTCATGTATAGCATCACACCAGAACAGGTTGTTTCCAAAATTTTGGAAGTAGTTGTAATTTCATGAAGTGGTTTGTTTTTTTGTTCAATTGAAGAACTATTTCATGTGCTTTATAGCAATGCTACGAGCTAAGGAAAACGCAATAATTGAGTAGAAAAACGCATTTTATAGCGAATTCAAAAAAAGATTAAACCACTTCAGTGTATAATATTAGTACTGTTTGTTCTGCTGATATAAGGGCAAAAACAACCATTAATGATGATAAATAGTACCAGTAAAAATGTAATTCTAGGGCAAAATAATTTGAGCTATTTTTCGCTAGTTTGAACTATAAAATAGTAGAAAAAGAAGCTGATTAGTAGCCTGTAGTTATTTTTTGAATGGTATAAATTCTAAAGTCTCCAAAAAGACTATTGTTTTATGATTTTTTAAACATCATCAAAATCCACATGAAGTACAGGAGTCACAGGATATGCTTGACAAGCTAATACTAGACCTTCTGCAAGCTCACTATCAGTAAGAATACTGTTGTTCTGCATAATTGCTTTTCCTTCTGTGATTCGACAAATACAAGAACTACAAATCCCACCTTGGCAGGAATAAGGAGCATCCAAGTCTTTTTCTAGGGCAGCGTCCAGAAGTGTCTTCTTTTGATCCATCTCAAAGGTGGTTTTTTCGTCATCAACCAAAACCGTAATACTAGTTTTCCCATCCAAGGCAGCTTTGATGACACCGCCATCACTACTATTAGTAAAAAGCTCAAAATAAATACGATCTTTGTCAATGCCATTCTCTGTAAGGACAGCCGTTACTGTATCGATCATATTAGAAGGACCACAAAGATAAAAAGCGGTAAAATTAGCGTCTTTGAATTTGTTTTTGATGACAAAATTGATGGTAGATTTTTCGATACGACCAAAATGAGAGTTTTCCTCTTGAGTACGACTGTAGACAAATTCTACAAATAGACGATCCTCGTAGTCTAGCTGCAGTTTGAGTAATTCTTTAAAAAAGATAGTTTCCTTTGGCGAGCGATTGCCATAAACTAATACAAAATTACTATTGGGTTCCTCTTCTAATATGGATTTGATCATACTCATGATCGGTGTGATCCCACTACCTGCAGCAAAAGCACAATAAGTATTGGCATTTTGTGGGTTTGTGGCCAATACAAATTTTCCCTCAGGAGGATGTACTTCTAGTACTTTGCCCACTTGAAGTTTATTATTTGCAATGACAGAGAATGTGCCGCCCTCTACTTCTTTTACAGCTACACTTAGCTTACCACTATTGGGACTACTACATAACGAGTATGCACGGCGTAATTTTTTGCCATTTACTTCTGTTTTGATTGTAATATATTGTCCTGCTATAAATTGATATGTGCTTTGGAGTGAGTCCGGAATATCAAATTCCAAAACCACCGCTTTAGCAGTTTCACGGGTAATAGTTTTAATAGCGAGTGGATGAAAATCAGGCATGATATTTATTTTTTCGTAAAAATAGGATAATAATTATGAATTTAGAATTCAGAACTTAGAATTTTGTTCACCTATAGTACGACTCTAAACCAGAAATGTAGCACCAAATAGAGTAATCTTGTTCATAACTAATGTTACCCTAACAATTAAGCGAATTAGAGAGGATTTTGCTTGTTAATAACTTGTTTTTTCAGAAAGAAATGTATTTTTACGATACTAGATACAAAGGAGTAGGATTTTTCGTCATTATAAGGGCACTAAAAGAATACTTTTTTAGTTATCTATTTGGAGTAATTTTAATCTTTTTTAGAAGTTAACTTATGATAATTACTACGCTAATAAAAAAGTGAATCTGACTTCACTCATAAAACTTAACAACTTTGAATACGTACAATTCACGCATTATTGCACTTGTTTTGATCACAATATCAGTGATCGGATGCTCGCGTAAAAAAGATAAATTTATTAATCGTACCTGGCACTCTATGACCGCAAAAAATAATACACTATACAATGGTAGTATTGCTTTTGAGGAAGGAAAACAGGAGATCGTCGATACTTACAAAGATAATTTTTGGAAGTTACTCCCCGTAGAACGTTTAGAGATCATTGATCAAATTATCTATGGAAATGAGGCGCAGAATGAAAATTTTAAACGGTCTGAAGAAAAAGCAAGCAAGTCGATCCAGAAGCATTCAATGAATATTCAGGGGAGAGAACGAAATCCAAAAATGGCCAAATCTTTTTTGCTCTTAGGAGAATCAAGGTACTATGACCAACGGTTTATCCCAGCTATAGAAGCATTCAATTATATACTATACAAGTATCCTACCAGTAATGTAATCAATTATGCCAAAGCATGGCGTGCCAAAACAAATATTAGATTAGATAATAATGAATTGGCGATAAATAATCTAGAAAAACTCCTAAAAGATGAATTGGAGTATATGAAAGATCAAGATTATGCCAATATTGCCGCAACATTGGCTCAAGGGTATATAAATTTGGGAATCAAAGATACCGCCTTGGCGTATATCAAAAGCGCGGCCGAGAATACTAGAGTCAACGAGGAACGTGGTAGATATAACTACATAAAAGGACAATTGTATAATAGTCTGGAGCAAAAAGATAGTGCAAACTTGGCATTTGATGAGGTTATTGAGCTAAACAGAAGGATCCCTAGAAAATATATGATCAATGCTTATTTGGAAAAAGCACGTAACTTTGATTACGAAACAGGAGATCGATTAGTACAATTAGAGTTATTGGATAAGCTAGAGAAAAACTATGAAAACAAGGCTTTTTTGGATAAAATATATTACCACAAAGCACTTTATTACAGGACAATAGATTCATTAGAATTGGCCGATGTATTTTATAAAAAATCGTTGCGTACCGAGTCAGAAGATGAATACTTACAGTCATTGAATTATGAGACTTTGGCAACTATGAACTTTGATAATTCAGAGTATGCAATTGCTGGTGCATATCTGGATAGTACTTTAGAACGACTCGACCAAAACTCCAAACGCTACAGAACCCTGAAGAAAAAACGGGATAATTTGGATGATGTTATTTTGTATGAGGGGATAGCAAAGGTTAATGATAGTATTTTGACAATTGCCGCTATGCCAAAAGAAGTGCAATTGGTGTACTACACAAGATACGCTGATTCGCTCAAAGCTGCAACCTTGGCATTGCTAGAAAAAGAAGAAATTCAAGCTTTGCGAGATGCTCTACCGGCTGGACAACAATTTAATAATACCGTTAAATCAAATGGCCCTAATCAAGATGCAGGTAAGTTCTATTTTTATATTCCTGCAGTGGTTTCTAAAGGTAAATTGAGTTTTCGACGCAAATTTGGGGATCGTACCTTAGAAGATAATTGGAAAATTTCTAGTTTGTCCGATAACGGAAAAAACAGAAATGAAGAAGAAGAAATAGAAGAAGATGAAGTATTGGCTTATGATGTAGATACAGATCCTACCTTTAATCCAGAAACCTATATTTCGGAAATCCCTACAGATCCAAAAATATTGGATAGCTTATCCCGAGAACGTAACTTTGCTTACTATCAATTGGGAGTGATTTATAAAGAAAAATTTCAGGAATATGATCGTGCTAGTAGAAAATTAGAGGCTCTTTTGATTAGCAAACCAGAAGAACGACTTATACTACCTTCAAAATATTATTTGTACAAAATTTATGAACTCCAGGAGGATGAAGAAAAAAGAGAAAAGTACAAAATTGATATTGTAACCAATCATGCAGATTCTCGGTATGCAGCTATCTTGTTGAATCCAAATGAAGCTTTGGCTGCTGATGAAGGTAGCCCGGATGCCCTGTATAAAAATTTGTATCAAGATTTTGAGGCTGGCGATTACAACAAAGTCCTAGAATCTAGTGATCGTTATATTACGCGGTTTACAGGAATGGATATCGTGCCTAAGTTTGAATTGCTCAAAGCGCAAACTATAGGGCGTATCAAAGGGACAGGATCTTATAAACAGGCACTGAATTTTGTTGCATTGAATTATCCACAAAGTGATGAAGGTAAAAAAGCACAAGAAATGTATGATGAGCTGATTCCTAGATTAGAAACAGTAGCCTTTAAAGAAAACGCTCAAGAAGAAGCACGTAAATATAAGCTGTTGTATTCATTTCCCTTGGCAGATAATGCAGGAGTAGCCGCCACACAAAAGAATATCGATGATGTCATCAAAGAATTGCGATACGGTGATTTTAAAACCTCTATTGATACCTATGATGGAGAGAAGCAATTTGTAGTTGTACATAGCCGACGTAACAAAGATGGAACTTTGGGGTTTGCTGAATTATTATCCAATGGAAAGATAGAAGATACAAGGAATAAAGAAAAAGAAATGGCATTGGCCAAAAAGCGTAAGAGAAGGTATAAGAAAAAATACTATCCCGCCGTAGAGAGTACTTACATTGGGATATCATCAACAAATTATCGTACCTTACATATTCAGAAAAATCTAGACGAGTATATGAATTTCATTGCTCCCGTAGAAGAAACAAATGAAAATAAAGCTACAGAAGAAGGAGTTTCACCAACGGAAAAAGTTAAAGCTAAAGAAAAAGCCAATTAAACTAGGCTATTAACCGTAACGTAATAAACCTAACAACTATGTTTACATCAGAGAGCAAGAAACCCAAAGAAACGGTGGATTATACCAAAAGTCAGAATAAAATTTCTGAAGGAACAAAAATAGTGGGAGATGTGATTTCCGAAGGAGGATTCAGGGTAGAAGGTATTATAGAAGGAACGTTCAAAACTACTGGAAAAGTAGTGATCGGTAAATCAGGATATATCAAAGGAACATTAGAGTGTTCGGACGCTGATTTTGAGGGGAAATTTTCTGGAAACCTTGTAATATCAGGAACTCTAACACTCAAGTCTACAGCACAAATAGAAGGGGATGTTGTTGCAGGAAAGTTAGCAGTGGAGCCAGGAGCTACCTTTAATGCATCTTGTGTAATGAAGGGGAATGTAAAATCTATTAGTCAAAACCAAACTAATGGTGGACAACAACAAGGAGTCAAAGGAAACGAAAGAAAAGCAGGGCGTACAGCTTAGGAGTTTTGCACGCTTTAGTACGATTGGTATACAGATGATAGTCACCATAGTTGGAGGATATTATTTAGGTAAATATGTAGATCAATATCTGGGTTACACAACTCCGTTCTATCAAAAATGGATTGGCTTGGCAGCAGTGTTCTTAGCAATGGGCAGTGTTTTATGGCAAGTAACAAAACTGCAGAAATAATAACAAATCAAAATTTTTTCTTATGTGGAAATCAGTGATTAAACTATTGCTTTTAGCAATGGTTAGCTTTGCTGTTCATAGCTATGTATTACCACATCTATTTGAAGTAGGTGCTGTAAATACAATTCCAGTACAACATCTTTTCTTGGGTATCCAGGTAATAATCATAGTTGCCGTATTCAGGATAATACATAACATTTATCCAGAAAAAAGCAGTTTTGTTTTTTTAGGGCTGTTGTTACTAAAAATGATTTTTGGATTCATTTTTGTAAAGAAAATGGGGTGGTATAGTGGAGATGCTGAGGTATTTGTAGCAAAAGCTGTTTTTTTGGCCTTCTACATGGTTTATTTAATTGGCTTATTGGCTGTGAGTATTCCATTCCTGTTAATTTCTGGATCTCCTCAAAATAATGAATCAAACGATAGATAAGATGTAACTTTATTTTTTTGAAGAAAAAGCATTTTTTTAGGGCATAATGGAAGAAGTAAGTAACTCTCAAAAAGACGATGATTACGGTCTAGTTCCTAATTGTTATTTTGTTCTCTGAATAAATACTTTTGTTTCAGTCTCTTATAATGTTAGTAGAACACAAGGGGCCATATATGGGCGATTTCAAAATAAATTGTTAAAACTATTCGATTTTTGCAAATAAAAAGTGTACTTTTGCAGCCAAATTTAGAGTAGTATAATTTTTCAGGATTTCAGAAATGAATATATTTAAAAAGATTAGAAAAGCGTCTATCTTATTTTTCTTCTCACTTACTGTGGCTTTTGGTTATGCAAATTCTTTTAGCGATACAGCTGGGAATGTGCAGGGAAATCCTATAGATACAAACGAAGAAATACGCGATTATATTTCACACCACCTTCAAGATTCTCACGATTTTACATTGTTTACCAATGGTAAGACTGGGAAACATGTAGGTTTTCCACTTCCTGTAATTATTTTTGATGAAGGATTCAAGTTTTTTATGTCATCAAAATTTCATCATGGGACCGCTGTGGCAGAGAGCGGTGGGAGCTATTACAAGATATATCACGGCAAAATTTACAAAACCAATGCACAAGGGGATTTGACGTTAGATGCGCATGAGCATCCAACAAACAAAAGACCTCTCGATCTTTCTATTACCAAAAGTGTACTAGGGATGCTATTAGTTGGACTGATAATGATATTATTATTTTCTAGCTTGGCAAAAGGATATAAGAAAAATGCTGTTCCAACAGGTCTTTCTGGGATCCTAGAGCCTTTGGTATTATATGTGCGTGATGAGATTGCTGCGCCAAACATAGGTCCTAAGTACCGCAAGTACATGGGGTTCTTGTTGACTGTTTTCTTTTTTATCTGGATTAGTAATCTTTTGGGGTTAACGCCTCTAGGTTTTAATATTACAGGACAGATCGCTGTAACAGTATGTTTGGCATTATTTACCTTTATCATTGTTCAATTTAGTGGGAATAAAGAGTATTGGAAGCATATTTTTTGGATGCCTGGAGTACCAGTGCCTATGAAAATAATCCTTATGCCAATAGAAATTTTGGGAATGTTGACAAAGCCTTTCTCATTGTTGATACGTTTGTTTGCTAATATTACTGCAGGACATTTTGTTGTAATGAGTTTGATTGCATTAACCATTACAATGAAGGCTGCATTTGGTCCAATTGCCGCTACGGGGACATCATTGATACTGTCTTTGTTTATTACGGTTATCGAATTGTTAGTAGCATTTTTGCAAGCCTTTATTTTTACAATGTTGTCAGCATTGTTTATTGGAATGGCGGTAGAGGAGCATCATTAATTAGAATTAATATTTGTTTAATTATATAAATCACTTAATAGTATGTACAATTTAATTGGAGCTGGATTAATAGTAATCGGTGGAGGTATCGGACTTGGTCAGATTGGTGGAAAGGCGATGGAAGCGATTGCTCGTCAGCCGGAAGCTGCTGGAAAAATTCAAACAGCCATGATTATTATCGGCGCACTTTTGGAAGGTTTGGCATTCGGTGCTCTTATCCTTGGAAAGTAAAAGGTAATTTGAAACAAAAAATAATTCCCGCAACGGTTGGTTACGGGAATTGTTTAATTAAACAAAAATAAAACGAATTAAAATGGATTTATTAAACGATTTTTCTCCTGGTTTATTTATCATGCAAGCAGTGATCTTGTTGATATTGATTATTTTAATGAGAAAATTTGCATGGAAACCTATTCTTGATGCAGTAAGCAGTCGTGAAGAAGGAATCAAAGATGCATTGGCATCTGCAGAAGCTGCAAAAAAAGAAATGCAGAATCTGCAAGCAGATAATGAAAGAATTTTGCAAGAAGCACGTGCAGAGCGTGACGGGATCTTGAAAGATGCAAGAGAATTGAAAACTTCTATGATTGCAGAAGCAAAAGCAGAAGCTCAAGCAGAAGCAGACAAGGTAGTATCTCAAGCACAGACGCAGATTCAAAATGAGAAAAAGGCAGCAATGGCTGATTTGAAAAAGCAGGTTGCTAGTCTCTCTGTAGAAATTGCAGAAAAGGTAGTGCGTAATGAGTTAACTAATAAGAACAAGCAACTAGAGTTGGTAGAGTCTATGTTAGGTGACGTAGTGCTTAACTAATAAATCATAGATAAAAGCAAAAGACGATGAGCAGAGCAGCAATACGATATGCAAAAGCAGTGTTGAGTCTGGCACAGGAACAAAATGTGACCTCAGATATTCAAAAGGATATGCAAGATATCACTGCGACTATCGATAATAGTGCAGAACTTCGAATGGTTTTGAATAGCCCTTTGATCAAGAGTGATGTCAAGTTAGCGTCTGTGAAAGAAATTTTTAAGAGTGCAAAACCTTTGACTCAAGAGTTGTTTCAAACCTTGATAAATAACAAAAGGATACTTTTACTAAAAGATGTGGCCAAGCAGTATCAAGTTTTATTTGATGCATTGAATAATGTGCAGATCGCAAAGGTAACTACAGCTGTACCTTTGGATGAGGCAATGACAACATTAGTTAAGGCCAAAGTAAAAGAGCTTACTGGAAGTGATGCCGCTTTAGAGAATATTGTAGATGACAGTATAATCGGAGGGTTTGTCCTCAGAGTTGGAGATCTGCAGTATAATGCAAGCATCGCAAATCGATTAACACGATTAAGAAGAGAATTAAGTAACTAGTAGTACAAAATTTAATAATAAGAGGATTTGTAGGAGTACGCAATCCTTCCAAACTATTATAAAATGGCAGAAGTGAATCCCGCTGAAGTTTCAGCAATTTTAAAACAACAATTATCCGGATTTGAAGCAGGGGCTTCCTTGGATGAAGTAGGAACGGTATTACAAGTAGGTGATGGTATTGCTCGTGTATACGGGTTGGCCAATGTACAGTACGGTGAGCTAGTAGCCTTTGATAGCGGACTAGAAGGGATCGTTTTGAACTTAGAAGAAGATAATGTTGGGGTCGTACTTTTAGGGCCATCAAAAGAAGTAAAAGAAGGTGCAACTGTAAAACGTACACAACGTATCGCTTCTATCAAAGTAGGAGAAGGAATTGTAGGACGTGTTGTAAATACCTTGGGTGCGCCAATCGATGGAAAAGGACCTATAGAAGGAACTACATACGAGATGCCATTAGAACGTAAAGCACCAGGAGTTGTTTTTCGTGAGCCCGTAACCGAACCAATGCAAACAGGAATCAAGTCTATTGATGCAATGGTACCGGTAGGAAGAGGTCAACGGGAACTTGTAATTGGTGACCGTCAGACAGGGAAAACCACTGTATGTATCGATACCATTCTGAATCAAAAAGAATTTTATGATGCTGGTGAACCCGTATACTGTATATATGTTGCAATCGGACAAAAAGCGTCTACAGTAGCAAATATCGCAAAAGTACTAGAAGATAAAGGAGCATTGGCGTATACAACAATCGTAGCGGCTAATGCCTCTGATCCAGCTCCTATGCAAGTATATGCACCTTTTGCAGGAGCATCTATTGGAGAGTACTTTAGAGATACAGGTCGTCCTGCATTAATTATTTATGATGATTTGTCAAAGCAAGCAGTAGCATATCGTGAGGTATCGTTATTATTGCGTCGTCCACCAGGACGTGAGGCATACCCAGGAGATGTTTTCTATCTACACTCTAGATTGTTGGAGCGTGCGGCCAAAGTAATTGCCGATGATGGAATCGCAAAAGATATGAATGATTTGCCTGACAACTTGAAACCTTTGGTAAAAGGTGGGGGATCATTGACAGCTTTACCTATTATTGAGACGCAAGCCGGTGATGTATCAGCATATATCCCAACCAATGTAATTTCGATTACAGATGGTCAGATATTCTTGACATCGGATTTGTTTAACTCTGGAGTACGTCCTGCAATTAACGTGGGTATCTCGGTATCACGTGTAGGAGGTAGTGCGCAGATCAAATCTATGAAAAAGGTTGCAGGTACACTCAAATTGGATCAAGCGCAATTCCGTGAACTGGAAGCTTTTGCTAAATTTGGTTCAGATTTGGATTCTGCTACGCTTAATGTAATAGAAAAAGGAAAGCGTAATGTAGAAATTCTAAAACAAGCACAAAATGATCCTTTTACTGTAGAAGATCAAATTGCAATTGTATATGCTGGATCTAAGAACTTATTGAAAGATGTTCCTGTAGAAAAGGTAAAAGAATTTGAAAGAGATTATTTAGAGTACTTGAATGCGAAGCATAGAGATACGTTGGATACCTTGAAAAAAGGAAAATTGACTGACGAAGTAATCGATGTTTTGGTTACTGTATCTAAAGAAATCTCTGCGAAATACAAGAGCTAATTCATAATTCTGAATTCTTAATTCATAATTAAAAAAATGGCAAACTTAAAAGAACTACGTAATAGGATTGTATCGGTATCATCAACGATGCAGATTACCAGTGCCATGAAAATGGTATCTGCTGCAAAGTTGAGCAAAGCGCAAGACGCGATTACCGCAATGCGACCATACGCTGATAAATTAACGCAATTATTGCAAGGATTGAGTGCCACTCTCGAAGGAGATAGTGCTGGAGCATATGCAGTAGAGCGAGAAGTACAAAAAGTATTAGTGGTGGCAATAGCTTCTAATCGTGGGTTAGCAGGTGCTTTTAATACCAATATCATTAAGGGTAGCAAAACACTATACGAAGAAGTATATGCTGGGAAACAAGTAGAGTTTGTGACCATTGGTAAAAAAGTTAATGATATTGTTGGAAAAACCCATACGGTAATCGCGAATCATAGTGATGTGTATGATGATTTGACTTTTGGTAATGTAGCCGCTATTGCAGAAGAATTAATGGCTTTGTTTGTAGACGGAAAATATGATAAAATCGTATTGGTTTATAACAAATTCAAAAATGCCGCAACTCAAATTGTTACCACAGAACAATTCTTGCCATTAGTGGCACAAGAATCAGGAGAGACTACTACAGCGAATCTTGATTATATTTTTGAGCCATCAAAGGAAGAAATCGTATTGGAGTTGATTCCAAAATCATTAAAAACGCAATTGTACAAGGCCATTCGTGATTCTTTTGCATCAGAGCATGGAGCACGTATGACTGCGATGCATAAAGCAACAGATAACGCAACAGAATTAAGAGATGCGCTCAAGTTGTCTTACAACAAAGCAAGACAGGCTTCTATTACTAATGAGATTTTAGAAATCGTTGGTGGAGCAGAGGCATTGAATAACTAAACTACTGCCAGAAGTGTCTTTTTAGATACTTTAGTAAAATAATATAAAACACCTTATTATCGTAATAAGGTGTTTTTTTTGTGATATGGTCTATATTTTGGTGTATCTTTTATCAAAATTTAAACGTGTTTGGATGAATGTTTTATCTTTTGTCAAGAGGTGGAGAATTAGTCTGGTTTTAGTGATGTTTGTAGGTGTAGCTTGTCATGGTATCAAATTTGATACAGAATCGCTAAAAAGCGTCGAGAAGGCATATTTTGAGACCGCTATTGCAGGAACAACAGTGACTATATTTCTAAAAGAAGGAAAGACTTTGCTTGCTGATAGTATTTATTTCCGTGGTAGGGGAACAAAATTAGAATTGTCTGATACTGGAGATAGGTATACAGGGTTCTTTGAAAACTTCTCTCAGGATTTGATTATGAGCGATGATGTTGGTAAGGAATATAAAAATCAGGTAGTGTCTTTTGACAAAGATGCTTTTCCTTTCAAATTAGGAGAGGATGAATGTGTCATAAAATGCTTAAAAGATCAAAAACCTTATTATTTTAAGGTTCAAAACCTAAAAAAGCAAAATTTTTTGGAATAGAAGCTATTGCTAGTACTTGTTTCCTTAGAAATGATCAAATTATATTACTATTTTTGAGCCTAGGTATTCCGACGCATAATGCTGGTTGAAGCAACAAAATTATCAGATTGGGGGTTTTTCAAAAGCTATTCAAGCAAACATTTATTTACGGTCTGTCTACAGTCCTTCCGAGAGTATTAGGGATTGTATTGGTTCCTCTTTTTACTTCGGTTTTGGGAACAGAACGATATGGAGTCTACTCTTCTCTAATGGCGTATCTTATTTTGGGGAATGTGCTTTTGTCTTATGGCATGGAGACAGCTTTTTTTAGATTTATTACCAAAGATGCAAATAGAAAAAAAGTGATTCAGGGAACTGCGCTCACAACATTATTGGTGACTACATTAGTGTTTTTTGGGATTACTTATATGTTCAAAGGACCACTAGCAGCGTTATTGGATTTTAAAGAAATTCATTTGATTTATGCACTTGGGATTCTCGCTTTGGATGCTCTTGTAGTAGTGCCTTTTGCATGGTTTAGAGTCAATGAACAACCAATGCGCTATGCTGTGATCAAAATTGCGAACGTAGGGGTAAATCTCGGTCTCAATTTATTCTTTTTTTTACTGTTACCTCGTTTAATTGCATCATCCGATCTCTGGAGCTTTGTAGACTTTGATGATCAGATTATTTATGTGTTTTTGGCAAATTTGGTCGCTAGTGGACTTACATTAGTTGTCTTGTTACCGATTTATACCAAAGTGCGATTACAATTTGATGTACAGATATGGAAATCTATGATGCGTTATGCAGTACCCGTACTGATTGCAGGTATCGCTTTTTCGGTTAATGAGGCTTTTGACAAAATTTTATTAAAATATTTATTACCAGAAGATGTAGCCGATGCAGAAGTAGGAGTATATGCAGCATGCTATAAACTGGGGGTATTTATGACGCTATTTAGTACAGCATTTAGATTAGGAATAGAGCCATTTTTTTTTAATCACGCCACTAGTGGGAATGCCAAACAAACTTATGCGATAATTACCAAATATTTTGCTATTCTAGGAAGTGGTATCATGCTATTTGTCGTGGTATTTATAGATCTACTAAAGGTTTTGTTGCTTCCAAATGCGGTCTATTGGGTAGCTTTGGGGATTGTACCTGTTATTTTATTAGCAAATCTCTGTTTAGGAATTTATCATAATCTTTCTGTTTGGTACAAGATCACTGACCGTACCAAATTTGGTGCATATATTTCGGTAATCGGAGCACTGATAACTTTGATTCTTAATTTCATATTGATTCCAAAGTACAGTTATATGGGATCTGCATGGGCCACATTAGCGGCATATGGTACAATGATGGGATTATCTTGGTATTTTGGCAGAAAATTTTATTACATCCCTTATGATTTGAAAAAGATTTTGGGATATATAGGGCTGTCGATCCTATTGTCAAGTAGTTCCTTTTATATTTTTGATAGGAATTACTATTATTCTATTCCAATGTTCGTGCTGTTTTTAGTAATTTTATACATTGGAGAAAAAAAGGAATTCATACAATTAATAAAGAAATAGTTTAAGATACAGTATGACCATAAATATCATTAATAAATCAGCACATGCATTACCGAATTATGAGACAGAGGCATCTGCAGGAATGGATTTGCGGGCTAATATACCAGAGGGTATGACATTAAAACCTTTGGAACGAGCAATTATCAAAACAGGTTTGTTTATAGAGTTGCCTGTTGGATATGAAGCCCAAGTACGTCCCAGAAGTGGTTTGGCTGCAAAAAATGGAGTAACGGTACTTAACGCACCTGGCACGATTGATGCAGACTATCGCGGAGAGATCGGTGTGATATTAGTGAATCTATCTAGTGAGCCTTTCTTGGTAGAGAACGGAGAGCGTATAGCACAATTAGTAATTGCCAAGCATGAACGTGCAGATTGGAATGAAGTCGTAGCACTCTCGGAAACTCACAGAGGAGCAGCAGGTTTTGGTAGTACCGGAACAAAATAAAAATCAATAGTTATTCCATTTTGATAAGATTTGGAACATTGCGAATACTAAAATATAAAAGACGATATGAAAATAATAGTTCCAATGGCTGGTCGAGGATCTCGTCTTAGACCACACACATTAACAGTTCCAAAACCTTTGATTCCGATTGCCGGAAAACCAATTGTACATCGCTTGGTAGAGGATATAGCCAAAGTGTTAAGTACAGATATCGAAGAAATTGCCTTTATTATAGGAGAAGATTTTGGAGAAAAAGTAGAACAGGATTTGGTAGCTATTGCAGAACAATTAGGAGCAAAGGGTACAATCTATTACCAAGACAAACCCCTAGGAACAGGGCATGCTATTATGTGTGCAAAAGATTCGCTTTCTGGACCATGTGTAATCGCTTATGCAGATACCTTGTTTCGTGCCGATTTTACGCTAGATGCAGATGCTGATAGTGTTATTTGGGTCAAGCAAGTAGAAGATCCAAGTGCCTATGGTGTTGTACAACTCAATGAACAACAGGAAATCACTGGTTTAGTAGAAAAACCAGCAGAATTTGTGTCTGATCTCGCAGTGATCGGTATTTATTATTTCAAGGACGGAGCAGTACTCAAAAATGAATTACAATCCGTATTGGATAATAATATTATTCATGGGGGCGAGTATCAAATCAATGATGGAATCAAACAGATGCAAGCCAAAGGGTATCGTTTTGTACCAGGAAAGATTGATGAATGGATGGATTGTGGAAACAAAGCAGTAACGGTAGAAACCAATACACGCATGTTAGGATTTTTGGAGCAAGAACAGGTACCGCTGGTCAAGGATACAGTAACCTTAGAAAATGCCACAATTATACCACCATGTTATATCGGAGATAATGTAGTACTAAAAAATGCAGTAATCGGACCTAATGTATCCATAGGAGAGAATAGTGTAGTTTCTGATAGTAAAATTGCTAATAGCTTGATCCAGAAATCGGCAACCATCAAAAATGCAGACCTTGATAATGCTATGATAGGAAATCATGCAACCTTTGATGGAAAGTTTACGGCAATAAGTATTGGAGATTACTGTGTTTTGGAATAGCATTTATAGATACTTACATGAAATAGCTTTTGTGATATAAATTGCTCAAAATCTGTAATTAACACGAGTAGTCTGTTTTAGAATTCTTATTTTTATATACAGTAATCTAAAATCATTTTTAAGAATAGCTTTATGACAAAAAGGTATAACATAATGTTTGGTATTCTTCTTTTTTTGAGGACTACGATACCTGTTTTTGCTCAAGAACAAAGCTATAAAAAAGATATCAATGAAGATGATTTGGGAGAGGTAACTGATCAGTTTAATGAGTTGTTTTTTAAGGCATTAAAATTAAAAAGTACAGGAAATCATGATAAGGCAGTTTATGCTTTGAATAAAGCCTTGAAAATCAATGATAAACAAGGTTATATCTATTTTGAATTGGCCAAAAATCATGACAAAATTGAACATTATGATGAGGCAGATAAGAATTATAAAAAAGCACTAGAATTAGCCCCTCACAGGACAGAAATTCTAGAGTTTATGTACCGTTTTTATTATCGATATGATAAGTTTGAAAATGCCTTGTGGGTCATCAATAATTTGGTCAAGAAAAATCCTAAATATGAGAATGCTAAAGTAGATGTCCTATATCAAAATAAACAGTATGAAGAAGCTCTCATACTACTAGATGATATTGATGCAAAATATGGAAAATCAAAAGATCGTAGTTGGAAACGACAAAATATTTATTCTGCGTCAGCCAAAGATGAGAAACAACATTGGAAAAGGAGTGTAGAACGATTGAAAAAGAAGATCGTAGAAGATCCAACGGATGAACAAAGTTATCTTCAGCTTATTATTTATTACTATGAAAAAGGAGAACCCAATAAAGCTTATGATATATCCAAAAAATTAGAAAAAGAAGTCCCTGATTCCAAAATAGTGCATTATGCTCTGTATAAACAATATCTAGAGAAAGGGGATTCTGATTCTGCGATAGAATCTATTATGATCGTACTCAAAGAGGATGAAATAGGCAAGGAGTTCAAACACAATATGATTAATGATTTATTGATTTATGTAAAGAAAAATCCGAGAATGCAAACCAAATTGACAGAGTTGATAGAGAGGTTTGCTAATGATGAGGATAATAATAAGATTTACATGATTCTGAGTGACTTCAAATTAAAGAAAGGAAGTAAGGACGAAAATCTTGGATACTATAACTCGATATCAGAAAATATATCTCAAGACTTTGAATTACTCAAGAGTAAAATCTTAATTCAGATGGATTTTAATAAATTCAATAAAGTAGCGTTGTTAAGTGAAGAAGGGATCGAAAAATACCCTGCACAGCCGATTCTATACCTTTTTAATGGGATTGCAAACAATAAAATAGAAAATCCCAAAGCGGCTTTAAAATCCTTGAATGCAGGAATAGATTATATTATTGATAATACCAAAATGGAAGCAGATTTTTATAAAGAAATTGCAAAGGCATATAAACGATTGGGCGAAGTGTCCAAAGCTACAACTTATGAGAAAAAGGCAGCACAGCTTCAATTCAAATTAAAATAGTTCATGAGATTATTTATACGATTCTTGTTATGCGCTGTTGCAATGGTGTTTTTGTTTTCTTCGTGTAAAACAACCAAAATTGCTTCTGGAGATACAAAGGTGCCACTTCTTAATACCAAAAAAGTAATCGCCAATCATTATGACAACGCTTTTCGCTTTAAAAGTCTAAAAGCACGAATAAAAGCAACCTATGATGATGGTAATAAAACTGCAAATCTCACGGCTAGTTTGCGAATGGAAAAGGATAAGAATATTTGGCTTAGTGTAAAGTTTGGGGGTCTCATCGTAGTGGCAAAAGCATTGATCACACCTTCAAGAGTGCAGTATTATGAAGTAATTAATGGTACGTATTTTGACGGAGATTTTAGTCTGCTGAGCAAATGGTTAGGGACAGAGCTGGATTTTCAAAAGGTGCAGAATTTATTGCTTGGACAGGCACTTTTTGATCTCAAAAAAGAAAAGTATACGAGTGTAGCAGAGGCAACACATTATACTGTTGTCCCTAAAAAAGAGTTTACTTTATTTGAGCGATTGTTTGCCATACGAGCTGATAATTTTAAACTTCAAAACCAAAAAATTACACAAACAACAAAAGATAGAGCACTGTTGATGGAGTATCCAGAATATCAAAAAGTAGGAGATCAGGATTTTCCAAAAACAATGAAAATAAAAGCATCACAAACGAATACAGAAAGCCGAATAGCAATGGAATTTAGGGATATTCAATATAACGCCAAGGTGAGTTTTCCTTTTAGTATTCCATCAGGAGCAAAACAAATTACGATTAAATGACGCAACGTTTTTTTACATATTGCACTTTTATAGCCCTACTCTTTTTCTGTACTAATATTTTTGGTCAAGCGACCAAGCAAGAACAACTGGAACGTCGTCGTGCAGAATTACGACAGGAGCTCAACCGCATTTATAATCTCAAAAAAAACAATAAAGCCAAAGAGTTGTCTGTATTAGATCAAGTAGAAGGTCTTAATTCTCAAATAGACACACGACAAAATCTTATTAGAATAACAAATCAACAAGCCAATTTGTTGACCAGAAAAATTAATGGAAATACCAAAAAAATTGAAACGTATCGAAAGGAGCTTAAGGAACTAAAAAAGGATTACGCTCAAATGATTGTAAAATCCTACAAAAGTAATTCGCAGCAGAGTAGAATTATGTTTTTGTTGTCTTCCAAGGATTTTTTGCAAGCCTATAAACGCTTGCAATATATGAATCAGTATACCAAATACCGTAAGAAGCAGGCAGATCATATCAAGGATCGAACGGATCTGTTACAAAAACTGAATATAGATTTAGTAGCTCAGAAAAAGAGAAAAGTACAACTCATTGATGAGAATAGAGTTGCACAGACTAAGCTTAATGAAGAAAAAAAGCAACAGCAGGAATTGGTTAGTCAAATTCGTAAAAAAGAAGGAGAGTTTACAAAGCAAATACGAAAAAAACAAAAAGAGGCTAATGCCATAGACAAGCAAATTGAAAAATTGATACGAGAAGCAATTGCTCGCGCTAATAAAAAAGCAGGAGAAAAAGCATCTTCAACCAAATTTGCCCTTACAGCAGAGGCTAAAGCATTGGCAGCAAATTTTACTGCAAATAAGGGTAAATTGCCTTGGCCAGTACTAACAGGTAAGGTTGTCAAAAAGTTTGGGAAACAAGCGCACCCAACAATTCCGAATATCACGATTAATAATAGTGGTGTCGAGATAGAAACAAAAGCAGGAGAAGAAGCAAGAGCTATTTTTAAAGGAGAGGTGTCAACAATCAAATCTATCCGAGGAGCAGGTAAATTAGTGCAAATACGGCATGGTAACTTTATTACTACCTATTATAACCTAGAGCAGATTTCTGTGGTAGAAGGTCAAGCAGTGGGGACAAAAGATGCGATAGGAAAGGTGCGGACGAATCCAACAAATGGACGGGCTATTATGAAATTTTTGATTTACCAAAATGCGACAAGACTCAATCCGCAACATTGGATTTATAAGATGTAGTACTACCAAATTAGCTATATAATGTCGTATATCGCCTTGTTCTTTTTCCATCTTTGTTGTTTGAATTTACCAGAAAGAAAAATTAAGATTTTTTTGTTTGAGCCTCAACAGAAACATCAAACATAGCCGTAGTTGCGGTTTATTTTTCTAGTAAAAAAATAGCGGAAAAAGTCCCTGATTTGTATCCCATAATTATTTTTTAAATGGTATTATTTTACAGGATAGAGACTTCGCCCAGAAAGGTGGGTTGTGAGGTAATAGCCCAATTTTTCAATCTGCAATATTAGATGTTTTTAGGCTTTACCTAAGTTTTAGATAAATAGCGCTTTCAGCTCGGTAGCATCCTGTGGTTTCATTCTTCCAGCAAGAACTAGGCTTAATTGTTTTCGGCGTAATGCAGCATCATAATGTTCTTTTTCTACGGTTGTTTCGGGAACAATTGGAGGAACTAGCGTTGGTTTGCCATTGTCATCTAATGCTACAAAGGTATATATGGCATCGTTAGCTTTGGTTTTAAGGCCGTTTTTGCGATCTTCTACCCACACATCTATTACGACTTCCATTGAAGTGTTAAAAGCTCTGGATACTTTGGCCTCTACCGTTACGACACTACCCATAGGGATACTTTTGTTAAAAGCAACATGATTCACAGATGCTGTGACCACAACCTGTTCGGCATGTCTTCTGGCAGCAATACTGGCAGCACGATCCATCCGAGCTAATAGCTCACCTCCAAAAAGATTGTCTAAAAAGTTTGTCTCACTCGGAAGCACCAGATCGGTGAGTATGGTGAGGGATTCTTTGGGATATTTGTGTTGCATAGACGAACTTTTTGTAAAGAGACTATTTTTTGAATTCGACTATATATATTAATTTGATCACTTACATTTTCGTAAGTTTTATAATATTTATGGTTACAATTCTTGTACCAATAGCCACGCACTATAATTGTTGTTTTGTTTGATAAATCTCAACTGATCAAGAGCTTCATATTTGTCTACATGACTTTCATAAACAACTTGATGTAGTCCATAGACATTTTTTTCCATGATATGAGCGTCAAAACCTTGATCAATCAATTGTGCTACCTTTTTGGCAGCATTTTCTTTAAAACGAAATGCCCCCGCTATGATATGGTATTTTCCTTTAGAAACCTCTTTTTTTGTGATGTGCAAAGAAACAGCAGGAAGCGTGTCGTCAGTTTCAAAAACAAAACTAGCTTCAGAAACTTCTTTTTTGACCGTATTAGATACCTGTAGGTCAACATCAGTGTTGTAAGCTATAACAGAGTTACTATAGTGTTGGAGGCCGAATAGCCCTAGACTAGCAGCAATTACTGCAGCTGCAGCATATTTGAGATAAGGACGCTGGCGACGTTTTTCTGGAGTAAATGTAATAGGTGTCTTTTCTTCCAGTGCAACTACCTCCTCTTTCAAAACTTCGCGTTGTACTTCTCTTGTGATTTCTGGAGAAGAAAAAGTGCTTAGACCAAAGGATTCGGCTAGGTAGTTTATTTGTTGTTCTGGTTCAAAATGAATCGTGTTCTCTGCAGCAATAAAAAAAGTGCCAATACGATCCAGTTTTACATTCTTGTTTGCTTGTAACTCCGATTGTAGAAAAACAGTAAAATATTGAATTTTTGCTAATGCATCAGTGTAG
Organism: uncultured Aquimarina sp.; assembly: GCA_947492105.1. Lineage (GTDB taxonomy): Bacteria > Bacteroidota > Bacteroidia > Flavobacteriales > Flavobacteriaceae > Aquimarina. Next base: position 15,404 of record CANLMN010000032.1, on the reverse strand, counting down.
GAACAGTTCTCATGATTAGCAATATAATTTGCCAACAATCCATCATTATTTTGTAATTGTTGATTGAATGACAATGCTTTTTGAGGTGGATAAAAAGTATGGGTACCGGAAACCTGAGCCGCTTTTCGTTGTGTCAAAAATGCTCCAAACTCCGGTATGATCACACACTCATACCTATATAATAAATCACTGATATACGTAACTACATTCATAATATCAAAGGTACGTAAAAATAGGATTACACAAAATTCAGGATAGATTTTTTAGTGAATAGCAAGGATTTTTTGTTTCTTGCATAGCGTCGATACGGAGTCCTACCCCATGACGTATCTCGAGCAATCAAAAATTTATGAATACGGAAAAAATTTTGGCGCTATTAGCGCTCAAGCGAGTACCGAATTTGGGGGATAGTTCTGTAAAAAGACTTATTCGCCATGTAGGTTGTGCTACAGGGGTCTTGACAGCCAGAAAAGAAGAATTACTGAAAATAGACGGCATAGGTGCGATAAAGCTCAAGGGGCTGTACGATGCAGTACATATGCGTGAGGCAGAAAAAGAACTTCGGTATATGGAGCATAACTCCATCAACTATACGGCCTATGATGATCCTGATTATCCAGAACGACTGAAGCATTGTATTGATAGCCCAGTAGTACTCTTTGGTAGGGGAGATATTAATTTGCAACACAAAAAGATGATCAGTATTGTAGGTACGCGTAAGGTTACTAGTTACGGTAGTGCGTTTTGTGAAGAGTTGATAGCATCCCTGACTCCCTTGGATCCTGTAATTGTTTCTGGCTTTGCCTATGGAGTGGATATTTGTGCCCATAAGGCAGCAATGTCTCATGGTTTGCAAACCATAGGATGCTTAGCACACGGTTTTAATCAAATATACCCCAAGGTGCACCAAAAATATGTAACAGCAGTGGAAGAGAATGGAGGTTTCTATACAGATTATTGGAGTACAGATTCTTTTGATAGAAAGAATTTTTTGGGTCGCAATCGCATTATTGCAGGACTTAGTGAGGCTACAATTGTGATAGAGAGTGCAGACAAAGGAGGTTCCTTGGTGACTGCAGAATTGGCAAGTTCTTATAATAGAGATGTGTTTGCTGTTCCGGGAAGAGTTACAGATCCCTATAGCAAAGGCTGTAATACATTGATCAAAACTCAAAAGGCGCACGTATTAACTAGTGCGGCAGATTTGTTGTATATTCTCAATTGGGAGTTGAATACTGCACCAAAACAAGGAGTACAACAACAGTTATTTGTAGAATTGAGTGCAGAAGAACAGCAGATCTATGATTTTTTGCGAAACAATGGCAAACAACTATTAGACGTTATAGCACTACGATGTAAGATACCTACCTTTCAATTGGCTTCGCAATTATTAACGATGGAACTCAAGGGGGTAATACGCCCTCTTCCAGGGAAGTTGTTTGAGGTGATATAATCAGATTAATCCAGTTTGTCGGCTAATTTGTTAAAGATTTTTTTTGGATTTTTATTCTTGTATAGAATTTCATAAACGGCATCAATAATAGGAGTACGAGCTTGTTTCTTTTCGTTTAGTTGATGTGCACTTTTCGCAGCATAATAGCCTTCTGCTACCATATTCATTTCCATTTGTGCACTCATAACGGTATACCCTTTGCCAATCATATTTCCAAACATTCGGTTACGAGAAAAAACAGAGTACCCAGTAACCAATAAATCCCCCAAATATGCTGAATCATTGATATTTCGTTTCATTTTGTGTACTTTTTTAATAAAACGCTTCATCTCCCGGATCGCATTGCTCATTAGGACACTTTGAAAATTGTCGCCATAACCAAGTCCATGGGCAATACCAGCTGCAATTGCATAGATGTTCTTGAGCATAGCAGCATATTCGGTTCCAATTATATCGTCACTGATTTTGCATTTAATATATTCACTACTGAGATTGTCCGCAATTATTTGTGCTTTGTTTTCATCACTACAGGCGATTGTTAAATAAGAAAGTCGTTCCAAGGCAACCTCTTCGGCGTGACAAGGCCCTGTGATAACACCGATGTGGTCAAATGGAATACCATAGGTGTCATGAAAATGCTCTCCTACAATAAGGCTAGTCTCAGGAACAATGCCTTTAATTGCCGAAAAAATAACTTTGTCTTTCAAAGGAACAGTAAGTTCTTCTAATTCTGAATAAACAAAAGCAGAGGGTATTGCAAATATCAGGTAGTCAGCATAGGCTACAATTTCATTAATATCATTACTCAATTTGAGTTGGTTGATATCAAATGCAACAGAACTCAAATAGTTTGGATTATGCTGTTGTTTTTTGAGATGCTCTATGGCATAAACACTACGCATGTACCAACCAATTTCAGAAACGTTTTCGGTGAGCATTTTTGTAATTGCTGTCGCCCAACTACCTCCTCCTATAACGGCAAACTTTAAGTCTTTTTTCAATCTGATCGTGTTTATATGCAACAAATAATAGAAAACTAAAATAGATTCTTAGGTTGCAATGTAGTAGGTGCAAAAGTACGGATGTACTTTCAAAGTTTTTTGGGCAATTCATAAAAAAGAATAAAAACATCAAAAAAAAAGGGTTTTGAAACAATAAAACGTTTTTTGGCACAGAGATTGTAACATACTTTTTCAAGAAATTTAGTTGAAAAAGTGCAAAAATTACTTTTTATCGATTTTTTTATTTTTAAATGTAAAAAATTACTGATAACATACAATTAAGTGTTTTTTTTGTCGTTAATATGTAAATAAAAAAAGTTAAAACACCTTTTTTAGGTTTTATATAAAGATTTGGTTGGTTAGTTAGTTTGAAATCGCCTTGTTGTTCTTCATATCAACAGGGCGATTTTGTTTTTAAAAAATCAAAATAAAACACGAGAAATGTAACTAAATATATTTCTCATCCATATCATAATTGGATAGTTTTTTCCCTTTTTGCAATAAATAGTTATTTTATAGTATTGATAATCAACTAATTTATTTAATTTGTTGACATTGAAGTCCAAAAGATATGATGTACGATGCAGGGTGTTGTTTTGAGTTGAGAATACATTGATTTTTCTTTTTGTAGGATTTTGTGTCGTTAATCTTACATATTTTTGAATCTGTGGATGTGGTTTGATTTTATGTTTCTAGCAAAACTACGCTCAATATTGAGTGGATAGGGTACTTTTTTGTGGTAGATAGTGGTGCTATACGTGTTAGAGGTAAAAACAAGTTGAGGAAATTGAAATAATGAGGGAAGGAATTTTTGATGTCGACGGCTTCTTTTTTGATTATGAAGGTTCGATTTGTTGAGTGTGTTTAAATTAATTAGTAACATAAAAAAAGGAGAAAACTTTTAGGAAATGCATTGGCACATTTTGTATCTTCAATGGTAATTAAAGGTTGTCGTTACGCCTGATGAATTTTGAATTTGGCAGAAAGAATCTTAGGCTTTTCTGTTTCGTTTTTGATAAGGTTATAAAATATAGAGAGTATTCTTATTTTTATTCAGAATACGAAAAGTGTGATCAGATGTTCAAAATAGTACAGGGCTAACGTACACCCGCAAATAAACCAAAATATAAATTAGGGTGTGGCAAGAGCTAAATCTTGATTTTGTTATTTATAATTTAGAAATAATAAACGAATGTCAGTTAAAAAACCTTTCAACCTCACTAGTTGGATCGAAGAGAATAGAGAAACGTTAAAACCTCCAGTAGGGAATAAAAATTTATATAAAGATGCTGGGGACTATATCGTAATGATTGTTGCAGGACCTAATGCGCGTAAAGATTACCACTACAATGAAACCGAAGAGCTTTTTTATCAATTGGAAGGTACTATAGAAGTGCACATTCAAGAAGAAGGTAAAAAAACAACCATGCTATTAGGACCGGGAGATATGTATTTGCATCCAGCAAAGGTGCCGCACTCCCCTGTACGCCACGAAGGTTCGATCGGACTTGTTATCGAAAGAAAACGCAAAGATTTGGAGGGAAATGATGGCCTATTATGGTTTTGTGATTCCTGCAATACCAAATTGCATGAAGTGTATTTCAAATTAGAGGATATTGAGAAAGATTTTCTAAAACATTTTAAGGATTTTTATAGCAACAAATCCTTACGTACGTGCAAAAATTGTGGCACCGAAATGCCTGTCGATCCAAGATTCTTTTAGAATACTCATACATTGTAAAAAGTTAAAAATAAATGGAAATCATAAAAAACTTTGGCATAAGTGAAGCATTACAGCAATTGGATATACTTCCCGAAAATCCAGGAACTTCTACAGGAAGAATTTGGAATACTTCAGAAAAGATATTGAGTTCGTACTCTCCTGTCGATGGAGAATTGATTGCAAAAGTGAGTACGACCACTGTGCAGCAATATGAGGGAGTGCTACAAACGGCAACGGCTGCATTTGATCAGTGGAGATCAAAGCCTGCACCACAAAGGGGAGAGATTGTTCGTCAATTTGGAGAGGCATTACGAGAAAAGAAAAAAGCATTAGGAAAATTGGTTTCTTATGAGATGGGAAAATCTTATCAAGAAGGATTAGGAGAAGTGCAAGAAATGATTGATATCTGTGATTTTGCCGTTGGTTTATCCCGTCAATTACATGGTTTCACAATGCATTCAGAACGGCCCGGACATCGGATGTATGAGCAATATCATCCACTTGGAATAGTTGGAATTATTTCGGCATTCAATTTCCCTGTAGCCGTATGGGCTTGGAATACAGCTCTTGCTTGGATTAGTGGAGATGTCTGTATTTGGAAACCATCCGAGAAAACACCATTATGTGCTGTTGCATGTCAAAAAATTATCACCCAGGTATTGGAAAAAAATCAGCTTCCAGAGGGAATTTCGTGTTTAATTAATGGAGATTATACTGTCGGAGAATTGATGACGGCAGATACGCGCATTCCATTGATTTCTGCCACAGGATCTACTAGGATGGGCAAAATTGTTGCACAAAAAGTAGCTTCTAGACTTGGGAAATCTCTGTTAGAACTTGGGGGTAATAACGCGATTATAGTCACTCCTGATGCAGATATAAAAATGACAACCATTGGTGCTGTTTTTGGTGCAGTGGGGACGGCGGGACAACGATGTACATCTACTCGTAGATTAATCGTACATGCCCAAATCTATGATCAGGTAAAAGATGCTTTGGTTAGTGCTTATGAACAACTTCGCATAGGAAACCCTTTAGACGAAACAAATCATGTTGGACCACTCATAGATAAGGATGCTGTGTTGTTGTATCAAAATGCCTTGAATGAGGTAGTAAAAGAAGGAGGGAAACTCCTAGTGCCAGGAGAAGTACTAACGGGTGAGGGGTACAAGAGTGGCTGCTATGTGCGCCCGGCCATTGCCGAAGCTGCTGCAAACTATACAATTGTACAAGAAGAAACCTTTGCTCCTATTTTGTACCTTCTAAAGTATACGGGATCAGTAGAAAATGCAATTCAAATACAAAACGGAGTAACACAAGGGTTGTCGTCTGCAATTATGACGAATAATCTAAGAGAAGCGGAACTATTTCTGAGTCATGTAGGGTCTGATTGTGGAATTGCAAATGTAAATATAGGAACCTCTGGTGCCGAAATCGGTGGCGCGTTTGGAGGAGAAAAAGAAACAGGAGGTGGACGAGAATCTGGTTCGGACGCATGGAAGGTTTACATGCGTAGACAAACGAATACCATCAATTATACTGCGGAATTACCTTTGGCTCAGGGTATAAAGTTTGATTTGTAATTTTTTTCCTGTATTTTTTCTAGATGTAAATAAACAATATTTAACAAGTATATAGCGACCTATTTTTTTACTTACTAAGAGATTAAAATTTGACTTTTTTGTCTGTATATCAATTATTTATAAACGGCTATTTTTTATTTATTGAAAAATAGCCGTTTTGTTTCTACAGGTTTTTGACAGTATTATTGTGTTTTTTGTCGAATATTATAAGCTAATTAGGGGGCTTGTTTGGTGGCAATTAGAAAAAAAGTCATAAATTAATAAACATTAACATTAAAAATTAACCAAATGACTAAATCAAAATTCTGGTTATGGGCTATCATAATCATGATCATTGGAATGATTTTACAATGGTATTTATGTTGTAGAACAGCAGATACTGGGGCAGAACCTCAAAAACAAGAAGTGGTAGCTACTCCAACACCAACAAAGCCAAAATTTACTTCGTATCCTTTTTCTTTTGAGGATATTGATAAGGGTTTTGCGTTTAAGAATACCTATAATATAGACTTCAATGCTTCTAGTTTTGATGTTTTGCGACCAGTACAGATGGATGTAAAACAGGGGATTGTAAAATTAGAAGAATTTCTTGCAGCTAATCCAGATAGAGCTATAGATATCACAGGATATTATACCGAGCAAGAAGTATATAATGGTTCTTTTCCAAACTTAGGTATTGCTAGAGCTAATGCGGTAAAAAATTATTTTGTAGATAAAGGTATTTCTTCCAAGCAAATAAATACGTTTGGGGCACTACGTAATGAAATGATTCCTGAAGATGGAATATACAGGGGACCTGTCGCTTATGGAATTAGTGTAATTGATAACAGCGAAGCAGATGCTTTGAAGAAATTAGGGGATACTATCAGGGCGCATCCATTGGTGCTATATTTCAAAACAGGGCAAGCTAGTATCAGCCTTACGGCAGAAGAGCGTCAAGAAATAGCAGATATTTCTCGTTACCTAGATAAAGTAGATGGGGCAAAGACTCTTGTCACGGGGCATACTGATAATGTAGGACGTAGAAAGAATAATATCGCCCTAGGGCAGGAACGAGCAGAATTTGCCAAGATGTACCTTATCAAAAACGGTATTCCGGCGGATAAAATTGATGCAAGTTCTAAAGGTCCAGATGAGCCAGTTGCTTCAAACAATAGCAAAAACGGACGCGCAAAAAATAGAAGGACAGTTATCACAATTAATTAAACAATAAATCACTTTAAAAAATTATAATTATGGATATGGATTGCATTTGGTGTATTATAATCCCAGCATTATTATTCTTGTTGGGAGCATTATTAGGGTATCTATTAGGTAGATTTCTTTCTTCTGAAAAGGACAATACCGAAGAATTGGATAATTGGAAAGCAAAATATGCAAAACTAGAAAAGCAACTAGAAGACTGTAACGCCAAAATCAACGCTGGTTCTAATAGTGCGGTAGATTTGGATATGTGGAAGAAAAAAAGTGCAGCACTAGAAACAGATTTGGCTGCATGTAGAGCAGAGGTTGCTAGTAATAAAATGGCTTTGGCAGATTTTGCAGCAGCAGCTTCTGCTGCAATTGTATTTGATTCTGATGCTGCAAAAGCAGTGTTTGGAAAGAAAATTATACAAGATGACCTCAAAGTAGTAGAGGGGATAGGACCCAAAATCGAAGGATTATTCCATAGTTTTGGTATCAAAACTTGGAAAGCACTTTCCGAGAGTACGCTGGAAAAAAGAAAAGAAGTTCTGAACTCTGGTGGCGAACGCTATAAAATTCATAATCCTGGAAGTTGGGGAAAACAGGCTAAAATGGCTTATGAAGGCAAATGGGAAGAGTTGCTAAAATGGCAAGATGAACATAACAATGGTATAGAATAATACTCCTGTGAAATTACTCAATAAAAAAAGCATCTGAAAACAACAGATGCTTTTTTTTATTGAGTAACTCCAAGTGTGCTAAGGGTTGTGTTTTGATTTATGCCAATTTAGGTGTATAAATTCGTATTAATGACACTGTTGTTTTTTTTATGTAAAAACACCATGATCTTAGCTATGGGATATATGAACAAGGCATTTAGATGGAAAAAGAACAAGGCGATATGCGTCATTATATAGCTAATTTGGTATTAAATCACTTCGTTACTTATATACTCCCAACAATGGAACTGGATCAAAAGAAAGTTGCTGTCTTCGTTTGTGTCCATATAGTGATATCAGCAACAATATTTAGGCCATGTCTGTAGTAAGCATAACAAGCGAATAATATAATTCCTGCACAAAGAATTCCCCAAAGGACTCCTTTTCTACTGCTGCGACCTACTTTTTTGGAAGTTTTGAGGTATGCATTGGAGAATTTCTTAGAAAAATGCACTACAATAGCAAATGCAGGGGCAAAAATCAAAACAACCACAGCCATATCGATTAATACCAGCCAATATCCCTGTTGTGAGATATGATTTTTTACATAGCTAAGAATTAATTGATTTAGAAGAGTAGCGGTTAAGACTGCTATTGCATAAGAAGCGTATTTTGTAAGTGTGCTGGTTTTCATTTGAGGTGTTTTGAGGATTAAAAATAATCAAAAAACGCATGAACTCTAGAGGATTTTTATAGAAACGATAGGGTTTGGGTATGTATCTCTTTAACTTTAGAATTATGTAAAAGCAAAACCATTAAAAAAATAATTACATGCTACCAATTAGGGTCTTTTTCTGCTATTTTTTACGATAAAATTAAACCGTAGCTACGGCTATGCTTCAATTTTATAGTTCAAATTATTTTGAGCTACGATTATATGTTAATTGGTATGATTTAGATTATTCTTTGATTGTATCGTTTCTAGGATATAAAAATGATGTAGTTGAAGTTGTTTTTTAAATTTATTAAAAAAACAGTGATAAAAGCATGTTTTTGTGGGGTAAAGACGGATGAAAAGAGGTTAGATTCCAAAATTAAATATACAAAGTAACTCTTGTATTAAGGGAAATTCAAGATGTGTTTGCTCAGGAAAACGAAAAAACCAACAAATATATAGTTGGTTTTATAATCAAATGGACGTGTGTAATTTTATTTATTCTATTTTTGGATCTTCATTATCTTCTTTGGATGCATCCTTAAACTCTTTGATGCCACTGCCAAGTCCACGCATCAATTCTGGGATTTTTCTTCCACCAAATAATAACAGAATGACTACCACAATAATAATGATTTGCGGCATTCCAATCATTCCTAAAAATATACTAGCTGTTATCATGACATTATAATTTAAAAACAAATTTAATAAGAAATATGTAGTTTCTGTTATTTTAGACGTTAAACTAATAGGAAAGTTTAAAAACCATCAAAGTAAACGAATACTATTTTGACCAAGATTTTTCTAAACAAGACATTATCAAATTGCAAGATTTTATAGCAATTTACTCTTATATTTGTAGCAAGAGTTATGAAAACAAAGAAGAAGAAACAGAAGAAAATTGCAAAAAAATTACTGAACAAATATCGTTTGGTAATTTTGAATGAAGATACATTTGAGGAGCAAATTTCTTTTAAGCTTACTAGGCTCAATGTATTTGTTTTGGTAATGTTTGGATCTCTAGTATTGATATCACTTACAACCTTTATGATTGCTTTTACTCCATTACGTGAATATATACCGGGGTATTCTTCAACAACACTTAATCTCAAAGCAACACGAATTGCGTATACCACAGATTCATTAGAACAAGCAATTCGAGTAAATGATCAATATTATAATTCGATTAAAAAAGTATTAAGTGGTGATGTCAAAAGTTTAGATTTTAATAAAGATTCTATAATTGCATTGGCAAAATTAGATCCAAGTGAAGTAGATTTGATGCCGTCAGAAGAGGATATGAAATTGCGAGAGGAAGTTCTTGGAGAGGATAAGTATAGTGTTTTTCAGACAGCCAAAAACACGACGAATATCAGAAGTTTGTTTCCTCCAGTAAAAGGGTCTATTACGGCAAAATTTGACAAGCAACAGAACCATTTTGCAGTGGATATTGCAGTCGCAAAAGATGCTCCGGTAAAAGCCGTAGCAGATGGTATAATCATTTTTGCAGAATGGACAGCCATGACAGGGTATGTAATAATTATAGAACATGGTGATGATCTTTTATCTGTTTATAAGCACAATTCTTCATTGAGCAAAAATCAAGGTGATTTGGTAATAGCCGGAGAGGTAGTGGCAACAGCAGGATCTACAGGAGAATTATCTACTGGACCTCATTTGCATTTTGAATTGTGGAGCAATGGATATGCCAATAATCCAACAGATTTTATTGATTTTGAAAATTAATTTATGTCATTGAAAACAGTAGGGGCAAAATTACTTGCTAGAAAAGTTCGAAAAGAAATGGAGCGTTGGGCATCTAATCCTGTAGCCACGCAACAAAAAGTATTTTCAACATTGTTGTCCAAAGCGCAAAATACCGCTTTTGGAAAGCATCATAATTTTAGTTCTATAAAAACACATGATGATTTTGTGCGAGAGGTTCCAATACGAGATTATGAAGGATTGCGATCTTATGCAGAGCGTGTAGTAGCTGGAGAAGCCGATGTACTATGGCCAGGAAAACCTCTGTACTTTGCCAAAACATCAGGAACAACCAGTGGGGTCAAATATATTCCCTTGACCAAAGAATCTATGCCTACACATATCAAGGCGGCTAGGAATGCAATTCTAAGTTATATCGCAGAGACAGGCAAGGCCTCTTTTGTAGATGGTAAAATGATTTTTTTGCAGGGTAGTCCCGAAATGCAAGAAAAAAATGGAATTAAACTGGGACGATTATCAGGGATTGTAGCACATTATGTGCCGAGGTATTTACAAAAAAACCGTATGCCGAGTTGGGAGACCAATTGTATTGACGATTGGGAAACCAAATTAGATGCAATAGTCGACGAAACAGTGAACCAGAATATGTCCGTAATTAGTGGTATTCCTCCATGGGTTCAGATGTATTTTGAACGATTACAAGAACGGACTGGAAAAAATATTGCAGAGCTTTTTGAGAATTTTGAGCTCTTTATTTATGGAGGGGTAAATTTTGAGCCTTATCGAGCCACTTTTCAAAAGTTAATAGGAAAGAAGATCCCAAGTATAGAGTTATATCCTGCATCAGAAGGTTTTTTTGCTTTTCAGGATAAACAGGATGAGGTAGGGATGTTATTACAGCTAGATTCTGGAATGTTTTATGAGTTTGTAGAAAGTGGATCGTTTTTTGATGAAAATCCGAAAAGAATAACCATCGGTGATGTAAAGATTGGGGTCAATTACGTGATGATAATTTCTACCAATGCTGGTTTGTGGGGATATAATATAGGAGATACAGTACAATTCACAAGTACAACGCCATATCGAGTTATTGTTTCGGGTAGGATAAAACATTTTATTTCTGCTTTTGGAGAACATGTAATAGGAAAAGAAGTTGAGCAAGCACTTAAAGAAGGGGTAGCAGCAACCGGGGTTCTTGTAAACGAATTTACCGTGGCACCTCAGGTAACACCAGAAAATGGATTGCCGTATCATGAATGGTTTGTAGAGTTCAAATCGGTACCAAAAGATTTAGTTGGACTAGAAGCTATAATTGATGTAGCTTTACGAAAACAAAATAGTTATTATGACGATTTAATTTCGGGTCATATACTACAATCGCTAAAAATTACAGTAGTTCCTGAAAATGGTTTTCAGGAATATATGAAAAGTATTGGAAAACTAGGGGGACAAAATAAACTTCCAAGATTATCCAATGATCGCAAAATCGCCGAGGCTTTAGAGACGATACATCAATTATAGAGCAGTGAGATAAACTGTGTTTGATATTTTTTTAGACACTGTAGAATGTCATAGAATTGTATTAAATAAAATACAGAGCTTATAGCTCTTTTTGAAAGGATATACACTTACACATTTATGAATAGAATGAAACCACATACGAGAACCCGTGCGCAGGAAAGTTCCAGTGCAATTGAACGAATGTATATTACAATGCGACATTTGTTTAATAGGGGTTTCTATAAACCCATGGGTGTTTCGGGAGAAACATTACGAGAGGCTTTATTAATTCTGAGACCAGAAATTTATGGATCTGTAGGAGAAGATAAGGTAGAGCTTGATGGTTTGCTGTATGTGATTGATCGATTACCTTATGGGATTGAAGAATGTCGTTTTATTAATTTGACAAGTGATGAAGGGTATAAGGATTCACATTTTAAGCCTATAATTCCTTCCAAAAGACGTAGAAATTGTTATCGGATTGATGACGAACAAATGAATATTGAGGTAACAAGAGGCCGTTCTGAAATTTATGATATACTTACTCATCTTACTTTTTTGTTTATCGAGTCTCATAAAATTATGAGAAGCGTCATCAATGATGATGAAGGAAATGTATCCAGAGATTGGGAGAAATTAGAAAAAGCAGTTAAATCAACAAAGCAATTAACGCAGGCGCAGCGAGAAATTGCATTGACACATACTGCCAATATTTTGGGCAGAACTTTTGAGGAAGTGAGTGCTATTTATAGCAGTTTTAGCTGCAAACAAAACAAAGAACGGTTTTTGCATATTATTTATTGGTTAGGAAAATTGGCCATGGATGAAGTGCTCAAGGATGATAAACGTATCGTAACATTTAGCCCAGTATTGCGGGAACGTTTGGGGCATCATATACATGGAGAGATATGGGCAACGACCGTTAAGAAACAATTAGATACTTTGGGGCTTCTAGAAAGACCATTGCATATTATCAGTGCTAATATGCATAGTGTCATGAACACACTTTATGCGCAAGAAGCCCTTAAAAATGAAGTTAAGGACAAGTCAGAAATTGAAGTTTATGAAATTCTGAGTGATGATAATTCCGAAAAGCTGCGTGCCAAAGTAAAAAACAAAGCACTGCAACAAGGAATGACGTATATCAAAGATAGTAGTGGTGCTAATATAAATGTACAGATTTTTGATACTTCAAAATATAAAATAGGAACGTATCAAGAAGAATTAGAACAGATTCTTGACGAAGAAAAACCGGTGATTATTGTAATGGATTATGCCTTTGGAGAGCAAGCTTATGAAACCATGGATGAGCTTTTGAAACCGTATGATAGAACATCAAAACAGAAAGTATATCTAGATGTAAAATCTATTTCCATTATGGGTAAAGCAGGAATTCTAGAAGGAGGTAAGGGGGATATCATGATACCAACTGCTCACCTTTTTGAAGGCACAGCAGATAATTATCCCTTCAAAAACAAATTAAAGAAAAAAGATTTTTCTGACGAGGATATCATGGTTTATGATGGTGCTATGGTTACCGTTTTGGGGACATCTTTGCAAAATCGCGATATTTTACGCTTTTTTCATACATCAACATGGAATGTTATCGGATTAGAAATGGAAGGTGCACATTATCAAAAAGCTATACAGGCTGCAGCCAAATTACGGGGAAGTATCAGCCCAAAGGTTAAAGTGCGTTATGCATACTATGCATCAGATAATCCATTGGAAACAGGTAGCACGCTGGCATCCGGAGGATTAGGAACTACAGGGGTAAAACCTACGTATCTAATCACAAAAAAAATAATTGAACAACTTTTTGAATAGTATGAGTGATACAAAAAAAATGATAAATAGTGAAGAGATTGATCTTGGACAATTATTAAAGTTGATAAGTACCTTTTTTAAGAAAATACTAATTGCTTTTTTTGATTTAATTAACTTTTTCAAGAAGAAATTCTTCATGTTAGCTGCTGTTGTAATTATTGGAATAGCGGGAGGTTTTGTTTTGGAATATTTTTTTCCTAAACAAAATTATGTACAAGAAATTATTATCGAGCCTAACTATGATAGTACTGTGTATATCTATGATTTTGTAAAACAGTTTAATCAGCGTTTAGAGTACGATAATTTTAATAAGAATGAGTTTTTTGAACAGAGAATATTGAAAGAATTGTCTAAAATCACTATTGAACCCGTTGTTGATTATGGTGATATTCTAAATTTTTATAAAAGCATGGAATCACCATCACTTCCGCATGATATTATAAGTAGTTTAGAGCCTGATTTGGTAGGAAGCCAAAAATATATCAATCAATTTCGATTTCATAAAATGCATTTCTATTTTGATGAAAAAGTAATGAATATAGAAGGTTTTTCTTCGTCTTTTTTAGAAAAAATTGAATCGAATAATTACTTTATTAAAAGGAAAAAAATAGCATATCAAAAGTTGAACATGAATATTAAAGAAAATGAAAAGAGTGTTCTTTTTATCAATGATTATATAGCAAAAATTTCAGAAAATAAGTCAGTGAATCTAAGTAGTGAAGTTGTCGTTCTGGGCAATGAGAATGAGATACCTACAGTTGCTTCTTTAATCAGAGAAAAAAATGATTTACTTCGAGAAATTGCAGATGATAAAGAAGAGTTGCAAATGCATCAGATGCTTTTTAATATAGTTAAAACAGGTAATCTTATGGAAGATAAAAACCTGTTAAATAACAGGAAAAAATTACTACCTTTAGTTTTATTAGGATGTTTTTTAGGGTTTTACCTACTTAGGTTTTTGTATAGTAAATCTCAAGCTTTTGTAGCTATTCCTTAAACATTGATTAATTAGAATTATAAAAGCAGATTACAATGAATGAAGACAATAAGCTATACCCATTAAAATTTCATCCAATAATCAAAGAAAAAATATGGGGAGGGACTAAGTTGGATCGGTTACTTAATAAATCAAGTGATTCTTCAATTGTTGGTGAAAGTTGGGAGCTTTCTGCTGTTCAAGATAATGTATCCATTGTTGCTAATGGAGTACTACAAGGAACTAGCTTATTAAGCCTAATTGAAGAACATAAGGAGGATTTGGTAGGGAAAAAAGTGTATCAGCAATTTGGAGTACAGTTCCCTTTGTTGATAAAATTTATTGATGCACATAAAGATCTATCGATACAGTTGCATCCAAACGACAAGCTAGCTAAGGAACGACATAATTCTTTTGGAAAAACAGAAATGTGGTACGTAATGCAGGCAGATGAAGGAGCCAATTTAATCGTAGATTTTAAAGAAAAAATCACCAAAGAAACGTATCAAAATGCTTTGGAAAACAACCAAATAGAAGGGTTGTTAAACTTTGAGGCAATAACCAAAGGGGATAGCTATTTTATCAGTGCAGGAAAAATTCATGCCATAGGCAAAGGCGCTTTAATAGCCGAAATCCAACAAACTTCTGATATTACATATCGTGTTTATGATTGGGGTAGAAAAGATAAAAGCGGGAATAGTCGAGAACTACACACAGAGTTAGCTCTTGATGCGTTGGATTTTAATGCAGAAAAGAATTTTAAGCTGGATTATGATAAAACAATTAATACTGTAAATACATTAGCAACTACAACCTATTTTCAGACTAATTTTATTCATATAACAGAGAATCAGATTCTAAGGGATTATAGCATACAGGATTCTTTTAAAGTTTTGATGTGTGTAGAAGGAAGTGGTCAGATTGAGACGGGTTCTTTTACAGAAAAGATATCGCTAGGAGAAACAATTTTACTACCAGCGAGTATTTCTGAGTTAGGTATTAGTTCAGAAGTAGAAATAAAATTATTAGAAATTTACGTTTAGAAAACAAGCAATTA
>CANLMN010000031.1 GCA_947492105.1 uncultured Aquimarina sp. | reverse complement strand
GGTGTTGTAGGTGCTTCTTTTGCATTACAAGAAACTGAAATATTAGAACCAGCACTAGAGGTTTTAATTGTAAAATTCCCAACTTTTGTTTCAGTTTCAGGAGTACTAAAATCACATTCAAAAGTATCAAGAACAGCACCTGTACCACCTTCGGTTACTGTTACAATATTTCCAGAATGACTTCCTTTTACAAAACTAGTAGTTGTATAGCTTCTTGATCCACAAGGAGTTTTTACGGTACATGTCCTTGATTGTGCTGATGCTGCTGATGTGATTGCTAAAGCTGCAACCAATGTCAATAAATTTTTCATGATAAAATTTTTACTTAAAATTCCCTACTCTATTATATTGGCTTTTCGGGTTCTGCCATTAAGCTGTAAACGTTTACATTACTACACTTATAAAACGCATTACATTTTAAATACCCTACCCTCACTTTTTATTTTTTTTGCTTTTTACAGTATAGAATGTGCAAAAAACTCAACATAACAAACACAAAAACAACAAGTTAATATCATGAAGTTTTTATATGAAATTTTATGTTAATTATACTTTTTTATCTCCAATAAAACTTTGAATGACAAAATCCTAACCCGAAAATTTTCTGATCTTAATTCTCTAGACACTTTAAATCTTTGAAATCAAATAAAAAAGGTAGTATCAAAATCAAAATATCTGCACTAAATTTTGATCAAGCGATTCTTATCACAAAAAACAAACAATCTTTTATGTACAAATACTGGTATAACTACGTATTTTGGTTATCCCAAACATATTTCACTTCTACCTCAATATGAATTATCAAAAAGAGGAATATATTACGATTTGTGATTATCTATAAACTAGGTCACATCATTAGCTTTGATCACACAAATCCAAGTAAAGGCTTATAGATTCTAGGAACACCTACAAAAGACGCCATATCTGTTATGAACTAACAAAACATAGATAAAGAAAATAAAAAGAAAATATAGGTAGAAATTTTCCTGAAATTCAAAATAAGAAAACTGAATACTAAAGATCAAAAAGCACTTATATGAACTAGCTATATACTGTCGCATATCGACTTGTTCCTTTTCTATCTAAATGCCTTGTTCATATATTCTCCATAGCTAATGCTATTTAAAAAATAATTACAGGCGAACAACTAGCGTCTTTTTCTACTATTTTGGCCTGCAATTACATTTTAACTAGTATCATTTTCGGTCCAAAACGAAAAATCAAGAGGAGTTCTATACACTTTAGTCCAAAATCAGTAATGCTATTTTTTTGGTTGTAGCACTCCCAAAAGAAATTAATATGTATAAAAATAATCAAGCTTCAAACATCACTTTTTCGAGAAACTCATCTTCACTTAACAATGGAATACCTAATTTATCCGCTTTTTCTAATTTACTAGGTCCCATTTTGTCTCCGGCTATCACAAAAGAAGTTCTCGCAGAGATTGAAGTAGAGACTTTGCCTCCATTATTTTCGATTAATTTTTTGAGTTCGGTACGAGATATTTTATGAAAAACTCCTGACACTACATACACTTCTCCTTGCAGCAATGCTGTCTGACCGGCCAGTTCCTCTGCCGAGATTTCTAATTGAACTCCATACTGCCGAAGTCGTTCTATAATTATCCTTGTAACCTCTAGGGAAAAGAATTCTCTAACACTTTGTGCAATTCTAATTCCGATTTCATCCACGCTAACCAATGCTTCCTCTGATGCGTTCATAATAGCAGTTATCGTTTTGAAATGTTTTACTAATTTCTTGGCAACTGTTTCTCCAACATACCGAATTCCTAGAGCAAACAGCACACGTTCGAAAGGGATTTCTTTAGATTTTGCGACCCCAGCAACCAAATTCTCAGCACTTTTTTGCGCCATACGTTCCAAAGGTAAGAGTTGCTCCACTGTTAGTTCATACAAATCTGCATAATTAGTAATCAACCCTTCTTTGACTAGTAGTGCTACCGTCTCTCCTCCGAGTCCTTCTATATCCATCGCTTTTCTGGAAATAAAATGCTGTATCCGTCCTACAATTTGAGGAGGGCACCCAGTTACATTTGGGCAATAATGCTGTGCTTCTCCCTCATTTCTTATTAATGTTGTGGTACACTCCGGACATTCTGAGATATATACTGTTGGCAAAGAATCGACAGCTCTTTCTGTAAGATTAACACCTACAATCTTGGGAATAATCTCTCCTCCTTTTTCTACATAAACGGTATCATGAACACGGATATCAAGTTTGGCTATCTGGTCTGCATTATGTAATGAAGCCCTCCTTACTGTTGTTCCTGCCAACTGCACGGGTTCTAGATTTGCTACAGGAGTGATTGCTCCCGTACGCCCTATTTGATAAGTAATTTCTTTCAAAACACTTTCTGCTTGTTCGGTTTGGAATTTATATGCCATAGCCCACCGTGGTGCTTTGGCGGTATAACCTAACTCTTCTTGCTGTTGTAGGTTATTGACTTTGATAACAACCCCATCGGTCTCGTATGGTAAATTATGCCGTTGCTCATCCCAATAATTCACAAATTCTAACACCTCGTCAATACTATTGGCCAACTTTGCTGCATCTGGCACCTTGAACCCCCATTCACGAGCTTTTTCTAAGCTTTCCATCTGGGATTCTACCCCCAGGTTATCTCCTGTAAGATTATAGAGCAAGCACGCTAATGGTCTCTTTGCAACCTCTGTACTATCTTGCAGTTTTAAACTTCCGGATGCTGTATTTCGGGGATTAGCATACGGTTCTTCTCCCGCAGCAACCCGTTCTTCATTCATTTTTTTAAAACCATCAAATGGCAAAATAATCTCTCCTCGAATGGCAAACTTATCTGGATATCTTCCCTGCAATTTTAGAGGCACTGTTTTTATTGTCTTAATATTATTGGTTACATCATCTCCCTGAAACCCATCTCCTCGTGTCACTGCTCGTATCAAAACACCTTTCTCATAGGTCAAACTAATGGATGCTCCATCATATTTGAGCTCACAACTATACTGTACCTCACCATCCACCTGTTTCTTTATTCGTGTTTCCCAATCCAACAAATCTTCTCGAGAATAAGAATTATCTAATGAATACATTCGATACTCATGTACAATGGTTTCAAAATTTTTGGTGATTTGTCCCCCCACACGTAAGGTTGGAGAATTTGCATCATAAAACTCGGGATGCTTCATTTCTAATTCTTGAAGTGTCTTGAGTTTCATATCAAACTCATAATCACTAATTGTAGGATTATCCAAAACATAATACGCATAATTATGTTGTTGTAACTCTTTTCGTAGTGTATTGATTTGTCCTTCTATAGTCATTTCGGATCTGCTAATTTTTATTTAGTATACAGAACATGTAGCACAGCCACACAGTACAATGATTACCAATCTCTATGGTTCATTTGATAATATCATCAAATAATTTGTTTCTACTCCGTTTAGTTTCTAAAAAACAAAATACAGAGACTCGATTCAAAAAACTGGACTAATATTCTTAAGCGCTAAAGCTCTTTTTTTTGAGCCTTAATCATCCTATCTACTCCAAATAGATCTTTTCTTAATTCGATCGATTCAAAATTTTGATCTTCTAACAATGTTCGCATTTCCTGCCCAAGATACTGATTGATTTCAAAAAAAAGTACTCCATTTGGAGATAAATGTTCCTTTGCTAGTCTTGTTATTTGTTGATAGAAAACGAGTGGATCTGCATCTGGCACATACAAAGCAAGTGCAGGCTCATTATCCAAAACATTCTTTTGCATCTCTGCTTTCTCAAGTTCCCTGACATAAGGAGGATTAGAAACAATGATATCAAAATCTTTTGATAATACAGAGGTCCCGAGAATATCTTGTTCTACAAATGTAATAGCGACATTATGAAGTTCTGCATTTTTTTTGGCTACTGCCAATGCTTTTGGAGATACATCCATTGCATGCACCTCTGCATTGGGGAGCTGTTTTGCCAAACTAATAGCAATACATCCACTCCCTGTCCCTATATCCAATATGGATATCGTTTTTTTTACAGCAGTAGATGACAATATCCATGCGACTAGCTCTTCTGTTTCTTGTCTTGGAATCAATACATCACTAGTAAGATTAAAAGCTAATCCAAAAAATTCGGTTTCGCCAAGAATATATTGAATAGGTTCCTCTTCTACTAATCGCTCCAATCGATTCGCTAATTGCTCATACTGCGTTTCGGTAAGCTTTTTGTCTTTTTGTAAGATCAAATCTACAGGCCGTAATCCTAGAAAATGATTGATAAGTATTCTGAAAAGCGATTGCGTCTCATTAGTTCCATAAAGAGGTATCAATTTTTCCAAAAATATTTGTTTAAATTCTGAAAGTGTCAAAATAATCGGGGTATTGATTTTTTGCGATTAAACTTGATTATAAATATACTCCTATTTGTTATAGCTCTAGCACCAATACAAACACAGCACAATGTGACAGCATCATAATGATACATCAGTAAGGTTTTTCAAAAACACAGATCTCATACCGAATTAGCTATATAATTTTGCATATCGACTTGTTCTTTTTCCATCTAAATGCCTTGTTCATATATCATATATCCCATACCTAAGGCTATGCAATAGTATCACGGTGTTTTTATATAAAAAAATAACAGTATTATGAATACGAATTTATATACCGAAATTGGTATAACACAGTTCGCATTGTGATTTCTTATTTTGATAACGTACTTCAGAGTTCTTTCAACATCCACATATTACAACTATAATGTCCTGTATTACCCAAAGCTGCTTTTAATGACTCAAAACCCGAACGTTTGTACAACTTTCTAGCGGCTTCCATATATGGCAAAGTCTCTAAATAACAATGATCAAAATCTTGCGCTCTAGCAAAATCCAAACATACTTCCATCATTCTACTCCCTACCCCTCTGCCTCTTGCTTTTGGCAAAAAATACATTTTCTGCAATTCGCAAACTGTTCTATTTGCTTCTGCCAAGGGAGCAATCCCAGCGCCTCCAATAATTTCATCGTTTTGTACAACAACAAAATAGCACATCCGATCATGATCATAGGTCTTGAACATATCATCCAACGCTACATCTTCGTAGGCAGTACCAACCTTTGGCACGCCCATCTCGATCAACACAGTTCTGATCATTGCAGCCAAAACCTTATTATCCTCAGGCATCAACTTTCGAATTAGCACTTCACTCATTATAATATCATTTTTTAAGTCTATTCAACTTTGAAATCTAGTTTTGACAGACTATGAATATTTTTGCAAATCTAATCCATTTTTAGTCATTTATACTCGTTTTTAACCGCTCTGTTTTCAAACTTCTGGCCAAGAGTACGTTTATTACTAGAGAATATAAGCTATTCCAATCTAAATAAAAGAGGAGTTCCGTATTTTTGTAGCGCAGCCAGTTTCCGTAAACTATTACGTCGACAAAAAAGCACAAAATTCTATGTTCAAAAAACACTATTTTTTAGCACTCTCAGCGCTCCTTCTTATCAGTTGTTCTATTACCAAGAAACCACAATTCAAACATGTGGCTGCAATCAAAATAGCACAAATGAGTTTGCAAAATGTGACTCTAGAAGCCGATGCTGTTTTTGAAAACCCGAATCATATCGAAGGTCGTCTATCTGTTGATGACATTCATGTTTTTGTCAATGAAATTGATATGGGTTCTATCTCTGCAGAAACTTTTGAAGTACCTGCAAGAAAAGAATTCAGTATCCCTATACGCGGAACATTTTCTCTTGCCAAAATCTATAATGACCATAAAAAGGGCTTTTTAGGAAACCTCCTCAATACCCTGAATACTCAAAATATCGATGTAAAATATGTGGGAAAGATCACCTATTATCTCGGAAGTTTTTCGCACTCATATGCCATTGATAAAACCGAAAAAATCACACTTAAACTATAGTTTTGACAACAAATGAACGCTACATAAATCGGTGTATACAACTCGCCCAAAACGGGCTTGGAACAACCTACCCCAACCCTATGGTTGGTAGTGTAATTGTGTATAATCAACAAATTATAGGTGAGGGTTGGCACAAAAAAGCAGGAGGAGCTCATGCAGAAGTCCATGCCATAAATTCAGTACAAGACAAAACATTATTAACCAAAGCTACAATCTATGTAAGTCTAGAGCCTTGTAGTCACTTTGGCAAAACACCTCCATGTAGTGATTTGATCATCACATCGGGTATCAGAAAAGTAGTTATTGGCACAATCGATCCTTTTGCAAAAGTTGCTGGCAATGGGATCAAAAAACTGCTTGATGCTGGTTGCGAAGTTATAGTAGGTGTTTTAGAAAAAGAATGTCAATTATTGAACAAACGCTTTTTTACCTTTCACACCAAAAAACGTCCGTATATCATCCTCAAATGGGCCATGACTGCAGATGGATATATCAGTCCACAGGCGCACAGGCGCACAGGCCAAAAACCTGTTTGGATTACCAATACCATATCACGCCAAATAGTACACAAATGGCGTGCAGAAGAACAAGCTATTTTGATTGGAACCAAAACTGCCTTAGCAGACAATCCTAGTCTTACTACACGTGATTGGAAAGGAGCTAACCCTGTACGCATTCTCATAGATCGTAAGGCAACAGTACCTCAAAACGCTAGTATTTTGGATAACAAAGCCAAAACACTCGTTTTTATCTCAGAAAAAACAACATTGCCTCCAAATACAGCTACCACATATTATCATCAATTAGATTTTGAATCTGATAGCATATCCCAGCTCCTAACAATACTCTATTCTGAAAATCTGCAATCCGTAATTATCGAAGGTGGTAGTTATACGTTGCAACAATTCATCGACAAAGGACTTTGGGACGAAGCTCGCGTTTTTATTGGATCAACCACCTTTGGCCACGGAACAAAAGCACCTACCCATTTACATGGAAAAATCGTTTCAAAAACAATAATTACCAATGATACTCTAATTACCTATCTAAATGATTAAAAATATAATTTTTGACTTCGGAGATGTGTTCATTAACCTAGACAAAACTGCAACCACCACTGCGCTAAAACAATTAGGAATCGTTGATACTTCTGAAGAAATAGTTGCTTGGAACAAAGCCTATGAAAAAGGGCTCCTCAGCACCGAATCTTTTATTAAAAAGTATCAAACAATAGCTCCAAATATTGACAACAGAAGTCTTATCACAGCTTGGAATAGCATATTATTAGATTTTCCAAAACACCGTTTAGAATTTTTACAACAAGTACAGCAAGAAAAAAAATATCGCCTCTTTCTGTTAAGCAACACAAATGAACTCCATATACAGTGGATCATACAACACGTACCTTTTTACAAAGATTTTAAAAAGTGTTTTGAGCAATTTTACTTGTCTCATGAGATTCAAATGCGAAAACCAAATGCAGACATCTTTGAGTTTGTGTTAAACGAGAATCAATTAGTGCCATCAGAAACCTTATTTATTGATGACACCAAAGAAAACACAAATGCAGCAGCGTCACTCGGAATTAAAGTATGGAACAACGATCCCCAGAATGAAGATGTAACAGCACTATTCACCCTAAAAAATGACCTATTTTGATCGCATTACTGCTAAGCATTCTCGCGTCCAGTTTGATTTTTGTTATTTTCAAATTTTTTGACATATACAAAATCAACATACTACAAGCTATTGTGGTCAATTACATCATTGCATGCATTTCTGGAATAACAAGTTATCCAAACCCCATAGACCTAACTACAATTACCGAATACAATTGGTTTTTTGGAACCTTCTTATTAGGGGTGTTTTTTATCATTGTTTTTAACCTAATGGCAATCACTACCCAAAAAAACGGCTTATCTGTTGTTGCAGTTGCAAGCAAAATGAGTATTGCTATCCCGGTAATATTTGGCATTCTAGTATATCATGAAGGTACAGGTTTTTGGAAACTTATGGGTATCAGTATCGCTATGATCTCGGTATATCTCACCTCTGTGAAAACCAAAAAAGGGATTACCATTTCTAAAAAAGACCTCATATTCCCAATCCTAGTTTTTGTTGGCAGCGGAATTATCGACACGAGCCTCAAGTTTCTAGAAACAAATTATGTAGCCCAAGACGATATTTCATTGTTTTCTGCAACAATATTTGGTTTTGCAGCAATTATAGGAATTCTTGTACTCGGGTATCAAGTGTTGACAGGCAAAACTACACTACAAGCAAAAAACCTAATAGGCGGTATCATTTTGGGAGTACCCAACTACTTTTCGATCTATTTTTTGATACAAGCATTACGTACCGAAGGCATAGAAAGCGCTTCTATTTTTACAATCAATAATGTCGCCATTTTGATCGTTTCTACCTTATTAGGAATTATACTCTTTAAAGAAAAATTACTCCCAAAAAACTGGGTAGGAATTCTACTAGCGATCCTAAGTATTATTTTGGTAGCCACAATGACTTAACTAAAATCCATGAAAGATACCTATAAAACCATTGATGATCCTGTTAGAGGAATTCTATTTAAAGAAAAAAACAGCAAGTTTTATGGATATGCTTTTCCTGTTACGACAGAACTGGCCATCAAAACTCAATTAGATCTTATCAAAAAAGAGCATTATGCAGCAAGACACTGGTGTTATGCCTGGCAACTAGGCACAGATCCCATTCGCTACAGAGCAAACGATGATGGCGAACCCTCTAATTCTGCAGGAATGCCTATTTATGGTCAACTACAAGCTTTTGAGACAACAAACATCCTACTCATTGTAGTCCGCTATTTTGGCGGAGTCAAATTAGGAGTTGGAGGATTGATACAAGCATACAAAAACACAGCCAAACTTACACTAGAAACAGGAATTATTATAGAGAAAATACTCACGAAATCGTTTATGCTTTCTTTTCCTTATCCAATGATGAATATCGCAATGCGCATCATTAAAGAACGGCAACTCACCATAACAAACCAACAACTAGAATTAGACTGCAAAATAACCATAGCGGTACGTAAAAAAGACGTCACTGCGATTCAATCATTATTCGAGAACACTCATGGAATTGAAATCTCCAATCATGATCATAATTAAAAACCGATAATCCCCGTTCAATTAAAAAACAACTACACAAAATCCTTAGGATCATTCATTTTTTTCTATAAGCTCCAAAAGGTAATCCGGACAAGGAATAGGTTTTTTCCTCACTACATCCATAAACACCAGCGTTACGGACGCCGTCGTAAGTAGCTCTTTTTCTTGATTATAGATCTCAAAATCATAAATAATCCGTGCTCTTGGCTTTTCTCGAAGTATGGTAACTATTGTCAGATTATCGTCAAAAAAAGCTGATTTTTTAAACTTGAATTGCATAGCATGTACTGGCAGCATGACCCCTTGTTTTTCCATAGTCCTATACGACACTCCTAGTTGGTCTAACCATTCTATTCTAGCTAATTCCAAATACGTTGCGTAATTACCATGATGCACCACCCCCATTTGATCGGTTTCTGCATATCGTACTCTAATCTGAGTTTTTGTTATTATTGACATATATTTTTTATGAAGGAAAATTATTACTAAATCCCGTAAACACTAAGAATGATGCAAAAAAAATAATTAAAATTCACTGTGCATATCGTTTTTTTTTTACATTTTTTGTTCACATATTTGTCCCTCTGAAATGAGGCATTGTAATTTAGTTAAAAACATGACAAAACTTGCATTGACAAAATTTGATCTAAAAATTTATAGACATTATAAATAGGATAAGACGAAACAAAGTTATGTTTTTTTATTAACTTACATTTAAAATTTGGTTCTCTAACCCCGAAAATTAACAACGACACGAATGAGTAAAACTGCTAGATCGGTTTGGGAAAATTGCCTGTCTTTTATTGAAGACAACATTACTGCACAAGCCTATAAAACATGGTTTGAACCTATTAAAGCAGTAAAACTAACTGAAACTGCATTAAGCATTCAAGTACCTAGTAAGTTTTTTTATGAATGGCTAGAAGAACATTATGTAAAATTATTAAAAGTATCACTCACCAAAGAACTAGGAGAACATGCCAAATTGGTTTATGTTATCAAAATGGAAAACACTTATGGCAATAAACAGCCATTTACAGAAAAGATTCCTAGTTCCAATCATACAGCAGTCAAATACCAAGAAGTTGATGTCCCTATAAAAAGCAAAAGTCCAGAGTTAAAAAATCCTTTTGTTATACCAGGAATTAGAAATGTAAAGATTGAATCACAACTCAACCCAAATTACAATTTCGAAAATTTTCTAGAAGGAGAATCTAACAGACTTGCTAGATCAGCAGGATTAGCTGTTGCCAACAAACCTGGAGGCACTTCTTTTAATCCATTACTTATTTTTGGAGGTGTAGGGCTAGGAAAAACCCATTTGGCTCACGCAATTGGAGTCAACATCAAAGACAAATACCCAGAGAAAACAGTTTTATATATCTCTGCAGAAAAGTTTACACAACAATACATAGAATCAGTTAAGAAAAATAACAGAAATGATTTTATGCATTTTTACCAAATTATCGATGTACTGATCGTTGATGATATACAGTTATTATCTGGCAAAGCAGGGACGCAAGATGTATTCTTTCATATATTCAATCAATTGCATCAAAATGGAAAACAAGTCATTTTGACAAGTGACAAGGCTCCAGTAGATATGCAAGATATAGAGCAACGCTTATTATCTCGTTTCAAATGGGGATTGTCTGCCGAGCTACATCACCCAGATTTTGAAACCCGCGTTTCGATTATCAAAAACAAACTTTATAGAGATGGTGTAGAAATGCCAGAAGATATTGTAGAATTTTTGGCGAATAATATCAAAACAAACATCAGAGAACTAGAAGGTGCTATCATATCATTAATTGCACACTCTTCTTTTAACAAGAAAGATATCACTATTGATCTTGCCAAAAATATTGTTGACAATTATGTCAAAAATACGAAGCGAGAAGTTTCTATCGATTACATCCAAAAAGTAGTCAGCGATTATTTCCAGATGGATGTAGAAACCCTGCAATCCAAAACACGTAAACGTCATATTGTACAAGCAAGACAATTGGCCATGTTTTTTGCAAAAAAATTAACTAAAGCCTCTCTTGCCAGTATCGGATCACAGATAGGCAAACGTGATCACGCTACAGTGTTGCACGCATGCAAGACCGTAAATAACCTCTCTACTACCGACAAACAATTCCGTAAGTACGTAGAAGATCTTGGCAAAAAGCTCGCAGTATAAAAAAGCACTCTAATTATGCGCACTAAAATATTGATGGTATGTCTAGGCAACATTTGTAGATCACCTCTTGCAGAAGGAATTCTCAAATCAAAACTGGATCCATCCAAATTTGAAGTAGCGTCTGCGGGTACTGGAGGATATCATATTGGCGCATTACCCGATCAAAGATCCATTGAAGTAGCAAAAAAATATCATATCGACATTACTGACCAAAGGGCTATGAAATTTAGTCCTTATCATTTTGAAGAATTTGAATACATTTATGTCATGGATACTGCCAACTACCGAGATGTCATTGCACTAGCACTTTCTGAAAAAGAAAAAGAAAAAGTCAAACTTATTCTCAACGAGGTACATCCCAATGAAAATACATCTGTACCAGACCCCTATTATGGAGGTGATCAAGGTTTCGAAAACGTTTATCAAATGCTTGATGAGGCATGTACTATAATTGCAAAAAAAATTCAATACTAAAAGTTTGTTTTTTTTGTAAACCACACAACATCACCCCATAAACAATACTACATCAACAAAAACACAGCCAGGATCAGCGCCTACCGACAGACCACACTCCTGACACTACAAACCTCCTAGCGCTTCCGTACTACAAAATTAGTCTTTTGCAAAAATTTAATTTAAGGCAAAACCCTTGCTGCTTTTTATGGTTTTTTTGTATGTTTAGTCGCTAAAAAAGCACACATAACCTTCTTCTATGTTAGATCACTTTTTCTCAATCTAGAACACAAACACTAAAGTACAAATCAAAATTTTAGACAAACACACATTTCATTTCTCATCAACCGTTAGAACACATCAAGCACAATCAAATTATGACAAAGACAACATCGTATTTCTTAATTGCAGGTATCATAATATCGCTAATCATTGGTAGTATAAACTACATTAACACAAAAAATTTACAACAAGCACTACAACAACAAGAGCTCAAACTCACTAAGCACAAAAACTTCTTAGACCCAATTATCGAACAAGAAGAAATGATGCAAAAACTCGATTCTGTAAAGCTTGAAGAAGGCACTAATGCCCCAGATTTTTCTCTTGAAGATCAAAATGGGAATATCACAAATCTAGCGAGCTTCACTACCCCAAAAACATTACTAATTTTTTCCTCCTCCCAATGCTCCGTTTGCAGTGAATTTTATCCAGACATACAGGAATTTACACAAAATCAAGAAACTACTGCAACAGCAGTTATCCAACTAGATGCCAACAAAGACGAGAATCTAGAAATGTTACAAAAAAACAAGTACGACTTCACGTTATTAGCAGGAAATCATGATATTTTTAATCTATACAAGGTTACCTCTACCCCTACTTCTGTTTTAATTAACACGGCAACCAAAAAAGTTATCAAAACCGAAAACCCTACGACACTTCAAGAACTTCAAGAGTTTACGAAATAATTTTCTTTTACAACAAGACCACAATACACAGCACGGGATATCCACCAATAGCCATTTAATCAAAAAAAAGTATTGAACAACAATACACTAATCTCCCACACCCATTTATAATCAGAAATCACAGAGAAATACATGGATATTTTTTTTCTTTAATGAATAAAAAAACAAAGCAGGATCTTAGTTACTGAATATGCTGAAATTTTGTAGTACAAATTAACTAAAAGTAATTCCATTTATTTTGGCCTACACACACATTCCATATGGCATAAAACAAGTACAACATTCTAAGTACACATTCCTCTTAATATCAAACTATTCTATATTTTTTTAAGAAAAACATTGTAGAATAGTTTGATATCATCAAGTTAAAACGCTTGTTTTCTGAGCAAACATCAAATTACAT
Organism: uncultured Aquimarina sp.; assembly: GCA_947492105.1. Classification (GTDB taxonomy): domain Bacteria; phylum Bacteroidota; class Bacteroidia; order Flavobacteriales; family Flavobacteriaceae; genus Aquimarina. Next base: position 37,471 of record CANLMN010000031.1, on the reverse strand, counting down.
CCAAAGAAACAAATAAATGAATGGAAAATAAATATTCCTTCTTTTGCGTTATCTCATTTCTAATACAATCATATAACCATGAAAAAGCTACTATCACTACTCTACTTAGGAACACTCTCTATTTGTTCTGCACAACAACCTGATTTGAAATTAGAAGTTTTTGCGAGCGGATTTAACAGACCAACTGCTATTGCCAATGCAGGGGATGACCGTCTCTTTGTCTCAGAGCAAGCTGGACAAATCAAAATCATTAATGCAGATGGCTCTGTAAACGGACAACCATTCCTCAACATTTCGAACAAAATAAATTCTAGAGGTAATGAGCAAGGACTATTAGGCTTAGCTTTTCATCCGCAATATGCAGAAAACGGCTATTTCTATGTAAATTATACCGATACCTCTGGAAACACTGTAATTGAACGATATTCTAGGAGTACTAATACTAGCGCAAACCCAAATTCTGCGTTGATCCTGCTCACCTACGATCAACCTGCTCCGAATCATAACGGAGGGCACTTAACCTTTGGACCTGACAACATGCTCTATATAGGTAGTGGAGATGGTGGTGGTGGTGGAGACCGACAAAACAACTCACAAAACATCAACAAACTACTCGGAAAAATCCTTCGCTTAGACGTAGATCGTCCTGCACCATATATCCCACAAGACAACCCATTTGTCAATAAAACTGGACGAGATGAAATATGGGCTTATGGCCTACGAAATCCTTGGAAATTCTCATTTGATGGCAAAGATCTTTGGATTGCTGACGTTGGCGACAATGCACCAAATGGTCATGAAGAAGTAAACAAAGTAGTTGCCAATCCTGCTGAGCAGAATTATGGATGGCGTTGTTACGAGGGTGCTAACCCAACTGGTAACGCAAATGAATGTAATGGCAAAACTTTAGTTAGCCCTTTCACCACCTTTGAACGAGGCGGAAGACCATTTCGTTGCTCTATAACAGGAGGATTCGTATACCGAGGTAGCAAATACACAAACATGGTTGGCCAATATATCTTTGGTGATTATTGTAGCAATGAATTACTTATGGTAGCCAATGATGGAGATGGCACTATAACCTCATTCGGACCATTTGCTCCAAGTATTACTACTTTTGGAGTAGATCAAAATAACGAATTATATGTTGGAGGTCACGTTAACCGTGGTAGTGATATCATATATCGTGTTGTTGACAATAACAATCAATTAAGCACTCCATCTTTTTCTCGAGATGGTAATAATGTACTATATCCAAATCCTGCTGATCGCTTTTTTAAACTTAAAAGTGAAAATCCTTTGCAAGAATTACAGCTTTTTGACATTAAAGGTCAATTGGTCAAAGAATTCCAGTTCCAACCAAGTCACCAGTATAACATTGATTCATTAAACAAAGGAATCTACCTTTTGAAAATCAAAGATCAAAACGGTAAGGAATTTCATCAAAAAATTGTCATCGAAAAATAACAATAACATAAGCTCATCTTGACTTTTCATTATCAACCGAAAATGAGATGAAACTAAGTCAAATAAGGCGTTTTTTGAAGTTCATAGCAGGACTATAGCTGAGAAAAGCAACAATACATAGGCAAATTTGTTCCATTTTTTTTTGAAAAAAAGAAAAAGCCAAGATGAGTTCTACACCAATAACACAGAAACTGCTTTTAATTGCATTAAAAAGAAAACACTACCAGATCACTAGTATTTGATTAGGGTTACCTTACGAATACGAAATACAACAACAAACAGATATAAAGCGCAGTCTATAAAGGCTGCGCTTTATATTATAATATACCAAAATGAAGTAGCACATCTGGTTCTTTAGATTTTGAATTCACACCAATCCCCCCTTTTTTTTCTCAATTAAGTTATAATACTATTTATCCATTGAATTTACTGGGATAAAATTTTATTTTTTCGCCTCATTTTCAGTATAATAACAAATCCTAACTAAGGCTATGCACTAGCATCAAGGTGTTTTTTACTTAAAAAAAATAACAATGTCATTAATACGAATTTATACACCCAAATTAAATTAAAAACAACCATACCATTACTTTACTATATTTTTTATCAAAAACGTAGATAAGAAATACCATCTTTTGTATAACAAATTCAAAGTTCAACGGATACAAGATTTAAGAATTAGAACTATATTTACCACTATGAAAAACCTATCTCACGCCACAACAGGTGCTTTATACTTGATACCAACCCGCCTAGGAGAAAACATTCATCTAGAAGTACTTCCCATTTCAATAAAGAAAATTCTAGAAGAGGTAGATCATTTTATTGTAGAAAATGAAAAAACTGCACGTCGATTTATAAAAAAAATAAGTCCTAGGAAACCACAACAAGAACTACAACTCAATGTAATCAATAAGTACACAGACGTCTCTGAACTCCCTAGTTATCTAGAACCATGTTTGGCAGGAATTCCAGTAGGAATCCTTTCTGAGGCCGGATGTCCCGGGATTGCAGACCCAGGAGCTGATGTTGTAAAAATTGCGCATCAAAAAGGAATCAAAGTAATCCCTCTTGTTGGTCCGTCCTCTATTCTATTAGCAATGATGGGTAGTGGCATGAATGGACAGAATTTTACTTTTAATGGCTATCTTCCTATAGAGAAATCGGAACGAAAAAATGCCTTAAAAAATATAGAACGCCTTTCTTTTGAAAAAAAACAATCACAGTTATTTATCGAAACTCCGTATCGTAATAACAAAATGGTCGAAGACCTCATTACTATTCTACACCCACAGACACGCCTATGCATCGCATGTGATATTACTTTGACAACAGAATTCATCAGAACCCAAACGATCAATGAATGGAGAAAAGAAAAGGTTGACCTTCATAAAAGACCAACCATTTTTATTATTCAAAAGGATTAAGTTTAAACCCTTTTTACAGTTGAGCTTTTGCTCTACGTTCTGGATAGACAAAGGAAGTATCATATCCAGAAAATTTGCGCATGTAATCCTCTATAGAGGTACCAAAAGCATCCGCAGGAATGGTTCTACCTCCACTACGTAGATAATCTTTGACAGCACCCGGACCAACCAAGTGCGCAGCTGCGAGAATACCAGATTCTGTTATCAAAACACCTCTGATCCGCATTCCGTTAAAATATGCAATAAATTTTCTTAGAATCCACTTATTTCTTGACGAGTTGGCATAAAATGCTTTTTCTTGCAGTTTTGGACTATGTAAGAACATGCTAGCATCCCGAATACCAATCAGGCGTAACGTACCTTTTCCAAATTGATATTTCCCCATATATCCAAATCGATTGACCACTCCATAACGTCCTCCTGATTCTTTGAAACCTAAGGCTTCTTTAAACCCCAAATAACTTTTCCCAAGGTATGGAAACAAGTAATTCTCTTCTTGACTGTACACCTCTTCCAAGGTAGGCACATCATAAAAAAGATTTGAGTATTTGGTACTATAGACATCTTTCAACAATCGTAAATCCTTGATTGTAAATCCGTAAAATAAAAATACCAATAACAGGGGTAAGGCAGTAAACTTTGTTTTCTTTATCATATATTATTTTTCTAAATGACTACTGCAAACCAGTATTCTTCATGTCATTTAAATTTCTGGCGCAAAGATACTGTATAAAACAAGTTCTAAACAATATCCCGATTTTAACATTTCTCTCCAAAGCGCTCATCCTATACCTTCTCAACACAGCTTGTTTACTGGAAAATTGCACATTAACGTCCAAAAAAACAACATTTTAGACAAGCTTTGTTTTTCGACAAAAACACCGATAAAAACTTCAAAATACACAATTTGCCATACACCTGAAGTATATTTCTGTCGAATATATCCCACTATTTTAACATTAAAAATCAAAAAAAATCAGAATACTTCACAAAAACTATCGCTGTATCCCTTTCTCATTAATCCACTTAACGTACTTATTCCTACTTCTGTTGTGTTGTGCTAAGGTTTTAGAGAATAGATGATAGCCAAAATTTGATGGGTCTGCTACAAAGAAGAAATAGCTATGTTTTTCTGGATTAAGTACCGCATCTATTGCAGAAACATCTGGCATCGCAATCAATCCAGGAGGGAGTTCTTTATATTTATAAGTATTATAAGGACTATCAATCTTCAAATCTTTAAACAAAACACGTTTAATCGGAGTCTTCCAATCATTACGATGTTTTTTGACCGCATAGATTACGGTAGGATCTGCATCTAGTTTCCAATCATTTTTATAGCGATTAAGATACACCCCAGCCACTCTCGGGCGCTCCTCTATTTTTACCGTTTCCTTTTGTACAATTGAAGCAATTGTCATGACTTGATGTGCAGTCAAATTCAACTTCTTTGCTTTATTCAAACGGTTTTCATTCCAAAATCGTTTATATTCTTTATACATTCGTTCTTGAAACTCCTCTGCAGACGTATTCCAGAAAAACTCGTATTTATTAGGAATATACATCCCTAATGCTGTGGCCTTATTGAAACCTTTTTTCTTTAAATAAGTAGTATTTTTAAACCTTTTGAGTAGTGAAACACTATCAGCTTCTATTTGCTTAGCAACTCTACCAGCCAAATTCTCTAAACGTTCCTGATTATTAAAAGTAACATAAATAGGTGTGTTTTTGCTCCGTAGGTTATCTACCAGCGTATTGTTACTAGATCCCTTCTTTATAATATATCTTCCTGCTTTTACACGGGTAGTGTATCCTTTTCGTTGCGCGATTTTATCAAAACTATCTATGTTCTCTACATAAGGTTTTAAAATAGTCAATAGCTCTGGATAGGTGGTATTCGTTGGTATCTTAATCGTCACACTTTCTTCTGAAAAGCTAGTGTTTGGATTAAAAACAGCTCCATATATATAGTATGCAAATGCAGCACCTGCAAATAATCCCAAAACCGCAATTAGAAGTAGTATTTTTTTAATGTACATATCGTAGTTGGTATAATAGTTCGTCTTTGTATTTTCCTGCAACCAAATTCCAGTCTTTTTTCAGACCTATTTTAGTAAAATTCATTTTTTCAAACAGCCTGATACTCGCCGTATTATCTACACCAATATTGGCATATAATTGATGTAAATGCAAATGTTTTTTTCCATAATCCATCAATAACTGCAAAGCTTCTTCCCCATAGCCATTTGCTCTATTCTCTATTTCTGTAATCAAAATCCCCACTCCTGCTCTTCTATGAGCTGGATTAAAATCAAAAAGATCAATCAATCCTATAGGCGTTGTGTCATTTTTACATATAACTAAACGTAATTGTTTGACTTCATATATATCCAAGTGTGCATTTTCTAAATATTGTTTAATCAAAAATTTGGAATACGGTGTTTGTGTGCTACTTACCTCCCAAAAATCTTCATTATTTTCTACCCAAAAAATGAATTCCAAATCCTCGGGTTCCAATGCTCGCAGGTAGCACGTATCTCCAAAAAGGCTTAGCATTTGTACTCTCCCTTGAACACTTGTACTGCTGGCCCTGTCAAATACACTTCGGTAAACTCAGATCCATTTGCTACGAACGACACTTCGAGTTCGCCTCCCAGAGTTTCTATCTGTACGGCATTGCTTGTTAGTTCCCCTAGCGTATGCATTCCTAGAGCGACTGCTGTTACTCCCGTCCCACATGACAAAGTTTCATCTTCTACGCCCCGCTCAAACGTACGTACTGCATAGCGATCTGTATCAATTTTTTCTACAAAATTCACATTTGTTCCTTCCTCAAAATATGGTGCTCCATTTCTAATAGTGCTCCCATTGGTTTTGACGTCATATTTTTGGAGGTCACTAACCTTCATAACATGGTGTGGCGAACCGGTATCCAAAAACAAATGCTTATCATAAGTATTTATTTTACTGACATTTTGCATCTGTAAGCGTACAGAATCCCCTACTATACTTGCAGTATGTTTTCCATCAACCGCAGTAAATGTTGCATGGTTTTGTATCACCCCCACAAACGCAGCAAAAGCCACTAGACAGCGCCCCCCGTTACCACACATAGTACTCTCACGACCATCTGCATTATAGTACACCATTACAAAATCATCATCTGCAGCTGTTGGCTTCTCTAACAGCATGAGACCATCTGCTCCTATGCCAAATTTTCGGTCACACAATCTAGCAACAAGTTTGGTATCATTTTTGGGGAATACTCCCAAACGATTATCGATAATTACAAAATCATTTCCGGTACCTTGGTACTTATAAAATGTAAGTGTCATACTTTCTGTTTTTAGAACGTCGGTAAAGGTACGAAGTTAATTGAGTGTTGAAAAACGTTTTTTTGAGAATACGATGATTAGAATCCTATAAAATGTACGGTTCTTTCTTTTCCAAAAATCTGTTTTTCTTAGACAATATTTAACACTTTACGATGAAACTTTTGTAATTATTTATCGTCTATTTAAAGTAAGAGCTAACAAGCATTGGTTTAATTTATATCTTTTAATAACAAAAAAACTTAAAAAATATGAAAAAATTTATGAGTTTATTTGGGGTGGCAGTTTTGGCTGGTGGTGTAACTCTAGGCAGCTACAAACTATTTCTAGAACCAACTCCACAAGCAGTTACCGAAGCATCTCAACCCCAAACGATACCTAACTACATTCCTACAGATTATAAGAGTAGAATGGTGGGGGTTACTGAAAACGATTTCACTATCGCAGCTGCAAAAACAGTAGATGCTGTAGTGCATGTAAAACATCTTGCAATCAACAGAACTCCTAGAAATTATATGGAATACCTGCGCAATAGCGGAGTAGAGCGCAAAGAGATTACTGGCGCTGGTTCTGGTGTGATTATTACAGAAGACGGCTATATTGTTACAAACTATCATGTCATCGCAGGAGCTGCAGAAGTACAAATCACTTTAAACAATAACCAAACATATACAGCAGAAGTTATTGGATCTGATCCCAAATCAGACATCGCTTTGATCAAAATTGACGCTGACAAAAAATTAAAATACATTCCATTTGGAGATTCCAATAACGCCAAAATTGGAGAATGGGTATTAGCAGTTGGAAACCCCTTTAACCTAACCTCTACAGTAACCGCAGGAATCGTAAGCGCAAAATCTAGAGACCTCAACGAATATGATGCCAATCCACAATCGTTTATACAAACAGATGCTGCGATCAACCCAGGAAATAGCGGGGGTGCATTGGTAAATATCAAAGGAGAACTTATTGGGATCAACACCGCTATCACCTCCCAAACGGGTAGTTATGTAGGGTATGCTTTTGCGGTCCCTTCGAATAATGCAAAAAAAATCGTAGATGATTTAATAGAGTATGGCGATGTCCAAAAAGGAATAATAGGTATTATTGGTGGCACTGTCAATTCGCAAGTAGCAGAAGAATACGGCTTTGATGACACTCAAGGTGTTTTTGTTAATAGTGTCGAAAAAAACAGTGGTGCTGACAAAGGAGGTATCAAAGAAGGAGATCTCATCAAGGCAATAGATAATATCCAAGTACGCAAATTCTCTGATCTTACAGGTTACGTAAGCAGTAAACGTCCTGATGACATCATCAATATCAAGATAGTTCGTAACAACAAAGAATTACAATTACCCGTTACCCTATCCAAATACCATAGTTACAAACTCAAAGACGTAGGTGTAGAAGTCACTAATGCAAACAGTTCTGATCTCAAAAAATTCAACATCAAACATGGTGTTGTAATCCAAGAGGTGTTGACAGAACGCATGCAACGCTATAAAATCAAAGGATTAATCATTACAGAAATAGATAATCAAGAAGTAAAAAATGTTGATGATGTACGCCGTATTATGGAACGCAAATCACCACAAGAAGATATCACTATCAGTTTTATAGATTGGGAAGGAGAAAAAAGACATTTTGTCTTTGGTAATTAAATAGTATAAAAGTATTTTTGAAATCCCCTTGATTTAGCTATTTCAAGGGGATTTTTATATATTTAAATTTTAAGTAAAATCGCAATAAGGATTATTAAGTAAACGTTACTCTAAAAATAGTAGACAGACTATCTAATTCGTTATTCTGTTTTAAAGAAAAATCTATTCGGAAAATGCTAAAAAATAATACGAACATCACTCGAACATTACTAGTAACTGTACTTATTGTATGTTATAGTATGAATTTCTCTGCGCAACAAATTGTAGATCCGAATCCATTGACTGTTAATCAAGCCTTAGAGCAAGAAAATATTGCCAGACAATTTGATTATGTGATAGAAAAATCTAATCGTTTTCAAGACTTCAAAGTAGTGAAGCGTGTTTTCTTAGAAAAATTAAAAAAAAATGCCCTAGACTCTCTCAAAATCTACGAGACTAAAATTACGAGTACAAATGCCGCATTAGAAAAACAAAAAAAGTCCGTCGCCAATCTAGAAAAATCTTTGGCAGAATCAAATCAAAAACTTGATGCAGTTACACTAGAAAAAGATAATATGAACTTTTTGGGTATGGCTTTTACCAAAAGTAGCTACAAATCATTGATGTGGAGTATTAGTGGTGTACTACTTGTATTATTACTTTTCTTTATCTACAAATTTAAAAACAGTAATGCCATAACTATCGCTGCAAAAAAAGCATTGTCAGAAACTGAAGGAGAATTTGAAGATCACAGGAGAAAAGCCTTGGAACGTGAACAAAAGCTAAATCGTAAATTACAGGACGAAATTAATAAACAGCGAAACAAAACAGTCTAAATTCCACAAATACACTCCAGCATTAGATTTTTTTTGCGCTTAAATCAATTCAAGAAATTATTGTAATATTTCACATTTGAGAAACCAATAAGTTTTGATTATTATGTAATTTTGCAATAAACAATAGCACCCTAGTTTAATGTCATCATATACTATTCCGAGTGTAGATCTTGCTGATTTTCTTTCTTCAGATACTACAAGAAAGCAAAAATTTGTTCAAGAAATAGGACAGGCCTATGAAGAAATAGGATTTGTCACACTAAAAAATCATTTTCTTGACGAACAACTCCAAGCAGATCTTTATCAAGAAATCAAAGCTTTTTTTGATCTACCGCTAGCTATCAAAGAGGCTTATGAAATTGATGGTCTTGGTGGACAACGAGGATATATTTCTTTTGGCAAAGAACATGCAAAGGGTAAAAAAGAGGGAGATCTGAAGGAATTTTGGCACTTTGGACAAGAACCCACACCAGATGCTAATTTGGTCGAAACATATCCTAAAAATATTCAAGTAAAAGAGCTACCTAATTTTAATACTGTAGGCATGAATGCCTACAAAATGCTAGAAAAGACTGGAATTTATGTTCTACGGGCATTAGCTTTATATATTGGACTTGATGAACACTATTTTGACCATTGGGGCAGTAACGGCAACAGTATTCTACGTCCAATACACTACCCGCCCATAACTACAGAACCCAAAGGAGCTGTACGTGCTGGAGCACATGGAGACATCAATCTAATTACCCTACTAATGGGGGCATCTACAGGTGGACTACAAGTACTAAGAAAAGATGGAGAATGGATCGATGCCTTACCAAAAGAGGATGAACTAGTTATCAATGTAGGAGATATGTTAGAGCGACTTACGAACAACAAATTAAGGTCTACAATTCATCGTGTAATAAACCCACCAAAAGAACAATGGGATACACCGCGGTACTCTATCCCTTTCTTTATGCATCCTCGAAGTGAGATGCCGCTAAACGCTCTAGAAAACTGTATCTCTGAGAATCAACCAAAGGCCTATGATGATATTACGGCAGGAGCATTTTTGCGCCAGCGATTGATAGAAATCGGATTGATTAAAAAATAACAGATGGCAAAAAAGAAAAAATTAGGTTTAGAAGATTTGGGAGGATTTGTATTCTCTACCAATGATGACTTCTCACTAGAAACTGATGAGATAACAGAGACACTAGCCCCCGACCAACAATATCTAGAAGCACACTTTAGCAACAAAGGACGTGGTGGCAAAATTGTTACGGTAATATCCGGTTTTCAAGGAACAGAAGACGACCTAAAACAGCTTGGTAAATTCCTAAAAACGCAATGTGGCGTTGGAGGTACTGTCAAAAGTGGAGAAATTTTGATCCAGGGGAACTATAGAGACAAAATAATGCAACTCTTGCAAGGAAAAGGATATCGTATAAAACGGGTTGGAGGGTAATCGGTTCTTGATTACTAAAATTATTTAGTACATTTACTATTATAATTGGTTTTTTTATTAAAAATCATCAATCTAAGAGGACGTAAATTTGCCAAAAACGCTACATATAACAAACGGCGATAGTATTAATAACAGAATAACCGCTTTGGATCTCAAAGGGGATTATCTTGTTTGGAGAGAAATGCTTTGCGAGGGTCCTACTAGAATACATATCGAATCGGAGGAATCTATAGAAGTTAGAAAAAAATTTTTAAAATCGTATTACAAGATATCCCCAGAACGTTATGAAAAACAATTTGTAACGGAGCTCAAAAAACTAGATCATCTAGTAGATTATGATACGATTGTATTGTGGTTTGAATTTGACCTCTTTTGTCATATCAATATGATCGCTGCTATCAGTTACATCCTTCGTATCTGTAGACATGATATAACGATTCATCTTGTCTGCGGTGGCAAAACAAAAAACGAATCTGAAGTTAGTGGACTAGTACAGCTCAACGACAAACAACTCATACAGCTTTACAAAAGCAAAGTCTTACTAGAAGAAGACGACTTATTACTCGCCAAAGATATTTGGACGATCTATTGCGAGAAAGACCCTATGAAAATCATCTCCAAAATTAAACAAGTCTCTTCATTCCAATTCCTCTCTTCATGCTTGAGGGCTCACTTACAACGTTTCCCTAACATCAAAACTGGACTCAACGTTTTTGAACATAATATCCTCGAACTAGTCAGCAAATACAAAATAGCAAATACCAAACAACTTATTGGATATATCTTAGAATACCAAGGGTATTATGGATACAATGATATGCAAATAAAAAGAACAATAGGAAAGTTATTACAATTTTTTGAATTAACTCCCACACAATTAAAATTATCCTTCAAAGGCACACAAGTATTAAAACAGGAACGTAATTTTTACAACAACATGGTCGTCTCATGGAATTATGGCGGTGTTCAAAAATACGATTACCTCTATAACTCAAACAATCATAAATTACTAAAACTTTAAAATAATATTAACTAAACACCCTCCAGTGCTTTCAAAATCAGAATTTATACTAAACAAAGACAAAACGATATACCATTTAAACCTCAAACCAGAACAGATCGCCAGTACCATTATTACTGTAGGTGATCCAGAAAGGGTACATCTAGTCACGAAGTATTTTGACACCATAGAATTCAAGATACAAAAACGAGAATTTCATACGCAAACCGGGAGTTATAAAGGCAAACGCATCACTGTTATTTCTACCGGAATAGGAACAGACAATGTGGATATTGTGATCAATGAACTTGATGCATTACGTAATATCAATTTTATCACTCGAAAACCTTATGTAAAACCAAAACAACTCGATATCATACGAATTGGAACCTCTGGAGCGATCCAACCCAAATTCCCTTTGGATAGTTTTGTCATTTCAGAAATGGCCATCGGTTTTGATAGCCTTTTACATTTTTATAATAGCAAGAAAGTACAATTGCCCATTATCACCAACATGCTTGTCAATCATCTAGATTGGAGCATTGACAAAGGAAAACCTTATGTTATCGAATGTGACAAAACATTGTTAGAGCACATGAGAAGTGAACAAACCATTGACGGAATCACAATAACAAATGCCGGTTTTTATGGTCCACAGGGGCGTGTACTACGACTTCCTTTGGAGGACCCGGATCTAAATAAAAAAATTACCTCTTTCCGATATGAACTTTCCAAAAAAATCACAAATTTGGAAATGGAAACTGCCGGCATCTATGGATTGGCAAAACTCTTAGGGCACCGAGCTATCTCTATGAATGCCATATTGGCTAATAGAGTTTCTGGATCTTTTAGTAAAAAACCAGAAGCCACTATTGATGCATTGATCCAATATACACTAGAAAAAATACGAACTTTGGAACCTGGAGAAATGAAAACAGGAAACAAAATATAGTTTTCTACCATTGAAACTGTTTTGATAGTCAGAAATAATAGGAACGGTTTTTTGCTAGTTTACACTATAAAAAAACAGATTAACAAACTAGAATTAAACCTATTGAAATAAATAAAATAACGTGACTTAAAACATTGAACCCATTTTATTAGTGGACACCATTTACCCTTTGGATTTACTGGGATAAAATTTTCTATTGAAGCTGAAATAAAAAAAAATTAATCTTTCTTTCCGGTAAATTCAAACAATGGTATAAATTGCAAATCAACCAACTGGACCTTTAGTGTTGGTCTATCAGTTTGATCAAACATATTGACATAATTTGGTTCGTTTGTTATTTCAAAAATTCTATTTGCTTTAAATGTAGTTTATAACTGAAGGTATCCACTTCCCAAATTCCAGTAATTTCTGTCTAAGCTGGTTCCTTTTACCATTTAAAAAATAATTACGGGCTAATAATTAGCTTTTTTTCTATTATTTTGGACTACAATTACATTATAATCGGTATTGTAGGTATTTCTATTAAATTATCCTTGACTTGCATATACAACATATTTTGTACCTGAGGCCAACTTGACACCATCTCCCTTATATCTTGCTGCTGTGACTATTTTTTCAATAAAAAAAACAGACTTATTTGCAAATAACACTTCTCTTTCAGAAGAGTAAAGACCTCCCTCTTGTGCTGTAGAATGAGATCCAATTTTTATATTCCACAGAGTACCTGTAGATGCAGGGGGCCCAATAGTTTTGTTTACAGTAGTAGAGACAAACTGATATTGAGTGTACGGCTTATTTACTACTAACTCACCTTTCTCATCCACATCTTTTGGATCAAAAACGCATGCGTCTCCCAGTCTAGCCACTGTCCGGATTGAGTCACCTCGATATACGTGAGATACATTAACTGGATTTATTTCTGAATTTTTTTCTATCTCTTTTGTAGCTCCTTTTACAGAAGCTAGCATTTCAAGGAGCATCGCCTCATCTGCATCACCATTGAATTTATTTTTATCTCTTTGAGTTTGCAAAATAGCAATAAGCTCCGCCTTATCGCTACCCAAATCACCAGCTAAAATTTCATCATAGCGCTGATCACCGAATGCGATTCTGACAGCTCGTAAAAATGGATTAATTATTTTATAAAATGGCCCATAATAAGCATTGATACCTTCATCTTCTTTTCTTATGTTTTTATCAACATATTTTGAATAGTGATCATAGATTCTTATACGTTTCCAACCTAACTCTTTAAAAGGGGATTTGTTTTTTATGTCATCCCATTTCAACTTAGAAATTCTGATGATATATACGTACAATTTGTAAGCATCGTGATATTTACCCAATAATTGATCTGAGTGCGGTACTTCGATTGCTGTTTTAGCCTCTTCAGCTAAAAGATCAAGAGGTGCATTACGTCCCATGATCCACACTGCAAATGAAGCTTTGTTTTCTATACCCTCATAATTATAGGAGTTACTTTGGCCAGTTTGTTCGAACCAGAGATGGTTATCTGAGGTTAAATGCCAAATTACTTGCCTTTTTTTATCTACATAAATCGGTTCTTCACCTGAATAATCCCATTGTCGTTGTATGATAGTATTTTGGGGGTTCAGTTTTAATTGGGCTCCCACTAACATGCTTGAGGTAGATTTAAAACTTTGGACAACTAACGATTTTATTGCAGGGACTGAAGAAAATTGATAACTTTTCTCCCCCATAACATCAGCCTCCCTCTCCAATTGTTTATCATCGTTGATATTCACCTTGCCTTTCAATTGCATGGTTGGTTTTACGCGACCTTGCTTTTGCTGAACCACATGCCAAGCCTCATGGGGCAGGTGTTTTTCTTGCCTAGGTGCTAAGTGAATGTCGGTACCTTGCGCATAAGCATGAGCTTGTAGCTGAGCCGGCTTATCTGAATTATAATGTACTTTCACGTCATCCATAGAGTACCCCGAAAGATGTTCAATGCCAGATTTTAAATTATCTGGCAAACCTGTGTTGTTTTCTTTCTTTTGAAGAGGTTGGTGCTGTTTCGCAGCATAGCTATCAGTTATTGTCTGTAATTGAGCTGTCTGTTTGGATTGCGAACTACTATTTATCGTTTCTTGCAGCTTCCTTTGTACAATAGCCTCAGGTCTATTATCAACAAACTGAAAAGCAGTCTCACTACTGCTTTTCCTTTGAGCAATCTCATTCGCAACCGGTTGGTTTTTATACTCTTGTGTTTTGTCAGCGTGAATATTCATAATTAGTTATTTTCTGATCTTAGTCTATTCGGACAAACTTCAATTTTCAGTAATGAAAATCAAGATGTTGAGAAATCAAGACCTCAGATTTTAAGTCAAATTTATTACTCTTTTTTTTGCTTCTAAACTCAACTTAGCTCTAGCTGGTTTTCATTCAGGTAAGCGGTAAACATTGGAATCTTCGAATTAGGACTAAACTTTATTGTTTTGTTACTGCTACTCCATATTTGTAATAACGATCTTTTGTATATGAATCGTTGCAGAAAGTCCACCATGATTTTCGGTGGTAGCTTAAAGATAGCAAATTGCAATGAATTCCTTAATCGGAATTCATTGCAATTTGCTATCTACGTTGTCATTATGTGTGGTTTTTATTCTTCGCTAAATATATATTTCATACTCTTGCACGTGGTGAGGAAATTCCCCTTCGTAAAACGGATATGGAATGCCGAATATGGATATTTCATATTCTTCGTTATCCATTCCTGTTATTTGATTTCCCTCCCCTTTAATTTCGACCTCATTGTCGAAATCATTTTAGCTTCTGGATAATCACAGGCTAGCTCTATTTGATTATCCTTGCTTAATTCTTTCAAATAATCATACCCAAACTCTTGGTCTATACATTTTAATTCTCCAAATACAACCCCCATAGGTACATCAGCTTTTTCTAATTCAGAAGTTCCGATTAGAGTTCCGTTCAAAGTTATATTATATAAGTTATTCATAAATTGAGGCACCCTTTGATCTGTAACTGAAACTCTCCCAAGTCAGATTATCCACATTTATATTTATTTCCATAGTATCATAAAAACCTTGAATATCTTCTGTGTAGCAATCATACTGTCCTAAAAAATTCGAAAGATTAACGTTTTCTCAATTTTTCTTTGTTTTAGTCAAAATCAGTTTAAAATTCCTTTAACAACTCCATAAATTCTGTTCTTATCATTGTGCTATTAGGCTTGCCCTAAATGACGACGACGTACCATAGTCGAGCACATAAAGGGGAGTTCATCCTAAACTTCTCACAAAACGGTACTTAATGGTCTCTCATCATACGGCTCTTGCTATATTAATCTAAAATACTATTTTCTATTAATACACCCTAGTTACCAGTAAAAAAATACTGTAGGGGATTGTTATACCATTTATCCTTTGAATTTACTGGGATAAAATTTTCTTTTTCCCCTCAGCTTCAGCATAAAAACAAACCATAACAACGGCTATGCTTGATGTTTCTGCTGAAGCTGAAACAAAAAATCTTAATTTTTCTTTCCGGTAAATTCAAACAACAAATGGTATTATTTTGATTCTCTTGAAATAACCAGAAGAGCATAGTCGACTAAATCCAGAGACCTAGAATTGGCACATAATGACGTAGATCAAAAAACCTTATTCGTTTAGATCCACAAAAAGTATGTTTTTTGGATATGACAAAGGCACTTGGGAGTAGATTCAAAACCTATCGTACCCTGAGCATCTGATGGTGTCCCGAAAAAACATTATATTGACAAGCGAATTATAAGCAAGGTAGTGAAAGAGGGCTGTAAATTTGATGAGATAAAGAAAGTCAAACTTTCAGCTACAGGAGTAATTTAAATTAAAAGAAACAGATAATATTTTACAATCATTTTAAAAATCAGAACTATATTCCCATACACTTCTCAAATATTAAAAAAAACCTAATAACCCTATAGTTATGGTTTCTTTTGGTTCCAATACAGAAAAATGGAAAGAAGGGGATTTGTTACCGTACGTTCAAAATGATCAATGATACAAAATGTGTATTTTTTTTATTTAATCAAAAACTACTATTTATTCGTGAGAATCAAAAAAAAGTGTACATCACCTTAATCACTGAAAGTTTAAAAATAGAATCCTAGATGAAAACAATAAAAATCGGAGGAGTACCAGAACATTTTAATCTTCCTTGGCATATGACTATAGAAGAAGGAGCCTATAAAAAAGAAGGTATCGCTCTACAATGGACCGATTACCCAGGAGGTACAGGAGCCATGTGCCAAGCACTAAGAGAAGGTTCTATTGACATGGCTATTATTTTGACCGAGGGTATTGTCAAAGATATCATCGCTGGCAATCCTTCAAAAATCATACAAACCTATATCCAAACTCCCTTAATTTGGGGAATCCATGTAGGTGCCAAATCTCCTTATACCTCTATTGCTGATTTGGCAAACACCAAGGCCGCAATTAGCCGTTATGGTTCTGGATCTCATCTGATGGCTTACGTACATGGCCAACATCAAGGTTGGGATACCACAAAACTTGATTTTGAAGTAATCAAAAACCTAGATGGTGCTATTGATGCTTTGACCAAAGGAAGTGCTGATTATTTTATGTGGGAACATTTTACTACAAAACCACTAGTAGACAATGGCACCTTTAGACGTCTTGGCGACTGCCCTACTCCTTGGCCTTGTTTTGTGATCGCTGTAAGAGATGAAGTATTAATCAAAGAAAAAAATAGTATCACAAAAATTCTAGAAATTATCAATGCTACATCTTCAGACTTCAAACAAATACCTAGCATTGACACAACACTGGCATCTGCCTATAATCAACAGTTAGAAGATATCAGAGCATGGTTAGACCTCACAGAATGGAGTCAAGAACAACTCACAAAAAATACACTTGACAGTGTACAACAGCAGTTATTAGCACTAGACATTATTCCAAAAACGGTCCCATATGAGCAATTAACCGCTATAAGCTAGTTTTTTGTTGAAGTCGTAATTGTTTGCTTCTTCTTTTGTGTTACAACAAAAACTCCTATGAGTACGATACTAGCGCCTAGCAATTGCCATGACGTTAATCGCTCGCCCAGAAAAACATAGGCTAACAAAATTGTAGAGATCGGTCCTAAACTTCCGAAAATCGAAAAATTAGAAGCTCCCATTTTACTAATCGCGGTAGAAACTAAGAAAGAAGGTATTAGCGTAGAGAACAGCGCCATGAGCAATGCTAAGACATAAATTTGCCAAGGATACTCCCACAAAGAAGTGTTGTCCAAAACGAGATACTGTATAACAATACATAAGGTAGAAACTAACATGGCGTAAGAGGTAAAACACAAGACACCAAATTTTGGTATCAACCACCCACTACCTACCAAATACATGGCATAAGTCAGGGCGCTCAGAAAAATTAGTCCACCCCCGTAATACAAGGCTTCTGATCCCGTATGGATATCCCCCCAAAAGGTTATCAGCACACCAAAATACGTAATCAATATGGCTACAATTTGTCTTGTGCTAATAGAAATTTTCAAAAACACTTTGGATATCAATAACACAAGTGTGGGGTATACAAACAAAATAATACGCTCTAGACCAGCACTGATGTATTGCAATCCTATAAAGTCAAACAAACTGGCCAAATAATACCCTACAAATCCAAAAAATATGAGCCATAGATATTCTTTTGGCCCAATTTGGGCTGGCTTTAGTGTTTTTTTCGTCAAAGCTATACCTAGATAAAATGGACTACAAAACACCATGCGAAACAACAATAAGTGCGTCGAATTAATCTCGTACTCATAAGCCAACTTTACCATTACTGCTTTTGCCGAAAACAGTACGATACCTGTAATTGCCAAAATGATTCCGTAATATGTGATTTCTTGTTTATTTTCCATAAAATAAAATAACAATAGAAAAAACTATGAGAAGCCAAGAACAACATCCGTTTTACGACGTCCAAACCTTTTTTCTGTACGGTTTATCGATATAAAATAGGCTCCAAAAAATCCAATTTGGTTGTTAGAAATCCGAATTTCACTATTCTTTTTAATAAAAAACACTTCTTATTCAAATAATTTTTCAAAAAAAACAAGGAGGCATAACAGTATTATTTTTACCTTTTTACCCTTTAATATGAAATAAGTAAGATTCATTTTAAACCAAATATCATGCTTCATTTGGCACAAAACTATAGGCAACCGTCAAAAAATCGTCACGCATATATGAATAAAATGTATCTTTAGACATCACACATTTGTGTCTAATTTTTATTGTTACACCTCCTCCCTGTGCTTAAAACAATAGACTTTGGCATGATATGAACACTAACTAAATAAAATTTCCTTTAACCCAAAAATTATGAAACAGCTTTTACTTTTAATAGTACTTCTAGGCACTACTGTCTTTTATGCACAGCTTCCAAAAACCAAAGCTCCGATACTTCCTGACCAAGGTGCTTTTGCTTCTGGAAACTATAGAAATATTTTAGTCGAAGCCGGATATACTCAAGAAGAGGTAGACATAAAAGTAAAAAAAGCATGGGATCAACTATTCTACGGCAGCGACACTAATCAACGTGTGTACTATCCTACAACTAATGGAGCTTACATCAAAGATGTAAATCCCGATAACAATGACGTGCGCTCAGAGGGCATGTCTTACGGAATGATGATTGCGGTTCAATTGAACAAGAAAAAAGAATTTGATCTCTTATGGCAATGGTCAAAAACGAATATGCAGCATCAGTCCGGTCCTAGACAAGGCTATTTTGCATGGAGTTGTGATACGGATGGAAACAAACTAGATAAAAACTCTGCCCCAGATGGAGAAATTTATTTTGCTACCGCCTTATACTTTGCCGAAGCACGTTGGGGAGCTCGTACTGGAATTTTTGATTACAAAAAAGAAGCAGATGCTATCCTAGAAGCCATGTTGAGCAAAGATGATGGCAATGGTGGAATTACCAATATCTTTAATAAAGATAATAAACAAGTTGTTTTTGTCCCATTAAAAGGCGCTGACAACTACACAGACCCTTCTTATCATCTACCTGCTTTCTATGAAATTTGGGCTAGAGTAGCCTCAAAAAACAATGAATTCTGGACAGAAGCTGCTGCTGCTAGCCGCGCCTTTTTTGTCAAAACAGCTGATAAAAAAACTGGCCTCATGCCAGATTATGCAGAATTTAATGGAAAACCCAAAGATGTCAGTGGTCATGCTGATTTTCGATATGATGCCTTTCGTTGTATCATGAATATGGCTGTAGATTATAGTTGGTTTCAAGGGTCAGAAGATGAACGAAAACTTGTAGAAAAACAGCATAAATTTTTCAAGAAACAGGATATCAATTCCTACAAAAGCTTATATACAATCAAAGGAAAACCTCTAAACTCTTTTAGGTCCTCTGGACTTATTGCGACCAATGCTGTGGGAGCACTAGCTACCGACAAACCGGTAGCATGGGAGTTTGTCAAAGAGTTTATGAATGTGAGTATCCCTACTGGAAAATATCGCTATTATGACGGAATGTTATACATGCTCAGTTTATTACATCTTTCGGGAGAGTTCAAAGCATATATTCCGGAGTAAGGTCATTTGCCCCAAAGATACTATCAATCATATAGTCCAAAAAAAAAAACACTGTAGTCAAGGTTACGGTGTTTTTTTATTTAGTCATATAACTATTCCTTTTATACCAAATTAGCTATATAATATCGCATATCGCCTTGTTCTTTTTCCATCTAAATGCCTTGTTCATATATTCCATAGCCTTGGCTATGCAATAAAATCACGGTGTTTTTACACAAAAAAAATAGTGTCAATAATACGAATTTATATACCTCAATTGGTATTATTCCTTTTCAAAGCCATCTGAAAAATAATTACAAGCTACGAATTAGGGTCTTTTTTCACTACTTTTTTACTACATAATTAAATCGTAGCCACGGATATACCTAAATTTTACAGTTCAGACTAGCGAAAAATAGTTCACATTATTTTGGCCTACAATTACATTTTAACTGGTATGAGATATAATATTATTGAATTTTCTATCAGCATTCTTTTTTTTAATACCTTAGGATAAAATAGTTGCGCCATCCGCATCACCTATTCGCATACACCTAACTCATCCATTTCTCTATGTCCATAAACTATTCTTTTGGTCTTCCGCTCAAACATAATTTTGTAGAATACGTATCCTATCAAGGATTATTTCTCCCACATGAAGTCGATCGAATTCTTGCCTTTTGGGATACCGACAAGACCATCAAAGCTACCCTTGCTGGTGCAAGCACCTATGATGATACTCTCAGAAAAAGTGCCGTTATGTTTATAGAAAATACGCAAGAAAATGATTGGATCTACCAAAAACTCGCTGGTCTTGCTATGAACTGTAATAATGAACGATATTGGTTTGATTTATTAGGTTTTCACCAAGAACTACAACTAACCCGATATGCAGAAGGAGATTTTTTTGACTGGCATTTGGATTTTGGAGCTGGCGGCATCTCGGCACGCAAACTCAGTATGACCATTCAGTTATCAGATCCAGATACGTATGAGGGTGGTGATTTGCAATTTATGATCAATCAAAACATAGTTACGGCACCTAGAGAAAAGGGAACTATTGTGATCTTCCCCTCCTTTATTATGCATCGAGTAACTCCTATCACCAAAGGTATACGGCAGTCCATTGTGGGTTGGGTCTCTGGTCCACCCTACAGATAATAACAAATAAACATGGGAGTCGTTTTAATTAAAAAACGGTATACATTGTCGTTACTATAACCCCTCTATGCTCCTTTGACACAACAGATAGCAGTATTTTTTGTTCTTTTACCTCAAAATCAAACGGCGGTGCGACCAAGTTGATCCCACTCTCTTTTTTGAGCCTGATCCCTTGTCCCGAAATCACATCTTTGTTGGGCACAAAATCCCCTTCTGGCACATGTTCTGTCACTATCACATACTTAAAATCATATAATTTGCGCACCACAGCCTGTACTTCTTCATTGGATATATGCTGTAGTACCTGTCGTAACAACACACAATCCCCAGCGGGCAAATCGTCTACTGCGATATCCAAACAACGGAATACAACCTTCTCTTCTTTATACTTCTCTCGGTTACGGGCAATCAACGCTGGTACGATATCTGCGGCAATATATTGCTCTGTGCGCGGTACCAGTTGTTTGCCAATATTAAAATCCCCACAGCCCAAATCACACACCACCAATGGTTGCTCAAAAGAGGTCAAAAAATCGGTTATCGCTGCTATATAAGGAGCAACTATCGTTGGATCATGTGATCCGGCTCCAGAATAAAAATCAAACTCTACCCCACCCCAAAGTTTCTTGGCATACACCTGCTCCATCGCATCTTTAGTTGGCCAAGGTTTTTTGCTTCTTTTCTTGTTCATTTCTTGTTCGTGCTACTTTATAAACCTACCTATTAGAAGTGGTATAAAACAGCACAAAAATACGCCCAATATCTCCATACAGTCTTACTAGAAACACATTTTTTTATTCGATTACGGAAAACCGCACTACACGCTTTCCACTTTTGATTATCATTGTATCAGCAACGTATATAACATGAAAAATAATTCGGTAGCCCTCCTAATAAATCAAAAAAAGAGCCTTGCACCTGTCAAAAAGGATGGAAAATTTAGAGCAAAAATAGAAGTCTTGAATGTTTTTTGTAAAATTGGCAAATTTGCCAATTTTACAAAAACAAGATAATTAATATAATTTAAAAATTTGACTTGTGTATCATACGAAGTCGATAGTCTTAAAACCAAAAAAATGTCTAAAGAAAAAACAAAACACCCAAGATTGCATAAATTAATAATAAAAAATTTCAGAAGCATTGGAGATAAACCCGTAGAAATAGAACTAGACAATATTGTTGTCTTGGTCGGAGCAAACAATGCAGGCAAAAGTTCTATATTAAAAGCTTATGAAATTGTAATGTCTGAAGGCTCAAAAGAATCTCAGCTGACAATTGAAGACTTTCCTAATCATAGAATTAACGAAGACAAATATCCCGAAATCGAATTACAAACTATTGTATACGACAATAGTCCTGGAGAAAAATGGATATTTGAAACTGAAAGTGGTGAAAATTTAGTTCGCGAAAAATGGATTTGGAAAACAGCAGGCAAACCAGTAAGGTATGGATTTGATATAACAAAAAACGATTGGGCCGACGACCAAGATAAACAAAAAGTCCCTTGGGGAGCTCCTAACATTGCCAATTCTCGAAGACCAAAACCTCATATAGTAGAAGCTTTTGCTTCACCAGAAGAACAAACAAAACAGGTAATAGGTATTTTAGTATCTATTCTTAATGAAAGAGTTAAAACTATAAAGGAAGATACTGATGAAGAATCTACTTTTAATAAATTAATAAGTACTGTTAAAACACTACAAACTTCAATTGTAGAAGAATGCCAAGAACAAATCAATAAAATTCAAAAAGAATTATCTTCTTATGTAGGGAAAGTTTTCCCTAATTATGAAGTTCAATTTGATGCTAAACCTGAAGAAAGTTTAGAAAATACAATTAATTTTTTCAAAACTAATCCTCAATTGTTGATTGGTCCAATTAACGGTTTTAAATCTCCTATAGAAAGACAAGGAAGTGGAGCTAGGAGAACTTTACTTTGGACTGCTTTAAGAATTGTAGCAGAAAACAAAAAAACTGAAAAGGATAAAAACAGACCACATGTATTACTCTTAGATGAACCAGAAATTTGTTTACATCCCAATGCTGTAAGGGAATCTTGCGACTTATTATATTCGTTACCTCAAAATGATAATTGGCAAGTAATGGTAACTACTCATTCTCCTCAATTTATAGATATTTCAAGAGATAACACTACAATAGTAAGAGTAAGTAGAGATAATAATGGAGATGTTTCTGGAACGACTATCTTTAGACCTGAAAGAGCAAAACTTACTGATGATGATAAGAAAAATTTGAAGTTATTAAATGTTTATGACCCATATGTAGGTGAGTTTTTCTTTGGAGGCAAAATTATTATTGTAGAAGGAGACACAGAATACAGTGCTTTCAGGCATATTATCTCTTACAATAAGAAAAAGTATAAAGACATTCATATTATAAGAGCAAGAGGTAAATCAACAATAGTTTCTTTAGCTAAAATCCTAAATCAGTTTGGAGCTAGTTATTCAGTATTACACGACAGTGATTATCAAACATGTATTAGAAAAGAAAAAAAAATTATCAATCCAGCATGGACAAATAACATTAAAATTCTAGAGGAGGTAAATAAAGGGTCCGGTTGCATAAAATTAATTTCTTCGATTCCTCATTTTGAAGGGGCTTACTATAATGATGAATTAAAAACCGAAAAACCCTATACAGCAATTCATATGATTAAAGAAAATAAAACGGTATATGACAATGTAGAAAAGGTATTTGATAATTTATGTAATCTATCAAATGATTTACCTGAAAACGCAATTGAATGGAATGAGATTAGTCAACTTGAAAAGGCTGTCGCAAAAGTAAAATGATTAACAATAACTATAATATTAATACGGCCTTGAGTGCTTATGGCAATGTGGAGTGTCTTTAATTCCTATACTAACCATAACCTGAACCTCAGACTGTCTAAAATCAAAAAAAAAATGAAAAATAACTACCTATTCAGATCAGAAAGATTGGGGTTTCGTAATTGGTCCAAAAATGACGTGACAGAGTTTGCCAAAATGAACGCTGACTCGGATGTGATGGAACATTTCCCGAAGACATTAACGCAAAAAGAAACAGAAGAACTTATCGTGAGACTTCAAAAACAGTTTGACGAGAATGGATATACATATTTTGTAACAGAAGTTCTAGAAAGTGGAGCGTTTATTGGATTCATTGGTTTGGCTTTTCAAGAATACAAAACTGATTTTACACCCGCTGTTGATATTGGCTGGAGACTCAAAAAGAGCTCTTGGGGTAATGGGTATGCTACAGAGGGAGCAACTAAGTGTCTCGAATATGGTTTCCAAAAATTAGGCCTGGATACTGTAATTGCAGTCTGCAACGAAAAGAATACCCAATCCGAAAACGTCATGAAAAAAATTGGAATGACCAAAATCGGAGAATTTAACCATCCAAAACTAAAAGCATATCCAGAATATCAAAAATGTGTTTGTTACAGCATAACAAAAACCGTGTAATTTTATAAAAAAGGCAGCATGTACCTCATTCAGACTATTTTATTTCTCAAACATCTGCAACACGAAGTATTCGCCATAGTCCTTACTGTGTATCAAGTACTAGAACAACCTCATTTACATCTTGAAGGCAATCACAAAATAGAGATTAAAATCAAAAAAATTGAAAATCAAGGCTTCTACCCTACTCTTAGGCATAGGGATACTTATAATTCTTGTGGTATGTGTTTTGTTCAGGAACAAAAAGCTTTCAACTACTGAGATAGAAACAAAAATTACTCGTCGAATCAGAAGAGTCAAAAGTAAAATTGTTGGTAAAATCACCCCTAAAGTCTACCTGCTTGGAGGTGGAGCTATTCTTTATTCCAAAAAACAAGATCCATTAATAGCGGGATTTGATGAAATTAAGAGTTTATGCGACGACATTAAAACAGTGGAATTTATTTTTGACACTACACAATTCCATATTGACATACATACAACAGATGGAAAGAAAATTACCTACAAGAGCAGTATTGACAACAAAGATCAGCAGCAAATAGATACCTTTCGCAAAGCAATTATCTTAGAACAGAAGGAAGAAAACTCCAAAAAAAACTGCCAAGAACTTTTTAAAATCCTTGATTTTATGCGTTGGGATTACGAAAACAATGATTTTATGTATCCTCTATATGGAATTCCCAAATTTCTGTCTGATCAAATAGAAAGTTATAAAATCAAACAGTCTTCTGAAAATCTTTCATCATGGCAATAGTACTCAATCCATTTGTATAATTAGTGATAGTAACACATCCTTTGTAAGAATAGACATCAGCGTATTTATGAAAGCTACACTTTTAGCGCTCTTATTTTTTAATCTCAATCTAGGTTTTTCTCAAATAGCAATTGCACAACAAACGCTCTCTGATTGCGCGCTCGAATTAATACAACAAGATGTGAGTTGTGATCCTAGCTACTTTGCGATCGATTATCCCAAAGGGGGTTGTACCGATGTAGTGATTCGTGCGTATCCCAAAATTGAAATTGATACCATTTAAAAAATAATTACAGGCTAGTAAATAACTTCTTTTTCTACTATTTTGGTCTACAATTAAATTTTTAAAGGTAGTATTACGTTTTTTATTCTACATCAACATAACTCAGACACGATGACCCCATCCCATATTCTAGATCATGAATTCGAAAAACAAAATTTCTCCAACGAACGATTACCTGCCAGAGTATATGACAATTGTACATTCAGAGATTGCGTGTTCAAAAATGTTGATCTTTCTAATATAGAATTTCTAGAGTGTACTTTTGATAGATGCGATTTTAGCATGGCTAGTGTAAAGTATACGATTTTTAATACCGTAGCATTTACCCATTGCAAACTTCTAGGTGTCCACTTTTCTGATTGCACACCCTTTTTATTATCCTTTACATTTACGGATTGCATCTTGAATTTGGCTTCTTTTTATCAACTCAAGATACCACATACAATTTTCAAGAACTGTCAACTACAGGAAACTGATTTTACACAAACTACACTAACTAACGCATTATTTGATGGTTCTACCTTAGAAAATGCCATTTTTGATCAAACCATCTTAGAAAAAGCTGATTTTAGACTCGCAAAGAGCTACACGATACGACCAGAAAACAACAAACTCAAAAAAGCCAAATTTTCTAAAGAAGGGATTGCGGGATTGTTACAACATTATGACATCAGTATTCAATAACTATTTCACCCTGTTCGTATTGTTCAAAACCCCGTGAACAAGTTCCGTATTCTTCGCTAAAATACCATTCGCTTTAGCCCGAAAAAGTTTAAATTTGCGCTTTCATTATTTAATAATAAACCCAACGGAAGCATGATTCACTTCTTCGGAAACCCAAAAGCTACTGTTTTTGCAGTACAGACCGCACAAGAGATTAGTACAGAAAACCAGCAAAAGCTGAGCTGGTTATTCGGTAATCAACCCAAAATTGAGGCGGCGTCAGTGGACGCTGTTTTTGTTGGACCTCGTGCCGCAATGATTACTCCTTGGAGTACAAATGCCGTCGAAATTACACAAAACATGGCTATTGATGGAATTATCCGAATTGAAGAATTTGCACATGTTGCTGCTGATCAAACGGATTTTGATCCAATGCTTTCTCAAAAATATGCCCAGTTAGATCAGGACATTTTTACTATAGATATAGCACCGGAGGCAATTCTAGAAATCGATGATATCACCGCCTACAATCAACAAGAAGGGCTAGCACTCAACGAAGAAGAAATCACCTATCTAGAAGGAATGTCCAAAAAAATTGGCCGTAAACTAACGGACTCAGAGGTTTTTGGGTTTTCGCAGGTAAACTCCGAGCATTGTCGTCACAAAATATTCAACGGTACCTTTGTTATCGATGGAGAAGAACAACCAAGTTCTTTGTTCAAATTGATCAGAAAAACATCAGAAACACATCCTAATTCGATTGTTTCTGCATACAAAGATAACGTAGCCTTTGTCCAAGGACCAAAAGTGGTACAATTTGCTCCAAAAACTCCGGATCAACCTGATTTTTATGAAGAAAAACCCTTTGAGAGTGTTATCTCTATCAAGGCAGAAACCCATAATTTCCCTACTACAGTAGAACCTTTTAATGGTGCTGCCACAGGATCAGGTGGAGAGATTCGAGATCGCCTTGCTGGCGGAAAAGGATCGTTGCCACTCGCAGGAACCGCAGTTTATATGACCTCATACTCTAGACTAGAAAAAGATCGCCCTTGGGAAAAAGCTGTTGCAGAACGCCCTTGGCTGTATCAAACACCAATGGACATCCTGATCAAAGCATCTAATGGTGCTTCTGATTTTGGAAACAAATTTGGACAACCACTAATCACTGGATCTGTACTTACATTTGAACATCTAGAAGATGCTCGCAAACTAGGGTTTGACAAAGTAATCATGCAAGCAGGTGGTATCGGCTATGGCAAGGCAGATCAAGCACTCAAGGATGAACCAAAAACGGGAGACAAAATTGTCATTCTAGGAGGAGAAAATTATCGTATCGGAATGGGAGGTGCAGCCGTATCATCAGCAGATACTGGAGCCTTCAGTAGTGGTATAGAACTTAATGCCGTACAACGTTCTAATCCCGAAATGCAAAAACGTGCTGCCAATGCAGTACGCGGAATGGTAGAGAGTGATATGAATACTATTGTTTCTATACATGATCATGGCGCAGGAGGACACTTGAATTGTTTGAGTGAACTGGTAGAAGAAACAGGAGGAAAAATCGACCTTGACAAACTCCCTGTAGGAGATCCCACACTTTCTGCCAAAGAAATCATTGGCAATGAATCTCAGGAGCGTATGGGATTAGTTATCGGAAAAAAAGATATTGACAAACTCGCTCGTATTGCTGCTAGAGAACGTTCTCCAATGTATGAGGTGGGAGATGTAACAGGTGACAACCGCTTTACATTCGAATCCAAATCCAAAGGTGATAAACCAATGGATCTGCACCTAGAAGATATGTTTGGTAGTTCGCCAAAAACCATTATGAATGATATAACGGTTGCTAGAGACTATAGCAATCCAGAATATACGATTACAAAAATCCATGAGTACCTAGAACAGGTTTTACAACTAGAAGCTGTAGCCTGCAAGGATTGGCTTACCAACAAGGTAGATCGTTGTGTAGGTGGGCGTGTTGCAAAACAACAATGTGCAGGACCACTACAAATACCTCTGAATAATTGTGGGGTGATGGCTCTAGATTTTAAAGGAAAGGAAGGTATTGCAACCTCTATCGGACATGCTCCAATTAGTGCATTAATCGATCCTGCAGCAGGAAGTAAAAATGCGATTGCAGAATCGCTATCCAATATTGTTTGGGCCCCGCTCAAGGATGGACTAAAATCCGTTTCGCTATCAGCAAACTGGATGTGGCCCTGCAAAAATGAAGGCGAAGATGCTCGTTTGTACAAAGCGGTACAAGCAGTTTCGGATTTTGCTATTGATTTGGGCATTAATGTCCCTACTGGAAAGGATTCTCTTTCTATGGCACAGAAATATAAAGACGAAACGGTACTAGCTCCTGGGACTGTAATAATTTCTGCCGCAGGAAACTGTAATGATATAACTCGAGTTGTAGAACCAGTCTTACAGAAGGGTGCCGGAGCTATATATTACATCAATCTGTCACAAGATACGTATAAGCTTGGAGGCTCTTCTTTTGCTCAAATTCTTAACAAAATAGGTCAAGAGACACCAACAATCAAAAACAATAAAACATTTGCCAACACCTTTGAGGTACTCAACAAATTAGTTAAACAAGGTGTTATTACTGCTGGTCATGATGTGGCTTCTGGTGGTTTGATCACCACACTTCTGGAACTCTGTTTTGCAGATGTACACTTAGGGGCTGACTTTGATCTTTCTGAAATTGCAGAATCAGACACTATAAAACTATTGTTTGCCGAAAATAATGGAATTGTATTCCAAGCCAAAGACCACACTGTTGAGGATATTCTTAGCGAGAACAACATCGAGTTTTTCCGTATTGGAAAAGTCACTGAAGGGAATACACTACAGATCAAAACCAAAAGTGACACACTGAGTTTTGATATTCCAAAATTACGTGATACTTGGTACAAAACTTCTTATCTATTAGACCAGAAACAAACTGCTGCAGATAAAGCAAAGGAACGTTATACCAATTACAAAACACAACCACTAACCTATACCTTCCCTAATAACTTTACAGGAGCGCTTCCTCAAATTACAACACCCGTTGGACAACGGCCAAAAGCTGCTATCATACGAGAAAAAGGTAGTAATTCTGAACGTGAGATGGCCAACGCCATGTACCTCGCAGGTTTTGACGTCAAGGATGTTCATATGACAGATTTGATCACGGGACGCGAAACCTTGGAGGATATCCAATTTATCGGTGCTGTAGGTGGGTTCTCCAATAGCGATGTTTTGGGATCTGCCAAAGGGTGGGCAGGAGCATTTTTGTATAACAAAAAGGCAAAAAATACGCTCGAAGCATTCTTTGCCAGAAAAGATACGCTATCTGTCGGTATTTGTAACGGATGTCAATTGTTTGTCGAACTTGGACTTATCAATCCCGATCACAAAACACCTGCACAGATGCTCCATAATGATTCTCAGAAACATGAAAGTGCATTTACTTCTGTAAAAATTCAAGAAAACAACTCTGTAATGCTTTCGAGCTTAGCTGGTAGTACACTAGGAGTTTGGATTTCGCATGGCGAAGGAAAATTCAATTTACCACAAACAGAAGATACCTATAATATTGTTGCCAAATATGGTTATGAAGGGTATCCTGCTAATCCAAATGGTTCGGATTATAACACCGCCATGATGACCAGTAATGATGGTCGCCATCTCGTCATGATGCCACATATAGAACGTTCTATTTTTCAGTGGAATTGGGCCAACTACCCTACAGGAAGACAAGATGCTGTATCACCTTGGATTGAAGCTTTTATCAATGCCCGAGAGTGGATTGAGAAAAAATAACAGCTAGAGAAATTTACATCACTTCACAGTGTTTTCTAGCAATATGTAACAAATCGGGACGCTCTTTTTGAGCGTTCTGATAAGGTTTTGAGAAATTTTACTAGTTTCTAAAATTCCTTACGTATCAAATATTTAATGATCAAAACTCTAAAAAATTAATACGTCAAGAAACGAAAATGAAACCTAAAAGACCACGAATAACACCACAAATTAACAATCCGCTACACGGCGTAACACTTGCTGATATTTTGGAGTACCTTGTAGAAAACTTAGGTTGGGAAGAAATGGGTAATCATATCAAAATTAATTGCTTTCACAGTAATCCCTCTATCAAGTCTAGCCTTCGATTTTTGAGAAGAACAGAATGGGCGAGAAAGAAAGTGGAACAATTATATCTTCAATCTATAGACTAAGCATTCCTTTTTATATTTCGACCATTTTGACACCAATAACCTATAAATTCGTCACTACCAAAACTCCTGAATACAAAGCAGGAGTTGCATTAAGAATCCAGCTATTTTTTGATGGCAGACCTAATGCCTTAGAGTTAATCAATGATTCTTTTGAGGATCAAAGTATACATCTCGTTGCGCTAAAAGGGCATCAAGTTGTAGGTACTGGAAGGCTATACTTAACTACTCACACCGCTACAATCTCGCAAATGACTGTTGATCATCCACATCAAAAACAAAAAATCGGACAAAAAATCCTACTTATGTTAGTGGAAAAATGCAGATTACATAAAATTGCAAAAATTACCTTAAGTGCTCGTGTTACTGCTTTAAATTTTTATGCTAAATTTGGATTCGAAGTAGTTGGAGTTTGTTATCCATCTACCAAAACTGGGATTCTACATCAAAAAATGGAACGGATCCTCTAATAAAAAGATTATGAAAAATTATAAAAGTGCGCGCGAATCTTACGTAAAAATCTCTGAACTAATGCTTCCCTCCCACTCTAATTTTAGCGGGAAAATTCATGGAGGGTACATTCTTTCCTTAATGGATCAAATTGCCTTTGCCTGTGCCTCTAGACATTCAAAAAATTATTGTGTTACTGCCAGTGTAGATAAAGTAGATTTTCTAAAACCCATAGAAGTAGGTGAGCTTGTAACAATGAAAGCTTCTGTAAACTATGTAGGACGTTCTTCTATGGTCGTAGGAGTTCGTGTAGAGGCAGAACAAATACAAACTGGTAAAAAGAAACATTGCAATTCTTCTTATTTTACAATGGTTGCCAAAGATGAAAATGGAAAAAGTGTAGAGGTTCCTGGGTTAATCCTAGAAAACGAAACTGCCGTAAGACGTTTTATCCGAAGTTCTATACGCCAAGAAGATACCAAGGTCCGTCGTGAACGTTTCAGAGCATCTGAATTCAAAATAGAAGAATATGTTGACTTACTGGAAGGAAGACGTGTGCAAGTAACTTTTTAAGTAAAAATTCGTCTTTTCTTGTGTTATTCTTGGGCAAGTAGCATGTATTTTGAATTCGATTGAAGAAAAACATCCTTTGTTAGCACCTCAATTTGAAAACAAAAACAAGTCAAAATTACTCCATATTTTTCTGTTGCAAAATAAAAAGACTTCCAACTTTATTTCTTAAACTTAAGCGATACAAAGTTCAGTCAAAGGAGCTCTGCCTGTTTCTATTTTTGACAAAGAGAGCCTGAGCACGGCTATGAAATTCAGGTATGCAATGCAGAAGGATTGCACGATTATACTATTTATACCAAATTAGCTATATAATGTCGCATATCGACCTGTTCTTTTTCCATCTAAATACCTTGTTCATATATTCCATACCCAAGGCTATGCGATGGCATCACGGTATTTTTACCTAAAAAAATAACAGTATCAGTAGTATTAAACACACGTAAAACAATCAAAATGATATGCATTGAGGTAACAACAATAGCGCTTCAAGATCCTTCCGTTTGCTATATCTGAGGTATTTTCTTTAAAATAGTCACAAAAAACTATAAAAACTCTTAATCAAACAATAATCAAAAGCTTATTTTAGTTAAATAAAAAACGCTTTAAAATGAAAAATTACAAAAAATTTGTGCTGGGGTGTTTAGTACTTGGTGCGATATCCTGCTCTAATGATAGTGCAGATGATATTGTCGAAATGGAAGAAACGGTTCCACCGACAACATCTACAAATCCACCGACAACTACACCGCCCACAACACCACCACCGACAACAGATGTTATTACATATGAAAAAGATGTGAAACCAATTATGGATACAAATTGTATCCAATGTCATAGCGACCCACCACAACGAGGAGCTCCAATACCATTAGTTACATTTGCCGATGTCCAAAGCAAAAGTGATTTGGTCTCTGAAAGAATGAAAAGCCCTGACAACCCTATGCCTAGATCTGGTTTGCTAGAAGCCAGTGTTGTAAAAGTAGTAGATGATTGGATTGCTGGTGGTCTAATAGAAAAATAATTTTTTTCAGTTACCTAGAGATAAAATCTAATTAGAAAATTATACATCTTGTCCAAAACAAGAACTAGTATTGGTGAACTCATCTTTACTTTTTCTAATTTCTAAAAAAACAACTCAAACTTGTCCTTATTTTGGCTTTTTTTTACCGCCTACAACAATGTTATAGACGGTAAAAAAAGCCTTAATTTGGTCAAATTTCAGCTCATTTTAGTGGTACACAAAAAAAACAAGATACCTGCTGTATATCATGAATCCGCTCCAAAGTAGTTTTATTTTTGCTCCTCATTTTGGTATTCATCTATAGCGATTCGGCTTCTCAAAAATGTGAAACCTGCCTTCTACCCACCCCCCAAGCAACAACTCACGAGACATTTAATATCATTTAAAAAATAGTTACAAGCCAATAATTGGCTTCTTTTTCCATCTATGCCTTGTCCATATATTCCGTAGTTAAGGCTATTCAATAGCATCACGGTGTTTTTACATAAAAAAATAACAGCTTCATTAATAAGAATTTATATATTCAAATTGGTATAGCACAAAAAAACATGGCTATCAACATAATATATTTCACCTAAATTGATCTAAAACTATAATAGCCTCTGTATATAATTTGTATTGCAAAACAAAGTCATCTCAACTAAGTTGCAATAACAAATTATATGATTACATTTGCAACTTAGTTGCATTAAATAATATAATAATGATCAAATTAACGCTGCAAAAGACAGATACATTAGGTTCACTAGCAAGTACACTCTGTGTTATTCATTGCTTGGCGACCCCATTGCTTTTTATATCCCCCGCTTGTCCTATTGGTGATTGCGCAAAAGCCCCTGATTGGTGGCGCAATTTGGATTATTTTTTATTAATCATTTCATTTTTAGCAGTAATGCGTTCTGCTAAAAACACTACTATAAGCTTTATGAAACCAGCGCTATGGTTGAGTTGGATAACTTTATTTCTATTAATAATAAATGAAAAAATTCAACTAATGGCATTGCCTGAAACTATGACTTATGTAGCCGCTAGTTCACTTATTATATTACATATGTATAATATGAAATATTGTCAATGTAAAACCCATAAATGTTGTATTCAAAATGGATGAAAATAAAATTGAAATATTAGGAGACAATCATATCTCAACCAGTGTCGACACCCCTTTGCGCGCTGATGCCTTTGAAAAATCAGATGAAGAAAAAATCAAAAATATCCAAGAGCATTTTGAAAAAATCATGAATGAGTTGGGTCTAGATTTATCAGACGACAGTCTATCCGGCACACCCTATCGATTTGCCAAAATGTATGTCAAGGAGCTTTTTTATGGCTTAAATCCCAAAAACAAACCAAAATTGTCTGTTTTTGAGAACAAATACGGTTATCGAAAAATGCTAGTGGAACAAAATATAACAATAGACTCTTCTTGCGAACACCATTTTTTGCCAATTACTGGAGAAGCCCATATTGCTTATATCCCAAAAGACAAAGTCATTGGACTATCCAAAATAAATAGACTCGTTGATTATTACGCACACCGTCCTCAAGTCCAAGAAAGGCTTTCTTTACAAATTTTAAAAGACCTACAGAATACCTTAGGAACCGATGATGTAATAGTCATGATTTCTGCCAAACACCTTTGTGTTTCTTCTCGAGGTATAAAGGATAAGAATAGTTTTACGACTACTCTAGAATATGGCGGATGTTTTTCTCAAAAAAACTATCGAAAAGAATTTCTTAGCCTTATAAATCAGCAAACAGAATAAAAAAGAAAAGGAATTTATATCTATCTTAGTGTACTCAACCTTCTCTTCTAAATCAATGTAAAAAAATATGGAAGCTATCATTACCATTGTTGGTTTTTTGGGAGCAGGAAAAACAACACTCTTACGACACTTAATTACTAATTGCATCAACGATGGACGGAATCCCTTTATAATATTAAATGATTACGAAAATGCCAACCTTGATGCGCTTCAATTCACCAATAAAGTAGAACCCAAATGGATTAAAGCACTTACAGGTAGTTGTATTTGTTGCAGTGGGATAAATGAGTTGAGAAATTACATAAATCGTGTTCCTGAACGAACCAATGGAATCACACTAATCGAGGCTAATGGCACCTCTGATGCTTGTTCCTTGATGGAGTTCCTTGGTGTTGGATTAAATGATAGGTTTTTACCGCCTATCCAATTATCTGTTGTTGATGTCAAAAATTGGCAAAAAAGAGAAGAACACAATGAGCTCGAATCAAATCAAATTCAAGTATCCTCTTTGATTATCCTTACGCATCTGGAAAAAGCAAGCGCGAATAGAATAAAACTGGTAACCCAAGAATTAAAAAAACTCAATCCTTATGCCAAGATTTCGACCATGGATGCTCTTGATATGACGCTTCTTTCTGAACTTGTCCCATCCAAAAACAAAGCTCAAGAGCTTAATCATCAAAAATCACATTGGTCTTCTTGTTCTTGTGATTTACCTAATTTACCGACCATAAATTGTATTCATTACATCTGTCAAGTACTCCCCAAAAGTATTCTTCGCGTAAAAGGTTGTACTAAAATTGGAATCGAAAAGAATTACACTTATTTTGAACGACTTCCGGATGGCGAAGTTTTTGTACGTCCATTTAACGGGGTACCTATCACAGGTTCTAAGCTTCTTACCATTGGTCCTAACAGCAAGCTTTCATTGCTCAAAGAAATCGTAGAGGAAAGTCTTGTAAATACCGATTTTCCGGTACAACCAAAATAATTAATCTATAAAAACTGAGGCTAGATTAGAGGATTCCTTATCCGTAATATATATAAACATATAGAAGTTCTAGAAACACAAAAAAAAAGATTCTGTAGAAACAACAGCTTTTTTTGTTTTACATACTGAGTTTTTCGCATGCTTAAGGTTGATTGCTATGAATTTCATAAAGCGCTTATCTCGTTAAATTTTATCTCACTTTTGATCCAAAACGAAAAATCAAGATAACACCATTTATCCTTTGAATTTACTGGGATAAAATTTTCTATTGAAGCTGAAACAAAAAAATCTTACTCTTTCTTGCTGATAAATTCAGACAACAATGGTATAAGTTCAAAAATAGGAGTCCTATTTTAATTTCTTTTTTTTTGTCTAAAAAAAACACCTAAAATCGATAGTATAACCTCAGAGTTATGCAGGGATTTCAGCACTCCACAAACAATATCAAATCTTGTTTTTATTCAAATACACAAAACTAACATAGGGATACACCTTCAAAAATATTTACTTAAAACCCTTATATACAGCATATTTACATAAAATTTTACTAAATTTAAAAAATATTTTACTGTAATTATTTTCAATAGATCATGTCCAGCGCTATGAAAAAAACAACTTCCTTCTTTCTGATCATTACCGCATACATGCTTATCATTTTTGCATGTACCAACAAAGAGATTAACCTTATTACTACTGTCGAACTTGAATTCACGCAAAATGTCACTACCACTGGTGTTGTCAATGACTTAATTCCAGCAACATTTACAATAACACCCGAGGTAATACTTCCTGCTTTTACCTATTCTTTTCGCTATGATATTTTAGAAGGTGATGGGGTATTCCTGAATGCAGATCAAAATCCCATACCCGTAGGTAAGCCAATGACATTGGTAGCCAAAAAAGGCACTAATAATTTTATACTAGATCTGAATTACAAACCCACTACACCAGGAAATCATAGAATACAGGTAACAGCCAGTGATAATTTCGAAAAATCATTCCCTGTAATACTCAATTATACTATTACAGATGTAGAAATTCTTTGGAACAGCACCTCCGACACTACAGTCGTAGAAATTGGAGATATCGTACCAATGACTATCAAATTACAACATAATTCAAATAATCCAGATTTAACTTTTAAGAGACAATATCGTTTTTCGCAAGGAACAGGAAGAATAACTGAAGAAAATAATACAGATTTGCCCATTGTGCTTGATGACTTTATACCAATTGAACCGGGTACCCATCGCATTCACGTAACCCCTACTCAAATTGGAACTACCATAATCAATTTTGATCTTATTAGTAGTAATGGTCATAAATTAAGCAACAGTATCTCTTTTGAAACAGTGCAAAAAACGCAAAACAACACCGCAGAGATCGTTAAATTCAGCATCAACTCTGTAGCAGGAAAAATTGACAAAAACACCATTACCATAACCTTACCAGAGGGAACAGATCTAACAAAACTAATCCCAGCTATTACAATTTCAGAAAATGCATCTGTAAACCCAGAAAATAATGCTGCCCAAAACTTTACTCATCCAATTACGTATACCGTAACAGCTGAGGATGGAATTACGATAAATGAATATGAAGTCATCGTGACTATAGATCAAACAACAATACCTGCTACGGCTATTACTATAACTCCAAAATCATTAAACCTAATAGAAGGCGCTAACAAAACACTCCTCTCTGAGCTAACACCTGGCACTGTTACAAATCAAACTACTATTTGGAGTTCTGACAACACTAATATTGCAACCGTGTCTAAGGACGGAGTTGTAACTGCCATTACCACCGGAAAAACTAGTATAAGAGCAACATGGGAAGGTAATACAACAATCTTTGACGAAATACCTGTTGAAGTATTGTCCAAAACCATTCCTATCACCGCACTCAATGTTACTCCACCAAAAGCAACAATAACAAATGGTGATACCCAACAACTACAAGCAACAATAACACCCAAAAACGCCACAAACGACGATATACTGTGGGAGTCTAATGACACCTCCATTGCAACTGTTGATCAAAATGGACTCGTTACAACGAAACTACCCGGAGATGTAACGATAACAGCAACCTCACAAGCCAATCCGAATATTAGTGCAACTGCAACCATAACCATCAAAGAAAAAATTATTCTTCCTACAGAAATATCTATCAACCCACCAAAAGCAACAATAACAAATGGTGATACCCAACAACTACAAGCAACAATAACACCCAAAAACGCCACAAATAACGATATACTGTGGGAGTCTAATGATACCTCCATTGCAACTGTTGATCAGAATGGACTCGTTACAACAAAACTACCCGGAGAAGTAACGATAACAGCAATCTCACAAGCCAATCCGAATATTAGTGCAACTGCAACCATAACCATCAAAGAAAAAATTATTCTTCCTACAGAAATAT
>CANLMN010000030.1 GCA_947492105.1 uncultured Aquimarina sp. | reverse complement strand
TTCCTTGCACTTGGTTGATTAAATATAACAATAATCAACTGGAAAACAACAAGTATACAGTTTTTCAGCAGACCCTACTTAATTTGGTATAATTACATTTTTCATGGTATTATGCTGATCATCCCAATTTATAGAACAGTTTTATGGTTAAATTAAGTTCTAATTAATATCATTTATGCTGCTGTTTGTTGGTGTATTATACCATTTGTTGATCGTTTTCTCCCTTGTGCAAGTGTGGCGGATAAATAGAAACAAATTCAATTACAAATGGCATAAAAATATACTCCAAATAGCATTAAAAAAAGTGCAGTACCTATATTTTCAAAAGCCAAAGAGACACTATATTTCTATTAGCGCCTCCATTGATCATACTAATCCTCTGGAGGTCTTCCGTGGATCTCTTCAAAAACCCTATCAAAATTCTCTCTAAGATAGGTGTTGAGTTTCTGTTTATAATCATCCTTTAACCATTTCAGAAAATTGTGTGTACTTTTGCTTATACACTTTGCGTACATTTGTATTCTATGCTCAATATCTGGTCCCAGCATTTTTGCCAGTGCTAAACCGTCATAAAGATCTTCGCTATTCTCAATACAGATTTTGGCATGTTGCGCTATTGATTTTTCTAACACGACCTTAGAAGATTCTCCATTTTGTACCGAATTTGTATAACACTCTTTGATATCAAAATACACCTCTTGGGACTTCGCAAATTCTGCACGTAATGCTTCTGGCATCTCATGTTTAAAATTTTGCTCTATATCCTCATCATTTAGGATTTTATCCATGTAATAATCAGGAGCATTAAATATTTTTTGCCAATCCAAATCTGCTCCCCACGGCCCAAATCGATAATAATTATTACCCAAATCTATCACCGTAAATTTGTCTTTATTATCCAAAATACGAGACCCACGACCAATCATTTGATAATATAATGTCAAGGATTTTGTAGCTCTATTCAGTATAATTGTATCTACTGTAGGTTCATCAAAACCAGTAGTCAAAATACTCACGGAGCTTAAAATTGCATTAGGTGTCTCTTTGAACCATTTCAGGATCTGTTTTCGCTGATTCTTTGTTGCCGTATTATCCAAATGTGCTGTTGGGTACCCTGCTGCGCGAAATGTATCATATACATACAAGGAAGTATTAATTCCATTATTAAAGATTAACGTTTTCTTTCCTAATGAATGTTTACGATAGGCTTCTAATAGCGTATTAAGCATCGCACTATTGGTATACAAATCTTCTGATGACTTTACCGTATAATCACCATTTGATCCTACCTCAAGAGACGTTAACCCCATGTTATAGGCCCATACTTCTGCCCTTGACAAAAATTTATTTTTGATCAGTGACTCTATAGTCTCCCCAACAATTAATTCATTATAATTGTCTCGCATTGGGAGTTTTACATTTGAACTTAATGGAGTAGCTGTTACTCCTAGAACAAAAGATTTTTCGAAAAATTTAAATAATTTTGTAAAAGAATTATAATGCGCCTCATCAATAATCACTAAACCAATATCAGATATATCTAATTGCCCATCATTGAGTCGGTTATTCAATGTTTCTACCATTGCTACAAAGCAAGTATACTGCTCTTGATCATCCAAATTAGCTTTGCTATCAATTACCTTATTGACGACACCAAAGCTCTCAAGCATTTTGGAAGTTTGCTTGCATAATTCAATACGATGCGTGAGTATTAAAACCTTTTTTTGATGCAACTTCAGATATTGTCGGACAATTTCCGAAAAAATCACCGTTTTACCCCCACCCGTGGGTAGCTGGTAAAGCAAATGGTAATCTTCTGGTGCATCTTCAAAGCACTTAAAGATTTTATTGATTGCACCTTTCTGATAACTATATAATTGTTTTCCTGTTTTTGTTTCTTCAGATTCAATTAATTCTTTGGACATAAAGAGGTCTTAATTTAGATGTTTTTTTCTTTACTTTAGATCTAATCTATTGTTTTGCTAGTTTTCGTAATGCTACCCATTGCTTGAGCATATCTCGAGCGTCACATGCAGGGTATCCTAATACGGTTTTACCTGCTTCTATATCTCCCATGACTCCAGATCCAGCTCCAACTGTTACTCCAGAATGTATCGTTGTATGATCTTTAATCGATGCACTACCTCCAATGATAACTCCATCTCCTAATGTAACAGAACCTGCTAAACCACTATGCCCTGCCATAATACAAGAACGACCCATCACTGAGTTATGTCCTATTTGTACTTGATTATCGATTTTACAGCCATCACCAATAATTGTGGAGCTAAATTTTGCTCGATCAACACACGAATTGGCTCCAATTTCTACCCCATTACCAATCACTACATTCCCGATATGCGGGATTTTAACCAAACCACCTCCATCATCACTTGGGCGATACCCAAATCCATCGGCTCCAATACTCACATTATTATGAAAAATACATTGCGCACCAATCACCGTACGCTCTCTAATAACAGCCCCAGACCAAATAACAGTATCTTTTCCGATTGTAGTTTCATCAAAAATTGAGACATTAGGGTAAATAATTACTCCATCCTCTAACACTACATCTTTGCCGATATAACTATTTGCACCAATCTTACACGCTTTTCCTATTTTAACAGAATCATGTATCACTGCCGTTGGATGAATATCCTGATCAAAATGTGGAGCGTTGGGCTTGAATTCTTCTAATAGTTTGGCCATTGCCAAATCCGCATTCTTCACCTTGATCAAAACACGTCCTTCTCCTGGCTCCAACTTCAAATTTTCATTTACAATCGCAACCTTAGCTTTTGACTTTGGCCATAAACGAGAATATTTAACACTACCTATAAAAGTAATTTGATTTTCTTGCGCTTTTTCAAGATGCTCTAATCCATCTATAATTTGGTCTGTTTCTCCTACTAAGCTTCCGTTTATAATAGTGTTAATTCCCTTTACTGTAAATGATTTCATCTAGTTATCTTATGTGATTATTTAACTAATAGATATTACTATATTTTTGTCTATCGTACTATTTTTCCAAAAAAGTACAGAGGGCAAATTTACTAAAAATAAACGAAGTGTATCATATTGTAGACAACAGAATATTCTACATTTATTTATGGTTTGTTAAATAGTTTTTGTGCTCACACAAAACGCTTCTAGAAGTAGAATTGAAATTTTACTTGACATAATCATTCTTAATTTTCAAATATACTTTCGTCTTTAACTACTTTTACGACATCTTAATTTTTGAGATACAAATCACCCTATTTTTTAACAAATACTTGAAATACTGATTTAAAAACCCTATTTTTAAAATAAATAATCCCTCCTGTTTAAAAAACTAATAACAAAATAGTCTTTTATTCAATAATACCAATTTAGGCATATAAATCCGTATTAATGACACTGTTATTTTTTTATGTAAAAACACCGTGATGCTGTTGCATAGCCTTAGCTATGAAATATATGAACAAGGCATTTAGATGGAAAAAGAACAAGGCGATATGCGACAGTATATAGCTAATTTGGTATTAGCTATTGAACAATTACCTGAAGCAAATAGATGCTATATTTTACTATTTGTAATTCATGGATAGTTTGTGTGCTATTTACACTTTGTAATCAAGGATTCATTCAATAATTGGTTCTGTCTTGGCATACTTTAGAATAGGATAGTTCTACACTTTTTGGATTCAAATAAATTAAAAGTTTTTTAACGCATTTGGCTACATCTTTAAAAACAAGAAAAACATCGAGGTGTAAGGGAATAATCCTCTTTTTTTTCAAAAAAACACAAAAAAATCAAATAAGTCGACCGTGTAAAACATTCGTACCAAAATAAATTTTGTCCTGAAAATTAAACCTTTATTGAAAAATCTCATCTTAATATCATAACCCCTAATCCCCAAATACTATGAATCGATACAAAAAAATCACCTACTTATCCTTTATAACAATCCTTGTACTGCTCGCATGCTCAAATGATGACGGCAATATTATTACACCTTCTAATACAGACCCCACTCCTATTTCGCCTCCAGTGGCCACTGATTATACGATTACCTCCATATTATCAAAATTTGAAGGCACAGGTCTTTCTTATGAGATCAGTGGTGAAAATGTTATTTTTACCTCCCAAGGTCTACCTAATCATACGAGTCCGTATTGGCCTGAAGAAAATGCACTCCACACCGAGTATCAAGGTACAAACCCCAACTGGAGACAAAACCCTAATACAATAGCTGCACAAAATATTGTTTTGACAATCCCTTTAAAACCTAAAGAAGCAACAAACCACGAGGCTACTCCTCTTGGTCCAATAGGTATTTCTAGAAATGGAGTAGTTTTCTATAATCAATATGCAGGTCCAGATGAACCACTAACCAGAGAAATCAATTCCTTTGACAAATGGCTTGGTCATCCACAAATGAGAGGACAATATCACTATCATATAGAGCCCACTTATCTTACAACTACATTTGGGGATAGTGCTTTTTTAGGGCTTTTGGCAGATGGTTTTCCCGTTTATGGACCTCTAGAGAATGGGGAACGAATCACCAATACAGATCTTGATGTATATCACGGTCATACAGGGGTTACCTCGGATTTCCCGCAAGGGATTTATCATTATCACATTACTAGTGAAGACCCTTATATTAATGGAAATGGCTTTTTTGGAACACCAGGAAATATTACACAATAAATGAAAACGCTTCTTTACCTCAGTATTTGGTTTATACTTACTTCCTGTAATACCGTTTCGGAACCAGCAATCCTAGATCCATCAGATCCAAATTTGATATTAGAAAACGGAGTGCTGCTTCACAAAAAAAAACCTTTTGAAGGACAGTTACAGCAACATTTTGAGAATGGTGTCATGCAATCCTCTATAACCTATAAAAAAGGGCGTAAAAATG
This sequence comes from uncultured Aquimarina sp., assembly GCA_947492105.1. Lineage (GTDB taxonomy): Bacteria > Bacteroidota > Bacteroidia > Flavobacteriales > Flavobacteriaceae > Aquimarina. The sequence continues at coordinate 46,715 of CANLMN010000030.1, read as the reverse complement.
GAGTAGAAAGACAATGGTACAACAACAATCAATTAGCTGTAGAGCGCTATTACACTCGAGGCACTAAAACAGGTACTCATAGAGGTTGGTGGCCAAATACTAACCCCAAATTCGAATATAACTTTGATCTACACGGTGCATATCATGGTGAAATTATAGAATGGTATACCGAAGGACAACAATATAAATCATTTCATTATACTCACGGAAAAGAAATAGGTTCACAAAAATTATGGAAGCAAAGTGGCGCTATCAAAGCTAATTACGAAGTACGAAATGGTGAGCGTTTTGGGCTTATTGGCCTCAAAAAATGTTTTACTGTAAAAACCGACTCTAATGAAATCAAATAATCTTTTTGTAATAGGTATTCTATGGACGGTAATAGCTTTTTCTGGGTGTCGGCACACAAGCACAACCCACGACGAGATAGCAGAAGAAAAAATAGCACAACTCCCCTATTTTAATTCCCCCGATTTTACCCCAGAGTGGAATAAGAAAGTACACAAAATTCCAGATTTTTCCTTTCTGAATCAAAATGGAAAACCTGTCACAAATACTACATATACAGGAAAAATCTATGTAGCCGATTTTTTCTTTACTAAATGCCCTGGAATTTGCCCTAAACTCGCCAAAAGTATGAATATACTACAAGATGCATATGCCTCTGACCCTGATATTCTTTTGCTTTCGCACACCGTAATGCCGGGACATGACTCCATTCCTGTACTAGCAGAGTATGCTAAAAACAACAAGGTAGATTCAACAAAATGGAACTTGGTTACTGGAAACAAAAAAGCAATTTATGATATCGCACGTGCAGGATATTTTGCTGATGAGGACTTTATCAAAACACAAGATGAAACTAGTTTTATCCATACCGAAAACTTTGTACTTATAGGACCAGAAGGATATATCCGTGGTGTTTATAACGGTACATTGCCTGTAGATATTCAAAGGCTACAACGTCATATATCCATATTAAAAAAAGAACTTTAATCGAGAATTATAAAATAATGACTATGAACAACTTCTTACTATTTCTTAGCAGTATTGTACTTATGACAGCATGTAGTTCTGACGACCCTACAATCACAACTCCCGAAATCATATCCCAACCAACCCCAGATCCCGTTGTTTCTGACAAACCCAATATCATGTTAATCATTGCAGATGATATGGGATTGGATGCAACCCCAGGTTACACCATAGGTACTACAAAACCAAATATGCCTAATTTGCAAAATATGATTAGTACAGGAATTACTTTTAATAACGTATGGGCTAATCCCACATGTAGCCCCACTAGAGCAAGTATCATTACTGGAAAATATGGTTTTAGAACAGGTGTTACTAAAGTTGGAATAGAACTCCCAACATCCGAAACATCCTTGCAACAGTATTTGGATACAGAAACAGCATCTGCATATAGCAATGCGGTTATCGGAAAATGGCATTTATCATCAACCAAAACACATCCAAATACGATGGGTGTGGACTATTTTGCAGGATTCATGCGTGGAGGTCTCAGTGATTATTCCAATTGGGAGTTAACAACAAATGGCATTGACAGTAATGTAACTACCTATGCTACTTCAAAAATCACAGATTTGGCCATTGATTGGATAAAAGATCAGACCAAACCTTGGTTTCTATGGTTAGCCTACAATGCACCACATACTCCTTTTCATTTACCCCCAACAAATCTACACACTCAAGGAGCTTTACCTACTGACAATGCAAGTATCAATGCAAATCCACTCCCCTATTATATGGCGATGATTGAAGCAATGGACACGGAGTTGGGTCGCTTACTCAACACGATGAGTGCTGCACAAAAAGAAAACACCATATTTATTTTTATAGGTGATAATGGTACTCCGAGAAAAGTAGGACAAGGCTATACAAATGGCACAAAAGACACCGTATATGAAGGTGGAGTAAATGTACCTATGGTAATTGCTGGAAAAAACATTTCTAGAAAGAATGTTACCGAAGATGCACTTATCAATACAACGGATCTATTTGCTACAATTGCAAATCTTGCAGGTTCTACTACTACCGAAATTAATGACAGTAAAAGTTTTAAAGATTTATTAACTGACAGTAATGCTAATACCCGGTCTTTTACTTATACAGAAGTAGGAAGAGATGGCACTACATCAGATTATACGATAAGGAATACATCACATAAATACATCAAATTTGCTGATGATAAAGAAGCCTTGTTCCACTTAATAAACGACCCCTTAGAACAAACAAACCTACTGGATCAATTAATATTAAGTACTGCTGATGCTGAAGCAAAAGATGTCCTTTTAGCAGAATTAGCTCGTATAAAAAAATAGAATACCATTCAATCCATACCTATTTGAGATCCTAATCATGATTTCTATTTTCCAGAAATAGAAAAGAGGTTGCGCTATGATAGAGTAATCATTGCTAATAATGCGTGCTACAGCCATACTTTTCAAAAAAAATACCGGAGTTTCGAAAGCTCCGGTATTAATCATACTATACTCATGAGTAGACTGTTTTTCTCTAGTCTAAACTACAAAATACAAGAACAGTCAATGAGTATAGCTATGGTTGATTTTACAATAAAAAACACTAAAAAACAGTTGCTTACAACTTCACAATCTTAGTTGCTCTGTACCCAGGCATATTCACAAAATACACGCCTTGAGATAGCTCTTTGATATCTATTTCATTATTTCCTATTTTGGTTTTTAATGTTTTCATAAGCACACCTGTAATCGAATAAACTGTTAATTCAGAACCTTTTACAGTCTTCTCTACTTCTACATTAACTATGTCATTAGCAGGATTTGGATATACTTTCAATGCCGCAGCAGATCGATCAAAAGTAAAATTATCTACAGACAATGATAATTCTGGAAAAATAACCTCTTCTATATACGCAAGGCGGTTAGGTATATGAGTCTTTGCCCAGTTTTCTGTCTCTGAAGAAAGCCGTCCAGGATACTTCATCATCGTATATGCAAAAATTGTAGTTTCTGCTAGATCTTCTTTACTTGATCTACTTTGAGCGTAATCTGTAATGAAATTTCCATCATCCTTCTGCGCTTGTCTCCAAGCCTCGGTGTTAGAAAATTTTTCATCTAATGCTGCGTGTACTGATTCATGGAATACAGTCTCTTCTAGGTCATTATTACTAATACGAGTATCCATATTATCTGAATATAGCATAAAAAAGTGACCTAAAGATTCTGCAAAAGCTCCAGCATCTCCTTTGTGAATAATTACATGAGAAAGCTTATCTCTCATCAGCTCTGGAAGTTTCCCTAGTCTAGGTAAAAGTTTATCCGCATATTTCTTGGCTGCTTCTTGACTTCCAAAAGTACTATGACACCAGATTCCTACTTTTTTACCATTAGAAAAACTAGCTTCAAAAACAAAAGTTTTATTATCCATCAAATCACCACCTCGACTATCCGGCATTTCTTTTATGTCCTGCCCTTTATAACTAATTGATGTAGAAACATCGGAATCATTTCCTTTAATAAAATCAATATCGGTAGATACAATTGAATTTATAAAAAGAGGGTTTGATGGTGGTGTTTGAGCACTAGCAAAACTCCCTATAAACAAGGGAATTAAAATAAATATACGTTTCATTTGTTGGTTTTTTTAAAATATCATTTTAACCTTAAAACATATATATGCGATGCTATATCCTTTTTTGAAGGATACAGAAATTAAATTTAGAACTATAGTCATGGATCAAGTATTCGATCCATTCAAACAAAAGTCAATTGGGAACTATGAGAATATTTATATTCAAGGATAAAATGATATTAGTTGGTTTATAAATAGAAACGTATTTTAAATAATTTTATTTTTGCTTATTGTGTTAATTCTTAAGAAGTAGTGTGGCTATTTTTCTAATTAAAATGTTATAAAACTTTGAATTACTAAATAATACCATCGCTTTTTTGGGAAAAATCAGGTAGATATAACCGTAAACTATAGAGGGTAAAACTATCGAAACCCCTAGTAAAAACGATACTTTTAGTTATTTTGTCAGAATAAAATCATTGTTTTTTTAAACGAATTCAAAATTCTACGTGCAATGAATTACGATTAAAAACAACGATACCAAAAAATTAACAATTTTTAGGGAGTTTTTTTATTTTTAAACAAAACTAAAAACCTCTTCTTTAGAAAAAAATCTCTTCTATTCTCATGAGAAAACTGTAACTTTAGAACCTTAACTAAAAATAAATAAATTAAATTATGCAAGCTATAGAAACAACAGCTATAAACTCTACTAATGTTGAAGAATGGACAAGTAAAGGAATAGATTTTGCACTAGAATACGGACCTAAATTCCTTAGCGCTATACTTATATGGATTATAGGCGCATGGATCATAAAAAAACTTATGAAAGGCATAAAAAACCTTATGTCCACCAAGAAATATGATATCAGTTTACAAAAATTCTTAATAAGTTTGGTAAGTTGGCTTCTAAAAATTGTATTAATCTTAGTTATCTTAGGCACGATTGGTGTAGAAACTACATCATTTGCTGCTATTCTTGCATCTGCTGGACTTGCCATTGGTCTTGCTCTCCAAGGCTCTTTAGGAAATTTTGCAGGTGGAGTCCTTATTATGATTTTCAAACCTTTCAAAATTGGAGATTTGATAGAAGGTCAAGGGGTTACTGGAGTCGTTAAACAAATTGAGATTTTTACCACAAAACTTTCTACACCGGATAACAAACTTGCCATTATACCAAATGGCGCCTTATCCAATGGAAACATTATTAACTATACCGAACAAGGTCAATTACGAGTTGATCTGAATATAGGCATCGGTTATGGTGATGACATAAAAAAGGCTAAAGATACTATTATGAAAGCTCTTAAAGATAACCCAAAGGTGCTCAAAACTCCTGCTCCTACTGTAGCAGTGAGTGAATTAGGAGATAATGCAATTAACTTAGTTGTTAGACCTTTTGCCAATGTAGCAGATTATTGGGATGTGTATTTTGAAGCGTTAGAAGACTCTAAAAATGCGTTAGATGCAGCCGGTGTTTCAATTCCTTATCCACAACGTGATGTACATATTCACAATGTAAAGTAAGCAATACAAAAAGAATAAATATTTTAAGGAATAAGGGATCAAAAATATCCTTTATTCCTTATTTTTTTGCAAAAAAATCACGGTGGTTTTACCAAAAAAATAACAGCGTCATTACTACGAATTTATCTAACTAAAATGGTATTACAACATTAAATAATCTGCTTGCATAAAAAAAAGTCGCACTTCTTCCTTATGAGACAATACGACTTAATAACATCTTAAAAATCAACTTATGGAGGTAAGAGTTTTTTTGCATGCTTGTCAAAACTACGGTTTTACCATACAAAAACTAACCTTATAATGATGAAAATTTCAAATATTCGATAAAAAACAATAAAATACGTCAAAAAACACAATTAAAAACATTTCTCGAAACAGCAAAACGTTTGTTTTACTTAAAAAACAGCATTATACAAAAGTTATTTCTTACAAATAGAATCAAGAAAAATAAACACTTCTTCTTTTAAGAAAATTCTGTATGCACATGACAGTATCTTGTTTATAATACATGGTATCATCTTATCCAAATACGCTATATAATGTCGCATATTGCCTTATTTTTTTCCATCCAAATGCCTTGTTCATCTATTGCATAGCTAAAGCTATACAATAGAATCACGGTATTATTACAAGAAAAATAACAGTGTCATTAATACGAATTTATACCATTTGTCGTTTGAATTTACCGGAAAGAAAAATTAAGATTTTTTTGTTTCAGCTTCAGTAGAAACATCAAGCATAGCCGTAGTTGTGGTATATTTTTATGCTGAAGCTGAGGCGAAAAAAGAAAATTTTATCCCAGTAAATTAAAATTGTAAATGGTATTATATACCTAAATTGTATTATAAGTAATTGCTCTGACCATTTATAGCTTTATCAAAATCACCATCATCCATGTTTATAAGAGAGTCCGCTAACAGTTTCATTTCTAGATAATGACCTTTTTTATCAGGAATGATATTAACGTAATTAAAATTATAGTGCCTCCAGAATCCTGTTGCTGTAGCTGCATAAACAGTAAAAGCTTTCAGTGCTTTTTTCTCTATATCTAGTAATTTCATTTCTTTTTCATACCCAGCTATTAAGTGAGAAACTTTGGTCAGATTGATGATTTTGTCGTCCCTACAAACACCAATTAGCATCATTCCAATATCAAATATGCGATAATAATAACATGCCTCTTCAAAATCCATAATAATAGGATGCTTTGATTCCTTACTGATTATAATATTATCATAAAAAATATCACTATGAATCAAAGATTTGGGCAAGTCTACAGTTATGTAATTTTCAATATACTCTTGTGTATGTTTTAACCATTTATAGAAAGAAGACTCGGAGGCATAAGCTTGTACTTCATCAAAATACCCCATCCCAAAAGAGAGGTCTTGCGCAACATAATCCGGTGCTTCTATTCGATGTAATTTTGCTAATTCTCTACCCAAATATATCAACCGACTTTTGGATAAATCCTGAACAATATCTCCTACAATAAATTCTTTCAATAAAACCGGTTTATCCTGCCACGCTACTGTCAACGCTCCATTTGATGCCTTCACTAATTTGGAGGTCGAAAACTTGTTTTGCTTTAGATACTCTAATAAAACGCCTAATCTTTTTGCTTCCTCATGTGTTTTTTGCTCACATATTGTTAACACCAAAGGGTGCTGTTCCGTTTGCACCAAATAATTCGTGTTGGCCAACCCCCCACTTAGTACTTCATATGACTGTATTTTTTCTATGCCATATAAGATTAAAATATCTTGTATCCCAGCATCATCCAAAATGGTATATTGTGCCATATTATTTTTCTTTTGTTAAGTCCCAATTTGTTTCCATTGCGTGTATGAGTGCTTTTTCTAAATACTTATGATCACACAAATGCACTTTTTCACAAAGTTCTTTGGCCGTTTCGATACTAGGATGTGTAGCTACTTTTGGCAATACGGTAGTATGTAGCGCTTGTTTTATAACACTTGGAAATTTTGATGGATGCGCAGTAGCTAGACATAACACTTTCTTGTCCTCCAATTGTACTCTCAAACGATCAGCTGCAACTACTGCTACTGCCCCATGAGGATCTAACAAATAATTTTCACTCGTATATATTTCATTAATGATATCCAATGTTTCTTTATCTGTAGAGCTATTAGATAAAAAACCTTTACGATACTTTTCAAAAGTTTTCTTGTCAAAGGTCACAGTACCGGTAGTTGCAAACTCTTTTATCCAGTTTTTAATTTTTTCTGAATCTTTATCAATTCTGAAATATAGAAGTCTCCAAAAATTAGACGGAATCAAAATATCTATTGCAGAAGAAGCGGTTTCAATAATTTCTTCTTTTGAAAAACGTCCTTCCGAAAAAATACGATGTAAACAGGCATTTCTATTATTAGCCGCAACCAAATAATTGATTGGCAATCCCATTTCTCTGGCTAGACCACCAGCACACAAATTACCAAACGCTCCAGAAGGGACAGCTATATTGATCTGTTCTCCTACTGTATCAACAATGCGTAAATACCCATAAAAGTAATGTACCATTTGCATCATGACACGACCCCAGTTAATAGAGTTTACACTAGATAATTTCAGTTTGTCTTTAAACGATTGATTGGCATATAATTTAGCTATTATAAGATCCAGATCATCTGCTCCTTCTTGGCAATTAGCTACACCTACCGGATGAATATTGGCATGTTGCAAGGTTGTCATTTGACGTTCTTGCTCCTCTGTTATCAATCCTTTTGGATACAACACCCAGGTGTCCAGATTTGATTTCCCAGCAGAAAAATAAGCTGCCGCTGGTCCAGTATCTCCTGTAGTGGCAACAACAAGGGTTAAATATTCTTTTTTTCTTTCTAAAAAAAAATTGATCAAATTCACTAAAAAAGCAAGTCCTATATCTTTAAAAGAAATCGTTGGACCATGAAACAATTCCATTATATAGGTCTGACTCCGAGTTTTTAATTGATATAAAGGAATAACTTCTTCTTTTTTGAAAGGTGCATAAGCAGTTTGTAGGATATTTTTTAGTTCTTTTTCTGATATAATAGAGCGATCTATAAACAAGGAAAGTACCTCAAAAGCTAATTCGACATATCCTAAATCTTTCCACTTCATTAATTGCTCTTTTCCTACTTTTGGTAGTGTTTCTGGAACATATAAACCACCATCTACAGCAAAACCATCTAATATGGCTGTTTCAAAATCTACCGGCTTTCCTCCTCCTGTATTACTAACATATTGAATCATAATCCTTCTTTTTGCACAAAAGCAGTATATACAGCTTTTGTAATCATAATATCCTGAACAGCTACTCCTGTCAAATCAACTATTGTAATTTGATCATCATTTATCCGCTGTAATTCTTGATCCTGTAAGGCCGTACCCAATTCCGTAATTTTATCTGCTATATTTTTGCCATCCTCGATCGCACGATAGATTTCTCCTCTAGTTTTACTTTGCGAAATACTGTCTGCAATAACGACATCTGCTGTTCTAAGCAATTCACTACTCAACTCTTGTTTGTATTTGGTATCGGAACCTACAGCAGTAATGTGTGTTCCTTTTTGGATGTCCTCTGCCTTTAGCAAAGCTACTTCTGATGGAGTGGTTGTAACAATAAGGTTACTTTTTTTTGCTAATTCAGAAGGGGTTTGCGCTATATGAATATCGAAATCTGACCTCAATTCTTTTACAAATTTCTGAACATTATCTTCGGTGCGTCCCCAAACCCAAACTGATTTGCATGGGGTATGCTTTTGAAGGTATTGTAATTGTAATTTTGCTTGTATTCCTGTTCCAATAATACCAATAGCCCGTAGAGCTTTTGGCGCAAAATACTTAGCTACAAGAGCACCTGCAGCTGCTGTACGTACATCTGTTAAATATCCTTCATCTAGTAATATTGCTTTGGGAACTCCTGTTTTTTGATCGAATAGTAGCATGAGCCCTTGACTAGATGGAATACCTATTTTTGTATTGTCATAAAAACCCGATGCTATCTTAATTACATAATATGGATCGTTTTTGACATATCCATATTTGATGTGCGCATCTCCTTTGGGGTCTTCAAAAAGTAATTCTCCTACTGGAGGCACAACTGTATTACCATTGCTATATTGAATAAACCCTTCTTTCATGGTAGCTACTACATCTATATCTCTCAATACGGACTTAATTTTATCTAAATTAATAACTGTCGTCATAATTTTTACTTATTTCTATTAATTAGTTGTTTTTCTTTTATTTATGCTTTAAAATTAGTCATAAAAAAATCTCTGTATACCAAATTAGCGATTGACTAATTTAAGGTATACAGAGATTTTCTGTAAAAGAGTAAATTTATTTTTCCAATTTCTTCCTTACGATAAAAAATAAATTTGTGCTATACAGCACTGTAACTTCTTCAAATGTAAAGATATAAAATATGAGTTATATTATTTTTAATAAAAACAAAAAATTACACGCTAATAATTAGCTTCTTTTTCTATTATTTTTTCACTAGAAAGTTAAATCGAAGTCTTGGACACTTGTAGTCGGAAAAAAACATAGTACATAACGTTTTCCTTGATCATTATCAAAGTGTTAAAATCTTTGGATTCATAACCCCAAGTTCACTGTTTTTCTTGATTTATCTAATTACTTCAATCTCTTTTTTTTTAAAACAAGCCATCTTTTCAATGACACTTATTTTTGCTTTATAGTAACAGAAAAACGAATAAAATTCTACTAATGGTCACTCAAACTCGCAGCTAACTCATCTAGTTTGATGGTCTCTTGAGTTCCTGCCTCCATATTTTTTAAAGTAATTGTTTTATTTTCAATCTCATTGCTCCCTGCTAGAATTACAAATGGAATAGCACGCTTATCCGCATAGGTCATTTGTTTTTTCATTTTTGCAGGATCAGGATATAATTCTGCAGCTATACCATTTTTTCGTAACAAGGTAACTGCTTGCATAGCATACAACGCTTCTGTGTCACCAAAATTAATACATAATACTTTTGTGCTTTTGGTCACCGTTTCTGGAAAAAGCCCTAGCTCTTCCAAAACAAGATAAATACGATCTAATCCAAAAGAAATCCCAACACCACTAATATTTTTGAGACCAAAAATACCCGTAAGATCATCATAACGTCCACCACCACCGATAGATCCCATTTTTACGGTATCTGGAGCAGCTACTTCAAAAATAGCACCTGTATAATAATTAAGTCCTCTAGCTAGTGTAACATCTATAGCAATAGTTGCTGTTTGTAACGGCATATTATCTAGAGTAGTCATAATAAAAGCTAATTCTTCTACTCCCTTGAGCCCTTCTTCAGAATCAGCTAATAAAACTTTGAGCTGTGCCAATTTTTCGGTGGTTGTTCCTGTAAAATCAAAAAGCGGTGCTACTTTTTCTATAGCATCTTCACTTATCCCTTTTGCTAACATTTCTTTTTTGACGCCCTCTGCTCCTATCTTGTCCAATTTGTCTAAAGCTACGGTAAAATCAATGAGCTTATCACTGGCACCTATAACTTCTGCAATACCAGAAAGAATTTTGCGATTATTGATTTTTATCGTCACACCATCCAACTTTAGCTGACTAAAAACCGCATCATATAATTGAATAAAATTTATTTCTTGCCATAAGGAGGTACTCCCTACTACATCTGCATCACATTGATAAAACTCTCTAAAACGTCCTTTTTGTGGACGATCAGCTCTCCAAACTGGTTGTATTTGATATCGCTTGAAGGGAAATGTCAATTCATTTTGGTGTTGTACTACGTATCTAGCAAAGGGAACTGTAAGATCATATCGCAGTGCTTTTTCACTAATACGACTCGTGATCTTGCCACTATCTTTTTGTCCATAAAGTGTATCATCAACCTTGGATAAAAAATCTCCACTATTCAGAATCTTAAAAATAAGTCGATCTCCTTCTTCACCATATTTCCCCATAAGGGTCCCACTATTTTCAAAACTTGGTGTTTCTATAGGCTGGAAACCAAATAATTGAAATTGCGCTTTGATACTATCCATAATATAGGAACGTTTTGCCACCTCTGTGGGTGAAAAATCGCGAGTTCCTTTGGGTATTGAAGGTTTTTGAGCCATATTTTATATGTTGCGAATCAAAAATTTTTGATTGACGATTAACAAGTTTCGAGTTATAAATCCTTTTGAGGATATCAAAAAGCATAAAAATCGCTGCAAATATCCTTAAAAATTTTGAATTGAGAACTGCGTGTCAAATATTAAATCCAATTCTAATAACATAGAACACTATTTGAAATAATTTTAAAATTCTCATAAATTTTCTATTGTATAATGAGGTGTTTAATCCTTTAAATAGTAATTTTGTGAGTTATTAATTTTACGTCATTATGGAAAATGCACAATTATTAGCTATCGCTAAAGAGTATGGGAGTCCTGTATATGTATACGACTCTGCCAAAATTGTATCACAATATAATAGGTTGACGACAGCCTTTAAGAAGGTGAAACAGTTAAAACTTAACTATGCAGTAAAAGCATTATCCAATATAGCGATTTTGAAATTAATCAATTCTCTTGGAGCTGGCTTGGATACAGTATCCATACAAGAGGTTAAGTTAGGTATCCTTGCTGGAGTAGCTCCAGAACATATTATTTTTACTCCAAATGGAGTTTCTTTGGAAGAAATTGAAGAAGTAGCTGCTATGGGAGTACAAATTAATATAGATAACCTTTCTATATTGGAACAATTTGGAACCAAACATCCTAATATCCCTGTTTGCGTACGTGTAAACCCACATGTAATGGCAGGAGGTAATAGCAAAATATCTGTAGGACATATCGATAGCAAATTCGGTATTTCTGTACATCAGATTCCTCATATCTTACGCATTGTAGCTAATACTGGAATGACCATCAATGGTATCCACATGCATACGGGTAGTGATATCTTAGATATCGATGTATTTATTTATGCTAGTGAAATATTATTTGATGCTGCTACTAATTTCAAAGATTTGGATTTTATTGACTTTGGTAGTGGATTCAAAGTAGCCTACAAAGAAGGAGATATAGCAACTAATATCGAAGAATTTGGAGAAAAACTTACCAAACGTTTTAACAAATTCTGCAAAGATTATGGAAAAGATCTCGTTCTCGGTTTTGAACCAGGAAAATTCTTAGTAAGTGAAGCTGGTTTTTTCTTGGCAAAAGTTAATGTCATAAAACAAACAACCTCTACTGTATTTGCTGGAGTTGACACTGGTTTTAATCATTTGATCCGTCCGATGTTCTATGATTCGCATCATGAAATTATAAACGTATCTAAACCCAATGGAAAAGAGCGTTTCTATTCTGTTGTAGGATATATCTGTGAGACGGATACATTTGCTACCAATCGACGCATTAGAGAAATTACTGAAGGTGATATTGTTGCTTTTAAAAACGCTGGTGCATACTGCTTCTCTATGGCTAGTAACTACAACTCTCGTTACCGCCCGGCAGAGGTATTGTGGCATAATGGAAAAGCACATTTAATTCGCAAAAGAGAAACTTTTGATGACTTGATCCAAAATCAAATAGATGTCGATATTACTGTTGCCGAAACGGTATAATACTCTTATCGAAGCTGTACAACAAACAGATAAGTAGTCTTGTTTACAACTACAGCTACAAATACTATGAAACATAATTTTGTACCGCACATTATCTTATAAGATGTGTGGTACAAAATTATTAATCTGTTCAGAATACTCTGAATAAATATATAAGTATCTATTATTCCCATATCCCCCTCCCTAAATCTGAGAATAACTTAAAAACGTACTCGTTATTCACAGAGAACAGTCTAGAAGTACCTCATAATCGTCTATAGTAGACTCTAACAAGTCTATTATAACGATTTAGGCCTAATACCAAATTATACCATTTATCCTTTGAATTTACTGAGATAAAATTTTCCTTTTTCGCCTCAGCTTCAGCATAAAAACAAACCATAACTACGGCTATGCTTGATGTTTCTGCTGAAGCTGAAACAAAAAAATCTTAATTTTTCTTTTCGGTAAATTCAAACAACAAATGGTATTAGCTATATAATGTCACATATCGACTTGTTCTTTTTCCATCTAAATGCCTTGTTCCTCTATACCCTAGCTAAGATGGTATAGCTTGGCCAAACACACTTTTTTTGCTAAATAGGGACTATTTATCACCACTCCTACTATTTCCTTCTTCTTATATTGATAAATTGTGTTTTGAGCCTAATAGTTTCTTAATAACTCAAAAAAGTTCTAAGAGTTCAAAAATATAGACGTATAGGTATCGATCCAATTCCAGTAAAACAAAACAGGTATAACCGCATCATAACGAATAAAACGACACTTAATCGTTTAGGATATGAAATTTTAACAATATTTTTTTGATAAACCCTTTTTTATGTCTTTTTTTTCCTACAAAATAACACAAATAAACATAAAGCACATTAAATCAACTACTTAACAACAAAAACATCTAAATCCAGGTCTATGGTTTTACCATACCACAACTATTGACCTAGAATACTCTAATCAAAAGCTTCTTACTGCATGAATCGTATGGTTTTGTATAACTTAAGTCTTTCTATACCTTTGTAATGTAATCATACTCAATTTAAAGCCTCAAAGTCATGAAAAATCTTTCCACTTTAGTTATCGCATTATTAGTAAGTACGAGTACAATCTATGCTAGCACAGTAGCAACAGCTCCTCTTAAAAAGAAGAAAAAAACAAATGCTGAGTGCATAATGTCTACAAAAAATGATATCCTCAAAGCTATTATAAGTTACGAAGACGTCAAAAACCATTTTGAAATCTCCACGAGAAGAGGTAATGACATAAAAGTATTTGAAAATGAACATATAGATCAGACTACCGATGTAAGCATAAATTACCAAAAGGTATTAATTGTAAATAATGTTTCTAGATATCCTGACGCATTAACAATTAATTTTTCTGAGATTGATTGTGATAACAATGCTGTAGAATTTGTAATATCCTCAAGAATTAAAGGTGCAGAGATGACTGGGGGAATACGACGTTTAAACGGTGAATGGAAGTTACAAATATTCGATCACAAAAAAATATAATGTTATACAATACCATTTAAAAAAATATTTACAGGCTAATAATTCGCTTCTTTTTCTACTATTTTGGCCTACAATTACATTTTGACTAGTATAATAACAAATTAGCCATATAATGTCGCATATAGCCTTTTTCTTTTTCCATCTAAATGCCTTGTTCATATATTCCATAGTTAAGGCTATGCAATAGAATCACAGTGTTTTTACATAAAAAAATAACAGTGTCATTAACACGAATTTATATACCTAAATTGGTATAATTACTTCGTTTTTGAATTTAAAAATAAAAACTTAAAACCAACTTAACTTAACTCGTAAACATAAATACGCAAAACCAACCACCAACCAAAAAGCGAACTTAAAAATCAATTTTTAAGTTCGCTTTTGCATTTATACCATTTAAGAAATAATTATCCAGACTAATAATTCGCTTCTTTCCTACTATTTTGTCTACAATTACATTTTATACTATTTATCCTTTGAATTTACTGGGGTAAAATTTTCTTTTTTCGCCTCAGCTTCAGCATAAAAATATACCATAACTACGGCTATGCTTGATGTTTCTGCTAAAGCTGAAACAAAAAAATCTTAATTTTTCTTTCCGGTAAATTCAAACAGCAAATGGTATTAACTGGTATTTGATCCAAGGTTACATAAGCTTAATTATTTTTTAGATAGCAACAGCCAAATGTCCTGATTGTATATTCCGCAGAATAGAACAATACTCGTTAAAATTTAAGCATAGGCCGGAACCTTCTGGAATTATTCAACAAAACTTATTAACTCTCCTAACGTAGGCGCAATTAATGTAGAATCCACAGTATGCTCGCTATCCAAAAATACACAAGTAGGTGTTGCATCTATTTTGTAATTATCATAAACTTCATCAACTGCAGCTAGCATCTTAAATTTATATTTTGTAGAATCCAAAAACTTTTTATTTGATTCTGGAGTGGAGAATTCTTGTAACACCAAAACCTCAGTATTAGTATTTGCTTTCTGAAAAGCATCCAAAACAGGGTAAAATTCCATGCAATACGGACATTGACTACTAGAGAACACTAACAAAGTATATTTTTTATTAGAATAATTTTCATGTACCGTATCCCCATTCTCATCAGGATAGGAAAAACTAGGAGCAATAGTACCCTTTTTTAAGTAATTTGACTTTTCTTCTGTTTGGAAATGATCGGTTTTACTTAATTCCCTTTGAGTATTTTTCAAATCCACTACAGCTTTATGGTATTCCCTATTTTCTATATACATAAAAATACTCATCCCAATCGCTATAATGCTTAGTACAAAGTTTACGTTTTTCATTTCCTAATTAGTTTTGAAATTTGCGTATATTTTTTTGGGGCAATATAATCAAATAATTGATTTCTTCCCCGATAATAAATACAGTTCACAACTCTATACTAATTATAGCAAATTAGCTATATAATATCGCATATCGACTTGTTTTTTTTTCGTCTAAGCGCTTTGTTCATATATTCCATAGCTAAGGCTATGCAATAGAATCACAGTGTTTTTACATAAAAAAGCAACAGTTTTATTAACAATGATTTATACCCTTAAACTAGTATTAGGTTTGGGAATTTGCTAGAACTAAAGTTTCATGATCACACAAGAATTCGTTTATCTCTGTAGTAAAATTAAGTGAATTTTATTTTAGTAGGATCGACCGGAAGGAAGAGACAAGTTGGTTGTGATCGTAAGTCTTTTTTTGATGAATTGAAGTATCTTTTTACACTTCATGGCAGTGTTGTGAGCTAAGAAAAAGAAAGAAATAGAATAAAAACAGGCTTTTTTTGTAGTGAATTATAGAAAGTACAAAGTGCTTCTTAGTCCTAATCCTATTTCCTTAAGTTTCTCAAAATATTTTCCAAACCATTCAATTTTAATTCATAGACGGTTTGCATTTGTAGCCCTAATTTGCCTTTGGGAAATCCTTTTTGATGATACCAAACAATATAATACTCTGGAATATCAATAAGATAAGTATCCTTATACTTACCGAAAGGCATTTTAGTATTTGCTAATTGAATCAAAAAATCACGCTGCGCTACTGGGTCTAAATCCATAATTATTCTGTAATATCAATAGAAAATTAAATCCCCTACGATGTGTTATATTTTTCAATTTAAAAACAAAAACAAACCGTACTCTTATAGTTTCAAATTACATAAATAATATCCCTCTTACACTACTCGATTTCTATTTATATCGATTTGTCTTTTCGATATTTTTGAAAAGGAAATAGAAAAGAAATAAACAACCTCTTTCTATTTTACAACAAACATACATTAGAAGATCTACGCTACCGTTCTTGAGTTTTTATTTTGCAAATGCAACATGTGCTTGCAACATTTTTTTTATTTTTAACCGCCATTGTTTTTGTGCCAACGTATCTATAGAATGTCTTGTTTCTGTATCATAGGCTGTTTGCATAGCACGTCGTTTTGCTTCTGCTTTTTGATAGATAATTTTTAAATCTCTTCGAATATTTCTACCAATGGTATATGATGCCATTGTCTTGCGTAACATTCTAGCGTGTAATTCAGAGATTTCAAAATGTAATTGTTCATGTGCCAATAGATAATCATCCGCTGCCTCTTTCTTTACCCAAGATAATTGTGGATAAAAATGGCTCTTAACCTCATACGTAAAATCCAAAGTACCGTTGGCAGTGCCATAAGACCAACTATACCCCATACCAGTATTAGCAGCTGCATGATGGCTTGAATGTACATTAGGGCTTCCTTTAAAATCTGACCAATTGAGAACGCTTTTTTCCTGAAATGTAAACTTCTCTTCTTCTTGCTGTAATAAGAAAAAGCTACCTACAATTAGTATAATTTTAGAAAAATAAAGCATCAATATTTATATATTAATCTACAATAACTAACTTTAAATCTTTGGTATACTTGATCAAATAAGCCGCTTTGTTATAATATCCACCCATAGATTTTTTTCCATAGTTAAATTTATTTTCTACATACTCTGTCGTTCCCTCAAAAGTAGCTGCGTGATACAAATCATCGGCAGAGGCTAAACGAAGTAAGATATCATAAATAATATCAAAACCACGAATCGCATAACGTGTAGGGATGGTTCCGTACTTATTCTTATACATTTTCAAGAAAGTACTTTTGGACGCATCATCAAACTCTTTATCTATCGAAGGGTAATGAAATTCTAATTTAGATAAATGACTATTCTGTATTGATTCATTATCATAAGCATCATTCTTATCTGTGGTAAATAATGTAATCTGATGACTTTCATGACGTGCATTAAGATATGGAGTTATATTACTAATCAACGGAATACTACTTGATTCGACAAATACCCAGTTTCTTACTCCTTCTTCCAATACATCAATAATATCAGCCTCGTAAATAAAATTTTCTTTTTGAGGTGTTACAATCTTAGCTTTAGGAAACTTTTCTTTTAATTTTAGCTTTATCGCCTCATGTTTGGCATCTGCGATAATAATCACATTCTTAGGCAAAGTATCTCTAAGCATATAGTTTATCAATTTATCTTCTAACATGGCTGCACTAGGCATTGTTTGAAAAAAATTGTTATACAGTTTTGATTCTTTATTCGAAATTGGAGAAAATACCGGTGTTTGATATTTTTTGAGTTCACTTGCAACCGTTTCTATATTTTTTTGATACAGAGGTCCTATAACAGCGTCCAAATCATCAAAGTTATTCTTTTTGATATGCTCTAGAATCTTCCCTTTATCATTCTGCGTATCATAAACACTAATATCTGTTGTGATTCCTTTCTTTTTTGCTTGTTCTACTGCCAACAAAGCACCTGCATAAAAATCTAATGATATCCGTAGTACACGATCTTTCTTCATTAGGGTTTCTGTAGCTTCTGGGTCGTCCAAGCCAAGCTTATCCAAATTAAATGGTAACATTAATGCCAATCGTTTTGGTGCAAAATTAGAAAGGCGGTCTTCCAAATTAATTTTGAGATCTCCTACATAATCAATTGCTAGTGAATCCAAATTTGAACTTTTCGGTAGACGAAGGATCATTCCAGCTTTTAGCCCATCTACTTTCAAGAAAGGATTTAAAACATTTAATGAATCTTCTGAAATTTTTAATGCCTTTGTCAAGCTGTATACTGTTTCTTTTGGTTTTATCTCATATAATCGAAATCTAGGATCCTTCTCTTCGTCATATTTGACCAATATTGCTGTAGGCACGGTAATTTGTTGTCCTATAGACAAAATATCACCCATCTCAGGGTTGATGGACTCTAACTGTGCAACCGTAATTCCATGTCGTCTAGCTATACCAAATTTGGTATCTTGCGGTTTGATAACATATTTTGTTGTTGTAGAAAGTCTACTACTCCCTTTTATTTTATTTTTATAATAGTCTTCGCTAAAAATAGGGACTTTTAACTTATCGCCTTTGCGAAGTTCTTCTGAGTATAAGCGTTTATTGAATTTTTTGAGATCATCAATCGTAACTTTATACTTCTTAGAAATACTATATAAGGTTTCTTTGCGACGTACCTTATGTGTTTTGAATCGGAGTTGGTGTTTTTCAGAGATGAGATCCTCAACATTATCTAGTCCTTTGAGTAATTCTTCCACCTCTCCTTCTACATTTTGCTTTGGTTTTGCTACGTTACCCAATTCTTTCTTAACCTTTGGTGTAACAGTTTTGGGAGTCTCTACTCCTTTTCCAGGAATTAGTAAGGTTGACCCTATTCCTATTCCATCTACTGAACTGGGGTTCAGTTTGAATATAGCTTCTGTAGTTGTCCCATAGCGTTTTGCAATACTGTATACCGTATCCCCTTTACTTACTATATGTTTTTTAGCTATTTGTGCTTGGAGGCTACGTGTAGATCCTACAAGCAAAAGAATTATAAATAAAACGTTTTTCATGTTTTTATAGTGTAATCCAAATTTATAGTTTGTTTATCAATTGTAATGCCCTTCTCATAAATAGAATGCTTACTCCCACTCGATGGTTGCTGGTGGCTTAGAACTAATATCATATACCACTCTATTAACTCCTTTTACACGATTTATTATCGCATTTGAGGTTTTTTGTAAAAATTCATACGGCAAATTAACCCAATCAGCTGTCATTCCATCTGTACTTTCTACCGCTCGCAATGCTACGCATTTTTCATAGGTTCTCTCATCTCCCATTACGCCTACACTATTTACTGGTAACAGCATTGCTCCTGCCTGCCATACAGCATCATATAATCCAGCCTCTTTGAGACCGTCTATAAATATCGCATCTACCTCTTGTAAAATACGAACTTTTTCGGCAGTAATATCACCTAAGATACGAATTCCTAATCCAGGTCCCGGAAATGGGTGTCTACCAAGTAGTTCTGGATCCAATCCCATAGATGCTCCCACTCTACGAACTTCATCTTTAAACAAAGAACGTAATGGCTCGACGATCTGCAACTTCATAAAATCTGGCAACCCTCCTACATTATGATGCGACTTGATGGTAGCAGATGGGCCTCCATTAACCGAAACAGATTCTATCACATCTGGATAGATAGTACCTTGAGCTAACCATTTGGCATTCGTAATTTGGTTTGCCTCATCATCAAAGACCTCTATAAATACACGTCCAATGATTTTTCGTTTTCCTTCGGGGTCACTTTCGCCTTTCAATGCATCCAAAAAACGTGCCGAAGCATCAACACCTTTGACATTAAGCCCCATGCCTTCATATTGCTTCAGTACTTTTCCGAACTCGTCTTTACGTAGTAAACCATTGTTCACAAAAATACAATGAAGATTTTTTCCTATTGCTTTATGCAATAATACTGCCGCAACACTAGAGTCTACACCACCACTAAGTCCCAAGACTACCTTTTCTTCTCCTATTTTGGCTTTGAGTTCTGCTACGGTTGTATCTACAAAATGATCTGGTGTCCAATCTGGTGTTATTTCAGCTATTTTGGTCAAGAAATTGTCTAATATCTTCTTTCCATCAGTAGAATGATACACCTCTGGGTGAAATTGAATTGCATATGTTTGTTCTCCCTCTATTTCATAAGCGGCATTTTCTACATCATTTGTACTAGCTAATAATTTCCCTCCAGTAGGTAAACTCTTAATTGTATCACTATGACTCATCCATACCTGTGATCCGACCGATACGCCTTCTAAGAAGGTCGTATTCTCGGCAACATAAGAGAGATTAGCTCGACCATATTCTCTTGTAGCAGATGGTGCTACTTTTCCGCCAGAAAAATGAGCAAGGTATTGTGCTCCATAACAAACTGCTAGCAAAGGTTTATGACCTCTAATTTTAGATAAATCAGGAATTGGAGCTTCTTCATTACGTACAGATGATGGTGAACCAGATAAGATTACGGCTTTAAAATCTACTAAAGTCGTAGGTATTTTGTTGTAAGGATGAATCTCACAATAGATATTCAGCTCACGAACTCTACGTGCGATAAGTTGGGTATATTGAGATCCGAAATCTAAAATCAGTACATTATTTTGCATAGAAGTAATTTAATCTTTATTTATAACAGAATCAACAATTAAGAAAATCCTGATTAACAGTAAAAGCAAGTAGCGTACTGATAGGTATTTTGTGTCATTTTATATCCTATATATATAATGATCTAAAAAAACGAATAGTACTTTACTGGCAAAAATACTATTAATACCAAAAAAGATCAGCTGTTTTTAAAATAAATATTAACTGATTTCTTAACGTCCTCTAAGTGTTTTAATTTTCTGATGAAATCTTAAAAAAAAGTTTTTAAATTTCACCTTGTCTTCATTTAGTGCCAATCTTTAAATCAAAAAAATACTATCCTCTAAACAAAAAGAAATCTTCTTTGATATTCTCTAACTCTGAAGTTTTATTCATTGTAATGTATTCTAAAGCTCCTGTCGTGAAATTATATCCTTTTTCTGTAAGAGATATTACTTCATTATCTACGCTAATCATATTATTATCCAAGGCTAGTTTCAGTACTTTTTCAGATTTAACACTCCCCCAATTGATATGCTCTTGTAGATGATTGCGATGACGCTCCGATGTTTCGGTATGATTTTGTAGGTGTAATAAAAAGACAAGTAAAGAGACTTCTGTTTGTTGTTGCCGTTGTCGGTATAAAACAGAAAAAAGACCTTTGTCTGGTGCAAATAAATATACTCCCAAAAACACTAACCCCAAAACTGTGGTCATGGATCCAGAGATAGAGGCATCTAACCAATGCGCTATCCAATAGCCCATAACCGCGCTAAAAACACCAAAAACACAAGCCAAAACTAACATTTTTTTCAAATCCGTAGTTAATAAGTATGCAGTTGCTGCGGGCGCAATCATCAAAGCTACTACCAAAATAGCGCCAACTGCATCAAAAGCACCAACCGTAGTAATAGAAGCAACACTCATTAATCCATAATGCAATACTACTGGAGAAAACCCTAATGCAGATGCCAATCCTACATCAAATGTACTTACTTTCAACTCTTTGAAAAACGTAATCAATAGTGTTATTGTAAACAAAAGAATAATACCTATCACCCAAAGCGATTTTGGTCCCAAATCTGTAGTGCCCAATATCCATCTATCAAAAGGTGCAAAAGCAAGCTCTCCCAATAATACAGCATCTACATCCAAGTGTACATCATTGGCATTTTGTGCTATCATAATTACACCAATACTAAATAGTGCAGGAAATACAAGTCCTATAGCAGTATCTTCTTTTACCAACCTTGTTTTTTGAATAAACTCTACCAAAATCACCGTAATTACACCACTCAATGCTGCTAATAATATATTGATTGGAGAAGATAAATCCTGTGTAATAAAAAAACCAATAACAATCCCTGGTAGGATCGAGTGACTTATTGCATCACTAATCAAGGCCATTTTTCGAAGCACCAAAAAGGTCCCAGGAATCGCACATGCAACAGCAACAAAACTCGCTATCATTTGTATCTCTAATTGTGCACTAGTCATTCGTATCTATAGTTTGTTGATTGTAAAGATTTGCCGCTTTAGTATATCCCTCTTTTGTTAACGACCATCTACTGCCTTTGATAGTAACATAGTTTTCATCTTCTAATTTTCTAAGAGACTTTTTGGTAAATCCTTGAAAATTGTTCAAAATTTTGATCTCATGCGGATGCGAAATATCTTCATGGTTCTCGGCTATATTATACATAAAAGAAAGCGTTTTGAAGAGTTGTAGATCTTTTCTATTCTTGCGAAAACGTAATTCTCTAAATAAGATACCTCTTCCGGGAGAAAATACAAATGAAATTAATACAACGACAGCAGCAACAAGCACAATTACCGGTCCTGTAGAGAGATTGTTATGACTAGCACTAATCGCAGTACCTAATACTCCAGAAAATGCTCCAAATAATGCTGCTAATACAATCATAATTCCCAAACTATTGGTCCATTGCCTAGCTGCTGCTGCTGGTGCTAATAACATTGCACTCATCAATACAACTCCCACCGTCTGTAAACCTAATACGATCGCTAGTACAATAAAGCTGGTAATCAAAATATCTATAAATCGGGTATTAAACCCCAAGGTTTTGGTATACTCAGCATCAAAAAGCAGTATTTTGAATTCTTTCCAAAACAACAGTACTACCATAAGACATGTAGCAGTCACAGCTGTCATCAACCATACGTCACTTCGTAACAAAGTTGCTGCCTGTCCAAATAAGTATTTATCTAAGCCTGCTTGATTTGCATTAGGTTGTTTTTGTATAAAAGTTAGCAACAACATACCAAAACCAAAAAACAAAGAGAGGATTAATCCAAGTGCAGTATCTGATTTTAAATGTGTTTTGGTGACAATACCTCTAATCCAAAAAGTCCCTATTAATCCACTAACTAATGCTCCTAGCAACAATACGGTACTGTCCTTTGTTCCTGTAATCAAAAAAGCTAGCGCAATTCCTGGTAATGCTGCATGCGATATCGCATCACCAAGTAGACTCTGCTTGCGCAATACTGCAAAGCTCCCAAGCATTCCACAAACAGCTCCCAAAACTGCTGTTCCCATCGTGATGGTTTGTAAAGTATAATCAGTAAAAAGTAAGCTAAAATACTCTTGAATATTCATAATACTTATTTCTCCCGCAAAATTACGGAATATGATGGAAGAAGTTTACGTAGTTCATACATTTTAGCAAATAATACCATTTGTCGTCTGACAATTTTAAAAATCGCTCCAAGCTCATAGGGAATTAAAGTATTTTTATCCTAATTTATAGAAAGTGAGAAAAAAGATGTATCACTGAAACTTCAAACGATATTTCAAAAAATTAATCCTATTACCAAATACGATTTTGTTCATCAGGTATTTTTTTTCGGTTATAAGTTGTGTCAAATCTAGGATCAGAAACATATGGCATACGCTCTAATTTGATAACCTCTAGACTCAAAAAATCAAACTCGGTGACAACCTTGCCTATAATTCTATAAATCCCTTTTCCTCTAAAAGGATATTTCTTAGCTACTGGTGGAAAATGCACTGTGTCAATCCACTCCCCCTTTTGATCCAAAAAAGTTCCAAAAAACATAGCATCCCCTTTAGCTGTCCTTGTTTTTTTTACCGTTACTAGGTATCCATAAATCACAATGGTTTTTCCAAAACATGCTATTAAGTCTTGATTCACAATATGACTTGTTGGTCGTCTCTCTAACAAAATAAAAGGATCATAGAGTATGAAGTTTAATAATTCTAATTGATCAAAAGCATTTTCTAAATCTGTAATCGTAAATTGAGGCAAAGCATATTCTTTGACCCCCGTCTTGAATAATTGTTGTTGTTGTTCATGACATTTATTCTTATTCAATTTATAGTGTGCATCCCACAACAAACTTCGTTTATCTTTTCCAAGAGATCGAAATGCATCAATTCGGATCAATATATCTAACTGTTCTATAGATATAGGAACCCGTTCTATAAAATCATCTAAAGAAATAAATGGATCATGTACTCTGGCATCCATAATTCTTAGCATTATTCGTTTTTCTAAGTGCTGTAGATGTTGAAATCCTAAATAAATATCGATTCCATCAATTATAGTGTCCATACGACTCCTATTAATACAAGGCGCATGGATATTCCCGCCATGCATTCGTGCTTCATGGATATAGGTTTCTACACGATAGAACCCACCACCATTATTAATTGTGGCAACCATATACTCCAAGGGGTAATAACATTTTAGAAACAGACTTTGATAAGATTCTACGGCATAAGAAGCAGAATGTCCCTTGGCAAAGGCATAACCCGCAAAACTCTCTATCTGTCGCCATATTTCAAAAATAACTCTATCAGACTCTCCTCGCTCTCGACAATTATTAATAAACTTCTCCCGAACTGCCTGAAATTCTTCTCGAGATCGATACTTACCACTCATTCCTCGTCGTAAGACGTCTGCTTCTCCCAAATCCAGCCCTGCATAATGATGCGCTACTTTGATCACATCCTCTTGATATACCATCACGCCATATGTATCTGGCATAATATCCCAAAGTATAGGATGTGCTTGTTTTCTACGCTCTGGATCCTTGTGTCGTAGTATATATTCTCTCATCATACCACTTTTGGCAACTCCTGGTCGTATAATAGAACTAGCCGCCACCAATGTAAGATAGTCTTGTACTCCAAGTTTTTTGAGTAACATACGCATAGCTGGCGATTCTACATAAAAACAACCAATGCACTCGGCTCTAGCTATCATAGCGTTGATATTAGGATCCGTAAAAAAAGGTTTTACATTATGAATATTGGGCAGCGTAACCTCTGGATGATTTTCTTTGATAATTGTAATTGTATCTTTAATTTTTCCTAAACCTCGTTGCCCAAGAATATCAAATTTGTACAACCCTACATCTTCTGCTATATGCATATCAAACTGCACCGTAGGAAACCCTTTGGGTGGTAAGTTGGTTGCAGAAAAATAGTGTATTGGTTTTTCTGATATCAGAATTCCTGCTGCATGAATACTTATATAATTAGGCCTCCCTTGCAAATAAGCTGCATACTGAATGACCAGTTTAGAAAATTTATCTAATTTTTGAGGATCATACCTGCCCTCACTAAGTTTATCTATCTCGTGCTTTGGAAGTCCAAATACTTTTCCTAATTCTCGTACTGCTCCACTATGCTTAAAAGTCACATAGGCTCCCAGAAGTGCTGCTTGCATGTTTGCTCCAAAAGTTTCAAAAATAAAGCGAGTAATATCTTCTCTATCCCAAGTAGAAAAATCAATATCAAAATCTGGAGGACTAGAACGGTATAAATTCATAAAACGCTCAAAATACAAATCGAGCTCTATAGGATCGACATCAGTAATTCCTAACAGATATGCTACTATACTATTAGCCCCACTACCGCGTCCTACATGATAGTAATCTTTGTTTTTTGCATATTGCACAATCTTCCAATTAATTAGAAAAAAACTCACAAAATCTTGCTGTTTAATCAACAAAAGCTCTTTTTTTAAGCGTTGCTGTATAAGCTCCGTAACCTCTTCATAACGTTCAGGAAGTCCTAGTTGACAAAGTTGTTTTAACTGCTTGTAGTCATCTTCTTTACTAGCAAAAACTGTTTTTAAATTTTCATTTTTTCTGTTTTCAGAAAAATTAAATGTGATACTACATTGTGATAACACCCTTTGTGTATTATCTAAAATGTGGGGATATTTTTCAAACGCTTTTTTAATCATTGCCATCGAAAACATCCGGTGCTCTAATGTCCCTTGCTGTGATTCTGGTAGTTTACTTAACAACACATTATTATCCATTGCTCGCAAAAGGCGATGCGTATTAAAATCACGTTTATCACGAAATGTTACAGGATGCAATACAACTAGTCGATCCCTAAACGTACTGAGCTGAGAAAAATGCAATTTATTAATATCTGCAAATGTAATTCCTATGTATTCATTGGATGTAAAACTGTCTTTTTCTATCGCTAGTAAGTGTTCAAAAGGATAAATCACGATACTATTGACAAAAGATGGTGCAGTATCTGGAAATATTTTTTTTTCATGTAAATGCGCTGAAAGAAATTGATTCAATTCTTGAAATCCTAGATTATTCTTTGCCAAGCATACATAACATTGTTGTGCGTCATTACGAAAATCGACACCTACTATGGGTTTGATATTATAATAAGGGGCTTTTCTGACAAAATTGAGACAGGCAGAAGTGTTATTGATGTCCGTCAATGGAAAATAAGTACACTCTTGCTTCTGCGCCATTTCTAATAATTCAACTTCAGAAATAGTTCCGTAACGTAAACTATAATAAGAATGATTGTTCAAATACATGTTTTGAATTAAAAATATGGAACCCTTATTGATTTCTATGAGCCAAAACAATTGGAGGCTCTCCATTGAATGGATTGGTAAAATTCCCAATAGTAGCAGCCCCATCTCCCATAGTTGCTGCACGCATGATACTTCGATCTCCATAACGAATACGGATCTCATCCATAGCTTTGTATAGATTTACTGTTCTTTTCTCATCATCAAACAAATTCATCTGATACGTTCCAGAGGTTAAGCCACTATACCGTACACCAACAAGTCGTATGAGTAACCTTCGGTTAAATAATTTTTCGAACAACTCTAATACTACAGGAATCAAATGATGGTCTGCCGAGGTATAAGGAATTTTGAGTTGCTTAGAGTATGTCTGAAAATCAGAATACCGAATCTTCATCGTAACACAAGAAGTAAGCTTCCCTCCTCGTCGTAATTGAAAAGCTAAATTTTCTGCCATAGCAGTAATTGTTGTCTTGAGCAGTATCGTATTTGTGGTATCTTGTCCATACGTACGTTCGTTAGAAATAGATTTGCGTTCGTGATATGCAATGATAGGCGAATGATCTATCCCATTGGCACGTTGCCATATCATCTGTCCGTTTTTTCCAAATACAGAAGTCATCATTTCTACAGGCATTTGCTGTACTGTATGAACATCTTTGATTCCCATATTACAAAAAGTGCGATATGTTTTTTCCCCTACCATTGGAATTTTTTTTATTGACAATGGTGCTAGAAAAGCTTTTTCATACCCGGAATCTACTTTTATTTGATTATTAGGTTTAGCCTCATTAGTTGCGATCTTGGATACCGTTTTGTTTATAGACAGTCCAAAAGAAATCGGTAAGCCTGTCTCTCTAATAATTTTACTTCGTAATTCTGAAGCAAATTTATAACAACCAAAAAAACGATCCATCCCCGTGAGATCAGTATAGAACTCATCGACGCTAGATTTTTCTAAAACAGGAACCTCACCTTGCAAAATTTCTGTTACCTGCTTCGAAAACTTCGTATAAGTGCTTGCATTTCCTCGTATATAAACCGCATTGGGACAAAGCTGTCTTGCCATTTTCATTGGCATTCCAGAATGTACCCCATAGGCTCTGGTTTCGTAACTAGCTGCACTTACCACACCCCTATCACCTGTACCTCCAACAATTACAGGCTTGTTATTAAGTCTACTATCCAGAAGACGCTCACAGGACACAAAAAAAGTGTCTAGATCAAAATGTGCAATGGTCGTTTTCATAATAAAGGGGGCTTATAATTATTATATTTTGTTTTTTTATTTGAAATTACTGTAAGAAATCACTCTGTTTTTCCGTTCTATTTTCAGAATAAAAAAATCGTAGTTCTAAGTATGTTTTAGCCTTCTTCCTTGTATAAAGAAAAAAGTCATCCGTGTATTTTCTAGTAATTTAAAACTATAAGTGACAGGAATCTTATTCTCTTAATTTTCATACTAAAACTGAAGTAAAAAAGAGTAATTGGTATTAAATAATGTTTTTTTCTATTCGTAATTTCTTCCTTCAAATATTTCATTGATTTACATCGATCATTATTTTTTTCTTTATGTACTGATCAAATCATTCAGTACATTCTATAAGATATTAGATCCAATACCCTTGAATTGACTGATACATAAACCTCAGAAAAAAAATACTAATTAACGATGCACCAAAGTGATTCACTTAAAACTTTACACCATACTATATTTTACTGTAATTCTATTGATAAACAACATTCTTATTTCCGTATTTACGTAGATAACTTTTGATAATTTGTGTCGTATGATAGGTATGCTTTTGTGATATTATATGCGTTTCAAAATCATCAAAATGTATTAGTTGTTCTGATTCGTCTACAAACCCAAAACCTTTATAAATTCCATTCTGTATCATCACAAAACTATGTTCCTCTACAGTTCTTCCTTTTTCTCTGATCAAATATGTCTTTTTTTGCTTCATTAGGTCTGTTAATGCTTGTTGTACACGTATGTTGTACAATGCAACAGACTCATTTCCATCACAGATACCCTTACAGTTCTTGATTCGATAATGTGAACATCGCTCTATTGTACTCTGTAAACTACAGTACCTAGGACACAATTGATAATCTGCACATAATTTTTCTAAACGTATAATCGCTTCTTCTCTATTATAAAAAACTTCTAGAGAGTTATCTGTTACTTTGGATCGATCTATAGCCAACTGTATGACACCTTTTCTATTTGTGTACTGTATAATTCTATATGGAGCAACTATTTTTTTCTGAGCACTATTGAATTTTGGATAATACTCTTCAATCTTTTGGGCTTCTAACAACAAAGCAACAAGCTCATTTCCAGTAACCTCATAATCGATTGTATAGGTACTTTGACCAAGGAGATATTCTTTATTCTTTTTGTCATAAAAATGACTAAATACGCGTTGTTTTATATTTTTTGCTTTGCCAGCATAGACTACTTTTCCTTCTTGATCTTTGAATAGATAGACCCCTGTTTCTTCTGGCAATGCAGCTACCATATCTGCATCGATATGCGGAGGCAGTGTTGCTTGTTTGGAACGAACATTCAAAAAAGAATTGACCACTTCTAACTCTTGATCAATTGCTAAAATTCTTTTTAATAGCAATACTGTAGCATCGGTATCACCTTCTGCACGGTGACGGTCCACCAGTGGTATATCGAGTGCCATACAGAGTTTACCCAAACTATAGGAGGACAAGCCTGGGAACACCTTTCTAGATAGCCGTACGGTACATAATTTTTTTCTAGTAAATGTATATCCAAGAAGTTTGAACTCTCCTCGAATTACATTGTAATCAAAATTTACATTGTGTGCTACAAAAATAGCTCCTGTGGTCATTTCGATAATACGTTCTGCTATTTCATAAAACTTGGGAGCATCTCGAACCATATCGTCATCAATACCCGTGAGCCCCGTGATAAAAGGTGGTATCTGTTGTTCTGGATTAACTAGAGATGTAAACTTATCTACGATTTTGACACCCTGTAACTGCACAATACAAATCTCCGTAATACGATTACCCGAAATCCCCTTCCCGGTAGTTTCGACATCTATAACGGTATATAATGGCTCTTGCATGGTACTTCATTTTGAGAAGTACAAAATTACTATAAAAAAATCAAATTATTGGAATTATTCCTTTAAAATGGAATAATTCCAATAATTTGTTGTGCTAATACTTAGTCCCGTTTTTATTTTAATAAGAAATAATCACTCTTTGATCCTCAAATCCGTTTTATACATCAGAAAACCTACTACGCCTTGAATAAGTTATGAATCATATGAACAAGACACTTAGATAGAAAAATAAACAAGTCGATATACGATATTACATACCTTTATTGCTATTATTGCTTTTTTAGCCCTCATTACAAGGTGCTATTGCATAAAACGGACAGTCATCTTCTACCCAATTACAGTCATTTCATGTAGAACAAACTCTTCCACTGCTCCATCTGTTGCTTGTACATAATCAGCCAAGTGTGCATTATTCATATGTAATTGCCATAATTCACGGCTTTCCCAATTTTCGTGAAATAAAAATAAATTAGGATTCTCATTATCTTGATGCAAATCATAATTTATACATCCTTTTTCTGCTCTAGTGATGGGTATTAACTTCAAAAGTTCTTCTTTTACTAAAGCTCTTTTTTCTTCTTTGGCCAAAATACTGGCAACAATTGTTAACTGTTTACTCATCGTATATTTATTTTACATATTTTTTCTAAAAAACAAAGATAAACTAATACCATTCTAATACTACCTCGGGTCATGATCACCTAATAAACAAAAAGTATAAAACATTGTAAAAAAGCGCACTATTACAACAGAAACTCATATTGTGAATATCTATTTTGAGATGCTGTTATTTACACTAATTGTAACATTTATATTTGCGTTTCTAAAAATAAGATGATATGAGTGCAACTTGGTACGAATGCAAGATAAAATATAGAAAAATAAACGACTCTGGTGTGCAAAAAGTTACAACAGAGCCTTATTTGGTGGATGCTATATCTTACACAGAAGCCGAATCTAGAATTAATGAAGAAATGTCTGCTTATATTAGTGATGAATTCAAGATCACAAATATAAAAGTAGCTAATTATGCAGAGATCCATCCATTTGAGAACTCTGACCGCTGGTTCAAGTCCAAGGTTTCGTTGATTGCTTATGATGAAGAAAGTGGAAAAGAAAGAAAAACAAGTATGTACCTCTTGGTACAAGCTAATGATGTCAAAGAAGCCTTTGATAACACAAACCAAATGATGAAAGATACTATGGGAGAATATAGTATCCCAACCATTTCAGAATCTCCTATTATGGATGTTTTCCCCTATTTTTCTGGAGAGGAAGGAGATCTAGAAAAACTAGAACGATTCAATGCACTAAAAGATGCAGGTAGTACAAAAAACGAAACAAAAGAAGCTCCTGTTGTTCTAGAAAAAAAGCTAGATACTACAACACTCATACTTGATGAAGAGGAGTAGTCTAAAAAAAACCAATAAGTTAAAAGGGAATTGTAAAAAACACAATTCCCTTTTTTTGTATAAAAAATCAAGATAATTATGCGCATAGCTATTATGCCAGTTAAAAAATAATTATAGACTAATAATTAGCTTCTTTTTCTACTACTTTTTCACCATAAAATTAAACCGTAGCCCTAAGGCTATACAGCAGCATCACGGTGTTTTTTACATAAAAAATAACAGTATCATTAATACGAATTTATATCCCTAAATTGTATTACTCTAAAATTCACTTTACATAAAAATGAAAATTAACAGCTTAAAAATATATACAAACAAGCTAGATTTAGAAAAGAAATTCTATTCCGAAACACTAGGCTTTGAAATTATAAAAAGTGACTCCACCTTTTTTTCTTTAAAAATCGGATGGAGTATCTTAACTTTTGAAAAATCTAAGCAAGCGCATATATATCACTATTGCTTTTTAATCCCTTCAAATAAATTGACTCAAGCACTAGAATGGATAGAAAGAAGAGTCAAAATTATTCCCTTATTAGATAGAAGAAAAACTCAAAGATTTGAAACTTGGAATGCTGATTCTTTTTATTTTCATGATGCTAGTGGAAATATCGCCGAATTTATTGTGAGACATGAACTAAATAATACGATACATTGTGATTTTGACATTACAAATGTATGCTGTATTAATGAAATTGGAATGCCAACTACTGACATAAAGAGGATCAATACAGAAATAGAAAAATGCATTGGAACAAAATTTTGGAAAGGAGATCTAAATATATTTGGAACAAATGGTTCTCAAAACGGATTATTTTTACTCCCAAACTATAAAACAAAAGATACTTGGTTTCCTACTTCTATAAAAATCAAACCAGAGCCTCTTGAAATTGTTATCGAAAATAACGAAAAAAAACACTTTGTAAAATTCAATAGCAACGGGATAAAAATTATTCCTATTACCTAAAATACTCTTATAATCTGTATATTTCAGTATCAATAATACTAGAGATTATTTTAGTTATTCAGAAATCTGAATCTTATAATACATCAAAAAATAATTCAATTAAAAAATGAACAAAATTGTTTTAATAACAGGAGCTAGTAGAGGAATAGGATATGCATTGACAAAAAAAATGCTTAGCCAAAACTTTTTTGTAATAGGAACTTCTAGAGAAGGAAAAATCGATGGAATTGAAAATAAAAAGTTTTATTCTTTAAAATTAGATTTATCAAAACCTACAAGTATCAAAGATGCGCATAAAGAAATCTTCTCTAAATTCAAACATATTGATATCTTGATAAACAATGCTGGAATTGGACCTGATTTGGATACACAATATCCAGAAAGAACTTCTTTTGAGCAGACTTTTTCTGTTAATACAACTGGAACTGTATTTTTTACAGAACCCATAGTAGACATAATTATCAAAAACGGAATGATTTTAAATATCTCCTCAAAGATGGGAGCTATCAATACTTGTAATCAAGCTGATTCAGTAGCATATCGCATGTCCAAAAGTGCACTGAACATGTATACAAAAATACTTGCTAACAGATTGAAAGACAACATAAAAGTTGCCTCTATCCATCCAGGGTGGGTCAAAACAACAATAGCAGAAGATAATATCATTAATGGTCGTTTTACTACTGAGCAATCAGCAGAAAAAATTTTTTCTTTCATAAACAAAGAAGTTAAAAATGGTACATTTTGGGATACAGAAACCGAAGCAAATCTTCCTTGGTAAAAATTGGTAAAAAATAGAATTATTAAACATTCACATCATCAGTATGACCTAATAGCAATATTTTGGATAGGCAAAGTAAAGTGATGTAATAATAAATAGTATTACTAGAAATACCTTCTGTATTTTATTGCATTGAGATAGAAAAAGTAATTACTCCCCCTTATTTCGTTTCTAGGTAGTATATTTGCCTCATATCAATTCAATTTGTACAAATTTCACATTAAACAGTTACCACTTTAACCCTTATGCCTTTCAAAAAATTACATTCCGATATACAAGAGAAGCTAGAGTTTCTAGAAATAACAACCCCTACTCCTTTTCAGAGTCGTAGTATCCCTGTAATAAAAAGTGGAGCAAATGTCTTTTGTACAGCCTCAAAAGATAGTGGAAAAACAACGACACTTATACTTACTACCCTACAAAAACTAAAATGTGAGGCAGTTGGAAATGCCCCAAGATCCATTGTTCTTGTAGAGAATAAAGAAAAAGCTTTGGAATTATATGATGCTTTCCTAACCTACACAAAACATAATTCATTACGCGTTTATGTTGGGTATGAAGAACTTCATATTGATCTACAGAAATCAGAAATCTTTGAGGGCGTAGACATTCTTATTTCTACACCAAAATCCCTAAACAAACTGTTTTTATCAAATGGGGTAAATACTGCGCAATTAAAGTTATTTAGTATAGACGACGCAGCATTTTTAACTCAAAATTCGACCTATACTGCGCTTATTTCGATTACTCAAAGTATCCAAAAATGTCAATTTGTATTATACTCAGAAGAAATGCATCCAAAATTGCAACGTTTTGAGTCCTATTTTATGGAACGCTCCAAAACAGTAGCTATTTAGAACGTCATAACAATTATTTTTATGACGTGCATTCTATATACAGTTTGTGTTTTATCTGCCGTTCTTGTGGCGAGTATTCTTTTTTTATCATAGCAAAAACTATCATATGATTATCCCCAAACTACATTATATCTCTCAAGGAAACGTTCCAAAAGAACATTTGGAAAACATCCAAAAAGCATGTACATCTGGTGCAGAACTAGTACAGTTACGATTAAAAAATGTCTCCAACAAAAAAATCTTAAAACTAGCCAAAGAGGCTCGAGAAATTACCTCACATTTTCAGACTAGACTAATTATCAATGATCATTACAAAATAGCAAGAGAGGTAAAAGCAGACGGTGTCCATCTGGGAAAAACAGACTCCTGCCCTACTATAGCTAGGCAACACTTGTATACTTGGCAAATTATTGGAGGCACTGCAAATACATTACAAGACTGCAAAACACTAATTAGCAAAGAAGTTGATTATATTGGTTTAGGCCCTTTTAGATTTACAACAACCAAAGATAATTTGAGTCCTATTTTAGGATTAAACGGTTATTCAGCAATAATAGAAGCCTTGCAAACCAAAACACCAATTATTGGTATTGGAGGCATCACTATAGAAGACGTTACAAGCATCCTAGAAACAGGTATTTCTGGAATAGCTGTCTCAGGAGAAATTACCCGTAATTTTAACAGCATAAGAACATTTAGCCAGTTATTAAATGCCTCTTCTACCGATGAGAAACGTCATACATTTAGCTAAGAGGTCAGTAGTTTCTGGGTGTTATATCAGCTATACCACAAATGGTATGATACAATAAAATCAAATTTTCTACAAACAAGCAAGAATTTTGAATGCAAAAATGCTCAAAAGAGCGTAGGTCATTTATTAAAAATACTTGTAAAAAAACTATCTTCGCACGCATGTGGATGTATCTGGGTCTTTTGGCCGCTTTATTCTTAGGATTACATAATTTATGTAAAAAACATGCAGTACAAGGAAATGAAGCCTTTCCTGTACTTCTAGGCACTTTGACCACAAGTCTTTTATGCTTCATACCCTTTTACTTAGGTTCCAAGTTTTTCCCAGAATTCACCAAAGGAATTGATTTATACATTTCAGAAATTCCATGGCAAACACATGGTTTTATCCTCATTAAATCTTGTATCATGGCTGGATCCTGGTTACTAGCCTATCAAGCCTTGAAACATTTACCCATCACGATAGTTACTCCAATACGATCTGCAGGACCATTTTTTACCTTTATTGGTGCTATATTTATTTATCAAGAACACCCTACACTCTGGCAATGGATTGGTTTTTTTCTAATTATTTTTTCCGTCTTTTTGTACTCCAGACTCGGTAAAAAAGAAGGACTTCATTTCAAAAAAAACAAATGGATTTTTGCTATTATAGGTGCTACATTTTTGGGTGCGTCAAGTGGATTATACGATAAATTTTTGATTCAGAAACTAGCGTTGACACCGCAAACTTTATTGTTTTGGTTTTGTTGGTATACCTTATTAATTATCCTGATTATTTTATCTATTACTTGGTTTCCTTACAAAGAGAAGCGACAAGCTTTTAAATGGCGTTGGACAATGCCAGCTGTTGGTATTTTGTTACAATTAGCCGATTATTTCTATTTTAAAGCACTACAGGATCCAGAAGCTTTGATCATGCTACTCTCTGCCATAAAACGAAGTCAAATTCTAATTGCGGTACTTGTAGGTGGTATTATTTTCAAAGAAAAAAATAAACGAAAAAAACTCGTCCCCTTAATCGGAATTATAGTCGGTGTTGCGCTTATAATGTATTTTAAGTAAAGGCTACCGTTTGGAGGTTGATCCCTTCTACATCAAAAATAGCGACATCCCAACTTTGAGTATAAATGATTTTAGCAACCAAAAACTGCTGTAAAGCTACTCTTATTTAGAGTAGCTTTACAGCAGTTTTTGGAAAAAATAATGCTCGTATTATATCAAATAAGACTACCTGATTTCTTAGGAAGAAAAATTTTCAATGTAAACTAATACCATTTTAAAAATAATTACAAGCTAATAATTAGCCTCTTTTTTCTAAGATGAAAAAGTAAGAACGATATCGAATCCAATATTTTTTCTATAAAGCAGGTAGGGTATTTCTCTAACCAAGCGTTTAATACCTGTAGTAACAACAGAAGCTACAACCTTAATATATTTTTTAAAAACCAAACAAAAACAGAGAATAAAAATAATAAGGGTTAAAAAACTTAAACTTATTTTAATTAACAAAAATTGATTGTATCATGAAACATTCTCTAAACTCATTAACAGTAATAACCATTTTATTATTTTTTTCTACGATAAGCTATAGCCAGTCTAATCAAAGAATAAATAATACTGGTTCCAAAAAAAGTGCTTTTGAAAATTGCAACTCCTTTAGAAGTGTAAACTCTAGAGTGAGCCAAGCTATTGGCACTCCTACACCTCCAGTTATCACTGCTTCTGATATCGAAGTAGATCAAAACTTGGAAAATATCGTGAGTCTATCCGTAAAACTTAATATAAAACATTCTTTTGCTAATAAATTATTAATACAATTAGTACACCCTAGCGGAACAGAAATTACATTGTGGGAAAATAATTGTGAATCTCAAATAGCGATCAATCAAAGTCTCATTTTTAATGATACTTCAACTTTATCACCTAACGAATGCTCTGAAGAAACATCCGCAACTTCTTATGCCCCTATAGACAAACTATCTGGTCTTAATGGACTAAAGGCTAACGGTACATGGACATTACGTATCGCAAATACTTCTGGTGAAACAATAAAATTTAGCAACTGGGAGATTAATCTCTGCACCGAAGATAAAGACACCCCAACTTTAAGCATACATAACTTTAATAACCTAAAAGGAACGCAAATCTACCCTAATCCAAATAAGGGAGTTTTTACAGCAGATTTTGGAAAAAACAAGACTGATTTATATCAAATAACATTGTATGATTTCTTAGGAAGAAAAGTTTTCAACAGAAACTATGCCGATGCCAAGAACCTCATAAACCTCCAGAACATTAGTAAAGGAAACTATATCCTAGTACTAGAAACCAATGAAAAGAAAGCGGTGAGTAAAATGATTATTGAATAAAAAACAACGCTCTACGTTTTTAAAGATTTTTTAAGAAACCGTTCATCATTTTTTTGAACGGTTTCTTTCTTATTTATAAATGATATTAGTTAAAATGTAATTGTAGGCTAAAATAATTGAACTATTTTTTTGCTAGTTTGAGCTATAAAACTCAAGCATAGCCTTAGCTACGATTTAATTTTTTAGCGAAAAAACAGTAAAAAAGAACCGAATTAGTAGCCTGGAGTTATTTTTTAAATGATATGATACCATCAAAAAAATAATTAAAGTGCTATCGATCGACTTGGGTATTTTTGTCCATAGCAATAGTTTCTTCCAAGTTATTAATGAGTTGTGGTACTTTTCCGTTTTCAAAAGAGAGTGTTACTTTATAACCTTCAGTAGTTTTATCTAATTTTAGTGCGCCTTTGGTAATGGGATAATGACCTGTTGCTCCTCTACAAAAACATAACCTGCCATAGGTAAGTCCTACATCCTGTAACGCTTCATCTTTTAATGTTATAGAAGTTGTAGTTGCCGGAATACGGAAATAGATAACTTCTTTGTATCCTCCATCGGCAAGCCCTTTTTCTACTGTCCTATCATACTCAAATTTAATCGTATGTGTCCCTACTTCTTTTTCAAAGACAGGATACCTTGCTCCTATCGTATCCTCTTTTAGAATCAAATTAGT
The DNA here is from genome assembly GCA_947492105.1 of uncultured Aquimarina sp. Classification (GTDB taxonomy): domain Bacteria; phylum Bacteroidota; class Bacteroidia; order Flavobacteriales; family Flavobacteriaceae; genus Aquimarina. The sequence goes on along the minus strand of CANLMN010000030.1, from coordinate 9,250 downwards.
ATCAGACATAACACTCCACATACAGGTTCCATCATCTGGGCAATTACCAGGCGATGTATGATTTACCTTTGTCATTCCCTCTTTTTCCATAGCGATAATTTTTTCTTGCGAAGTTTCTTTTTTGAAACTTTTACATCCCATAAATAATCCTAAAAAACATAGCGAAAGTATTTTTACTGAAATCATAAAAAAAATATTTTTATAAAGTAACACTATTCCTTCAACTTTAGTATACAAAAGCGTCGAATTATAAATCGTAATATATTCAAGATTTCTTATTTTCAAAATTGTTTAACTATTTTAAATAATAGTTAAACAAAAATAACGTACCTTTATATCAAACCATTTTTAATGAAAATTTACACCCTACATACCAAACAGAAACTCCCAATAAACCTAGAAAAAGCATGGGATTTTTTATCAGATCCCAAAAATCTAAAGGTAATTACACCAGATGCTATGGGTTTTGAAATTCTTTCTGGAGCAGATCGCCCTATGTATCCCGGACAATTAATTCAGTATTATGTCAGTCCATTTCCTGGTTTCAAGACCAAATGGGTTACAGAGATTACGCACGTTATGGACAAACAGTATTTTGTAGATGAACAACGTTTTGGTCCTTATGCATTATGGCATCATAAGCATTTTTTGAAAGAAATACCCGGTGGTGTTGAGATGGAAGATATTGTAGATTACAAAATTCCGTTTGGCTTTTTGGGGCAGCTACTACATCCTATATTAGTAAAATCAAAATTGAGAACAATATTTGAATATCGAGAACAAAAATTAATAGAACTATTTGGTGCATTTCGCAATGCAACCACAATTTGATAAAAAGTAGTATTAAAACTTATAGATGAAAAATATATTATTAATTGGAGGATCAACAGGAATCGGTTTTGCATTAGCCCAACAATTATGCGAATCCCATAATGTTTACATTGCCTCTAGAACTGAACAAGCATTACAAAATTTGGATGTGACACATATCCCCTTTGATGCAACATCTCAACAACTAGATACATCACTTCTTCCAACACAACTAGATGGCTTTGTATATTGCCCCGGTAGTATAACACTAAAACCATTCAAACGTATCAAACCAGAAGATTTTGAACTCGACTTACAAATTAATTTCTTGGGACTCGTAAAAACATTACAAACAGTATTACCTTTTTTATTAAAGAGTGATCAGGCAAGCGCTGTCTTTTTTAGTACCGTTGCAGTCAAAGTTGGAATGCCTTTTCATACCAGCGTAGCAGCAGCAAAGGGAGCCATAGAAGGTTTTGCAAAGGCTATGGCTGCTGAGTATGCCCCAGCTATACGTATCAATGTCATTGCGCCATCACTTACAGACACACCAATGGCGGCAAAACTCCTCTCTAATGATGCCAAGCGAGAAAAAATGGGCGAGCGTCACCCATTAAAACGTGTAGGTACTCCAGAGGATATTGCCAAAACAGCGCAGTTTTTATTATCAGATGATAGTAGTTGGATCACCGGACAAGTTTTGGGAATTGATGGAGGAATATCTACCTTGAATGTTCATTAATTTGGTATACTATATATGAAAAAAAAAGTAAGTCTATTTTGGTTTCGTCGTGATTTGCGCTTAGATGATAATGTGGGCCTTTTGGCTGCGCTCAAAAGTAATTTCCCAGTAGTACCCATTTTTATTTTTGACCCCTATATTTTAGATAAATTGCCAAAAGACGATCCTAGAGTAAATTTTATATTCTATCGTTTACAAAAAATACGAGCAACATTACAAACTCAATATCAAAGTTCGATTGCATTATTACATGGGGCACCAGAAATGGTTTTCAAAACGCTTCTAGAAGAATATGACGTTCAAGAAATCCATACCAATCGTGATTATGAGCCCTATGCACATGAGCGTGATAACAAAATTACAAAACTTCTTGCGATACATCAGCGAACCAATACTACCAAAACTATTCCTTTCTACACTTATAAAGATCAAGTCATCTTTGAAAAAAATGAAATTGTCAAAAAAGACGGAAAGCCCTACGTAGTCTACACTCCATACAAGAATACATGGAAAACACAATTTAATGCGACCAATCTTACTATTCATGACAGCATTGCGTTTCTTGAAAATACCATCAAGAACACCGAACTACCTGACCTGACCTTAAAAGATTTAGGATTTGATAACGCCCATATAACCGTTTTAGAATATCGCGTTACTCCAGCATTAATTCAAAATTACGAAGCTACTCGTGATTTTCCTGCCCAAAACGGTACTTCTAGATTAGGACCTCATTTACGTTTTGGAACGGTCAGTATTCGACAAATGGTCAAAAAAGCAATTGCAGAAAAAAATGAAATCTTCTGGTCAGAATTAATTTGGAGAGAATTTTTCATGCAAATTCTTTGGCATTTTCCGCATACCAAAGACAAATCTTTTAGACCAAAATACGATCGTATTGAATGGCGTAATAATGAAATAGAATACGAACAATGGAAAAAAGGTAAAACAGGATATCCATTGGTCGATGCGGGAATGCGAGAACTTAACGCCACTGGATATATGCATAATAGAGTTCGTATGTTAGTTGCTAGTTTTCTTTGCAAACACTTACTTATCGATTGGCGATGGGGCGAAGCTTATTTTGCAGAAAAACTCTTGGATTACGATATGTCCGCCAATGTAGGTAACTGGCAATGGGCTGCTGGATCTGGAGTAGATGCAGCTCCATATTTTAGAATTTTTAACCCTACTACACAAATAGAAAAATTTGACAAACAACATCAATATATTAATCAATGGGTTACAGATCTCCATGAACTCACCTACCCTACTCCGATTGTGGAGCACAAAATGGCCAGAGAACGTTGTTTACGGGTTTATAAAAATGCAATAAACTAACGCCTACCTAAAATACTGGATATGACATAATATAGTGCTACTTTATAGCCCGTTTTTTTTAGAACTAGTTCAAACTTTTCAATTTGATATAAAAACACCTTTTTTATGCGCCTTTCGTTTTTCTCTTAGCGACTAGTCCTACTATGAGATGCCAAAATATTGTAATTCATAAAAAAAAACTACCATCATTACCCACTGGTCTCATCCACCTAGGCAATCTTTCTTGAATCAAAAACATACCAACCACTTTTATTCTAAATCATCATCTTTTTCATATTTTTTGTACATTTATTTCAATTCTAACACTATAAATTAAGATCATTATGAATACACAAGAAGTCGCTAATCGCTTAGTCGAATTATGTCGTAAAGGAGAAAATATGCAAGCTATTCAGGAATTATATGACTCCAATATTACGAGTAGGGAAATGCCGGGCATGCCAAATGAGGAGATTAGCGGAAAAAATAATGTCATTCAAAAATCTGAAGAATGGAATGCAAGTTTACAAGAATTTCATGCTGGTGAGATTTCTGATCCTGTTGTAGCAGGAGATCATTTTACTTGTAAATTTTCTTTTGATTGTACTTTTAAAGAACAAGGTCGCACGCAGATGGAAGAAATAGCGATGTATCAAGTAAAGGATGGAAAGATCGTACAGGAACAATTTTTCTATGATATGCCTTCATAATCTAGCATATTAAAAACAAGATTCTCATGGGTCTCCCGAGTATATTCACTATTTTTGGATTCAAATTTTTTTAGCCTAAAAATTAGGATCGCAACATTGTCAATTCATTCTCGGGAGCACTATAAAAAATGATTAGAATCTCATCAAAAACATTAAAAGACCTTGAATTCCATACCATTTTACAACAGATTTCAGAACTGTGTAATACGGATTACGGAACGCAAAAAGCATTAGCAATCAAACCTTTTACAACCAAAGAGGAACTAAAAACTGCTTTGCTTCAAGTCACTGAATACAAATCGTCGTATTTACAAGATCAACGAATCCCTAACCACGGTTTTAACAGTATAAATAAAGAATTACAACTACTTAGCATTGAGAATACATTTCTCGAAGCCATTAATCTCAAAAAAATAATTCTTCTAAGTTCGACTACGAATACCCTTCTACAATTTTTTAGAAAGAAAAACGAATTATATCCTGTTTTATATAAAACCGCTTCTGAGATTCCATTTACAAATGAAGTGACTGCGGCAATAGAAACAGTATTAGACAAATTTGGTGAAATAAAAGATAATGCTTCTCCTACTTTACTAAACTTACGTAGAGATATTCATACAATTCAAAACAAACTCAATGGCAGTTTTGGCAGAGATCTGAACCGTTATAATGCACTGGATTATCTTGACGACATTCGAGAAACTATCGTTGATAATCGTCGTGTTCTAGCTGTTAAAGCGATGCACAGACGAAAAGTAAAAGGTGCTATTTTGGGAAACTCTAAAACCGGTAGCATCGTTTACATCGAACCCGAAGCAACCCTACAGTTCAGTCGGGAGTTGAGTAACTTACATTACGAAGAACGAGAAGAGGTCGTTAGGATTCTCAAAGCATTAACAGATCGTTTACGACCACACAAGGAACTCCTGAAGCTATATCAAGAATACCTAAGTACCATTGATGTTATTTCGGCAAAATCCAAATATGCCGAACGTATTAATGCTATATTACCTAAATTAACCTCTGATCGAGAACTAACAATTCGAGATGCCTATCATCCGCTTTTATATCTAACAAATAAAGAAAAAGGGCAAAAAACCTATCCGCAAACTATACAATTACAACCAGACAATCGTATTATCGTAATTTCTGGACCAAATGCAGGTGGAAAAAGTATTACACTAAAAACGGTAGGTCTCTTACAAGTCATGTTACAAAGTGGAATATTGATCCCTGTACATGAATATAGTCGCATGTGTATTTTTGATTCAATTCTTACAGATATCGGCGATAATCAATCTATAGAAAATCATCTAAGCACCTATAGTTATCGTCTCAAGAACATGAATTCATTTTTGAGAAAATGTAATGATCGTACCCTATTTCTCATAGATGAATTTGGTACTGGAAGTGATCCAGAATTAGGTGGTGCTTTGGCAGAAGCTTTTTTGGAAGTTTTTTATGAGCGAAAATCTTACGGTATCATCACAACGCACTATGCAAATCTCAAAATGTTGGCCCAAGAGCTACCAGAAATCTCTAATGCCAATATGCTCTTTGACAGTCGTACCTTAGAACCATTATTCAAGCTCCATCTTGGTGAAGCAGGAAGTTCTTTTACGTTTGAAGTGGCACAGAAAAATGGGATTCCTTATAGCTTGATCAATAAGGCCAAAAAGAAAGTAGAACGTGGCAAAATCCGTTTTGATAAAAGTATCGCTGATCTACAAAAAGAACGATCCAAGCTTCAAAAAACAACCAGTACACTCAAAAGCAGAGAGCTAAAAGCCCAAGAAGAACAGGTCAAACTAGAAAAAATCAATTCTAAAGTACAGCAAAAACTAGAAGGTTATCAACAATTATATGATAGTAATCAACGCTTAATTTATATCGGTCAAAAGATAAATGATATTAGCGAAAAATATTTTATTAATAAGAAAAAACAAGCGTTGATCAATGAGTTCATGAAAATCATTGAAGTCGAAAATTCTAAGCGCAAAAAACAATCTGCAAAACAACGCAAAGCAGAGAAGGCTAAAGAAGCACGCATTGCTAAAGAAGCAGAACAGAAAGTAACCTTGATTCGCGAAAAGAAGAAAAAAATTGAAAAAGCGCAAAAAGAGGCTCCTCCAAAACCAAAACCGGTATTAAAAAATGGAGATCGTGTACGCATGTTTGATGGCAAGGCCATTGGAACAATCGATAAAATAGAAAAAGAAAAGGCTATTGTCAATTATGGGATATTTACCACCAATGTCGCCTTGGACCTTTTGGAACTAGTATCACGACCAAAAAACTGATAAAGATTCATACACATTGGCTGTTGGTTTCTTTTACAAAGGCACTTTCAAGCGCATCTAGATGGTATACAAAATAAGAAAAAAAAATGCATCAACAAGTATTACCAACACTCAAAGAATATTTTGGTTACGATAGTTTCCGTCCTTTACAAGAAACTATTATCAAAGCTGTTTTTGACAAACAAGATAATTTAGTAATCATGCCTACTGGTGGCGGAAAATCTATTTGTTTTCAATTACCCGCATTACTATTACCTGGTGTCACGCTAGTAATTTCTCCTCTAATTGCATTAATGAAAGATCAGGTTGATGGTCTACGTGCCAATGGCATCGATGCAGCCTTTATCAACAGTAGTCAAGAAGGAGCAGAACAACAACATATTACAGAAAAACTACATGAAGGTGCGATCAAGCTATTGTATGTAGCTCCAGAAAGTTTATCCATTGTAGATACGATACTAGCACCAGGGCAGATAAGCTTAATAGCCATTGATGAAGCACATTGTATTTCTGCTTGGGGTCATGATTTCAGGCCTGCATATACGCAATTAGGCTTTCTCAAAAAACGATACCCAGACACACCTATCATAGCACTTACAGCAACGGCAGACAAAGCCACACGCGAAGATATTTGTCAACAACTTAATATTCCGCATGCCACAAGACATATAGCCTCTTTTGATAGAAAAAATCTAAGTCTCGAAGTACGACCTGGAACAAATAGGATACAGCAAATCCTGAATTTTATAGAAACAGTTCCAAATGAATCTGGAATTATTTACTGCCTGAGCAGAAAAGCTACAGAAACATTAGCAGAAAAAATTACTCATGCAGGGTATGAAGCAAAAGCATATCACGCCGGACTATCTCACGAACAACGCATCCAAACACAAGAAAATTTTATCAATGATACGCTCAAAATCGTTTGTGCAACTGTCGCTTTTGGAATGGGGATTGATAAATCCAATGTCCGATGGGTCATTCATTATAACTTACCCAAAAACATAGAAGGCTACTATCAAGAGATTGGACGAGCAGGGCGTGATGGTATTCCCTCTTCAACATTACTATTCCATAGCTATGCCGATGTGATGCAATTACAAAAATTTGCCGAAGACTCTGGTAATGCAGAAGTACAATTAGCCAAATTAGAACGGATGAAACAATTTGCAGAAGCATTGAGCTGTCGGCGAAAAGTCTTACTTAGCTATTTTGGGGAATTGATTCAACAAGATTGTGGTAATTGTGACATCTGCAAACGTCCTCCGGCATTTATTGATGGTACCATAATCGCGCAAAAAGTGCTTTCGGCAATCGCTAGGCTCAAAGAACAAGAATCCATGCATATTGTTGTAGACGTACTTCGAGGATCACAAAATGCTTTAATCTATGACAAGGGATATCAAAATATCAAAACCTATGGCATTGCCAAAGATATTCCTTGGAAAGATCTACAACAATACCTGATCCAATTAATCAATCAGGGGTATATAGAAATTGCTTTTCACGAAAAAAATCGACTTAAACTAACACCACTTGCAAGAAACATCCTATTCCAAGGTGAAAAAGTACAATTAGCAAATCTTGTCAAAGCAGAAGAAGCTAAAGTAGAAAGCCAGAAAACAGCCAAAAAAGCAGCACCTAACAGCCTTTTTGAACACCTGCGCAAAGTACGTCTAACATTGGCCCAAGAAGCAGGTATCCCAGCTTATCAAATTTTTAGTGATGCAACACTCAAAGAACTAGAGGCAGAACGACCAGCCTCCGATGAAGAATTTTTGAGGATCAGCGGTGTCGGTCGCAAAAAGATGGAAAATTATGGACAAGATTTCCTAGATGCTATACGCGAATTCAAAGAAGCCAAATACAAGAAAAAAACCAACACCAAAGGAGCTACTTATAAACTTACTTTTGAATTATACCAATCCGGTCTATCGCCAGAAGCAATTGCCCAAAAACGTAACTTATCAAGTACCACAGTTTTCTCACATTTAGTAAAACTCTATCAAAACGGAGAAACGATTGACCTAAATCGTTATATAACCAAGGAGGAATTAACCAAACTAGAACATGCCAAAAAAGAAGTAGTTCTAGAAAATCCAACCGCTATAAAACCATATTTTGACTATTTTGAAGAACAAATATCGTACGAAAAAATCCGTATCGGTTTAGCCATTTTGGAGAAGCGCTCGATCATAGCAGAAGCCTAATATTTGTATAAATAGTTACACTCCTCTGACCTTATCCACAGCATTACTCTAAAAACGTTATCATGAAATTTTATCAAAAAGAAATACGACTCCCCTCCTATCCTCGAGGTTTTCATCTAGTAACAGATATGATTACCCATCAGTTCTCGGAACTCAAAAATATAAAAATCGGACAACTACAGGTGTTCATCCAACACACTTCGGCAAGCTTGACCATCAATGAAAATGCCGATCCTAGTGTACGACAAGATTTTGAAAGTCATATAAATAAAATGGTTCCCGAAAATGCACCCTATTACATACACACCTATGAAGGACCTGATGACATGCCAGCACATATCAAAGCTTCGTTGATGGGAACATCCGTACAAGTCCCAATCACAAATGGGCAATTAAATTTGGGAATATGGCAAGGAATTTACTTATGCGAACATCGTAATCACGGGGGATCTAGAAAACTCGTATTAACGGCATTTGGCAACTAATAATACTTAATATTACATTTACTAGAAAGAAAAATTAAGATTTTATCTCAATAAATTCAAAGGATAAATGGTATTAGGAATATACATTCGTATTAATGAATGACACTTTTGTTTTTTTATGTAAAAACACCGTGATTCTATTGCATAATATGTTCTTGCATTGCAACTCTAAAATATCATTTTCAGTGATTATATCTCCATCACCCGTGATATTATAATTTAGAGAATTACTCTTTATTGTATCAAGTCGTTTGCAAAGTATGTTTTAACTCCTTAAAAAATAACTCCAAAATTGCTTTATCTGGTCAACTAAGCCTGTAACGTTTGTCTATTGGAGTGTCGCTATTTTTTTATATTCAGTTATAATTGGCATATGATCACTGATATCTAACCAACTTTCAGCAGTTCCAATTTCTAATTTTGTCAATTTTCTTCGAATTCAAACGAATAGGAAACGTATGCAATGGTATAATTTTCTTAGCCAAAAAAAGAAGCTTTTTTATAGCAAATAATACCAATTTATCTTTGTAATGCCGTATATATTGCGTATATTGTGTTATGGGAAAAAAGGCATTTTTGGATATCAAGGAATCAACTTTAGAGCTTAAAAAATTACTTTCAAAACAGCAAACTCTGAAAAGGGAAAAGCGCTTAAAAAGTTTGCTTTTAATTA
>CANLMN010000029.1 GCA_947492105.1 uncultured Aquimarina sp. | reverse complement strand
TAAAAATTGATCAGAATCTTGGAGAATTACCTCCTTGGATTCGTCATTGTTTATTTCGGATTTTTCACAAGCTATTAGTAGTGTAAAGATGGCTGCGACTAAGATTAATTTTTTCATTTGATTGTGTTTTTTTAAGTTATGCCTAAATATACAATCAAATGAAAACATAGCGCCTATACAAAAACCTCATGCCATAAGAGGAAAAAATGTAATTGCATCCCTCTAAATAGCCACATTTCTTGTTTGTCTTCTACAAAATAGCGGTAGTGTCAAATTTCTGGATGCTAAGATTTGAAAAAAAAATCAATTATTTGTATGGTTTTGCCATATAAGCAAGCTTATAATGTTAACTTTTGTTAAAATAAGTTACGAATCCAACACCACATACTACTGTTACAACTTTTGAATCCATATATTTTTAATCAACTGACATACTATATATTAAAAATGAAAAAATCATCTATACCTTTCCGAGACATTGTAGCTGCCTTTGTAATAGATTAAGACTACTATCCAGTAACTGTTTAATTCCTCTAATTTTTGTGACACGAACATTACAACACAAAACTATTACTGCAGCAGAACACATCAATAGCCGTAGCTTATGCCAAATTAGCTATATAATATCCCATATCAACTTGTTCTTTTTCTATCTAAATACCTTGCTCCTATATTCCATAACTAAGACTATGCAATAGCATCATGGTATGTTTACATAAAAAAATAACAGTGTCAGTAATACGAATTTATATACCTAAATTGTATAAGTAGTATTTTAGGGATTCCTTCTAATCTTTTTTGTTTAGCTTTGGGTAGATAGCAGTCAAGAAACAAACCCTAGGGATCGTCTTTTAGAATTTTATTTCTGAGTGCTATACTTTTTGCGTTTCTCAAGGATTCTAGGAATAGACAAAAGCGCAAATACAACATTACAACAAACAAAAAATAAAATGATATGAATTAAGGGAGCATAGATCATTTCAAAAAAATTAGCTGATGAATAACATATATTTAATTGGTTTGTTTTTTGATATAATTTTTGATTTTTTTGTTTACCGTATTATTGTACAGTATTTAAAGTATCTTTTTGATTAAAAAAGCGCTTTTTTTCTGCAAAATAAAAAGAAATCAAATCATTTTATAAAGTGTATTTTTACTAAAAAAAAGCAAATGTTAGAGCTTGCAGGAATTATTATTTTGGGAATATTAGCACAATGGGTTGCTTGGAAATTTAAAATTCCAGCAATTTTGCCATTGATTTTAATTGGATTATTGGTAGGACCAATAGCCACTTTATTTACCGATGATGGCTCCAAATTGATCCAGCCCATTTGGAACGGACAGAAAGGATTGTTCCCAGGAGAGAGCTTGTTTTATTTTGTTTCTCTTGCGATTAGTATTATTCTATTTGAAGGTGGATTGACACTGCGCAAAAGTGAGGTACTTAATGTAGGGCCAATTATCATCAAGTTAATTACGATAGCGGTTGTCGTTACGTTTTTTGGTGCAGGCTTTGCGGCACATTTTATATTTGGGCTTAGTTGGCCCATCTCATTTTTATTTTCTGCTTTGATTATTGTGACGGGGCCAACAGTGATCACACCCATCCTACGTAATATTCCACTAAAAAAAGATGTTTCTGCGATTCTCAAATGGGAGGGTATACTCATTGATCCTATAGGTGCTTTGGTAGCAGTTTTGGTATTTGAATTTATTAGTGTTGGTGAAGAAGATCACGCCTTTACACTGACCGCGTTGTCAGAATTTGGTAAGATCGTACTCTTTGGTTCTACCTTTGGTTTTACCTTTGCACATGCTTTGGCATTTTCTATTCAAAAAAAAATAATTCCGCATTATTTACTTAATGTATTTACATTAGCTTCGGTATTAGGTGTTTTTGTCCTATCCGATCTTTTTGCACATGAATCCGGGCTATTGGCCGTAGTGGTTATGGGTATGGTTTTGGGGAATATGAATCTACCCAATTTCAAAGAACTATTATATTTCAAAGAATCACTGAGTGTACTATTGATTTCTATTCTTTTTATCCTGCTCTCAGCCAATATGAATTTGGAAGAATTATATCTGATGTATAATTGGGAAGCTTTGACCTTGTTTGCAGTTGTTGTCTTTTTTGTAAGACCCTTGGGTGTATTTTTAAGCTCTATTAACTCTGGACTCAAATTAAAAGAAAAGCTGTTTATAAGTTGGGTAGGTCCCAGAGGAATCGTGGCAGCAGGAATTGCATCGCTATTTGGGTTGAAATTATCGAAATTAGGAGAACCTGGTGCAGAATATATCACACCAATGGTGTTTATGATCGTTTTGGGAACAGTATTACTCAATGCAACTACAGCAAGACTTTTTGCAAAAATAGTAGGAGTATTTCTCAAAAAATCAGAAGGAATCCTTATTATCGGAGGTGCAGAAGTGTCTCAATTGATAGCAGATTATCTGCAAAAAAACAACCGTAATGTCATCCTAATAGATAGTAATAGAAATAACATAGATACGGCAAAAAACAAAGGCTTACAAGCTATAGAAGCAAACATCTATAACGACCAATTAGATGATAATATAGAACTCAATGATGTAGGTTTCTTGATGGCGCTAACCGGAAATAGCCAAATTAATCAATTTGCTATAGACAAATTCAAAGAGCAATTTGGAGAAAATGGATCATTTCGCCTCATTACATCGGAGGAGATGAATGACACGGCCAATAATCCACACGAAGGTTTATTCTCGCATACCGATGATTATGTACAACTAACAGAAGTGGCACGTAAATACCCTTCGGTTTCTGAAATAACATTGGAAAGCAAAGCACATTACGACAAATTAATTGCTATAACCGTAACCGACGAGGATATTATACCCATATTCATCAAAGAAGGTAATGGAGATATACAAATTATTTCTTCCTATAGTAATGAATTGAAAAATATAAATAAAGGTGATAAGCTGGTGTATCTGGGCAAATCTATGGAATCCATTGAAGTAGTACAGGAGTAATCTCCAAATGTAATAAGTATACAGAACTAACATATCATCGAGAGATTTCCTATACATGCGCTATTACAATTTTAGTTGTTTTTGAAAACCATGTACTACGGCTAGAAACTGCTCTAAACCCAAATACTTTATTAGACTATTAATTGTCAAAGTATTATTACTACACCAAAACATATGTGCATTAAGTTTCAGTGCATTTTTCGACCCTGATTACACTATTCTGAATGTACAAAACAAGATGCATTGTTTTTTTTAACTAAAAAATTAGTTTTAACTAATAATTTAGTTACATTTGTATTAAACTAAACTTTTAGTTAAAAAAACATTCCTATATAATGACAAAAACATCAGATATAAAACAACTTACAAAAGCGGAAGAAGAAATTATGCAACTTTTGTGGAAATTAGAAAATGCCAATATTGCCAGTATTATTGCCCAAATACCAGAACCCAAACCTGCATACAATACGGTATCCACTATTGTCCGGATTTTGGAAAACAAGGGTTTTGTTACACATCACAAAGAAGGAAAAGGGCATATCTACAGCCCTATTATCAAAAAAGAAACGTATAGTAATCAATCCATTAACAAACTTGTGAATAATTATTTTCATGGCTCGTTCAAAAGTATGGTGTCTTTTTTCATGAAAAAGAATGATATCAGCCTGTCAGAATTAGAAAAAATCATGAATGAAATTGACACAAAAAACGACTCGAAATGATGCACTATTTCTTACAAACACTGATATTCCAGCTTCTTTTCTTGATTATTTATGATCTTTTCTTGAAGAAGGAAACGTTTTTTATTACCAATAGGTGGTATTTGATACTTGCTCCTTTTTTGGGTTTAGTGGCTCCCTTTATTGCCTTTCCCTCAATGGAACAAGAGTTGACAGTTTCTGAGCTTCCAGTGATGACAACGATTAGTACCATCAAAAAGACACTAAATAGCTCAGATATTGCTATGGATAGCGAAGCATTGATATTTCAGTGGGAGTGGATATTATGGATAGGAAATGTCGTTTTTTTTATACTATTTTTACGGAAACTACTTAGTATAAAACATTTTATATCTATTGGAAAAAAGACTTCTTTTGAAAAATTCAAAATCATAGAACTGCCTAATAGCACTACTGCATTTTCTTTTTTTAAATACGTATTTCTAGGACAACAGCTTGTAGCCGCAAAAAAGAAAACAATACTAGCACATGAGCTTGTACACATCCGTCATCATCATAGTTACGATTTGATGTTTTTTGAACTTTTGAGAATCGCGATGTGGTACAATCCATTACTCTATATATTCCACAAAAGAATAACCGAATTACATGAATTCACTGTCGATGCAGAAATAGCCAAAAAAGAAGGAAAACAATCTTATTATCAACAACTACTTGCCGAGGTATTTGATGTAACGGAGCTTTCTTTTGTAAATCAATTTTATCATCAATCATTAATCAAAAAACGAATCAGTATGTTAACCCAAAAAAAGTCAAAAAGAATACAACAATTAAAATATTTGTCCGTCCTACCAGTGCTTTTAGGAATCGTGTTTTACACCTCTTGTACCGAGGATCGATTCACTAATGAAGTAACAGAAATAGATAGTAATGCATCTAGTACTAAATCAGATTCCAACGTCTTTAAAAGTTGGCCAAAAACAAGCTATCTGTCTGGGGACATACCAAAAGCTTTTGATAATATTGACCAGCAATTTGACAAAGCTATTGACAATTACCTAAAAATAAACACAACTCCAAAAACAGAAGCGGTAGTCAAATTAGTAAGGACTACCGATTCTACCTGTATTCGAGTGGTGTACCTCCGTGAGGAAAGTGAGGTTTTTATGAAGAATATTCCAGAAGGCAAATACTTCTTAAAAATCGCTTATGGCAATGATTGGAGAGAAAAAGAGGTTGATGGCAAACTAAAAGGTTGTTTTAACGAAAAGCCAATATACAAAACAGGTGATCATGTGCTAGACTTTACACTTAAGAAACTCTCTGTAGGTATAGATGTACCTAGCTATGAATTATTAATAGATGTTGTTAGTGATGAAGATGATATTTTTTATCAGAAACCAGATTTGACTCCTGAAACATTTTGATTGCCATGATAGCAACATTGATAAAAATTTTCTTTGCAGTTTTTCAAAGTTATTTTCTGACTGTTATGATAGTATCCAAACAACAATATCTCATCGGCGAATGTACAAGAGTCACTGCGCCCTGTAATAGCGTTTGTTTACAAAAACTTAAAGTCACAAAATCATAATACCTCTCATACTATGTGACTAGTATATCAGAACGATTAGATTAACTAGACTTTGAATTTGTCACCTTAGAAAAGTCTTTTATTATCTCAATATTGGCATAAAAATAAAAACAAGCACTACCATGCTTGTTTTTATTTATGCTACAAATAGAAATCTTAATAGATAATAAATCACCACTGTTCTTGTTTATAGGGTGATAAAAACTCTTAAAAAACAGCTTATTATAAAGTAAAATCAAGAAATAAGTGGCAAAACCAAGAATTTTTTCGATATTGCAAAGCCAAACCTACAACAAATGCTACCGAAAATGAAAAACTATACAACACCTTTATTTTTAGCAGTACTGACTTTTTTTAGCTCCTGCCATGATGATGAATTCGTCCAAGCAGAATCCTTTGAGGATATTGTAAAAGAAATCACTGAAATCAAAAACAATTCACTTACTAAAGGGAAAACATGTTTTATTTGTGATTTTGAAGCAACAACCCCAGAGGTAATTTATTGTGATAATGGCCTCAATGAGGATAATAAAAATGTGGTACTTCAAATTTCTAAAGGAACTGTCGTGGAGTTAGTAGACATTACCATACAGGAACAGATAGAAAAAGTTTCCAAAAGTGCTACGTGCAAGGTATATACTGGAGAATAATTCAAAATCAATTACACATTTTACCTCTTTTTGGGTTTAGCTTAACTCATTTTATAGCACTACACTATCTACCATTTTCAAACCAAAAAATGGTCACAATGACTTTTTGTAACTGTTTCTTTACTTCTTATCTAAGTGCTCAATTATCTGCGTTATGAGCCAAATAAGTCAGTTAACAATCCTTGAGTTCCATAGCTGATGCTTTTTGTAATTTGACATTATTAGAAAAAATAATTACTGCCTACTAATACCAAATTATACCATTTGTTGTTTGAATTTACCGGAAAGAAAAATTAAGATTTTTTTGTTTCTGCTGAAGCTGAAACATCAAGCATAGCCGTAGTTATGGTTTATTTTTATGCTGAAGCTGAGGCGAAAAAAGAAAATTTTATCCCAGTAAATTCAAAGGAAAAATGGTATTAGCTATATAATGTCGCATATCGCCTTGTTCATGTATTCTATAGCCAAGGCTATGCAATAGAATCACGGTGTTTTTACATAAAAAAATAACAGTGTCATTAATACGAATTTATATACCTAAATTGAATTATAATTCGCTTCCTTTCTACTATTTTTTTTCACTCTAAAATTAATACCCTAGCTACTAGTTATACTGTAGTTTTATAGCCTACAATTACGTTTTAACTGGTATAAATTGATGATTATTTTCTATTCGGTATAAAGAAAAACATAACGATCAGCTTCTTTTTGTAGATCTCATTCCTATTTTTCTTTTTGGACCGAAAAAGAAATACAATTTGACCAGACAAGACGCTTTTTCTAATTCATAGCAGCGCTACGGATACGGAAATAACGAGACTTGAGAAAATTTGATCCATTTTTTAGAGAAAAGAAAAAAGAATAATTTATAACTGCAATTTCAAATGATATAATATCATTTTTTTGCTTCAAAAAAGACATTAGTATACCTAGGGGTATTATTAATATCGTGTTAAAAAATAAAGAAATTTACTAAGTTATTCTTATATTTTTGACCTTGTCCCAAAAAAAGCAAACAAATTATTAGCCTGTAATTAAACTTTATAGAAAACTCTTTTCAATTTTGTTTTTAAAATTTGACCAATTATGAGGGTAATTTTTATTCTTTTTTTATTTTCTTTTTTTTCCTGTATTGCTCAAAGTGAAATTTTTTTTTGTGATGATTGGCAACAGCAATCAGATACCATTACAGATATAAATACAGGAATTCGTCTTGATTTTTCATATCTAAGTAGGGTTTCAGAAAAATGTAAAATAAGAATTTATGTAGACTTGGGTTCTATTTATTTCAATAAACTGCAATTAGATTCTTCATTTTATTATTTGGATAAAGCCATAGCATTAGGAAACAAAATAGGAGCAGAAGAAGAGTTAGCACATGCTTATGCAGAAAAAGTACCTATGTTGGTTTCGCAAAATCGTTTTGCTGAAGTTCCGATAGTTTTAGAAAAATCAAGAAAACTACTAGCCAAACACCCCAAAAGCAAAGGATGGGTCTCATATTATGATAAGATGGGATATGTTTCTTTTCTGAAGGCAGACTATTATCAGGCTTTGAGTTACATGGATTCTACAGTAATAGCTTATACAAACATTGGACAAACCTCTAATCTTCACGAAATCTATGAGCACCGCGGTGTTTTATATCAGAAATTATCAAATTACAAAAAGGCCGCTCAAAATTTCATCTTATCTCTAGAAGCAAAAGAAGAAAATGGAACCATGCGAGATATAAGCAGTACTTATCAGTATATAGCTTCTTGTTATATTAATCTCAAGCAAAACAAAACGGCAAAACGATACCTTGACAAGGCATTGGAAGCTGCAAAGAAAAACAAAAATGATTTTGCATTACTCAAAAGTTATTACCGTCTAGCAGTTTTTTACAGAAAATCTAAAAACAACAAAAAATCAGAAAAAACAATCAACAAAGCCATCGTTCTGGCTCTAAAAATGAATGATAAGAATCATTTAGCTACTTTCTACAAGGAGAAAGGAAAATTGTATCATCATAATTACAAAAATTGTGATGAAGCTGAATCTTTTTTTATAAAAGCCTATGAAATAGCAACAATAGTACATAAAAAATCTCTTACTGGCGAGACACTAAAATCCTTGATAGCCGTTTATTTAGACAAAAAGAACTGGAATAAGGCACAAGTCTATCTGGATGCGCTAGAGGCACTCATACAAAAAAAGCCTACCCTCGAGGATCAAGCATATTTGGAAAAAGCATGGAGTACTTATTATGAAATAAAAAACCAGCCAAAAACCGCACTTTTTCATTTAAAAAAGTACTACAAAATACAAGATTCTATAATTAATAAGGATACATATGCAAAGATGGTATCACTAGAAAAAGAATATGATACAAAGAAAAAAGAACTTACAATTTCTAATCTTCATCGAGAAAAAGAAGCGCAAGCTTTAATGGTTTCAAAAGCAAAAATTAAACAAACTATATTTTTGATAACAGCGATCGTTTTATTGATACTTTTGGTAATTGGACTTTGGGTATTCAAAAGATTACAACGGCAGCAAAAAGAATTAACGGAAGTAAATCAGGTCAAAAATCGATTATTTTCAATCATTGCCCATGACCTAAGAGGAATGATTATTCCATTTCAACGGTCAGGAAAAATCCTAAAACATCATATTGATAATGGAAATCATGAACGTACGCTAGCACTGTCAAAGGCATTAGAAAAGAACTCTCAAGGACTTTCGACCATGTTGGATAATTTATTGAATTGGTCATTGGAACAAATGAATGGCTATAAAATGAATCCAGAACAATTTTTGGTACGAACTCAGTTAAAAGAAATAGCAGATAGTTTTGAACAGCAAGCCCATTTCAAAAACACAACCATAGAGGTATCTTGTCCCGAAAATATTTTTATTCATTTTGATAAAGGAGCATTCCATGTAATTTTTAGAAATCTAATTGGTAATGCACTCAAGTATACAGAGAATGGGATTATCCAAATAGTGTTTAAGAAAGATTCTGATAGATGCTGTTTTTTGGTATCAGATACAGGTCTCGGAATGTCTAGAGATCAACTTCAACGCGTTTTTTCCTTAGAAAATACTATGATAACTGTGGGAACACATGGAGAAAAAGGAACTGGTCTTGGTCTCAATTTGGTTTATCGTTTTGTAAAAATCCATAATGGTCACATAAAAGTGTCTTCAGAAAACGGAATAGGAACCCGCTTTGATCTAGATTTCCCTGCTAAGGGATTTCATACGCACAAACAAATAGAGAACAAAGAATCATTACCAATATAAATTTTGTACGTAAATGAATGTATTTATAGTAGAAGATAATTTGTTTCATCTAGAAGATCTCCTAATTACGGTAGAAAAACTAGGACATATCTGTGTTGGCACTACAAGTGATCCATTTGAAGCTCTAGAACAAATAGCAAAAGTGCTACCTGATGTAGTCCTCTTGGATATTCATCTACAGGGTAAGCACTCAGGAATTGTTTTGGGTAAAAGGATTTGTACCATCTACAAACTCCCCATTGTATTTACCACCTCTTATATTAGTGAAAAAATAATATCCGAAGCAGTAGATATTTCTCCAATAGCATATCTAATCAAGCCTATCGACACAAATGAGTTACGAGCCGCCTTGATGATGGCACAGAAAAAAATTGTCGATTCGACAAACTTAGCAATTGATCCTCTTTCTAGTATATTCATCAAAAGTGGAACGAAGTTAATAAAGGTGATTATGAATACGATTTTATTTATACACACAGATTCCAAAAATTATTGCTCATTGATTACAACAGATAATAAAAAACTTACGGTGCGGTATTCTATTCAGGGAATATACAAGTTGTTGGACAAAAGTGTTTTTGTCCAGACACACCGCTCCTACATTATTAATTGGAAAAAAATAGATACACTCTACGAATCCGATCAAATGTTAGAAATCCAAAAACATCGCATTCCCATTGGTCGTACTTATAAAAAACATATTTATATGAAATTGAATATTATATAAGTTATACCAAATTAGCTATATAATGTCGCATATCTCCTTGTTCTTTTTCCATCTAAATGCCTTGTTCATATATTTCATAGCTAAGGCTATGCAATAGCATCACGGTGTTTTTACATAAAAAATAACAGTGGCATTAATACAAATTTATATACCTAAATTGTATTATTGTTTTTTAAATCCTCACCAAAACGTCGTTTGTCCACAAAATGAAGTAACACTTCACTTTTTAATAGTTTGATTATATGTTTATTATAAATTAGTTACTATAAATAATTACTAATTATAATAATTCTAAAATTATGAAAAAACACAGACTTTTATTCTCATTTTTGACAATTTTGACCATCGCTTTTACTTCTTGTGAGGCAGAAAATGAGGAGCTTGTTCAAAACCAAATTACTGAAGAAAAAGTAAAAACAGAAGATTCACAACAAAAGTTAACTACTTATACTGCTTCCGTGGGTCGCTACTATTATGGGAGGGGTACCGCTCATACGTATAAAGCAGCCCTTGTCGGTATAGGGCTCGGTACTTTTGAGGGAACCCCTTTTAAACTAGGAATACAGAATACAGATGCTAGTGCTCCACCTCCTAGTGGTACTAAGCGATTGTATTTTCTTCTGGCACCAGGAAATCTAGATTTTCTTTTGACCACTAGTCCTGTAGAAAGAAGAAATGTTCTAAGGCTTGGATGGAGAGACCTCAGTACAGGAACAGAACATGAAATTAATTTTAAGATGGCAGCTTTTATTCACCAATCCGGAGGTAGCGGTAGAGTCAAATTATATAGATTCTATGGGACTTCTAACTCGGATCATTTATTTACTACGAACTACCATGAGGGTGTAAATGCAGGGTACCTTTATGAAGGTCTTGTGGGATGGGTTGCTAGATAAATAACCAGAATATACTTAAAATGCATTACTACTTTGATCTCAAAAAACAATTTTTTGTAGCAGTGTTTTTATACTATTTGGACTTTTAAAGAACTTTTCCATAGGATATATACCAATTATAGGTATATAAATTCATATTATTGACGCTGTTTTTTTGTATACAAAAACAGCGTCAATATGTTGCATAGCCTTGGCTATGGAATATACGAATAAGGTATTATTTAGATAGAAAAAGAACAAATCGATATGTGACATTAGGTACCTATTGGGTATTATACCATTCAAAAAATAATTACTGCCTACTAATACCAAATTATACCATTTGTTGTTTGAATTTACCGGAAAGAAAAATAAAGATTTTTTTGTTTCTGCTGAAGCTGAAACATCAAGCATAGCCGTAGTTATGGTTTATTTTTATGCTGAAGCTGAGGCGAAAAAAGTAAATTTTATCCCAGTAAATTCAAAGGATAAATGGTATTAGCTGATCTTTATGGTTTTATAATTTCGTACTAGGTATAACATCACTATATGCCTTGCGCTTCTACAAAAAAACAAAAACGAATTTTCGATTGTCTTTATTCACACTAATTTATTTGTGAACAAAACAAATTGCATAAAAATTCGTTTGTGAATAATAAAACCAACTAAATGAAGCCGTTATTCACATTTTGTGCAATGATAATTTATACTTTATCATATGCGCAGCCGCCCTATGCTGGAACTATTTTTATTAACCCAGATATTATTACTTCTTCGAGTCCCTCTGCTATACAAAGCACTACTTATACAGGTCAAGATACCGTTAGAATGTATGATAGGAGAGTTGATCAATGGGTAAAAGTTAATGCGTACTTATTTGATGTAGTTTGGGATGACGGTATTACGAGTAGGGCTCAAGTTAACCCTGAGTTTGCAACCATAGAAGCAGCCACAACTCAGGCAGAAAAATATGCTTTTCTTATAGGTCAACTTCCTACTATTTTGAGAAAAGACGTAAACGAAATATGGATCCATAAAGGTGATGAACTTTTTGGAGGAGGCAACAACTCTATTCTCATACATACAGGCCAATCTAAAGATTACGAAAAAGATGGGGTTATTGAAGAAACATTAGTACATGAGGCAAGTCACACTTCGCTAGATATTGAACATTCGGCATCTACAGGTTGGATCGAGGCTCAAAATCTAGACAAAGAATTCATTTCTAATTATTCAAGAAGTCATCCTAGTAGAGAAGATATTGCAGAAAGTTTTTTGACATGGCTGATGGTAAGATATCGAAAAGATAAAATATCTGTGGAGGATTTCAATAAAATTACCAAAAGTATTCCCAATAGGTTACGATACTTTGATTCACTAAATGTAAACTTATATCCTTTTGAAGAAGTATTAAGTATATCTAATTTTGATATTGAATCCGTTAAAATATACCCAAACCCTGCCTCTGATTTCATACAAATAGACGGCAATAATTTGAAGAAAGAAGACATCACAATTTTCAATCTACTAGGCCAAGATTTAACAAATTCAACTTCTTACGAGAACCACAAACTGGATATAACCAAAATACCCACTGGGTATTATTTTTTGAAAACCAAAACACTTGTCAACAAAATTTACATAGAGTAATCAAGAATTTGTTATTTTAATACTTTAGTCAAACTAATAAAGACTCCGTTTTCCATGCAGATTCAAAACATTTTATATAATCGAGCAGTAGCTCATTAATAATGTAGTACCAGTTAAAATGTAATTGTAGGTAAAAATAACCTGAAAAAAAAACTTAAATGGTACAGGCTTTTTAAAGCAATTACAGAAATCTGATGTCAAAAAGATGTTGGATACTGGGATGAATCCAGAGTTTTTTATTTACACACTTTGTCAAAAAAACACTTCAATGTTCGTGTATTTTTCTCAAACGTACTCAAGTCGTATCCAAATACGTTACTAATACACATTCTGTTATTTTATTAACAGAACATTCAAAGTCGAAATGATTGTTTTTTATCTATTTTTCAATCCTTTTTTACTATTCTCAAAATGATTTGTAAGAATTCTATAAAACTTCCTTTGAAACTGATGACAAAAATTTATCTTAGAGCTTATCAAAAATACACACAAATCTTTTAGTTTCATTTACCTTGTATAAAGAACACACCCATAAATTCAATACCATTCTTATTGGAGTCGCTTTTTCTCCAAATCTCAAAAATAATATTTTTGAAGCAATGCGTATAGTAGATTTTTTTGATGCCAATATGATCGTTGTACATGTAGGTGATAAAACTGAAAAAAAAGCCAAAAAAATCTCGCAACTCGTTTCTGGATTATCCCATGAAGATGACAAAGTCAGAATTATATGGAAACAAGGAGATCCAGTCACTACCATACTAGAGACAGCAGCTACAAATAATGTTGATTTGATCATGTTAGGTGCTATTCCGAGAGAAGATTTACTCAAATTTTACTTAGGTTCTATTGCAAGAAAAATTACTCGCAAAGCACAATGTTCTGTACTTTTGATTGTCAAACCTACCGAAGATCTCAGGCCCTGTAACCATATTATTGTTAATGGTCTCCAGGATCAAAAAACAGAACAAACCATTCTCAATGCCTTTGAGGTGGCACAAAATATAGGTGCCCAACAAGTAACTATTGTAGAAGAAATAGCTCCGCAGGAGGTACATGTACAAGTAGAGGATGACAAATCCCTGCGAAAAGATTTATTACGCAAAGAAAAAATTCGAAGAAAAGAAGAACTCAGGGTTCATGATATTTTAGAACATGTTCCTATAGAATATAAAGAAGGTATTAGTATCAAAACACAATCTATTTTTGGAAAACGAGGATATTCTATCGGACATTATGCCAAGGTTGTTAATGCGGATCTACTTGTGATGAATGCGCCATCCAAAAACTCTTTGTGGAAACGCATTTTTACTCGTGATCTAGAACATATATTATCAGAGTTACCAACCGATGTATTAATTATACGATAAGATGGGAGATACTAATAGAAAAGAATTTATCAGCACATTACCCAAAAATATCTTTGCGGGATTTGTAGTATCACTTATCGCATTACCTCTGGGTTTGGGTTTGGCCCTTGCATCAGAGGCTCCTCCAATATCTGGTATTATTGCTGCGATCGTAGGTGGTACAATTGTAGCCCTTATTGGTGGTTCCAAAGTAACTATTACAGGGCCTGGAAATGGATTAGTAGTTGTACTACTAGGTGCCATTACTACTTTGGCTAATGGAGATTTGCAACAAGGTTTTTTACTCACATTAGCAGCGATTATCTGTGCAGGAATACTTATGATTTTGATTGGTCTACTACGCTTTGGTCATCTAAGTGATTTTTTTCCATCCTCTGCCATACAAGGAATGTTGGCTGCAATTGGAATAGGAATCTTTGCCAAGCAATTCCATGTAATGCTTGCTCATCATACCGTAGCAGGGGACACCCTATCACTAATTACACAGATTCCTTTTAGTGTTTTTTCCCTGTTTTCTTCCGATTATCAACACCTTACTTTTGCTGCTCTCATTGGTGTGGGTAGTTTGCTAATCATGGTTTTTTATGGTAAAATCCGAAACAAATACCTTCAACTCATTCCGGCGCCTATGTGGATCGTAGTACTCACCGTAGGACTGAGTTATTACTATGAGTTTTTTACAACCAAAACCTATCCTATAGCACCAGAATTGTTGGTCAAAGTACCCGAAAAAATCTTTTCAGGTTTGCCTACACCTGATTTTTCTATGCTTCTGGACGCAAAATTTATCGGAGTTGTATTAACTATCACCCTAATATCCAGTATTGAATCACTACTAAGTATCAAAGCTGTAGATAAATTAGATCCAGAAAAAAGACGTTCTAATGTCAATCGAGATTTGTTTGCCTTGGGACTTGCCTCTGTAGTAAGTGGGTTTCTAGGAGGTCTCAATGTAGTCACGGTAATTGCGCGTAGCTCTGTGAATGTAAATAATGGTGGTACGAACCGGTCTGCAAACTTTTTTCATGCACTCTTTTTAGTTTTATTTCTAGTCTTATTTCAGGGGCAATTAAATCGTATTCCATTAACAGCTCTAGCAGCTATCTTAGTTTTTACGGGTTATAAACTAGCTGCACCAGCTAATCTGATAAAAGTATCCAAAATAGGAACAGAACAATTAGTCATCTTTGGAGCAACAGTCATTGCTACAATAACAACAAATCTCATTACCGGAATTCTAGTAGGTATTATTACTGCTATTTTGGTGCATATTGTTCTCAATAAGAGTATTGCATTTTTTACTCGCAATCTTTTCAAACCTAATGTTCTGATGTACAAAGAAATCTCTACAGGAACCTATCTAGTAAGTGTAAAGAATTTTTCTAGCTTCTTGAATTTTAATAAATTACGACATAATCTAGATACCATTCCCGAAAACAGCGATGCTATTATTGATTTTCAACTCTGTGATTTTGTAGATTTTACGGTTCAAGAAAACCTACATAATTATCAAGAAAGTTTCCAACGAAAAAAAGGTTCTTTTGAAATTACTGGACTAGATATACATGGAACTGCATCATCGCATCCAATGGCAGTACGAAAACTCCTTTCATTTTCTCGCAAAATTGGAACTGACACTAATCTAACAAAACGACAAGAAGATCTAAAACAAATAGCAATTGACTTTGATTGGAAATATGACCCTACCAAAAAGGAAAATAATCCAGAGTTACAGGATTTTGTTTTCTTTAGAACTAAAGAAATTCATTATCAATATAATACCATATTTGATGCACCATCTGGTTTCAAAATCTCTGATATTATGTTTTCTGAAGGAGAGTTTATTACCCGAAAAGTAATCAAAATAACATGTTTATTTGTACCCATAATTACCTCAATACCAAAATTTAAACTCAACAAAGAAGATTTATTAACAGTCCTGTACAAGTTTGCGGGATATCATGATATTGCTATTGAAGGGCATCCAGATTTTTCAAAAAGATTTTTTCTCCTAGGAGAAGATCCAAGAGAAATACAACATTTTTTTACAGATGAATTGGTTTTGTTTTTTGAGAGCAACCCCTATTATCGTATAGAATCTACTGGAAAAACACTTTTGATTATGCACAAAGAGCGATTAGCGAGTGTCAAAGAAATTAAGGAACTTTTGGATTATGGAAAACGCTTAGGAGATATTATTAATACAAAAATCCTTGTACAAAATTAGGCAGTCATTAGAACCGTTTGCATATTCTAAACAGTTTTGAGGTGTTTTTTACCCTTGCATTCTAGAAATACAAAAAAAAACTGTTAAAAACCCTTTAAATTAAATAGAAAAACCTTCTTTTTTTCTACTTTGCATGTTATGACGCTACACACTATTGAAGCAGGAAATTTTAAATTAGATGGGGGTGCCATGTTTGGTGTTGTCCCAAAAACAATTTGGCAACGAACCAATCCTGCAGACGAAAAAAACATGATTGATATCGCTGCACGTTGCTTACTTATAGAAGAAGGAAAGCGCCTTATTCTTATCGATACTGGAATGGGAGATAAGCAATCCGAAAAATTCTTTGGTTATTATCATCCTTGGGGGAACTTTTCTTTAAACAAATCCCTTGCATCAAAGGGGTTTCATCCCAATGATATCACCGATGTTTTCATGACCCATCTTCATTTTGATCATTGTGGCGGAGCTATACAGTGGAACGCAAAAAGAACAGGCTACGAACCTGTTTTCAAAAATGCCACATATTGGAGTACTCAAACGCATTGGGACTGGGCAACAAAACCAAATGATAGAGAAAAAGCTTCTTTTCTAAAAGAAAATATTCTTCCTATTGAAGAAAGTGGTCAGTTAAATTTTATACAAAAAATAACTCCTGAGGCCTATCAAGAACAATCAGAATTAGGTTTTGGAATACTCTTTGCAGATGGTCATACCGAAAAACAAATGATACCGCATATCAATTATCAAGATAAGACCTTTGTATTTATGGCAGACTTATTACCTACTACAGGTCATATCCCGTTACCTTATATTATGGGATATGATACCAGACCATTACAAACATTATCAGAAAAAGAAAATTTTTTGAACATAGCTGCAGACAATAACTGGTATTTGATTTTGCAACACGATGCGCACAACGAAGTTATAACTGTACATCATACAGACAAAGGTGTACGTCTCAAAAACAGCTTTAAACTTAATGAACTATTATAATTCCTTGTAATTAAATCATTAAAGAATACCATTATAAATTTACCATACGGTTTGTATTTCTGATAAAAAAAAACAACAAATGAATACTCATAAAAAAATCTTCTTTACTGCTACTACATCATTACTTTTGATAAGTTGTGGTGCACCAAAATTAATTTCGACACCTATTGCCAATATTGATACGCTTCCGCTAAAAACGCAATCCTTATCAGGGGATGAACTACAAACTTGGGGGAGTGCCGATCTAGTTACAGATACAATCCCGGGAATGAGCATAAACAAAGCCTATTCTCAACTACTAAAAAACAAAAAAGGCGTTTCTGTAATTGTAGGAGTTATTGATAGTGGTGTTGATATAGAACATGAAGATCTCAAAAATGTTATCTGGACCAATAAAGACGAAATTCCCGGAAATGGAAAAGATGATGATAATAATGGATATATCGATGATATTCATGGATGGAATTTTCTTGGTGATATCGTAGCCGAAAACCTAGAACTTACCAGAATAGTAAGAGATTTTGATTCAAAATTTGCGAATAAAAAACTTGCCGATATTGCTCCCGCAGATTCAGATGATTACGCGACTTACACACAAGCAAAAGCCGAATTAGCAGAAAAAATAGCAGAAAATTCACAAAATGCATCCCGCTACAAAGAAATGCTAACACAGATATCTTCTGCACATGCTGCGGTTTCTAAGGTAATAGGAAAAGAAGACTATTCTAGAAACGAGCTCAAAGAATTAACACCACAAACTACCGAAATGCAACAGCATGTAGGAGGTTTGTTACAGATGTATAGCTATCTTGATGGTGAACAACGAATTCCTGATCTTATCAAAGATATACAAGAAGGTGTAACTCATTTTGAAGGTGGATTAGAATCACATTATAATCTAAACCTCAATGCCAGAAAAATGCTAGGGGACAATCCAGAAGATATTACAGACACCAAATACGGAAATGGTGATGTCGACGGGCCAGCATCTGACAAAAAAGCAAATACAAAACACGGAACGCATGTATCTGGTATTATTGCAGCACAGCGTAATAACAAGATAGGTATAGATGGAGTAGCAAATAATACCAAAATTATGGTTCTAAGAGCTGTTCCTGATGGAGATGAGTATGACAAAGATATTGCTTTGGCAATTCGGTATGCCGTTGATAATGGAGCCAAAGTCATCAATGGTAGTTTTGGAAAATACTATTCTACTCATCCAGAATGGGTACAAGATGCTATTAAGTATGCAGCTAGCAAAGATGTTCTGTTTGTCAATGCAGCCGGAAATGAAGGTAAAAATCTAGATGAAACAGAAGTTTTTCCTAATGATCAAACAAAACTAGAAGCAGAAATTGCGGATAACTTTATCACTATTGGTGCCTTGAATTTTGTGTACGGTTCCGAAATGGTTGCATCTTTTTCTAATTATGGCAAGAGTAATGTGGACGTATTTGCCCCTGGTGTCAAAATTTGGGCTACAACTCCAGACAATACTTATGAGTATCTACAAGGAACCTCTATGGCTGCTCCTGCGGTAGCAGGTGTTGCAGCAATAATTCGATCCTACTTTCCTAAGTTAACCGCACCACAGGTCAAAAAAGTATTGATGGATAGTGGAATACAAACTAATAACTCTGTCATTGTAGGTGGAGATCCTTCTAATATCAAAAAGTTTCCTGAAATTTCTAAATCAGGAAAAATGGTAAACCTATACAATGCCTTTATTATGGCCAGCAAATTATAATTAGAACAAAAAAGCTGTACAAAACATCAACTATGCGACATCTACTTTCCTTATTTATTTTGATTACTGTTGGACTCAGTGCTCAAAATAACTCTAGCTATTGGCAACAACATGTTTCCTACAAAATGCAGGTGAATATGGATGTAAAAAATTATAAGTATACCGGTTCTCAAGAACTTGTATACACCAATAATTCCCCTGATACCTTAAAAAAAGTATTTTATCACTTATATTTTAATGCTTTTCAGCCTGGAAGTGAGATGGATGTCAATTCTAGAACTATTGCCGACCCAGATGGTCGTGTATTGGATAGAATCAGCAAATTACAACCCGAAGAATACGGATTTCTAAAGGTGATGAACCTACAACAAAATGGAAAAGATCTTACTTCTGATGTTGCTGGTACTATATTAGAAGTAACGCTTGCTACTCCTATAGCACCTGGTGCAAAGAGTACTTTTACCCTTAATTTTCAAGGACAAGTACCGCTACAAATACGTCGTTCTGGAAGGAACAACAAAGAAGGAGTAGCACTTTCTATGACGCAATGGTATCCAAAAATGGCAGAATATGATTTTGAAGGCTGGCATGCAGATCCCTATATTGGTAGAGAATTTCATGGAGTCTGGGGAGATTTTGATGTGACCATAACAATTGACAAAAAATATATTCTTGGTGGCTCTGGGTACTTACAAAATGGAGATGCAATAGGATATGGTTATGAGACTCCCGGAACCAAAATAAAACGAAAAGGAAAAACACTTTCTTGGCATTTTATCGCACCCAATGTCCATGATTTTACTTGGGCTGCAGATCCAGATTATATACATGATACCTTAGCTGTTCCAGATGGTCCTATGCTTCATTTCTTGTATAAAAACAATCCGAAAATTATCGAAAACTGGAAAAAATTGCAACCCAAAACTGCACAGTTTATGACTTTCTTTAATCAAAAAATAGGCGCATATCCCTACAAACAGTATTCTGTGATACAAGGTGGTGATGGTGGTATGGAATATGCGATGTGTACCTTGATTACAGGAGAGCGTTCTTTTGGTAGTTTGGCTGGTGTTACTGCGCACGAATTGGCACATTCTTGGTTTCAGCATATTTTGGCAACTAATGAATCCAAACACGAATGGATGGATGAAGGTTTTACGAGTTATATTTCTGCAAATGCTATGGCAGAAATCATGGACAGAAACAAAGAAAACCCTCATACAGGCGCATATCAAAGTTATATGAGATTAGTCCAATCAGGAAAAGAACAACCTCAAACCACGCACTCTGATCGTTATGCATTTAATTCTGCTTATGGTGCTTCTGCCTATTCCAAGGGACAGGTTTTTTTGGCACAATTAGGATACATTATCGGAGAACAACAATTAGCAGAGGTCCTCAAAAAATATTACGATACCTGGAAATTTAAACACCCAACTCCAAACGATTTTAAGCGTATTGCAGAAAATATCTCAGGAATGCAATTAGACTGGTATCTCACCGATTGGACACAAACTACGAATCAAATTGAGTATGGTATCAAATCTGTTGTGGAAAAAAATGGTACAACACAGATCGAACTCCATAGAAATGGTCTTATGCCTATGCCTATAGAACTCTTTGTATTATACGAAGATGGTACCAAAGAGCTTATCTATATCCCGCTTCAAATGATGCGTGGTACAAAGCCCGTTGAATATAAAATAAACCGATCTATAGCCAAAGATTGGGCTTGGGCTATACCTAATTATACATTGACTATAGAAAAACCCTTAAAAGCTATTAAAAATATTATAATTGATCCTTCGAGTAGAATGGCGGATGTAAATCCTATTAATAATATTTATCCAGAACCAACAAAAGAATAGATCTACATAAAATTGATACCTTTGTTGATAGTAAATTTTATATCCTAGTTTATTCACAAAACAGGGTTAAATAATTCCCTATGAATCAACGCTACGGCAAAGAAGAAAAACTAAAACAAAAAAAACAAATCGAAACCCTTTTTACTGATGGAAACTCTCTTGGTCAGTATCCTATTCGATTATTTTATCTTCGAGTTACATCAGAAAATATTCATCAACCAACACGTACTGGGGTTTCTGTAAGTAAACGAAATTTTAAAAACGCTGTAGACCGAAATAAAATTAAACGACTACTGCGAGAGGCTTATAAAAAAAATAAGTATCTTGTAAATGATCTTAATAGTCACCCCTATTGGCTTATGATTGTATACGTTGGCAAAGAAATCCCTGAACTAAAACCCCTAGATGTTGCAGTGATGAAAGCCTTCAAAAAATTAAAAAAAATTAAAAAATAAAGAACTGATGATAAAGCGTTTTATACTACCATTGATCGCTGTTATTGTACTCATATTGATGGTGGGTTTCAAATCCGATCGTTTTGAAGTTTCCAAACAATTAGAAATTTTTACTGATATCTATTACAGAATTGATGAAAATTATGTCGACGAAACTAATCCTGCAGAACTCATGGATTCTGCAATCAAAGGTATGTTAGCAAAATTAGATCCTTATACTATTTATTGGAGTGAACAGGATGTAGAGGCTGCTCGTATTCGTAATGCAGGAGAATACACAGGTATTGGCGCTGTTATCCGTAGTATCAAAGATAAAATTATCATTGTTGAACCTCACAAAGGATATCCTGCCGACAAAGCTGGACTCAAAGCCGGAGACGAAATTATAAAAATAGGAGATATAAAGGTGGCAGATTTTAAGGATGATGCTAGTGAATTACTAAAAGGTGCCGCAGGCACCAAAATAAATTTGGTTTACAAACGACAAAATGAACTTAAAAGAACTACCCTAACCAGAGAAGCCATAGAGGTAAATGCCGTCCCTTTTTATACCTTATTAGATGATAAAAGTGGATATATCGTATTAGCAAAATTTAATGAAAAAGCATCAGAACAAACTATAGCAGCACTCTTGGATCTCAAAAGCAAAGGTGCTACCAAAATTATTTTAGATCTAAGAGATAATCCAGGTGGATTACTCACAGAAGCTATTGCAGTGACCAATATTTTTGTACCCAAACAAACTTTAATTACCGAAACAAAATCTGTTGTTGAAAAGTACAACAAAGATTATTTTACTAAAAAAGATCCTATAGATACTACAATTCCTTTGACCGTTCTAGTCAATGGTCGTAGTGCCTCTGCAAGTGAGATTGTTTCTGGTAGTATACAGGATTTGGATCGTGGAGTGATTATAGGAGCTAGAAGTTTTGGCAAAGGACTGGTACAACGACCAAAAGATATAGAACATGGTACTAAACTAAAAGTTACCATATCTCGCTATCACATGCCAAGTGGTAGATGTATACAATCTTTGGATTATTGGAATCGTGATGAAAACGATAATGCGGTAAAAACCAAAGAAATCGATTTTCAAGCTTTTAAAACAAAAAATGGACGCACTGTATATGATGGTGGTGGTATAAAACCAGACATAGAAATCGCTTCTGCAAAGAACAGTCCAATTACCAAAACACTGATGAAAGAGTATACTATATTTAATTATGTAACAAAATATTACTATACAAATCAGATTAAAGATTTAGAAAGTTTTAGTTTTACGGATTCGGATTATGATGCCTTCAAAAAATATCTAAAAAACGGGAATTTTAGCTATGAAACGCAAACAGAAATCTCCCTGAAAAAAATGCTCAGTATTGCCAAAAAAGAAACCTTTGATGATGATATTGATATCAATTATAAGGCTTTGTTGAAAAATGTCAAAAACGCAAAAGAAAAAGAATTAATACTGAAAAAAGATGAAATCTCTCATCTTTTGACAAACGAAATCGTAAAACGCTACTTTTATAGAGAAGGTCTATATCAATATTATGTATTACATGATCCTGCTATCTTGCGAAGTAAAGAAATACTGAATAACCCCGAAAAATATCATGATATCCTACATTAATATTGCTTAATGGCATAAACCATAACTAAGGTTATACTTGATGTTTTTGCTGAAGCTTAAACAAAAAAATCTTAATCTTTCTTTCCGGTAAAATCAAACAACAAATGGTATAAGCATTCCTATATGCGGTATCCCATCTTCCAAATATTCTTTTCCTATTGCCAAAAATCCATGTTGTTCATAAAAAGCTTCCAAATGCTTTTGGGCAGAAATTTTGATAGTTTTAGAACCAAAACGACGGTAGATTTCCTGAATACTTGTTTTTACTAAATCATGCCCATACCCAAGTTGGCGTTCAGATTTTGAAACAATCACACGGCCAATTGATGCATACTCCATAGCACTTTCTTGGTCAAAAATTCTTGTATATGCAATAATATTCTGATCCTTTCTACCTATAATATGCACCGCATGTTGATCTTGATCATCTAGATCCTGATATACACAATTTTGTTCTACCACAAATACTGCTGCACGTAGACGTAGTATTTCGTACAACTCTATTGTTGTAAGCTCTTCAAATGTTTTAATAGAATATGTCATAGCTTCAATCCTGAACAATAATTTCTTTACTATCGCTCTTTTGATATTCTGGCTGTAATGTGATATGATTAATTTGGTACTCCTTGAGCAACAAAGCTTCTATATTTTCCAAAATTTCACCAAATCTAGAGATAGCAATATCTTCATGAAAATCAATATGCGCTTCTAGATGTGTTTCCTCTTCATTCAACTGCCAAAGATGAACATGGTGCAAACTTTTTACTTCAGGTAATTGATTCACTGTTTGTACTATTTGTTTTATAGCTATGGTATCTGGTGTAAAAAGCATTAAAACTTTAAAAGAAGATTTGAGCAAATCATATCCAACTACAATTAAATATATTGCTATTGCAAAAGTTAATAAACTATCAATCCAGTAAATTTGATAAAATTTCATCAATAACCCACCAATTAATACTGCTACAGAAGCCATCATATCAGTAATCAAATGCAAATATGCAGATCGCATATTCATATTGATACTACGTTGCTTTTTTAATAATAATACACTGAAACCATTTCCTAAAATTGCTACAACTGATAACAAAATTACCAAATCGGTCCCTACTATTTGAGGTTTCAAAAATCGTTCTACAGCCTCTATGATCAGTAAAACAGCAACAATAATCAATGTAGCTGCGTTGATAAATGCCGCTACAATTTCTGCACGTTTATATCCAAAGGTTTTGTCAATCGATGCTTTTTTTCTGGCATATCTATTGGCGATATAACTAATCACCAAAGAAACTACATCACTAAAATTATGCAAGGCATCAGATAATAGAGATAAACTACCTGATATAATACCTCCCAGAATCTGAACTATTGTAATAAAGGAATTTAGGATAATAGACACAAACAAATTTCTCCCCAAAAGCTCGGGGTGATGATGATCGTGTCTATGATCCTGATGTCCCATATATTAACATATTGCTATTTTGTCTACTCTATTTTGATGACGTCCACCCTCAAACTCAGTTTCCAAAAAGGTTTTTACTATTCCTAATGCCTGTGCTTCTGCAGTATATCGAGCTGGTATACAAAGTATATTTGCATTATTATGCTGACGGGTTAATTCTGCAATTTCAGAAATCCAACATAAACCTGCTCTGACTTCTTTATATTTATTTGCCGTAATTGCTACACCATTGGCACTACCACAAATTAGAATACCAAAATCCGCTTTCTTTTCTGCAACAGCTGCTGCAACAGGATGTACAAAATCGGGATAATCTACACTTGACTCCTCGTCCGTTCCATAATTTATCACTTCTATACCTTGAGCCTCTAGATAAGCGACAACTGCAAACTTATAAACAGTCCCTGCATGATCATTTCCTATAGCTATTTTCATTTCATTTTTTATTAAAAGATTAGACAGAACATTTATAGGAATACTTTTTTATAGAAAATTAAAAAGTATTGTAAACATGCTATATCCAAATTAAATTATACATACACTTTACAAAGATACATAACCAGAAGTTTAGGCTCCTTTATCATTTATAAAATATGGTTGCACTTATAAACAATTTACATTTAAAATACTGATTTTTAATTATTTAAAACAATTATATACTCATACTATATTCAGTTCCTCTCAATTGTTTATAAGTACTAGGAGCTTGTTGACAACTGATGTGAATAACTAGTTTCTAAAATAGCGAAAGTATTTTTGGTAGTTTAATTTTAAATAAGGATACCAAAATTGAAAGTTACAAAGAAAGAAAAGTTAGCTTTATTTATAGATTAATTATTAGCTCAAAAATGAACTTTATAAACTTCTATTGACAATAAAAATTATAAAAAAAGAACTGTGTTTATTCGTTGTTAACAATTGTTAACTAAATACAGATTCTATTAGATTTTCAAAGAATTAGCATGATTAAATCCTGTTAAAAACTAACTTAAAAATCAATATAGCGAGAAAAACAAATCTTATATAACAAAGTTATACCTGTTATTAACACCCTATAATAACTATCATTTATTTTTTTAAATTTAAAAGAAAAAAGATAATATTATAATTATTGTTGAAAACAATGAAAAGTAGCTTTTAGGTAAACAATGAAAATGTAGTGTTGAAATTCAAAAGTTCTTTGTGAGATGTTCCTCTTACTTGGTTTTTGGGGCTTTTGAAACGTTTCTAAGCGTTTTTGAGCCTTATGACAATGTTTTCCTTTACTTGATAAGATAACGTACAAGATGGATGCGTAATATCAAAGAATTAAATATAATTGGCTTACAATGCATTTTTGTAGGGATTTGAAAAAAAAATAAAAGTACTTGGATACATTCTATGAGAATGCAAGCAACTCGTAGATGTATTTTATGTAGCACTAAGCATTGATTTATTCGGAAAAAGTACTGTGAAATGATTAAATTATAGAATAAAAAGCGTTCAAAAGATGGACTATATGATGTTCTTTTTGATAAAAAAAATAACTTTTTACAAACATAGAGAAGGATAAAGTTTATCGGTAATACTAGATTGTTGTATAGAATAAATGTAATTTTAGCACGATTTGTATGCATAAATTTTGTTGTATATAGATCATGTTTAACCGCAAGTATATAAAAACGTACATGAGAAGAAAGAATAAAAGTCGAAAGAAGAAGGTTACGAAAATAGAAAACATCACTAAAAAAATACTTCAAGCGCTCAAGGCTTCACCCGATAAAACATTTAATTATAGACAATTATCCGCAAAATTTGGTGTTGATGATCCAAGTAGTCGTAATCAAATAATAAAAAAATTATCGCAGTTAGCTGCAAACAAGCAAATAGAGGAGAAGGAACGAGGAAAATTTAAAATAGTACCCAATATAGATACGTACATAGGCATATTGGATATTAATTCAAAAGGGTCTGGGTATGTCGAAGTAGAAGAATTAGAAGAAGACATCTATATCCCTAATAATAATTTGAATAAAGGATTACATGGAGATGAAGTTGAAGTATATGTATATCGTAGAAAACGTAATGGAAAAAGTGAAGGTGAGATAACTAGAATTATCAAACGTAAACAAATGTCCTTTGTAGGGATTATCGAATTACAAAAAAATTATGCCTTTGTCAATGTCCAAAATGCCAAGATGTATACGGATATTTTTGTTTCAAAGGACAAAATTAAGGATGCAGAAAGTGGAGATAAAGTATTGGTAGAGATACAAGACTGGCCAGACAAGGCAGATTCTCCATTTGGTGTAGTTACAGAGGTTCTTGGCAAAGCTGGAGAACATCATACAGAGATACATGCTATCCTAGCACAGTATGGATTACCTCATGAGTTTAAAAAAGAAGTAGAAGATTACGCTAACAAACTCGATACAAGTATACAAGAGTCGGAGATCGAGAAACGACGAGATATGCGTAAAACGTTGACCTTTACTATCGATCCAAAAGATGCCAAGGATTTTGATGATGCATTATCGTTTGAACTGTTAGAAAATGGAAATTATGAGATAGGAATTCACATTGCCGATGTATCCCATTATGTCCAACCAGGCACTATTTTGGATGACGAGGCGTATGAACGAGCAACTTCTGTATATTTGGTGGATAGAGTAGTACCCATGTTACCAGAAGTATTATCGAATAATGCTTGTTCATTGCGACCTAATGAAGAAAAATATACTTTTTCGGCAGTATTTGAACTTAATGAAAAAGCCCAAGTACTAAATCAATGGTTTGGTCGAACGGTTACCTATTCTGATGCACGTTTTGCATATGAAGAAGCGCAGCATATCATAGAAACAGAAGAGAATACTATTCCTGCAACAATTTCTTTAACAGGAAAAACCTATAAAACTGATCAAAAAATAGCCGATGCAGTTTTGAAGTTGGATGAGCTAGCAAAAAAAATGCGATCCAAAAGAATGAGAGATGGTGCTATATCTTTTGACAAAGTTGAAGTCAAATTTAATCTCAATGAAGCTAATGAACCCGTAGGTGTATTCTTTAAATCCTCTAAAGATGCAAATAAATTGATCGAAGAATTTATGCTTCTTGCAAATAGAAAAGTAGCCGAATTCATTGGAAAACAAGCTCCCAAGAAGACATTTATTTATCGAGTACATGATGAACCTAACGAGGATAAGTTGAGTTCTCTACAAGCTGTGATATCCCGTTTTGGATATAAACTAGATCTTAGAGATCGCAAAACTACCACAAGTTCTTTAAATGGATTATTAAAAGATGTTCAAGGAAAAAAAGAACAAAACTTAGTCGATACTTTGGCAATACGAAGTATGAGTAAAGCAGAATATACCACGCGCAATATAGGACACTATGGATTAGCTTTTGATTATTATTCACACTTTACCTCTCCAATTAGACGATATCCCGATGTTATGGCACACCGTTTGCTACAATATTATTTGGATGGGAATAAAACCGCATCAGAAGAAACATATGAAGAAAAATGTAAGCATAGTAGTGAGATGGAAGGTTTGGCTGCCAGTGCAGAAAGAGATTCTATTAAGTTCATGCAGATCAAATTCATGCAAGAGCATAAAGATGAGTCTTTTTTGGGGGTGATCTCTGGTGTGACAGAGTGGGGGATCTATGTAGAGATTATTGCTAATAAATGTGAGGGAATGGTGAGGATGAGAGATATTAGTGATGACCATTATATATTTGACCCAGAGACCTATACGGCAACAGGACAACGAACAAAGAAGACATATCAATTAGGAGACGAAGTATATGTAAAAGTAAAAAATGCAGATTTAGTAAAAAGGCATTTAGACTTTACATTATTGGGTAAAACACAGCCTGATTAGAAAGTAAAAATCCAATAGATGAAAAGAATCATAGTAATTTTAGCTTTTTTAGTAGCTATTACTGCACAAGGTCAAAATGTAATTAATAGAGAAATAGGAGACTTTTATGAATTAAAGGTTTTTAACAAAATTAATGTTATACTCAAAAAAGGAGAGGAGAATAAAATTAGTATTTCTGGATCCAAAAGAGAAAATATTACGGTAAAAAATGTAGATGGATTGTTAAAAATATCTATGGCTATCAATAATATATGGGATAGTAACAACACTAAAGTCATAATTTGGTGTAAAAGTGTAAAAACTATAGACGTGAATGAAGGATCCTCTGTTCAATTCAAAAGTGGTATTACAGCAGAGTCACTAACGCTAAAAGTGCAGGAGGGAGCAACAATCCGAGGCACTTTGGATATACAAAGATTAAAGGTAAAATCTATCACCGGAGGTATTATAAATGTTGATGGAAAGGTAGATAAACAGGATATTACTATAACAACAGGAGGAAGTTACTTGGCCAAATATCTAGAAGCTGATACTACAGAAGTAGATGTTGTTGCCGGTGGTACTGCAGAGGTTAAAGCTACAAGATTGGTCAAGGCAACCACCAATGCAGGAGGAACAATTTCTATTTTTGGAAAACCAAAAGAAATTGATAGTAAAAAGCGATTCGGTGGAAAAATAATAGAGGTTAATGAATAGTATTTCCTAATTTTGTCATACAAATAGCTTTGATTGATTATGATTCAGGATTTACAGGCAGCGATACCGCTCGGAATACTATTGGCATTTTTGCTAGGACCTGTATTTTTTGTTCTTATAGAAACAGCTGCTACAAAAGGTTTTAGAGCAGCTTTGGCCTTAGACGCTGGAGTTGTTTTTGCAGATTTGGCATTTATTTTTATAGCGTACTTTAGTACCAGCCAACTTTTAGAAAAAATTAAAGACGATCCTGCACTTTTTATTTTTGGAGGAGGATTATTATTTACTTTTGGTATTATTTCTTTCATAAAAGAAAAAAGAACCTACAATAAAACTACAGATAATATCTCTGTAGAATCAATTAATAAACATAATTACTTAAAGCTTTTTGTTAAAGGTTTTTTTCTCAATTTCATTAATATAGGCGTTCTAGGTTTTTGGTTAACCGTTATTATTACAGTGGGACCACAATTAGAGATGCAACGCCCTAGAATTATTGCATTCTTTTCCATTGTTTTGGGTACATATTTGATTATAGATATTTTCAAAATTTTATTAGCCAAAAAACTCAAAAAGAAACTAACGCCACAACGCATCTATTTAATGAAACGGGTGATTAGTCTTGTTATAATAGCTTTTGGAGGGTTTTTGATTATTCAAGGGGTTTTCCCAAAAGAAATTGAAATAATACAAGACAAGATCGAGACTATTAAACCAGAAGGTACTTTTCGATAAACAAGTATGCAACAGATGTGGTTTAGACTCTCTTTTTATAATGCGTTATAATACTATTTATCCTATAAATTTATTGGGATAAAATTTTCTTTTTTCGTCTCAGCTTTAGCATAAAAATAACCATAACTACAGCTATGCATGATGTTTCTGCCGAAGCTGAAACAAAAAATATTAATTTTTCTTTCCGGTAAATTCAAACAACAAATGGTATTATTTGTGTATTTTAATGGCCTCGAGTACGGCTATAGAGTTCACAAAGGGTCAAAATAAAAAAACTCCATTAGAATATATCTTTTGGAGTTTTTTGGAGGTGTCGAGCGGATTCGAACCGCTGTAGATGGTGTTGCAGACCACTGCCTAGCCACTCGGCCACGACACCTTGATAACAAGGTCGCAAATGTACTAATTTTTTGCGTTTTTTGAACAGAATTCTAGAAAATATTCTTCTTTTATTTAAAATTTGGGTGCTATTGTATAAAATTATTTAGATGCTTTTACATACTATTATTCGATACTACTATATTACATTAACTTAAATGTTTAAGTTAATGTATAGTTAAATTATTGATTTATTTTTAAATATTATGGTATGTTTATATATAATTTTAACTATACCACACAATATTATGAAGAATTATGTATTAATGTTTTCGTTTTTATTATTATTTATTCAATGTAGTAAAGAAACCACCGTGGATGAATTGGCTGATGATAGTCATGACAAGGTGGAGCAAGCGGTAATCAATATCCTGAATAAAATAGGATTTAACACCACGGATACAGAAGTAATAAAGGATAATGATCAGTATCTAGTAGAGGGTGATATTATGATATCAAAAGAATATTTAGAAATTGCAAGCATGGCTCATAAGCAGCGGAGAACGAGAATGATTATTTCTTGTAATAATCTACAAGTTATCACTATAAAGAGTGATTTGGAAGGTATATTTGATACTGCCTTGACAAATGCAGTTACCGAATGGAACACTGCATTGGATGGATTAATAAGTTTTAGATTAATTAATAATAATAATGCTGATATACGGGTACAAAATTCAGACGGTACAGAGAATGGAAATTTTATAGGTAGGGCTAAAGCCCCATTAAATGGAAGACCTGGAAATATGATAGTTATAAGACCCAATAGTAGAATCGGAGGAAATGTTATAAGTACACGAAAGTGGAAAGATATTATGATGCATGAAATTGGACATACTATCGGATTGGCTCATACCAATGATACAAATAGGGAACTTATAGCAGGAACACCAAGAAATGATGGAAATTCTCTAATGAATAGCGGCGATGGTACTGGAAATCTACGATCATTATCTTCTAATGATATATTGGCAGTTAATACATTATACAATAGTTGTAATTAATTAGGTAGGAGGAAAGAAAAAAAGTAACATAATGACTATAGCACCCAATAGATAATTGGGTGCTATAGTCTTTTTTTATTTCTTTGTATAGTAACCATTTCTACATTACCACCAAT
Organism: uncultured Aquimarina sp.; assembly: GCA_947492105.1. Classification (GTDB taxonomy): domain Bacteria; phylum Bacteroidota; class Bacteroidia; order Flavobacteriales; family Flavobacteriaceae; genus Aquimarina. The sequence goes on along the minus strand of CANLMN010000029.1, from coordinate 21,319 downwards.
AGGAGGATTAATTTTAGAAACGGCAACTTTAACTTTTTGTACCATAGGTAACTCTTTTAATATTCTAACAAGAATACGCTCAGCTGCATGTTCTAATAATTTGGATCTAATGGCCATTTCTTCTTTTACAATATGATTGAGATGTACATAATCTACTGTATCTGATAAGTGATCTGTAATAGCGGATTTGGTAAGATTTGCTTTTACTTTAAGATCTACTCGATACTCAGAACCAATTTTTTTTTCTTCAAGCAAACAACCGTGATAGGCGTATACCTTGATATTTTTAACTTTAACTAAACCCATGCTTAATACTATTTTTGACAAAAGTACGGCATCTAATTGTTATAATAGAATTCTTTTTTTAGCAAACAGTACAGGGCGATTTAGAAGTTTGAACAAAATTTTTGACGAGTTGTTGTATCAAGGGAACAGTGTTAGAGTACTTTTTTGGGGCTTTTATTTCTTTTGCTTTTAATTGTACAGCGTCATATTCTTGAGTTCCCCAACAATTTGGACAAGAATTTTGAGATAATTGTGTTTTTATCGAAACGTATACACGACCGATTCGACTGTTTCTGGCAGAACTTTTATAGTTTTTAGCAATCATATCTTTTTTTTTATAATTAATACTTATAGGTAATCGGATTAAATGATTATTCCTTACAGATTACTGTTGCTATTATTCTCTTATGAATTAGTAGAACAATCAAATTTTAGTAATTTTGTGAGCTATACGAATAACGACATGTCAGAAGAAAAAAAGCCACTCAATTTTATAGAACATATTATAGAAGAAGATTTAAGAAATGATATATCCAGAGAGGATTTACGTTTTCGTTTTCCACCAGAACCCAATGGATATTTGCATATAGGACATACAAAAGCTATTGCAATAAGTTTTGGATTGGGAGAACAGTATAATGCCCCAGTTAATCTTCGTTTTGATGATACTAATCCTGCCAAAGAAGAGCAAGAATATGTAGATGCGATCAAAGAGGACGTAGCTTGGTTGGGATATCAATGGGATAAAGAGTGTTATTCTTCGGACTATTTTCAGCAATTGTATGATTGGGCAATTTTATTCATAAAAGAAGGAAAAGCGTATGTAGATTCACAATCATCGGAGGTAATGGCAACGCAGAAAGGTACACCGACTAGTGTAGGTGTTAATAGTCCCTATCGTGATCGTTCTGTAGCTGAGAATTTGGAGATTTTTGAAGCAATGAAGGCCGGAAAGTATGAAGAAGGAACCCATGTCTTACGCGCAAAAATAGATATGACTTCGTCAAATATGTTGATGCGTGATCCGTTGATGTATAGGATTCTAAAAAAAGAACATCATCGTACAGGTAATGATTGGTGTATCTATCCGATGTACGATTGGACACATGGTGAGAGTGATTATATAGAACAGATTTCTCACTCTTTATGTTCATTAGAATTCAAACCTCATAGAGAGCTTTATGAATGGTTTTTGGAGCAAATTTATGATAGTGATAAATTGATGCCAAAGCAACGTGAGTTTGCTCGACTTAATTTGAGCTATACGATTATGAGTAAGCGCAAATTATTGCAATTGGTAAATGACACTATTGTTGCTGGTTGGGATGATCCACGAATGCCAACTATATCAGGATTACGACGTAGAGGATACACACCAAATGCACTCCGTAAGTTTGTAGAGACTGTAGGTGTTGCTAAGCGCGAAAACGTCATTGATGTATCATTATTAGAATTCTGTATTCGAGAGGATCTCAATAAAATTGCACCACGTGTAATGGGTGTTTTGGACCCAATAAAATTAGTAATAACCAACTATCCAGAAGGACAAATAGAATGGTTAGAAGCAGAGAATAATCCAGAGGATCCAAACGCTGGTAGTAGAGAAGTACCATTTTCTGGAGTTGTGTATATCGAACGTGATGATTTTAAAGAAAATGCTAGTAACAAATATTTTAGATTAACATTAGGTAAAGAAGTACGTCTCAAAAATGCGTATATTATCAAAGGAGAAAATGTCATAAAAGATGCTTCTGGTACAATAACAGAAATTCATTGTACATACGATCCAGATAGTAGATCGGGGAGTGGTACAGAGGCTTCTAAACGTAATGTAAAAGGAACATTACATTGGGTTTCTATTCAGCATGCACTAGCTGTAGAAGTTCGTGTTTATGATCGTTTGTTTAATGATGCAGCACCGGATGGACACAAAGACAAAGATTTTATGGAGTTTGTCAATCCAAATTCCCTAAAAATATTGACAGGATATGTAGAACCTAGCCTACAAAATGCAAAGCCTTTGGATAGTTTTCAATTTCAGCGTTTGGGATATTTTTGCTTGGACACAGATAGTACTACTGATAAGTTAGTTTTTAATAAAACTGTAGGTTTACGAGATACTTGGGCAAAAGTAAAACCAAAACCAGAGCAATCAGAAAAACAGGTACAGAAACACTCTAATACTGCCCAAAAAAGTGCTTCGATAATTTCAGAAATTCAAAAAGCAGGGAAGAAATATGCCAATGTACCAGATGCAAAGCAACAAGTGCTGAAAGCAAAAATTATAGCGTTAAGTAAAGAGGTAGCTCCCGAAGAAGTAATTGCATTGTTTGGTACTGCTACCAAAAAAATAGGGACAAGAGCTGCCGTAATGATTTCTTTGAGTACACTCATAGCTTCTGGAAAAATAGAAGTAGATGATCTTGCAAAAGATTTTATCAAAAAAGGTCTAGAAGATGCAAATGAGGTGATGCGATCCGAATCTGAGGCATTGTTGAAACAAAATCCTGAGTTGGCAAGTATTTTTTAAGTAATTATAATAGTATAAGGATTAATGATTATTCTGTTAGTATTGATAAATTTGGATGATTAAAAAAAAGCTATTTTTAACATTCGTATGCTACTAAAAAAAAGAAACAAGGGGTATGGTTGATTGATTACAAAAAAGTATCATAAAGAGGCTTATTTTAATTTTTTGTCGAAGAACAATTACAGAATCAAAAAAAAAAATCCCACAATAATTTGTGGGATTTTTTATACGCATTTTTGGATAAATTATAGCTTTAAACTGATAGGACTATCAGTTGAATGTTGAATTTGGTAGCAATCAAAATTTAGGAATCAGAGTTTTTATCATTCTTCAGTTCTTTATTTTTTTCTTTCATTGCTTCGCCAATTTGATTACTTGCCGTAAAAGATGCCACCATATTATTAAGCATATCACTTCCAGCTTGTGGAGAATTAGGGAGTAGGATCAAATTACTATTTACATGCTCTCCAATAGACTGCAAAGTATCATAATGTTGTGTTACTACAATCAGTGCAGAGGCTTCTTGAGAATTGATTCCTACGTTATTTAGTACATCCACTGATTCTTCTAATCCACGAGCAATCTCACGGCGTTGATCAGCGATCCCTTGACCTTGTAGGCGTTTGCTTTCTGCTTCAGCTTTTGCTTTTTCTACAATAAGAATACGTTGCGCATCACCCTCGTATTGTGCAGCAATTTTTTCACGTTCTGATGCATTGATACGGTTCATAGCTTGTTTTACTTGTTCATCAGGATCGATATCAGTAACCAAGGTTTTAATAATATCATAGCCATAGGTTGTCATCGCTTCGTTGAGTTCTCTTTTTACAGCAATCGCAATGTCATCTTTTCGTTCAAAAACATCATCTAATTTCATTTTGGGAACCTCGGCTCGTACGACATCAAAAACATAAGAGGTGATCTGGTCATGTGGATAATCTAATTTATAAAAAGCATCGTACACTTTTTCTTTGATTACTTTATATTGTACAGATACTTTTAACTTTACAAAAACATCATCTTTGGTTTTGGTTTCTACGACAACATCTAATTGCTGAATTTTTAAACTCAAACGACCAGAAATTTTATCAATGAACGGAATTTTGAAATGCAATCCAGATTGTCGGATGCTTAAAAATTTTCCAAAACGTTCCACGATTGCAGCAGTCTGCTGTTTTACGGTAAAGATACCCGCGGCAATCATAATGATTACGAAAAACACGAGAATTGGAATAGGTAAGAAGCCCATAGTTTTAGTTTTTTTAAAAGGTTTTTATTAAAGATACAAAATGTAGCTACAGTATGAGTAACAGAAAAAGTGAATTCGTTACAATATAAAAGCCCTGAATTAAGCTATTCAGGGCTTATAGAAGTTGATGTAATAAAAATATAGTTGGCAATAGAATTATAACTGCGTTATGGCAGTTTTAATTCGTTCAATAGTTTGTTCTTTGCCTAATAAGGTAGCAATTTCAAAAACATCAGGTCCTTGTAACGATCCAACTAATGCAACGCGTAAAGGCATCATGACTTTTCCAAAACCAATTTCTTTACTTGTAATCCATGATTTTACAGTGGTTGTAACATTTGTATCAGAATAATCAGTAATAGATTCTAATACTGTAATAAGCTCTTCCATGAGCTTGTTTGTATCTTCTTTCCAAGCTTTTTTAGAAGCTTTGGCATCATAGGTGGTAGGTGCTATAAAAAAGAAAGACCCGAGATCCCAAAGATCATGTACAAAAACAGCGCGTTCTTTTAGTAATTTGGTAATTGCAACAAGGTCTAATGAGGTAGTAATGTTTTTTTCTAAAAGTAGGGATGCAAAACTTTTGGCAAGTGTTGCATCAGAGGTTTTTTGTATATACTGTTGTTGGAACCATTTTGTCTTGTCTGGATCAAATTTTGCTCCAGCCTTGTTTACACGTTTCAGATCAAAGGCTTGTATTAATTCTTCAAGAGAAAATAGTTCTTGTTCGGTACCTGGATTCCATCCAAGAAATGCAAGCATATTTACAACTGCATCCGGAATATATCCTGCTTCGCGATATCCAGAAGAGTGTTCTTGATTTTTTGGATCTTTCCATTGTAATGGAAATACCGGAAAACCCATTTTGTCACCATCACGCTTACTTAGTTTTCCTTTGCCAACAGGTTTTAGAATCAACGGAAGATGTGCAAACTCTGGAGCTTTCCAACCCAAGGAACGATAGAGTAGGACATGTAGTGCTAATGATGGCAACCATTCTTCTCCACGAATAACATGAGAGATTTCCATCAAATGATCATCAACTATATTGGCCAAATGATAGGTGGGCATACCATCACTTTTGAATAAAATTTTATCATCCAGTATATTGGTATCAATGGTAATAGTACCACGAACAATATCTTCTAGAAGGAGTGTTTCATCTTGTGGAGATTTGAAACGAACCACATAGGGCTCTCCAGCATTTAGTTTGGCTTGTACTTCTTCTGGAGTCAGGGATAAGGAGTTTTGAAGATGAAGTCTATTATGCCAATTATAAATAAAAGTTTTGCCCTGAGTTTCATGATCCTTTCGTTGAGAATCTAAGGCCTCGGCAGTATCAAAGGCGTAATAGGCATGACCTGTAGTAATGAGCTCATCGACATAATTCTTATATAGTGATTTACGCTCACTTTGTCTATAAGGACCATAGCCACCATCTTTATCTGGCCCTTCGTCAAACGGAATACCACACCAATCTAAAGCATCTTTGATATACGTTTCTGCTCCAGGAATGTAACGGTTTTGATCAGTATCTTCTATCCGAAGGATAAAAGTACCACCATGTTTTTTGGCAAAAAGATAATTGAATAAGGCAGTACGTACACCACCTATGTGTAAAGGACCTGTAGGGCTTGGTGCAAAACGCACACGAACCAAATCTGACATAACTTCTTAATTTTTGAATTGCAAAGATAATAGTTCATAGAGGAACTAGGAACAGATCAGTAGTTTTTAAAGAAGTTTAGAGTTGAAATATAATCGTAGGTCAAAATAGTAGTAGTAGAAGCGAATTATTAGTTTAGAGATTGCTGTTTTTTTTTGGTTTTCATAGTATCAGGAATACGTTTATTCATGACCCAAAACCATAAGGGAGGGATCATAGATAATAGCATAGATCCAGGATATCCTAGGGGTAATTGAGGACTATTATCATGATGATCCAGGAGCTGATATTTTTTGACCGCTCTATGGTGGTGATCACTATGTCTAGTGAGTTCATATAAGATAATACGTCCAAAACGATGATTGGAGTTCCAGGAATGTATGGGGCTTACACGCTCATAGCTACCCGTAATCTTTTTTTGCCGGCGTAATCCGTAATGCTCAATATAATTAATGGTTTCTAATAATAAGAAACCAACGGTTGCTGTAAGAACAGCTATGATTGTGCCTAGAGTACCAAATATACTAGTAACAATTCCCAAATAAATAAAAGTTAAAATGAGGTACCAGAACATATCATTTTTGATGGAGAAGAAGTTTTTATGCTGTTTTTTCAATAAATTAATTTGAATTTTCCAAGCACTCAAATATTGCCCACATATAGATGTGATCCAAAATAGATATAGAGGATGATTATATTTTGCAGTCGCAGGATCAGCATTCGTGGCAATATTTTGATGATGACCATAATTATGTTCAATAAAAAAATGCATGTACAAGCATGGAAGTAATAGTGCTTTTGCAATAAAACGTTCTTTGGTAAATCGATGACCAAGTTCATGCGCAACATTGATACCACTTGCTCCAAGTACAATTCCAACAGAAAGAATCAGACCAGTAAGCTCATAAGTAGCTAATGAGTTGGTAGAGGTACTATACAAGAGGCTTATCAATAATCCATAAATGATGGGTAAATTGATATATAACATCCAATCAAAAATGGGATTGGAACTTTTTTCTGTTTGATCGGATGGAGTAAGGTTTTCTTTGGATTTTGTAGTGAATAACTCGATCAAAGGAATAAAACCGAAGGCATAGAGTACAGTAAAATAACTATACCAACCTTGTAACCATAGTGCAAGAATCGCAGTAATTGGTATACTCAGCGCAGTCAAATATTTTAGATCATTCCACATATACTTCCTCTTTGATCTTTTGTAATCTTCAATATAACAAATTCCTTTGAAATTAGTTGTATTTTTAAGCAACTGAATTGATAAGAGAAGTATTATAGCTATGGGGCAATTTGAAATTATTCAACAAAAATTAGAAGCTTTTATTCGTAAGTATTATCTGAATGAATTGTTGAAAGGTGGTATTTTGTTTTTTACAATAGGAGTATTATATTTTTTGATCACGCTCTTGATAGAACATTTTTTGTGGCTTAATATGTTGGGTCGGACAATGCTATTTTGGCTATTTATACTTGGTGCTATCGGATTATTTATAAAGTTTATTTGTATTCCATTAGCCAAACTCTTCAAACTATCTAGAGGTATTGATTATACCACGGCATCCAAGATGATAGGGATACATTTCCCAGAGGTAGAGGATAGACTACTTAATGTACTACAATTACAATCTAGCACAGAACAGTCAGAATTATTACTCGCAGGGATTGCACAAAAATCTGCGGCGCTGCAACCAGTACCATTCAAGCTCGCTATCAACTTCAAGGATAATATCAAATATTTAAAATACGCTGCGATCCCTGTTTTATTATTTGTAGGGATAAGTTTGATAGGTAATAAGAATTGGTTTACCGAAAGCTATAAAAGGGTGGTTAATTACTCTACGGTTTATGAGCCCCCAGCACCTTTTCATTTCAGAATTATTAACCAATCATTAGAGGCATTAGAGAACAGAGCCTACACTTTGGAGATTACAACCGAGGGTGATGTTGTACCAGATAATGTGAGTATTCAGTTTGATGAAGAACTGTATTTTATGAAACGTAACAGTAAGGGCAATTTTGAATACATTTTTGAGCAGCCAAAAGGTCAACGTACTTTTAGATTTAAAGGAAACGAAGTCACATCTAGACCATATACTCTTGATGTAGTTGCGGTGCCTTTGGTTCAAAATTTTGAAATGCATGCAGAGTATCCGCTGTACACCAAAAAGAAGAAGGAGATTTTTAGAAGTTCGGGTAACGCAACACTGCCAGAAGGAACAAAAGTTACATGGAAGATCAGGACAAATAATACAGATCAAATGTCTTTCATTACCGCAGATACTACCGAGTTTTTTGGAAAGATTGAGAATACGTTTACTTTAAAAAAAAGGATTTATCAGGATACCGATTACGAATTGGCTACTTCGAATAAAAAGGTATCAAATTATGAACGGCTAGCGTTTGGATTGAAGGTTATAAAAGATCAGTATCCAGAGTTGCAATTACGATCAGAAGTAGATTCTATCAATACTGAATATATGTATTTTTTGGGACAAGCTAGTGATGATTATGGTCTGTCCAAGATACAAATGGTCTACTATGATAGTACAAATCCAGAAGCCAAGACAACCCAAATTTTGAAACGCTCACAAAACTTGTATGAAGAGTTCTCCTATACTTTTCCAGATACGCTAAGTTTGGTGGACGGAAAATCTTACGAGTTCTATTTTGAGGTCTATGATAACGATGCTTTGCATAATTATAAACACGCCAGAAGCCGCGTATTTTCTTATAATAAAACAACAAAAGAAGAAAGAAAAAAAGAGCAATTAGCACAGCAAAGTAAGACATTAGGTGGCATGGATGAATCTTTGAAAAAATTCAAGGAACAAGAAAACCTTTTGAAAGAGCTAAGCAAGACCCAAAAAGAAAAGAAAGCTCTTAGTTATAATGAAAAAAAGAAGCTTCAGAATTTTGTCAAGAGGCAAGAAGAGCAAGAGCAGATGATGAAGAATTTTACAAAAGAATTAAAAGAAAATTTGGATAAACTCCAGAAGGATGAAAAAGAAGACGACGCCTATAAGGAAGCATTAAAAGATCGATTAGAGCGACAGGAAAAGGAACTTCAGAAAAACGAAAGACTTTTGGAAGAACTGAAAAAGTTAACAGATAAATTGCAAAAGGAAGAGCTCACAGAAAAGCTCGAAGAATTAGGGAAGCAAAATAAAAATACAGAAAAGAATTTAGAACAATTAGTAGAATTAACGAAGCGCTATTATGTGATCAAGAAGCATGAACAATTGGCGGCTCAATTAGAGGAATTATCCAAGAAACAAGAGGCACTTTCGCAAAAAAAGAACGAGGAAAATACCAAGGAGGAGCAGGATCGATTGAATAAGGAATTCGAGGAATTTCAAAAAGGAATGGAAGAGCTAAGAGAAAAGAATAGTAGTCTGCAAAAGAGTATGAATCTTGATCAAGAAAAAGAAAAAGAAAAAAGTATAAATGAAGAACAGGAAAAGGCGAGCCAGAAATTAGGAGAAAATAAGAAAGAGGCAGCCAAGAATAATCAGAAGAATGCAGCCCAAAAAATGAAGCAAATGAGTGATCAGATGCAGATGGAAATGGCCGGTATGGAACAGGAGCAGCAAGAAGAAGATGCAGAGATGCTACGACAAATATTGGATAATCTTATAGAGTATTCGCTGAGCCAAGAATCGTTGATGGAACGTTTCAGAGCTATGAAAGAGAATAATCCAGATTATGCAAGAAGCATCAGAAGACAGAGTGTACTTCGAGAACATTTCAAACATATAGATGATAGTTTGTATGCATTGGCATTACGCACACCGGAGATCAAAGAGGAGATGACAGAAAAGATTACAGATATCGAATTAAATATTAATAAATCTTTGGAACAATTATCTGAGAATATGCTTTTGCAGGGGGCCTCTAGTCAACGATATGCTATTACCTATGCAAATGAATTAGCTTTTATGTTAAGCAATGCACTCAATAATATGCAGTCAAGCAAATCTCAGGGTAAACCAGGTAAAGGAAAAAAACCAGGAGACGCTCAGGGCTTTCAATTGCCGGATATCATAAAGAAGCAAGAGGGAATTAATCAGCAAATGAAAGAAGGATTAAAGAAAGGAAAAGATGGTGAAAAAGGAAAAGAAGGAGACGATGGCAAGGAGGGTCAGAATGGTCAAGAAGGAGATAAAGGTAAGAAGGGTAAATCTGGAAAATCTGGTGAGCAGGGGGATGCTGGCAAAGAGGGTAAGAATGGAAAGGGAAAGGATGGAAACGGTGAAGGAGATAAAGGTGGTAAGGAAGGAAAAAGCGGAAAGAATGGCAAAAACGGAAAAACTGGAAAGGGAGATAAAGAAGGACAAGAAGGTGAAGATGGTGAGGAGGGTGAAGGAAACCCGTTTAATAGTGAATTGAGTAATGGAGAATTATACGAGATATTTAAGCGTCAACAAGAGTTAAGACAAAAGCTACAGGATAGACTAGAAAAAGAAGGATTGGGACGTGATGGCAATAGATTATTGAGGCAAATGGAGCAGGTAGAACAGGAGTTGTTGAGTAAGGGTTTTAACCAAAGTACCATGCAGAAGATGCAAAATATAAAGCATCAATTGTTAAAATTAGATCAAGCAGCTTTTCAGCAAGGTGAAGAAAATAGGAGAGAGGGGAGAACAAATTATGAGAGTTTTGAAGCACCTAATTCCAGAACAATTCCTGATGCTAAACAATATTTTAATAGGACAGAGATTTTAAACAGACAAGTATTACCTTTGCGGCAAGTTTATAAGGCCAAAGTACAACAGTATTTCAAGAAAAACAATGATTGATTTCCATTACGAAACAGCACAAGAAGTAGTACATGATAAGCGAATAGAGGGATGGATCTCTAGTGTGATTGCATCAGAAAATTGTACCGAGGGTGAGATTACTTATATCTTTTGTGATGACGAATATCTGCTCAAAATCAATCAACAATTCTTGGATCATGATACCTATACAGATATTATTAGTTTTGATAATTCATTGGGTAAGGAGCTGCACGGAGATATTTTTGTATCAACCGAAAGAGTGAAGGAAAATGCAGGAGAATATGGAGTTAGTTTCGAAGAAGAATTAAGAAGAGTACTAGTTCATGGGATCTTACATTTCTGCGGATATAAGGATAAGACCGAAGAAGAATCTCAACGAATGAGAACCAAAGAAGATGAAAAATTAGCATTGTTCCACGTGGAACAATAAAGTGATTTTATAAAAAGTAGAAGAATGTTTGACAAAGAATATGATGTAATAGTAGTAGGTGGTGGTCATGCTGGAGCAGAGGCAGCAGCCGCAGCTGCCAATGTAGGATGTAGCACATTGCTTATTACAATGAACCTGCAGAACATTGGTCAAATGAGTTGTAATCCCGCAATGGGAGGAATAGCTAAAGGGCAAATTGTACGAGAGATTGATGCACTTGGTGGATACAGCGGTATTATAAGTGATAGAACTGCAATCCAATTCAAGATGCTCAACAAATCCAAGGGACCAGCAATGTGGAGTCCAAGGGTACAGAGTGACAGAATGCGTTTTGCAGAGGAGTGGCGATTAATGTTAGAACGTACACCAAATGTTGATTTTTATCAAGAAATGGTAAGTGGTTTGATTGTAGAGAATGGTCAGATCAAAGGTGTCAAAACTTCATTGGGTATCCAAGTACGGGCAAAATCCGTTGTTCTGACCAACGGAACTTTTCTCAATGGGTTGATACATATCGGAGACAAACAGTTCGGTGGCGGTAGAGCAGGTGAGAGTGCTGCTACAGGAATCACAGAACAATTGGTGGATTTGGGTTTTGAAAGTGGTAGAATGAAAACAGGAACTCCTCCTCGAGTAGATGGAAGATCTTTGGATTTTACACGAATGGAAGAACAACCAGGGGATCAAGTTCCAGACAAATTCAGCTATACCAATCTTACAAAACCATTAACAAAACAGCGATCATGTCATATGACATACACCTCGGGTATTGTTCATGAGTTGTTGAGAGAAGGCTTTGATCGATCTCCAATGTTTAATGGCAGAATCAAAAGTATTGGACCACGATATTGCCCCTCTATAGAAGATAAAATCAATCGTTTTGCTGACAAAGAAAGACATCAAATATTTGTAGAACCAGAGGGATGGAATACTGTGGAGGTATATGTAAATGGTTTTTCTACTTCGTTGCCAGAGGATGTACAATTCAAAGCACTTCGGTCGGTAGTAGGTTTCGAAAATGTAAAGTTTTTTAGAGCGGGATATGCAATAGAATACGATTATTTTCCTCCGACGCAGCTGACCCATACTCTAGAAACAAAAATCGTTTCTGGATTGTTTTTTGCAGGTCAAATTAATGGGACTACCGGATACGAAGAAGCAGCTTCTCAAGGACTGATGGCTGGTATCAATGCCGCACTAAAAGTACAAGAGCGAGATCCATTTATACTCAAAAGGAGCGAGGCATATATTGGAGTGTTGATTGATGATTTGATCACCAAAGGTACAGAAGAGCCTTATCGCATGTTTACTTCCCGTGCCGAATATCGTACCTTGTTGAGACAAGATAATGCTGATTTTAGATTGACTGAGAAATCCTATAAGGTCGGATTGGCTGATGAGAGTCGTATGAAAAGAATGGAGTTCAAAAAGGAGCAGTCTGATCAGCTTATTACTTTTTTCAAGAAAACGAGCATAACAAAAGAAGAAGCTAATCCCATTCTAGAGGAAAAAGGATCGGCCTTGGTTAAGCAGAGTGATAAAATTTTTAAACTTTTTTCAAGACCTCAAATTACATTGGAGGATATTATAAAAGTAGCAAGTGTTACAACTTATATAAAAGAAAATAGTTTAGATAGAGAAGTATTAGAGCAAGCAGAGATTCAAGTCAAGTATGCAGGTTATATAGAAAAAGAGAAGGCAAATGCGGATAAATTGAATCGTTTGGAGGACCTCAAAATTCCAGAGAATTTTGATTATACCAAACTGAAATCTTTATCTTATGAGGCTCGCGAAAAAATGAGTAGAATAAAACCAGTAAGTATATCTCAAGCTTCTCGTATTAGTGGAGTATCACCGAGTGATATTTCTGTTCTTTTGGTATATATGGGTCGATAATGAAAGAAATAAAATTATTTCAAGAAAAACCTATCAAGGTTCAATTAGTAGAATATTTGTTGGCAGGTATAGGAGTTCTTTCTCTTTTGTTTGGTAACACTGTTTGGTCACAAACAGGGATACTGGTAAGTATTGCATTAACATTAGTTGATTATAAAGTTAGCGATGCGATGATAAAAACTTTTGTGAATACAAAAGAAATTAGTCTGTTTGGGCTCCCTATAATGCCGTTCAAAAAGGATGTAGAATTACCTGATTCTATTTTTGTTTTTGGTACATCTGTGTCCAGTAACACAGAATGGAGTACTGTTTCTGCTACGGGTACGCGTGATCGATTAGAATGTGTAGTGCTGCCATTTTTTAGAGCTAACAAACATTTTGCGGTTTTTAGTAGTAATAAGCACTATTTGACATTAGAAACAGGAAAGGCACTAAGTGATCTTTTGGATGTAGAATTACATAATACCCTAGAAACATAGTTCCACGTGGAACATTTTTGTGAATATAGTTATGATAAACCAAAACACAACGCTCACATGTAAAGATCATACAGTCTCTGGAGAAGAATTTGAACTGCTTTATGATCATGATCATGATATGCTGATTACATCACCTAAACCAAGTTTAGAAGTTTTACATAAATATTATGAGAGCGAAGATTATATTTCTCACACAGATAGTAGGAGAGGTTTGTTCGAAAAGTTGTACCAAATAGTCAAAAAATATGCGCTATCTCAAAAAGTGCAATTGATTGATCAATGTAATTCAGGAACAGGTATACTGTTGGATATTGGTGCAGGAACAGGTGATTTCTTAAATACAGCAAAAATAAAAAATTGGTCAGTCCAAGGATCAGAACCAAATATAGAAGCAAGAAAACTCGCAAAAGAAAAAGGAATCCATTTAGAAAAAGATACAGGAAATTATAATTCAGAATTTTTTGACGTTATCACCATGTGGCATGTTTTGGAACATGTACATGATTTGGATGCACAAGTTTTGGAGTTAAAACGTTTATTGAAACCAGGTGGATATCTTATTGTAGCTGTTCCCAATTTCAAATCATATGATGCCAAATATTACAAAGAGTTTTGGGCGGCCTATGATGTGCCGCGACATTTATGGCATTTTTCAAAAAATAGTATCACACAAATTTTTAAAGATCATTTTTCGCTAGAAAAAATGTTGCCTATGAAATTTGATGCGTTTTATGTTGCATTACTTTCAGAAAAATATAAAACAGGTAAAATGAATTTTGTACGCGCCTTTTGGAACGGAATACAATCTAATCGGTATGGTAAACGAAAAAATGAATATTCTTCGCATATTTATGTGCTAAAAAAGACAAATAACTAAAAAGAGACGATTTTAGAGCCTTTTATATATCTGCTGATGTTATGATATGTGATTTTTGAAAAAAGCTCGCAGGGCTCATGTATAGACGTTGATAAAAATAGTATTTTCTTATAATTAAATCTAAACAAGATAGTTTTTTGTTATATGTAGTAGAATAGATTCAAATAACCGTATAGTCACGTTTTTTTATTCGAGAGCTGAAATGAAAAGGATCGGCTTCTTAATTTGATAGCATAAAAAAATAGTATCAAAATAAGTACATCCAAAATTTTCTTTTTGGTCAAAACAAAACTAGTGGAATGGTACTTTGGTGTTTTGTTATTTTTAATTTAAAAAAATATACTACCAAAGAAGTTATAGAAGTTTTGTGTTTAATATCATTGGGATTTATACGCTCTCAATAGTGTTCAGAAATAGATATTTTTGTATTGCGTGATAGTACTTGTATAAAAGAGGAAAATCCAATAGATAATTGTGGATTCTCAATTTCATTTTATTTTTACTTTTTAATTTATAAAATTAGCTTTGGGTTATGTTGGAGTTCAGAACTTAAATAAGTAAAAAAGATTTCAAATTATTTTGAACTTTAGTTAGTTTCTAAATGATAACAAGGAATCTTACCTGCGTATTCTTTTTTTGGTAAGAATATTTCTAGAAGCAATTATGGTAGATATATCTGATTAATGAGTAGTTCTTTTTTTGTAAAAAGAATATGCCTATATGCTATATTCTTAATAATATAAAAATAGGACATTGATATCAAAAAGGACAAGATGATGGGGGTAGTATGTGTCTAATTTGTTATCATAGCAATAGAAATATAAAATATTAGAAGGTTAATAAGGCATTTCCAATCAAAATTGGGATTAGGATTCATAAAATGAAATTGGAGTCAATAAGTTTTAATACATTTGCCATGCTTTAAAAAAAACGAATAATACTTAATATAAAATAAGAAAATGAAAAATCTTTTAATGATTGCGTTAGCAGTCGTAACACTTCAGTCATGTAAACAAGAAAAAACGGCATACGTTAATAATACCAAGGTCGTCTCTGATTATAAGGAAATGAAAGATGCTGAAACAAAGTGGACCAAAAAGAATGATGAATTGAGATCAGAATTGCAGCAAAAAGCAATGGCATTTCAAAAAGAGGTTCAAGATTTTGAAGCAAAAAGAACATCCTTGAGCAAAAAGAAATTAGAGGAATTAGCGACAGAATTACAAGGAAAACAACAAAAGTTACAGAGAGAGCAGCAAATGCGTGTACAAGAAATACAGCAACAAAGCGGCGCAGAGATCGATACGATTGTTGAGAAGGTGAAGAAGTATATTAGAAAATATGGTGAGGATCATGGTTATACATATATTTATGGTGATACCGAAACTAGTAATATATTGTATGGTAAAAAGGAATTGGACATTACCGAAGAAATTTTGAGTGCAATGAATAAGGAAATTGCAAGTACAAATACGACAGAGGAACCGGCAAAAGAGCATAAAGAAGATGCAGCTAAAGAAACAACAGAAGCTAAATAATTTTCTTTTTTTTTAATAAAAACTATTTAAGAAGTGGGGTTATCTGCATAAGATAACCCCATTTTTTTCCTACAATTTTTCCTACAAATATGATAGAATAGTGCCAATAATGAGCACTTTATAAAATAAAAATATCGATTAAAACACCCATTTTTAAGATTAATGTTAAAAAAATGTTTTTTTTTGAAAATTATTTATTTTAAATATCTGAAAATCAATAATTTATATTTTTAATAAAATGTGAATATTGTGATGTTTAATAAAAAATATATGTAAGGGCTTTGTTGTTAGCTTTTTATTTATATATTAGTGGATTGTTAAGAATATGTGAATAATTTTTTTGACAAGCCCCAAAGAATCTATAACATATTTACTATCAACATCTTATAAATTTGTTGTTTTATGAATGCTAAACTTAACTTTTATAGTTTTGCGCTATTATTTTTTATAATAGGCGTAAAATGTGCTTTTGCGCAAGAAATCACCAATGTTTTCTTGACAGATACTGATCGCAATCCATTATCAAAAGCATGCCCAAATACGGTAAATAATTTTAACAATTTTGACTTTAGTATTACATTAAATGGAAACTTTGGTGGACCCAATGATGACAATATTTTTGTTCTAGAATTATCGGACGCAGAAGGTAGTTTTGAGAATGCTGTTGAACTGATCAAAACAATTCCTTCTAGTAGTTTTAACAATGTAGGATATCAAACAACTACGCTATTAGCAAGCCAACTTTTTGGTAATGCTACAATTCCGCTCCCGGCAGATGTAGCTGGCCAGGGATATCGTGTACGTATTAGAGCCACTGCAGTTGATGTAACAAGTGAACCTTCTCCGTCGTTTGAGGCGTATTTTTATGATGGAACGACCATTGGTGTTTTTAGAAATAACGAAATTAAGTCAGGAAATTTGATGGGAGTACAGTCAATTTGTGCAAGTGATGGCGGTACAAATACAGTGACTTTGACAGCATTACCTTATGACAATAGTGACCCTAATAATCCCACAGCAGTAGATCCGTCCAAAGTGGTTTCTTACATATGGTATAGAAGTGCGGATAGATTAGGACCTTTTTCGGCCATTCCTGGAGAAAACACATCAAATATTATTGTCAGTGATCAAGCTTTTTATAAGGCTGCGATTGATTTGGGATCATGTACAGCTAATTTTCCAGGAACCAATGGGGTAGAATCAAATACCGTTGGTATTATCGTAGAAGGAGAAGGAACAGCAGAAGTTGTAAATCAATTTAATGAGGTGGTAAGCAGTACGCCGAATCCCATTAATGTTTGTCAAAATGATGAACTACGATTAATACCAAACCCAAACCTTACAACATCAACATATAAATGGTTTCGTGATGGAAATTTATTAGATACTGGTGGATCTGCAATAGCTGTTGTCGGAGACGGTGGTGCTATTCCTATTATATCCGGTGTATATAGATTAGAAGTAATCTCTGGTGGGGGATGTGCATCTAGTGTAGAAGTGACAGTAACAATCAAAAATCCCGAAATAAAAATTGATAAACCAGATGTTGTAGTAGTAGATCAAGGGGGTAGTATTACACTGAACGCAATTACAAATTCACCTGGCTCCTTACAATGGTTCAAAGGTGATAATGCAATTCCTAACGCAAATGGTACATCTTATGTTGTAGATAGTAAAGAAATTGATGATTACAAAGTACGTCTTTCTGCCACTTCAGAATGTGGTAGTCAAACATTTTCTCAAACAGTAACCATATTTTTGGCAGATAGTTATGCTATAACTATAGGGTTTCAAGATCCGGCGTTACAAGGGTGTGAGATAGAAAGTAGAACTTTGGTAATAGAGGATGTAGTGGCTACTGGAATGGATAAAAATAGTCAAACAGTGACAGAAACGTTGGCACCAGAAGCCTACCAATCATTGGGATTAAACTGGCAACTGGCAGGAACAGATATAGGAGTCAATGCAGATGGGCCTACGTATGTGGTTAATGATTTGAATCAAGTAGGATTATATACCTTACGGATCGGTACAAGTATATCCAACCAATTAGATGTAAATCTTCGAGTGTCAATTAATGAACTCACGGCTTCATCCGAATTTTTGTGTTTTGATAGTAGTATTACCATTTTTGGATTTGGCGATTCTTATACCTATAGATGGTTTTTTAATGGTGCAGTTATAGATGGAGAAACAGGTGGGGAAATTAGAGTTTCGGAACCCGGTATTTATCAAGCAGAGGTTACATCTGCGAGTTGTGGAACAAATCTAACAGATGAACTTACAGTGGAGTTGTTCGGTGAAGGTGCTATTTCTGTAGATCCAGGCTTTTCTGTGAATATGGGACAACGCGAAAGTTTAGTAATGACAGCATCCGGCGGTGAAAGCTATGAATGGTTCAAAATTACGAAGGATGATAATGATACAATCACCTCAGAAGAGTTACTTTCTATAGAAGATAATTTGGAGATATTTAGTAGCATATTCGAAGAAGGACAAGTTATATTTTATCAACTGCGTTCTCAAGTAGGTGGTTGTGTAGTGGCAAACGAAATTGCAGTGCGTAGAGAATTATCTAATGTAATCCCAAATCTTATTACAGTCAATGGTGATAATATCAATGACCGTTGGGTTATACCATCAGAATTTGTAGACAAAGATGAAGTAACGATTACGATCTTCGATACCTATGGAAAAGAAGATTTTAGAACAACTAATTATCAAAATAACTGGCCAGAAGAGGATTCAAATTCTTCAGGAAAAAATGCAGTATATTATTATATAATTGAAAACGAGAGTAACGGACAGACTGAAAAGGGTTCCATAACAGTGATGCGATAGGCAATGACAAAAAAACTACTTAACATCCTCCTTTTACTAAGTACAGTTTTTCTGGCAAATGCGCAGGAAGAACAAGCTGGTTTCGTCGCAGTGCCAGATTTGCCAACCCACAATATGGTCAAATATAATAGACTATATATAAATCCGACATTTTCTTTTGTTGGAGAGAAAGGGGGGCATATTAGTGCTCATACAAGAAGACAGTGGGGAGGATTTGGTAATGCACCTATTTCTTATCTAATACAATATTCTGGAAAATTAAATAGTAAAATGGGAGCTGGACTTGGCCTATACCAGCGAAATTTTGGTGTCTATAGTTATTTTGGAGCTAATGCAAACTATGCCTATAATGTAGAAGTTAATGATGCAATGCAATTAACTTTCGGAACGAATCTTAATTTTTATAACCAAGGAATTGTAGCTGATGTTATTGTTGCAACAGATGGAGATCCATTTCTGGATGGATTCGAGAATAATTCAGCAGTTTTTATTAGTCCTGGAGCCTTTTTAGACTTCGGGAATTTTGGTATAGGTATTAATGCAACAAATGTAGCTGCTTATAATATCGGTGGTAGCGAAACTGTCGCAGACATTTTAGGGTTACATGGTCAATTAATGTATACTTCAGAATTTTTGGGAGACGAGGATAATACATTGCGTTTTCTTGCAAATGTTAATAGTACAAAAGAGCAAGGAGTTACACTCAATGCCAATGCCTATTTAGAAATGCTCAAATATGGTTGGGTTAATGTAGGCTACGATAGTTTTTATGGAGCAAGTGCTGGAGTTGGGGCGAATATTGCTCAGAGTTTTTCAATAGGATATACGATAGAAAAAGGTCTGGGAATAAGTGATATTTTTGGTTTAACTCATGAAATAACTTTGGCATTTAATTTTGCAGAACAAACCGGATCATCTGGAACAAAAAGACCAAAAGCCAAAAAACTTTCTGAAGAAGAAAAAGCGCAAGTTGAAGCACGTGCCAAAGCTGCGTTAGAGCAAAGAAATCAAAGAACTGTAGAGCAAAAAGCGCAAGCAGAGGCTAGATTGAAGAAGCGAAATGAGTTGATGAAAGCTCAAAAAGAACGTGCGGCGGAGCAAAATAAAGAACGTAAGAGAGCAGCAGCAGAGCTAAATGCTAAATCAATAAAGCAAATAGAAGAAGAGGAAGCTGCAAGAGCATTAGAAGAATTGAGACGTATTCAGAGAATCCAAGAATTTGAGGAATCTGAAGAAGAAAAAAGCGCAGCAGAAGAAAAAGCGAAGTCTGAGCTAATACAGATCCAACGTATAGAAGAAGAGAAGAAGGCTGCCGCAGAGTTAGAACGTATTCAGCGTATTCAAGAAGAAGAACAAAAAGCACAAGAAGAAGCTGCAAAAGCAGAGTTGCAACGTGTGCAGCGTATCCAGGAAGAAGAACAAAAAGCACAAGAAGCCGCTGCAAAAGCAGAATTAGAACGTGTACAGCGTATTCAAGAAGAGGCTAAAGCAAAAGAGGATCAAAAAGCACAAGAAGAGGCTGCAAAAGCAGAATTGGAGCGTATCCAACGTATACAAGAAGAAGAGGCTAAAGCAAAAGAGGCTGAGGCACAATCAGAACTAAAACGTATCCAACGTATCCAAGAAGAAGCTAAAATAAAAGAAGAGCAGAAAATACAAGAAGAAGCTGCAAAAGCTGAGTTGGAGCGTATCCAACGCGTTCAAGAAGAGGAACAGAAAGCTAAAGAGGCTGCTGCACAATCAGAGTTGAAACGTATCCAACGTATCCAAGAAGAAGCTAAATTAGAAGAAGAACGACAAGCACAAGAAGAAGAACAGAAAGCTAAAGAGGCTGCTGCTGCACAATCAGAGTTGAAACGTATCCAACGTATCCAAGAAGAAGCCAAATTAGAAGAAGAACGACAAGCACAAGAAGAAGAACAGAAAGCTAAAGAGGCTGCTGCACAATCAGAATTGAAACGTATCCAGCGTATTCAAGAAGAGGAACAGCAAGCCAAAGAAGCTGCTGCACAATCAGAATTGAAACGTATCCAACGTATTCAGGAAGAGGAGCAGAAAGCTAAGGAAGAGGCCGCTGCACAATCAGAATTGAAACGTATCCAACGTATTCAAGAAGAGGAACAGCAAGCCAAAGAGGCCGCTGCACAATCAGAATTGAAACGTATCCAACGTATTCAAGAAGAGGAACAGCAAGCTAAAGAAGCTGCTGCGCAATCAGAGTTGAAACGTATCCAGCGTATTCAAGAAGAGGAACAGCAAGCCAAAGAGGCCGCTGCGCAATCAGAGTTGAAACGTATCCAACGTATTCAAGAAGAGGAGCAGAAAGCTAAGGAAGAGGCTGCTGCACAATCAGAATTGAAACGTATCCAACGTATTCAAGAAGAGGAACAGCAAGCCAAAGAGGCCGCTGCACAATCAGAATTGAAACGTATCCAGCGTATTCAAGAAGAGGAACAGCAAGCTAAAGAAGCTGCTGCACAATCAGAATTGAAACGTATCCAACGTATTCAAGAAGAGGAACAGCAAGCTAAAGAAGCTGCTGCACAATCAGAATTGAAACGTATCCAACGTATTCAAGAAGAGGAAAAGGCTAAAGAAGAGGCGGCTCAGGCTGAATTGAAAAGAGTACAACGTATTCAAGAGGAGGAAAAAGCTAAAGAAGAAGAAGCTGCACGTCAGGCTGCTGAGGAAGAGGCAAGAAGACAAGCTGAAGAAGCTGCACGTCAGGCTGCTGA
>CANLMN010000028.1 GCA_947492105.1 uncultured Aquimarina sp. | reverse complement strand
AACCTAAAAAATCAACCTAAAAAATCAACCTAAAAAATCAACCTAAAAAATCAACCTAAAAAATCAACCTAAAAAATCAACCTAAAAAATGAAATAACAACAAAAAATTACGAAAACGTTGTCGTTTTTTTTACACAAACACACAAACACACAAACACACAAACACACAAACACACAAACACACAAACACACAAACACACAAACACACAAACTTATGTCACAACTTCATTTAAAACACAAAAACAACTCTTTGTTCGTTTCGGCTCTACTATTGCTAATCTTTCTACTAAGCCAACATAACCTCTTGGCTTATCAAAAACCACTAAGAACCATCAAATGCTCCACCACTGCCGCCATTAAAAAAGCCATGGACAACGCCAAACCTGGTGATGAAATTATAATTGCCAAAGGAACTTACACGCCCAAAGGCAAATACAGCATCAAAAGGCATATCACTCTGGCTCCGAGATTCTATTCCAAAAAAAATGGAACCAAAAAAAACCCCATCATCATTCGGGGCGAAAAAGCCTCTGCCCGACCAATACTTCAAGGACCCTCAAAAAAATACGACGGTTATGTATTCTTGCTAGAAGGTAATTATTGGATTATCAAAGACCTGGTGCTCAGAAGTGGTTCTAAAGGGTTAGTTCTAGACAACGCAAATAATGTCACTATTAATAACGTAGAGATTCATGACATTGCCTCTGAGGGGATTCATGTACGAGATGGCTCTAGTAATACGACTATCACAAAATGTTCTCTACATCACTTAGGAGTCAAAAACCCAGGGAACGGAGAAGGCGTGTATATAGGATCTGATGCCAAAGAACATAATGGAAATTTCAACCCTTTTTGTAACAACACTGTAATCAAAAACTGCAAATTTGGTCCAAACATCTCTGCCGAAGCTATAGATGTTAAAGAGGAGGTAGATGGTGCAAGAATATTTAAGAATACGTTTACTGCCAAAGGTATTGTGGGAGATTCTAGAAATGATTCATTTATTGATGTCAAGGGGATCAATACCTATATCTACAACAACACATTTACTGTAGATAATGCTGGCGTGAATGCTGGGGTTGATGTAATTCAGAAAAAATCAAAAAAGAATCAAAAACCTATCAAAAAAACGGGCTATCGAGTGGCGGTCTTCAAAAACACCTTTAATCTTGGAAAAAACGGTTCTAAAATCCCAATTATTCGATTCAAAGGTGGCAAACCTTTTGATATACATATGTGGAATAATACAAGAAAGCCTAATTCCAAAGAACCTGTACTTTTCTTTTCTGATAAGATTACAAAATCATGTCCATCGTGGAGTACCGTTTCCTGCAAAGGAGCTAAATCTAGTACTGCAACCAACACTAAGTCTGTAACGTATACCTTGAGTCCAAATCCAGCCTCAGAGCTGTTAAAAATTTCGGGCATATCAAGCACAAACATAATTGCAACGATATATGATATACACGGAAAACTCCTACTGAATAATGTCTTGAGAAGGGAAAACATGTCGATTAATGTTAGCACCCTTTTATCTGGAACATACATTCTCACACTTAGCGGTTCAGAGATCAATGAGTCGCGATTGATCTCCATCAAATAAAACAACAAGGATCCATCTACCCAAAAATCATTAGATCTCAAACTGATTTCTAACACCTATGAGCTATGAACTCCTGCCATACACTCTGTCATGGTAAGAATTCTTATCTCAAAACTTAAAAAAATCAAATAATATGAAAACAAAACTTATAAAAAAACAGCTAATGACATCAACATTATTACTTAGCTGTTTCTTGATATGTAATATCGGATTAGCACAAATAAAGGGGGTGGTAAAAAACACCTCTGGAACCCCCATAAAGAATGCGCTCGTATGTCATGCAAAGAACAAAAACACTTGGACCAAAACTGATAAAAAGGGTGCCTTTACATTACCTGGCAACAAAAACACCAAATTACGTGTCGGAGCACTGAGATACGAAACCGTAAAATCAAGAGTTATAGGTTCGTCTGGAGTCATCACACTAAAAAAAGATCCACTTTTGAAAACGGATGTATATCACATAAGTTTTGATCATTTACGTCCAGGTAACTCTTACTCCAAAAAGGAACTCAAAAATGATTTTGCTGTAGGATCGGGCAAAGGCTTTCTTGATGGTAATAAAAAAACAAACAGAGCCTTTGTGGATTATAACGAAAGTGTAGATCCAGGTGGTGTTTCCATTAGAGCTACCTTTCCAAAGAATGGCGTAAAAACTGCAGGTTCTGGATTTGACACTCGTATTCCTTTAAAAAACACGTTTAAAAACAATGATTTCAAATCAGGAGATCTTTACCTATCGTATTGGGTCAAATTTGCCAAAAATTTTCCGTTTGACAAATGTGGAGGCAAACTCCCTAGTTTAGGTGGATCCGACTTTAATAGCAGAGATAACAACTGGAAAGGTCGTATCATGTGGCGCCGTGGTGGGAGTATTCAATTCTATATGGAACTACCTAACAACAAATTTACTCCAACCAATGACAGTCGTTTTTGGGGAAAAAGAGTCAAACAGGGATCCAATATCTGCGAATTCGAATACCAACCTTATTTGGCTAGTCCCGGTTGGCACAATATAGAATTGCATTATAAATTTGAAACCGCAGGCAAAAACAATGGACTCTTTGAGGGATGGGTCGATGGTGTTAATTATGATATGCAAAATGCCTCTGTTTTCAATAATTATAAATCATCCAATAGAAAAAACATTACAATCAATGCCATTTTGCTCTCTACATTTTTTGGTGGATCTGATGACAAAAGATATTGGCCTCCTAGCAATACCCATGCATGGTTTGATGAATTTCGTGTTTCTAAGAAACGTATTAACGAGTATAAAAAATACGCAAAGAAACAAGGCCGTCGTCAATCCCTATCCAATGTCTCTACTCTAACCCAGACCACCTTGTTCCCAAATCCAGCCACATCTGCACTCACAGTTTCGGGACTACCAGAAGATGCGCAACAAATACTAATCTACAATACCCACGGACAATTAATAGTATCTAAAAGTATCAAATCACAAACAAACGCTCTACAAATAGATGTACAAAACTTATCAAGTGGACTCTATTTTATGAAGATAAAAAATCCAGAAGGAATTTCGACAAATGCTTTGAAACTATTCATTCGTAACTAGTCGGTAGTTTTATACAATTCATTTCTACTAGCTCTACATAATTGTATCATGTAGAGCTAGTGATTTTTTTCAAAAATTAATAAAAATCATAATAATACTTACTCAGTTATTTGATACCACAGCTGCTACAGAACCCACTATAAACAAATGGTTTTTTAGATCTAAAACGAAGCCCAAATAATCAATCTATACATTGTAGCCCCCTCCTACTAGCTATGTTAAAAAAATATTAATTTTTTACAATGAATTATACCTTTATTCTCCTTAAAACAACCTTCCAAAACAAAAAAAAATGATCTATTTATAAACTATTACTAGCACAAATACTTCTTTATTTTCGAAAAAGCATGCTAAAATCAGATATCAAAAACCCATGAAAAAACTCCGCCGTTCGTGTTCTTTTCTATACTTCGCAACAAAATTCCCAAACATAAATTTCATCAAAAAAAGATAGAACCAAAAAAACCAATACGCTGTAAAAACGCCAATTATGTTTTGACAAAAAAACACAAAACACTAATTACAACAATATTACACAAAATACATTTTAAAAAAACGCATACAACATAACTACATATTTCTAGTTATAAAATTATGCCTGTTAAAAAAACAGGCTAACTAAAGTTAAAAATGCGCACTTTTTTTCTTAACACAAATAACTTAAAAGAATAACCAAAAAAAAAAAAAAAAACAAGTACACTCAAAAAAGAGTACACACACACAAGCACACACACAAACACACACACAAACACACACACAAACACACAAATCACTCAAATGTTATGCTAAAAAAAACGTTAAAAAGACGGAGCAATACTCCGTACAGAAAACTATTGATAATTATTCTCGTGCTACTTACTCAATCTCATATAATGGCGTTCCAAAAACCATTAAGAACGATCACTTGTTCCACTGCTTCGGAGGTTTTGAGAGCGCTTGACAATGTCCAACCCGGCGATGAAATTATCATTACAGAAGGTGTCTATACTATACAGGAAAAATATATTGTTAAAAAACACATTACGCTAGCTCCTCGATTATATTCTAAGGTCAATGGAACCCCAAAAAATCCTATTATAATTAGAGGAGAAAAATCTTCTTCTAGACCCATATTGCAAGGACCATCTAATGCATATGATGGGTATGTTTTCCTTTTGGAAGGAGATAATTGGATCATCAAAGATTTAGTGCTTCGAGGAGGCTCAAAAGGTCTTGTCTTGGATAACGCTAATAGTGTTACCATTGACAATATTGAGATCTACGACATTGCGTCAGAAGGCATTCATGTTCGAGACGGCTCTAGTAATACACTCATCCAAAAATGCTATCTGCACGACCTAGGTTTAAAGAAGCCCGCAAATGGAGAAGGTATTTATATAGGTTCTGATGCTAAAGAGCATAATGGTAACTTCAATCCCTATTGTGATGATACTATCATCAAAGATTGCACGTTTGGCCCAAATATATCTGCTGAAGCCATTGATGTTAAGGAAGAAGTAGATGGTGTCAAAATCTATGGTAATGTTTTTTCTGCCAAAGGGATTGTTGGAGATACTCGCAATGATGCATTTATTGATGTCAAAGGAATCAATGCCTATATATACAACAATACATTTAATGTCGATAATGGCGGGATCAATGCAGGAATTGATGTCATACAAAAAAAACCTAAAAATGGACAAAACCCCATAACAAAAACAGGTTATAGAGTCGCAGTCTTCAAAAATACCTTCAATTTTGGGGACAATAATTCTCAAACTCCCTTTGTTCGATTCAAAGGAGGCAAACCTTTTGATATACATGTATGGGACAATAACACAAAACCGCAAACCCGTGATAGAATCGTATCTACTGTTAATTCTAAAATCATAAACTCATGCCCAACATGGAGTATTGTCTCTTGTGACGGACTAGGAAACAATAATCCAGAACCTTCTATTCCATCAACACCAGAACCATCAACTATACCAGAGCCAGAACCAACACAAACACCAGAACCAACACCTATACCGGAGCCAACTCCAACATCAAATCCTAATCCATCTAGTTGTTCTTTTGGCGCACCA
This sequence comes from uncultured Aquimarina sp., assembly GCA_947492105.1. Lineage (GTDB taxonomy): Bacteria > Bacteroidota > Bacteroidia > Flavobacteriales > Flavobacteriaceae > Aquimarina. The sequence goes on along the minus strand of CANLMN010000028.1, from coordinate 47,987 downwards.
CAAAACAACAGTTTATCCACTTTAAAAATCAAATACAAAACGATTTCCGTCCTTGGAAATGGTGGGCCAAACGTAAGTCATTTGACAAAATTATCTATCAATTGGAATGCTTCAAAAAAAGGGTTATACTCCTTTGCTTTTAATACGAGTAATGGAAAACCAGCCTACTATGTCGATCTAAAGAAAAGTACTAATACCTTTGGAGAATCTAACCCATACATCACCATCGACAACTCTGGAATTCCTAGTTTGGACGGAAGTTATTGGATAGTCCTCAATGAAGATGATTTTGTTTTGGTATCAAAGTCTGGAGGTTTTAGTATTTATTGCTCCAATAGTAAATCTGTCCCTAGCTGTGTAGGAGCAAAATCTTCTATCAAAACAGTTGCTTATACGGTGAGTCCTAATCCAGCGTCGGAAGTTATTCGAGTTTCGGGTATCTCAGAAGCAAAACTAACAGCAACAATATATGATCTACAAGGCAAACGCATATTACAGGAAACACTAAGAAAAGAAAAGAATTCCATCAACGTAAGCACCCTCAAAGCTGGTATGTACATCATGAGAGTTATTGGCTCTGAGATTCATAAATCTCAACTAATTACTATCAAATAAAAAAAAAGCGCAAAATCATCAAAAATGATTAAACATCTAATTTAACGTAGTTAAAATTATGAAAACAGAAAACAGAATACAAAATAGATCTTTGCTTACTTATGTAATGCTCCTTCTATGTTGCCTCCTATCTCACATCGGATTTGCTCAAATCAGCGGTCACGTTAAAGATGAAGCAGGCAAGCCTATTGAAAGTGCACTAGTATGCCATGCTAATGACAAAAACACTTGGGCAAAAACGGATAAAAATGGTGCTTTCTCGTTACCCGGAAACGATAATACCAAGCTACGCATCGCGGCATTGCATTGCGAGACTATCAAATCCCAAACCATTGGATCTGGCACTATTACTATGTCAACAGATGCCTTAATACAAAAAGAAAATGATGTTTATCACATAAGTTTTGACCATTTAAGGCCTGGTAGTTCCTATACCGAAAAAGAATTAAAAGATGACTTTGAGGTAGGTTCTGGTAAAGGTTTTTTTAATGAAAAAAAGATCCATGACAGAGCTGCCGTGGATTATAATGAAAGTGTTGACCCAGGAGGTGTTTCTATTAGAGCAACCTTTCCTAAAAAAGGGGTGAAAACAGAATTCTCTGGATTTGATACTCGGATCCCACTAGGAAAAACCTTTAAAAACAACGACTTTAAATCGGAAGATCTTTATCTTTCCTATTGGGTAAAATTTGCGGATAATTTTCCGTTTGACAAATGTGGAGGTAAGCTTCCTAGCCTAGGTGGTTCTGATTACAATAGTCGCAAAAACACATGGAAAGGTCGTATTATGTGGCGTCGAGGTGGTAGTATCCAATTCTATATGGAACTACCTGGAGATGGTTTTAATGCAACTGATGATAGTCGTTTTTGGGGTGATAAAGTAAAAGAAGGATCAGGAATCTGTGATTTTGAATACGAACCTTACTTAGCAAGTCCTGGATGGCATAATATAGAATTGCATTATAAATTTGAGTCTGCTGGTAAGAATAATGGATTGTTTGAAGGATGGGTAGATGGCGTTAACTACGACGTACAAGATGCCAAAGTCTTTAATAATTATAGACCTGCTAACAGAAAGGATATTACGATCAATGCTATATTGCTATCAACATTTTTTGGAGGGGGAGATAACGAAGACTACTGGCCACCCGAAGAAACATATGCATGGTTTGATGAATTTCGTGTTTCCAAAACACGAATAAATGAATATAGCAAATATAATGGTGGACCAAACCCTAGTCCAACAAATAATGCCCCAACCGTAGGGATAACCGCTCCCGATAATGGAACTCGTTTTGAAACTAACGATACCTTTATCATCCGTGCAGATGCATCGGACAGTGATGGTCGTATCGCCAAAGTTGAATTCTACAATGGTACTACCAAATTAGGAGAAGATTCTTCAGCTCCGTATAGCCTAAAAGTAGATGACCTAAAAAGTGGAACATATGTCTTGACTGCCAAGGCAACAGATAATGATGGAAGATCAACTACCTCATCCTCTAGAAGCATTACCGTTGGCAAAAACACCACTCCAGAGCCTGAACCAAACCCGAATCCAAACCCCAGTCCAGATCCTGATCCAGCAACTTGTTCGTTTGGAACACCTACCTCTGGCAACTTACCATCATTCAACCGTTCCAAGTTCACCACTATTACTGTATTAGGAAAAGGACCAAATCTTGACAACATCAGTCAATTATTGATCAATTGGAATAGCTCTAAAAAAGGACTATATCAATTTGCTATAAAAACAAAAAATGGAAACCCTAGTTATTATCTAGATCTGCGTAAAATGATATCGCAAAATTTTGGTGATAGCAAACCATCTGTGACCATTAACAAATCTGGTGTCAATGGACTTGATGGTGACTATTGGGTCGCCAAAGATGCTACAAATCTTGTATTAGTATCCAAATCTGGTGATTTCAGTATATATTGCAGTACCGGAAAAGCCCCTAACTGTGACAAAGGAGCTAAATCTGTTTCAAAAACGGACAACACCACTATCCATATAACTCCAAACCCTGCCTCATCAGTTGTTAGATTATCAGGATTGTCAGAAAAAGGACAGCAAATTCTAATCTACAACACAAACGGTCAGTTATTACTTACACAAAGCATTCATGAGCAAACCGAGACAAACCTAATAGATGTAAAAAAATTGTCCAATGGCCTCTACTTTGTTAAAGTAATTAATAGAGAAGGAAGTACGTCCAAAGCATTAAAATTACTCGTACAGCACTAGCCTTTAAACACTAATTAATTTCAATATTACTGAGCACTGACTATCAACAAATCAATGATAGTCAGTGTTTTGTTTTTTCCACTTCCAACACTACCTTCCCCACCCCTATCACAACATGCCTACAGGACTATAAAACTAGGCATCTCGTAAACCACTTATATTCTAGAGGCTAATTAACACTAAGTACTATTCACATTCTTTCGAAAAATCTTTTTTAGTATTCCAAAAATTATATCGACAATTTTCTAGTTTCGTCGAAAAAACTGAGGTAAAACCGTAAAAACAAGTTTTTTAGCTTAAAAATATCTATATTTGAACATATAAAAAAACCCTCAAATCTCCCATAAAATGAAAATCAATACATGTTTTATTAAAGAGTATCTTTAAATATTTGAGCAAATTTGTCAGACTCTTAGAATTAGTGATTTATCAAAAAAAAAGAGTTTTTCTTATTTGAATCTCTATTTAAAACTCCTTATAACAGGTTATAAACAATTAATTTACATCACATTTAGTAATACCTCATAACGCAAATCGCTTTTTGAAAATAAATCGTACTAAATCACATCTCAAAAATATACTAAAAGTGTTTTTAAAGCGATATACCTACAAAAGCTAAACTATCATTATATGCCCCATAAAAATATACACACCAGTCTTTTAAACACCTTTTCTAGCACACTAGTATTCCTAGTTGTTTTTTTAAGTTCCATCAAAGGGATAGCCCAAAAACAATTTAAATGTAGTACAACTGCAGAAATAAAAATTGCTATGGAAAATGTCAATCCAGGTGATGAAATCATCATCGCTAGTGGCACTTATACTCCAAACGAAAAGTATAACATTTTTCGTCATATTACTATCGCATCTCGATTTTATGCAGAAACAGATGGAACCGTAGACAAGCCTATAATCATTAGGGGAGAAGACCCGAACAACCCTCCCTTATTACAAGGACCTACTGATGTCTATGATGGATACGTATTTTATGTAACAGCTGATCATTGGATCATCAAAGACTTAAAAATGAAAAGCGGATCTAAAGGACTTATCCTTGATAATGCAAATAATGTCACTATTGAAAACGTAGAAGTTTTTGATATTGCTTCAGAAGCTATTCATCTCCGTGATGGTTCGAGTAACACAATAATCAAAAACTGTTATATCCATCATGTAGGTATAAAAAACCCTGGAAATGGTGAGGGAATCTATATTGGTTCCGATGCCAAAGAACATAAGGACAATTTTGATCCATATTGTAACAACACGACTATCAGTGATTGCACCTTTGGCCCAAACATATCTGCTGAAGCCATCGATGTGAAAGAAGAAGTTGATGGCGTAAAAATCTATAACAATGAGTTTGATGCCACAGGTATTGTGGGAGATTCACGCAATGACTCATTCATTGATGTCAAAGGAATTAACACCTACGTATACAACAACAAATTTAGCGTTAATAATGCTGGTATTAATGCAGGTGTTGATATCATACAAAAGAAACCCAAAAGAGATCAAGAACTTATTATACAAACAGGATACCGAACTGCTATTTTTGACAATACCTTCAATCTAGGTTCAGAAGGGACATCAACTCCTATTGCTCGATTCAAAGGTGGTGATCCTTACGATATCCACATGTGGAATAATAAGCGAATTCCAAATACACCAGAACCAATAAGTTATTTTTCTGATGACATTACATATTCCTGTCCAACTTGGAGCATCGTCCCTTGTGGAACTCTAGGAACCTCCAATTTTGACACAGATATCGCTCTAAACATCTATCCTAACCCTGTTCGAGACATATTACATATTGGGACTGACCAGTCAATCCCCATCCAAGAAGTAAGTATTATAAATCTTCACGGACAACTACTACAGACTACCAAGGCTAGGAATATAAACGTAAGTACACTTGCTACGGGAGTCTACATACTTATTGCAAAAACACACACATCAAACACCTCAACTATATTTACAAAAAATTAAACACACATGAACTATCAAAGTAATATCATCACAAAAAATAGGGCCACGCACACAGGCTCTGAGGTTGTGAAACTCTTATTATTTGCGCTAATAACACTCAATCTGAATGCACAAAACACCTATAGTGACATCAATGACATCCGAAACGCAATGGCTAATGCAAAGCCAGGAGATGAAATTATTATTGCCCCGGGAACTTACACTTCTCAATCCGGAATCAAAGATGCCAATGGCAATTTTGTACAACTAACAGGTGGAACGAATGGCGACAAAGATAATCCCATCATTCTCAGAGGAGCAATTGACCCACAGACTGGAGACAAACCAACCTTGACCATGTCAGGAAGCAAACTTTTCATGACCATAACTGGGGACTATTGGATTCTTAAAGATTTTAATATCCACGGTGCCAAAAAAGGAATCATTCTAGACGATGCCAATCATTGTCAACTGATCAATTTAGAGGTTCATGATATTGGCGAAGAAGCAATCCACCTAAGAAGCAACTCTAGTCACAACTTGATACAGAATTGTAATGTTCACGATACCGGTATTACCAACTCTGGTATAGGAGAAGGTATTTATATCGGTACAGATAGAAAAAATCATAACAAATATGCCCCTAACTGTGACAACAATACTATTGACAACTGTCATATAGGTCCTTTTGTCCGTGCGGAGGGTATTGACATCAAAGAAGGCACACAGAATACGATCGTTCGAAACTGTACCTTTGATGCAAAAGGCATTTCTGGACAAAATAGTGCTGACGCATTTATAGATCTAAAAGGATCTATGGCTTTTATTTACAACAACACTTTCAACAGAAATGGATCTACTGTTCTTTCTTCTGGGATTGATTTTCAAAAACGTATAGAAGGCAATACTTCTGGATATCGTAATGCTATTTTTAATAATACATTTAATTTTGATAACGTTAGTAATATCCCAACAGCCCGAAAAAAGGGAGGTGATGTTACCGAAATGCACATTTGGGACAATACACGTGGTCCGGATACAGATAACAATTTTGACAATAATTCGAACAAATTTGTAAACCAGTTCTGTCCATCTTGGAATATCGTCAAATGTAGTACTTTGAGTGTAAACACATTCGAAAACAGTTTATCCTTGACGCTATACCCCAATCCGACAACAGCAAAACTCAAAATTATTGGCCTCAAACAAAACGAAGTAAAATTTACCATCTATAATATCTTGGGACAAGCCATTCGCAAAGGCATCCTACAAACGAACAACGTAGCAATCAACGTCTCGGAACTACAAAACGGATTATATATTATAACATTAGAAAAAGGGAATGATACTATTTCTAAGAAATTTCACAAAATCTAATTAAATCAGAATCATTACATCTAGAGAGATTTACAATCCTTCTAGGTGTAATGACTCATCAATTGTCATATAATACACCCACCCAAAATAACAAAAAATTATGTTTAAATTAATCTTTCCCTTCACCAGCCTCTTTGTATGTAGTGTCGGGTATTCTCAAATATCAGGTACTGTAAAAGACCAAACCGGAGCACCGATAGAAAATGCCCTTGTATGTCATAGCAAAAACCCTAGTGTATGGACAAAAACTGATGACGATGGCAAATTCTCATTACCATCAGGTAATAGCAACACGGCATTACGCGTAGGAGCATTGCGCTACGAAACCATCAAATCTCAAACTATTGGATCTGGTACTATTACTATGGCAACAGATGCTTTAATAGAAAAGGAAGGTGATGTACTCCATGTAGGTTTTGATAATTTGAGGCCAGGGAACACTTATACAAAAAATGAACTCAAGGATGATTTTCGAATAGCTTACAGCAAAGGATTTTATGAAAAAAATGACGAATCAACTGATAGAGCATCAGCAGACTATAACGAAAGTATTGACCCAGGAGGTGTGTCTCTAAAAGTAAGATTCCCAAAAGGACAGTTCGTTACTGACAACTCTGGAATAGACACGAGGATACCTTTATCCGGTACATTTAATACTAATTACTATCAATCCACAGACCTATACCTTTCGTATTGGGTAAAATTTAGTGAAAATTTTGATTTTGACAAATGTGGAGGAAAACTACCTAGCCTAGGAGGAACTTCTATTAACAGTCCATCAAGACCTGACGATAAAAATAAAAATGCATGGAAAGGTAGAATTATGTGGAGAAATGGCGGTAGTATTCAATTCTACATGGAAGTCCCAGGAAAAGATAATTGGTCCCCAAGCAATGAAGAACGATTTTGGGGCTCCAGAATGGACAACGAAAACACTGCTGATATCTGCTTAATGGAATATCAAAACTACTTAAATAAGCCAGGGTGGCATAATATAGAATTACATTATAGATTTGAAACACCCGGAAAAGACGATGGGATTTTTGAAGGATGGGTAGATGGAAAAAATCATGATATTATGAAAGCGTCCGTTTTTAATAATTATAGACTTCAAGGATCAAGAAGAGAAGACATCACTATCAATCGCCTTTTAATTTCTGCATTTCTTGGAGGTTCTTCTAAGCCAGAAAAATATGTACCAAATGAAGACACCTATGCTTGGTTTGACGAATTCCGAGTTTCTGAAACTCGAATTAACGAATATAATAAGTACACAGGAACCCTATCTAATCCTAATTTTGAAAGCACCAACAATACCAATACCATCTACCCGATACCAAGTCGTGATGGTGTGTTCTATCTCAAAAAAGAGAGTTCTTGGGAGGTATATGACCTGATGGGTAAAAAATTGATTTCTGGAACAGGAAAAACAATTCAATTAGAAGGTTATAGTCAAGGTATGTATTTTGTCCGTTTGGATCAAAAAGAAGCACAACGTGTGATTTTGGAATAATTTAAAATCACATTTATATATCATCAAAAACCACTCTTAGCTCCCACTAGGAGTGGCTTTTTTTTTAGATAAAAATTCTATTGATCTAAAACTTTCTCAGAAACTATGTTTGAATTTAACTGCTCCAGTTAGCAGAAAAAAAGTTCTACTTCCTTTTTTAAAGAAAAACAGAACTACTACATTCAATCTAAAAACATTAGACGTAACTATTTTATATTCCCCCAAATTATAGACAATCTACACTATAGGTAATCCTAGGTTTAACACCAAATCGAGCAGTTGCATCTGCCACATCATCCACCTCAATACAAGATAAACCAGATCCTTCTACGCTCAAAACTTCTAAGCTATCTTGTCCTTTAACACTTAATTCCTCAACTCTAGAAGAATCTCTAAGATACAGTGATTTCAAAACTCCTTGCAATGGTAATGTAATCTGTGTAAGTGAACCTTCTCGAGCATCTACAAAAGTCAATTTATTATTATTTGATAAATCTAAACTTTCCACATCGGTTTCTTTAATATCAATAAAAACTATATTTGGATTATTTGACAAATCCAATGTCTTAAGGCTAGAAAGTTTCGCTTCTATAGAAACTAATTCTCTATTATTAGAGAGATCTACCATTTCTATTGAAGAATTATTAAAAGATAAATCCTTCAATTTTAGATTATTAACAACACTCAAGCTACGAATATTAGTATCATTCAAACTTAATTCTGTTAAGTTTTTCATTTTTGAAAAATTTAACACTTCCCTAATATTTGCTTCATCAATACTCAATTCTTCCACCGAAACAAATTCTTCAAGACCTTGAAAAGAATCAATCCCATATGATGACAAATTAAGTCTCTTAACTGCTTGAGCAACATCTTTAAATATTTTGCCATCCATTACCTCATCATACCCTTCAACCCCTAATAAATCTTCAAAATTTTCATCAGGAATCGCTATGGTCTCTCTTGATTGATTACAATCGTTGCTGTAATGCGCTTTTTTGTTAATCTTGGCATCCTGTCCAGGAATTTTCCATTTGGTATTGAGCGCTGCAGCAGCCATATCATCCACTTGTACACATAGCAAACTAGTATTAATAACGCCACTACAATCAAAAGTATCCAACACTGCATTCGCTCCATTATTGACATTGATACTCGTTAATTCTTGCATCCCTTCATTTATTAAAAGGGACTGCAAGCCTGTACATGCCGAAAAATCCAAATCAGTAATCCCCGAACAGTTATTGAATGTAGCTGTTTTCAATACGGGGCTTGCCAGTTGTATCCGGCTAAAAGAAGCACTTTCTCCCAAATAAAAATCCTGCAACTTTGGACTGTTACTTAGATTGAGGTTTCCTAAATTCTGTGTTACACTTTGATCAAAGGTTACAAAAAACACTTCCAAATCAGTACTACGACTCATATTCAAACTAGTAATACGACAAGATTTACATGAAAATTCTTTGAGTTGTGAAGCGGCACCCAAATTGAATCCTATTGCAGTATTAGATATGCTTAACTTTTCTATTTTGGACAATCGTGCCAGATCCAAATCCGTTGTCGTTGTATTGATAATCTCCAAAGTATTTAGGTTTTGAAACACTGACATAAAATCCAAGGAATTAATATCCCCAATTTCATCCAATAAAAGTGTTGCTACCTTCTCGGCATCCTCTTTGATCATTTTTCCATCCCTAATACCACGCGTATCCAATCCTTGATCAATCACATAGGCCTCGAACATTCCCTTTGGGATTTCTACCATTTGCACAGCAGTGACATTTATTTTGATCACTCCCGATACCGGATCATTGGTACCATCACTTACAGTAAAAGTAATCTGATCTATAGCATCCACACCTTCTATTGGCGTATAAGTAATAGTACCATCTTCATTATTGACCACTGTACCATTAAGCGCTTCTACCGACGTAACCGAAAGCGAATCCTCTGCATCTACAACATTTTCTAGAATATCAATGCGTAGGGTTGCTATATCTGTTGTATTCTTTTCAAAATCGGCCACTACGGGCGGTTCATTTACATCCGTAATTGTAATAGTAACAGTGGCAGTCGCATCGTTCCCTTCTTTACCATCATTAATTGTATACTCAAACATATCGCTTCCAAAATACCCTGTAGTTGGGGTATAGGTGATACTACCATTTATATTGACATTAATCGTACCATGGTCGGGAGCGGTCGTAGCAATAACATTAATAGGCTTACCTTCTGGATCACTGTCATTTTCTAAAACAGCTAGAGTAATTTGGATATTCTCTTTGGTAGTCCCGTTATCATTTACAGCTATTGGTAAAGCATTTGTAAGCTGTACTGTGACAATCACTTCTGCAGAAGAACTTTTCCCTAGCCCATCAATTATCGTATAGGAAAATTTATCTACTCCTTCAAAACCAGCAGCTGGCATATAGCTTACAACTCCGTCATTGCCTATAGTTGCTGTTCCATTGAGTGGCTGTGTGACAGTATCCAAAACAGAGCTAATTCCTACACCTATCTGGTCATTAGCTTGTACATCAATATCAATTGCTGTGTTTACGTCTATTGTTACGGCATCATCCATTGCCACAAAATCATCATCCATAGATTTTTCTACAAAAACAGTAAGGCTATCACTATGAGAAACACCTTTGTCATCTGTAACCGTAAGTGTCACCACATATTGACCAATCGCTGTAAAAACATGATTTACAGTTGCACCAAACATAGTTGGAGATTCATCTCCAAAGTCCCAAGAATAATTTTCAATAGTACCATCATTATCCACACTAGCAGTCCCTTCCAAATCCACTGTAAACGGAGCTACTCCTTTATTGGTTCCATTATCCTTGATAGTTGCGATTGCGATTGGCGCTAGATTTGTTGACTCTTTGATCACTTCAATCATAAGAATACTTGTATACTGTATTCTTTCATTAAAAATGAGATCAAACTGTATAGAAACGCTTCCAACGGCATCTGGAATAAAGAAAAATGGTGTCTGCCCTTCAACTACAGGAAAAGATTGATTATAGAGAATCTCGTTTTTGTCTTGATCTAATAATTTCCCAGTGCCAGCTAATAATGTAATTGATTGTGTAAAGGGTATACTTACATCTGTTTGATTTTGCAAATCAAGTAATATAGGGACTTCGTCAGCCACCTTAATAATTGTCTGTGTTGTACTAGTATCCCAAATAACCTCTAGAGGCTGTATGTTATAAACTAGTACATCTTCCTTACTCCGGTCAAAATTGTCTCTAGAATACATCGTAATACGGTGTGTTCCCGGCGTAGTTCCAATATACTGCCAGTTGGCAATATATTCATCTTCTAAACGCAATTGTTGTTCTTCTCCAGCTTTAATTATTTCATGATTTTCTGAGACAAAATAACCTTCTCCTTCAGTAATTTCATATTTCAAAAAATAATTGAACCCCTCATAATCCACACGCTCTGGCAGTAGTTTAATAGTTGTTGCGAGTGTATCTGTTACAAAACCTGCCTCTTCATAAACTAAAGCAATCTCATAATTGATGTTAGTAATGAGATTAATTTCTTTATTGGTACAACTAAAAAAAACAACCAAAAGCCCCAGAAAAACACTTAGGCAGCTCCATATCTTTTGCATAGAATACATATAATAATTAAGGGGGTAGTTAGATAAAAACGAAAAAATCGCATGCAAATATAATGTAATTCAGACACCTCACTAAATAAAAAACAAACAACCACTTGTTTTCTTATCAAATACTTCGCTAACTAAGCTTTTTAAAACTTAACGTATTCCGCAGAATTAGACTCAGCAAAATGAGACTAATTTGTACAATATTACCCTATCATATGGACAAATCTCCATATCATATCCAGTATTTTTGAGAGCTAAGATTTTTACCACCTAAATTAAATCACCCTTTTTTAGGTTCAAGGAATATTATATACAACATTGTATAATAATAGGGTAAATAGTATCTTTAGCACTTTTATAGAATTCGTCTAATTTTAAATAAATTTTTAATGAAAAGAGTAGTTACATTTGGAGAAATAATGCTAAGACTTGCGCCTCCGGGATTTTTGAGATTCTCACAAGCTAATAGCTTTGATGTGGTGTATGGTGGAGGAGAATCCAACGTGGCGGTATCTTTAGCTAATTATGGCGTTCCTGTAGATTTTGTAACTCGTTTACCAAAAAACGATATTGGAGAATGTGCTTTAATGGAAATGCGCAAAAGAGGTGTAGGCACTGATAAAATAGTATATGGCGGTGATCGTTTGGGAATTTATTTCCTTGAGACAGGTGCCGTAAGTAGAGGTAGCAAAGTGGTCTATGACAGGGCGCACTCTGCGATTAGTGAAATCAAACCAGGAATGGTTGACTGGAAAGAAGTATTCAAAGGTGCAGAGTGGTTTCACTGGACTGGAATTACTCCTGCAATCTCACAAGGAGCTGCAGATGCATGCTTGGAAGCTGTAAAAGTTGCTAGTGAGATGGGAATTACCATCTCTACAGATTTGAACTACCGTGCCAAGCTATGGAACTACGGTGGAGATCGAGAAGCTATAATGACAGAATTAACCTCTTACTGCGACATTATCCTTGGAAATGAAGAAGATGCTGAAAAGCACTTTGACATTAAGCCAGAAGGTTTAGACATCACGCTACAAGGTCATGATGTAAAAGCAGAATCATTTCTATCTGTTTGTAAGCAAATGATGGAGAAATTTCCAAGAGCTAAGAAAGTAATTACAACTCTAAGAGGATCTATCTCTGCATCCCATAATACTTGGGCAGGGATCATGTATGATGGAAAAGAAACATACACGTCTCCACAATACCAAATTACCGATATTGTTGACCGTGTTGGTGGTGGAGATTCTTTTATGGGTGGATTGATCTATGGTCTACTTAAGTACCCAGAGGATGATCAAAACGCACTGAATTTTGCTGTTGCAGCTTCTTGTCTAAAACATACAATCAAAGGAGATGCCAACTTAGCAACAGTTGCTGAAGTTGAAAAACTTATGAGTGGAGATGCTTCTGGTAGAGTTGCCAGATAAATCACACTATATATAACAATGATAATACACAAACCCCGATATGTTTCGGGGTTTATCTATAAATTATGTTGAGAGCGTTGCTAGACAACGTCACAACACAAAGTTTTATTAAAATGGCACAGTATACACGAATAGAAGTCGCACAAGTAATGAAAGAAACAGGAATGGTTCCTTTGTTCTTTCATAGCGATATAGAATTGAGCAAAAAAGTACTAAAAGCATGTTATGATGGCGGTGCACGTTTACTAGAATTTACCGCTAGAGGAGATTTTGCTCACGAAGTTTTTGCAGCATTAACGAAATATGCTATAGCAGAACTCCCAGGTATGATAATGGGTGTCGGTTCTGTTACCGATGCAGCAGCAGCCTCTTTATACATGCAATTAGGCGCAAACTTTATAGTAACACCTGTTCTTAGAGAAGATATCGCAATTGTATGTAACCGCAGAAAAGTTGCTTGGTCTCCTGGATGTGGAACATTAACAGAAATTGCACGTGCTGAAGAATTAGGGTGCGAAATTGTAAAATTATTTCCTGGAGATATCTACGGTCCTAATTTTGTAAAAGGTGTTAAAGGTCCACAACCATGGACAAGTATTATGCCTACTGGTGGCGTTTCTCCAGAAAGAGATAACCTCAAGGGATGGTTTGATGCTGGTGTAACTTGTGTAGGAATGGGATCTAAATTAATTTCTAAGCAAATATTGGCAGACGAAAACTATGCACAATTAGAAAAAGATGTACGTACTGCATTGCAAACAATCAAAGAAGTACGAAAATAGATTTCTAGATTTAAAGAAAACGTTTTTATCCAAAAAAAGCAGCTAATTCGCAGAAATTAGCTGCTTTTTGCATTTATACACATAAGATTATCCTTACATCAAACACTTGATTATCTTAACACAATCTTATCAAGGATCTCCCAAAGAGGCTTATAATCTGAAGCCTAGAATCCTTTAACAAATTTCTCAAAACAGAAAGCGTACGATCTCTCAAATATCTCCGTTATCCAACTATGGTTCAACTCTTAGTTTGTATTATAAAAAACCGTTTAACAAAAACCTCATGAAAAAAGTTTACACAATCCTTATTCTTATGATCTTCTCGCTCACCTTGAGTGGTCAAAATATCTCAGGTGAACTCCAACGATGGCACAAGATCACCATCACAGCAAATGGACCTAACACCAGTGAGTCAGCAACCCCTAATCCATTTATGAACTTTCGTTTTGATGCTACTTTTACACACGAAAACGGAAAAAAATATGTTGTACCTGGTTATTATGCTGGCTGTGACAACCCTGCAGAGGGCTGTGATAGCGGTAATAAATGGAAAGTACATTTTACTCCAGACAGAACGGGCAAATGGTCTTACAAATTATCTTTCAAACAAGGAACAAATATTGCGGTAAAAACTGGAGGTGAAAGCGCAAAGTTTTTTGACAACAAAACAGGAAATTTTACAGTTGCCGAATCTGACAAAACAGGAAGAGATTTTAGAGCAAAAAACAAAGGAAAACTACGTTATGTAGGAGAACATTATTTAAGGTTTACAGGTACGGGAGGAGATACCCCTAATGGCGCATATTTTATCAAAGCAGGAACTGATGCTCCAGAAAACACCTTATCGTACGAAGATTTTGATGATACTCCGAACAGAAAAGACTTGAGAAAAACATGGCAACCACACCAACGTGACTATAATGCTGCCGATGCTGCTGAGTATACTTGGAAAAAAGGCAAAGGCACAGAACTCCTAGGGGTCGTCAACTATATCGCTTCTACTGGTCTTAATGCATTCTCTTTTCTAACTTGGAACAATAATGGTGATGATCAAAATGTATTCCCTCACTTATTGAAAGTAAGTCTTGGTGATTACAATAAAATCACGCAAAAAAACCAATGGAAAAACGGTGTACATCATACACGTTTTGATGTTTCCAAAATGGCACAATGGGAAAAAATATTCGAATATGCTGATAAAAGAGGTGTCTTCTGCCATTTCAAAACCATGGAAGCAGAGAACTGCTTGTTAATGGATAACAAAAAATTTGGGAACGAACGAAAAGTATATTACCGCGAATTGATTGCACGTTTTGGTCATCACCTAGCACTCAACTGGAATTTATCCGAAGAAACAAAAATGGCTGTTGAACTCACAAAAGCAACAGGTAATTATATTGACAAAGTAGATCCATATCAGAATCACCGTGTACTGCATACTCGCGCAGACAAATTCCAAGACGACCACTACGAACCTCAATTGGGGCAAAATTCCCTCACAGGACTTTCTGTGCAAACCAATGACCTAGATTACGGAGAACTCAAAGGTGATGTACAGCGTTGGATCAAAAAATCAAAGGATGCAAACCGAAAATGGGTGATTGCCGTAGATGAACCAGGAAATGCAGAAATTGGTATTAATGAAGATGATAATGGACCAGATGACAAACTTGTACGAAACCGTGTACTATGGACTACACTACTAGGTGGTGGTATGGGCGTAGAATACTATTATGGCTATGAAACGAATCAAACGGATCTCAATGCGCAAGATCATCGATCTCGTCACAAAAAATATACACAAGCTGCACATGCAGTAGCTTTCTTTCAAGAACATGTACAAAACAAGGTCGTCTCAATGATAGCTAGTGACAATATCACCAAAGATACCGATGATCATGTTTTTGCCAAAAAAGGCGAACTATATATTGTATACAAACCAAAAGGAGGAACATCTACAATTAATCTTCCTGCTGGTAACTGGAATGTTCAGTGGTACAATCCAAGATCAGGTGGTGCATTATCAGCTGCCAAAAAAATCACCAATGCCTCATTAGTTGCTCCAAACAATAATGACTGGGTAGCATTGATAAAGAAAAAATCTACAGCTAATCCAACAGCGGATTGCGCTAGCCTAAGCATGAAAGCTACCAAAGATTTTCCGAATACTACTGTATCTGGCTTCTCGCCTGCCTATACAGACAAAAACCAAGATGCATTGGCTATCAACGCCAAAGAATATAAGGATAAATTTGCCGCAGCAGAAGCCACCTTTGACGGAAACGCTGCTACTTATAATATTACAATTAATACCTTGAGTGAATTAGACGGCGAAAGCACATATCGTCTGGTAATCGATGGTAAGAACGTAGGAACGTTCAAAAACCCTACAACAACTATAGACTACGCTCCTGCATCAAAGGTTTTCAAAAATATAGTAATGAAAAAAGGAGCTACTATACGGGTAGAATTTAGCTCACATACAAACGGAAAAATCCCAGAAGGAGATGGAACTGCTTTTTCTAGAGGAAGATGGACTTCGCTGGAATTTGAATGTCAAAAAACAACCGTTCCCGTTCCAGTAGGAGACACCTGTATCCCTACGGAGCGCAATGGAATCGTAGCTGTAGAGGCAGAAGATTTTTTTGAACAAACAAAGACGAGCAAAAGAAAATGGTTCATTATCGAGAAAGGAAGCAAAACTCCAAAACCAGATCCTGACAACCATCCTATCAGCGAAGCTAGTAACAATAAATATATAGAAATCTTACCCGACACACGTGTTATCGGTCATGGAGGACCAGGAAAACCTGATCCATTAATCGAAGGTGAAAATTTTTCTGATATCCCTGGAGAAATGGCGGTATTAAAATACAAGGTATTTATCAATAATCCAGGAAAATATTACGTTTGGGTACGTGCAAATTCTTCTGGAGCAGAAGACAATGGCATCCATGTTGGAATAGACGGTAAATGGCCAGAATCTGGACAAAAAATGCAATGGTGTTCTAACAAAAATAAATGGATTTGGGAAAGTGCTAAAAGACTAAAAAACAAACCATGTGACAACCCTAGAACAATATTTCTAGATAGCCTTACAGCTGGAGAACATGTGATACAATTCTCTATGAGAGAGGATGGCTTCGAAATGGATAAATTCATCTTATCCAAAGCTTACAAACGTCCCCAAAACAACGGTATAGATGTACACAAAACCAACTGCACACTCTCTGCGGTACATCCTTTTGAGAATATCAAAGAACGCTTATCACTATCCCCTAATCCTGCGCAAAATAGCATCACGCTGAATGGGCTAAAAACACCTGCAAAAGCGACTATTTATAACGTACTCGGCAAAAAAGTACTCTCAGACATTTCTTTTGAGAACAATCCTTCTAACGAGATCATGATTGATTCTCTTAAGCAAGGGATGTACTTTTTGACGATAAAGGATGAAAACAACAATACCTTCTCTTTAAAATTCTTAAAAAAGAGTTGATACCTGTAAGATAAAAAGGCTTTCTCGTATATCAGAACTGTGTATGATCTACGAGAAAGCAATATCTTATTACGACTTGGTTAGCTATGTACCTACCACCGCGACCACTTTCATCATCCCTTTTTTTACCATTTAAAAAATAATTACAGACTAATAATTCGATTCTTTTTCTACTATTTCTTCACTAATAAATTAAATAGTAGCTAATACCATTTACCCTTTGAATTTACTGGGATAAAATTTTCTTTTTTCGCCTCAATTTCAGCATAAAAATAAACCATAACTACAGCTATGCTTGATGTTGCTGCTCAAGCTGAAACAAAAAAATCTTAATTTTTCTTTCCGTTAAATTCAAACAACAAATGGTATAAGGCTATGCCTGAATTTCATAACTTAAACTAGCGGAAAATAGTTCAAATTATTTGGCCTACAAGTACATTTTAACATCAATTTAGGTATATAAATTCGTGTTAATGATATTGTCATTTTTTTATGTAAAAAGCACAAGACGATATGCAACATTATATAGTTAATTTGGCATGCACAACACCATAAAATCGGATAAGAAACCATTCCTTTAGATTGTCCCCCTTGTATAAAACAAAAAAACCTTTGATTCCAAACTTATAAAATTCTATTCGCATAGTATAAGCTTGGAATCAAAGGTTTTTTTGTTTATACTGATTCAATTATTCAGTATGATTAGGCATATCCCTACAAGTCAAACAAACGAGGTAACCAAAGGGTAATTTCCGGAATATAAGTAACCAACATTAGTACTGCAATCATAATAAGGAATAATGGCATCAGTGGTCGGATGACTTTCTGTATACTTAACTCTGCTACACTACAACCTACAAAAAGTACAGAACCCACAGGTGGTGTACATAATCCAATACATAAATTCATGATCATAACAATCCCAAAGTGTACAGGATTCATTCCCAAATCCGTTACGATTGGTAAAAATATCGGTGTAAATATCAATACTGCTGGAGTCATATCCATAAATACTCCTACAAAAAGTAAAATCAAATTGATAATAATCAAAATCACAATAGGGTTATCACTAATACTCAACAACGCATTACTGATCTCTTGTGGTATATTCTCATAAGACATTACCCACGACATTGCGATAGATGTAGCAATAAGTAACAATACGATTGCTGATGTTTTGACTGTCTCTAAAAGAATTGGCCCCACGCTCTTTATAGTAATTTCTTTGTAAGCAAATGCCAAAACAAAAGTATATATTACAGCAATGGCAGAAGCCTCTGTTGCTGTAAATATCCCAGCAACAATCCCTCCAATAACAACCACTAATAGTAATAAACTCGGTAGCGCGTCAATAAATCTTTTGAAAAACTCTTTTACCCCTACCATTTTTTCTGTTGGATATTTTTTATAAACCGAATAGATCCCAGCGACTAGCATAAGTGCCAATCCGATCAAAATCCCTGGAATATATCCTGCGATAAATAAGGCCGCTATAGAAACACCACCACTAGCCAAAGAATATATAATCAACACATTACTTGGTGGTATAATCAATCCAGTAGTAGCACTGGTAATATTAACCGCTGCGCTAAAGGATTTGTCGTATCCTTCTTTTTCCATCATAGGGTTCATAAATCCTCCTATGGCAGAAGCTGCTGCAACCGCAGATCCAGAGATTGCCCCAAAAAGCATACACGCTACAATATTCACAAAGGCTAATCCCCCAGGAAGCGGTCCTACAATTGCTTTTGCAAAATTAATGAGCCGTACTGCAATACCCCCACGATTCATCACCTGACCTGCAAGGATAAAAAACGGAATCGCTGATAGTGTAAAACTATCCAAAGAGGTAGCCATACGTTGCGCCAAGGTCGTGACCGAAGGCAAGAATGGCATTGCAACCACCAAAGTCAACAAGCCTGATAATCCGATAGCATATGCTACAGGTACGCGAAGCGAAAGAAAAACTAAAAAACTAAAAACTAATATTAAAACTTCTGTTAAATTCATCGTGTTAGGCTTTGAGTTGTTTTTTTGTTTCGATTAAGGTGTTTATCGCATAATAGCAGACCAATACTCCACTAATAGGTACCACCAAATAGATATAGCCCAATGGGATTTCTAAGGTGGCTGATTTTTGCTCAAAAACAAAAGTGAGCCAGCACAAACGAGCACCTCCTATGACCATCACTAACAACCCAAATGTAAACACAGAAAGTCGGACGATCCCTTCATACAACATTGGATTCTTAGCTACTGCTTTGGGTGAAATTAAGTCAATAGCCAAATGTAATTGTTTACCCGTGGCATATGCCGCTCCTAGTAATCCCATCCAAATGAGCGAAAAACTTGACACCTCGTCAGTAACCGTACTTGGTGATTGCAGAATAAATCTGGAAAACACCTGCCAAATAACACTAAATAACATGACCGACAATATGACGATCAATGCTTTTTCTAAAATTTTATCTACCGTTGCCTTCATCTTATTTTGTGCTTTTAATATTTTTAATCAAGTTGATCATCTCTGGATCATCTTTGAACATCTCTAGGATTACTTCGGTCTGTTTTTCGAAGGGTTTTTTATCTGGTTTGATAATCTTGACACCCGCTTTTGTAATCGCATCTAGAGACTCTTTCTCTGATGCTGCCCACAATTTACGTTGTTCTGTTGTTGATTCTTTTGCAGCCTCTTTGAGCCATCTTTGTTCTTGATCCGTTAATCGATCCCATGTATCCAACCCAATGAGCAACACATCTGGTACGGAAGTATGCTGATCCATGCTAAAAAACTTACAAATCTCATAATGCTTCGATGTGTAAAAACTTGGCAAGTTATTCTCTGCTCCATCTACCACACCTTGCTGTAAAGCTGTATACAACTCCCCCCAAGAAATAGGTGTCGGAGCGCCTCCCAATTCATTGACCATAGCAACAGCCATATTACTTTTTTGCACACGAATCTTGAGTCCCTCCAAATCCTTTGGGCTGTTAATAGGCTCTTTTTTTGTATAAAAACTACGACTTCCTGCATCATAAAAAGTCAGACCTCTCAAACGGAATTTATCTCCTTTGGTAAGCATGGCATCACCAATCTCTCCATCGAACACATTAAAAGAATGAGGTCGATCTCTAAAAAGATAGGGGATACTAAAAACTTTGTATTCATTGATAAAGTTTTCTAAAACCGCTGCGGATACTTTGGTTATATCTAGACTACCTATTTGTAGTAACTCCAAACATTCTCGTTCTCCACCAAGTTGACCACTTGGATACAATTGTACTTTGAGTTTTCCTCCTGATTTTTTTTCTAATCGTTCTCCCAAAATCTCCATTGCTCTATGTACCGGGTGCTTTGTATCCAGAGTATGTGCTAGGCGTAATACCTTGGTTGTTTTTTCCTCGGCACAGGAACTGAAAATTAAAAGTCCTAAAATCAGTATTCCTATTTTTTTTCCTATGTTCATTGTGTTTATTTAAAAAAATTGATCATACTATCTATATGATTTCTATTCATCGTAAAAGCTCTATTTCCTAATTCTCCATTTTTTTTCTAAAATCAAAAACAATGCTTCTGAAACCGTAATTTCTTTGAATATGACTTTACAAAACCCCATAACTATGACTCTTGATCCCATCTACTGCATCTTATATCTTCTTAAAAAAATCAAGTCACATACCTCCGAGGGGAAGCCTAATTGCGTTTTGACACGTTTTTCTTTTAAAACAATGTCATTCCTAGCGTTATTTTATGATAATAGGCGAAGACAAACGTTTGGCTGTTGTAGCAACCATTTGTTCAAAACCTGCTTTTGTTTGGAATGCAGGATCTGATAATTGCCATCCTGCTAGGAAATAATACGAGGTAGGTACTGTATTGGATGCCTTCATGGTAATCAAATGAGTTTTTACAATCCCGTCTCCTTCTTTTGGCGCACTTTCTTGTCCAATATAATTACTAGTAGCGGTTACAACTGCCATACCCAATTTATCCTTATTCTCTGACTGTTCTCCGTAAGACCAAACAGCATTGTAAGCATCATAGATTTTTGCAGTCATTTCATTTGGTTTGAAATTAACAATACCTGTCACTAAATTGCTGGTAGTTTGTAAACCCGAAAAAGACACCTCACTCTTATAACCCCATTGTCCTTTTGCAATACTTATACGGTTTGTAATATTTAATACCTGTCCTCCGACCTTTGTATTTTTATGTCTTAATTCAAACACAGACTGTATAGATCCCTCTTTGATGACATGAAATTCTGTATGTTCTACGCCAGTAATACGAAACAAGCTATCGTTATGTTTTAGAGCAATAGCACCCGAACCTAATGAGTTACCGACTTTGAGAATATCCATACCCCAATCTGCTAGGTCATGATAATTCGTTTCTAGACCCGCCTTAGACAGCGCCATTTTAGTCGTTGTTTTTCCAAAAATATCTATCCCATTTCTAGGATCAAAATAATTCCTAAAACCAACCTTGTCATTCTCCCAAGCTGGACCTTCCATTTGAAAAAATAAACTATCTTTTTTTCTCGGATCTCCTTCTCTCGTATATGATGGGACTTCGGTAGCAATAGGTCTTGCTTTTCCTACCCCAAAATGCACATCTGTATGCATATCAAATGAAGGTGTTTCTGTCTGTCCGATAATTGCAATAACAACGTCCTTAGACTCATTTGCTTTAAAATCTAACGCAGTCAACAGCACATCCCATTGACCATCTCCATTGGTATCATCCCACTGTTGCGGAATTACCACTCCAGTAGTATCCATCAAAGCTGGTAATTGACCATCATGTACAATCGTATCGAGACTCGCAAGTATTTTTTCTTTGGGAATCGATACTAGTTCCTGTACACGATCAATTCCTAAGGAATTTTCTAAGGTAATCGTTGGTACAGGAGGCTCTTTTATTTCTTTTTTGCAACTACCCAAAATTGCAATAGTTCCTATTAAAAAAATACTTTTACGTATCATAATGATGGTCTTTTTTGTCTGAATGATTCTAGTTTATGAGGTAACCCTAAAAAAGGCTACACTCTCTATGCTTCGTTTGCAGGTTTTCCGATAGTTGCCAAAATCCCACCGTCCACATAAAGCACATGACCATTGACAAAATTACTTGCATTAGAAGACAAAAATATGGCTGCTCCTGCGAGATCATCAGGGTCCCCCCATTTTCCTGCTGGTGTTCGCCCTACAATGAAATCATTAAATGGATGTCCATCAATACGGATTGGCTCGGTTTGCGACGTAGCAAAATACCCAGGACCTATTCCATTGACTTGTATATTATGCTTTCCCCATTCGGTGGCCATATTTTGTGTTAACATTTTGAGTCCTCCCTTGGCAGCAGCATATGCTCCTACACTATTACGCCCCAATTCACTCATCATAGAACAGATATTTACAATCTTACCAGACTTACGCTGAATCATTCCTTTGACAACATGCTTTGAAACAATAAAAGGGCTTACCAAATCTACATCAATCACTTGTTTAAAATCTGCAACTTCCATTTCTTCTAATGGAACTCTTTTGATAATCCCTGCATTATTAATCAAGATATCGATAGGTGCTACTTCACTCTCGATTTTAGCAATTGCTGTTTTGACCTGTTCCTCATTGGTTACATCAAAACGATATCCTCTAGCATCGATCCCCAGTGCTTTGTACTCTGCAACAGCCTTGTCTACCTTTTCTTGTGAGGAATTACCATTAACAATAATAGTAGCTCCTGCCAATCCTAGGCCTTTGGCCATAGCCATTCCCAAGCCATGTGTAGCTCCTGTCACCAAGGCTGTTTTACCTTTTATATCAAATAAGTTTACTGACATATCCTTAATTTATTTAAGATCTGTGATTGCACTTTTATCCATATCATTATAGTCAAGGTTCTCTCCTGCCATTCCCCAAATAAAAGTATAATTAGAGGTTCCTGATCCAGAGTGTATCGACCATGCTGGTGATATCACAGCCTGCTCGTTTTGCATCCAAATATGTCTTGTTTCATTAGTCTCGCCCATAAAATGACAAACAGACTGTTCTTCTGGCACTTCGAAGTAGAAATAAACTTCCATTCTACGATCATGTACGTGTGCTGGCATGGTATTCCATACACTTCCTTTTTTGAGTTCTGTCATCCCCATCTGCAACTGACACGTATCTACAACACCTCCAATAATCATCTGTACAACAGTACGGTGATTAGCTGTCTCCAAAGAACCTAGTTCTATTTTATTCGCTTCTGCTTTGGTGACTTTTTTGGTAGGGTACGCATGATGAGCAGGTGCCGAGTTAAGGTAAAACTTCGCTGGCTTTGCAGCATCAGCGCTTGTAAATGTAATATCTTTACTCCCTCTACCAACGTACAAGGCATCTTTGTATCCCAAAGCATACGTTGTTCCATCTACAACAACTTCTCCCTCGCCTCCTACATTGATAATTCCTAATTCTCTTCTTTCTAAGAAGTAGTCAGCTTTTAGCGGATCAATAGGTTCTAATTTGAGTGCCGATGCTCCTGGAACTGCTGATCCAGCAATATAGCGATCGTAATGAGAATAGGTCAAAGCTATTTGACCTACCTGCATGAGGTTATCAATTAAAAATTCTTCTCTCAATTCTGTAGTATCCATTTTTTTTACCCCTTTTGGGCTTGATGCATACCGAGATTCATAGGTAGTTGACATGTCTGTATTATTTTTTTTTGATTGTGTTTATTCTCTAAAGTGATTTTCTTATTCCTACTTCTAAGCCTCGCAATTCTGCTAAGCCACGTAGTCTACCAATACCCGAATATCCTGGATTGGTTTTTTTGCGAAGGTCATCCAACATTTTATGTCCATGATCAGGTCGCATAGGCATTGCCGTATCTTTACGCCCTTCTGCTTTGCGCTTATTTTGTTCCAGAACTAATGCTTTCATCACTCCATACATATCCACATCTCCTTCGAGGTGGTTTGCTTCATGGAAATTCCCCTCGGCATCACGTTTTGTACTACGCAAATGAATAAAATGAATACGATGCCCCAAACGTGCTACCATTGCTGGCAAATCATTATCTGGACGCACACCAAAAGACCCTGTACAGAACGTCAATCCATTATTTGGACTATCAACGGCCTCATATAAATCAACAATATCTTGCTCCGTACTCACCACTCGTGGCAACCCTAGAATTGGATACGGTGGATCATCTGGATGGATACACATCAATACACCACTTTTTTCTGCAGTAGGAATAATTTGCGAAAGGAAGTAGAACAAATTTGCTTTCAATTCTTTAGGCCCAATATTTTTGTATGTTGCCAAAATCCCATTAAAAGCCTCTAGAGAATATCCCTCCTCTGCACCTGGTAATCCTGCAATAATATTATTGACCAATTGTTGCTTTTGTTCTTCTGTCATCGCAGCCTCCAATGTTTTTGCGGCTTCAATCTGTGTCGAAGTATAATCTTGTTCGGCATTAGGGCGCTGTAATAATAATAGATCAAATACTGCAAACTCAGCAGCTTCGAAGCGCAAAGCTGTAGAACCATCTTCTACCTCATAATCCAAATTGGTTCTTGTCCAATCCAATACAGGCATAAAATTATAACATACAATATGAATTCCATTAGCCCCTAGGTTCTCTAAGGTGGTCTTATAGTTTTCTATATATTTTTCAAAACCTGCTGCCTGAGTTTTGATATCCTCGTGAATCGGAACACTTTCTACTACAGACCAATTAAGTCCTGCTGCTTCGATAACACTTTTTCGTTTTTGTATTTCATCAACGGTCCATACCTCTCCGTTTGCAATATGATGTAATGCAGATACAACTCCCGTAGCTCCTGCCTGTTTGATATCTGGTAAAGAGACCGGATCGTTAGGTCCGTACCATCTCCATGTTTGTTCTAAACCCATCTTCTATTTTTTGAACTGTATTTCTAAAACTCTTGATTAAACTCCGCTAAATGCGCTAAATCCTCCATCGATAGGGATCACTACACCTGTAACAAAACTAGAAGCATCACTACATAACCATTCGGTAGTACCTACCAAATCTTCTGGTTCTCCATAACGTCCCATTGGAGTGTGTTCAATAATTGTGTTTCCACGAGCTGTTGCACTACCATCAGCATTGGTCAATAATGCACGATTCTGATCTGTTAAGAAAAAACCTGGTGCAAGAGCATTCACTCTAATACCTACTTTGGCAAAATGCACGGCCAACCATTGCGTAAAGTTAGAAATCGCTGCTTTGGCACCACTGTACGCAGGAATTTTTGTTAATGGTGTAAAAGCATTCATTGAAGAAATATTCAGAATACTACATCCCTCTTTACCTACCATGTCTTTTGCAAAAATCTGTGTAGGTAAAAGTGTTCCGATAAAATTAAGGTTAAAAACAAACTGAATTCCATCTGGATCTAAATCAAAAAATGTTTTGAAATCTGGAGCTTTATTCTCCAAATCCTCTAGTGTCAAATGGGTATTAGACGTTGTTCCTTTTGGATGATTACCTCCTGCACCATTAATTAATATATCGCAAGGCCCTAATTGTTCATTTACCTCTTTGTGTGCAGCTTCTAAAGAATCTTTCTCCAAAACATTTGCCGCTACACCGATAGCTTTTCCACCAGCAGCTTTGATTTCGTCTGCTACTTTATCAGCTAATTCTTTTCTGAGATCGAGAATAGCCAATTTTGCTCCTCTTTTTGCTAGTGCAATGGCCAAAGTACTACCAAGGACGCCTCCTCCTCCAGTTAACACTACTACTTTATCAGTCATGGGTATTTGTTAAATTTTTATTATGATTCAAAGTTGTTTTTTTTTATTCGTATTTCATCAACGAAATATAAAAGAATGATCCGCAAAACAGGACAAAAATGTACAAAAAGCTATATCACAACAAATTAACAAGAAACAGACCCAAACACAAATCGTTCTTCAATCGATTGCGCTAACTACTAAAAAATCTTTGTCTTTTTTACTCGTCATTTACATCCGCTACTTATGCACTGTGATCTATACAGTTAAAATCATTTTGAGCAACTACTCTTCTTGATAATTTCCCTAAATTGCTCGGTAAAAATATAATATTTTAATCTATGACGCCAACTTTACGTAAAATCATTTTAACAATTTTAGCCATCTTTTTTGGACTTAGTTCACAAGCTCAACTCGAAGAAGTAACCACTTTGACTGCTGATGGCCCTGGTGACACCTATGATCTTATCCAAAGTACATTCAACCCAGGCAATCGTTCCCTTGCTTATGAAATCCCTGACACCTTCCACAATCCTCCTGTAGCCCATATCACAGAAGTATTTGATAATGAAATAAATAAATACGTTTTCAAATTTGATATGCATCTTGAGCAAGACGGAGAAATTGTAAGTAATTCGCAAGACAGACAACGTAATGAAATCAAAGTTCATGCACCATCTCCTGAAAAACTAAAGGCTAAACAAGGAGACACTCTTACTTATGAATGGAAATTCAAATTAGATTCTCTCTTTCAACCAAGTGGAGGATTTACACATTTTGTACAATTCAAGGCTGTCGGCGGCCAGAGTGGCCCTCCTCTTTTGACATTATCTCCAAGAAAGAAAAAAAGTGGTGATTTTATGGAACTGATTCATCGTGGTAATATAGAAGACGGTGAAGTTTCTGGTAATTTGAGATTACGCTCACTGGATTTAGCTCCATTTTTGGGCAAATGGTTAGCTGTAACATGTACCATTCATATCAATGGATCTAGCACCGAAATTGCGGTCAACAAAGATGGTGCATACACTGATTTCCCTACACCTGGATTCATGGATTTTGAAATATCTGAAGTACACACCGGCAACATATTGATGTCCTATTCCAGTGACGACATTGATACGGATAGAAACGAAAGAAAAGGAAAAGCATTTCAATTTATTCGCCCTAAATGGGGTATCTACAGAAGCCTGAATGACCGTATAAATCTTAGGGACGAAACAGTCTATTTTGCAGACTTTGTTATCACCAAAAAAAGTAAACCTATAATAATTCCAGAACCAGAACCGGTGGATAACACAGGACTCTTCACACCTAATCCTGTGATTGACTTTATCATTTTTGATGATAAATTTACAGGCTATAAATTCGAAATATTCAACTTGTCAGGAAGAAAAGTAAAGGCATCAACAAGACTCAAAATAAACCTTTCTTCCCTATCGCCAGGAGCTTATATTGTCAAGGCAACTAAGGATGCGGTAGAAAACACGTTTAATATCATCAAAAAATAGTACTAAGACCATTTAAAAAAACAATTACAGGCTAATAGTTAGCTTCTTTTTCTACTATTTTTTCGCTAAAAAAATTAAATCGTAGCTAAGGCTATGCTTGAATTTCATAGCTCAAACTAGGGAAAAAATAGTTCAATTATTTTAGTCTACAATTACATTTTAACTGGTATAATTACTCAAAAAACAACCTGTCATCATGATCAACTAGCATTTTTCTTCTGGTTGATCCTACCAGCATCAAAAAAAATCAAAACACTTCTATAAATGACACAAAACCACATACAGAAAAGTTTTTTTGCTATGACAAATCCAAAATCTAGCTACCACACTACTAATCGACACCTCACAAAACCTTTAAAAAAAACAACACCCAGCTACATTCTACATTTGTCAAAAACCGTTGTTAGCTGTTCTTAATATTTAACATTATATTTGTTTTTGTCTAGTTATATATTTGGACAAATACGATGAAGCAGGTACTAATTATTATTTCTTTTATTTACATAGGAATTCTGAGCGCTACCGCTCAAAACGGCATCTACAACAAATTTGTACATCTTTCTACCGTAGATGGTCTCTCACAAAGTTCTGCCATCACCATTACACAAGATCGTTTAGGTCAAATCTGGATTGGCACTAGAGATGGACTTAATAAATATGATGGTAGCGAAATAACAGTTTTTCGAAACATCCCAGGGGACAGCACCTCGATATGTAGTAACGATATTTTATCCATACAGGAAGACACTGATGGCTATATATGGATTGGTACGTACAATGGTCTTAATAGATATGATCCAAGAAAAAACACTTTCAAATCCTATGTTCATTCCCTTCAAGAGGGTAGCATATCGGACAATACCATCTGGGATATTACATTGTCAAAAAATGGAGAATTATGGATTGGCTCTTCAAACGGCTTGATGCTTTATGACAAAATCAATGATCGTTTTATTACTCTAAAAAACAACCCTACCGACCCTAACAGTCTATCCAACAACTACATTCTAAGTATTTTTGAAGACAGCAAGCAACAGTTATGGATAGGAACAGCAAACGGACTCAACAAGCAAGAGTCTCGTAATGGCACGCATTTTACCTTCTCAAGGTTTTTCAAATCCACTCATCAAAACGGGCTTAGTGATTCCCACATTAAAGATATTGTTGAAGATAAAGATGGAGTCATGTGGATTGGCACAAAATACGGAGGTCTCAATTATTATTCGACAACAGAAAAAACTTTTAGCCAAATTAAAACTACAAGTGACGGGACTGAGATTAATAATGATATACGCAACTTAGCAATTGACAAAAAAGGAAATCTTTGGCTAGCTACGTATAACGGACTATACATCAGGAACACTGAAAACAAAATCACACACGTCACCCATCAACCGGGAAACCCAAAAGGCCTAAGCAGAAACACACTAAAAACCCTCTTTATTGACAAAAAAGGCACCGTTTGGATTGGTTCATATTACGGTGGTGTTAATATTTGGGACGAGTCTAATTCTAATTTTGTTCCGCTTCTCCAAAACAATGCAGGCATCAACAGTACTTATGGTGTCGTTAGCTGTATCGCAGAGGATGCTGAAAGAGGCACCATATATTTTGGAACAGAAGGAAAAGGAATTAGCATCTTAAACACTAACAATCATACCAATATAGATTTAGAAACTCTAGCCCAATCATCATTACCTAGCACAAATATCAAATCACTATTCCTCGACAAGAACGAACTATGGATAGGCACCTATAATGCTGGTGTGGTGGTATATGACATTGAAAAAAATAGCATAAAACCAGGAATCACTAATCCCGAAATACAAAATACACTAAAAGAAGCAGGAGTGTATGCTATAGAAAAAACTGGAGATGAATTGTTACTTGGCACCTTTGGCAATGGAATTATTAGCTACAATTTGACCAATAATAATGAGAACAGCACAAAAAGAGGAAAAACCATCTCCTCGTCTTTATCCGATACACATATCAGAACATTGCATATCGACCAAAAGAATAACTTATGGATAGGAACTCAGAATGGCCTTAACCTCGTCCGTAACATCAATCTAGATGAACACCATGCTGTAGAGCGTTACTTTTTTAATGAAAAACAAGCCTCTGGAGATAATATTTTGGCAATTTTTGAAGATCAGAAAGGGCAAATCTATGTTTCGACCAAAGGAGATGGTGTTCATTATCTAAAAAACAACAAATTCGAACGGTTAGAACCCCAATCTTATGACACCAAAATAAATACTGTTTTTGGAATTACAGAAGATACGAAGGGAAAAATCTGGATGAGCTCTAACAAAGGAGTTATGAGTTATGACCAAAACAAAAAAAAAACCGTCCTTTATGACCAATCAAACGGTATATCAGGCAATGAATTCAGTAATAATGCCTGTATAAAATCCAAAGATGGCAACCTTTATTTTGGGGGGCCATCTGGAGTTTTTTTTCTAAACCCAAATACGACTCAAGAAAATCATTACACCCCCCAAGTAATCTTGACTGAGCTGAAATCACATGGCAAAATTATCACTCCAGCTACAAAAAACACGATTCTAGAACAAAGTATTTCCTATACAAAGGAGATCAATCTAAACCATAATCAAGAGTCATTTTCTATTCGTTTTGCTATTCCTAATTTCATCAATTCAACCAATAACAAATACGCTTATCGCCTAGTAGAGTTCAACAAAGAGTGGCAATACAGTGATAGACCAGAAGTCAACTATACCATACAAAAATCAGGCAATTACACCTTTGAAGTAAAAGGAGCGAATAATCATGATGTATGGAATACCAAACCTACAACACTAAAAATACGTCTAAAACCAGCTCCTTGGAAAAGCCCTTGGGCTATAGTAACCTACATCCTCATTGCATGTGCTATACTATTCGGCATCAATCATATCAACAAAAGCAAGACCGCCCTAAAGCATAAATTAGAATTAGAACACCTAGAATCTTTACAGTTAGAAAAAAACAATCAATCCAAATTAGAATTTTTTACCAACATCTCTCACGAATTCCGAACACCTCTGGCCTTGATCATTGCACCATTACAGCAATTAATCACCCACTACCAAGGGAGTAACAAAATGTACAAACAACTTTTGGTGATTGAACGAAATGCTGATCAATTATTAAAGCTTATCAATCAGCTTATTGACTTCAGAAAATTCGAGAACAAGCATTCCAAACTACAAGCAGCAAAAGGGAATCTGGTCAAATTTTTGAAAGAAATCCATTTATCCTTTGATGAATATGCCAAAATAGGCAACTACACCTACACCTTTACAAGTCAAGCAGAGAATGTCACTGTGTATTTTGATCGTTTTAAATTAGAACGTGTTTTTTACAACCTAATTTCCAATGCATTTAAGTACACCCCTGATGGAGGCAAAATCACTGTAAACATTACAGAAACAAAAACAGAAGCCATTATTGAGGTAACAGACAATGGAAACGGAATAGATACGGATTTTGTCACAAAGGTATTCGAACGTTTCTATGAAGTAGCGGGAGACAAAGATTACCAAAAACAATTCAACCAAGGGAGTGGTATTGGGCTTTCGATTGCCAAAAAAGCAGTTGATTTGCACCTAGGGCTTATCGAAATCGATAGTAAAAAAGGAGAAGGAACAACTTTTCGTGTACGCTTAAAAAAAGGCAAAAAGCATTTAAAAGAAGAAGATATCATTAAAGATTTCAAAATTAGTGACGATATCGAACAATACAAAGCACAATTATCGAGTGACATATATAAAGAACTTGATTATGACCAACTAATCTCCGAAGAGGACAAACCTGTGGTATTAATCGCTGAAGACAATGATGAACTTCGAAATTTCATGGTCAACCTCCTGCAACAACACTATCACGTAGAACAAGCAAACAACGGTGAATCAGCTTTTAAAAAAGCACTACAAAAATCTCCTGATCTAATCATAAGTGATGTCATCATGCCCAAAATGGAAGGAACTGTGTTATGTTCTAAAATCAAAAATGACATTCGAACGAGCCATATCCCTTTTATACTCCTGACCTCTCGCACGAGTCTCATTTATAAACTTGACGGTCTCGAATCAGGTGCAGACGCCTACCTCAACAAACCATTTAATGTCAAGGAGTTTTTCTTGACCATCAAAAATTTACTCCTAACACGAGCAAAACTCAAAGAGAAATTTGCATCGAACACGAGTTCCTCAAGTGATTTTGCTGTGACTTCTATTGACGAAAAACTGTTCAAAAAGGCTATTAAAATTGTAGAAGAAAACATCTCTAACAATTCATTTGACATCCCCTATTTTAGCTCAGAACTAGGTGTGAGTAGAACCATGTTATTCACCAAAATCAAAGGATGGACAAATCTTACTCCAAACGAATTTATTCATTCTATAAGAATGAAACGAGCCACTCAACTTTTGGAATTAGGTCAAATTAACATTTCAGAAGTATGTTATAAAGTAGGATTTCGGAACCCAAAATACTTCACAAAATGTTTCAAAAAACATTTTAACCAAACACCATCAGAATACGCTTCAAAATTCTATAATTAGCCACAAAATATCATTACCCCTAATAACGAGAGGCTTACAAAAAAGTCCCGTACATATTCATCCCCTTTTTTGAACTTTTGGAGAATCACTTTTATATAAATTTGTTTTTTAATAAAATTTTAAGAAATAAATATTGGCCTTAACTCTTAGGCTATTTAAAAAGTTTAAGACCTTTTTATGTTTCTAAAAAAACTTTTAAGTTTGACATTACTTAACACCTAATAACACATTAAACATTAATACTAAATTTTATGAGAAAAAGAACTTCCTACCTGAGTGTACTTTTCAGGATTGTTCCGATAACGTTTTTGTTACTCGGATTGCAAGCCACTGCACAAATTGAAGTCAGTGGCGCAATTTCATCAAGCGATGGAATGCCAATCCCTGGAGTTAATGTTACATTGACAAATACATCTACAGGAACAACAACAGATTTCAACGGTTTTTATACTATTTCTGTTCCAGATCAACAGGCAGTATTGAGCTTTTCTTATGTCGGTTTTGAACAACAAAGCCTTACTGTCGGAAATCAAACAACGATCAATGTAACCTTAGAAGAATCTTCTGAGTCTTTAGATCAAATTGTTGTTGTTGGATATGGTGCTCGCAAAAAAAGTGATATTACGGGCGCAGTTTCTTCTGTAAAAGCAGAAGAAATCAATGCCTTCCCTGTACTAAATGCGGAGCAAGGACTCCAAGGGCGCGCAGCGGGGGTAGCTGTACAATCTAATAACGGTGGTGAACCAGGGGCTCCTATTTCGGTAAGAGTACGTGGTAATACCTCTCTTGGTGCAAGTAGTGCTGCTTTAATCGTTGTTGATGGTTTTGTTGGTGCATCGCTACCACAAGCCTCAGACATCGCCTCAATGGAAGTTCTCAAAGATGCTTCTGCAACCGCAATTTACGGTTCTAGAGGTTCTGGAGGGGTCATCCTTGTTACCACAAAAAAAGGAAAAAGTGGAAAAATGAATATAGAAGTAAATTCTTCTTATTCATCTCAAAGTGTTACCGAACAGTTAGATTTACTAAATGCCGAACAATTTGCGGCTTACAATAGCGAAATCAACAACGAATACGTTCAAGGAAACAGCAATACAGACTGGCAAGATTTGATATACCAAACAGGATATGTTTCTAATCATCAACTCTCTTTTGCTGGAGGTTCAGAAAAAATAAAATACTATGTTTCTGGAAACTATTTTGATCAAAACGGTGTCGTTATCAATTCTGGATTTGAGCGTTTCTCTTTCTTAAATAACATAGATATACAAGCAACAGAAAAACTCAAAGTAGGTTTCAGTGCCTATGGAAATAGAAGCAAAAAAAATGGCGTTTCTACTCAAGCTAACTCTGGTGGTCGAGGTAGTGGTGATGTGATTTCAATTGCCTACCGATTTGCTCCTGATCTAGGAGTGCTAGATGGCGATGGACTGAACACAGTCAATGTCGTTGGAGATGATGTTGACAATCCTGTTGCAATAGCAAATGAAAGTGTTGATGAAGCGAGAACTGATGACTACAGAGCCAATTTTTTTGGTGAATATGAACTTATAGAAGGTCTAAAATTCAAAACTACCATAGGTTTCAGTACTGTCAATAGAACTAGAGGTATATATAAACCCTCTACCCTTATCGCCACAGCTGGCAATCAAGGTGGTATTGCAGAAATAAAAAACCTAAAAACAACAGATGTATTATCAGAAAACTATTTGACATACAACAAACAAATAGGTGAAGGAAAACTCTCTGCACTAGCAGGTTATTCCTATCAAAAAATAGTTCGTCAAGAAAATAGTGCCAAGACTCAGGGACTAATAAGTGATCGTTTTACATTTAACAATCTAGGTGGTGGAATTGATCCTCAAATACCAACATCAGAATTAAGAGAAACGGAAATCTTATCACAATACGGTCGATTGAATTATGACTATGGAGATCGCTACCTACTAACAGCTACAGTGAGACGTGATGGATCTTCTAATTTTGCGAAAAATGAAAAATTTGCTGTTTTCCCCTCATTTGCGCTAGGATGGAAAATATCTAACGAAAGTTTCTTAAAAGAAAACGAAACTTTATCCAATTTAAAATTGAGAGGAAGTTGGGGACAAACAGGAAATCCATCGATAAACCCATATCAATCCTTAGCTAGTCTTAATGACATCTATGCTGTTGTTGGAGACCAAACAGTAGCAGCCACTGTCCCTAATCAGCTTGAAAACCCTGACTTGAAATGGGAAACTTCGGTTCAAACAAACTTTGGAATTGATTTTGGCTTTATAAATAACAGAATTACATTCTCCGCGGATTACTATAATATAGATACTAAAGATTTGATTCTAGGAGACTCTTCAAACCCTGAAATTTCTGGGTTCGCAAATTTACGTGCATTAAAAAACGTAGGTGAAATCAACAATAAGGGTATTGAATTAGCACTTTCTACTAAAAATGTTAGTACCGACAATTTCTCATGGTCTACCGACATCAACTGGTCTACCAACAAAAATAAAATAACCCGTCTTGTAGACGGAAAAGATATTTTCCTTGATTCATCGCCTGGGTCATTTTTGCAAGATGAGACACATTTATTAAGAGAAGGAGAACCAGTAGGAGTTTTCTACGGGTATGAATTCAGAGGTGTTAACCAAGGTGGCGTATTACCGGAGGGCACTTCTGGTTTTACTAAAGAAGCTGGTGAGGAATTATTTACAGATTTCAATGGAGACGGTGAGATTGATGATGATGATCGTGTTATAATTGGAGACCCTAATCCTGATTGGATCGCAGGGATCAATAATAATTTTACCTATAAAAACTTTGATCTTAATGTATTCTTTCAGGCAAGCGTAGGTGGTGATATTTTTAGTTACACACTTCTCGAATTGGCCTCTGGAGGATCTAATGCCACCACTGAAGCACTAAACAGATGGACACCTACAAATACCAATACCAATGTCCCTTCTGCCAAAGTAAGAGAAAAACTTATAACAGATCGATTTGTCTATGACGGAAGTTATGTGAGATTAAAAAACCTTTCTCTGGGGTACAACCTACCTAAGGATGTCGTATCCCAAATTGGAATGGAAAAAATACGAGTTTCTATTAGTGGTCAAAATTTATTAACATTCACTGATTTCCCAGGTACAGATCCAGAAGCAAGCTACCAAAGCAGTGGTGATCAAAGCAGCGGAGGTTTCAACCAGGGTAATGTAAATCAAGGATTTGATTACGGAAGTTACCCTAACATCAAGGCAATTACTTTTGGAGTTAATTTAAAATTTTAAACAGAACAATCATGAAAAACATTAAATATATACTACTGCTAACGATAACCCTATTCTTTGGTTGTTCCGACTTAGAAGAAGACGCTCCGGGAAGACTAAATCCAGATACTTTTTTTAATTCACCAAAAGACATTCAGACCGCCGTCAATGGAGCCATTGGCACTATGGCAACAGAAGCATATTGGGGCAGAAAACTAACCTTACCATTATTACTAAAAGGTGACCTAGCCAGTATTGGGGATCAAGGTACTTCTAAACGACGTAGAGATATTGACAAATTTGAAGTTAATAGCAATAATGGTATGATAACAGCTTTCTGGCCACAATCATTCAAAATAATAGCAGCTGCTAACCTAGCTATTGCTGGTGCAAAAGATGTTTCTGCATCTGATGCCGTTAAAAACCCTATTGCTGCTCAGGCATATTTTCTTAGAGCATTTACTTACTATCACCTAGTACGCCTATTTGGTGCTGTACCTTATATTACAGAACCGATAACTTTGGATCAAAATGCTAGTGAATTTGTCAAAATCCCTGAGGCAAACGTATATCAAAAAATCCTTGAAGATTTAGAATTTGCAAAGTCTAACCTACCAGACAAGCAACCAACTAGAGCGCTACCATCAAAAGCAACTGCAATGGGATATTTAGCTTCAGTAAATCTAACAATTGCTAATCTTATAGAAACAGGAGTTCTCACAGAACTAGGAACAGCCGCCACTTACTATCAAGCTGCGTATAATGAAGCAAAATTTGTTATTGATAATGAAGATACTTTTGAACTTTCATTAGAAAACAACTTTCAAGATCTATTTGATGCAACTAAAATATCTGGATCAAAAGAGCCTTTGTTTACTATTGACTTTAATGGTCTTCGAAGTGGAAACTTTGGTAGAGATTTTCAAGCCGCACTAACAGGAATACGTGGTAATCTAAAAGGAAATATTGGTGGAGGATGGTCCGTTGCTGTCCCAACTATCGAAGTATATAACACTTGGAATGGAAAGGATTATCGCAAGGCAGTAAGCCTAGACACTGTAGCAGATTTTAGAGATCCTAGCACAAGGCAAACTATATCACGTCCTTTTCAAGATTTTCCTAGTTTTGACAAAAGAAATATTGTAAGCGCCTATATTGCCAAATACACCCGTATACCTGGGGCTACAGGAGAAGGTAACGGTAGAGCCTCTAGCCATAACTATCCAACCATGCGCTATGCAGAGGTACTATTAATTGCTGCAGAAGCATTAAATGAGATTACACCAGGAGCAGAAGCAGAAAGCTATGTTAATAGAGTACTAAATAGAGCTAGAAATGGAGATGGTACAGTATCAAGTACCTTTCCTGAAGACATATCTGGTCTTTCGCAAGTAGATTTTAGAACACGAGTAATGGAAGAACGTAAATGGGAGCTTGCCTTTGAGTATAAGCGTTGGTATGACATAAAAAGACGTCAATTAGGTACTCAGGTATTTACTGAAGGTACTTTAGAGAATCAACCTAATTTTGATTCCAGTCGTGATTACTACTTTCCATTACCTGCTGATGAACTGGCAAGAGTCCCAGGATTAGCTCCACAAAACCCAGGCTATTAATCAATCTTTT
This sequence comes from uncultured Aquimarina sp., assembly GCA_947492105.1. GTDB lineage: Bacteria > Bacteroidota > Bacteroidia > Flavobacteriales > Flavobacteriaceae > Aquimarina. Next base: position 11,196 of record CANLMN010000028.1, on the reverse strand, counting down.
TTAACCACAATAAACAATGACAAAGAACACGTTCTATACAGTATGCTGCCTACTAGTACTCACTGCAGCTTGTAAAAAGACTTCTAAAGAAGTACCAAACAAAGCCAATGACGAAAAAACAGTCACATACTCTGATAGATTTAGTGAGCTTTTGAATTATCCAGTCGATGCTGTCGCATTCCCTAGGAGTGCCGACAGCACTGGCCAGATAAAAAAAGTGCCTTCCAAAGATTGGACCAGTGGTTTTTTTCCTGGCAGTTTATACATGATTTACAAACTCACAGGAGAAAAAAAATACTTGGATCGAGCAAAAGAATGGACTGCACTTGTAGAAGATCAAAAATTCAATGATCGCACTCATGATATGGGCTTCAAGATATTTTGTAGTTTTGGTAACGGTTATCGTTTAGAAAAAGATAGCATCTACAAAAACATCATTATCCAAAGTGCCAAAACACTTGCAACTCGCTATAGCGATACCGTTGGCGCAACCCGTTCTTGGGATTTTGGAAGAGATCGCTGGCAGTTCCCTGTAATCGTAGACAATATGATGAACTTGGAACTATTATTCGAAGCCACAAATTATAGCGGCGATAGCACCTATTATAAAATGGCAAACCAGCATGCCAAAACCACACTCAAAAATCATTTCAGACCGAATCACAGCATTTATCATGTAGTAGATTATGACACTATTAGTGGTGATGTACGCATGAAAGTAACACATCAAGGATTTAACGACGAGTCTACATGGGCACGCGGACAAGGCTGGGGCATCTACGGGTACACCATGGCTTACCGCTACACCAAGGACTCTACATTTTTGGAACAAGCAAAAAATACTGCAGATTTCTATCTTAATCATCCTAATTTACCAAAAGATGGTATTCCATACTGGGATTTTGATGCACCAAAAATACCGAATGAGCCTAGAGATGCATCAGCGGGAGCACTTGTCGCTTCTGCTCTGATAGAACTATATCAGTATACAAAAGATCAGAAATATTTAGATTTTTCTGACAAAATGATGAAATCGCTCAGTTCTCCGGATTATGTCCTACAAAAAACCTCTAGCATTCCTTTTATTTTGGATCATGCTACCGGAAATTGGCCAAAAAACGATGAGATAGATGGACCACTTAATTATGCGGATTACTATTTTCTAGAAGCACTTGTCAGAAGAAAAAATCTTTAGACAAATACGTTTATAACCAACCTACAACGTTCCCTATTTTTACATTATGTTTAAAACAATCACAACTGTTATAGCACTCCTTACCAGTGCGTATCATTTTGCTCAAACTATACGGTCAAAAGATAATATAAATAAAGAATGGCAATATCTAGAAATAAACACCAATACTCCAGAAGAGGCACTGGCGCAAACATCTTGGGAGTCCATTGACCTACCTCATACTTGGAACAGCCACGATGTCACTGATCAAACTCCTGGATATCGTAGAAGTGCTAGTTGGTACCGAAAACGTATTACCATCGCAGAATTAGTAGCATCACAACAATATGAATTATATTTTGAAGGGGCCAATATCACCACACATGTTTTTGTCAATAACCAATTGGCAGGAAAACATATTGGCGGTTATGTAGGATTCTCTATTGATATTACTGAATTTATCAAAGAAGGAATAAATGATATTTTGATCAAGGTTGATAATAGTTATAATCGCGAAATTATACCTTCTCAGAAAAGCGATTTTTTTATCTACGGGGGTATTACTAGAGATCTATGGCTTATTACCAAAAACAAATCTCATATTGACACTATCCACATCACCACTCCTATAGTTTCTACAAAAAAGGCTTCATTAGAAATAGCTGTTGCAACTACTGGACTAGACAAGACAAAAAAAAACCAACTGAAAGCAACAGTTTTTGACCCTAGTGGAAAAAAAGTAACAGAAACCGCCACAACAATAGGTAGGGACGAAACAATTTTGAAATTTGACTCCTTCAAAAACCCGCAACTTTGGGATATCACAGACCCTAATTTATACAAAGTAGAAATCGCATTACTATCCGCAGGAAAACAAAAAGATGTAATCTCAGAATCCTTCGGTTTCCGGTGGTTTGAATTCAAAAACCACGGAGCTTTTTTTTTAAACGGAAAACAAGTACTCCTCCGAGGTACGCATCGCCATGAAGAGCATGCTGGTTATGGTGCTGCTATGCCCAATGAATTACACAGAAAAGATATCCAGCAAATCAAGGATATGGGTGCTAATTTTATCCGCCTAGCACATTATCCACAAGATCCAGAGGTCTACAAAATGTGTGACAAACTCGGTATTCTTGTGTGGGATGAAGTTCCTTGGTGTCGCGGTGGGCTTGGAAATGCTATTTGGCAAACGAACACCAAAAACATGTTAACCGAGATGATACAACAAAATTGGAACCATCCAAGTATTGTTATCTGGTCTTTGGGCAACGAAATTTATTGGTTACCCGATTTTAAGGGAGGAGATGACACGGACAAGATCAACATATTTCTCAAAGAAATGAACAAGCTCGCACATCAATTAGATCCGTATAGAAAAACGGCTATTAGAAAATACTATGCAGGATCAGAAATTTTAGATGTTTTCTCCCCTTCGATCTGGTCTGGATGGTATGCTGGTAGTTATACTACCTATGAAAAAGCGGTAGATAAGTACATCAAAGAATATAAGAGTTTCTTACATGCAGAATATGGTGGCTCTAGTCATTTAGGAAGACATACAGAGAACCCAATTGATGGCAAAGGAGTAATGGATAATGATGGTTGGACAGAAGCTATCACCCAAACTGCAGTGACCAATATTGCTCAAATTGGTGATTGGAGTGAGAATTACATTGTCGATCTTTTTGATTGGCACTTGCGTATCTCCGAACAAAAAGAAAATTTTGTTGGAAACGTTCAATGGGCTTTCAAAGATTTTGGAACACCTTTACGTCCCGAAAACGCTATCCCTTACATGAATCAAAAAGGTCTTGTAGATCGAGAGGGAAACCCAAAAGATGCCTATTTCGTTTTTAAAAGCTATTGGTCAAACGACCCTTTTGCTTATATCGAATCCCATACTTGGACAGAACGCCAAGGTCCCAAAAACAAACAACGTACTATTAGTGTATATAGCAATTGTGACGAAGTAGAGTTATTTCATGGCAATACATCTTTAGGTAAAAAAAAGCGAGATATTACAAAATTTCCTGCCGCTGGATTGACATGGGATCTAATGTTCGACACTGGCAAAAACGTACTAAAAGCTGTAGGATATCACCAAGGGCAAGAAGTGACCGATATGATGTCAGTTAATTATCGCTATACTAAAAACGAGGCCGCAAAAAAACTAGAACTCTCGTATAAAAAGCTAGAAAATGGAAACTATCTCATCACGGCATTAGCAAAAGACCAAAACGGACTCCGTTGTCTGGATTACGAAAATCGCGTCTATTTTCAATGCCTCAATGGAGGTCGTACTAAAAAAAGCCTAGGAACGCCAACGGGAAGTGAAGTTATCGAGATGGCCAATGGCAAAGCGCAAATTGAAATACTGCCTGATGCGACAGACATCCCTTTACAAATAATGGTATTAAATCAAAGTTTTAAAGGGGAATATTTGACTATAGAAAAAGAGTAGCATTCTTATAATCTAAAGTTTTGTGCTATACGAATAACACCAAATCGGTTATATAACGTCGCATATCACCTTGTTCTTTTTCCATCTAAATGCCTTGTTTATATATTCTATAGATAAGGCTATGCTTAATGTTGCTACTGAAGCTGAAACAAAAAAATCTTGTACCATTCAAAAAATAATTACAGGCTAATAATTCGGTTCTTTTTCTACTAGTTTTTCGCTAAAAAATTAAAACGTAGCTAAGGCTATGCTTGAATTTTTTAGCGAAAAATAGTTGAATTATTCTGGTCTACTATTACATTTTGACTGGTAATATATTTTGATTAGCAATAACTATTAAAAATCAAAATAGCCCTTGGCATTTGTATAACAGATATCACCTACAATCTTTCCGAGCCACTTCTCATCATTCGGCAATTCTCCTTTGGCTACATCATTCCCTATCAAATTACAAAGGATTCGACGAAAATACTCATGTCTTGGAAACGACAAAAAACTCCTAGAATCAGTCAACATCCCAACAAAACAACTCAACATCCCCAAGCTCGACAAAGTATTTAGATGTTTTTCCATCCCGTCTTTCTGATCCAAGAACCACCATGCCGCTCCATACTGGACTTTTCCTTTGGATACGGAGCCGTCATTAAAATTACCTGCCATAGTTGCAAAAACCTCATTGAGAGATGGATTCAAGTTATATAGAATAGTCTTCCCTAATTGATCTGTAGAATCCAAAGCATTAAGATATCCACTCAACCCTTCTGCCTGTCTGTAGTCCCCTATTGAATCAAAACCTGTATCCGGCCCACATTGTTTTAGAAGACGTTTATTATTATTCCGTATTGCTCCTAAATGGAATTGTTGTACCCATCCTCTTTTGTGATAACCTTTACTCAAAAATTGTAAGGTTACAAATTTGAAATACTCCACCTCCTGTGGATCTAGTACTTTGTGTTCCCTTAACCTTTCAAAAAGTGTAGCAACATTATATCTTCCTAACTTAAAAAACGGCAGTTCCCCCAATCCATGATCGGACAAACGACAACCTGTTTCATGAAAATAATCCATCCTATTTTCCAAAGCCTCTAATAAGGTATCATAACTCACAATTGCAATACCAGATACTGCACTTAATTGTGTTATATATGCATTATAACTCTTGGGATCCTCCACGGCAAATGCCTTGTCAGGACGAAAAGTAGGTAGTGCTCTTAACGCATTACCTTGTTTTGCAAATGCTATATGATAAGACAAATCATCAATAGGGTCATCTGTTGTACATACCGACTCTACATTTGCCATATGTAGCAACCCCAAAGTAGTGTGTGATGATTGCTGTAATTGTCCTTTGGTATCTTCATAAATTTTGTCTGCATTCTCTGGTGTTAGTAATTCATGAATTCCAAAATATCTTTGTAGTTCCAAATGTGACCAATGATATAAAGGATTACGCAAGGTATACGGTACCGTCTCTGCCCATTTACCTAACTTCTCTCTTCCATTCGCGTCTCCTGTGATATATCTCTCATTGACACCGTAGGTCCTCATAGCTCGCCACTTATAATGATCCCCTTCTAGCCAGGCCTCACTGATATCATTAAACTGTCTGTTCTCGCAAATATCCTTGGGAGACAAATGGTTATGATAATCTATAATAGGTAACTCTTTTGCGTAATCGTGGTATAGTGTTCTGGAAAAATCGTTTTGTAGTAAAAAGTTTTCGTCTAGAAAGGTGTTTTTGGCCATTTTGGTTATACTTACTAATAAATGAATAAAATAAAGCATGCAATTTACAAATAGAAAAGTGTTTTAACATATTTCTTAGTGTAATTTATACGACAAACTTCTTATTATGACAAAGGATCAAAAACTAATATAAGATGTAATGTCCGCACGGTATTCCTTTCTATCTAGCTCGTGCCAATTAAATACTACTTGCAGGTCACAATTACCTCCTTTATTTTTTACCATTTCTTTTTTGAAAATTAAACTGTAGCCATTAGCTCTAGGCTTTCTGATACTCTAAAAACCACAAATACTATTAATTTTTGAAAAATTTAACATCAAAGATTCGTAAACTAAAAGTGATCTATTGGATATTAATAGTAATACTATTATATTTACAGTGTAATAATATTAACAATGGATCAATTACTATCTTCTTTAACCATAAAAGTTAACAACAAAATCTATGTCAAAGACCCTAACAGTTCTGACTTAGGTAAACGTATTATACAATTCAGCATCATACTAATTGATGAGATTGGATTCGAAAACTTTAATTTCAAAAAACTAGGAAAACTCATAAGCTCCAATGAAAGCTCCATTTATCGGTATTTTGAAAACAAACACAAGTTATTACTTTATCTCACCTCATGGTATTGGGGCTGGATCGAGTATCAATTAGTCTTTGGAACAAATGCCATGCCAGACAAAGAAGAAAAACTCAAAAGAGCTATCCAAATCATTTGTCAATCGATCAAGGAAGATTCATCTTTCTCACATATCAATGAAGTAAAGCTGGGTAAGATTGTCATCTCCGAATACAGTAAATCTTATTTGACAAAAGAAGTGGACACCGAGAACAAAGAAGGTTATTTTGCTATTTATAAGCGTTTAGTAACCCGGTTATCCTCTATGATTAATGCCGTAAATCCGACCTATCTTTATGCAGCATCGCTTTCGAGTATGATCATAGAAGGTTCGTTACATCAACATTTTCTAAAAGAACATTTCACCTCTATAACCGATTGTTCGGACACTATATCACCCACTGATTTTTTTCAGGATCTTGTCCTTAAAACCCTAAAAACAACCTAGTATGGCAACAACTCCAATGACACCTTGGCAACGTTTTATCAATCTCTTGCAGCTAGACAGGAAAGATATTAGACAAGTAATTTATTACGCCATATTTGCAGGAATAGTTTCGCTTTCCCTTCCCTTGGGGATTCAAGCTATCATTAATTTGATTCAGGGTGCACAAGTATCCAGCTCTTGGATCATTTTGGTCGTACTTGTGACACTAGGCACAGCGTTTCAAGGCATTTTACAAATGATGCAACTCCGTATTTTGGAAAACATACAACAAAAAATGTTTACACGTGCATCCTTTGAGTTTGCCTATCGTTTTCCAAAAATAAAGTTATCTGAATTACGTAATTACTATCCTCCAGAACTTGCGAATCGATTTTTTGACATATTAACCGTCCAGAAGGGGTTGCCTAAAATTCTAATTGATTTCCCTGCGGCATTTCTTCAAATATTTTTTGGATTACTACTCCTTTCTTTCTATCATCCATTCTTTATAATCTATGGTTTTTTACTTGTCATTCTTATTTATATCGTATTCAAGTTTACTGCCAAAAAAGGATTAGAAACAAGTTTGTACGAATCCAAAAACAAATACAAAGTAGCACACTGGATTCAAGAAATCGCACGATCTCTCATTAGTTTCAAACTATCTGGAAAAACACAGCTTGCCATGCAACGTAATGACGAGTTGACTACAGGCTATTTAAAAGCAAGAGAAAATCACTTTAGAATACTATTAATCCAATTCATACAAATGGTGGGGTTCAAAATTCTTGTCACAGCAGGTTTATTGATCATTGGAGGACTCCTAGTATTAAATCAACAGATGAACATTGGCCAGTTTGTAGCTGCAGAAATAATTATACTTCTAGTTATCAGCTCTGTGGAAAAATTAATACGCGGTTTAGAATCATTTTATGACGTTCTTACTTCTTTAGAAAAAATAGGTCAAATAGTTGACAAAGAGTTAGAAGAACAAAAAGGTGTCGACCCTTTTGCAAATAATCATGAACTAAAAATTGAACTAGACAACGTAAAATATACAACTCCAGATGGTCTTGAGATCATACAGTGTGCAGAATTTGATATATCCCACCTAGATCGTATACATCTAGACGGTAATTCTGGATCTGGAAAAACAACCCTGCTCAAGATTTTTTCTGGCTTGATCACCCCTACAAACGGAACATTATACGTCAATGATACCTCTATCAAAGGGGTTTGTATGACAGAATATCGTGCTTATATAGGTCAGGTCCTGCCCTCTCAATCCCCATTTGAAGGCACTATTTTGGAAAACATCACTTTTGGAAACCCAGCTATAGCACAAGAAAAGCTACACTCAATTCTGAAAACTGTTGGTCTAATTGATTTTATCAAAGAACAACCCATGGGACTCAAAACAATGTTGTATCCAGAAGGTCAACAAATCCCACATACCGTGTCCAAACGAATCATCCTTGCACGAGCAATAATCAATGAACCCAAGCTCTTATTACTCAAAGATCCATTAGAACACTTTGACCCCAAAGAAGCTGAGCGTATCATCAATTATTTGGTTGCTCCAGAGCGACCTTGGGCTCTTGTTGTAGCCAGTCAAAACGATTACTGGAAAAAACAGTGTAATCGTTCCATTAAAATTGTAGAAGGTAAAATTATTGCTAAAAAAAGAAATTAATATGTTAAATATATCTCATAACAGTGTCAACAAAAAGGTATCGCTTGAGGGGTATTCAGCGCATACAAAAGCTTTTCATTCCAAACACTTCAAACTTTTTAATCGATTTCTAGGTGGATTTGCCATTTTTGGTTTTATCTTTTTGTTCTTTCCATGGACTCAAAACGTTACTGGCAATGGTTATTTGACCACACTAACCCCTGGACAGCGGCCACAAACGATCCAATCCCCCATTCCTGGTCGAATAGAAAAATGGTACGTCAAAGAGGGGGATCTAGTCCAAAAAGGAGATACAATTCTATTTATTTCTGAAATAAAAACTGAATATCAAGACCCCAGACTAGTAGAACGAACTAATCAGCAACGAGATGCAAAAAACCGTTCTGTAGTATCGTACAAAGACAAAATTAATGCGCTAGAAAAACAAGCATCTGCATTACAAAGAGAGTTGGGACTAAAACTATCTCAGGCCAAAAATAAACTCAAACAATCCAAATTCAAAGTACAGAGTGATAGCATTGATCTAGAAGCTGCCAAAACAAATTTACAAATTGCCGAACGACAGTATAACCGTACGATAACACTACAGCAAGAAGGGCTTAAAGCCTTAACGGATGTAGAGGCAAAACGTTTGAAATTACAAGAGACACAGGCCAAATTAATCTCGCAAGAGAACAAACTATTGGCCAGTAAAAATGAAATGATTAATGCTTCTCTAGAAATCAGTAGAGTTACCGCTTCTTATGCTGATAAGATTGCCAAATCACAAAGTAACAAGTTCACCGCGGAATCCAGTCAGTTCGAAGCTGAGGCACAAGTTTCTAAACTAGAAAACCAAGCATCTAGTTACGCTATCAGAAATGCCATGTACTACATTACAGCCCCCCAAACGGGCTATATCAACAAGGCTATAAAAACGGGAATTGGAGAAACTTTTAAAGAAGGAGAACAATTGGTTGGAATCATGCCTGCAAACTATGATATCGCAGTAGAGACTTTTGTAGCACCTATTGATCTACCGTTAATGCATCTAAATGAAGATGTCCGTATTCAGTTTGATGGGTGGCCAGCTATGTTTTTCAGTGGATGGCCCAATGCAGCATTTGGAACCTATGGTGGTAAGGTGGTTGCCATAGAAACTTTTATTAGTGACAATGGCAAATTCAGAATCCTGATCGCTCCGGATAAAAATGATCACCCTTGGCCACAAAATCTTAGGGTCGGAAGTGGAGCTTATACCATCGCTCTATTAGAAGACGTGCCGATCTGGTACGAGATCTGGAGACAACTCAATGGTTTCCCTCCAAACTATTATACACCGGCAAAAAGCAAGAAAGAATCCAAGAAAAAAAACTAAACATTAATCAATGAAGCAGTCTATTCTCCCTATAGTTTTCATTTATTTTCTTGCCTGTACACATGTATTTATAGGACAAGAAACCCCACCTCTGCAAGAACAACAGTTGCTATTCGAGGAGTATCTAGGGTATGTCAAACAACATCACCCTCTGCTGAAACAAGCTAATCTCAACCTAACTATCGGCGAAGCTTACTTATTAAAAGCTCGTGGTGGATTTGATCCAAAAATTGAAGTAGACTACGATCGCAAGAAGTTCAAAAACATCGAATACTATGATCAACTCAATGCTGCATTCAAAATTCCTACATGGTATGGTGTAGAATTCAAAGCAAACTTTGAACAAAACAGTGGTGAATTCCTCAACCCCAATCTTACGGTTCCAGAAGATGGATTATACAGTGCGGGGGTATCTTTTTCTTTGGCACAAGGCTTATTGATTAATGATCGTATGGCAATGCTCAAAAAAGCCAAGTTTTTTAGAGAACAAACCAAGGCAGAACGTGACCTAATCGTCAATGAATTAATTTTTGAGGCTGCAAAGACTTATTTTGAATGGGTTGAAGCTACTAATGAACAAAAAATTTACCGCAATTACTTAGAAAATGCTTTGATTCGTTTTAATGGCATAAAACGTAGTATTGAGGTCGGTGACAAAGCGGCAATAGACTCCACCGAGGCTCGCATCACCTTTCAAAATCGTAAATTAAGCCTAGAGGCGGCCACACTCAAAAGACAGAAGGCCGCTCTCAAAATCAGCAATTACCTATGGGTAAACGATATTCCCATGGAACTTCGAGACAATGTCCTTCCTGTCATGCCAGAAGTTACCACCTTAGAAACCTCCTTGATGCTCGAAGGTATTACAGACACCGAGGCCTTGATCACTGCGCACCCAAAAATGCGTTCTTTGGACTACAAAATTAAAAGCCTTAAGGTAGATAGAAATTTAAAGAGAAATAAATTATTACCCAAACTCAATTTGCAGTACAACTTTCTTTCTACAACATACGATCAAATTAGCAAATTCAACACTGCTAATTACAAAAGTGGCCTAACCTTCAGCACCCCTCTCTTTCTTCGCAAAGAACGTGGAGAGTTGCGATTAGCCAAAGCAAAAATACAAGATATGCGGTTTGAACGTGCCTCAACTTCTTTAAGCATTCAGAACAAAATGAGAGCAGCTACTACAGAAATCGCCTCTCTAGAAAAACAAAACACTCTTATAAACACTATAGTCACTGATTATACAGCCCTAGTGACTGCGGAGGAACGTAAATTTTCTTTGGGCGAAAGCTCATTATTCCTTATCAATTCACGAGAAAAAAGCCTAATCAATGCACGACTCAAAGAAAACAGCCTAAAGGTAAAACTGCTTTCCTCTAATGCAGGACTGTTTAATGCTGCGGGGTTGAATGTGGATACAGCGATAGAATAATTTTCAAAACTCCTGCCTAATAAATCGTCCCCTAGTAATACGTCTAGTATATTATGATCCTCATGTATCCCTTATAATTTCCGCTCTTGTTTAGTGCTATTACTGTAATTTATCCTTTTTGGGAAAAATATGTAAGCCATAAGGAAAAAACAACATGTTATACCCCTGATTTATAACCCATCTTTGTACTGTCGAAAGAAAACAACAACAAAGTGTTTCTAAGGACATCCGAATAGAAATAACGTATAACATTATAAAAATATAAATCATG